>JBEYJY010000007.1:0-282808 GCA_040631425.1 Streptomyces sp. NPDC020096
GTGAAGGTCCTGGTGCTGACCACCTTCGAGAACGACGAGTACGTCGCGGAGGCACTACGCGCCGCCCGGAACCGAAGCGGTTCCGGGCCCCACGCCGTACGGCCTTACGGCTCAGCTCGCGGTGTCCTTGCGGGACACCGACAGCAGCTGCTCCAACTGCTCCTCGCGGTCCTGTGCGGCCACGAACAGCAGCTCGTCACCGGCCTCCAGCGCGTCGTCCTTGGCGGGGGTGAGCACCCGATGGCCGCGGATGATCGTCACCAGCGAGGTGTCGGTGGGCCAGTCGACATCGCCGACCCGGGTGCCGACCAGCGCGGCGTCCGGCGGCAGGGTGAGCTCCACGAGGTTGGCGTCGCCCTGGCTGAAGCGCAGCAGGCGCACCAGGTCGCCGACGCTCACCGCCTCCTCGACGAGCGCCGACATCAGCCGCGGCGTGGACACGGCGACGTCCACGCCCCACGACTCGTTGAACAGCCACTCGTTCTTGGGGTTGTTGACCCGGGCGACGACCCGGGGCACCCCGTACTCGGTCTTGGCCAGCAGCGAGACCACCAGGTTGACCTTGTCGTCACCGGTCGCCGCGATGACCACGTTGCACCGCTGCAACGCCGCCTCGTCCAGCGAGGTGATCTCGCAGGCGTCGGCCAGCAGCCACTCGGCCTGCGGTACCCGCTCCACCGAGATGGACGACGGGTTCTTGTCCACGAGCAGCACTTCGTGCCCGTTCTCCAGGAGCTCTCCGGCGATGGAACGCCCCACCGCGCCGGCTCCGGCGATCGCGACCCTCATGAATGACTCTCCTCGGGCCCCTCGGCGAACGCCGCCTCGACCTTCTCGACCTCATCGGTGCGCATCATCACGTGCACCAGGTCGCCTTCCTGCAACACCGTGGACGCGGTCGGCAGCATCGCCTCGCCCAGTCGGGTGAGGAACGCCACCCGCACCCCGGTCTCCTCCTGGAGCTTGCTGATGCGCTGCCCCACCCACTTGGCGGAGGTGGGAACCTCCGCCAACTGCACCCCGCCGCTGGGGTCACGCCACAGCGGCTCCGCGCCGGACGGCAGCAGACGGCGCAGCATCTGGTCCGCGGTCCACCGCACGGTGGCGACCGTCGGAATGCCCAGCCGCTGGTAGACCTCGGCGCGGCGGGGGTCGTAGATGCGGGCGGCGACGTTCTCGATGCCGAACATCTCGCGTGCGACACGGGCGGCGATGATGTTGGAGTTGTCGCCGCTGCTGACCGCGGCGAACGCCCCGGCCTCCTCGATTCCTGCCTCGCGCAAGGTGTCCTGGTCGAAGCCGACCCCGGTCACCCGGCGCCCGGCGAACCCGGACCCGAGACGGCGGAACGCCGTCGGGTCCTGGTCGACCACCGCGACCGTATGACCCTGCTGTTCGAGGGTCTGGGCGAGCGTGGATCCCACTCGCCCGCAGCCCATGATTACGACGTGCACGCCTGTCCTTCCGGCTGTGTTCATCTCGTCCGAGACCATCCCAGCGTCTCAGACCGGGGCCAAAGCTACACACGCGCGACCATCGAGGGGAGGTCGCCCGCAGCTCGGAGCGTTCCGCGAGTGCGCAGGGGGGTGGGGGTTGCCGGACAATCTTGACGAACCCTTAACATCCTCGGGTGTCCAAACTGACCGACCTGCCGAAACGGATCTTGATCGGCCGGGCGCTGCGCAGCGACAAACTGGGTGAGACCCTGCTCCCCAAGCGCATCGCCCTGCCGGTCTTCGCCTCCGACCCGCTCTCCTCCGTGGCGTACGCGCCCGGAGAAGTGCTGCTCGTCCTGTCCATGGCGGGCGTGTCTGCCTACCGCCTCAGCCCCTGGATCACCGTCGCCATCGTGGTGCTGATGTTCACGGTCGTCGCCTCGTACCGGCAGAACGTGCACGCGTACCCGAGCGGCGGCGGTGACTACGAGGTGGCCACCACCAACCTGGGCCCCAGGGCCGGGCTGGTCGTCGCCAGCGCACTGCTCGTCGACTACGTCATGACGGTGGCCGTCTCGATCTCCTCGGGCATCGAGAACCTGGGCTCCGCGGTGCCGTTCGTCATAGAGCACAAGGTGCTGTGCGCGATCGCGGTGATCGCCCTGCTGACCCTGATGAACCTGCGCGGGGTCCGCGAGTCCGGCACCATCTTCGCCATCCCGACGTACGCCTTCGTGGGCGGCGTCTGCCTCATGATCATCTGGGGTGCCGTCCGGGCGCTGTTCCTCGGCACGCACATGAAGGCGCCCACCGCCGACCTCACCATCCACACCGAGGTCCACGGCATCGCCGGATTCGCGATGGTCTTCCTGCTGCTGCGCGCCTTCTCCTCCGGCTGCGCCGCGCTCACCGGCGTCGAGGCGATCAGCAACGGTGTGCCCGCCTTCCGCAAGCCCAAGAGCCGGAACGCCGCCTCGACGCTGGCGCTGATGGGCGGCCTCGCGGTCGTGATGTTCGTCGGCATCATCACGCTGGCGCTCTACACCCACGTACGGATGGCGGAGAACCCGGCGACCGACCTGTTGCGCGGCGGCCACCCGGTCGGCTCCGGCTTCACCCAGAACCCGGTGATCACCCAGGTCGCCGCGGCCGTGTTCGGCAACGGTTCGATCCCCTTCCTCTTCCTGTCCGCCGTCACCGCGCTGGTGCTGTTCCTCGCCGCGAACACCGCGTACAACGGCTTCCCGGTGCTCGGCTCGATCCTCGCCCAGGACCGCTACCTGCCGCGCCAGCTGCACACCCGCGGCGACCGCCTCGCGTTCAGCAACGGCATCGTGGTGCTGGCCCTGTTCGCGGGCCTGCTGGTCTACCTGTACGGAGCCGACTCCAACCGGCTGCTGCAGCTGTACATCGTCGGCGTCTTCGTGTCGTTCACCCTTAGCCAGACCGGCATGGTCCGGCACTGGAACCGCCATCTGGCCACCGAGACCGACCCGGCCAAGCGCCGCCACATGATCCGCTCCCGGGCGATCAACACCTTCGGCGCCTTCCTGACCGGGCTGGTCCTGGTCATCGTGCTGCTGACCAAGTTCACCCACGGCGCCTGGGTCGCGGTCCTCGGCATGGCCATGTTCTACCTGCTGATGACCGGCATCCGGCGGCACTACGACGCGGTGTCCGAGGAACTGTCGGTCGCCGAGGAGCCGGGTGAGCAGGTGGTGGCGCCGTCCCGTGTCCACTCCATCGTCCTGGTCTCCAAGCTGCACAAGCCGACGCTGCGCGCCCTGTCCTACGCCAAGCTGTTCCGCTCCGACGCCGTCGAAGCGCTCAGCATCAACGTCGACCCCGCCGACACCGAGGCCCTGCAGGCCGAGTGGGAGGCGCGCGGCATCGACATCCCGCTGAAGGTGCTGGACTCGCCGTACCGCGAGATAACCCGCCCGATCATCGAGTACGTGCGCGGCCTGCGCCGCAGCAGCCCGTGCGACGTGGTCAGCGTCTACATCCCGGAGTACGTCGTCGGCCGCTGGTACGAGCACCTGCTGCACAACCAGAGCGCGCTGCGCCTGAAGGGGCGGCTGCTGTTCACACCGGGCGTGATGGTCACCTCCGTACCGTGGCAGCTCGACTCCAGCGAGCGTGCGAAGAACCGGTTGCGCAAGCGGCGCGACTGGACCGCCCCCGGATCGGTGCGCCGCGGCCAGGTGACCGCGCCACGGCAGTCCGGTGAGGTGAAGCAGCCGGTGAGTGGCGAGTGAACCGGGACGTAGACTGAGGGGCTGTCCACCATCCCCCTCAACGGAGGCGCTGCGCGCCGCCTTGTCCCCGCCCGTCGCCCACCGCCAACCTCGACGGCGCCGCGCCGCCTTGTGAATTCCCTCAGGAGCCCCTGCACCGTGAAGAACCGCACCCGTACGAACCGTACGAAGGACCAGGACAGCGCGGCCGGGGGCTCGCTGGTCGGCGAGCGCTACGAGGTCGAGGTCGGCCCGGTCGCGCACGGCGGGCACTGCATCGCCCGCCATGAGGGCCGGGTGCTGTTCGTACGGCACACGCTGCCCGGCGAGCGGGTCATCGCCCAGGTCACCGAGGGCGGCGAGGAGTCGCGGTTCCTGCGGGCCGACGCGGTCGAGGTGGTGCGCGCGTCGAACGACCGGGTCGAGGCGCCCTGCCCGTTCTCCGGGCCGGGCAAGTGCGGCGGCTGCGACTGGCAGCACGCGGCGCCCGGCGCCCAGCGGCGGCTGAAGGTCGCCGTCATCACCGAACAGCTCGCCCGGCTCGCCGGGCTCACCCCCGAGGAAGCCGGCTGGGACGGCACCGTCGAGCCCGCGCCCGGCGACAAGGTGGCCAAGGGCGAGGTCCCGGCGTGGCGCACCCGCGTGCAGTACACGGTGGACGCCGAGGGCCGGGCCGGGCTGCGCCGCCACCGCTCGCACGAGGTCGAGCCGGTGGACCACTGCCTGATCGCCGCACCGGGCGTCAGCGAACTCGGCATCGAGTCCCGTGAATGGCCCGGGGTCGCCGCTGTCGAGGCCATCGCCGCGACCGGTTCCTCGGACCGCCAGGTGATCGTCACCCCGGCTCCCGGCGAGCGGCTGCCGATCGTGGAACTCGACCGCCCGGTGTCCGTGATGCGGGTGGACGAGCAGGGCGGCGTCCACAAGGTGCACGGCCGCGGCTTCGTACGGGAACGCGCGATCGGCCGCACCTGGCGGGTCGGCTCCGGCGGATTCTGGCAGGTCCACCCGCAGGCCGCGGACATCCTGGTCGGCGCGGTGCTCGACGGGCTGAAGCCGCGGAAGGGGGAGACCGCACTCGATCTGTACTGCGGTGTCGGCCTGTTCGCTGGCGCCCTGCGGGAGCGGCTCGGAGACCGCGGCGCCGTGCTCGCCATCGAGTCCAACAAGCGTGCGGTGGAGGACGCCCGCCACAACCTCGCCGATCTCGACCGGGTGCGCATCGAACTCGGCAAGGTCGAGCAGGTCCTGCCGCGTACCGGCATCTCCGAGACCGACCTCATCGTCCTCGACCCGCCACGGGTGGGCGCGGGCAAGCCCACCGTGCGCCATCTCGCGTCGCTCGGTGCCCGCCGTATCGCCTATGTGGCCTGCGACCCCGCGGCGCTCGCCCGCGACCTGGCGTACTTCGCGGCGGAGGGCTACCGCCCGGTCTCGCTGCGCGCCTTCGACCTGTTCCCGATGACCCACCACGTGGAGTGCGTGGCGATCCTGGAGCCGGTTCGCGAGGAATCAGCCTGACGATGTCTCAGGGGCCGGAGCTTCGGCTTCGGCCTCGGCCGCCAGGTGGTGCGGCACCCTCGCCCAGGAGCGCAGCGCCGCGATGCTGGAGAAGTTGGCGACATCCTTGTCCAGCGGGGTGCTGGTGTACTGGTGGAAGGTCCAGTGGTGCTTGACGCGTGGATGCCCGGCGTTCGTGTAGTCGGCGATCCACAGGCCGTCTCCGCAGTTGGAATCGGTGTCCACGGTCAGCCAGTTGGTCCGGTCGCAGTAGACGACGACGCGGTGGCCTTTCGCCTTGGACCGGACGTGCGCGACCCAGGCGTCCTTGTACGCGCGCGCTTGGTCGTGCGAAACGTTTTGCCCGTACCATTCCCAGTCCAGGCAGACGATGTCGCCCGCGACCAGGTTGATTTGGGCGAGGAAGTGATCCGCTTCCGCCGTCGGGGAGTTGGCGATGTGCGGATAGTGGTAGAAGCCGGTGACCAGGCCCGCATGTCGGGCGGTGGTGCGCTGGGCGACCCACTTCGGATTGACGTAACCCAGGCCTTCGGTGATCTTGATGAAGGCGAAGGAAAGTCCCGTGGTGGAGTAATCGCTGGGTTGGTAGGAGCTGACGTCGATGCCCTGCAGCATGGCGGGGCGCCTCCTCGGGGTGGGGGGAAGAGGACGGGGCGGGCGGGGCGGTGCGACCCACAGGAATGTTGTACCCGTGTATGACACGGATGTTGCACCCGTGTGACACGAGGATCTTGAATCCGCGTGGCGAGTATGCGATCCGCGACTGACCCAAGGTCAAATCCCGAACTCACCCTCCGGCGGCAATACGGAAATCAAAGCGGATCCTCATAGTTCCAGGCGGAGTTGACTCCGCTGCACCGTCGAGGCCCGCCGTGAACATCATCTCCGCGTGGTCGTTGGAATTTCCCGGATCAGCCGCTGGTCAGGGCCGCGAGTTTGGTGACGGTGTTCCAGTTGCGGGCGGTGCCGGTCACACCGAGACGCGCCGCGCTGAGATCGCGGACGAGACGGCTGTCACGGATGCCGTTCGGGCAATGCACGTACAACTCACCCTCCCCTTGCCGGAATTGGTCCGGAGCGTACCGTTCCGGATCCAGCTCCGGGAGCTTCGACGCGTCGAGCGGCCCGGAAAGGAAGGTCACGACGAGCTTGGCCGGGTCGACTGACACCCCGGCGACCGCACCCGACAGCTCTCTGGCGAACGGATTCCGCTCGACGACCCGCTGTATGTCCGCACCCGTGCGGATCACACACGGCACCGTCAGCCCGGCCTCGGCGGCGATACGCGACTCCAACTCCGCGGCGAGCCGGGCGGGGTCGGCCTCGGCGTGCTCGAAGACCGCATTGCCGCTCTGCAGCAGGGTCTTGACGTCCTTCCCGCCCATGGCGCCGATCAGTTCGCGCAGGGTACTCATCGCCAGGCGGTTCCGCGAACCGAGGTTGATGCCGCGCAGCAGGGCCACATATCTCGTCACGGCCTCACGGTAGCCCTTTCGGAGGACTGGACCCGGGGTGGAACGGTTCGGCGCGCTGGGGTGTGGCTAGGTTCGGCGATCATGAATCCCAGCAGCGCGCGGCCCACCGTCTCCGAACTGCGGATGGCCGCCTTCAAGTCACACCGCGACGCGCTCTTCCCGCTCGGTGCGCTCACGTTGATCGCGGGAAGCGGCGGCAGCGGGAAGTCCAGTGCACTGGAAGCACTGTCGATCCTGGCGCGGCTGGCCACCGGCGATGAACTGGGCGGTGCCTTCGACGGGGTGGTGCGCGGCGGCGCGCCCGCCTGCGCGCCGCAGAGCACCCGGCCGGACACCCGGCGGCGGCGTGGCTTCCGCATCGGCTGCTCGGTCGACGGCCCCGTCGGGACGGTACGACTCGATGTGGCGGTGCAGACCGAGCCGGAACCCCGCATCGTCGGCGAGCGCTTGACCGGGGCGGGGCGGACCCTGCTGACGACGGCGCTGCGGGACCCGGCGCGGCGCGCCGTCCAGGCCGCCTGGCACACCGCGGGCCTGGTCCAGGTCACCCGTGCGCCGCTGCCCGACGACCGGTTGGCCACGGCCCTGCTGCCGCTGCGCGTCGCCGGTACGACGGACGGGCAGCGGCTGGTGCTGGCCGCCGCGGAGCAGGTGGTCATCGCCCTGCGCGCGGTCTTCCCCGTCGATCCGCAGCCATGGCGGATGCGGGAGCCCGCCCGGCTGGGCGACGGGCTGTTGCGCGGAGGCTGCGACAACCTGTCCGCCGTGCTGCACCGTACCCAGGACGAATGCCGCACCCGGCACGCCGCCCTGGTGGGCGCCGCCCGGGTGGCCTGCGAAGGCCCGGTCGACGGCCTGGTGGTCGCCCGACAGGCGTTACGGGACGCGGGCCACGAGGGCGTGCTGGCCGCCGTGGACCGCGGACCGCTGGGCACGACACCCCTGGACCGCCTGGGTGACAGCGAACTGCGCTTCCTGGCAATGGCGTTGGTGCTGCTGACCGGCCCCGGAGTACTGGAGATGGACCAAAGCGCGGAAGTCCCGCCCGCGTTGCGTGCCATGACCGTGCTGGCCGACGGCCTGGACACCGGCTTGGACCGCCGCCAGACCACCGAACTCCTCTCGCTGGCGGCGCGCGCCGCACGCCGGGGCCATGTGCGACTCCTGGGGACCGTGTACAACGCGGATCCGTTCGAGGACGCGGAGTTGGTCTCGGTGATCAGACTGCGGCGCGGTGCCCGAGCAGGCGGAGCGGAGACCGGAACGCGGGTACCGCGGCAGCGGGGGGAGGCGTAGGGGTGCGTCCGTGGCGGGGGCGGCCATGCGGTAGACCTGGGGGGTGAGCGAAGAACTGCAGGGGCTGCGGCGCAGGTTGGTCGCCTTCGCGGCGGCGCGCCGTTGGGAGCCCTACCACACGCCCAAGAACTTGGCGGCGGCGCTGAGCGTCGAGGCGGCGGAGCTGCTGGAGATCTTCCAGTGGCTCACGCCGGAGGAGTCGTCGCGCGTCATGGCCGACGCGGACACCGCGCACCGGGTCGAGGACGAGGTCGCCGACGTGCTGGCGTATCTGCTGCAGTTCTGTGAGGCGCTGGGGATCGACCCGCTGGCAGCGCTGTCGGCGAAGATCGACCGGAACGAGGAGCGCTTCCCGAAGCCGTAACTCACCCGTTCCGGTGAGCGAGTTATCCACACCGGGCGGCTTGTCCACCGAATTCGCCACCCCCCTTTCCGTGTTGAGCGCCAGCCGTCACGCTCAGTGTTGCCCGGTCCTCACGGAACCGGACTACGGAGGGGGAGAACACGATGGACGCGGCACGGCTTATCGCGGCGACCCGGCACGCTCTGGCGCAGGCCACCGAGGTGGCGGCGGTCATCGCCGAGGCCTGGCAGGCGCAGGCCCTGGCACAGGCCATCGGCGGCTTTCTCGCGGTGCGCGGTGACCCCGCGTCACGGGACGCCGCCCGCGCGCTCTGCCTCGCGGGAGATCGGGCCCGAGACGCGGCGCAACCTCCCGGAGCGCGGGCGAACGCGGTACGCGCGGCAGGCCTGACCGGCGTGCGGGATCCGACAGCCGCCTTACGGCTACTGCTGGCGATACTGGCGGAGACGGGCGCCGCCCTCGCGGCGATCGCCTGCGCGACGGAGGACGAGCGCGTCTACTGGCAGTGCATCGACGCGCTTGACGCCACGGACGACTCCAAGGACCGCGTCCGCGCCCTGCTCCGCCGGTACGAGGCCCTGCGCCCGGACGGGCCGCAGGAGGCGCCCCCGTGAGCCCGCGACGGCGGAGCGGGGTGGGGCGGCGGGCTCAGGAGGTGGCCCCGCCGATGTCGGAGGGCGCGGCGGCCTCCCGCTCGGCGGACGACCGCAGATCCGCGTCGAGCCCGGCGAGATCCGCACTCACGGCGGCGAGCAGTTCCTCCATCCGCTGGAGCAGCCCCTTGGGCGGCGCCGCGCCAGCGCCGCTGTCCGTGCTCCGGCTGGTCTCCGCCTCGGCCGAGGGGCCCTGGTCGGGGGCGGTCCCCTGGGACAACGTGGCCTCCTCGGGCCCTGGCCCTCCCGGATGGGTAGGCGGTGCTACTGATCGCGGCGGGCCGCGGCCCGCGGGCCCGGCGGCCGGGCTCCGCCCGAGCCAACGATCATGGATGCCGGTGGTCACCGCCAACACACCCTGGCCGACGCGGAGTTGGGGATGTTCACCCTCCGGTGGCAGCCGGAAGTAGATATTCGCGATCGGGGATTGACCGGGCCACCGGTGGGCAGACAGGCGAAAGGAGTGGTCGGCATGTGAACACGTGTTCGTAAAACACATGCGGATTGCGCGCGAACATGATGCAGTGGAGTGGTTGTCCGACAACGACCGTCGACAAGGGGTCCCCGCGATGACGAGTGACCGTCCGATCAGCGAGACCGAGGCAGAGGCCCGAGCGCACGGCATCTGTTTCAAGAACGGCCCGCCCCGGAGCACAGGCGTCGAACTGGAATGGCTGGTCCACGACGACCTCGACCCCTTGCGCACGGTCGGCCAGGCGCGACTGCGCGCCGCTCTGGCAGACCTGAGACGACTCCCGCTGCACTCCGCGCTCACCCAGGAACCGGGTGGCCAACTCGAACTCAGCTCCCCTCCCGCGGACTCGCTCACCGAGTGCGTGGAAACGGTGGCGGAGGATCTGGCAGCGGTACGGCAAGAACTGCGCGGCCACCACCTACGTCTCGTCGGATACGGACACGAGCCCTGGCGAAGACCGCGGCGGCTGCTGCGGCTGCCGCGCTACACCGCCATGGAGGAGTACTTCGACCGGGCGAGCCCGGTCGGCCGCTCCATGATGTGCAACACCGCGTCCGTCCAGGTCTGCCTGGACGCCGGTACGGCAGGGCCAGGCCCCGACGGCTATGCGGCCCGCTGGCGGCTGGCCCATCTGATCGGGCCCGTGCTGGTCGCAGCATTCGCCAATTCGCCGTTCAGCCGCGGACACCCGACCGGGACCCGATGTACCAGGCAGGCGGTCTGGGCGGCACTCGACCCGCCCCGCACCATGGCCCCGGCCGATGCCGCCGACCCCCGTGACGCCTGGGCCGCGTACGCGCTCGACGCCCCCGTGCTGTGCATCCGGCAGGACGCCGGACCGTGGGACGTGCCCGAGAAGCTGTCCTTCCGCGACTGGATACGCGACGGCGGCCGCCTCAGGGCGCCGCGTCCGCCCACCGCCGATGATCTCGACTACCACCTGACCACCCTCTTTCCACCGGTCCGGCCGCATGGCCATCTGGAGCTGCGCATGATCGACGCGCAGCCCGGCGAGGACGGCTGGATCGTCCCGCTGGCGGTCACCGCGGCGCTGCTGGACGACCCGCTGGCGGCAGCGGCGGCACACCGCGCGGTGGGAGCGCTGGACCTGCGCCCGTACGAACGCGCCCCCGGCAACCCGCTGTGGCGGCGAGCCGCCCGCCACGGCCTGAGC
This sequence comes from Streptomyces sp. NPDC020096, assembly GCA_040631425.1. Classification (GTDB taxonomy): domain Bacteria; phylum Actinomycetota; class Actinomycetes; order Streptomycetales; family Streptomycetaceae; genus Streptantibioticus_A. The sequence continues at coordinate 10,632 of JBEYJY010000007.1, forward strand.
GACCCGGCCCTGCACCGCGCCGCCGCGGCCTGTTTCGCCGCGGCGCGCGAGGCACTGCCCAGGCTGGGGGCCTCGGCGGCGATCCGCACCGCCGTGGACGCGTTCACCGAGCGCTATGTCGCAAGGGGCCGATGTCCCGCCGACGACCTGCTTGACCACGTGACACAGGGGCAGCGGCGCGCGGCCCGCACCGCCCCGCTCATTGGAAAGGACGGCCGATCGTGACGGCTCAGCACTCCGATACCGTCGAGGGCGCCGACCCCGCACTCCTGAGGGAGCGGGTCGCGCGGGTACTCGACACCGCGCGCGTCCGCACCAGCACCCTCACCACCTGCGTCGACGACCGCGACCTCATCACCCAGCACTCACCGCTGATGTCGCCACTGGTGTGGGATCTGGCGCATATCGCCAACCAGGAAGAGCTGTGGCTGCTGCGGGCGATCGGCGGGCGCGAGGCGATGCGCCCGGAGATCGACCCGATCTACGACGCCTTCGAACACCCCCGGGCCGCGCGCCCGAGCCTCCCGCTGCTGTCGCCCACCGACGCCCGCGGCTATGCCGCCGAGGTGCGCGGACGCGTCCTCGACCTGCTGGACACCACCCGGCTGCGCGGCACCGCACTGCTCGACGCGGGCTTCGCCTTCGGGATGATCGCCCAGCATGAGCAGCAGCACGACGAGACGATGCTCATCACGCACCAGTTGCGCCAGGGGCCCGTTGCGCTCACCGCGCCACCACCCGGCCCAGCCCCCGCCGACGCGCTGCTGCTGCCGACCGAAGTCCTGGTCCCCGGCGGCCCGTTCACCATGGGCACCGACACCGAGCCATGGGCCCTGGACAACGAACGGCCCGCGCACCGCGTGGACGTCGCGCCGTTCTTCCTTGACACCACCCCCGTCACCTGCGGCGACTACCTGCGCTTCATCGACGACGGCGGCTACCGCGATCCGCGCTGGTGGGATCCGAAGGGCTGGGCCATGGTGCGCGACCACACCATGGAAGCGCCGCTGTTCTGGACGCACGAGGGCGGTCAGTGGCTGCGCCGCAGCTTCGGCGTGGTCGAGCCGGTTCCGGTCAACGAACCGGTGCTGCATGTGAGTTGGTACGAGGCGGACGCCTACGCGCGCTGGGCGGGCCGCCGACTGCCCACCGAGGCCGAGTGGGAGAAGGCCGCCCGCCATGACCCGGCCACCGACCGCTCACGCCGCTACCCATGGGGCGACCATGACCCCACCCCGGCACACGCCAACCTCGGCCAGCGGCACCTGCGCCCCGCACCCGCGGGCAGCTACCCCGACGGCGCCTCGCCGCACGGCATACGGCAACTGATCGGCGACGTATGGGAGTGGACCGCGAGCGACTTCCTGCCGTACCCGGGGTTCCGCGCCTTCCCGTACCGCGAGTACTCGGAAGTCTTCTTCGGCCCCGAGTACAAGGTGCTGCGCGGTGGATCCTTCGCCGTGGACCCGGTCGCCTGCCGCGGCACCTTCCGCAACTGGGACTATCCCATCCGGCGGCAGATATTCGCCGGGTTCCGCACCGCCCGTGACGCCGGCCCCGCAGAGGCGCTCTGATGTGCCGCCATATCGCCTACCTGGGCCCCGACGTCCCGTTGGGGCGCATCCTGACCGAGCCGCCGCACTCGCTGTACCGGCAGTCCTGGGCACCGCGCAGACAGCGCAACGGCACGGTCAATGCGGACGGCTTCGGCGTCGGCTGGTACGCCCCGGGCGACCCCGTCCCGGCCCGCTACCGCAGGGCCGGGCCGATCTGGGCCGACCCGTCGTTCACCGATCTGGCCCGCGTCGTGCGTACCGGCGCGCTGCTGGCCGCCGTGCGGGACACCACCGACGGCTCGGCACCCGATGAATCCGCCACCGCCCCCTACGGCGAGGGCAGATGGCTGTTCAGCCACAACGGCGCCGTGCCGGGCTGGCCGGGCTCCGTCGCCGACCTGGCCGCGGACCTCTCCGCCGAGGAACTGCTCGGCATCGAGGCACGCTGCGACGCCGCGCTGCTGTGGGCGCTGACCCTGCACCGGTTGCGTGCGGGCTACGCACTCGGCGACGCGCTCGCGGAGACGGTCACCGATGTCGCGGCCCGCACCGAGGCGCGGTTGAACTTCCTGCTCACCGACGGCAGCTCCATCGCCGCCACCGCCTGGGGCGACTCCCTGTGGCACCGGCTGGACCCCGGCCACTCCGTCACTGTCGCCTCCGAACCGTACGACGACGAACCCGGCTGGATCGAGGTCCCCGACCGCACGCTGCTCCTGGCGACGCGGGACGGGGTCGAGACCGCCCTCCTCAAGGAGCCGCCCCTATGAGCGCCTTCACCCTGACCCGGCAGCTGCCGGTGGACGCCACCATCGCGGCGCTGCGCGCCGACGCCGCCGTGGGGCTGACCGCCACCCCCAAATGGCTGCCGCCCAAGTGGTTCTACGATGCCCGCGGCAGCGAACTCTTCGAGGAGATCACCCGGCTCCCCGAGTACTACCCGACCCGAGCCGAGCGCGCCATCCTCGACCGCGTCGCCCCCGATATCGCCACCGCCACCGGCGCCCGGACCCTGGTGGAGCTGGGCTCGGGTTCCTCGGAGAAGACCCGGCTGCTGATCGGCGCACTGCGCGACCACGGCACCCTGGCCGCGTACGTTCCCATCGACGTCAGCGAGTCCGCCCTGGAGCAGGCGGGCCGGGCGCTGCTCGCCGACTACCCGGGGCTGTCCGTGCACGCCCTGGTGGCCGACTTCCAGGCCGGACTCAGCCTGCCGGACTGCGCGGGCCCGCGACTGCTGGCGTTCCTCGGCGGCACGATCGGCAATCTGCTGCCCGCCGAGCGGGCCGCGTTCCTCAAGACGGTGCGCACCGCGCTCGGTCCGGACGACGCGCTGCTGCTCGGCACCGATCTGGTCAAGGACGAACGCGTACTGGTCGCCGCCTACGACGATGCCGCCGGGGTCACCGCCGAGTTCAACAAGAACGTGCTCGCCGTGCTCCACCGTGAGCTCGGCGCCGAACTCGACACGGGCGACTTCGACCATGTGGCGCTGTGGGATCGCGACAAGGAATGGATAGAGATGCGGCTGCGCGCCCGTCGGCCGCTCACCGTCAAGATCCCGGCACTCGACCTCAAGGTCGACTTCGCGGCGGGTGAGGAACTGCGCACCGAGGTGTCGGCGAAGTTCCGCGAAGCCGGGGTCCGGTCCGAACTGGCCGCCGCCGGAATGGAACTGGCGCACTGGTGGACCGACCCGCAGGGCCGGTTCGCGCTGTCCCTGGCCCGCCCCGCCCGCTAGAGCACCGCGCCGCGGCCGTGCCCGGTGCAGGATGGAGGTATGGATCTACGCATCTTCACCGAGCCCCAGCAGGGCGCCTCCTACGACACCCTCCTGTCGGTGGCCAAGGCCACCGAGGAACTGGGCTATGACGCCTTCTTTCGCTCCGACCACTATCTGCGGATGGGGTCGGCCGACGGTCTGCCCGGTCCCACCGACGCCTGGATCACCCTCGCCGGGCTCGCCCGCGAGACCAAGCGCATCCGGCTCGGCACGCTGATGACCGCGGGCACGTTCCGGCTGCCCGGTGTGCTGGCGATCCAGGTCGCGCAGGTCGACCAGATGTCCGGTGGCCGGGTCGAACTCGGCCTCGGCGCGGGCTGGTACGAGGAGGAGCACACCGCGTACGGCATCCCGTTCCCCAAGGAGAAGTTCGCCCGTCTTGAGGAGCAGCTCGCCATCATCACCGGGCTGTGGTCCACTCCGATCGGTCGGACCTTCGATTTCAACGGGACCCACTACCAGTTGAAGGACTCACCCGCGCTGCCCAAGCCCGCGCAGGAGAAGATCCCGGTGATCATCGGCGGGCACGGCGCCAAGCGCACCCCGCAGCTCGCCGCGCGCTTCGCCGATGAGTTCAACATCCCGTTCGCCTCGATCGAGGACACCGAGCGACAGTTCGGACGGGTCCGCGAGGCCGTCGAGGCGTACGGCCGCAAGCCGGACGACCTCGTGTACTCCAACGCGTTGGTCGCCTGCGTCGGCAAGGACGACGCCGAGGTCGCCCGCCGCGCCGCCGTCATCGGGCGGGACGTCGACGAGCTCAAGGCCAACGGCCTCGCCGGTTCGCCCGACGAGGTCGTCGACAAGATCGGCCGCTACCGCGAGGTCGGCTCATCCCGTATCTACCTGCAGATCCTCGACCTGCACGACCTGGACCACCTGGAGCTGATCGCCTCCCACGTACAGCCGCAGCTCGGCTGAGGCGCGGCGTACCCGGCCGAACACCCGCAAGGAGCACCCGCGTTGCCCGCCCCGATCACCCCGCTCGCCGCCGCTCTCGCCGAAGGGCCGGTCGTCCTCGACGGCGGCCTGTCCAACCAACTCCAGGACCAGGGCTGCGACCTGTCCGACGACTTGTGGACCGCCAGGCTGCTCTCCGACGCCCCCGGCCAGATCGAGGCGGCGCACACGGCGTACCTGCGGGCGGGCGCGCGGGTGCTCACCACCGCCAGCTACCAGGCCACCTACCAGGGCTTCGCCCGGCGCGGGCTGTCCCGGGACGAGACCTCGGCCCTGCTGCGCCGCAGTGTGGAGCTCGCCCGCCGGGCGGCGCGGGAGCTGCCCGGCGTGTGGGTGGCCGCGTCCGTCGGCCCGTATGGCGCGATGCTCGCCGACGGCAGTGAGTACACCGGCCGGTACGGGCTGTCCGTAAGGGAGTTGGAGCGCTTCCACCGCCCCCGGATAGCGGCGCTGGCCGAGGCCGGGCCCGATGTGCTCGCCCTGGAGACCGTCCCGGACACCGACGAGGCGGAGGCGCTGCTGCGGGCGGTCGACGGCATCGGTCTGCCGGTCTGGCTGTCGTACACCATCCGCGGGGACCGCACCCGCGCCGGGCAGCCGCTGGAGGAGGCGTTCGCGCTCGCCGGCGGTGTCCCCGAAGTGATCGCGGTGGGCGTCAACTGCTCCAGCGCCCAGGACACCGGCCGGGCGGTGGCGACCGCGCACGCCGCCACCGGAAAGCCGGTCGTGGCCTACCCGAACGGCGGCGAGTGGGACGCCGGGACCCGCACCTGGCGCGACGAACCCTTCGAGGTCCCGTCCATGGTGCATGACTGGCAGTCAGCCGGAGCCCGGCTGATCGGCGGATGCTGCCGGGTGGGGCCACCGGGCATCGCCCGGATCGCGGCCGCCCTGGCACCCCCGGGAGACCCTGCCCGCCGCCGGTGAAATCCGCTGGTCGCGAGTACCGCACCGGGTCATAGTCGGGCGGGTGTTCCTGACGATATCGACCACCGGCAGCACCCGGTCCCCGGCCACCGACCTCGCCGCGGCGGTGGGCGCCGCGTCCCGGGCGGTCTTCCCCGGGGCGCTGGCCGCCCTGCGGGAGGCGGCGGCGCGCGGGGCCGACGTCGAGGAGCTGCTCGCCCGCCAGCGGGAGCGTGCCGCGGACGCCAGCGCGTTCACCGAGGCGTACCGCCGCTACTGCTGGCCGACCGAGGGCCTGGACGGGTGCGGCTCGCCGCCTTCCAGCTGCTGGCCGTGGAGGGCCGCAGTCTCGCCGTGTTGGCGCACGACGAGCAGCTGGCCCTGATCGACCGGCTCGTCGACCATGACCGCACCGGGCTGCTCGCCCCCACCCGCCGCCGCATCGTCGACACCGAGGACGAGGCGTCGGTCGACGCGGGCATCCAGTGGTGGCTCGACCTGACCGCCGAAGGCGGCGAGGGCATGGTGGTCAAGCCGCTCCAGGCGTATGTACGCGGCCCGAAGGGCCTGGTGCAGCCGGGCGTCAAGTGCCGTGGCCGGGAGTACCTGCGGATCATCTACGGCCCCGAGTACACCTTCCCCGGCAACTCGGCCCGGTTGCGTTCGCGGTCGCTGGGCCACAAGCGCTCGCTCGCCCTGCGCGGGTACGCGCTCGGCCTGGAGGCACTGGACCGGCTGGCCGCGGGTGAACCGCTGTGGCGGGTGCACGAGGCGGTCTTCGCGGTACTCGCGCTGGAGTCGGAACCGGTCGATCCGCGGCTGTAGCGGTGCCGCGCCGGGCGGCGCCCAGGCGGTCGGCGCGTGCGGGGTGGGGTGCGGACGCCCGGCGTGGGAAGGTCTTCCTCCATGGGCTTCCATGTGGATTCCGAGGCCGGGCGGCTGCGCCGCGTCATCCTGCACCGCCCCGATCTGGAGCTGAAGCGGCTCACGCCGTCGAACAAGGACGCGCTGCTCTTCGACGATGTGCTCTGGGTGCGCAGGGCGCGTGCCGAGCACGACGGTTTCGCGGACATACTGCGAGACCGCGGTGTGGAGGTGTACCTGTTCGGCGACCTGCTGCGCGAGACGCTGCTGGTACCCGAGGCGCGCCGACTGATCCTGGACCGGGTCTTCGACGAGAAGGAGTTCGGGCCGCTGGCCACCGACCACCTGCGGGCGGCCTTCGCCGAACTGCCCGTACCGGATCTGGTGGAGGCGCTGGTCGGGGGGATGACCAAGCGCGAGTTCCTGGAGCGGCACGCCGAGCCCACCTCGGTGCGCTTCCATGTGATGGAGCCGGACGAGTTCCTGCTCGCCCCGCTCCCCAACCACATCTTCACCCGGGACACCTCGGCATGGGTGTACGACGGGGTGAGCATCAACGCCATGCGCTGGCCCGCCCGTTGGCGTGAGACGGTGCACTTCGAGGCGATCTACCGCTACCACCCGATGTTCGCGGGCGGTCTGTTCCATGTGTGGTCGGCCGGGCAGGAGGCCTATCCGTCAACGATCGAGGGCGGGGACGTGCTGGTGATCGGCAACGGCGCGGTGCTGATCGGAATGAGCGAGCGGACCACACCGCAGGCGGTGGAGATGCTGGCGCGCGGGCTGTTCGCGGCGGGCTCCGCCAGGACGATCGTGGCCCTCGACATGCCCAAGAGACGCGCGTTCATGCATCTCGACACGGTGATGACGATGGTCGACGGCGACACCTTCAGCAAGTACGCGGGCCTGGGCATGCTGCGCTCGTACACCATCGAACCCGGGGCGGGGGAGGGGGATCTGAAGGTCACCGACCACCCGCCGGAACACATGCACCGGGCGATCGCCGCGGCGCTCGGCCTGGACGACATCCGGGTACTGACGGCGACCCAGGACGTGCACTCGGCGCAGCGCGAGCAGTGGGACGACGGCTGCAATGTGCTGGCCATCGAGCCGGGCGTGGTCGTCGCCTATGAACGCAACGCCACCACCAACACCTACCTGCGCAAGCACGGCATCGAGGTGATCACCATCCCGGGCAGCGAACTCGGCCGCGGCAGAGGCGGGCCGCGCTGTATGAGCTGCCCGATCGAGCGGGACGCCGTCTAGCCCGCATGACGGGCGCGGGGCGATGATGCCTGTGGGCGACGCGCACGAGGTCCCGCATAAGGATGCGGTTGGTCGTATACACTTCCGGCATCTCTGTCGCCCCACCTAGGAGCATCCGCCATGGCCATCGACCTCACGGGCCGCCACTTCCTCAAGGAGTTGGACTTCTCGGCCGAGGAGTTCCGCCACCTGGTGGAACTGGCGGCCCAGCTGAAGGCCGCCAAGCGGGCGGGCACCGAGGAGCAGCGGCTGCGCGGCCGGAACATCGCGCTCATCTTCGAGAAGACCTCCACCCGCACCCGCTGCTCCTTCGAGATCGCCGCCGCTGACCAGGGCGCGAGGACCACCTATCTCGACCCGGCGAGCTCGCAGATCGGCCACAAGGAGTCGGTCAAGGACACCGCCCGGGTGCTTGGGCGGATGTTCGACGGCATCGAGTACCGGGGCCATGCCCAGGAGGTCATCGAGGAGCTCGCGGCCCACGCGGGCGTGCCGGTCTGGAACGGGCTCACCGACGAGTGGCACCCGACGCAGATGCTCGCCGACGTGCTCACCATGTCCGAGCACACCGACAAGCCGCTCTCCGAGATCGCCTACGCCTATCTCGGCGACGCCCGCTACAACATGGGCAACTCGCTGCTGATAACGGGAGCGCTGCTCGGCATGGATGTGCGCATCGTCGGGCCGAAGATCCTCTGGCCCGGCGAATCCGTGATCGCCGCGGCCCGCCGCCTCGCCGAGCGGACCGGCGGCCGGGTCACCCTGACCGAGGACGTGGCGGACGGGGTGCGGGGTGTCGACTACGTGCACACCGATGTCTGGGTGTCGATGGGCGAGCCCAAGGAGATGTGGGACGAGCGGATAGCGCTGCTCGGCCCCTACGCGGTGACCATGGACGTACTGCGGGCCACCGGCAATCCGGAGGTGAAGTTCATGCACTGCCTGCCCGCCTTCCACGACCTGGGCACGGCGGTCGGCCGGGAGATCCACGAGCAGTACGGACTGAGCTCGCTCGAAGTCTCCGACGAGGTCTTCGAGTCGGCGCATTCGGTGGTCTTCGACCAGGCGGAGAACCGGATGCACACCATCAAGGCGGTGCTGGTGGCCACGCTCGGCTGACCGGGCGCCGCCCGCGGGGCAGACGGATGTCGTGAATCGCGGCACGTGCCGCGATTCGCCACGATCTACCCGTGCTCCGTATCAAGTCGCCCGACCCGCTGGTCGCCGAATCCGGCGCCGACCTGGAGGGGCACGGGCTGCGGCGCACCATGGGCCTGTTCCAGCTGGTGTGTTTCGGCGTCGGCGCGATCGTCGGCACCGGCATCTTCGTCGTACTGTCCGACACCGTGCCCAAGGCCGGGCCCGCGGTCGTCATCTCGTTCGCCCTCGCGGCCATCACCTGGGTGTTCACCGCGTTCTGCTTCGCGGAGCTGGGCGGTGCCATCCCCGTCTCCGGCAGTTCGTACTCCTACGCCTACGCGGCGATGGGGGAGTCGACCGCGTTCCTGGTCGGCTGGTGTCTGCTGCTGGAGTACGGGGTGTCGGTCTCCGCCGTCGGCGTCGGCTGGGGGCAGTACCTCAACGAACTGCTCGGCAGCCTGTTCGGCTGGTACATCCCGGGCGCGCTCGCCAACGCGCCCGGCAGCGGTGGCGTGGTCAACGTGCCCGCCATCGCGGTCATCCCGCTGGCCACGCTGCTGCTGGTGGGCGGCATCCGGGAGAGCGCGCGGGCCACCGCCGCCATGGCGGTCATCAAGATCGCGGTACTGGTGGTCTTCTGCGCCATCGCGCTCACCGCCTTCGACTCCGGTAACTTCACTCCGTCCGCACCGCACGGCATCGGCGGCATCACCTCGGGCGCCTCGCTCGCGTTCTTCTCGTACATCGGCTTCGACGCCATCTCCGCGACGGCCTGGTGCCGCGGGTCTTCGAACGTGTCTCGCCGAGGACCGCGACCCCGGTGGTGAACACCTGGATCGTCGCGGCCCTGGTCGCCGTGCTGGCGGCGGTCGTTCCGCTGGACGTGATGGTCGATCTGACCACTATCGGCACCCTGGCGGTCATGGCCGTGGTCAACGTCTGCGTGATCATCGTGCGGCTGCGCAGACCTGGACTGCGGCGGTCGTTCTCGGTGCCGCTCTACGCGGTCAGTCCGCTGCTCGGGGTCGGCTTCTGCCTGTATCTGGTCTACGGGCTCGGCGGCGCGACCTGGCTGCAGTTCGCGGGCTACCTGATCGCGGGGGCGCTGGTGTACGCCGTCTACGGCCGACGGCGTTCCGGGGGCTGAGGAACATCGGAACGAATACTGGCGCTAAGGATCTGTCGGCCCTGGTGGGCGGCTGACGGTGCGTCGACTCCGGGACGGGTCTGAAGTCGTCCCACAGATAACACCCCAATATCTGCGGTAGCTTGATCCGTGACCTGCGGTGACGTTCTCCGGGCCGTACGTGAAGCGGCCCTGTTATCTGCGGCAAGGGGGAAGTGGTGCCGACCCTTGTGCAGCTGCCGACCGGGAAGGCGTTGACCGTTCGTGCGGCGGCCGATGTGTTCCTCGACTCGCTCGGCAATCCGAACACGGTCCGGAACTACGGGATCGGCGTAGACGCGACCGCCGAACGGCTCGGCGAGGCCCGGCCGCTGGCATCGGTCGCGGATGACGAGATCGGCGAGACCCTGGAGCTGCTCTGGGGCACCGCGGCGGTCAACACCTGGAACTCCCGCCGGGCGGGGGTGCTCCTGGCTCGGCTGGTGCCGTGAGCGCGGCTACGAGGGGCCGATGGTTCCGGCCTGTGCGAAGCGGCTGGCGGTGCCGGACTCCGAGACCCCGGCCCGCTCGAAGATGGCGATCGACCGGCTGATCGCGCGGCGCGAGGTCCACCTGCGGGAGAAGACCTTTTGGCGGATGCTCTACGAAACCGCCGGCCGTGCGGAGGAGATCCTCGGCGTGAACATCGAGGACTTGGATTTCGCTGGCCGTCGCTGCCTGGTCAAGGCCAAGGGCGCCCGGGCCAAGGCCCGCCGCCGCGGCCAGGCGCGCGAGGACTACGTGCTGCAGACCGTGTACTGGGACGCCGGCACCGCCCGGCTCCTGCTCCGGCTGCTCAAGGGCCGCACCCGCGGACCGGTGTTCGTCACCCACCGCCGTCCGGGGCCGGGCAAGGTCGTCAGCCCCCGCGACGTCTGCCCGGACACCGGGCTGGCCAGGCTGTCGTATGGGCAGGCCCGAGCACTGCTGGACGAGCACACTGCCCTCCGTGGTCCCGGTCGGGCTGGGACCTGCACGAATACCGCCACTCCTCTCTGACCCACCTCGGCGAGCAGGGCTCGTCGCTCCTGATGCTCATGGCGAAGTCCCGGCACAAGAAGCCGGAGAACGTCCGCCGCTACTTCAAGCCGTCCCCAGAGGCGATCGCCGAGCTCACGAGCCTGCTCGCTCCCGGCGATAGCAGCCGATGAGCGCTCTCGACGAGCTGCTGGCCAAGCAGCTGCTCGTCGCGGACGGCGCGCCCCTTCGCCCCGCGGCTGCAGGGCACGAGCTGATCGCCGCCGCCAGCGCGGAGACCGCCCCCATCACCGCCCGCATCTGGGGCGGGATACCCACCGAGGACCTGGCCGCCGCCGGCCGCGTCCTCGCCCTGGTCACCGAGCGCGCCAACGCGAAGCTTGCGGCGCTGACCGCCCGACCGCCCGACCACCTGATCGAGCCGATCGAGGACCGGCCGGGACACCGGCGGGCGGCGGGTGAGGTAGCCGAGCAAGAGCGCGGACGGCCCGCTTCCCGTCCCTCCTCGCGGGGCCGGTCCCTTGACATCGCGGCACCTGTTGTGGCTGGTCAGGGCGGTGAAAGGGCCTCCTTGGCCCTCGGTCATAGTGGGCGCCATGGACTATGACGTAGTGGTGGCCGGAGGCGGCCCGGTCGGACTGATGCTGGCCTGCGAGCTCCGGCTCGGAGGCGCGCGGGTAGCCGTCCTGGAGCGCCTCACCGAAGTGGACCCGACGATCAAGGGCGGGGCGATCACCACGCCCAGCGCCGAGGTGCTCTACCGCCGGGGCATGCTGCCCGCGCTGGCCGAGGTGCAGCGGCAGGCGATGGACCGCTTCCAGGCGTTCATGCGCGAGCGGAACGGCGGGGACGGAGGCGGGGCTGCAGGCCAAGGGCTCGGATTCGTCGGGCACTTCGCCGGGATCATGCTGCGCGCCGACCTGGTCGACCGTACGGAGCCGGGCTTCGGCGACGCCGGACCCGCCGCCGAGATCGCTCTCGTGGCGCAGCAGGACATCGAGCGGCTGCTCGGCGGGCGGGCGGACGAGCTCGGCGTCGACGTGCGCCGGGGAGTGGAGCTGACCGGCTTCGACGCGGACGAGGAGGCCGTCACCGTGCGGACGAGCGACGGGGCGATACGCGCCGGCTGGCTCGTGGGCTGCGACGGAGGCCGCAGCACGGTCCGCAAGCTCGCGGGGTTCGAATTTCCCGGTACGGACCCGGAGATCACCTGTCACCAGGCGGTCGTGGAGATGACCGGCGCCGAGGACCTGAAGGTCGGCTGGACCGCCACGGACACCGGGGTGTACGCCTACGGGCCGATGCCGGGCCGCGTCGTCACCGTGGAGTTCGACGGCCCGCCGGCCGACCGGGACGCGCCGGTCACCGCCGAGGACCTCCAGGCGCGGCTGCGCCGCCTATCCGGCGTGGACGTCACGATCACCGGGGTGCGGACCGCGACCCGCTTCACCGACCACGCCCGCCAGGTCACCGAGTACCGCAAGGGCCGGGTGCTGCTGGCGGGCGATGCGGCGCACGTGCACTCCGCGTTCGGGAGCCAGGGGCTGAGCCTGGGTATCGGGGACGCGATGAACCTCGGCTGGAAGCTCGCCGCGGTGATCGGCGGCCGGGCGCCGGAAGGGCTGCTGGACACGTACACCTCCGAGCGGCACCCGGTCGGTGCGTGGGTCCTGGACTGGACCCGGTCCCAGGTCGCGGCCATGCGCCCGGACCCGCAGTCCCGTGCCCTGCGCGAGATCGTCAGCGACCTGGCGGGGACGGTCGTGGGCACCACGTACCTCACCGCGCGGCTCAACGGTGCCGGGGTGCGGTACGAGCTGCCGGGCGAGCACCCGCTGACCGGCAGCAGCACCCCGGACCTCGAACTCACCGACGGCGGCCGCCTCGCGGACCACCTCCACGGCGGCGGGGCGCTCCTGCTCGACCTCACCGACGACCCGGAGCTCCGGGCCCTCGCTGCGGGGTATGCCGGCCGCGTCGACACCCTGACGGCCGGCTGCCCGTCCCGCCCGAAACTGGCGGCGGTCCTCGTCCGTCCGGACGGCTTCACGGCCTGGGCGGCCGACGCGGAAGCGCAGGCGCCGACGTCGACGGCCGGGCTGGCGGAGGCGCTGGAGGAGTGGTTCGGAGTGCCGGAGGGTGCGGTGACGCTGGGCTGATCCGCCGCTCTGCTGACTGACTCGAACCACGAGCCGATCCCACCCACGGCCGCCGCACCCACCCGGTGTGGCGGCCGCCCGCATCCCAGTCCCGGCCCAGCAGCAGCCCGGAGCTCTCACCGGCTGCCTACCGCACCCGCCGCCACGCATAGCCGCCACGCCCTCCGCCGGTGTTACGGCTCCCGGCACCCTACGAGCCGGTGACCAGTGCAAACGTCCCCGCCGGGACAGCCCCGGCGGTGACGGTCACCCGCACCGGGGTCACACCTCTTCGGCCGCGTCCGGGTCGCGCAGCGGGCGCAGGCCGCCCGGCAGTTCGGGGAGCTGGAACGAGTACCGGCCGAGCATGTTGACGTGGTGCGGTACGAACGGGGAGAGGCGGGCCACGTCCTCGTCGCGGACGTCGAAGCCGTCCGCGCGCAGCTGGTTCACCGCGGCGTCCATGTACCGCGTGTTGAACAGCACGAGCGCGTTGAGGACCAGGCCCAGGGCGCCGATCTGGTCCTCCATACCGTCCTGGTAGCGCTGGTAGAGCTGCCCGGCCTTGCCGTGGAAGATCTTCCGGGCGAGCGCGTGGCGGCTCTCCTGGAGGTTGGCCTGCACCTTGATCTGCCGCCGGTAGCCGGGCTCGTCGGCCAGGCGCAGGATGTGCAGCGTCTTGGCGATCCGCCCGTATTGGGCGATCGCGTCGCCGAGCGGGGTGGGCCGCCCGTCCCGCGACAGCATCCGGATCACGTCGTACGCACGCACGGCCCCGGTGTGGATGGACCCGATGATCCGCAGGATGTCCTCCCAGTGCCGCTCGACCCGCGCGAGGTCGACCCGGCCGCGGGCCGCGTCCTGGAAGGCGCCGTAGTCGGCGGCCCAGTCGATGCGCCACATCTTCTGGTCCGGCAGGTCCGCGAGCTGCGGCGCGTACGCGAACCCGGCCAAGTGAGCAGGCCGAAGACGATGTCGGAGTACGAGGCGGTGTCGGTGACGATCATCTCGGGGCGCTTGCCGCCGTCGCGGTCGTAGAGGACGTCCAGCACGTACAGCGAGTCGCGCGGAGTGCCGGCCACCACCTTCCAGCCCAGCCCCGCCGCCTGGTCATTGATCATGTTCAGCCAGGTGGCCCCGCCCCGGCGCCCGAAGTACTTCGGGTTCGGCCGCGCATAAACCGACGGCACCGGTACGACGAACCGCATGCCGTCCACCGAGGCGACCAGACCCCCGCCCCACGCCTGCGCGAGCGGGATCACCGCCTGGTGCTCGATCAGGGTGGCGTTCGCCGCCCGGTACGTCGCGAGACGCAGATACGTCTGGTCGACGTGGGACAGCCGCCCGTACTTCAGCGCGTCCCCGGCCCCGATGACCGGGGTATAGCCGACGTTGCACCCATGTGCCACCAGCAGCGCGGCGATGGTGACGTGCAGGTCCTTCAGCCTCGCCTCACCGCCGGTGACCGAGGTGAACGCCTGGTCGGCACCGGTCCACGAGAACACCTCCAGCAGCGCCTCCGGCAGGTCGACGCGGGGCAGCATCGCGTTCACCGCGGCACGCAACTCCAGCAGGGAGGCCGGTTCGGGCTCCGGCTCCAGGGCGGCGACCGTCGTCGTCGAACACGATCTGGGAGCTCGCCGGCACCCGCCCGGCCACCTCACGGTAGGTGCCGTCCAGCAACGCGGCCCGCTCCGTTAGGTGCTCGCCCGCCTCCGCGGGCAGCGCGAGCGACGCCAGCACGGTCGGCTTGGCCTGCTCCCACGCCTCCCCGTCCAGAAGCTTCGCCCGCGGGTCGCCCCACTTGGAGGAGTTCTTCGCGAACACCTCCCGCCGCCGCAGCATCCGGTGCAGATGCTCCAGCACACAGAACGCGTACCCCTTCCAATCCACCGTGCCCGGCTCCAGGTGCGGCGCGGACAGCACCAGGCGCCGCCAGGATCCGGTGAGCAGACCCGGCGTCGATCTCGGCGGGGCCGACCTTCTTGCGGCCCATCAAGTCCGGCAGCGAACGCAGGGCCCTCAGGACGGGCAGGCCCTCCGGGGTGGCGCCGAAGTCGACCACCGTCACCAGGAGCTTCAGAAACGGCCGTACGGTGCCGAACCGGGTGACCAGCTGGGTCCGCCATGCCTCGTCCGCGTCGGAGTCGAGCGGCGGGGTCAGCTCGAACAGCGCGGCGATCGCGGCGGCCGGCTCGTGCCGCGGCACCACCTGCTCGGTCCGCTCCCACATCGCGTCCAGCGTCTCCACCTCGGGCGGGGTGACCTCCCCGGTGTCGGTGTCGACCTGCTCGGACGTGGTGTCGAACACGATCTGGAAGGCGGCGGCCAGCTTCGCCGACGCCCGCTCCACCCGCGGCAGGCTCTTCAGCTTCTCCTTCGCCGTCTCCCGCTCCGCGCGGGCCAGCAGCTTCGTCGTGATGAGCACTTCGAGCAGGTCCAGGGCGTCATCGACCGCGCGGGTCGTCAGCTGTACCGCGAAGCCGAGCCGGTTGTGGGACCGCCGTTTGGACTCGATCAGTTCCCGGTCCGCATCGTCCAGGAAGAAGAACCGCTCCAACCCCGTACGCGACGGCGCCCCGTCGTACGCCGCATAGCTTGCGGCCTGCTCATCCGTCAGAAACTCGACCGGCACTCCGGACCTCCAGACAGTCAGTGATCAACACGACTGCCGAAGGCTCCGCCTCTGCCGAACCCCAGGTCAAAGCGCTCTCAGGCGCGCGAAGGTCTTAGCGCCAGTTTTCGTTCCGTTGCTCCTCGCCCCCCGTTCCCGGCTGGCCGGGTCCGGATAGCCGGGTGGACTTTATGTCGTACTCATGACGGCAGTCACAAAGCGGTGATAGCTTCGGGTTGCGAGCGTCCGTCCGCCCTCCCACAGCGAAGGAGGCCGTGCCATGAGCCCGATGCGAGGCTCAGCGACCATCACCGAGGAGTGGCGCCACCTGAGGCTGGAGCGAGCCGGGGGCATCACCACCGTCACCCTCGACCGCCCCGACCGGCTGAACGCGCTCACCTTCGGCGCCTACGCCGACCTGCGCGACCTGCTGGCCGAACTCGCGCAGGACGGTCAGACCCGGGTCCTGGTGCTCGGCGGCGAGGGGCGCGGGTTCTGCTCCGGCGGCGATGTGGACGAGATCATCGGCGCCACCCTGGCGATGGGCGCCGGTGAACTGCTGGACTTCACCCGGATGACCGGCCAGGTCGTACGGGCGCTGCGCGAGTGCCCCTTCCCGGTGGTCGCGGCCGTGCACGGGGTGGCAGCCGGTGCGGGGGCGGTGCTGGCGCTGGCGTCCGACTTCCGGGTGGTGGAGCGCTCGGCGCGGTTCGCCTTCCTCTTCACCAAGGTCGGCCTGGCCGGAGCCGACATGGGCGCCGCCTATCTGCTGCCGCGGGTGGTCGGGCTCGGCCACGCCACCCGGCTGCTGATGCTCGGCGAGCCGGTGTACGCCGCCGAGGCCGAACGGATCGGCCTGGTCAGCGAGTTGGCCGAGGACGGCCAGGCCGGACGGTCCGCCGCCACCCTCGCCCGCAGACTCGCGGACGGCCCCGCCCTCGCCTACCGCCAGACCAAGGCACTGCTCACCGCCGAACTGGACATGCCGCTGGGCGCGGCCGTCGAAATGGACGCGGCCGCCCAGGCGTTGCTGATGACCAGCGCCGACTACGCCGAGTTCCACGCCGCGTTCACCGGCAAGCGGCCGCCGAAGTGGGAGGGGCGGTAGCGATGGCCGCCGCCAGCCCCGCGACGCGCCCGCTGCGGATCGCGGTGATCGGCGCGGGTCCCGGCGGCCTGTACGCCGCCGCCCTGCTCAAACGGCTGGACCCCGGACGGGAGATCACCGTCTGGGAACGCAACGCACCCGACGACACCTTCGGCTTCGGCGTCGTCCTCTCCGATGAGACGCTCGGCGGGATCGAACACGCCGATCCCATCGTCTACCGGGCGCTGCGCGATGAGTTCGTCCGCTGGGACGCGATCGATGTGTCGCACCGCGGTACCGTCATCCGCTCCGGCGGCCATGGCTTCGCCGCGCTCGGCAGACGCCGTCTGCTCGCCGTTCTGCACGACCGCTGCCGGGGCCTCGGCGTACGGCTGCGATTCGCCGAACCCGCTCCGGACGCGGCCGTCCTGGCCCGCGACCACGATCTGGTGATCGCGGCCGACGGGGTGAACAGCGCGACCAGGGCCGCGTACCAGGAGGTCTTCCGGCCCAGCCTGACCACACACCGCTGCCGCTACATCTGGCTGGCCACCGATCTGGTCCTGGACGCCTTCCGCTTCGAGATCGCCGAGACGCCGCACGGCCTGATGCAGGCCCACGGCTACCCCTTCGCCCGCCCGTCGCCCATCACCACCCTCAACGGAGGCGCTTCGCGCCACCGCGCCCGCCCGTCGCCCACCACCACCCTCAACGGAGGCGCTTCGCGCCACCGCGTGGATTCCGGAGCCAGCACCTTCATCGTGGAGATGCGCGAGGAGGTATGGCGGCGCGCTGGTCTGGATCAATTGGACGAGGAGGGCTCGATCGCCGTCTGCGAGAAGGTTTTCGCCGACCTGCTCGACGGACACCGGCTGCGCTCCAACCACTCCCGGTGGACCGCCTTCACCACCGTCGTCAACGGCAGTTGGCGCGCGGGACGGGTGGTGCTGCTCGGTGACGCCGCGCACACCGCGCACTTCTCCATCGGCTCCGGTACCAAACTCGCCATGGAGGACGCCCTCGCCCTCGCCGCCAATCTGCGCGAACACGGTGATCTGGACACGGCGTTGGAGAACTACGAGACCGAGCGCCGCGCCGTGGTGGAAAGCACCCAGCGTGCGGCGCTCGCGAGTCTGGAATGGTTCGAGGAACTGGCCCAGTACGTCGACCAGCCGAAGCGTCAGTTCGCCTTCAACCTGCTCACCCGCAGCCGCCGCGTCACCCACGACAACCTGCGGCTGCGCGACCCCGCCTTCACCGCCACCGTCGAGACCGAGTTCGGCACCGACCCGGGCACTCCGCCGATGTTCACCCCCCTCCGGTTGCGTGGACTCACCCTGCGCAACCGGGTGGTCGTCTCGCCCATGGACATGTACTCGTCCGAAGACGGCACCCCTGGCGACTTCCATCTGGTCCATCTGGGCGCGCGGGCACTCGGTGGCGCGGGCCTGGTGATGACCGAGATGGTCTGCGTCAGCCCGCAGGGGCGGATCACCCCGGGCTGCGCCGGGCTCTACACGGACCAGCACGAGGACGCCTGGCGGCGCGTCGTCGACTTCGCGCACGGCCAGTCCTCGGCGGCGATCGGCCTGCAACTCGGACACAGCGGCCGCAAGGGCTCGACCCGGCTGATGTGGGAGGGCATCGACGAGCCGCTACCGGACGGTAACTGGCCGCTGGCAGCGGCCTCCGCGCTGCCGTACCGACCGGGGGTGAACCAGGTGCCGCACGCACTGGACGCAGCCGGACTCGCCGAAATTCGCGAGCAGTTCAGGTCCGCCGCGGAACGCGGCGCCCGTTCGGGCTTCGACCTCCTTGAACTCCACTGCGCCCACGGCTACTTGCTGTCCGGTTTCCTCTCCCCGCTCACCAACCAGCGCACCGACCGCTACGGCGGTGACCTGACCGGGCGGCTGCGCTACCCCCTGGAGGTCTTCGACGCCGTACGCGAGGTGTGGCCCGCCGAGCGGCCGATGACGGTACGGATCTCGGCCACCGACTGGGCGGACGGCGGCACCACCGCCGACGACGCGGTGGAGATCGCCCGCGCCTTCGCCGAGCACGGCGCCGACGCCATCGATGTGTCGACCGGCCAGGTCGTCCCCGACGAACGCCCGGCCTTCGGCCGCTCGTACCAGACGCCGTACGCCGACCGGATCCGCAACCAGCTGGGCGTGCCGGTGATCGCGGTGGGCGCCATCTCGTCCTGGGACGACGTCAACTCGCTGATTCTGGCGGGACGTACGGATCTGTGCGCGCTGGCCCGACCGCATCTGTACGACCCCAACTGGACGCTGCACGCGGCTGCGGAGCAGGGTTACTCGGGGCCGGGCGTTGTCTGGCCCGCGCCCTACCGCGCGGGCAGCAGACGCCCACCGACGGGACGCACGGACGGACCGAAGCCGCGGTTGACGTTGGACGGGTGAGGGGGCGTCAGGTGAAGATGGAGGTGTCGAGGGTGAACCCGAAGGGCTCGGGGAGTTCGAGGGGCTTGCCGAACGGGACCCGGGTGTCCTGCCGGTAGTCCCCGTCGTGCGGTTCGCTGTAGAGGGTGACTGTTCCCTCGGTCCGGTCCACCAGCAGGTAGAACGGGATACCGGCGGCGGCGTACCCCATGAGCTTCGGACCGCGATCCTTGTCTCGGCGCGTCGAGGTCACCTCGACGGTCATCAATACAACGGCCGGATCGGCCCACGGGTCTGTGCCACGGAAGACTCCCCTCTCGCCGATTGTCGCGTCGGGGATGAACCGACCGACCGGCGTGATGAGGCCCTTGGTACCGACGCCATAGAGTTCCGTGGAAGAACTCCGGGCGATCTGCCACAGGAACTGGCCAACGGCGTCTTCGTGGTCTCCGTCGGGCGGTGGGGTCACGACGATTTCCCCCTCGATTAGCTCGGCGCGGTAGCCCTCGGGCACCGTGAGGTCGAGGAAGGCCGCCAGCACTTCGTCTTCGGGGCCAGGTAGCTCAGTCGCAGGCATCGCCATCACCCGTACCTCCTCGATCGTCATGGATCCGCTCCGATGTGGTCAGGATAGTCCCCAGCCGTTTTCCGGGGCGCGTATCACCTATAACGACCACCCGCCCCGTCGGTCACGTCATCCGATGAACGGCCCGCACATACTCCGCCCCCGCCCCCCGCAACCGCTCGTGCAGCTCGGCGAACACCTCCGCCGCCCGCCCGCCCGGCCAGTCGGCGGGGAGTAGTTCGGCGGGCAGTCCCGGATCCGCGTACGGCAGCCGACGCCACGAGTCCAGCGCCCGCAGGTAGTCCCGGAAGGCATCCTCCGGCCGTACGGCGGAACGCCGGGACCAAGCGGCCAGCACCGGCTCCTGCGCCTCAAGGAACGCCCGGTGCAGCGCGGCGATCGCGTCCAGGTCCCACCAGCGGCGTACCGCCCGCTCGGTCGGCTCGAAGCCCAGATGGGCGCCGCGGAACAGATCGACGTAGTCCCCTAGGCCCAGCCGCTCCAGGGTGTGCCGGGCCTCCTCGTACACCTGGGCGGGGGCGATCCACACGCCGGGCGCCGCCGTGCCGAACCCCAGCCGTGCCAGCCGGGAGCGCAGCAGATGGCGCTTGTGGCGTTCGCTCTCCGGTACCGAGAAGACCGCCAGCACCCAGTTGTCGGCGGTCGGGGCCGGGGCCCGCCGGTAGATCCGGCGGTCGCCGTCCGCCAGCAGCTCGGTGGCGTCCGGGGAGAGCCGATAGGCCGCCGCCGCGCCGACCCGGTCGGCGATCAGCAGTCCGCGCCGCTTGAGCCGTGAGACGGCCGAGCGCACCGACTGCGGATCGACGTCCGCGGCGCCCAGCAGCCGGATCAGCGTGGCGACCGGCACCCGCCCGTCGCACTCCGCCCGGCCGTAGGCGCCGAAGAACGTCACGATCAGCGAACTCGGCGCATGCCCTTCGGCGCGTTGCCCTTCCACGTGATCACTCTAGGTCGCGCAGCCGGAAGCGTTGCAGCTTGCCCGTCGGGGTACGCGGCAGGGCGTCGAGGAACGCGATCTCACGCGGGCACTTGTACGGCACGATCTCGCCCTTGGTGAACTCCCGCAGGCCCCGCACCGTCTCCTCGCCCGGTGGCACACCGTCGCGCAGCACCACGAACGCCTTGGCTATACGTCCGCGGTGCTGGTCCGGGACGCCGATCACCGCCACCTCGCGCACATCCGGATGCCGCAGCAGCGCCTCCTCGACCTCTGGCGCCGCGATGTTGTGCCCAGCCGAGACGATCATGTCGTCGGCGCGTGCGACGTAGGTGAAGTAGCCCGCCGCGTCCCGTACATAGGTGTCGCCGGTCATGTTCCAGCCGTCGCGTACGTAGTCGCTCTGCCGGGTGTCGGCCAGGTAGCGGCAGCCGGTCGGCCCGCGGACGGCCAGCAGTCCCGGCTCGCCGTCCGGCAGTTCGGCGCCCGACTCGTCGACGACCCGCGCCTGGAAGCCGGGGACGGCGACGCCGGTGGTCCCGGGGCGGATCGCCCCGTCGGCCGCGGAGATGAAGATGTGCAGCATCTCGGTGGCACCGATGCCGTTGATGATCTCGATGCCGGTGCGTTCATACCAGGCGTGCCAGGTGGTGGCGGACAGATTCTCCCCCGCGGAGACGCAGCGCCGCAGCGAGGAGATGTCGTACCGGCCGGACTCCAGCGAGTCCAGCATCGTGCGGTACGCGGTCGGCGCGGTGAACAGCACACTCACCCGGTGTCGGGCGATCGCCTCCAACAGCCGCTCAGGACCGGCCTGTTCCAGAAGCAGCGTGGAGGCGCCCGCGCGCAGCGGGAAGACCACCAGACCGCCGAGCCCGAAGGTGAACCCCAACGGCGGGCTTCCGGCGAAGACATCGGACCGGTCCGGCCGCAGCACCCGCGCGGAGAACGTGTCGGCGATGGCCAGCACATCCCGGTGGAAGTGCATGCACCCCTTCGGTGTCCCCGTCGTCCCCGAGGTGAAGGCGATCAGCGCCACATCGTCCGCCGAGGTGGCGACGGCGGGGAAACGGTCCGGCTTGTGCTGTGCCAGCCGTGTCAGATCGTCCGCCGCCTCGCCGCCGTAGGCCGTCGTCCGCAGCCCCGGCACCTCGGCCTTCTCAAGATCGTCCAGTGACCGGGCGTCGCACAGGGCATGCCGCACTCGCGCGATCCTGCAGATCACCGCCAGTTCCCGCGGGCGGTGCGCGGCCAGCACGGTGACGGCGATCGCACCCGCCTTCATCACCGCGAACCAGCAGGCCACCAGCCACGGTGTGTTGGGACCCCGCAGCAGCACCCGGTTCCCCGGCACCACTCCCAGGTCGTCGACCAACACCCGCGCGATGCGGTCGGACGCCGCCCGCAGATCCTCGTAGCTCCACACCTCGCCGCCCGGCATCCGCAGACACGGACGGTCCGGGCCGAGGCGCTCGGCGGTGGCGTCCAGCAGTTCGGCGCCGCAGTTGAGCCGGTCCGGGTAGAGCAGCTCCGGTCCGTCGAGCAGCAGCCTCGGCCACTGCTGACGCGGCGGCAGATGATCGCGCGCGAAGGTGTCCAGATGAGCGGAGGGCAGCAGGTCCATCGTGGGTCGCCCCTTTGCGACGGTCCGGGCGAGGGGTGGGAATCCGGCCGTGCGATTGCCGAATCAGCGTAACGTGATGGTGACGACAGTCAACAGATCGCGATAAGCAACTCGGCCGAGTCCGTCAGTTCGTCAGCCCCTGACGCGACAGACCGCGATACGAGGAGGCAGCCGGTGCCGGTGTTCGCACTCGATCCCGAACAGCAGGCGTGGTGTGAGCGAATCCGCGAGCAGGCGGCCACCCGGCTGCGCCCGCTCGCCGAGAAGGGTGAACCCGGGCGGGTCAACCGGCCGCTGCTCGACGAGCTCGCTCAGCTCGGGCTGCTGGCCCGGCTGTTCCCGCCCGCGGGCCCGCCGCGCGCGCTCGACCTGTGCCTGCTGCGTGAGTCACTCGCCCGCGAGTGCACCGAGGCGGAGACCGCCCTCGCGCTACAGGGCCTCGGGGCCCATCCGGTGCTGCGCTCCCCGGAACTGGCGGCACGGTGGATCCCCCGGGTGACTTCGGGCCGCGCGGTCGCCGCCTTCGCCCTCACCGAGCCGGGCGCCGGATCCGACGCGGCGGCGCTTGGGCTACGGGCCGAGCCCGACGGCGCCGGATGGCGGCTGACCGGCACCAAGCGCTGGATCTCCAACGCCCCGGAAGCCGACTTCTACACCGTCTTCGCCCGCACCGCGCCGGACGCCGGGGCGCGCGGGGTCACCGCCTTCCTGGTCCCCGCCGACCGGCCGGGGCTGTCCGGGGAGGCACTTGACATGCTGTCCCCGCACCCCATCGGCAGCCTGTCCTTCGACGGCGTGCCGGTCGGCCGCGACGATCTGCTCGGCGAACCGGAACGCGGCTTCCGCGTCGCCATGGAGACCCTCAACCTGTTCCGGCCGAGCGTCGGCGCCTTCGCCGTCGGCATGGCGCGAGCCGCGCTGGACGCCGCGGTCAGCCACGCGGGCCAACGCACCGCGTTCGGCGGCCCGTTGAAGGACCTGCAGGCCGTCGGGCACACCCTGGCCGAGATGGCGACCCGCACCGAGGCCGCGCGGCTGCTGGTGCTGGCCGCCGCGGACGCGTACGACTCCGGCGCCGCCGACATCGCGAAACGCTCCGCGATGGCGAAGCTCTACGCCACCGAGACCGCCCAGTACGTCGTGGACGCCGCCGTCCAACTGCACGGCGCCCGCGCGCTGCAGAGCGGCCACCTGCTCGAACACCTCTACCGCGAGGTCCGCGCACCCCGCATCTACGAGGGCGCGACCGAGGTCCAACGCGGCATCATCGCGAAGGAGCTGTACCGGTGACCGGTCGTGTCCCGGACCGCCACTAGATGTCGCGGAACGTCTCAATCTGTGCGCCGATCGAGTTCAAACGCTCTGCCAGCTCCTCGTAACCCCGGTTGATGACATAGACGTTGCGCAGCACCGATGTGCCCTCCGCCGCCAGCATCGCCAGCAGCACCACCACGGCGGGCCGCAGGGCGGGCGGGCACATCATCTCCGCCGAGCGCCAGCGGGTCGGGCCCTCGACCAACACCCGGTGCGGGTCCAGGAGTTTGACGCTCGCGCCGAGCCGGGTCAGCTCGGTCAGGTAGATCGCGCGGTTGTCGTACACCCAGTCGTGGATCAGCGTGGAGCCCTGGGCGGTGGCGGCGATCGCCGCGAAGAACGGCACGTTGTCGATGTTGAGGCCGGGGAACGGCATCGGGTGGATCTTGTCCAGCGGTGCCCGCAGCTTCGACGGCCGCACGGTGAGGTCGATCAGCCGGGTACGGCCGTTGTCCGCCGGGTACTCCGGGCTGCGCTCGTGGTCCAGGCCCATCTCCTCCAGCACCGCGAGCTCGATCTCCAGGAACTCGATCGGCACCCGGCGGATGGTGAGTTCGGAGGAGGTGACCACGGCGGCGGCGATCAGGCTCATCGCCTCGACCGGGTCCTCCGACGGCGCGTAGTCGACATCGCGGTCGATCTGCGGGACGCCGTGCACGGTGAGCGTGGTGGTGCCGATGCCCTCCACCCGCACGCCGAGCTGCTCAAGGAAGAAGCACAGGTCCTGGACCATGTAGTTGGAGCTGGCGTTGCGGATCACCGTGACGCCGTCGTGCCGGGCGGCGGCCAGCAGCGCGTTCTCGGTCACGGTGTCGCCGCGCTCGGTCAGCACGATGGGCCTGCTCAGCGAGCGTGAGGGGTCGACCTGCGCGTGGTACGAGCCGGAGGTGGCCGTCACATCGAGCCCGAAGTGCCGCAGCGCCGCCATGTGCGGGTGCACGGTCCGGGTCCCCAGGTCGCAGCCGCCCGCGTACGGGATCTTGAACTGGTCGGTGCGGTGCATCAGCGGGCCGAGGAACATGATGACGCTGCGGGTGCGGCGCGCCGCCTCGGTGTCCATCGAGTCCAGGTCGAGTTCGGCGGGCGGCACGAGCTCCAGGTCGTTGCCGTCGTTGATCCAGCGGGCGCGCACCCCGATGCTGCCCAGCACCTCGAGGATCCGGTAGACCTCCTCGATCCGAGCCACCCGGCGCAGCGTGGTGCGCCCGGCGTTCAGCAGCGAGGCGCACAGCAGGGCGACACAGGCGTTCTTGCTGGTCTTGACGTCGATCGAGCCGGAGAGCTGCCGTCCGCCCACCACGCGCAAATGCATGGGGCCCGCGTACCCGAGGGAGACGATCTCGCTGTCGAGCGCCTCACCGATTCGGGCGATCATCTCAAGGCTGATGTTCTGATTTCCGCGTTCGATGCGGTTGACCGCACTCTGGCTGGTGCCGAGGGCCTCCGCGAGCTGTGACTGGGTCCAGCCACGGTGCTGACGCGCGTCACGGATGAGCCTGCCGATACGTACGAGGTAGTCGTCGGTCATATGCGCAGGCTATCTCAGATATGAGATGCCGCCCGGGAAGGGGGGCGCCGTGGCGTCCGTGCGTCGCGGCAGATGGCGCAACCCGCGGTGGGCCGTGCAGCGCCGGGGCCATGGCATGACCGCGCGGCGGCTATGTACTAGAGTTATCTCGACATCGAGATATCTGCCGAGAGGCGTACCGCTGTCGCGCTAGTAAGGCTTGCCTAACTTAGGCCCACCTTAGTGCATCGGCATGGACCTGCGACGGCAGGATGCGGTGGTACGCGCGAAACATGCATAAGGAGACTGTCGTGTCGGCGAACAGCTTCGACGCCCGCAGCACGCTGCGCGTGGGCGACGAGTCTTACGAGATCTTCCGGTTGGACAAGGTCGAGGGCTCCGCCCGTCTTCCCTACAGCCTGAAGGTGCTGCTGGAAAACCTGCTCCGCACCGAGGACGGCGCGAACATCACCGCCGATCACATCCGGGCGCTGGGCAACTGGGACGCGAGCGCCCAGCCCAGCCAGGAGATCCAGTTCACGCCGGCCCGCGTGATCATGCAGGACTTCACCGGCGTGCCGTGCGTCGTCGACCTCGCCACCATGCGTGAGGCCGTCAAGGAGCTCGGCGGCGACCCGTCCCGCATCAACCCGCTGGCCCCGGCCGAACTGGTCATCGACCACTCGGTCATCGCCGACCGCTTCGGCACCCCCGACGCCTTCGCGCAGAACGTGGAGCTGGAGTACGGCCGCAACAAGGAGCGCTACCAGTTCCTGCGCTGGGGCCAGACCGCGTTCGACGAGTTCAAGGTGGTCCCGCCCGGCACCGGCATCGTCCACCAGGTCAACATCGAGCACCTGGCCCGTACCGTCATGGTGCGAGGCGGCCAGGCCTACCCCGACACCCTGGTCGGCACCGACTCGCACACCACCATGGTCAACGGCCTCGGCGTGCTGGGCTGGGGCGTCGGCGGCATCGAGGCCGAGGCCGCGATGCTCGGCCAGCCGGTCTCGATGCTCATCCCGCGGGTCGTCGGCTTCAAGCTCACCGGCCAGCTGCCCGCCGGCACCACGGCCACCGACCTGGTGCTGACCATCACCGAGATGCTGCGCAAGCACGGTGTCGTCGGCAAGTTCGTGGAGTTCTACGGCGAGGGCGTCGCCGCCACCTCGCTGGCCAACCGAGCCACCATCGGCAACATGTCGCCGGAGTTCGGCTCGACCGCCGCGATCTTCCCGATCGACTCCGAGACCATCAACTACCTGAAGCTGACCGGCCGTTCCGCGCAGCAGATCGCCCTCGTCGAGGCGTACGCCAAGGAGCAGGGCCTGTGGCTGGACCCGGCCGCCGAGCCGGACTTCTCCGAGAAGCTTGAGCTCGACCTGGCGACCGTCGTACCGTCGATCGCCGGTCCCAAGCGCCCGCAGGACCGCATCGTCCTCGCCGAGGCCGCCACCAAGTTCGCCGAGGACGTCCGCAACTACGTCCCCGACGCCGAGGACGCCGACGAGGCGGGCAAGGAGTCCTTCCCGGCCTCCGACGCCCCCGCCGTCTCCAACGGCGCCCCGTCCAAGCCGACCCAGGTCACCGCCCCCGACGGCTCGACCTACGAGATCGACCACGGTGCCGTCGCGGTCGCCGCGATCACCTCCTGCACCAACACCTCCAACCCGTACGTCATGGTCGGCGCCGCGCTGCTGGCCAAGAAGGCGGTGGAGAAGGGCCTGACCCGCAAGCCGTGGGTCAAGACCACGCTGGCCCCGGGCTCCAAGGTCGTCATGGACTACTACGACCGCGCCGGGCTCACCCCGTACCTGGACAAGCTGGGCTTCAACCTGGTCGGCTACGGCTGCACCACCTGCATCGGCAACTCCGGCCCGCTGCCGGAGGAGGTCTCCAAGGCGGTCAACGACAACGACCTGGCCGTGGTCTCGGTGCTGTCCGGCAACCGCAACTTCGAAGGCCGGATCAACCCGGACGTCAAGATGAACTACCTGGCGTCCCCGCCGCTGGTCGTCGCGTACGCCATCGCGGGCTCCATGAAGGTGGACATCGCCAAGGACGCCCTCGGCACCGACACCGAGGGCAACCCGGTGTTCCTGAAGGACATCTGGCCCTCCGAGCGGGAGGTGGAGGAGGTCGTCGCCTCCGCCATCGGCCAGGAGATGTTCGCCCAGGACTACGCCGACGTCTTCGCGGGCGACGCGCAGTGGCAGGCGCTGCCCATCCCGACCGGCAACACCTTCGAGTGGGACGCCGAGTCCACCTACGTGCGCAAGCCCCCGTACTTCGAGGGCATGACGATGGAGACCACCCCGGTCGAGGACATCGCCGGCGCCCGGGTGCTCGCCAAGCTCGGCGACTCGGTGACCACCGACCACATCTCCCCGGCCGGTGCCATCAAGGCCGACACCCCGGCGGGCAAGTACCTCACCGGGCACGGTGTGGAGCGCCGCGACTTCAACTCGTACGGCTCGCGCCGCGGCAACCACGAGGTGATGATCCGCGGTACGTTCGCCAACATCCGGCTGCGCAACCAGATCGCGCCGGGCACCGAGGGCGGCTTCACCCGCGACTTCACCCAGGCGGACGCTCCGGTCTCCTTCATCTACGACGCCTCGCAGAACTACCAGGCGGCGGGCATCCCGCTGGTCGTCCTGGCGGGCAAGGAGTACGGCTCCGGCTCGTCCCGCGACTGGGCCGCCAAGGGCACCGCGCTGCTGGGTGTCAAGGCGGTCGTCGCCGAGTCGTACGAGCGCATCCACCGCTCCAACCTCATCGGCATGGGCGTGCTCCCGCTGCAGTACCCGGCGGGCGCCACGGCCGACTCCCTGGGCCTGACCGGTGAGGAGACCTTCTCCATCAGCGGCATCACCGCCCTCAACGACGGCGGCATTCCGGCGACGGTGAAGGTCACCACGGACACCGGAGTCGAGTTCGACGCCACGGTCCGCATCGACACCCCCGGTGAGGCGGACTACTACCGCAACGGCGGCATCATGCAGTACGTGCTGCGTTCGCTGATCAGGAAGTAAATCGCCGGTCGGGCCCGACGGCCCGACACGGCCGACAGGGCCGCACTCCGCATCCGGGGTGCGGCCCTGATTTATGTTTCAAGCGGAGGTCGGCCGGAGCCGGGAGGTCTCAACTCGGGAAACTTCGCGTCCGGGACTGTGCTCGATCTTGCCGCCCCACAGGAAGTGGACTATACCTGTCGGCGTCCAACGGCCTTTCGATTTCGGCCCAGCTTCACCGTACGACCCAGCTTCGACCGACAGCGGTAGCCGGCGGGTTCCGGTGCACCGCCTGAGTCCTGAAGAAGGCGAGGACTTGAGCATGGGATCCACCATCGAGCCGAACCGGCTCAACCGCCGCGACCTCATCAAGCGGGCCGCGGCGATCGGAATCGCCGCAGTTCCGGCCAGTGGGCTGCTGAGTGCGTGCGCCGCAAGCGGCGGCGGCAGCAAGCAGGAGACCGGAAAGAAAACCGCCACCAACCCGTTCGGCGTGGCCGACAGCGCGGGCCTCGAAGTCATCATTTTCAAGGGCGGATTCGGGGACGACTACGCCAAACGGTTCGAGCAGCTCTATTCGAAGGAATACTCCAGCGCGAAGGTCACCCATACGCCGACCCAGAACATCACCGGACTGCTCCAGCCTCGCCTGAACGGCGGCAATCCGCCGGACGTGGTGGACGACTCGGGAAACGCGCAGATCAAGCTGGACGTCCTGCAGAAGGCCGGTCAGCTGACCGACCTCACACCGCTGCTTGAGGCCCCGTCAATAGACGATCCCAGCAAGAAGGTCCGGGACACCCTGCAACCGGGCACCGTCGAATTGGGCACCATCGGCGGCACGTTCTGCACGCTGCAGTACGTCTACACGGTCTTCGGCCTGTGGTACTCGGCGAAGCTGTTCCGGCAGCACGGCTGGAGCGAGCCCCATACATGGGCCGACTTCATGTCGCTGTCCGCGGAGATCAAGAAGGCCGGCATCGCGCCGTTCGCGCACCAGGGCAAGTACCCGTACTACATCAACGTCGCCATCATGGACCTGGCCATCAAGAACGGCGGCCTGGACTTCATGAACCGGGTCGACAAGCTCGACGACACGGTGTGGGACGAGGCCCCGGCGAAGAACGCCGTGGAGGCGGTCTACCAGATCGTCAGCAACAACTACCTGCTGCCCGGTACCAACGGCATGACGCATATCGAGTCGCAGACCGCCTGGAACCAGTACAAGGCCGCCTTCGTCCCGTGCGGCGCCTGGCTGGAGAACGAGCAGCTCAAGTCCACGCCGTCGGACTTCGAGATGACGTTCCTGCCGATGCCCTCGCTGCCCGGGGACAAGCTCCCGCCCCAGGCGATCCGTGGCGGCGCCAACGAGCCGTACATCGTGCCGGCCAAGGCGAAGAACGCGGCGGGCGGGATGGAATTCATGCGGATCATGCTGAGCAAGGCCGGTGCGGTCGCCTTCGCCCAGACCGCGAATTCACTCACCGTGGTCAAGGACGCGATCGGCCCGGATGTCCAGCTGCGGCCGGGCACCAAGTCCACGGTCACCGCGCTCAAGGCCGCGGGCGGCAACGTCTTCAACCCGACGTACCTCGTCACCGCCAGCCAGCTCGACGTCGACATGGGCAATGCGAGCAGCGAGCTGATGGCCAATCGCATTCAGCCCGCCGAATGGCTGAAGCGGGTCAAGACGGCGACGCAGAAGGCGAAGAAGAACGGTTCCTGACAGCGCAAGGTGGCGGTACGCGCTGGACGTACCGCCACCGCGGCGGGCATCTCGATCGTCAGGTAGGAGCTATGCGACACCGCAAGTACCCGTTCATCGTGGGATTCCTCATCGTGCCGGTCGCGTTGTACGCGCTGCTGGTCATCTGGCCGTATGTGCAGACCTTCGGCTACTCGCTCACCGACTGGTCCGGCGAGTCGACCGTGATGCACTTCGTGGGCCTGCGCAACTACACCACGCTGTTCTCCGACGCGGTGTTCCGCCAGGCCCTGCTGCACAATGTGCTGCTGCTGGTCTTCCTGCCGGTGATCACCATCTTGCTGGCCCTGTTCTTCGCCTTCATGCTCAACGTCGGCGGACGCGGCGGCACCGGGGGAGTGCAGGGAGTGCGCGGCGCCGCGGTGTACAAGGTGGTCTTCTTCTTCCCGCAGGTGCTGTCCATCGCGATCCTCGCCGTACTGTTCGAGGCGGTCTACCGCAGTGACGGCGGCGGGCTGCTCAACGGTGTCCTGCTGAAACTCGGTCTGGAGGACCCGCAGCATCCGATCGAGTGGCTCAACGACCCGAATCTGGTGCTGTGGAGCATCCTCGCCATTCTGGTGTGGTCCGGGGTCGGCTTCTATCTGGTGCTGTTCTCGGCCGCCATGCAGTCCATCCCCAGGGAGATCTACGAGGCCGCGCTGCTGGACGGTGCCGGGCGGGTGCAGACCTTCTTCCGGGTCACCCTTCCGCTGCTGTGGGACAGCGTGCAGACCGCCTGGGTCTATCTGGCGATCGCCGCGATGGACGCCTTCGCCCTGGTCTCCACGCTGACCCCCGGCGTGGCCTACGGCGGCGGGCCCGACTACCACGGCGAGGTGATGGCCACCTACCTCATGCGCAACTTCCTGTACTTCGGCAAGAGCGGCTACGCCTGCGCCATGGGTGTGGTGATCCTCTTCCTGACCCTGATCCTGTCCGCCATCGCGTTGCGGGTCACCCGCCGCGAGCGCATCGAGTTCTGAGCGGGGACCGAGTCATGAGCACACCCATCAAGGACCCCACCCCGGCCCCGGCGGATCTCGCCCCGGCGCCGCGTCCGCGCAAGGCGGACGCACCGGCGCGGTTCGCCGACAGCGGTGGGGTGCTGAACGTCTTCTCCCATGGGTTCCTGGCCCTGTGGGCGGTCATGATCGTGCTGCCCCTGGCGTGGATCGTCCTCAGTTCGTTCAAGACCGACGCGCAGATCGGCGGCAGCGCCTGGACCTGGCCGTCGCACTGGTCGTTCGAGGTGTTCGCCCGGGCCTGGGACAAGGGCATCGGCGGGTTCTTCCTCAACACCGTCGTCGTGCTCGCGTTCTCCGTCACGCTCACCATGCTCTTCGGCTCCATGGCCGCGTATGTGCTGGCCCGCTACGAGTTCCCGGGCAACCGGTTCCTCTACTACCTCTTCGTCGCCGGTGCGATGTTCCCGGTCTACCTCGCCCTGGTGCCGTTGTTCTTCATGGTCCGGAACCTGGGCATGCTCAACACGTACCAGGGTCTGATCCTGGTCTACGTCGCCTACTCGCTGCCCTTCACCGTCTTCTTCCTGCACTCGTTCTTCCGCACCCTGCCGACGGCCGTGCAGGAGGCGGCGATGATCGACGGCTGCTCGCACACCCGGGCCTTCTTCCAGGTGATGCTGCCGATCGCCAAGCCCGGCCTGCTCAGTGTCGGGATCTTCAATGTGCTGGGGCAGTGGAACCAGTACATCCTGCCGCTGACCTTGATGCAGAAGCAGAGCGGTGCCGACCGGGACCACTCGATGCTCACCCAGGGCTTGGTCAACCTCGCACTTCAGCAGGGGTACGCGGGTGACATGCCGGCGCTGTTCGCCGGGATGACCATCGCCATGCTGCCGGTGCTGGTGGTGTATCTCTCCTTCCAGCGGCAGGTGCAGGCCGGGCTGACCGCGGGCACGCTGAAGTAGCGCTGGCCAGGGACGGTACCCTCCGGTGCTTGAGCCGGGGGGTGCGGTTTCCTGCGTACGATGTGTGATCATCCGGGGTTCTTACCGCTCAATCCCTTGACGGGGCACAACCCCTGAGGCTCTGCTTAGAGTTCATATGTTGGAGGAACGGCAGGGAGTGGATGGTCGTGGAGACTCCGGGATCGCAGTCCTCGCTGCACCGGGCCAATCTTGAGCGGGTGGTCCGCGCCGTGCGGCTGGCGGGCTCGCTCACCCAGGCGGAGATCGCCCGCGGTACGGGACTGTCCGCCGCCACCGTCTCCAATATCGTCCGCGAGCTGCGGGACAACGGAACGGTCCAGGTCACCCCGACGTCCTCGGGCGGCCGCCGGGCCCGCAGCGTGTCGCTGTCCGGGGACGCCGGAATCGTGGTCGGCGTCGACTTCGGCCACTCCCACCTGCGGGTGGCCGTCGGCAACCTGGCCCATCAGGTGCTCGCCGAGCAGACCGAGCCGATCGATGTGGACGCCTCCGCGGCGCAGGGCTTCGACCGGGCGGAGCAGCTGGTCGGACAGCTGATCGCGACCACCGGGATCGGCCCGGACAAGGTGATCGGCGTCGGGCTCGGTGTGCCGGGGCCGATCGACGTGGCCAGTGGGGTCCTCGGGTCGACCGCGATCCTGCCGGGGTGGGGCGGTATCAATCCGCGCGAGGAGCTGGCCGGGCGGCTCGGCATGCCGGTGCACGTCGACAACGACGCCAACCTGGGCGCCCTCGGCGAGCTGGTCTGGGGCGCGGGCCGCGGGGTGAAGGACCTGGCGTACATCAAGGTCGCCAGCGGTGTCGGCGCCGGGCTGGTGATCAACGGGCAGATCTACCGGGGTCCCGGCGGCACCGCGGGCGAGATAGGGCACATCACCCTCGACGAGTCCGGACCGGTCTGCCGCTGCGGCAACCGCGGCTGCCTGGAGACCTTCACGGCCGCCGGATACGTGCTGGACCTGCTGCGCAGCAGCCACGGCCCGGATCTGACCGTGCCCAAGATGGTGCGGCTGGCCCGGGACGGCGACCCCGGGTGCCGCCGGGTGATCGCCGATGTCGGCCGGCACGTCGGCATGGGCGTGGCGAACCTGTGCAATGTGCTCAACCCCAGCCGGGTGGTGCTCGGCGGGGATCTTGCCGAGGCCGGAGAGGTGGTGCTCGGACCCATCCGGGAGTCGGTCGCCCGGTATGCGATCCCGAGCGCGGCTCGGCAACTCGCGGTGGTTCCGGGCGCTTTGGGGGCACGCGCGGAAGTGCTGGGCGCGTTGGCATTGGTGCTCAGCGAAATGGGCGATTCAACGCTTTTGCCAGACTCTGCTCCGGCAACGCTCGCGTTCACCTAGATAACGAGGCGTGTCGTTGTCATCTCGTTAATAATTTACTTCTTGACGTCAAGCTGTGGTGGGAGTTGACTCACGTCCACCTCGGCCGCAACGTCGCGGCCCCGTCAGGGAGGTACCCCGTGAACACCACTCTGCGTCGTGCAGTCATCGCGACGGCGGCCGTTTCCATGGCCTTGTCCATGGCGGCGTGCGGCAAGGCCGGCAGCAGCAAAACCAGTGCGGCCGATGTGAGCAAGGGATTCCGTATCGGTCTGGCTCTCCCGGAGAACCAGACCGCTCGGTACGAGTCGGTCGACCGCCCGAAGATCGAGGCAAAGCTCCATGAGCTGTGCCCCAAGTGCCAGGTCGACTACGAAAACGCCGCACAGAACGCCAATACTCAGCAACAGCAGGTCGACACGCTCATCAATGACGGCGACAAGGTCATTATTCTCGACTCGGTCGACTACAAGGCCATTCAGCCGTCGGTGGAGAAGGCGCACAACAAGGGCGTCAAGATCGTGGCGTACGACCGCCTCGCCCAGGGCCCGATCGACGCCTACACGTCCTTCGACAACACCCAGGTGGGCAAGCAGCAGGGCCAGGCCCTGCTGCAGGCCATGGGCTCCAAGGCCAGCCCCAGCAGCCAGATCGTGATGGTCAACGGCGACAAGGGCGACCCGAACGCCGCGCAGTTCAAGGCCGGTGCGCACAGCGTGCTGGACGGCAAGGTCAAGATCGCCTCGGAGTTCGACACCAACGGCTGGCTGGCCAACAACGCGAACAACGAGGTCTCCGGCGCGATCAGCCGCATCGGCGCCGGCAACATCGCCGCGGTGTACTCGGCGAACGACGGCATGGCCGCGGGTATCATCTCCGCCCTGCAGTCCGCGCACATCAGCCCGCTCCCGCCGGTCGGCGGCCAGGACGCGCAGCTCGACGGCGTCCAGCGGGTGCTCGCCGGAACCCAGGCGTACACCATCTACAAGCCGTACAAGGACGAGGCCGACACCGCCGCCCAGATGGCGATCGACGTCGCGACGGGCAAGTCGGTCTCCGCGGCCGACGCCAAGGTGGACAGCGCGACCACCAAGGGAATTCCGGCCAAGCTGATCGCCACGACCATCATGACGGACAAGAACATCCAGCAGACCGTGATCGCCGGCGGCCTGTTCACCGTGGGCCAGCTGTGCACCCCGCAGTACGCGTCCGACTGCGCCAAGGCGGGACTGAAGTAGCCTCCGTCGCAGTTAATTACCGCAGGTAATAGCTGTCCGGCGCACTGTCTCCGCAAAAAAACCCCGCTAATGGAGACAGGGCGCCGGACGTCCCGCCCGCCGCCTGGGGGTCCGCGGCTTCCGCTGATGCCGCGCTGATGCCGCGGTCCCCCGGATAACGCAGTCTCGCTTTTTCCATCGCAGGATTCCCATACTTTTCTTGCTTAGCCTTCCGCGTTTGCCCCCGCAGCGCGGCATCCCCCGCCGGTCAGGCGGCGAAGGAGATGGTTCACGTGTCCGCTACGCCCGTGCTGGCGTTGCGCGGGATCTCCAAGCGGTTCGGCGCCGTACAGGCGCTCACCGATGTCGAATTGGAGATCCACTCCGGTGAAGTGGTCGCCCTGGTGGGCGACAACGGCGCCGGAAAGTCGACGCTGGTGAAGACGATCGCCGGAGTCCACCCGATTGACGAAGGCGTCATCGAGTGGGAGGGCCGGCCCGTGACGATCAACCGGCCGCACGACGCTCAGGGCCTGGGTATCGCGACCGTCTACCAGGACCTGGCGCTGTGCGACAACCTCGACGTCGTACAGAACCTGTTCCTCGGCCGGGAGATCCGCAAGGTCGGCGTGCTCAACGAGGTCGAGATGGAGAAGCGGTCCCGCGAACTCCTCAACACCCTGTCGATCCGGATTCCCAGCGTCCGGATCCCGATCGCCTCGCTCTCCGGCGGTCAGCGCCAGACGGTGGCCATCGCCCGCTCCCTGATCGGCGACCCGAAGGTCGTCATCCTGGACGAGCCCACCGCCGCCCTCGGTGTCGAGCAGACCGCGCAGGTCCTCGACCTGGTCGAACGGCTCCGCGAGCGCGGCCTGGCCGTCATCTTGATCAGCCACAACATGGTGGACGTCATGGCGGTCGCGGACCGGGTCGCGGTGCTGCGGCTCGGCCGCAACAACGGCGACTTCTCGACGAAGACCACCACTCAGGAAGAGATCATCTCCGCCATCACCGGCGCCACGGACAACGCCGTGACCCGCCGGAAGGCGCGCACCGCGGAGGCGGACAAGTGAGCAACTCCGACCTGACCAAGCCCCCGGTCTCGGACGAGGTCCCCGAGGAACCGGCGGTCGCCGCGCCGCCGCCCGCGGCCGACGCCATCGTGGCGGTCGACCCCC
Source organism: Streptomyces sp. NPDC020096 (assembly GCA_040631425.1). Taxonomy (GTDB): domain Bacteria; phylum Actinomycetota; class Actinomycetes; order Streptomycetales; family Streptomycetaceae; genus Streptantibioticus_A. The sequence goes on from JBEYJY010000007.1 coordinate 45,891, forward strand.
GCCTGCTCATCCGCGAGCAGGGGCTCGCGGGCTATCTGACCGAGTTCAAGCGCCGGATCCACAGCGGTGATCTCGGCTCCATGCCGGTCATCGTCGCCCTGATCCTCATCTGGGGCATCTTCCAGGGCATGAACAGCACGTTCCTGTCGGCGAACAACCTGTCCACCATCGCGTTCAACGTGGTGGGCACCGGCATGATCGCCGTCGGTATCGTGTTCGTCCTGCTGCTCGGCGAGATCGACCTGTCGGTGTCGTACGTCAGCGGTCTGGCGGGCGCGGTCTTCGCCGTGCTCAGCGTTTACCACGGGGTCCCCGAGCTGCTGGCGCTGGTCCTCGGCATCCTCACCGGCGCCGCGATCGGTGCGCTGCAGGGGTTCTTCTTCGCCAAGGTGGGCGTACCGGCTTTCGTCGTGACGCTGGCCGGCTTCCTGGCGTGGAACGGCGCCATGCTCTGGGTGCTGGGCAAGAACGGCACGATCAACCTCAAGGCCGACGGCCTGCTGTACAACCTCTACAACTACACGTTCACCGACGTCGCCTACGCCTACGGTCTCGCGGTGATCGGGGTACTGGTCTACCTCGGCTCCTCGCTGTGGCAGGCGAACCGCCGCCGCCAGGCCGGGGTCCCGTACCGGCCGCTGACCGACATCGTCGTCAAGACCGTGCTGCTGGCGGTCGTCTCCTTCGCGGCCGCCGTCGTGCTCAACCAGGCGGACGGTCTGCCGCTGTGCCTGCTGCTGTTCCTGGTGGTCGTCATCGGGCTCGACCTGGTGCTGCGCCGCACCACCTACGGCCGTCAGATCTTCGCGGTCGGCGGTGGCATCGAAGCCGCCCGCCGCGCGGGCATCAACGTCGCCTGGATCCGGATCTCGGTGTTCATGCTGGCCGGCACGATGGCCGCGATCGGCGGTATGTTCCTGGCCGGTCAGGTCAACTCCGCCCAGTCCACCCAGGGTGGCGGCAACACGCTGATGAACGCGATCGCCGCGGCCGTCATCGGCGGTACGAGCCTGTTCGGCGGCCGGGGCAAGACCTGGTCGGCGCTGCTCGGCGCGCTGGTGATCGTCTCGATCCAGCAGGGCATGTACATCCTCAACCTCAACACCGCGATCCAGTACATGATCACCGGTGCGGTGCTGCTGGCCGCCGTGGTGGTCGACTCGGTGTCGCGTAAGACACAGAAGGCCTCCGGTCGCGCATAGCGACGGCCTTCGAAGGTGCCCGGCGTGCCAAGGCGCGCCGGGCACCGTCATGTTCACCGACGTTCGCATGGCGATGCCGTCGGCCGGGCGTCCGGGGTCGCGCCCCAGGGGAAATGCCGTCGGGTGACGTGAATCGCATCGCCCGGCCGACTTCGCCCAAGCCGGAACATTAGACTCGACGGACTGACCGGCAACGCTCGACCAGGTTCGACAGCACAAGGAGGCACGGGTGGCCCTGCTATCCCGTATCAAGGGACCGCGCGACCTCGACCGGCTCACCCAGGAGCAGCTGGTGGAGCTGGCGGGCGAGATCCGGACCTTCCTCGTCGAGGCCGTGTCCAAGACCGGGGGGCACCTGGGCCCCAACCTCGGCGTGGTGGAGCTGACCATCGCGCTGCACCGGGTCTTCGACTCGCCCAAGGACAAGGTGCTGTTCGACACCGGGCACCAGAGCTATGTGCACAAGCTGCTCACCGGCCGCCAGGACTTCTCCCGGCTGCGGAATAAGGGCGGCCTGTCCGGCTACCCGTCGCGCGCCGAGTCCGACCACGATGTGATCGAGAACTCGCACGCCTCCACCGTGCTCGGCTGGGCCGACGGTCTCGCCAAGGCCAACCAGGTGCTGGGCCGCAAGGACCATGTCGTCGCGGTGATCGGTGACGGCGCGCTGACCGGCGGTATGGCCTGGGAGGCGCTCAACAACATCGCCGCCGCCAAGGACCGCCCGCTGGTCATCGTGGTCAACGACAACGAACGCTCCTACGCGCCCACCATCGGCGGTCTCGCCAACCACCTCGCCACCCTGCGCACCACCGACGGCTACGAGCGCTTCCTGGCCCGCGGCAAGGACCTGCTGGAGCGCACCCCGCTGATCGGCCAGCCGCTGTACGAGACCCTGCACGGCGCGAAGAAGGGGCTGAAGGACTTCATCGCCCCGCAGGGCATGTTCGAGGACCTCGGGCTGAAGTACGTCGGCCCGATCGACGGCCACGACGTGGAGGCACTGGAGTCCGCGCTGCAGCGCGCCAAGCGCTTCGGCGGACCGGTGATCGTGCACTGCCTCACCGAGAAGGGCCGCGGCTACAAGCCGGCCGAGCAGGACGAGGCGGACCGCTTCCACGGCATCGGCGTCATCCACCCCGACACCGGCCTTCCGGTCTCCGCCGCGGGCACTGACTGGACGTCGGTCTTCGGCGAGGAGATGGTCAAGCTCGGTCACGAGCGCGAGGACATCGTGGCCATCACGGCGGCCATGCTCCAGCCGGTGGGTCTGGCGCCGTTCGCCGAGGCGTTCCCCGACCGGGTCTACGACGTGGGCATCGCCGAGCAGCACGGTGCGGTGTCGGCGGCCGGTCTGGCCACCGGCGGGCTGCACCCGGTGTTCGCGCTGTACGCCACGTTCCTCAACCGTGCCTTCGACCAGGTGCTGATGGATGTCGCGCTGCACAAGTGCGGAGTGACCTTCGTCCTCGACCGCTCCGGCGTCACCGGCCCCGATGGCGCTTCCCACCACGGCATGTGGGACATGTCGATCCTTCAGGTCGTCCCCGGCCTGCGGCTCGCCGCGCCGCGCGACGCCGACCAGGTGCGCGCCCAACTGCGCGAGGCCGTCCTCGTCGACGACGCGCCGACCGTGGTGCGCTACTCCAAGGGCGCGGTGGGTCCGGCCGTCCAGGCCGTCGGACGCATCGGCGGTATGGACGTGCTGCGCGACCCGGCGGAGGGGCAGGACCGTCCCGACGTCCTCATCGTCTCCGTCGGCGCCCTCGCCCCGATGTGCCTGGAGATCGCCGAACTCCTCGACGCCCAGGGCATCTCCAGCACCGTCGTGGACCCGCGCTGGGTCAAGCCGGTGGACGAGGCGCTGCCCAGGCTGGCCGCGCGCCACCGGGTGGTCGTCACCGTGGAGGACAACTGCCGTACAGGAGGCGTCGGTTCGGCCGTCTCGCAGGCGCTGCGCGACGCCGAGGTGGACGTGCCGCTGCGGGACTTCGGTATCCCGCCGGTCTTCCTCGACCATGCCTCCCGCAAGGAGGTCATGGCCGAGATCGGCCTCACCGCGCCCGACATCGCACGTCAGGTGACCGGCCTGGTCGCGACGTTGGACGGCCGGTACGAGGACGAGGACGAGCCGACCAGCGTCTCCAGCGACTGAGCGCCGCACCGTACTCCCATCGGTGGGCCGGGCAGGCCACTCCAACGAGTGGTCCGCCCGGCCCATCGGCCTATGCCCAGGCGTGCCCTTTCGGGTGATCTGCCCATCCGGGTGCTGAGATGGCCGATCGGCGGTCCCGACCATGTGGGCAGGACAACCGTGGAGGTGCGTCGATGGATGCCAGAACGCCACAGCCCGCGACCCGGCCGCGGAACCCGATGTTCCGCACCAAGTCCGTCGAGCAGTCCATCCAGGACACCGAGGAGCCCGAGCACGCCCTCCGCAAGTCCCTGTCCGCCCTTGACCTGACCGTCTTCGGCGTCGGCGTCATCATCGGCACCGGTATCTTCGTCCTCACCGGCCAGGTGGCCAGGTCCTACGCGGGGCCCGCGGTCGCCCTGTCGTTCGTCGCCGCGGGTGTGGTGTGCGCACTGGCCGCGCTGTGCTACGCCGAGTTCGCCTCCATCGTGCCGGTCGCCGGATCCGCGTACACCTTCTCGTACGCCTCGATCGGTGAGCTGCCCGCGTGGATCATCGGCTGGGACCTGATCCTTGAACTCGCCCTCGGCTGCGCGGTGGTGGCGGTCGGCTGGTCCGGGTACATCAGATCGCTGCTCGACACCGGGGGGATCCATCTGCCGCACGCCCTGACCGGGATTGCCGACGGCGGCGACTTCGACCTGCTGGCCTTTCTGCTGGTGCTGGTGCTCACCGGGGTGCTGATCGCGGGGATGAAGCTGTCGGCGCGGGTGACCTCGCTCATCGTGGGGATCAAGGTGACCGTGGTGCTCATCGTGATCATCGCCGGGGCGTTCTACATCAACGGCGACAACTACACGCCGTTCCTGCCCGCCGCACGACGGGCCACCGGCGCCGCGTCAGGTGTCGGCGCGCCACTGATCCAGCTCATCTTCGGCTACAAGCCGACGACCTTCGGCGTCTGGGGGATCTTCACCGCCGCCGCCGTGGTCTTCTTCGCGTTCATCGGCTTCGACATCGTCGCGACCGCCGCCGAGGAGACCAAGAACCCCGAAAGGGACGTCCCGCTGGGCATCCTCGGCTCGCTGGCCATCTGCACGGTCCTGTACGTGGCGGTGTCGGTCGTGGTGACCGGCATGCAGAAGTACACCCAGCTGTCGGTGGACGCCCCGCTCGCCGGCGCCTTCAAGGCGAACCACGCGCGGGTCTGGTCCGGGGTGATCAGCTTCGGCGCGGCCGTCGGTCTCACCTCGGTGTGCATGATCCTGCTGCTCGGCCAGAGCCGGGTGTTCTTCGCGATGAGCCGCGACGGACTGCTGCCCAGGTTCTTCTCGCAGGTCCACCCGCGGTTCGGCACCCCCTACCGGTCAACCCTGCTGCTGGGCCTCCTGGTCGCGGTCGTGGCCGGTTTCACCAGCATCGCCGAACTGTCGGAACTGGTGAACATCGGCACGCTCTTCGCGTTCGTCGTCGTCGCGATCGGCGTGGTGATCCTCCGTCGGATCCGGCCCGACCTGCCGCGCGCCTTCAGAACCCCGTGGGTGCCGGTCGTTCCGGTGCTGTCGGTGCTCGCCTCGCTGTGGCTGATGGTCAATCTGCCGGCCGAGACCTGGGTGCGGTTCGGCATCTGGATGGTCGTCGGCTTCGGCCTCTACTTCGCCTACGGCCAGAGGCGCAGCCGCGTCGGCCTGCGGGGCTGAGCAGGCCTCGCTTCCCAGCCAGGTCCACGGCCGGGTACGTTGGACCGCATGCCAGCCGCCCCCGAGACCGCCGGTATCACGGCAGCGAAGCTGCCGTCACAGCGGGGCGGCGGCCGGACCGCGGCCGCCCGGGCGAGGGCCGCCGTCGCTGGTCCCGGCCACTACTGGGTACGGCTGCTTCCGGTACTGACCGTGGTGGTCGCCCTCACCCGACTGCCGTCCTTCCTGCGCCCGATCTGGAACCCGGACGAAGGCTTCCTCGCGACCCAGGCCCGGATGCTCGCGCACGGCGGAGTGCTGTACGACACGGTGGTGGACCGCAAACCGCCGCTGGTGCCCTGGCTGTACGAAGGCGCGTTCTGGCTGTTCGGGCACAGTTCACTGTGGCCGCTGCGGGGCACCGCGGTGCTCGCGCAGCTGGTCACGGCGGCGCTGCTGGCCGCCCTCGCCCGGCGCCGCTGGGGAGACCGGTCAGGGGCCGCCGCGGGCATCGGCTATCTGTTGATCTCCATCGGGCTCGCTCCCGAGGACAGCCAGGCCGCGACCTTCGAGGTCTTCATGCTCCCGTGGACGGTGGCGGCGTTCGTCTGCGCGGACCGCCTCCGCGGGCCGAGGCCCGGGCCGGCCATGCGATGGGGGGCGCTGGCCGGGCTCGCCGTGGCGGGCGCCGCGCTCACCAAGCAGACCGGCGGCGCCGTGCTGCTGCCGGTGGGCTGGCTGCTGTGGCGGTCGGCACCCCGGCGGGCGCGGGCCACCGCAGGGCTGGCTGTGGGCTTCCTCGCACCGCTGGTGGCGGTGGCGCTGGCCGTCGGCCCGCAGCGGTTCCTGTTCTGGACGGTGACCGGCTCCGGGTCCTACGCGTCGGCGAGCGGTGCGTGGCTGGTCGCCGCCGGGCGCGCGCTGGGCAACACCGGGATCCTGGCCGCCGCTTGCGCGGGAGTTGTCGTACCCGCGGTGTATCTGCTGGCCAGGCGGCGCCGGTTCGCGGAGTCCGATCTGTGGATATGGCTGGCCGCGTCGGCGGTGGCGGTCGCCACCGGCTTCCAGTTCTACGGTCACTACTACCTGCAGCTGCTGCCGCCGCTGGTGCTGCTCGGGGTGGCGGCTCTGCGACGGCTGCCGCGCTGGCGGCGCCCTGCGGCCGCGTGGACCGCGCTGGCGGCGTGCGGCTTCCTGGTCTGGGGGCTGGCCGCGCCGCGCGGCGACCTGGACCACGCCAGCAAGGTCGCGTCGGCGATCGCGAGCCGTACCGCGCCCGGGGAAACGGTTCTGGTGTGGGGCATGCACCCGGAGGACTACTGGCTTTCCGACCGCGCTCCCGCCAGCCGCTATCTGACCGCCGGTTTCCTCACCAACTTCAGCGGCGGCCGTGGCGGTGCGCGGGTCGGCGAGCGGTACGCGGTGCCCGGGGCCTGGCGCGCCTTCCGGCAGGAGGTGGCGCGCCGCCCGCCCGCCCTGATCGTCGACGACTCGCGCGGCCGGCCGTACGGCCCGGCGCGTATCCCCGGCTTCGGCGGGCTGCTGGCGGCGGGCTACCAGCGCGCCGCCACCGCCGACGGCGCCGTGCTGTACGTCAGGCGGTCATGAGCGCACCGCACGCGGCCCCGCGGACACCGCGCCGTGGGCGGCGGCCCGCTCGCGCAGTGCGCGGTCGGCCGTGATCAGCAGCCGCGGGCGGTCGGGTGTCTCCCGGGCCGCCTGAGCCAGCAGCTCCACGATCCGGTCGTCACCGCTGCCCCGCGCCGCCTCGACCCGTACCCCCGGTACCGCAGGGACATCGCGCGCCGCCCCCTCGACGACGAGGACGATGTCCAGCGGTGGGCGCCGCGCCCACTCGGGCACGTCGGCGCGGTCCGGCAGACCCTTCGTGACCAGCGGTGCGATGGCGTCGCGCAACCGCTCGGTCGCGCCGTGCCGGTCCCGCCACCAGCCGTCCGGAACGGCGCCGACCGTGTTGGCCGCGTCCACGACAACCAGCGGTTCAAAGGTCATACGTCTACCCTGACACGGTTCCGCTCCGAGGGGCGGTGGTATACAGGCGCGGTAGGGCAACGCAGGGAGTGATGGGACGCGTGATGGCAGAGTCCAAGGGGTCGCAAGGGGCCACCGGGCAGGTTGAGCCGACGGCTTCGGACACGACGGGCCCCCGGGGCGGCTGGCGGCGCTGGCGTCCCTACTCGGCGGCGATCGTGTCGGTCGCCGCGATCTTCGTGGTGTCCGCGGTCATCGGCGCGCACGTACGGGCCGGGAAGTCGACCGACATCAAGCCGCCGAACGGCGTCCCCAGCGCGGCTCCGCTCAGCATTCCGGTCAACCCCGGTGTGCCGGTGACGGTCACGGTGTACATGGACATGCGCAGCCCGCAGTCCAGGGCGTTCGCCGAGAGCTATGCGAGCACCTTCGACAAGCTGCTGAACTCCGGCCAGGCCAGGATCGAGTACCGACTGGTGACGCCGACCGACGCGCGGCTCGGCGGCAAGGGCTCCGCGATGGCCGCGAACGCGGTGGCGTGCGCGCAGGACCAGGGCAAGGACCAGTTCGAGGCCTACGTCAAGCAGCTCTGGAAGCACCAGCCCGCTCAGGAGCACGACAAGTTCGCCAGTGCCGCGTACCTGGAGAAGCTGGCCGAGAACGTGCCGGGGCTGCCCAAGACGGAGAAGCTGCAGGCTTCGGAGTTCGTGCCCTGCGTCAACAGTGACGACCACGGCGGCTGGGTCATCGCATCGCAGAAGGACTACCAGAAGGCCGGGCTCGGCGATGTTCCGGTGCTGCAGATCAACGGCCAGACGGTGTCCCCGGCCAAGGACGGACTGACCCCGGCCAAGCTCAGCGCGCTGGTGGAGAAGGCGGCGGCGCAGGTCGCCGGACAGCCGTCACCGTCCGCTTCCGCTTCCAGCTCCGCTTCCGCCCGGCCCAGCGATTCCGCCCCGGCCGCGGCCACGCCGTCGGCCGGCTGACGCCGTCTCCGTTCCGCCAACCGGAGAATTAAAAACACATAATCCGACTCGCCGAGCCTGCCTTGCGTCGTTTTCTCCCGGACCTCTCGCACGATGGATACCTAGGTGCTGGGCAGCTGGATGACGGAGGGCGGTGCCATGGTGCTACCGGTGTTCGCCGGGTCTGTCGCCGCTGCCACGGAACGGGCGCCCACCGCGTCCGAGCCGACGGAACGCCAAGGCCCCTGCCTGCCGGGCTGGTTGGCGGTCAGCACGGGCGCCGCCGCCGCGGGCGCCGCGCTGTGGCTGCTGTGGTGGCGGGGCGTGCTGCCGGACCGGGTCGCGGGCTATGTGGTGCTGCCCGGCAGTCCGGGCTACGGCGCCGACTACGCGACCTGGGGCGAGGTGATGCTGCTCGCCGCGCTGACCGCGATCGCCGCCGGCGGACTGAACCAGGGCAGACCCGGCAGCGTATGGGTGCTCACCTGGTGCGGCGCCTACCGCGGCACCGTACGGCGCACCGGACTGCTGTGGATCAACCCGCTGCTGACCCGGCGCCTGGTGGACGTGGCGCTGCGGCACTGGCGCAGTCGGCCCATCGAGGCCGTGGACGCGGACGGTACCCGGCTGCACGCGACGGTCCTGCTGGTCTGGCGGGTACGGGACACCGCCCGCGCCTGCTTCGCCGTCGACAACCACGTCGTCTATCTGCGCGACCAGATGGAGTGCGCGGTGGCGCGGGTGCTGTCCCGGCTGCCGACCGACGACTTCCGCACCCGCTCCAGGACCTTGCGCGACGCCGACCACGTGGGCGACGCGCTGACCCTCACGCTGATGGAGGAGATGCGCCCGGTGGGCATCGAGATCATCTCGGCCCGGCCGATCCGCATCGACTACGCGCCCGAGATCGCCGTGATCATGCGCAGAAGGCAGTTGGCGGCCCTGGACGCCCGGCATCGACAGGCGCTGGTGGGCGATGTGGTCACCACGGTCGCCGAGACGGTCTCCGGACTCACCGACCGAGGCAGGATCGCCCTCGACGACAACGCGCGCACGGTGCTGGTCAAGGACCTGACGGCCGCCCTGTGCGTGCACGGCAGGCCGCCCGGTTGAAGCGGTGCCGCGCCGGACGACGGACAAGGGCCGCCTGGGAACCCCCAGGCGGCCCTTGCCGCGCACTGCCGTGGCGTTACGCCGGGACGCTGGCGACGCCCTGGGCGAGGAACCGCTTGCCGTTCACCCGCTCGGAGACGCCCTCGCGGTCCAGGTACGGGGTGATGCCGCCCAGGTGGAACGGCCAGCCCGCACCGGTGATCAGGCACAGGTCGATGTCCTGCGCCTCGGCGACCACGCCCTCGTCCAGCATCAGGCCGATCTCCTGTGCGACCGCGTCCAGGACGCGGTCACGCACCTGCGCCTCGGTCAGGGCGGCATCGCCCTGCTGGAGAAGCGCGGCGACCTCGGGGTCCAGCTCCGGCTTGCCGGAGTCGTAGACGTAGAAGCCGCGCTTGCCCGCCTTGACGACGGCGGCCAGGTTCGGCGAGACCTTGAAGCGGTCCGGGAAGGCGCCGTGCAGCGTCTCCGAGACATGCAGGCCGATCGCCGGGCCGACCAGCTCCAGCAGCACCAGCGGGGACATCGGCAGACCGAGCGGCTCGATGGCCTTCTCGGCGACCTCGACCGGGGTGCCCTCGTCGATGACGTTCTGGATCTCGCCCATGAAGCGGGTCAGGATCCGGTTGACCACGAACGCCGGGGCGTCCTTGACCAGTACCGCGGTCTTCTTCAGCTTCTTCGCCACACCGAAGGCGGTGGCCAGCGACGCGTCGTCGGTCTGCTCGCCGCGCACGATCTCCAGCAGCGGCAGGATGGCTACCGGGTTGAAGAAGTGGAAGCCGACGACCCGCTCCGGGTGCTCCAGCTTCGACGCCATCTCGCTCACCGACAGCGAGGAGGTGTTGGTGGCCAGGATGGTCTGCGGTCCTACGACCGCCTCCACCTCGGCGAACACCTTTTGCTTGACGCCCATCTCCTCGAAGACGGCCTCGATGACGAAGTCGGCGTCACCGAAGGCGGCGGCCTTGTCGAGGGAGCCGGTCACCAGCGCCTTGAGGCGGTTGGCCTTGTCGCCGCTCACCCGGCCCTTGGCGAGCAGCTTGTCGATCTCGCCGTGGACGTAACCGACACCCTTGTCGACACGCACCTGGTCGATGTCGGTCAGCACGACCGGCACCTCAAGGCGGCGGGCGAACAGCAGCGCCAGCTGGGAGGCCATCAGACCGGCGCCGACGACGCCGACCTTGCTGACCGGACGGGCCAGGTTCTTGTCCGGTGCGCCGGCCGGGCGCTTGCCGCGCTTTTGCACCAGGTTGAACGCGTAGATGCTGCTGCGCAGTTCGCCGCCCATGATCAGGTCGGCGAGCGCCTGGTCCTCGGCGTCGAAGCCCTGCCGCAGGTCGCCGTTCTTGGCGGCGGCGATGATGTCCAGCGCGCGGTACGCGGCCGGGGCCGCGCCGTGCACCTTGCCGTCGGCGATGAAGCGGCCGCGCTGCACGGCCTGATCCCAGGCCTCACCGCGGTCCACCTCGGCCCGTACGACCTCGGTCTCGCCCTTCAGGACGGACGCGGTCCAGGCCAGCGACTGCTCCAGGAAGTCAGCGCCCTCGAAGATCGCGTCGGCGATACCGAGCTCGTGTACCTGCGAGCCCTTCAGCTGCTTGTTCTGGTTGAGCGAGTTCTCGATGATGACGCTCACGGCAAGGTCCGCGCCGATCAGGTTCGGCAGCAGCGTGCAGCCGCCCCAGCCGGGCACCAGGCCGAGGAACACCTCGGGCAGCGAGAACGCGGGCACGGCCTTGGAGACCGTACGGTACGAGCAGTGCAGGCCGACCTCGACACCGCCGCCCATCGCCGCGCCGTTGTAGTACGCGAAGGTGGGGACGGCGAGGGCGGACAGCCGCTTGAAGACATCGTGGCCGCCCTTGCCGATGGCCAGCGCGTCCTCGTGCCGCTTCAGCAGCTCAACGCCCTTGAGGTCGGCGCCGACCGCGAAGATGAACGGCTTGCCGGTGACGCCCACACCGACGATGTCGCCGTCCGCGGCCTCCTTCTCGACCTGGTCGATCGCCGTGTTGACGTTGGCGAGCGACTGCGGCCCGAAGGTGGTCGGCTTGGTGTGGTCCAGTCCGTTGTCCAGCGTGATCAGGGCGAACTTGCCCGCGCCCTGCGGGAGTTCGAGGTGGCGGACGTGCGCCTGGGTGACAACCTCATCCGGGAACAGCTCAGCTGCACCCTTCAACAGCTCGGCGGTGGTGCTCACTTGTTGCCTCCGTTGAAGTGCGGGTTCTCCCAGATGACGGTCCCGCCCATGCCGAAGCCGACGCACATGGTGGTCAGGCCGTAGCGGACCTGCGGCTGCTCCTCGAACTGGCGGGCCAGCTGCGTCATCAGCCGGACGCCGGAGGAGGCCAGCGGGTGGCCGAACGCGATCGCGCCGCCGTACTGGTTGACGCGCGGGTCGTCGTCCGCGATGCCGTAGTGGTCGAGGAAGGCGAGCACCTGCACGGCGAACGCCTCGTTGACCTCGAACAGGCCGATGTCGGAGATCGAAAGACCGGCCTTGGCCAGCGCCTTCTCGGTCGCCGGGACCGGGCCGATGCCCATCACCTCGGGCTCGACACCCGCGAAGGCGTACGAGACCAGCCGCATCTTGACCGGCAGGCCCAGCTCGTTCGCGACGTCCTCGGCGGCCAGCAGGGAGGCGGTGGCACCGTCGTTGAGACCCGCGGCGTTTCCGGCCGTCACCCGGCCGTGGGCGCGGAACGGGGTCTTGAGGGAGGCTAGGTTCTCCAGCGTGGTGCCCGGGCGCATCGGCTCGTCGGCGGTGGCCAGACCCCAACCGGTCTCGCCCGCCTCCGGGTTGGTGCGGCGCACCGAGATCGGCACCAGGTCCTGCTGGATCTTGCCGTTGGCGTAGGCCTTGGCGGCCTTCTCCTGGCTGCGGACCGCGTACTCGTCCACGCGCTGCCTGGTGAGGTGCGGGAAGCGGTCGTGCAGGTTCTCCGCCGTCATGCCCATGAACATGGCGGACTCGTCGACCAGCTTCTCGGAGACGAAGCGCGGGTTGGGGTCGACGCCCTCACCCATCGGGTGGCGGCCCATGTGCTCGACACCACCGGCGACGACCACGTCGTACGCGCCGAAGGCGATACCGCCGGAGGTGGTGGTGACCGCGGTCATCGCGCCCGCGCACATGCGGTCGATGGAGAAACCGGGGACGGTCGTCGGCAGTCCGGCGAGGATGCCGGCGGTACGGCCCAGGGTCAGACCCTGGTCGCCGATCTGGGTGGTGGCGGCGACGGCGACCTCGTCGATCCGCTCCGCCGGCAGGTCCGGGTTGCGCCGCAGCAGCTCCCGGATGCACTTGATCACCAGGTCGTCGGCGCGGGTCTCGTGGTAGATGCCCTTGGGGCCCGCCTTGCCGAACGGGGTGCGGACGCCGTCGACGAAGACGACGTCCCTAGCGGTACGAGGCACGTTGGCTCTCCCTTAATCGTGTTCGCTCGCCGCCGGGCGCGCGCGCCCCACGGCGCGCGCCGCAGCTGGGCAACCCGGCGGAGCGCCGCATGGCGAAACCAGCGGCGGCTCACACCGTCATGCTACTTGCGGGTAACCAACGTGCACAGTCCCCCCGCGCTAAGCGGCGAATGTCACATTCCCCGCAGGTCCAGGGGCCTTTTCCGCCCGCCCCTCCCACCCGTGCGCCCTCGGCCTCTGCTTACCGTCGCGCACGGCCGGGTGTGGGTCGGGGCGTGCCGGGGACGCCCCGGCACGCCCCCTCGCGTTGTCCGCCGCGCTGCGGCGAGGTGGGTGGCCTGGCGGTGCGGGTCAGGGGGACGTATCGGGCGGGTGGGCGGGAGATTTCCCCAACGCCAGCCGAAGCGGGCCGGAGGGGGAGGCCGACCGCCAGCCCGAGGCTTACCCCTCCGGCTGGACCGCCGTCAGGGCCTCGGCGACCGCGTCGGCGACGAGTTCGATCTGCCAGCGCCGAGCGCCCCGTTCCGCAAGGCGCGAGGCGACCGCCTCGGCGGTCGCCTCGGCGGGGGGCTCCCAGCACACCCGCCGGACGGCGTCGGGCGCCACCAGGTTCTCCTGCGGAACGTTGAGACGTTCCGCCAGCGCGCTGACCGCCGCGCGCGCGGCGCTGAGCCGGGCCGCCGCGGCCGGGTCCTTGTCGGTCCAGGAGCGCGGCGGCGGCGGACCGCCCTGCACCGGACCCAACTGCGGCTGGTCCCGCTCGGACAGGGCCCGCGCCCGGTCCACCGCGGTCTGCCAGACGTCCAGTTGACGGCGTCCCATCCGGTTGCCGAAGCCCGGCAGCGCGGCGAGCGCGTGCACATTGGGCGGCATCGCCAGCGCCGCCGCCACGATCGCGGCGTCGGTCAGCACCCGCCCGGGTGAGACATCGCGCTGCCGTGCGATCTCGTCCCGTACGGTCCACAACTCCCGGACGACGCCGAGCTGTCGGCGCCGCCGTACCTTGTGCATGCCCGAGGTGCGGCGCCACGGGTCGGTACGCGGGGCGGGCGGCGGGGCGGCGGCGATCGCCGCGAACTCCTGCAGCGCCCACTCCAGCTTGCCCTGCTCGCGCAGTTCGGCCTCCAGCGCGTCGCGCAGGTCGACCAGCAGCTCCACGTCGAGTGCGGCGTAGCGCAGCCACGGCTCGGGCAGCGGCCGGGTCGACCAGTCGACGGCCGAGTGGCCCTTCTCCAGGGCGTAACCGAGCACGCTCTCCACCATGGCGCCCAGACCGACCCGGGCGAAGCCCGCCAGTCGCCCGGCCAGTTCGGTGTCGAAGATCCGGCTGGGCCGCATCCCTATCTCGGCCAGGCACGGCAGATCCTGGGTGGCCGCGTGCAGCACCCACTCGGTGTCCGCGAGGGCCTCGCCCAGCGCGGACAGGTCAGGACAGGCGACGGGGTCGATCAGCGCGGTCCCTGCCCCGGCACGGCGCAGCTGGACCAGATAGGCCCGTTGCCCGTAGCGGTAGCCGGAAGCGCGCTCGGCGTCGACGGCGACGGGACCGGTGCCCGCGGCGAATGCCGCCACGACTGCGGCGAGCGCCTGCGGGCTGGCGGTCACCGGCGGGATGCCCTCGCGCGGGTCCAGCAGCGGGACCGGCGCCGGGATTGCTTCGCTTGCTGCGGTCTCTTGGGCGTCGGTCACCCGTCAAGGGTAGCCGGGACCACTCATGCGTCGCGCCCGTCGATGGAACGTTCCATGAACGGGCGCGCTGACCGTGGTCCGGTACAGGGTCAGTGGATGATGCCGGTGCGCAGTGCCACGGCGACCATTCCGGCCCGGTCGCCGGTGCCGAGCTTGCGGGCGATACGGGCCAGGTGGCTCTTGACGGTGAGGGCGGACAGCCCCATCGAGACGCCGATGGCCTTGTTGGACTGCCCCTCGGCCACCAGGCGGAGCACCTCCACCTCGCGCCCCGACAACTCCCGGTAGCCGCCCGGGTGACCGGGGGCGCCCGGTGGGCGGCGCTGCATACGGGCGCCGGGTGCCCCGATCGGGGCGGCGCCGGGACGCTGGGCGAGACCTACATTCGTACGGGTGCCGGTGACGACGTAGCCCTTGACGCCGCCGGCCAGGGCGTTGCGTACGGCGCCGATGTCATCGGCGGCGGAGAGGGCGAGTCCGTTGGGCCAGCCCGCGGCCCTGGTCTCGGCGAGGAGGGTCAGCCCGGATCCGTCGGGCAGGTGCACATCGGCGACACAGATGTCGCGCGGAGTGCCGACCCGTGGACGGGCCTCCGCGATCGACGAGGCCTCGATCACGTCGCGTACGCCGAGTGCCCACAGATGCCGGGTGACAGTGCTGCGGACGCGCGGGTCGGCGACGACGACCATTGCCGTCGGCTTGATCGGGCGGTAGGCGACCAGGCTTGTGGGGTGGTCGAGAAGAACCGACACCGGGCCTCCTGTGACGTGGCGGAACCGGACCGGCCGGTGGGGGAGGGGGCCGGTGCTCCGTGGGGATTAAGGTCACAGTCCTCTTCGGCAGTATCGGAACGGGGCTTTAGGGAAAGATCACGATTTATTGCGTAACAATCAGGGCAAGTCGGGTGCAGACTTGATCGATTCCGAACAAAAGAGCCAACGGATCGATCAACAATGGGCATCTGTCGCGATGTCCGACAACCGACCGTTACCGTGGATCGTTATCGCGGGCCACGCCTGTTGGGCAGCGACACAATCCCGCTGCCACCCGCTTCCCCCAGCGTCGGCGGCAGCCCGGCGCCGGTGCACAGCAGCTCGCACCAGGCCACCAGATGCGCCGCCATGTCCGGGAATCCGGCCGCCGAGTCAGCGGGCGTCCAGGAGGCCCGGACCTCGATCTCCGTGCTGGCGGGACGCTCCGCGAGCCCGCCGAAGTGGTGCGAGGAACTGCACGACACGGTGCCGCTCGGCTCGCTGTACGCCGCGCCGCGCGCGGCCAGCGCACCGGTCAGCCATGACCAGCACACGTCAGGCAGCAGGGGGTCGGCCGCCATCTCCGGTTCCAGTTCCGCGCGGGCCAGGGTGACCACGCGGAACGTACCGTGCCAGGTCTCCTGGCCCGCCGGATCGTGCAGCAGCACCAGCCTGCCGTCCGCCAGTTCCTCGCCCTCGACGACCACCGCGGCCTCCACCGCGTACGCGTGCGGGGCCAGCCGTTTCGGGGCCGGGATCTGCGCCAGTTCCACCTCGGGCCGCGTCCGTGCGGTCCCTAGTGCCTCCACTGCCCGTTGGAATACGAGCGGTGCCCCATCCTCGTCCGCGAGGTGCCCCTGAGCCGCGACCATGCCCGGAAGACTAGGCCGCTGGCACCCTCCGGCATGGGAGGAACACCGGTATGGGCGGGTCGCCCCTTCGGCTGACACCCGGTCGGCATTCGGTGGACATTCGGCGCGTGCGAAGATTCTTCCGTGAGTGCTGAGCAGCGGACAGACGAAGGACGCCCACAGACCGCCGATTCGGCGTTCATCAGGGCCTGTCGACGCGAACGGGTGCCGCACACCCCGGTGTGGTTCATGCGGCAGGCCGGGCGTTCGCTGCCTGAGTACCGCAAGGTGCGCGAGGGCACGGCGATGCTCGAATCGTGTATGCGCCCCGACCTCGTCACCGAGATCACGCTGCAGCCGGTCCGGCGCCACAAGGTGGACGCCGCCATCTACTTCAGCGACATCGTGGTCCCGCTCAAGGCCATCGGCCTTGACCTCGACATCAAGCCGGGCGTCGGCCCGGTGGTCGCCGATCCGATCAGGACCCGCGCCGACCTCGACCGGCTGCGCCCGCTGGAGCCGGACGACGTCAGCTATGTGACCGAGGCGGTCGGCATGCTGACCGGCGAACTCGGCACCACCCCGCTGATCGGCTTCGCGGGCGCGCCGTTCACTCTCGCGAGTTATCTCGTCGAAGGCGGTCCGTCCCGCAACCACGAGCGGACCAAAGCGCTCATGTACGGCGACCCGCAGCTGTGGTCCGAACTCCTCGACCGGCTCGCCGACATCACCGCCGCGTTCCTGAAGGTGCAGATCGAGGCGGGCGCCTCGGCCGTACAGCTCTTCGACTCCTGGGTCGGCGCGCTCGCCCCCGACGACTACCGGCGGTCCGTCATGCCCGCCTCCACGAAGGTCTTCGAGGCGGTCGCCGGCTATGGCGTGCCGCGGATCCACTTCGGCGTCGGCACCGGCGAGTTGCTCGGCCTGATGGGGCAGGCGGGCGCGGACGTGGTCGGCGTCGACTGGCGGGTCCCGCTGGCCGAGGCCGCCCGCCGGGTGGGACCGGACAAGGCGCTCCAGGGCAACCTCGACCCCGCGGTGCTGTTCGCCCCCCAGACGGCCGTCGAGACCAAGGCGCGCGAGGTGCTGGACTCGGCGCAGGAGGCGCCCGGACACATCTTCAACCTCGGGCACGGCGTGCTGCCGAACACCGATCCGGACGCGCTGACCCGACTCGTGGAGTTCGTCCACCAGGCGACCGAGGCACGCTGACGGCGGTGGCACAGTGGAGGGCATGAACGCAGTGGCGGCGGGGGACAGTCGCGGACCCGGCGCGGGTCATGTCCTCGTGGTCGGCGGCGGGATCTCGGGGCTGGCCGCCGCGTTCCGCTTGATCGGCGGCGGGGCCCGGGTGACCGTACTGGAGTCGTCGTCCCGGCTCGGCGGCAAGCTGTACGCCGACGAGATCGCCGGGGTGCCGGTCGACCTCGGCGCGGAGTCGATGCTCGCGCGGCGGCCGGAGGCGGTGGAGCTGGCTCGGGACGCCGGGCTCGGCGACGAACTGCAGCCGCCCGCCACCGCACGGGCCGCGCTGTGGACCCGTGGCCGGCTCCGGCCGATGCCGCGCGGTCACATCATGGGCGTACCGGGTGACCTGGGGCCGCTGTCCGCGTCCGGTGTGCTGTCGCCCGCCGGGCTGGCGCGGCTGCCGTTGGACCATGTGCTGCCACGCACCGAGGTCGGCGAGGACGTCGCGGTCGGTGCGTACGTGGCCGCCCGGCTCGGCCGCGAGGTGGTCGACCGCCTGGTCGAGCCGCTGCTCGGCGGGGTCTACGCGGGCAACGCGTACCAGATCTCGCTGCGCGCCGCCGTTCCCCAGCTCTACGAGGCGGCGCGCGGCCAGCGCTCACTGATCGAGGCGGTACGCGGCGTCCAGCGCCGGGCCGCCGCGGCGACCCGGGACGATGCCGTCTTCATGGGCATCCGCGGCGGCGTGGGACGCCTGCCGTTGGCGGTCGCGCAGGCATGCCGGGCGGCGGGCGCGGACATCAGGACCCGTACCGAGGTGCGCGAGCTGCGCCGCACCGCCTCCGGATGGCAGGCGGTCGTCCAGGCGACCGGTGGACGGTCGGTGCTGGAGGCCGACGCGGTGGTGCTCGCGGTGCCCGCACCGGTCGCCGCTCGGCTGCTGGCCGCCGAATCGCCCGCAGCCTCGGCCGAGTTGGCGACCGTGGAGTACGCCAGCATGGCGCTGGTCACCATGGCGTTCCGCCGCCGCGACCTGCTGAACATGCCCGGCGGCAGCGGCTTCCTGGTGCCACCGGTGGATCGCCGCACGATCAAGGCGTCCACGTTCTCCAGCCGCAAGTGGGGCTGGATCGCGGAGGCCGGACCCGACACGTTCGTCCTGCGCACCTCGGTCGGCAGACACGGCGAGGAGGCGGACCTCGCCTGGGACGACACCGACCTGGTGCGGTTGTCGCGCGAGGACCTCGCCGAGGCGGCCGGGATCACCGCGGCGCCGGTCGCGGCGCGGGTGACCCGGTGGGACGCCGGACTGCCGCAGTACCCCGTCGGCCATCTGGAACGGGTGGCCAGGATCCGTGAGCAGGTCGCCAAGCTGCCCGGCATGGCGGTGTGCGGCGCGCTCTACGACGGTGTGGGCATCCCGGCCTGCGTCGCGAGCGCCCGCAAGGCCGCCGACGAGGCGCTGCGGACCTTCGGCAGCCCGCTGCCCGACCAGCCCGCGGAGCCGGCGGGCACCCTGGGGCTGGGCATCGAGGACGGCGCGGGAGAATAGCCGCATGACCGAGAATGCTGCCCCCGCCAAGGCCCCCAACGCGGGCAAGAAGGCCCGCGACCTCAACGAAGTGATCCGCTACACCCTCTGGTCGGTGTTCAAGCTGCGCTCCCCGCTGCCCGAGGACCGCACCGGCTACGCGGACGAGGTCGAGGGGCTGTTCGAGCAGCTCGCCGCGAAGGACGTCACGGTACGCGGCACCTACGACCTGTCCGGCCTGCGCGCCGACGCCGACGTCATGATCTGGTGGCACTCCGAGACCTCGGACGCGCTCCAGGACGCCTACAGCCTCTTCCGCCGTACCAAGCTCGGCCGCGCGCTGGAGCCGGTGTGGTCGAACATGGCGCTGCACCGCCCGGCCGAGTTCAACAAGTCGCACATCCCCGCGTTCCTCGCCGACGAGACGCCGCGCGACTACGTGAGCGTCTACCCGTTCGTACGGTCCTACGAGTGGTACCTGCTGCCCGACGAGGACCGGCGGCGGATGCTCGCCGACCACGGCAAGATGGCCCGCGGTTTCCCGGATGTGCGGGCCAACACGGTCGCCTCCTTCTCGCTCGGTGACTACGAGTGGATCCTCGCCTTCGAAGCCGACGAGCTGTACCGCATCGTCGACTTGATGCGGCACCTGCGCGGCTCCGAGGCGCGGCGGCACGTCCGCGAGGAGGTGCCGTTCTTCACCGGCCGCCGCAAGGCCGTCTCCGAGCTGGTGGCGGGCCTGGCCTGAGCCGCGAGGGACGGTCGTCAACTCCCCTCAGCGTGAACGCGGTTCGAGGCGCGGGCCGTGTACGGTGCGGCGGCCCGCCCCGAGCGCCGCGCGCAGCGCGGGGTCGGTCAGGGCGGCGGGCCCCCGTACCGCCAACGCCGTGAGCAGCGTGCGGTCATCGGTGCGATCGGGAAGCCCCTGCCCCGCGGCACCGCCGAGCGGGCGGTGCCGGGGCCGGGGCACGGGTATCGCCCGCAGCAGCTCCTGACCGGCGGGCGAGGCCCAGCGGGTGTACGGATACACCTCGACCCGGGCGATGACCAGGCAGCCCACGGTCAGCAGCAGCGGCAGCACGAACCACACAGGGCCGGAGTCGTCCGTGCCGGGCCGGTCCACACCGGTGGAGGCGGCCAGCAGGCCGCAGATGAGCACAGCGGTCGCGCGTGCCTGCCGGATCCCCGCGGTCATCCCGTCGCGGACCGGCGCGGGCACCGCGAGACCGGCCGAGGCGAGGCGCTCGCCGAGCGCGCGCACGCAGTCGGCGGCGGCGTGCACCGTGCGGACCGCGGGTATGAGGGACTGGCCACCAGGCCCTATCGAGGCGATCAGCGAACGCTCCACCTCATCGCGGCCGACCGGGTCGACGACGGTGGCCCAACCGGTGTACGCGAGCAGCAGCCGCCGCTGCCGGGACATCGCCACCATCGCGAGGTCGGTGACCCGGTTCGGCCCGCCGGCGAGGAACGCCGCCTCGTACAGACCGAGTTCCAGCGAACCGGCTTCGGCCTGTGCGCGGCCGTGCCGGTCATCGGCCGCGGGGGACTCCCGGGCGGCGGCGACCGCCGCCCGGCACAGCCGCGCGCAGGAGGCGAGCGCCGCCGCCCAGGCGACGAGAAGCAGGGAAACCCACATAAGGGTGTTGTACTGGATGCCACTGACAATCCGCCCTGGAATTTCGGCCCGCGGTGCGACGGACGGGCTCAGGGCCCGTCAGCCGGAGCGGTGAGGGCCTATCCCGGCGGATCCCGGCCAACGGGCTTGTGGGTCAGGGCAGTTGCGAGACCGCCGGTCCGCGTCGTGGTGGCCGCTCGCCGCCACCGCGGTGATCGGCCCGCGGCGCGGCCCGTCGGTGTCGAACCCGGCCGATTCCCCCGGGGGTTCAACCGGGTGTGCGATGGGCGCGCAGCCGCCGTGCCCGTAGCGTCGTACGGGGGTTGAGACGGCGCAGCACACGGCGAGCACACGCGGCCCTCAGCGGGGCCGGGCCGGACCGCTCCGCCCACCACAAGGCCAGTTGCTCGCGGCGGCCGGGCGGCTGCGCGAGCCCGCCCTGATCGCCCAGCAGCGATTCCACGAAAGCCAGGGCGTCGCGCCGGTAGCCGCCCGGCAGCGGCCGGGAGCGGGCGTAGCGCAAGAACGCGGGCCGGTAGTCCGCGCCGAGGATCACCGGGAGTTCGGGCGCCACCCTCGCCACGATGTCGGCGCGCTTCGCGGCCAGCGCGACGGTCTGCACCCGGATCCTGGCCGGGTCGAACCCGCCCGGCACCGGAGTGGCCGCGACCAGCGCCGACAACAGAGCGGTCTGGGCGAGCGCGAGGCGCTGCCGCGCGCCCTCCACCCCGACCGCGGGTGTCCGATCGACGGGATCAGACATGGCGCACCTCCCCGCGCGAGCCCGTCAACGTGCCGCGGACCACGTCGAGTTCGGCGGCCAGCTCGGTCCCCGGCGGGAAGTCGTCGTCGCGCTCCAGCAGCACACCCGGCGGACACAGACGGGAACACAGCCCGGCGAGCACCTCCAGCACCGGCTCGGTCACCGGATGGGCGTGCGTGTCGTGCCACACGCCATCGCGTTCGACCCCGCCCGCCACATGGACGTAGGCGATCGCCTCCAGCGGCAGCCGGTCGAGCGTACTGGCCGGATCCGTACCGCGGTTGACGTGGTTGGTGTGCAGGTTGGCCACGTCCACCAGCAGGCCCACGCCGGTGCGCTCGACGAGCTCGGCCAGGAACTCGCCCTCGGACAACTCCTCGTCCGGCCAGCGCAGCAGCGCCGCGATGTTCTCCAGCGCCAGCGGCACCGGCAGCGCGTCCTGCGCGATCATCACGTTCTCGCAGAGCACGTCCAGCGCGTCGCGGGTGTGCGGCACCGGCAGCAGGTGCCCTGCCTCCAGGGCGGGCGTCACGGTCAGCGGTCCGCCGGCCCGTACGAACGCGATGTGCTCCGTCACCAGTGGCGCGCCCAGCGCCTCCGCACGCTCGGCGAGCGCCGCCAGCCGCACCGGGTCGGGCCGCTCGGCCCCGCCGAGCCCGAGCGACACGCCGTGCGGGACCACCGTGGTGCCGCGCTCGCGCAATCGCCGCACCGAGTCCGGCAGATGGCCGGGGCAGATGTTCTCGGCGACCACCTCGACCCACTCGACGCCGTCCAGCCCCTCGACCACCGTGTCGATCTCCGGCCGCCAGCCGATACCAACGCCCAGGTGCTGCATGCGGTCCCCCTCCGGATGCGTAACGTGTGCCGGTGCCGCTCGGATGCCGTGCCTGCCGGGGCGCGCGGCATGGTCGGTCGACACGTGCCCCCGCGGGGCTCTTCACCAGCCGGGGCGGCGCCGAACCCACCACCGGCGGGGTTCAGAGGTCGATTTGAGGTTGTGCTCTGGCGGTGTGCCGCGGTCCGGACCACACTGGCGCGCCATGGGGGCCGAAACGGACGGGCTAATCGGCGGAAGCATCGCGGACACGGTGGACGTACTCGTCATCTGCGGTGCGGCGGGCGTGGGCAAGAGCTCCACCGCGTACGAGGTGTCGCTGCGGCTCGCCGCGGAGTCGGTGGCCCACGCCGTCCTCGACTGCGACGAGTTGGACCGGGTCCACCCCTGGCCGGTTCCAGGGCTGCCGGTGTGGGAGGCGGCCCGCCGCAACCTCGCCGCGGTCTGGGCGAACTACGCGGGTCTCGGCCACCATCGCCTGATGCTGTGCGGGGTCTTCGCGGACCTGCGGCAGGAGTTGCCGTGGATCGCCGAAGCGGTGCCTGACGCGGCGTTCACGGTGGTCCGGCTCACCGCGGACCTGGACGTGTTCCGGCAGCGGGTGCTGCGCCGGGAATCGGGCAGCGGAGCCGGTGAACAACTGGGCCGAACCGCACGCCAGTTGGAGGAGATCGCGGCGTCCGACCCACCGGGCACCCTGGTGGTGGACACCGGCGGCCTCGGCGTCCGGGAAGTGGCCGACCGGGTCATCGCGCTGTGGCCCGCGGTGGCGCCGACGGGGCCGGACACGCCGTACGGGACGCCATAACCGTCGAGGACCGGCCCGGCCGGGCCGGGCGGCGTCAGCGGGCGGCGCGCAGCGCCGGGTGGTCCGCGACCACCGTGCAGGAGCCGGGGGCGATCTCGGTGAAGCCCGCGTCATGGACCAATGGCAGGTCGCCTCCGACCAGTTCGGCCCAGTGCGAGGGTTCCGGGGTGCGTACGGCCAGGGCGAAGCCGGTGTCCTGCCATGCCTTGCGCGCGGTGTCGGGCAGCGCCCACCAGGCCAGCTGCGCCGCGTGGCCCGTCTGGGCCATCGCCTTGCCCGCCGACATCTCCAGCTCGGGGCTGAGCCACAGAACCGGCAGCGACGGGTCCGGCGGGCCCGCGGGCTCGGGGTCCGCCAACTCCGTACCGGAGACCTGCAACTTCGCCAGTTCCCTGGGCCAGCCGTCCAGCGGCAGCGGCGGGTACACCCGGACCATCGCCGACCGGCCCTTCACCGTGATGCCGGGCAGCGTCTCGGCCCGGCGCCATTCCGCGCCGCGGGCCCGGCGTACCACCTTGCGGATCCTGCCGTCCTCCCAGCCGCGCAGCAGCTCCGCCCACTCGCCGCCGTCCGCCGTGCGCGGGTCGGCAAGGAAGGTGAGCACCGCCCGGGCGGACGTCTCCAGGGCGTCGGTACGGGCCGGGGGAGCGTCGCGTTCGATACGGACCACCAGCGGCAGGACGAACTGCGGCGCGGCGTCACGGTCCGAGGCCGCCGAATCGGCGGGAGCGGCAAAGGGGTCAGCGCTGGTCACCGGCCCAGCATGCCACGATCCGCCACACGAACGGGTGAACGATCGGCTGACGGGAACGCACCCCGGACCGGGCCCGTTGACCGATACGACAGGCATCCGCGGGAAGCGGAGGCGTCGATTGCGGGGGGCGAGCGGCATGAGGCTGGAGGCGGTGGGGCGGCGCTACCGGATGCGCGGGCCATGGGTGCTGCGCGACATAGACCTCGATGTGCCCGCCGGTGCGCTGCTGCGCATAGACGGGGCCAACGGCAGCGGAAAGTCCACGCTGCTGCGGCTGCTCGCGGGGATCGACGCGCCGACCACCGGCCGGGTCACGGGCCGCCCCAGCACCGCCTATGTGCCCGAACGCTTCGCGGCCACCCTGCCGTTCGACGCCGCCGGGTACCTCGTCCACATGGGCCGGGTGCACGGGCTCTCCGGTCGGCAGGCTGCCTCGCGCGCCGAAGGATGGCTTGAGCGCTTCGCCATCACCGGGTACGCGGGGACCTCGCTGGACCGGTTGTCCAAGGGGACCGCGCAGAAGGTCGCCGTGGCGCAGGCCCTGCTGGCCGAGCCGGAGCTGCTCGTGCTCGACGAGGCGTGGACGGGACTGGACTCGGCGGCCCGCACACTTCTCGACGAGGCCGTGACCGAGCGGGTGGCCGCGGGCGGCACCGCTGTCTTCGTCGACCACGATCCTCGGCGGCTCGCCGGGACCGGGGCCCGCGTGCACCGAGTGGCGAACGGGCGGCTCGCCGACAGCCGCGCCGGTGCCGCCGCGGTGCGGCAGGTGGTGATCGAGGCGGAAGGCACCGGCGAGCCGCCCGAGGCCCTCCGGCAGCAGATCCGCGCCACCCCGCCGGAGCCGCCCGCCGAGCAGGCGGGCACCCCGAGGCTGCTGCGGATCACCCTGCCCGCCGACCAGTCCGATGCCGCGCTGCGCGCCCTGCTGACCGCGGATCCGCCCTGGCACATCCGCGCGGTGCGCTCCGCCCACCCGTCCGGTGGCGGTACGACTCCCTCCGGAGCGGCCCGATGACCGCTCTGCTGCGCTATCAGGCCGCGCTCCTGCTGCGATCCCAGCGCTGGCTTCCGCCGCTGCTGCTCTACGGCGCCATCATGGGCATCGGCATCCAGTCGGGAGAGCCGGTCCTGGGCTCCCTCGGTGTCACGGCAGCCGCGGTCCTCCCGGTGTCCGCGTGGCTGGTACGGGTCTGCGTGACCGGTGAACCGCCCGCCGCCCGCGCCATCACCCAGGCCGCCGCGGGTCCGGCCCGGGTGCAACTCGCCTGTACCGTCACGGCGTTCACCGCATCGCTGGTCCTCGGCGTCGTCGGGTCGCTGACCGTCGCCGCCATCAGCGCCCCGCAAACCGACAACCACACACTGCGGGTGCCGGTGGGACCGGCCCTGGCTGCCGGGCTGCTGGCCACGCTCGCCTGCGCCCTGCTCGGCACGGCGGTCGGCGCCCTGTGCAATCCGCCGGTACTGCGCCGCCCCGGCTGGCCCATACCCGTCACCGCGCTGGCGGCGCTCCTGGTCCTGGTCGCCTCGGGGTCTCCGGCGAACGCGGCGGTCAGCGGCCTGGTCAGCGGATCGAGCACCGGCGCGGTGAGCCTGCCGGTACTCCCGTTCGCCCTCGCGGTCGTGGTCTGCGCCGCGGCCACGGCGCTCAGCTGCCGACTGGCCTCCAGACGGTGAGCGCCGCGCCCGGCCTCGGCGCCGGTCGTCAAAGCGTTGGCGGCCGAACTGGTCGGGGGAGCATGCTGACCCCATGCTGATCAGGGAAGCGACACTCTCCGACTGGCCCGCGATCTGGCCGTTCATGCGGGACATCGTCGCGGCGGGCGAGACCTACACCTACCCGCGTGACCTGGCGGAGGACCAGGCCCGTGCGATGTGGCTGCTGGAGCCCCCGGGCCGTACGGTCGTGGCCGTCGACGACGGTGGGACCGTCGTCGGCACGGCCAAGATGAACCCCAACCACATGGGCGGCGCCGCGCATATCGCCAGTGCGAGCTTCATGGTGGCTCCCGGGCACTCCGGCCGAGGTGTCGGCCGGGCCCTCGGCGAGCACGTACTGGAGTGGGCGCGCGCCGAGGGCTATCGGGCGATGCAGTTCAACGCGGTGGTGGAGACCAACACCCGGGCGGTCGCGCTCTGGCGCTCGCTGGGCTTCGAGGTACTGGCCACGCTGCCCGAGGGCTTCCACCACCCGACCAAGGGCTATGTCGGACTGCACATCATGTACCGACGCCTCTGACCTTCGGGTGGGAGGGTCAGCCCTCGTCGGGGGCGAGCCGCAGTGAGATCGAGTTGATGCAGTACCGCTGGTCGGTCGGGGTCGGGTAGCCCTCGCCCTCGAAGACATGGCCGAGGTGGGAGCCGCAGCGGGCGCAGCGGACCTCGGTGCGGACCATGCCGTGGGAGCGGTCCTCGATGGGCTCGACGGCGTCGCTGTCCTTCGGGTCGTAGAAGGACGGCCAGCAGTCGTGCTTCGCAGATTCACGTTTCTCGACTCGGCCTGTGGTTCGCAGCCGCGCTGCTTTGACTACTCACAGTTTTCGGGGACGCCCGGTGGTCCGCTCCGGACGTCTCGCTGGGCGATGCTCTGGAACATCAGACAGCCGCCGTCGGGAAGCACCACCGGATCCCACGGCTGTTCCGCGAGGTACTCGGCTCGGAAGGCAGGCGGGGAGACCTGTAAGGCGCGCTTGTGCGAACCCGGTTCGCGACGCAGCCTCGCGCCCGGAGGGCAGGGCTATCACCTCGGCCTGCCGCACCGCGGCATCCCACAGCTCGGCGGGCGCGGTCAGACGAGCTGGGGATTCGTTGCGGCGCGCAGGGAGCTGTGAACTCTCCAGGCGTCCCGAAGTCGCCTGCACTAGGGGTTGCCGACCGTTTACGCTACGGTTCCTTGCACCAGCGGGAGCCGGAGCGCGGGCAGGGGGTCCCAGTGGCGCTGGATGGGCACGGCTTTCGCCAAGACTGGCAACCGGAGACGTTCATGGCCCGGCTGCCCGAGGAGCTGCGTCAGACGTTGTTGTTGGCGGCGCGCCCCACACAGTACGACGCGGGCGAACTGCTCCTGATGCAAGGAGAGAAATCGACCCACGTCTGCGTCCTCAGTTCCGTCGGGTACGCGGGCTCATCGGCCTGCGCGAAGATCAGCGTGGGCCTGGCGAACGGAACGGAGAGCCTGCTGGGCATCAGGGTGAGCGGAGACGTCGTCGGGGAGTCGGCCGCCGTGCGCGGATCGGCGCGCTCCGCGACGGTCACCGCGTGCAGCCCGGTGCGCGTCCACGCGCTCACCCAACAGGCGTTCCTCGGTTTTCTCAACACGTACCCCACAGCATGGCAGGCACTGGCGTGCGTCCTCGCCGACCGGCTCGAAGCCGCCAACCGGCGGCGGCTGGACTTCGCCGCCTTCAACGTGGTCACCCGGCTGGCCCGGGTGCTCGTCGAACTCGTGGAGCGGCACGGCGTCAGCGGCGAGAGCGGATACGAGCCGGGGGTCCACCTGTCCCAGGCGGAACTGGGCAGGCTGATCGGAGCGCGTGAGGACGCCGTCCAGCTCGCTATGCGGCAGTTGCAGCACGGGAACATGGTCGTCGTGCGCTACCGCAGGGTGAGCGTGACCGATCTCGACGAGCTGCGTCGCTTCACTCAAGTCACTTGACGGCCAAGCGCTTTGAAGACATCACCCGCACACGATGGCGGCGAGTACCCCAAGCGCCAGCATCAACGCCGTCCACGGTGTGGCCCGGACCAAGTGCCTGTTCTTGATCAGCGCGATTTCACCGAGCAGACCGGCCATGGCCCAGGCCTGTTCGTACTGGGCCTGCCGGCTGTCCGGCGGGGTCAAGCCCGCGCCCGTGATGCCGAAAGAGTTGAGCGGCGTGGGCGGATGAAGGCGCGGCCGCATCGCCTGGACGACATGGAAACCGGACATGACGAAGGCGACACCGAACGCCACCAGCAGGGAGACGGCGATCGGGGTCCACCTTATGGCCGCCCGGCCGCCTAGCGCGGCGACCGCCGCGACTACACCGCCGGTATGCACCATGAGAATCGTGTTGATCTTGGCATCCGCTTGCTGTACGTACCCCTGGAAGGTCGCGAGCGCGGCGAGCGCCACCTTGACTGACACCTCGTCAATCTGCTGTCGCTGAGGTTTTCTCGATGTCAACGGAGCCTCCCTGCCTGGAGAAGTGGGAACTCCATGAGAGCTCGGGTCCGTTGGGCGAACTCCGTATTGGTCAGGCGTTCTTCTGGCGGTCGCCGTCATACTGTGCGGAGCCGGACCCATCAGGGATTCGGCGCGGAACCCCCCTCGGAGGCTGTCGTGCGGGTTCCGTCACGGGGAGAGTGAGGTGCTCTTGAGCGAGCGGAACGTCGAGCGCCGACTGTGGCTCGCAGTCGACATGGTCGGCTACGGAAAGCTCCCGGACCCGGAGAAGGCCGAGGCCCAGGCGGCACTCAGGCGGCTGCTGGACAGCGCCGCGCAGCGCACCGGACTGCAGATGGACACGTGGGATACGCAGACTGCGGGGGACGGGCAGATCTCCGCTATCCCGGCGGCCGAGTCCGAGGGAAAAGTGGTCGACGAGTTCGTCCGGCATCTGTGGGCACTCCTCCAGAACCACAACGCGAGGGCCCTGCCCGATGCGCATCTGCGGTTGCGACTCGCGATCGACCAAGGTCCGTACGAGAAGGCGCCGAACGGCTGGGGGGCACACTCGCCGGTGTTCGTGAGCCGCCTGGTGGACAGTCGGCCCATACGTGAGTCGCTGACCCAGACCCCCACCGCCGACCTGGCGTTGATCCTCTCCGACCGGGTCTACCAGGATGTCATCGCGACCGGCTCGACGACCCTCAACACCAGATACTTCTCGCGTGTCGAGGCGAACGGAAAGAGTGGGGAGGACGCGATCCCGGCATGGATCTGGGTTCCCGGATCCCCCGCGCCGCCGCGCACGCGGATACGGAACCAGATCATCATCCTTTCGGCCGCGGCGCTCATCGCCATCATCGCGCTGCTTGCCTATCTGCTGCACGGCGAGAGCCCCACCCTGCCGACCGCGCAGGTGTACATCCACAAGATCGGGCCGTATCAGAACGGCAGCACAGTGACGGCCAGCCTTGACACGGCTCGCCCGGTTTCCGCGCCGAGCACGCGCCAGGTGCGGCTGACCGTCACCAACCATTTTCCCGATCAAGTCCTGTGTGTGCCCCACGCCACCGTCTCGACGACCGTAACCAAGGACGGTGCGCAGTTGGCCCGCGCCGACCTGCACAACGGGGACACCCTCTCTGTCCCGCTGGACGCCGGACAGACCGCCGCGAATCTGAACCTCACGGTCACTTCGGATCCGGGTTGCGTGGTGGACCTCATCCTCGACGACGTCACTTCGACCAAGTGAAGGTGGAACGCATGGGTTTCAAGCTCGGTTGGCGTCTTTGCGCCTCGCTGGCGCTCCTCCTGACGGCCGGTTGCGGCAGCAGCGGCACGCAATTCCTCAGGCACGACATCCCGCAGGATTCGATCAAGATCGGTGTGAAGTCGGACCAGCCGGGAACCGGGTGGACACCCGATGGTTACGCCTTTTCCGGATTCGACATCGATGTCGCCAAGGAACTCGGGCAGGCCCTGGGATTCCATGACACCCTCGTCGCGGTACCCTCGCAGGACCGGGTGACCGCGCTCACCCAGAGCGACGCTGGCGAGGTCGACCTGGTCATAGCCACCTTCTCCATCACCCAGGACCGGGCACACCAGATCTACTTCGCCGGACCGTACGCCAAGACCTATCAGGGTTTCCTGGTCCGCAAGAACGATTCCCGCATCAAGACCCTCGCCGACCTGCACGGCAAGCGGGCCTGCGCGTGGGAGGGGACCAACTCGCTGCAGGTTCTTCAGAAACAGGTCCCGGATGTCGTGGCGGCCACCACCTCGACCGCCGATCAATGTGTGGACGAACTGCGCAGCGGTCAGGTCGACGCGGTCTCGACCGACCAGTTGATCCTCTACGGATTCGCCCACCAGTACCCCGATCTGAAGGTGGTGCCCGACCTGATGATCGGCGCGGCGAACTATTACGGCATCGGCATGGCCAAGCACGACCAGCGCGGCGACTCGAACCTCGCCGACTGCCGACGGGTGCGCGATGCCTTGAAGGGCTATGTGGGCAGCAGCGCGTGGAAGCAGGACATGGGGCAGGACCTGCCGATGTTCGTGGCGGATCCGCAATGGATGACCCTCGACCGGCCCAGCGTCGCCGACATCGACCGGTTGTCGTGCACGGACGACCTCGCCGATTAGCAGCGGCGAAATGCCGACTTCCGAAGGGTGCGTCATCTGCCGAAGATCCTCCGGTGTGCCTAGCGGTAACGTGCCGGACCCCAGGTGGTGGCGCTACCGCTGCTGTCGGTCGGCCTCAGTCCCCGGACGCCCGACTCAGCTACCGAGACGCTGGAGCTCGTGGCCGACGGGCGATGAGCCTGCGCGACATCGTCGCCCGGCTCATCATCACCAAGGGCGCGAAGCAGGGGCAGCACCCGTGCCCCGCGACCGTCCTATGGATGCTGCGCAGCACACCAAGCGCACACCCGGGTCAGCCCGGTAAGCCGAGGTTTTCACACTGCACAGGGCTCGCAAGCTCGCAGAAGGCATCGTGATCGCCCGTCGGTGGATGTAGCTGACACCTCATCGGGGCCCGCCGCGATCAGCTCCTTGAGCGGAACCGGAGCGAGGCTCGAAGTCTGATCCCCCGCCACCAGCGATGGAACGGCGCGCGCCGAGCTGTCATCGGTCGGATGCGACTCGGCTGGTCTCGGTGCGTCCCGGCCTCGTGCGCGGTCCGCCATGTTCTTCCAGAACCGTCTGAGGTTCTTCACTCCCACAGGTACTTTCGCGCGTCCATCTGCTGCCTGCGGCAGAACGCCTCACTCCGCCGCAGGCTTCTACCGAACGGCGCGCGACGCGGCGCTCGCCGCCGGAGACGAGGAGCTGGCCGCCCAGTACGCACAGCGGTGCACTGAAAGAGGATCACCGCATGAGCGAGTTCCCGTACGACTTCGACGACGAGCACTGACGCCCTCGCGCGGCCTCTGCCTGTTCTGGCCGGTGCTGCCTCTGGTCCTCGCCATCGCCCGGACCGCCCGCAACTGTGTGACGCATCGCAGCGCTGCCGAAAAGATGGCTCAACCCTCGTCGGGGATCAACCGCAGGGAGATCGAGTTGATGCAGTACCGCTGGTCGGTCGGCGTTGGATAACCCTCACCCTCGAAGACGTGGCCGAGGTGCGAGCCGCACCTCCCGCAGCGGACCTCGGTGCGGACCATGCCGTGGGAGCGGTCCTCGATGAGCTCGACGGCGTCGCTGTCCTTCGGGTCGTAGAAGGACGGCCAGCCGCAGTGCGAGGCGAACTTGGTGTCGGAACGGAAGAGTTCGGCCCCGCAGGCGCGGCAGGAGTAGACGCCCTGCGTCTTGGTGTCGGTGTACTCGCCGGTGAAGGCGGGCTCGGTGCCCGCCTGGCGCAGCACCGCGTACTCGGCGGGGGACAGCTCCGCGCGCCACTGCTCGTCCGGCTTGTCGACCTCGTACGTCATCGCTCGCTCCTCAGCTCTCCACGGCGGCAAGGGTGGACAGGATCTTCGGACCGAGTTCGGTCACATCCCCTGCTCCCATGGTGAGAACGAGATCACCGGGCTTGGCCATTCCGGCGATCCTGTCCGGGATGGCGTTCTTGTCGTGCTCCGCGGTGGTGTCGGCGCCCTTCGCGGTGGCCGCGTCGATGATCAGCGCGCTGGTGACGCCCGGGATCGGGTCCTCGCGGGCCGGGTAGATGTCCAGGACGACGGAGGCGTCGGCGAGCGCGAGGGCCTCGCCCATCTCGGTCGCCAACTGCTGGGTACGGCTGAACAGATGGGGTTGGAAGACCACCAGCACCCGGCCGTCGCCCGCGCTGCCGCGGATCGCTTCGAGGTCGGCCGCGATCTCGGTGGGGTGGTGCGCGTAGGAGTCGATGACCTGGACCCCGGCGGCGCTGCCCTTGAGCTGGAGGCGGCGCTTGACCCCGGTGTAGGAGGCGAGCGCCGGGGCGAGGTCGGCGGCCGGGATGCCGAGCGCGGTACCCGCGGTGAGCGCGGCGACGGCGTTGTGCGCGTAGTGGCGGCCGGGCACGGAGACGGTGAAGGTCAGCTGGTCGCCGCCCAGCAGGACGGTGACCTCGCTGGTCAGACCGTACGGCGCGACGCCCACGATCCGCACGTCGGCGTCGGCCGCCTCGCCGTAGGTGACGATCCGCAAGTCCTCTCGGCCGCGCAGCCGCGAGGTCAGCTCGCGGGCGCCCGCGTGGTCGGCCGCGATCACCAGGGTGCCGCCGGGCACGATGCGGTCCGCGAAGGTCTCGAAGGACTCGTAGATCTCGTCCATCGAGGCGTAGTTGGCGTGGTGGTCCAGTTCCACGTTGAGCACGATCGCCACCTCGGGCGCGTACTTGTGGAAGCTGCGGTCGCTCTCGTCGGCCTCGGCCACGAAGATCTCACCGCCGCCGTGCCGCGCGTTGGAGCCGGGCGCGTCCAGGTCGCCGCCGATGGCGTACGAGGGGTCGAGGCCCAACGTGGTGAGGCTGACCGCCAGCATCGAGGTGGTGGTGGTCTTCCCGTGCGTACCGGCCACGGCGATCGCGCGGGTGTCCGTCATCAGCGCGGCCAGCGCGTCGGAGCGGTGCACGACCGGAACACCGCGTTCGCGGGCGGCCGCCAGCTCCGGGTTGTCATCGCGGATGGCGCTGGAGACCACCACGCAGGTGGCGTCGTCCGCGAGGTGCGCCGCGGCGTGGCCGATGTGCACCGTGGCGCCGAGCGCCCGCAGGGCGGCGGCCGTCTCGGAGTCCTTGGCGTCACTGCCCGCGACCCGCGCGCCGCGCGTGGCGAGGATCTTGGCGATGCCCGACATCCCGGCGCCGCCGATACCGATGAAGTGCGGTCGGGCCATGGCAGTGGGGACGGCGGGTGCCATACGCGGGTCTCCTTCGGTGACGGCTGATAACTCCTCGGCCGTGATTGTCGCACTTGACCGCGGCCGCGGAGTCCGCGATCACTCGTTGTGCGCGTACAGCTTCAGTACGGGCACGCCCACCGTGTGGCGGGCGCGGGATGCCCAGTCGCGGTGGAAGAACTCCTCCACGAGATGCGGGGCGGTGAGCACGATCACCTCGTCGGCGTGGGTCTTCTCGACGACGGAGCGCAGCAGGACGAGCGGGTGCTCCTCGACGATCTCGCCGACCGCCTCCGCTCCCGTCTTGCGCAGCTCGCGCAGGCTGTGTTCGAGGGCCTGCGCCGCGGGGCCGAGGGCCTGCTCGCCTTCCGGTACCTCGTCCTCGTGCGCCGCGCTGTGCAGTTCGCCCAGAGCCACATCGTCCAGTGCGCGCAGCAGGCGTTCCTGGTCGCCGCGCGGCTGCATCAGGACCACGAAGGAGACGGGCTCATCGGCGTGCAGGGTGGTGACAAGCTGCACGTCGACAGGGGCGAGCGGCTTCTCGATCATGAGTACGGTCGTGATCACAGACTCGTCCTTCTTTCTCGCGGGCCACTGGTCCCCACAGAAACCATCCTGCCCCGACTCCCTGTGAGGGCGCGCTGGATATGCCCTCTCGGGGGATAAAAACGGAACAAGCCATTCCGTAGTGGTGGGCTCGGACGGGTGTCCACGGGTGTTGCCAGAGACAACGGAGGTCAGGCCCGGACGTAGCGGGTGAAGAGGAAACCGTCCTCCTCCAGAATGCCCGCCGGGGTGAAACGCTCCGGTTCCACCAGCCCCGAGCCGTCCATGATCCGCGGTGCGGTACCGGCCGCGATCAGCGGGGCGATCGACAGGCACAGCTCGTCCAGGGCACCGGCCGCGGCGAACTGCGCCAGCAGCCGCGGCCCGCCCTCGGTCAGCAGCCGGGTCAGACCGCGACCGGCCAGCGCGCTCACCACCTCGGTGGGGTCGACCCGTACGCCCGTCCCGGCCACCACCACCTCAGCGCCGGAGTCCTGCGCGGCGCGCACCCTGCCCGGGTCCGCCTGCGCGCCGGTCACCACCAGGGTCGGTACCAGCGGGTCGGTGAACAGCGGAAGGGAGAAGTCCAGATCAAGGCTGGCGCTCACCACCGCGATCACCGGCGCGATCGGCTGCCCGAGCGCCGCGCGCCGCTCGGCGAAGGCGTCCCTGGCCTTCGCCGGTCGGTACCCCTCCTGCCGCACCGTCTCGGCGCCGACCACCACGGCGTCCGCGAGCCCCCGCAGTACGCCGAAGATCCTCATGTCGGCGGCCGAGGACAGCGGCTGCGAACGCCCGTCGTGCCGCGCCGCCCCGTCCAGCGAGGCGACCATGTTCCCCCGCAGCCAGGCCGTGCCCTCCGCCCGGGGCGCCGGATAGGCGTAGGCATCGGCCAGCGCGTCAAGGGTGTCGAACGTCTCACGAGCGGCCTCGTCGGCCGGGGGCACAGGGTACAAGCGGCGCATGCCGGAAGTCTGGCATGCGCCGGGGGCGGCGCTCCGAGGGCCGCCCCGGTTGCGCGCGGTGTCCTCAAGCGCCGGACGGGCTGAATTCAGCCCGTCCGGCGCTTGAGGACAAGCGGCGAAGCCGGTGGAACCGGCCCAGGGGCGCGGGGCGCCCGCCCTGGGGAGCCCGGCGACGCCTCGGCGCGGTGGCCGATACGCTTGGGGGCTGTGTCCTCTCCCGCCTCCGCTGCTGAACCGCGGCACTCCGGTACGCACTCCATAGCCGACGTGTCCGGCGACGTTCCCGCGTCGCTGTGCGAGCGTGCGCCGCATGTTCCGGCTGACCGGCTGGTCGCCGAGATGGTGCCGCCACCACGCTTCGACTCCGTGCGGTTCGAGAACTACCTGCCGGACCCGAACCAGTCCAGCCAGGCCCAGGCGGTGAGCGTCCTCAGCGGGTTCGCCGACACCCTCGGCGGGGACGCGGCCGCGGCCGGAGGCAAGAAGCGGTGGTTCCGGCGAGGGCGTGAGACGGCCCCGTCCACCGGGCCCAGCGGTGTGTACCTCGACGGCGGGTACGGCGTCGGCAAGACGCACCTGCTGGCCTCGCTCTGGCACGCCGCCCCCGCGCCGCGCGAGCGGAAGGCGTTCGGCACGTTCGTCGAGCTGACCAACCTGGTCGGCGCCCTCGGCTTCCAGCAGGCCGTGACCGCGCTCAGCGGCCACCGCCTGCTGTGCATCGACGAGTTCGAGCTGGATGACCCCGGAGACACCGTTCTCGTCTCCACCCTGCTCGGCAAACTGGCCGACGCGGGCGTCAAACTGGCCGCCACCTCCAACACGCTGCCCGGCAAGCTCGGCGAGGGGCGGTTCGCCGCCTCCGACTTCATGCGCGAGATCCAGGGCCTGTCCGCCCGCTTCCAGGCGCAGCGGATCGACGGCGAGGACTACCGGCACCGCGGGCTGCCGCAGGCCCCGCCGCCGTACTCCGACGAAGAGGTCACCGAGGCCGCGTACGCGACACCGCACGCGTCCCTCGACGACTTCGGCCCGCTGCTCGGACATCTCTCGCGTGTGCATCCCAGCCGTTACGGGGCGCTGTGCGACGGCGTCGGCGCGGTCTTCCTACGCGGTGTGGCCCCGGTCACCGACCAGGCCACCGCGCTACGGCTGGTGGTACTCGCCGACCGGCTCTACGACCGGGAGGTCCCGGTGATGGCCTCCGGCGCTGCCTTCGACCGGATATTCAGCGAGGAGATGCTGGCGGGCGGCTACCGCAAGAAGTACTTCCGGGCGATATCCCGGCTCACCGCCCTCGCCCGCGACGCGGGTCGCCCTTCCGGCGGATCCTGACCACGGGGAGTCGTGGGCCGGGGTCGTCGTACGACCGCCGGTCGGCGTGGTCGTGGTTGCCCGCCGTCGCAGCGGAAGGAAACGGACGCCGCGCAGCCCGGCCGTGGCCCGGCAGCGCCGTAGGAACCCGGCGCCTTGCCCCCCGCCGTCCCGTGGAAAACGCTCCGCCGCGGCGGCGAGCACCCACCACGATGCGGACCGGCGGTGCCGAACCCGCCGTACCCGGTGAAGATCCGTCCGGCAGGCCCCAGCCAGAGCATCACCCCGGGTCCGAACCGCCCCGCACCACCGCCGCCGATTCGGGGGGCAGGAGCAACTGGGCACCGGTGTCGGGGAGTTCGGTCGAGGCGGCCAGGACATCGTGGCCGGACAGCGGAAGCGCACACGGGCGGTCGGCGAAGTTCACCGCGGTGCACAGCGCGCCGCGGCGCACCAGGATCCAGCGGGCGTCCTCGTCGAAGCTGACCCGGGTCGCCGCCAGGTCGGGTTCGGCCAGCTCGGGGGCGGCCGCGCGCAGCGCGATCAGCGTGCGGTACCAGCGCAGCAGTCCCGTGTGCGGTTCGCGTTCCGGTTCCGACCAGTCCAGACAAGAGCGTGACCGGGTCGCCGGGTCCTGCGGATCCGGAATCTGAGATGCGGCCCAGCCGTGCTCGGCGAACTCCCTGCGGCGCCCGCTGCGTACCGCCGCGGCGAGATCCGGATCCGTGTGGTCGGTGAAGAACTGCCACGGTGTGCCCGCGCCCCACTCCTCGCCCATGAACAGCATGGGCGTGAACGGCGCGGTCAGCACCAGCGCGGCGGCCAGTGCCAGTTGGCGCGCCGTCAGCCGGTCGCCGGTGGCCCGGTTGCCGATCTGGTCGTGGGTCTGGGCGTAACCGAGGAACCGGTGGGCGGGCACGTCGCGGGGGAGCGGGCGGCCGTGGGCGCGGCCCCTGAACGACGAGTACGTACCGTCGTGGAACCACACACCGGTCAGCGTCTTGGCGAGCGCCGCCATGGGAGCCCGCGCGAAGTCCGCGTAGTAGCCCTGGGACTCACCGGTCAGCGCGGTGTGCAGGGCGTGGTGGAAGTCGTCGCTCCACTGCGCGTGCAGGCCGAGTCCGGCCGCGTCGCGCGGCGCGGTGGTCCGCGGGTCGTTCAGATCGGATTCGGCGATCAGGAACATCGGCCGTCCGGTCTCGGCCGCCAACGCGTCGACCGCGGCCGACAGTTCCTCCAGGAACGGCAGTGCCCTGGTGTCGGCGAGGGCGTGCACCGCGTCCAGGCGCAGTCCGTCCAGCCGGTAGTCCCGCAGCCAGGAGAGCGCGCTGCCGATCAGGAAGCCGCGGACGTCGTCGGACCCGGGCGCGTCGAGGTTGACCGCCGCTCCCCAGGGCGTCTGGTGCCGGTCGGTGAAGTACGGCCCGAAGCTCCGCAGATGGTCTCCGGACGGTCCGACGTGGTTGTGCACGACGTCGAGCACCACCCCCAGGCCGTGTGCGTGCGCTGTGTCGACAAAGTGCTTCATCCCCTCGGGGCCGCCGTACGGCTCGTGGACCGCCCACAGCGATACACCGTCGTACCCCCAGCCGTGTCTGCCGGGGAAGGGGCACACCGGCATCAGCTCGATGTGGGTGACCCCGAGCGCGGCCAGGTGCCCCAGCCGCGCCGCGGCGGCGTCGAAGGTGCCCTCGCGGGTGAAGGTGCCGATGTGCAGCTCGTACAGGACGGCTCCCGGCAGCGGTCTGCCGTGCCATGGGTGCCGCCAGGTGTAACGGGAGTGGTCTATGACCGCGCTCGGCCCGTCCGGCCCGTCCGGCTGGCGCCACGAGCGCGGATCGGGCAGCGGATCGCCGCCGTCCAGCACGTACGCGTACCGGATGCCCTCCTCGTACGGCGGCGCGCTCGCGCCGTCCGCCAGCCACCAGCCGGGGCGCGCCGGATCGGGTCGCAGGGGATGGTCCTCACCCGTGACGCGTACCGCGACGTGCCGGGCCAGCGGTGCCCATACCTCGTATCCCACCGTCGTCCTCCCTACGGGCGCGCGAGCGATCGTGACGGTATGTACCCCGCGGGCGGCTCCGCATCGCGGCGCGCGGCTCTCGTCCGGTTCCGGTGCGTCCTCGCACGATGCCGAAGTCGAGGGGGCACACGGTGAGTTCGGCGGCCTCCGCCGGTGGATCACGCGGCCGCTATCCACCGGTACGTACCCGCTGGACACTCCGTGATCAGGACCGGAGAATCCCCTCTGTGACGTCATATGAGTTCCAGACGCAACCCGACCGGCCTTCGGACGCCGACCGGGACGCCGCCATCGAGGTGCTTAAGGAGAACGCCGTCCGCGGACGGCTGTCGCACGACACGTTCCTTCAGCGGATGGAACTCGCCATCGCCGCGCGCGGCCGTGACGAGCTCGACGCCCTCGTCGCCGACCTGCCGACTGGCGGCCGGATGACGCGCTGGGCGACCGGCGTCGTCGGCACCGCCTCCGCCTTCACCGTGCGGCTGCGCAAAGCCTGGTGGGCGGAGCGGCTGCCGAAGCTGATGCTGCCGGAACCCGGCCCGTTTCCGCTGCGGATCGGCCGGGACTACACCTCGGGACTGCGCATAGGCGATGAGTCGGTGTCCCGAATACACGCCGAACTACGCCGCGAGGGGGAGGCCTGGGTGCTGCGTGACCTCGGGTCGATGAACGGCACCTGGATCAACGGGCAGCGGCTGACCGGCGCCGCCGCGGTGCGCCCCGGCGACCTGGTGACGTTCGGCCGCATCGGCTTCCGGCTCGCCGCCCGGTAGCCCCGTCTCACCCGACCAGGGAAAGCCACTCCAGGTACCCGCCGCCGAACGGCTCACCGCCCTCGCCGATCGCCTTCATCAGCCACTGGGCGGCGTGCTCGGCGTGCTCGACCACCTCGGCGGGGTACCCGTACCGCACCCGGTGCTCGGCGAACTCGTCCTCGTCGTCGATGAAGAGCGAACCGTCGCGGCGGCGGACCACGTCGAGGTCGAGGTCGACCATGGTGACCATGCCGTCGCGCCACTGCGGAACCGTGGAGATGTCGCAGTAGATCTCGGTCTTGTCGGGAGCCGCGTTGAACACGGCCGTCCACCACGCGTCCCGGGGGAAGAGCAGCACGAACGCGTGGTCGTAGGTTATCGGCGGCTCATGGCCCCGCTGGGCCGTGTTCCCGGCCCGGCAGCCCATCCACACGCCGTGCTCGTCCTCCCCGAGCAGCGTCGCGTAGTGGTGCCAGTGCAACGCGCCGTCGTATTTGGTGTAGACCACCCTTACCGTCTGTTCTGGTGTGTCCGTCATGGTGCCTGACAGTACGTGACGTCCAGCGCGTCAGACGAGCCGCAGCAGGGCCACCGGGCAGTCCGTGAGCAACTCCGCCAACCCGGCCGCGCCGCGCACCTCCCGGCCGGTCGGTGCCGCGCGCCAGGTGCCCGGCGGCAGCGGAAGCCGGGTGTCCCGCCAGCCGCCCGCCTCCTCCAGGCGGCGGCTGAGCCGGGTGACCACCGTGATCACCCGGCCCGCCCGGCAGAACGCCACGCAGTGCCCCGCCGCCGGGCCCTCGGCGTGCAGCGGTGCGTACGCTCCCAAGCCACCGAAGACCTGTGGCTGTTCGCGGCGCAGTCGCAGTGCCGCCGCCGTCAGCAGCCGCTTCTCGCCGTCCAGGCCACGGGGAGCGCCACCGGCGTCCAGCGCTGCGAGCACGTCCGGCAGGAAGCGTGCCGGAGCGCGGTTGTCCGGGTCGACCAGCGCGGTGTACTCGCCCTCCGTGCCCTGGTAGACATCGGGTACGCCCGGCATCGTGAGATGGATCAGCGCCGCGCCCAGGCTGTTGGCGCGCGCGTAGCCGTCGATACGGCGGTTGAACCGGGCGAGGGCGTACCGCGGCGGCCCGCACGGCCCGGCCCGCACGAAGGCCTCCACCGCCTGCTCGTACTGCTCGTCGCGCTCCGTCCAGCTGGTCCGCAGCCCTGCCTCGCGCACTGCCTTGAGCATCGCCGGAACCAGCCGGTCCGGCTGCGCGGAGCCGATGCCCAGGGCGGTCTGCCAGGCGGTGTACGCCAGGTGCCGATCGGGCGGCGGGTCCGCCTGCGAACTGACCTCGGCCAGCAAGTCGGCCCACTGGCCGGGGAGTTCGGACAGTACGGCGAGGCGCCCGCGGACGTCCGCGCTGCGCTTGGTGTCGTGGGTGGACAGTACGGTCCCGGTGTCCGGCCAGTCGCGCAGCAGCCGTGCACAGAAGGCGTGGAAGGCGTCGGGGGTGGTGCCAGGCTGCGCGGGGTCACCGCCGACCTCGTTCAGCGGCAGCAGCGGTACGTAGCGGTAGAAGGCGGTGTCCTCGACGGACTTGGCGTGCAGAGCGGAGGCGACCTGTGCGAAGCGGGCCGCGAAGTCGTCGTGGTCACCGCCGCGCCCGAGCCGCCCGAGGGCCAAGTCCCTTACGACGTCGACCGCATGGGCCTCCTCGGGCACGGTGAAGGCGCGCCGGGCCCGCTCGGCCGCCTCCTGGAGCAGGTGAGCCGATTCCCGCCGCCCGGGGTAGGGGCGGTAGACCGGGAGCCGGACCAGCAGTTCACGCAGTGCGGTGCGCAGCGCCCACGGCGCGTAATCGGCGAGGGCGGCGCGGGAGCGGCAGACCCGGTCGGCGGTCCGGCCGAGACGCTCGATCTCGGCGGCCAGTTCGTCCGTGACGACCTGGTACGCGGCCCGGCGCGCCGTCGCCGCCCATGCGCCGCCGCGATCTGGCTCCGGGTCGGTGAAGTCCCGGTAGACGGCGGTCAGTTGCTCGAAGCCCGCCGGGTCGACGAACAGGCCGTCGACGCGGCGCAGCGCGTCGTACCCGGTGGTGCCCGCACAGGCCCAGTCGTCCGGGAGCCGTTCGTCACCGCACAGGATCTTCTCCACGACGATCCAGCGTCCACCGGAGGCCTTGCGCAGCCGCTCCAAGTACCCGGCGGGGTCGGCGAGTCCATCGGGGTGGTCGACGCGCAGGCCGTCGGCGACACCGTCGTGCAGCAGCCGCAGCAGGGTGCGGTGGGTGGCCTCGAAGACCTCGGCGTGCTCCACCCGCACCCCGATGAGCTGCGAAACGGTGAAGAAGCGCCGGTAGTTGAGATCGGTGCGGGCCAGCCGCCACCAGGCGAGCCGGTAGTGCTGCGCGTCCAGCAGCTCCGGCAGCGGCAACCGCTCGGTGCCGGGGCGCAGCGGGAAGGCGTGGTCGTGGTAGCGCAGCTCGCCGTCCTCGACGCTGACGCTCAGCGCGGGCAGTTCGTCGCCGAGCCGTCCGCCGAGCACCGGCAGCAGCACCTTGCCCCCGCCCACCTGCCAGTCGATGTCGAACCAGCGGGCGTACGGGCTGTCAGGGCCGTCCCGCAGCACCTCCCAGAGCGGCCGGTTCAGCCGCTCCGGCACCGGCACCGCCATGTGGTTGGGCACCGCGTCCAGGATCAGCCCCAGACCGTGCGTCCGGGCGGTACGGGCCAGCGACCGCAGCCCGTCCTCGCCGCCGAGTTCCGCCCGTACCCGGGTGTGGTCGATGACGTCGTAGCCGTGCGGGGAGCCGGGAACCGCCTCCAGGACCGGAGACAGGTGCAGATGCGACACCCCGAGGCGGGCCAGATACGGGACCGCCTCCTCGGCGGCGCGGAAGGGGAACTCCGGCTGCATTTGGAGGCGGTAGGTCGCGGTGGGCGGTGCGGCGCCCGGCAGGTCGTCGCTCATCAGCTGCCTTCCCGTCGTCGAGCTCGCCGTCGCGTCCTGTCTACGCCGGACGCATCAGTACCACCAGACTGCGGTCCGTCAGCCGCAGCCGGTCGCCCGCGCGGACCTTGCGGCCGCTGCCCGGCAGCACGCCGTCCGGGATCGCGGTGTCCACGACGACCTGCCACTCCTTGCCGTGGTTGACCGGAACGACGAACTCCATAGC
Source organism: Streptomyces sp. NPDC020096 (assembly GCA_040631425.1). Taxonomy (GTDB): domain Bacteria; phylum Actinomycetota; class Actinomycetes; order Streptomycetales; family Streptomycetaceae; genus Streptantibioticus_A. Next base: position 86,935 of record JBEYJY010000007.1, read on the forward strand.
CGCCTGGTGGGCGTTGAACATCAGCAGGAACGAAGCGTCGGTGATCTTCTCGCCGCGCGGCCCCGGTTCGGAGATCGCCTGCCCGTTGAGGAAGACCACCAGCGATCGCGCATGGGCCGCCTGCCAGTCCCGCTGCGCCATCTCATCGCCCTCAGGGGTGAACCAGGCGATGTCGGAGAGGTCGTCATGGGTGCCCTCGACCGGGCGGCCGTGGAAGAACCGGCGGCGGCGGAAGACGGGGTGGTCGCGGCGGAGCCACACCATGGTGCGGGTGAACTCCAGCATGCGCAGCGCCTCGATGTCCGCCGTGCCGCCGCTGCCGCTCTCCGCTCCCTTCGGCCAGGGCACCCAGGTCACCTCGGAGTCCTGGCAGTAGGCGTTGTTGTTGCCGCCCTGGGTACGGCCGAACTCGTCGCCGTGCGAGATCAACGGCACGCCCTGCGACAGCATCAGCGTCGCGATGAAGTTGCGCATCTGGCGGCCGCGCAGCGCGAGGATGCCCTCGTCCTCGGTCGCGCCCTCGACGCCGCAGTTGGACGAGCGGTTGTAGTTCTCGCCGTCCCGATTGCCCTCGCCGTTGGCCTCGTTGTGCTTCTCGTTGTAGCTCACCAGGTCGCGCAGGGTGAAGCCGTCATGGCAGGTGACGAAGTTGATGGAGGCGAGCGGGCGGCGGCCGTCGTCCTGGTACAGGTCGGAGGAGCCGGTCAGCCGGGAGCCGAACTCCGCCAGCCGGGCGGGCTCACCCCGCCACAGGTCCCGCACGGTGTCGCGGTACGCGCCGTTCCACTCGGTCCACAGCGGGGGGAAGTTGCCCACCTGGTAGCCGCCCTCGCCGAGGTCCCAGGGCTCGGCGATCAGCTTGACCTGGCTGACCACTGGGTCCTGCTGGACAAGGTCGAAGAACGACGACAGCCGGTCCACCTCGTGGAACTGCCGGGCGAGTGTGGACGCCAGGTCGAAGCGGAAGCCGTCGACATGCATCTCGGTCACCCAGTAGCGCAGCGAGTCCATGATCATCTGTAGCGTGTGCGGGCTGCGCATCAGCAGCGAGTTGCCGGTGCCCGTGGTGTCGGTGTAGTACCTCGGGTCGGGGCCGAGCCGGTAGTACGAGGCGTTGTCCAGGCCGCGCAGCGACAGCGTCGGGCCGAGGTGGTTGCCCTCCGCCGTGTGGTTGTAGACGACGTCGAGGATCACCTCGATCCCGGCGGCGTGCAGGGCGCGGACGGCCGTCTTGAACTCCAGGACCTGCTGGCCGCGGTCGCCCATCGAGGCGTAGGCGTTGTGCGGTGCGAAGAAGCCGATGGTGTTGTAGCCCCAGTAGTTGGTCAGTCCGGCGTCCACCAGCCGGTTGTCGGTGACGAACTGGTGGACCGGCATCAGCTCCAGCGCGGTGACGCCCAGCTCCACCAGGTGCTCGATCACCGCGGGATGCGCCAGCGCCGCGTAGGTGCCGCGGATCTCCTCCGGCAGCCCGGGGTGCAGCATCGTCAGGCCCTTGACGTGAGCCTCGTAGAGCACCGTGCGGTGGTAGTCGATGCGCGGCGGCCGGTCATCGGCCCAGTCGAAGAAGGGGTTGATGACCACCGACGCCATCGTGTGCGGCGCGGAGTCCAGGTCGTTGCGCGCGTCCGGCCGGTCGAAGCGGTAGCCGTAGACCGCCTCATGCCAGTCGATGCTGCCGCTCATCGCCTTGGCGTACGGGTCAAGCAGCAACTTGGCGGAGTTGCACCGATGGCCGCGCGCGGGGTCGTACGGGCCGTGCACCCGGAAGCCGTACCGCTGGCCCGGCATCACCCCGGGGATGTAGGCATGGCGGACGAAGGCGTCGCTCTCCCGCAGCTCGACGGCCGTCTCCGAGCCGTCGTCGTGCAGCAGGCACAGTTCGATGCGGTCGGCCACCTCGGAGAAGACCGCGAAGTTGGTGCCGGCGCCGTCGTAGGTAGCGCCAAGGGGGTATGTCTGTCCCGGCCAGACCTGCATGTCGTCGACTCTTCCACTCACGTTGGCGGGCACCGATAGGGCGCCATACCCACTGCATCCTCGCCTACGGGACCGCTCTGATGTCCGTTTTCGCAAGATCTTCCCCTGAACGGGTGCCCGAACGGAGCCATACCGAACGCCTTGTGGCTGGATGACGAAGCAGTGAATGTCGTGAAGTCGCGTCCGTAACGCTGCGGCTTCTCCCACGCCCGCAGTACCCTTCCTTGATCGTGGACGGGGGCGGGAAAGGCGGTGTGGTGGTGGCGTCGGGAGGTCTGGTGCTGCCAGGCGGCGGTGACCAGGAGAACCAGGGCGGCACCACGGACGGGACGACCGGTGCGGTCTCCCTGGCACAGGCGGGCGTGAAACTGGACATCGGACCAGAACTGGACTGGGGCGCCGACGCCTGGGCCGAGGTGCGCACGCGCGCCCGGCGCGCCGGGCGGGCCTATGTATGGCTCAATCTCGTCGAACAGCGGCTGCGGGCCGTCGTCGGCGCGGTGCTGCGACCGATCTACGAACCGGTGCACGGCGAGGAGTGGGTGGTCGCCGCCGCGGGACCGGCCGGACACGAGTGGGTGCAGCGGGCGGCGGCGGTACGGGAGGTGAGCCGCCGCAAGGGCTATCTGCTCGACCCGGCCGACGACAACGTGCTCAGCTTCCTGACCCTCCCGCAGCTGCGCGAGCTCATCGTCCAGCACTGGCCGTGCTTCGAGCCGTACCTGGACGAGCGGCGGGAACTGGAGCTGGTGCTCGACGAGTTGGAGGTGGCCCGGCATGTCGTCAACCGCAACCGGGCACTGTCCGAGACCGTCCTGGCGCAGGCCGAACGCGCCGCCGCCCGGCTGATCGACATGCTCGGCGGTGACGCCCAGGCCGGCTCCGGCCGACGGCTGCCGGTCGACGCCGTCGAGGAGATCGTCGGCGACCGCTTCGCCGATGTCGTGGGCGTCTATCCGGACCGGGTGCGGCTGCTGCGCAAGCTGCCCGCCGAGGACCTGTTCAGTGGTGCGCGGCGGCTGGACGCGACCGGCATCGGCCTGAACATGCTGGTGCAGAACTTCTCCGGCCGCCGTCTGGTGCGGCTCGCCGAGACCGGCTGCCGGGTGCGGCTGCTGTTCCTCAACCCGGCCAGCAGCGCCGTCCGCCGCCGGGAGCGCGAACTGGGCCTGGGACGCGGGGAGATCAGCCGCTCCGTGGAGATGAACATCATGCACATGCGCCGGGTCCGCGCCCGGCTGCGGGACCCGGATGCCTTCGAGATCCGGGTCTTCGACGAGACCCCGCGCTTCACCGCGTACCTGGTGGACGGCGACGGGGCGGACGGCGTCGCCATCGTCCAGTCCTACCTGCGCAGGGCCCGTGGCATGGAATCCCCGGTGCTGGTCCTGCGCGGCGGCAGCCGGAAAGTGGTGCAGGACGACGGAGGCACCCCGCTCGAACGGCACGGTGAGCATGGGCTGTTCGAGATCTACCGCGAGGAGTTCGAGGGGGTTTGGGGGGATTCGCGGCCGGTGTCATAGCGCCTGCTGATCCCTGGACTGTCAGTGGTGCGGGAGATGATGGCCAGGCACCGATGGACGACGTTGGGGGAGGGGTGCTCGGCATGGCGTGGCACGGGGAACCGCTGGTGGGGTTCGACCTGGAGACGACGGGGACGGACCCGGCGACGGCACGGATCGTCACGGCCGCCGTCACCGAGGCCAAGGCGGGCGAGCCGGTGGCGCACCGGGCCTGGCTGGTCGATCCCGGCGTGCCGATACCGCCGGACGCGGCCCGGATCCACGGCATCAGCACCGAACGGGCCCGCGCCGCCGGGCGCCCGGCGCGGGAGGCGGTCGCCGAGATAGCCGAGGCACTCGCCGGGTACTGGGCGGACGGGGTGCCGGTGGTCGCGTACAACGCGTCGTACGACCTCAGCGTGCTGGCCGCCGAGTTGGCCCGGTACGGTCTGCCACCGCTCGGCGCGGACGTGGGACCGGTCCTCGACCCGCTCACCGTGGACCGCGCCGTCGACCCCTACCGCAAAGGCTCCCGCACGCTGCAGGCCGCCTGCCAGGAGTACGGCGTGGTGCTCGACGACGCACACGAGGCGGGCGCGGACGCGCTGGCCGCGGTCCGCGTCGCCTGTGCGCTCGCCGAGCGCCATCCGCGGATAGCCGCCGCCGAACCCTGGGAACTGCACCGCCGCCAGGTGGTCTGGTACGGCGAGTGGGCCGAGGGCTACCAGCGGTGGCTGCGGCGGCGCGATCGGGACGCGGTGGTGGACGGCCGCTGGCCGGTGCGGGTCGACTAGCGGCTGCCCGGCGGATGCTTGTGGGGAGCGGCTGGCCCGGCACCGCCGGTCCAAGCCGTCGTGCTTGCTCGCTGCGGGATCCTGTCCGTCTCAACGGCGGGATGGGCCCCACGACGAAGTCCGGCGGCGCCAAGCCGTGCGTAACGCCCCGAAGACCCGCCGGACAGGCCCCGGGACCGGCCGGGCACCCACGCTAGAACGGATACCAGCGCACCGTCTCATCACTTTCGCGCAACGAGGCCACACGGCGGCGGAACTCGGCGAGGGCGGCGGGGTTACCGGGAGCGTGCTGCGCCACCCACGCACAGCTCGCCGTCTCCCGGGCGCCACGCAGCACCGCGCAGCCGTCCCACTCCCGCACATCGCAGCCGTACACCCCGGCGAAGGCGTCGTACTCCGCGGGATCGAGCCCGTAGCGGTCCCGGCTGAGTGCCATCACCACCAGGTCGTGCTCGCGCAGATCGCCGGAGAAGGTCTCCAGGTCGACCAGCACCGGGCCGTCCGGACCGACCAGCACATTGCGCGGCAGCGCGTCCCCGTGGATCGGGCCGGGCGCCAGATGCGGCCGCAACTCGGCGGCCTCGGCGGCGAACGCGTCCCGCCGGTGGCGGAGGAATGCCGCGTCCGCCGGGTCGACGGCCTCGCCCGCCAGCCGCAGCCAGCGCTCCACGCCACCCAGCAACTCGCGCCTGGGCAGCGGGAAGTCCGGCCGGGGCAGCGCGTGCACCAGGCGCAGCAGCGCGGCGAGGTCGGCGGCCGCGGCCGGGCGGACGGCATCGGGCAGCCGATGCCAGTAGGTGACCGGATGGCCGTCCACCAACTCCGCCCGCGGGCGCGCGGCGCGCACCGCCGGGACGTCCTGCTGGGCGAGCCATCCGGCGGTGCGCACCTCGCGCTCCGCGCGCTCCAGCAGTCCGGAATCCCGGCCGACCTTGACCACCAAGTCGCCGACGGCGAACACCGCGTTCTCGCCGAGCGCCAGCAGCTCGGCCACGGCAGCCTTGGGCTGCCCCGCCGCGGCCAACACCGCCCGAGCCCGCTCCTGCGTGAACGCCATGACGCTCCCCTCCCGGCCCCCGCCGACATGATCGCGTCCAGTCTCGCATCCGCGACAGGGCCGCCGGATCGCTCCGGCGGCCCTGTGCCTCTCCGTACCCCCGTAACGGAGTTCGCCCACCGACAGTACGGGGGCCGGATGGGCTCGCCCATCCGGCTGGCTGGTGATCCTTCGGGGGGTGCCCTCCTCCCCCGGCAGTGTGGCTTTCCCCCTGGGGAGGGGAGGGAGCGCTCCTACCCGAGGACGACGCGCCGTGCGGGTTGTCTGTGGTTGCGGAGTTCTCTGTTCCCGCCCATCCGCCCCTCTCACCCCCGCCCCCCCCAGAGCGCAACGGCACGCCGCGGGTGGCGGCAACGGGGGGGGAGGGGGAGAAAAAGCCTAGGCAACCAGCCCAGCGGGAAAGCCCTCGCGAGCCGCCTCCGCGTACCGCAGAATCACCACCCGCGCCACCTCAGGCGCGTCCCCAAGCACCGAGGCCAGAACATCCGCGTCCCCCGCCCCCCGGGCAATCCGGTCCGGGAGGAACCCGGGAGCAAGCACATAGGGCGCTACGGCAACCCGCCGTACGCCCTCCGCACGGAGCGACGCCACCGCGTCCGACGTGCGAGGAAGAGATGCGGAGGCGAACGCGGGCCGCACGGCACACCAACCGGTGCGCCGCCACTCCCGCGCGATTTCTGCGATCACCGCGATCGCCTCCGGGTCTGTGGAGCCGGCCGAGGCCAGCACGATCCCCGTTGAACCCCGCTCGTCCGGGCCGACCCCCGCCTCGTACAGCCGCCGCTCCATCGCGGCCGTCAGCAGCGGTGACGGCCCCAGCACCCCGGCCTGGCGGACCGTCAGGCCGCCGTGCCGCGCGGAGGCGTCCCGCAGCACCGCCGGGATGTCCGCCTTGGCGTGGAACGCCCGCGTCAACAGCAGCGGCAGCGCGACCACCTCCCGTACGCCCTCGGCCGCCAACTGGTCGATGACCTGGGGGACGCTCGGTGTGCAGTGGTCGAGGAAGCCGGCCTCCACGCGTACGCCCGGGCGCATCGACCGTACCCGCGCGCACAGCGCGTGCACGGTCTCGGCGTGCCGCGGATCGCGGCTGCCGTGGGCGATGACGAGGAGGACCGGGGCCATCAGCGTGCTCCCGCCAGCAGGCCGCGGCTGCGCAGTACTCGGCGCTCAAGCGGTTTGAAGACGAGCAGTTCGATGCCGATGCCGACGCCCAGGATGAGCAGGATCGCGGCGAGTACGCCGGGCATGTCGGCGTTGGTGCGGGCGTTCTCCAGCAGTTGGCCGAGTCCGGCGCCGAGGTCGGGCGAGGTCGCGATGATCTCCGCGGCCATCAGTGAGCGCCAGGAGAACGCCCAGCCCTGCTTCAGCCCGGCGAGGTAGCCGGGCAGTGCGGCGGGCAGCAGCACATGCCGCACACCGTGCAGGCCGGTCGCGCCGATGGTGCGGCCCGCCCGCAGGAACAGCGGCGGGACCTGGTCGATGCCGGAGACCAGTCCGTTGGCGATGGAGGGGACCGCGCCGAGCAGCACGACCGCGTAGATGGTGGAGTTGTTCAGCCCGAACCAGATGATCGCGGCCGGTACCCATGCCACCGACGGCATGGACTGCAGACCGGACAGGATCGGGCCGATCGCCGCCCGCACCGGTGCCACCCGGGCCACCAGCAGTCCCAGTGGTGTGCCGATCACCACCGAGGCGAGGAAGCCCAGCGCGCCGCGGGAGAGGGAGGTCCAGATGTAGCCCAGCAGCGTGCCCTGCAGCCACATGGTGTGCACCGAGCCCCATACGTCGGCGGGGCTGGGCAGTTGGTAGTGCGGCTTGAGCTGGAAGTGGTACGCGAGTTGCCACAGGACCAGCACCAGCGCGATCGCGGTGATCGGGGGCAGTGCCTTGTCGCGCAGGATCTGTCCGACCGGCGCCTTGGCGGTGGTCGGGGTCTCCAGGGCGTCCAGGCCCGCTTCGAGCCCTGCGAGGTCCGGCTTGGCTTCAGTGCTGGCCATGGCGGCGGATCTCCCCCCGTAGCTGTTCGGTGATCTCCACGGACAGGTCGGCGACCGCGGAGTCCTCGATGCGGCGCGGCTGCGGTATGTCCACCGTCCACTCGCGCGCTATCCGACCGGGCCGGGAGGAGAGCAGAATGACGCGCTGGCCGAGGCGTACCGCCTCGCGCACGTTGTGGGTGACGAACAGCACCGAGACGTTCGTCTCGGCCCAGATCCGGGTCAGCTCCTCGTGCAGCACGTCGCGGGTGATGGCGTCGAGTGCCGCGAACGGCTCGTCCATCAGCAGGAGTTGGCTGTCCTGGGCGAGCGCGCGGGCCATCGCCACGCGCTGCCGCATACCGCCGGACAGTTCGTGCACCCGCTTGCCGTACGCGCCCCCCAGCCGCACCAGTTCCAGCAGCCGCTCCGCGCGTTCGCGCCGCTCGGTGCGGGGCACCCCGCGCAGCCGCAGGGCGAGTTCGACGTTGCGGCCCGCGGTGAGCCACGGGAACAGGGCGTGCTCCTGGAACATCAAGGCGGGCCGTCCGCCCGGGGTTTCGATGCCCCCGGCGGAGGGCTGGTCAAGACCGGCGACCAGGTTGAGCAGCGTCGACTTGCCGCAGCCCGAGGCCCCCAGCAGGCAGACGAACTCTCCCGGTGCGACATCAAGGGTGATGCCGTCCAGCACCTGCTGCTGGGCGCCGGGTCGGCCGAACGACTTCGAGACGTGGTCGAGACGGGCGGCGTACGGGACGCCGGAGTCCTGCTGGACGGGCTGCTCGGTGACCGGAGTCGCCATGGGTGTCACCTCCTGGCTTTGGGGGAAGCGGCTACAGGCCCGCGTCGGAGACGGGCGGCTTGCCCTCCGCCGTAAGGACCTTGTTCAGCAGCGTGAGGTCGTAGATGCCCTTCAGATCCGGCGACTTGAGCAGTCCGGCCTGTACGGCGTGGTCGGCTTCCTCCCGCAGGGTGGAGGCCAGTGGGTCGTCGGTGACCTGGACGTTCTTGAACGCCGGGTCAAGGACGGCGGCGGGCAGCGGCTTGCCGGACAGCTTCTGCAACTGGGCGTTGACCGCCTGCTCGGCCTGGCCGGGGTTGGCCTTGATCCAGGCGTTGCTGTTCACCGAGCCGCGCAGGACCGCCTCGACCACATCCGGGTGCTGCTTGAGGAACTTCTGCGACACGACGACGTTGGTGATCACGAACTGGCCGTTCTCCCACAGCGTCTTCTCGTCCAGCAGCGTCTTGGCGCCCTTGGCGACCAGCTGCGAGGCCGTCGGCTCGGGCACCCACGCGCCGTCGATCTGGCCCTGCTGGAAGGCGATCGGGGTGGTCTTGTTGTCGATGCGCTCGACGGTGACATCGCCCTTGCCGGTCTGCGGGTCCTCCTTGAACCCCTTGGAGGCCAGGTAGCTGAGGAGCGCCACGTCCTGGGTGTTGCCCAACTGCGGGGTGGCGATCTTCTTGCCCTTGAGGTCGTCCAGGCTCTTGATCTTGTCCGGGTTGACCACCAGGGAGACGCCACCGGAGGCCGAACCCGCGATGATCTTCAGGTTCTGGCTGTGCGACTTCACATAGCCGTTGATCGCCGGGGAGGGGCCGATCCAGCCGATGTCGATCGCGCCCGCGTTCAGCGCCTCGATCTCCGAAGGACCGGCGTTGAAGACCTGCGTCTTGAGCTGGGTGCCGCCCAGTTCCTTCTGGAACAGCCCCTGCTGCAACCCGACCAGGGCGGTGGCGTGGGTGAGGTTGGCGAAGTAGCCGATCGTGACGGAGTCGGCGGAGAGCTTCTTGCCGCCCGCGCTGGGCGCGGCGGGCGCCGCGCTGTTGGCCGACTGGGAGCCGTAGCCGCAGGCGGCCAGGCCGAGGAGCATCAGGGGAAGCGCGGCGGCCGCGATCAGGTTTCTGGGCGTGCGGTGCGGGCGATCGGCTGTCACGGGAGGGTTTCCTCTCCTGGGCCCGGGAGCGTAGGCGTCAGGGCGCGCCCGGGTCGATGGGAACGTGTCGTGGTGCGGGGGGATGGGGGTACGCGGTCCAGCGGTGTGCGCAGGTCACCGTGCACATCGCGACACTCCGCCCTGGCCGCTGCCGAGCGTGCCGCTGCCGACGCGGCCGCCCTCCTTCGCGAAGCCGGAGAAGGTCTCGGTGGTCATCAGAAGTCCCAACCCTCGTCATCCGCCGCGGAGTTGCCCCCGCCGTCGGCGGCGAACGCCTCGCCCACCATCCCGGCGGTCAGCGTGGTCCCGTCGGCCGGATCGATCAGCAGGAACGAGCCGGTCAGCCGGGAGTCGGCGTAGGCGTCCAGCGGCAGCGGCTGCGCGGTGCGCAGCACCACGGCGCCTATGTCGTTGGCGGCCAGTTCACCGGGTGCGGCCTCGTGCGCCAGCCCCTCGGTGAGGTTGATCCGGTACGGCAGTTCCTTGACGATCGCCTTGACGGTACGGGTGCCGTGCTTGAGCAGCACCCGGTCGCCGACGCGCAGCGGGCGCTCGTGCAGATGGCAGGCGGTGGCCCGGACGTCCTGGGTGGGGGCGGGGGCGGTCTTCGACGGGGCGATCAGGTCACCGCGGGAGATGTCGAGGTCGTCGGCGAGCAGCACGGTCACCGACTGCGGCGCCCATGCCACGTCCACCGGCTCGCCGAGCGCGTCGATACCGGTGATGGTGCTGGTGGCCCCGGACGGCAGGACCGTCACCGGCTCGCCGACCCGCAGCACCCCGGAGGCGATCTGGCCCGCGTAGCCGCGGTAGTCGTGGTGCTCGGCCGTCTGCGGCCGGATCACGTACTGCACCGGGAAGCGGGCCGGTGCGTCGGTCGGGCCGGAACCGACGGCGACCGTCTCCAGGTGCTCCAGGATCGTCGGGCCGCCGTACCAGTCCATGTGCGCGGACGGGGTCACCACGTTGTCGCCGTTGAGCGCGGAGATCGGGATCGCGGTGACGTCGGGGACCCCGAGCGAGGCCGCGTACGCGGTGAACTCCTCGGCGATCGCGGCGAAGACCGGCTCGGCGTAGTCGGCCAGGTCCATCTTGTTGACCGCCAGCACCACATGCGGAACCCGCAGCAGCGCCGCCACCGCGGCGTGCCGACGGGTCTGCTCGACCACGCCGTTGCGGGCGTCGACCAGCACGACGGTCAACTCGGCGGTGGAGGCGCCGGTCACCATGTTCCTGGTGTACTGCACATGCCCGGGGGTGTCGGCCAGGATGAACCGCCGCCGACCGGTGGCGAAGTAGCGGTAGGCGACATCGATGGTGATGCCCTGCTCCCGCTCCGCGCGCAGCCCGTCGGTCAACAGGGCCAGGTCCGGAGCCTGTTGGCCGCGCCGCCGCGAGGCGTGCTCGACGGCCTCCAACTGATCCGCCAGCACCGACTTCGAGTCGTGCAGCAACCTGCCGACCAGTGTCGACTTGCCGTCGTCCACGGATCCGGCGGTGGCGAAACGCAGCAGCGAGGTGGCCGCCAGGTGCTCGGTTGTGGTGCTCATTTAGAAGTATCCCTCGCGCTTGCGGTCTTCCATCGCGGCCTCGGACAGCTTGTCGTCGGCGCGGGTCGCGCCGCGCTCGGTCAACCTCGAAGCGGCGATCTCCGTGATGACCTGCTCGATCGTGACCGCGTCCGAATCGACCGCACCGGTGCACGACATGTCGCCGACCGTGCGGTAGCGGATCAGCCGCCGCTCGACGGTCTCACCCGGCTTCGGACCGCCCCACTCGCCCGCGGTCAGCCACATTCCGTTGCGGGAGAACACCTCGCGCTGATGCGCGTAGTAGATCTGGGGCAGCTCGATGCCCTCGCGGGCGATGTACTGCCACACATCCAGCTCGGTCCAGTTGGACAACGGGAACACCCGCACATGCTCACCGGGCGCGTGGCGGCCGTTGTACAGCTGCCACAGCTCCGGGCGCTGGCGGCGCGGATCCCAGGCGCCGAACTCGTCCCGCAGGCTGAACACCCGCTCCTTGGCCCGCGCCTTCTCCTCGTCCCGGCGGCCACCGCCGAACACCGCGTCGTAGCGGCCCTCGCCGATCGCGTCCAGCAGCGGGACGGTCTGCAACGGGTTGCGGGTGCCGTCCGGTCGCTCGCGCAACCTGCCGTCGTCGATGTAGTCCTGCACCCTGGCCACATGCAGCCGCAAGCCATGCGCCGCCACCGTACGGTCCCGGTAGTCCAGCACCTCGGGGAAGTTGTGCCCGGTGTCCACGTGCAGCAGCCCGAACGGCACCGCCGCCGGAGCGAACGCCTTCAGCGCCAGATGCAGCATGACGATCGAGTCCTTGCCACCGGAGAACAGGATCACCGGCCGCTCGAACTCCCCCGCCACCTCACGGAAGATGTGCACCGCCTCGGACTCCAGGGCGTCCAAGTGGCTCAGGACGTACGGGCTGTCGGTGCCCTCCGCCGCCTGTGTCGCCGTCGTCACGCGAGTCCCCTCTCGGTCAGCGCGGCATGCAGTGCCGCCGCGGATTCGGTGACGCTCTGCCGGTGCGCCTCGATCCGCAGGTCCGGCGCCTCGGGCGGTTCGTACGGGTCGTCCACCCCGGTCAGACCGGAGATCTCCCCGGCCGCCTGCTTCGCGTACAGGCCCTTCACATCACGTGCCGAGCACACCTCCACCGGCGTGGCGACATGCACCTCGACATAGGCGGTCCCGTTCGCCTCGTGCCGCTTGCGCACCGCGTCCCGGCTGTCCGCGTACGGCGCGATCACCGGGACCAGCGTCTTGACGCCGTTCGACGCCAGCAACTCGGCCACGAAGCCGATGCGTTGCACATTGGTGTGCCGGTCCTCACGGCTGAACCCGAGCCCCGCGGACAGGAACTCGCGGATCTCGTCGCCGTCCAGCACCTCCACCCGGTGGCCGCCGTCGCGCAGCGTGTCCGCCAGCGCGCGGGCGATGGTGGTCTTGCCCGCGCTCGGCAGGCCGGTGAGCCAGATCGTGGCGCCCTGGTCCGTCACCGTCGTCTCCTCGTGGTCCGTCATCCGTGCAGCCCGCATTCCGTCTTCGCCCGCCCCGCCCAGCGGCCCGCTCGCGCGTCCTCGCCCGCCAGGACGCGCCGGGTGCAGGGCGCGCAGCCGACGGAGGCGTAGCCGTCCGTCAGCAGCGGGTTGGTGAGCACACCGTGTTCGGCGATGTACGTGTCGACGTCGCCCTGCGTCCAGCGGGCGATGGGGGAGACCTTGACCTTGCGGCGCTTGGTGTCCCAGCCGACGACCGGTGTGCCCGCCCGGGTCGGCGACTCGTCGCGGCGCAGGCCGGTGGCCCACGCCTGGTAGCCGCGCAGGCCCTCCTCAAGCGGCTTGACCTTGCGCAGCGCGCAGCACAGGTCCGGGTCGCGGTCGTGCAGCTTCTCGCCGTGCTCCGCGTCCTGTTCGGCGACCGTCTGGCGTGGCGTGAGGGTGATGACGTTGACGTCCATCACCGCGGCCACCGCGTCACGGGTGCCGATGGTCTCCGGGAAGTGGTAGCCGGTGTCGAGGAAGACCACGTCCACGCCGGGGGAGACCCGGGAGGCCAGATGGGCCACCACCGCGTCCTCCATCGAGGACGTGACGCACCAGCGCGGTCCGAAGGTGTCCGCCGTCCACCGCAGGATGTCCAGCGCGTCGGCGTCCTCCAGCTCGCGGCCCGCCCGCTCGGCGAGTGCCTGGAGTTCCGCGTCGTCGACTATGTGAGTGTCCGTCATGTTCCGCTGCCCCCTTGGGCGTTGTCGCGGCGCAGGCCCTTGGCCAGCAGCCCGATGAACGACAGCCGGAACGCCCGGTTGCAGGCACCGCATTCCCATGCGCCATGGCCCTCCTCGGAGGGCCGCAGGTCCTCGTCGCCGCAGTACGGGCAGTAGAACGGCGTGGCACGCTCGCTCACGAGAGTGCCTCCTGACTCGCCCGCGCGGCCCAGGTGGCGAAGCGCTCGCCGTCCTCGCGCTCGGCCTGGAAGCGGCGGAGCACCCGCTCGACGTAGTCGGGCAGTTCCTCGGCGGTGACCTTCAGGCCGCGGACCTTGCGGCCGAAGCCGGGCTCCAGGCCCAGCGCGCCGCCCAGGTGCACCTGGAAGCCCTCGACCTGCTCGCCCTTGTCGTCCAGCACCAACTGGCCCTTGAGCCCGATGTCCGCGGTCTGGATGCGGGCGCAGGCGTTGGGGCAGCCGTTGACGTTGATGGTGATGGGTTCGGTGAAGTCCGGTATCCGGCGCTCCAGTTCGTCGATGAGCGAGGCGCCGCGCGCCTTGGTCTCGACGATGGCGAGCTTGCAGAACTCGATGCCGGTGCAGGCCATGGTGCCGCGCCGGAACGGCGTGGGGGTGACCTGGAAGTCGAGCGCCTCCAGCCCGGCGACCAGCGAGTCGACCTGGTCGCGCGACACGTCGAGGATGATCATCTTCTGCTCGACGGTGGTGCTCAGCCGGTCCGAGCCGTGGGCGGCGGCCAGTTCCGCGATTTTCGTCAGGGTGGTGCCGTCCACCCGGCCGACGCGCGGTGCGAAACCGACGTAGAAGCGGCCGTCCCGCTGCTCGTGGACGCCGATGTGGTCACGCCAGCGGTTGCTGGGCTGTTCGGGGGCCGGGCCGTCGAGCAGCTTGCGCCCGAGGTACTCGTCCTCCAGCACCTGCCGGAACTTCTCCGGTCCCCAGTCGGCCATCAGGAACTTCAACCGGGCGCGGGTGCGCAGCCGCCGGTAGCCGTAGTCGCGGAAGATGCCGACGACTCCCGCCCACACATCGGCCACCTCGTCGAGCGGCACCCAGGTCCCGAGGCGCTCCGCCAGCCGCGGGTTGGTGGACAGCCCGCCGCCGACCCACAGGTCGAAGCCGGGGCCGTGCTCGGGGTGGACGACGCCGACGAACGCGATGTCGTTGATCTCGTGGACCACGTCCTGGACCGGGGAGCCCGAGACGGCGGTCTTGAACTTGCGCGGCAGGTTGGAGAACTCCTTGCTGCCGATGTACCGCCGGTGGATCTCGTCGACCGCGGGCGTTCCGTCGATGATCTCGTCGGCGGCGATGCCCGCCACCGGGGAGCCGATGATCACCCGCGGGCAGTCGCCGCACGCCTCGGTGGTCGACAGGCCGACGGACTCCAGCTTCTGCCAGATCGCCGGTACGTCCTCGATCCTGACCCAGTGCAGCTGGATGTTCTGGCGGTCGGTGATGTCGGCGGTGCCACGGGCGTACTGCTCGGACACCTCGCCGATGGCGCGCAGCTGGGCGACGGTCAGCCGTCCGCCGTCGATGCGCACCCGCATCATGAAGTACTTGTCGTCCAGCTCCTCCGGCTCCAGGATCGCGGTCTTGCCGCCGTCGATGCCGGGCTTGCGCTGGGTGTACAGCCCCCACCAGCGCATCCGCCCGCGCAGGTCGGCCGGGTCGATGGAGTCGAAGCCCCGGTGGGCGTAGATCGTCTCAATGCGTGTCCGCACATTGAGACCGTCATCGTCCTTCTTGAACTGCTCGTTGGCGTTCAGTGGCGTGAAGTGGCCGACGGCCCACTGGCCCTCGCCGCGGTGGCGGCCGGCCTTGCGGCGGGACGGTGCGGCTTGTCCGGGATTGGGTGTGCTGGCCATGGCGATGCGGTCCTTCAAGCGGGTGATGGTGCGTGATACGGACCCGCGGGGCCGCCCTGGCCTGCGATTACTGCCGCAGAGGGCATCCGCGTGTCCGCGACGACGTCGATGCGTGTACGGGTCGGCGCTGGACGGTCAGCTCGCCGGACAGATGGCGCTGGACATGCGGCCGAGGTCGACGTGCAGTCGACCTACCAAGGCGATTCCAGCGCGAGACATGACGGAAGCGTGGCATGCCGCTCTCGTAGGAGTCCACCATTATCCAGAATGTGGACGCGCTTTTCCCGAATGTCGAGACGGTGTGTTGCGGGTCACCGCGCCGCGCCAGGCCAGGGACCCTCGACCACCTGCTTGTCCTCCTCGCCGGTCACCGTCTCGAAGATCCGGAAGCCGCGCCGCTGGTAATTGGCCAACGCGTGCGGACCGTCCAGGCTGCAGGTGTGCACCCACACCCGCTTCGTCGGCGGCCGATGCGGCCAGCGCTCCGCTAGGTCCCAGGCGCGGGCCGTCCCGTACGACAGCAGTAGGCCGCCGATCCGGCGGCCGCGGAACTCGGGCAGCAGACCGAAGTAGGCGATCTCCACCCGGCCCTCGTCCTGCCCCTCCAACTCGATGTACCCCGCGGGTGTGCCGCGCTCGTACGCCACCCATGTCTCCACGCCCGGCTGCTCCAGATATGCCTGCCACCGCGCGTAGTTCCAGCCCAGCCGGTCGGTCCAGGAGACATCCGCGCCGACCGCCGTGTACAGGAACCGGTTGAACGCCGGGCTCGGCAGCTCGGCCCGGACGACCCGGATCCCGGCCTGCGGCCCGGGCCCACCTGCGGGGCGCAGATCATCGGGGGAGGTCTGCTCCATGGACCAGGTGGTCACGGTGATGGTCATGCGGCACACCCAACCATGGGCGGGGTCGGCCGTGGTGCAGGCGGGGGCCTCAGCGCTCGGCGCTCAGCCGTGCGAAGACGACGACGTTCCCGGCGTATCCGTGCCGCTTGCTGAAGGCGCCGCCGCAGGTGATCACCCGCAGTTCGGGGCGGCCGGTGTCGCCGTAGACCCGCTCGGCGGGAAAGGCGTTCTTGGCGAAAAGCTCGATGCCGTAGATGGTGAAGACCGCCGTCCTGCCATCGGTGCGTGCGACCTCGATGCGGTCGCCCTTGTGCAGGGCGCCGAGGTTGTAGAAGACAGCGGGGCCCGCCATGTTGTCGACATGTCCGTCCATGACCGCGGTACCGGTCTGCCCGGGGGCGGGGCCCTGGCGGTACCAGGCGGCGAGGTTCTTGTCCGCCGGCGGCGGGGCGCCGACGCCGCCGTCCTTGTCCAGGCCGACCTTCGTCACCGGGGCGTCGACCCTGATCGTCGGGATCCTGATCCGGGAGGGCGCGGCGAACGGCAGCGGTGCCGCGCTACGGGCGGTGGACGGTGAGGGGTCGGCGGGCGAGTCGACGCCGGTGGGGCGCGGGGGGCCCTGGGTCCGGGTGCCGTCATGGATCAGGTATCCGCCCAGCAGCGCGGTCAGGGCTATCGCGGCGGGGGTCATCAGCCCGCCGCGCCGTCCGGGGCGGCGGTCGGCATCGGTGTCCGTGTCCGACCGATGCTGTGTCGGCTCCGGTATCCGGGGTATCTCCGCCATGCCTCCTCCTGAGCCTCGCTGTGCGGAACGCTAGTCGCGGTCCTTGAGTCGAGCGATATCTGACGGGCGAATGGGTGGCGGTGCCGCGATGGCTCGGACGCCCGATGGGGCCACCGCCGTTCGAGTGAACATCACAAACAATCTTCGATCCCACGTGACCTGCGCTGTTACCGGCCTCAACTCCCTTTGCGGCAAGGATTCACGGTCGGCGCAGCCGGGCTTGCGGATGCGGGCGCATAAAGGCCGGGTGAGTCTCGACGTGGACGTGCTCCAGCCGATCCCGGGGCGCCTCGCCCCAGGCGCGTCCAACGGAGGATCACCATGTTCGTCACTCGTGCCCTCGCAGCCACCGTCGTCGCAGGCGCCGCCTTCGGCCTGTCCGCCCCCCTCGCGGCGGCAGCCGGTGTCGCGGACCCGTCCGCACCGAACAACATCATCGTCACGCCCAAGGACGTGAGGCCCGGCGGGACGCTGACCATCACGGTGGACGGCAGCTCGTGCCGTGGCAGCGGCAAGTCCGGCGGCGCCATCGTCGAGTCCAGCGTGTTCTCACGCGCGCCGCTCAAGGGGATCGTCAACCAGAGCTCCTCGGTCGCCACTGTGAAGATCTTGCCCACGGCCAAGAACGGCGCGTACAAGGTGACCGCCACCTGCGGCGGTAAGTCCATCACCGGCGGGGACTTCACCGTCGGCGACATCTACGCGAAGTCCACGGTCACCAAGTCCGGCACGACGTCGGGTTCGACGTCGGGTTCGACCACGTCCAGCACGCCGACCAAGGGCGCCAAGACCGGCCTCGGCGGCAGCCGCGGCGGGATCAACACCGTCCAGGCGGCCCTCGGCGCCACGCTGCTGGCGGCCGCTGTCACCGGCGGCGGGGTCTACCTTCTGCGCCGTCGCGCGAGCTCGAAGTACTGACGCTCCGCTCCCAGCACGGTCCGCCCCCGCATCCGGTAGCCGCGCGGGGGCGGACATCCATGTCCATCCGCCCATTGGACCCGACGGGGCATCAGGCGGAGCGCCGTCTTCCACGGCTGTGGGGCGTCGGTCATGATGGGCCGCCGTCAGCTGTCGGCGGATCGGCGGAGAGGACACATCATGGCCGTACTCCGGGCCGGACAGGGCGTGCTGCGCCGTAAGACGGTCGAGACGATCGAGGAGATCGAGGACAGCGAGGCCGCGGCGACCGGGGGACGGCTCACCCGCACCCTGGGGCTCTGGCAGCTCACCGCCATCGGCATCGGCGGCATCATCGGCGCCGGGATCTTCACCCTGGCGGGGACCGTCGCCAACGGCATCGCGGGGCCCGCGGTCGTGGTGTCGTTCCTGATCGCGGGCGTCGCCAGCGCGGCGGCGGCGTTGAGCTACGCCGAGTTCGCCGGGCTCATCCCCAGAGCGGGCTCCGCCTACACATACGGATACGCGGTGCTCGGGGAGCTCGTGGGCTGGTTCATCGGCTGGGACCTGCTGCTGGAGTACACCGCGATCGTCGCGGTCGTGGCCATCGGTATCTCCGGGTACTTCGACTTCCTGGTGAGCCAGGCCGGGATCAAGCTGCCGGTGTGGATGCTCGGTGCCCCGGGCACCGGACGCGGTCACCGGGTCGATCTGTTCGCCGCCGTGCTGTGTCTGCTGATCGCCTATCTGCTCACCCTCGGCATCAGGAGCGCCGCCCGCTTCGAGACCACGGTGGTCGGCATCAAGGTCGTGGTGGTGCTGCTGGTCATCGCGGTCGGCTTCTTCCACATCAACACCGCCAACTACCACCCGTTCTTCCCCTACGGCGTGGCCGGCAGCTTCACCGGGGCCGCCACCGTCTTCTTCGCCGTCTTCGGCTACGACGCGATGAGCACGGCGGCCGAGGAGTCCAAGGACGCCCAGCGCCATATGCCCAGGGCGATCGTCTACTCGCTGGCCGTCTCGATGGTGCTGTACGTTCTGGCGTGCCTGGTGCTGACCGGTATGCAGCGCTACGACCACATCGACAAGACCAGCGGCTTCTCCACGGCGTTCAAGTCGGTGGGCCTGAACGGCATCGCGAACGTGGTCGCCGGGGGCGCGATCATCGGCATCCTGACGGTGATGTTCACGTTCATGCTCGGGGTGACCCGCGTCTGGTACTCGATGAGCCGGGACGGGCTGCTGCCGAAGTGGTTCGCGCACACGCATCCCACGCGGCACGTCCCGACCCGGGTGACCTGGATCGTCGGCGTGGCATCCGCGGTCATCGCCGGATTCGTGCCCATCGGCACGGCGGCGGAGCTGACCAACATCGGCATCCTGCTCGCGTTCGTCGTGGTCTGCGTCGCCGTGATCGTGCTGCGCTACCGGCAGCCCGACCTGCCGCGCGCCTTCCGCTGCCCCGGCATGCCCGCGGTGCCCGCGCTCGGCGCCGTCTTCTCGATCTGGCTGATCACGTTCCTGCACTGGCAGACATGGGTGCGGTTCGCCGTCTGGTTCGTGGTCGGGCTCATCGTCTACTTCGGGTACTCCTACCACCGGTCGGAGCTGGCCCGGATGCCCACCGGCCCACCGCCGGGCGCTACTTGAGCAACCGGGACAGCCGCCGGTCCGCGAGCAGCCTGCCGCCGGTCTGGCAGGTGGGGCAGTACTGCAGCGACGAGTCGCGGTACGACACCTCCCGTACGGTCTCGCCGCAGACCGGGCACGGCTGACCGGTGCGTCCGTGGACTCGCAGGCCGCTCTTCTTCTCGGCCTTCAACTCGCCCGCGACCAGCCCCCGCGACCGCCGCACGGCATCGCGCAGCGTCCCGCGCAGTGCCTCGTACAGCGCGCCGACCTCGCCCTCGTCCAGCGATGCGGCGATCTTGAACGGGGACATCCGGGCGGCGTGCAGCACCTCGTCCGAGTACGCGTTGCCGATCCCGGCGATCACCGACTGATCCCGTAGCACGCCCTTGATCTGGCGGCGCTCGCCCGCCAGCAGCCCCGCGAAGGCGTCCAGGGTGAACGCCTGGTCCAGCGGGTCAGGGCCCAGCCGGGCGATTCCCGGCACTTCGGCCGGATCACGTACGCAGTACACGGCGAGCCGCTTGTGCGTACCGGCCTCGGTCAGATCGAAACCGGCGCCTTGCGGCTCGGCGAGGCGCAGCCGCAGCGCCAGCGGCCCCTTCCCGGGGCGCGGCTGCTCGTCCGGCAGCTTGTCCGTCCACCGCAGCCAGCCCGCCCGGGCCAGGTGGACGATCAGATGGGTGCCGTCGTCGGCCGCGATGTCCAGGAACTTCCCATGCCGTCCGACGCCGGTGATGGTGCGGCCCTCAAAGCCGGTCAGCGGCGGATCGTAGGTCTTGAGCACTTGGACGGACACCGGATACACCCGGGCGACCCTGCGCCCGGTCAGCCGCTCGGCCAGGAACCCGGTGAGAGCTTCGACCTCCGGTAGCTCCGGCATGCGACCAGTGTCCCACCCGCCGAGCGGCCGCCGCCGCCCGGCGGATCCGCCGATCCAGGGCGGGTCGCTGGCCGGTGCGGCGGATCCGCCGATCCCCCGGCGGGGGGCCGATCAGGGGGATGTTCGTCGGGTTGCGGCCGGTTGGTCACCGCTGGACCGCGTCGTCGGGCTGCTCGCCGTTGCGGCAGAAAGGAGTGTCCGCTGCGGTGGTGAGCAACTGTGACCATGTGGATCGGCGGTCATCAACCGGGCGCAATCCGACCAGGTCCCGCCGCGCCGCGCCGCGTCGTCGGGCTGCTCGCCGCTCAGGCGGCAAAAGTTTCCGCCGCGACGGCGAGCAACCCCCAAGGCGTCGTCCGGCGGTGACCAACCGGCCGCAACCCGACCAGGATCCGGCGGACAGCCCTACGCCAAAGGGCCGTCGGCGGTCTGCGGCGTGCCGCGGGCCGCGCGTACCGCCGGGGCCGTGGAGAACGGGAGCAGGTCCGACGGGTCGTCGGGCCGGCGCAGCTCGACCGCGACCTCATCGGCGAAGCGGTAGGGGCGATGGGCCAGTACGCCCGCCAAGTTCCGCCGCAGTCGGGACAGTTCGGCCCGTACGGTCACCTCCCGGGTGGCGTCGCCGAACAGATCGGCCGCCAGCTGCGCGGCGCTGCTGCCTGTCCGCCGGACGGCGAGCGCGAACAGCAGTTCGGCGTGGCGCGGGCTGAGCCGCTGCGACCAGCTGCCGGACGGGCCGCTGACGGTGACCGTCCAGGACCGGGCGCAGGTCAGGTCCAAGGTGACCCGGCTCGGGGCGGCGCTCTCCCGCTTCTGCGGCGGGCCGACCCGCACCAACCAGCCGCCCGGCAGCGGTTCCAGCACGCACTGCCCGAGCGATGGCAGCCATGCCTCGCCCGCCATGGGCGCATCGGGCAGCGCCACCCGGTCCATCGGAGGCAGACCGGTGATCGCCGCCGTCCAGCCGTCGCGGTCCACGGCGACCGCCTGGCCGTCCAGCCGGGCCAGCACCGGCGCGGCGGCCGAGCGCAGCCGCTCGACCGACTCCCAGTGCTGTAGCCGCAGTTCACCCTCGGCGACCCGGGCGACGGCGCTGACCAGCGCGAGGGTGGCGGGGTGCGTGGTGGCCGCGGGACAGGTCACGTCCACCACACCGAGCAGCCGTCCGTCGCGCGGATCGTGCAGCGGCGCGGCGGCACAGGTCAACTGGTGCAGGGCGCGTACGTAGTGCTCGGTGGAGTGCACCTGCACCGGGCGCCGGGTCACCAGGGCGGTGCCGATCCCGTTGGTGCCCGCCACCTCCTCCGCCCAGGCGGCGCCCTCGACCAGTTCGAGGCGGTCCGCGCTGCGCCGCATCGCCGGGCTTCCGGCCCGCCACAGCACCCGGCCCTCGGCGTCGGTGACGACGACGAGGTGGCAGCCGGTCTCGGCGACCGACCGCAGTGACTCGCACAGGGTCGGCAGCACCTCGCCGAGCGGGGAGGTCCTGCGGCGGTGTTCGATCTCGTCGAGCGGCAGGAAGCCGAGGTGGTTGCCCCGGTCGGGATCGACTCCGGTGCGGAGCATCCGGTGCCATGAGTCACCGATCAACGGCCTGGGTTCGCCGCTCGGTTGACGGCCTGCCAGTGCCGCGTTACGCGTCTGAGTGAGTACCACCGGGTCTGCTGGCTGCTGGTTCACGTGCGGTCTCTCCGAGCTGTCGTCCCCCGTGCCCTTCCGCGTTGCCCCTTATGGTGCCGTCCCGGCGGCGGCCCGCGCCGGGTATGTGCGAAAGAAGTGCAACGTTCTGCAACGGTTGCCGCCGTATGCCGACCTGCCGGAAAGTGGCGCAGGGTCGGACCAGCAGCCCCCTCCCCCCTGGGGCCGCCGGTCGAAGACCCGGGTGGTGCCGAGTCGGCGCGGCACCACCCGCGCCCCCATCGCGGTTCAGCTGTCCTGCTGAGGGGACTTCCGGGGGTCGCCCCCCGGAAGAAACGGCTACGTCACCGGGCGGGCCCGGTTCACCACTGACGCCAGGTCGAGGGTGTGCGGCAGGGTGCCGAACGCCGAGCCCCAGTCGCCGCCCAGGCGGGAGGCGCAGAACGCGTCCGAGACCTGCGGTGGTGCGAAGCGCACCAGCAGCGAGCCCTGCAGGACCAGCGCCATCCGCTCCACCACGCGGCGGGCGCGCGCCTCGATGCCCTCCAGATCGGCCAGTTCGGTCAGCAGGTCCTTGATCGCGGCGTCCAGCCGGTGGTCCGCGCCGCGGGACAGACCGATCTCGCCGAGGAAGGCACCCAGCGCGTTCGGCTCGCGCTGCAGCGCGCGCAGTACGTCGAGTGCCTGGACGTTGCCCGAGCCCTCCCAGATGGAGTTGAGCGGCGACTCACGGAACAGCCGGGGCATGCCCGACTCCTCTACGTAGCCGTTGCCGCCCAGGCACTCCAGTGCCTCGCCCGCGACCGCGGGGCAGCGTTTGGTCACCCAGTACTTGGCCACCGGAACGGCGACCCGCCGCAGGTTCCGCTCGTGCTCGCTGTCGCTGTCGTAGCTGGCGGCGAGCCGCAGCGCGGTGGTGGTCGCCGCCTCGGACTCCAGGGCGAGGTCGGCCAGCACGTTGCGCATCAGCGGCTTGTCGATCAGCGGCCCGCCGAACGCCTCGCGGTACGCCGTGTGGTGGATGGCCTGGGCCACCGCCTGTCGCATGATCGCCGCCGAGCCGGAGACGCAGTCGAGCCGCGTCGCAGCCACCATCTCGATGATCGTCGCGACCCCGCGGCCCTCCTCACCGACCCGGTGCGCCCAGGTCCCGGAGAACTCCACCTCGCAGGAGGCGTTGGAGCGGTTGCCGAGCTTGTCCTTCAGCCGCTGGATGGCGAACGGGTTACGGGTTCCGTCGGGCAGTACGCGTGGCAGCAGGAAGCAGGTCAGGCCCCCGGGCGCCTGGGCGAGGACCAGGAAGGCGTCGGACATCGGCGCCGAGCAGAACCATTTGTGCCCGGTCAGCAGATACGTCCCCGCTTCGGCCAGCGGTTCGGCCCGCGTGGTGTTGGCCCGTACGTCGGAACCGCCCTGCTTCTCGGTCATGCCCATGCCGCACAGTGCGCCGGGCTTCTCGGTCGGCGGCAGCAGTTGCGACTCGTAGACCCGGGAGGCCAGCCGCGGCTCCCACTCGGCGGCGAGCGACGGCTCGGTCCGCAGTGTGGGCACCGCCGCGTGCGTCATCGACAGCGGGCAGCCATGCCCCGCCTCAACCTGCGTCCAGGTAATGAAACCGGCGGTACGCCGCAGATGGCCGTCGGGACGGGACCACGCGTCCGTCAGGCCCGCGGAGACAGCATGGCCGAGGAGCCGGTGCCAGCTGGGATGGAAGTCGACCTCGTCGATGCGGTTCCCGTACCGGTCGTGGGTGCGGAGCGCAGGAGGGTAGCCATTGGCTTCCTCACCCCAGCGCTGGGCCTGCGCCGAACCCGCCGCGCGGCCGAGCTCGCTCAGCTCCGCCGAGATCTCGTCGAGTCGCTCCGGTGCGGCGTGCCGTGCGACGCCCTCGGTGAGGGCCGGGTCGGAGGCGTAGACATCGTAGGCGACCAGCGGCGGAGCCTGGTTGGTCACCGTGTGTGTAGGGGCAGCCATGGCAGCTACGGTAGGCAGGTGGAGGCAGCAGAGGGAACACCACCGCCGGGACCAGGGCGGTTGCACAGGGCGCGGGCCCTGTATCGGAACGTCTCGAAGCGGAAGCTGGCCTGGCTGCTGGTCAAGGACACCTTCAACTCCTGTATGGAGTACCGGGTCACCGGCCTCGCCGCGGAAGCCGCGTTCTTCGTCCTGCTCTCACTGCCGCCGCTGCTGCTCGGCCTGGTCGGCGCCATCGGCTACCTCGACGTGGCCATCGGCGCCGACACCGTCGGCCACATCAGGAAGAACATCCTCACCGCCTCCGCGACCGTCCTCTCGGACAAGGGGGTCAACCAACTGGTCCGGCCGCTGGTCGACAGCGTCTTCCGGACTGGCCGGGCGGACGTCATCTCGCTCGGCTTCATCATCGCCCTGTGGTCCGGCTCCCGCGCGGTCAACGTCTTCGTCGACACCATCACGATCATGTACGGGCTGGAGGGGCGGCGCGGAATCGTCCGCACCCGGCTGCTCGCCTTCGGGCTCTACGTCATCGCCCTTGTCGTCGGCGCGATCGTGCTCCCGCTGCTGGTCGCCGGGCCGGAGGCGGTGGTCAGCCTGATCCCGCACAGCTCGGTGATCGTGGGCGCCCTGTACTGGCCGGTGGTGCTGGTGCTGTCCATCGCCTTTCTGACCACCCTCTACCACGTGTCCGTGCCGGTGCGCTCGCCGTGGATCGAGGACATCCCGGGCGCGCTCGTCGCACTGCTGATGTGGGTGCTCGGCAGCTTCCTGCTGCGCATCTACCTCACGCACACCGTGGAGGGGCCGACGATCTACGGATCGCTCGCCGCGCCGGTGGCGGTGCTGCTGTGGATCGGCGTGTCGGCGTTCGCGGTACTGGTCGGCGCGGCCGTCAACGCCGCCATCGACCGGATCTGGCCGTCGGTGGCCACCGCCGCGGCCCGTGCCGAACGGGAGAGGGAGAACGAGAAGGCCGCCGAGGAGGTGGTCGCGCGCGCCGAGGCCCGGCGCGCGGCGAACCACGACAGCCCCGACGACGAGATCGGGCCCGACGACGAGCCGCCCGCCGAATTCCCCGAGCGCTGGGCGGGCTTCCTCCCGCACCGGGACCTGCGGTCCCGGCTGAAGGGCAGACACGAGGGCGGCCCCGCCGAGAACGGCGCGGCGAGAAAACCGGTGGACGACGAAGCGGACGATACGTAACGTCCCACACGTCAACGGCTGATGAGGGCCGCGCACATCGCGCGGTCCGTACGAGGAGAGCGGGAGGTGAGGACCGATGACTGTCACCGCGCTGGGCGCTGCCCGCATTCGGACGGTATGCCACCTCACTCCATCCACTCCGCTCCTCTCGAAGGTTGACCCTCTTGAACTCCTCGCTTTCCGACTACGGTTGGCACAGCACGCTCGACACCGCATTCGCGCCGTACGCGGCTGAAGGACTGGTTCCGGCCCGTATCGTGCGGGTGTACGGCGACCTCTGCGACGCCGCCACGGCGAGCGGCCTGGTCAGGGCCGGTATCGCTCCCGTCACTTCGTCCGACCCCCTGAAGTGGGTGTGCACCGGCGACTGGGCGGCGCTCGACCTCGGCGGCGACCCCTTCCTGGTACGGGCGTTGCTGCCGCGCAGCACCGCCATCGTCCGCAACACCTCGACCCGGCGTTCCGAGGGACAGGTGCTGGCGGCCAACGTCGACCATGCGGTGCTGGCCGTGTCCCTCGCCGCCGAACTCGATCTCGGCCGGGTCGAACGGTTTCTGGCGCTCGCCTGGGAGAGCGGCGCGCAGCCGCTCGTGGTACTCACCAAGTCCGATCTGGTGCCGGATCCGGACCTGGGCTATCTGCTCGCCGACACCGAGGCCGCGGCGCCCGGTGTCCAGGTGCTCGCGGTGAGCGCGGTCACCGGCGCGGGCCTTGACGTCCTCGCCGCGATCCTGTCCGGGACCACCTCCGTACTGCTGGGCCAGTCCGGCGCGGGCAAGTCCACCTTGGCCAACGCCCTGTTGGGGGAGGAGTCGCAGGAGGTGCGGGCGACCCGTGACGCGGACGGAAAGGGCAGGCACACCACGACCACCCGCGATCTGCTGCCGCTGCCCGGCGGTGGTGTGCTGATCGACACTCCGGGCCTGCGCGGCGTCGGCATGTGGGACGCGGAATCCGGGGTGGCCCAAGTCTTCGCCGAGATCGAGGAGTTGGCGCGCGAGTGCCGGTTCCACGACTGCGCGCATACCGCGGAGCCGGGCTGCGCGGTGCTCCGGGCGCTGGAGGAGGGCACGCTTCCGCAGCGGCGATGGGAGAGCTACCGCAAGCTGCTGAGGGAGAACGCCTGGATCGCCGCCCGCACCGACGCACGGCTGCGCGCCGAGCAGCGCCGGGAGTGGAAGCAGCGGTCGGCCGTCGGCCGCGCAGCGGCCGAGGCCAAGCGGAGCGGCCGGGGGCCGCGTTGACGTCAATGGTGGTGGGCTGCGGTTGGTTCGGACCGCCGGTCCCCGCCGCGGGGGTTGCTCGCCGCCGCGGCGGACATTTGGGGGCAGGTCCCCCAAGCCCCCCGCGGGACGATCTGCCGGGACAAGTCCCCGACGCCCCTGAGGCTTTAGGGGCGTGCCGCGAGAGGACGCGCCCCTCGGGGTCGGGGCCGTGCCCCGAGGCTGGGGGTTTGGGGGCTTGCCCCCAAGGAAGACCGGCCGCAGCGGCGAGCAACCACCATGCCGCGAAGCGGCGGTGTCCGAACCCACCGCAACCCCGAGCAAGATCCCGCCGAATGGCTTAGCCGGCGCCGTTGTGGCGTCGGCGGCGTGCGGTGATCGGGCTGCCTTCGTGCCAGAACGTGTACACCACGCTGCCGACGCCGAGCGCGACGATCACAATGCCGAGTACGACGGTGTAAACCATGCGCTCCTCCAACGAGTCGATCAGATCTGGCAGTTGGCCTGGGCTTCACGTCGCCTTCACGGTTGCTATGTGCCCGTGACATTCCCCCGCCGCGTGATTTCCACACCCGTTCTCCCTCGCAAGTCTGTTCCCGGTCTCCATCGGCGGCGGAGTCTGTCAGCTCCTCCTTGAAGGGCGACCGAAGAACGGACGGAAGGGCGACGTCCGATTTCCGCCAGTCGGGGTGTGCGCGGTGCCGCAGACTGGGTTGTGTGATCGACGTAGAGACCGGATACCAGGCGGTGCGCAGCCGGGACAGCCGCTTCGACGGGGTGTTCTTCACCGCCGTGCGGACCACCGGCATCTACTGCCGGCCGAGCTGCCCGGCGGTGACCCCCAAGCGGCAGAACGTCACCTTCTACCCGACGGCCGCCGCCGCACAGGGCGCCGGATACCGCGCCTGCCGCCGCTGCCGCCCGGACGCGGTGCCCGGCTCGCCCGAGTGGGACGTCCGGGCGGACCTCGTCGGACGGGCGATGCGCCTGATCCGGGACGGGATCGTGGACCGGGACGGCGTTGCCGGGCTGGCCGCGCGGCTCGGCTACAGCGCCCGCCAGGTCCACCGCCAGCTCACCGCCGAGGTCGGCGCCGGACCGGTGGCGCTCGCCCGCGCCCAGCGGGCGCAGACGGCGCGGGTGCTGCTGCAGACCACCGACCTGCCGGTGACCGAGGTCGCCTTCGCGGCCGGGTTCGCGAGCGTGCGGCAGTTCAACGACTCGATCCGCGAGATCTACGCCCGCACCCCCACCCAACTGCGCGCCGTGACGCGTTCCCACCGCGCCGCGGCCAGCGCGCCGCCCTCCGCCGCCAGGACCCCCGCGGTACCCGCCGCCGGGGTGCCGCTGCGGCTCGCGCACCGCGGACCGTATGACGCGGCCGTCTTCGACCTCCTGGCACGGCGGGCGGTACCCGGTGTCGAGGAGATCACCGGCGAGCCCGGCGCACGCACCTACCGCCGCACGCTGCGGCTGCCGTACGGGGCGGGGATCGCCGAGGTCGACGAACCCGGGGCGCGGGCCCGGGCGGGCCGCTGGCTGGAGTGCCGACTGCGGCTGGCCGACCTCAGGGACCTGACCACCGCCGTCCAGCGCATGCGCGGTCTGTTCGACCTCGACGCCGACCCGGATGCGGTCGCGGCGTCGCTGGGCGCCGACCCACTGCTGGCCCCGCTGGTCCGCGCCGTCCCCGGGCTGCGTTCGCCGGGCGCGGCGGACCCGCACGAACTGGCGGTGTGCGCCGTGCTCGGTGCGCGGCCGACGGAAACGGCCGCGCTGGTGACCGCGTACGGCGATCCGCTGCCCGGCGCACCCGACGGCTCCCTCACCCGCCTCTTCCCGGCCGTCGGCACCCTCGTCGAGGCCGATCCGGCCGACCTGCCGAAGGCCGTGTCCGGCCTGGCGACCGCGCTGGCCGACGGCACGCTGTGCCTCGACCCCGGGGCGGACCGCGAGCGGGCGCACGCGGCACTGCTCGCCCTGCCCGGCGTCGACGCGTGGACCGCCGGATACATCCGTATGCGCGCACTCGGCGATCCGGATGTCTTCCTGCCCACCCCGACCGTCACCCCGTGTGCCGCGAACGCCTGGCGCCCCTGGCGCTCGTACGCCCTGCGTCACTTGTGGGCCTCGGACCCGGGCGCCCTCACACCGCGAGAACAGGAATCACCATGACCGTCTACACCACACTCGACAGCCCCCTCGGCGAGCTGACCCTCGCCGGAGAGGAGACCCCGGACCACGGCTTCGTGCTGACCGCGGTCAGTGTGCGGGGGCAGCGCGGCGGCGTGACGGTACAGCCCGCGTGGCAGCGCGATCCGACGCCGTTCGCCGAGGCCGAGCGGCAGCTGAAGGCCTACTTCGCGGGGGAGTTGCGCGACTTCGATCTGCCGATCGCGCCGCGCGGAACCGAGTTCCGGGAGCGGGTGTGGGCGGCGCTGGACACCGTCCCGTACGGCAGCACCGTCACGTATCGCGAACTGTCCGCCCTGGCGGGCTCTCCGGGTGCGGTACGGGCGATCGGTGGCGCCGTCGGCGCCAACCCGCTGCTGATCATCCGCCCGTGCCACCGCGTCATCGGCTCCGACGGCACCCTCACCGGCTACGCGGGCGGGCTGGACCGCAAGCGCGCTTTGCTTGCCCTGGAGGGCGCGTTGTAAGCCGCGGGAGCCCGGCTGTGGCGAACCCCAGCCCCGCGGGCCGAAACCGACCGGCGGCGGACCGGCGACGATCCGGCGACGTGGATCAGTGGACCGGGAAGCTGAACCCGTAACCCTGCTGCTTCAGCCACGGGAGCAGACGCTCCAGTGCGGCGACGGTCTGCGAGCGGTTGCCGCCGCCGTCGTGGAAGAGGATCGTCGGGCCGTTCCGCAGCTCGTTCTCGACCGTGCGCACGATGGCGTCGGTGCCCGGCTTCTGGAAGTCCTTGCTGTCCACGTTCCACCCCAGCGGCCGCATCCCGTTCGCGGCGGCCGTCTGTCTGCTGTACGGGGTGAAGGCGCCGCCCGGTGCGCGGTAGTACATCGGCTTGACCCCGCCGGAGGCCTGCTCGATGTCCTTGGCGGCGTCCAGGATCTGCTGCCTCTGGTAGTCGTCGGACCGGTGGTCCATCGCCGTGTTGTGCGACACCGTGTGGTCGCAGAGCCGGTTGCCGTCCGCCACGACCTGCTTGACGAGGTCGGGGTGGGCCGCGGCCTGCGGGCCGATCATGCAGAAGGTCGCCTTGACGCCGTTGTCCCGGAGCACCTTGAGGATCTTCGGGGTCCAGGTCGGGTCGGGGCCGTCGTCGATGGTGATGTTGACCGCCTTGCCGCCGCTCTCGGCGGCGTGTGCGATGTCCATGTTGACCTGGGGAGCGGGGAGTCCCGGGTTCGGGCTGGAGGTCTGGCCGGTGACCGGCGCCGCGGAGGACCGGGCGGGCTTGGGCGCGGGACCGGTCGGTTCACCCGCCTGGGCGCTCCACCAGCCGGCCAGCAACCCCGCCCCGGTGAGGGCGACTGCCGCTGCCGCCATCACACGCCCGTTGGCTGCCCGAATACCGCTGCGCACCATGATTCCCGGCCTTCCTGACTCCGTCGCCATCCGGAGAGGGAGACGGGCCGAGGCAGGGCGATGGATCCGCTTGTGACCGTTTGCTCATAAAACCCGTCGATACTTGACGCATGTCGCGAGTGCTTTTGATCGAGGATGACCCCGCGGTGCGGCACGGGGTCACCCTTGCCCTACGCCGCCGCGGTCACGAGATCGAGGCGGCGGCAACCGGTGAGGCCGGGCTGGCCGCCTTGGAGGGCTTCCGGCCCGACCTCGTGCTGCTCGACCTGATGCTGCCGGGCGCCTCAGGGTTCGAGGTGTGCCGACGCATCCGCGCCACCCGGCAGTTGCCGATCATCATGCTCACCGCACGCGGTGACGACATGGACGTGGTCCTCGGACTGGAGGCCGGGGCCGACGACTACATCGTCAAGCCCGCGCGCGGCGAGGTGCTGGAGGCACGCATCCGCGCGGTACTGCGCCGTACCGCCCCCGCCGACGGCGACGAGGCGGCCGGACTGCTGATGCCCTCGGCCGTGGAGACCTACGGGGACCTGAGCATCGACCGCGCCGGGCTGATCGTCGCCAAGGACGGCCAGGACCTCGCCCTGCCGCCGTCCGAGATGAAACTCCTGCTGTACCTGTCCGCCGCGCCCGGCCAGGTCTTCAGCCGCCAGCAGCTGCTGGAGAGCGTCTGGGAGCACAGCTACCACGGTGACTCCCGGCTGGTCGACGCCTGCGTGATGCGGCTGCGCGCGAAGGTGGAGGACAACCCGCGCTCCCCGAAGTACATCCAGACGCTGCGCGGCTTCGGCTACCGCTTCGGGCCGCTGTGAGACGTCCCCGGATCCGCTGGTCAGCCGCGCGCGGTCTGCGCGCGCGGCTGGCCGTGGCATTCCTGTTGGTCGCCGCGGTCACCTCGCTGACCACCGCCGCGTTCACCTTCCAGGAGGCCAGGAAGGCGATCCTGCAGAGCAGCCAGGACACCGCCATCAACGCGCTGCGCTCCCAGGTCAACTCACTCGCCCCCGACCTGCCCTTCCCGCCCACCGCCAGCGATCTGCAGCACTTCGCCTACCAGCTCGACGGCGGCGGCCAGGCGCAGAACTGGCAGGCGTACGCGAGCTACCAGAACGGCCCCTTCATGCCGCAGCGCCCGGCCGACACCAGCACCGCCATCACCCCCGAGCTGCGCAGGGCGGTGACCACCAAGGGCGTTCCGGTCTTCCAGCGGGTCATGAAGGACGGCCACCCCTGGCTGGCGATCGGCATGCCGGTGACCTACGCGCGCACCGACCGTACGCAGTCCGGCCTCGCCGTCTACGCGGAACTCCCGCTCACCGCGGAACAGGCCAACACCGGCGCGCTGATCAAGGCCGCCGAACGCGGTGCGGTCCCCGCGCTCGCACTGTCCCTGGTGGCAGCGCTGCTCGCCGCGCAGGGCGTGCTGCGGCCGGTACGCGGGCTGCGCAGGGCCGCCGGGGACATCGCGGCGGGCAGACTGGACACCCGGCTCGCCGTGCGCGGCGGTGATGAACTCGCCGAGCTCTCCCGCACGTTCAACCGCATGGCCGCGACCCTGGAGGAGAACGTCATCGAGCTGCGCCGCCTGGAAGCCACCGCCCGGCGCTTCGCCTCCGACGTCTCGCACGAACTACGCACCCCGCTGGCCGCGATGACCGCGGTCACCGACGTGCTGGACGAGGACGCGGCCACCCTCGACCCGGACACCGCCGCGGCCGTCCGGCTGGTGAGCGAGGAGACGGCCAAGCTGGTCCGGATGGTCGAGGACCTGATGGAGGTCTCCCGCTTCGACGCCGGAGCCGCCGCCCTCCACCTCGACGAGGTGGACGCCGCGGAGACGGTGCGCAAATCCCTGCAGGCCCGCGGCTGGCAGGACCAGGTCGAAACCCGACTTCCGGACACCGTACGGGCGTTGCTCGATCCTCGCCGCATCGACGTGGTCGTCGCCAACCTGGTCGGCAACGCGCTACGGCACGGCGGCGCGCCCGTCCGGGTCTCGCTCGCAACCCAAGGAGACCGCTTGCTGATCGAGGTCGCCGACAACGGCCCCGGCATCCCGGCCGAGGTGCTGCCGCACATCTTCGAGCGCTTCTACAAGGCCGACGCGGCCCGCGCCCGCTCGGAGGGCAGCGGCCTCGGGCTCGCCATCGCCGAGGAGAACGTCCGGCTGCACGGAGGCGAACTGCGCGCCGCCAACCGGCCGGAGGGCGGCGCGGTCTTCACGGTGGACCTACCGCTGCGCGCCCGGGACCCGCATGCGCAGGACCCGTGCCCCGACGACGGCGAGGAGCGGGAGTGAGGGCGGCGCGGCGGCTGGCGGCCGTCACCTCGGGGCTCGCCGGGTTCGCGGCGCTCGGCGCGCTCGCGGGCTGCGGCATCCAGCCGACCGGTGTCATCGAGGCCGGAGTACCGGCGACCGGTGTCCATCCGCAGGCCACGGTCCGGCTGTACTTCGTCTCTCCGACGGGTCTGCAGTCGGTCACCCGGCCCGCCTCCGGTCCCGTCGGTCCCCAGGAGACGCTCGATCTGCTGCTCAGCGGCCCCAACAGCGCGGAGATCGCCCGCGGTCTGACCACGGAGCTGGCGCCGCCCGTCGGCGTGGCCAAGGTCGCCTCGGGCACCGGACAGGTGCAGATCGTCCTGTCCACCGATGTCTCCAGGCTCACCCCGAACGGGGTCAGCCAGTTGACCTGCACGGCGGCCAACGCCGCCGCCAAGGAGGGCGAAGGCCCGGCGGCTCAGATCGATGTGCGGATCACCAGCGGCCGCATCACCCGGGGTCCGCTGCGCTGCGCGGTCCCGGCCGTCCCGGCCACCCCCGCCCCGGCCACCACGGCGCCGTAGCGGCCCAACCCCGGTGCCGTCAGGCGAAGATGACCGCGCCGAGCCAGGCCCCGGCCACCAGCAGGCAGGCCAGGAGTTCGGCCAGTACGGACAGGCCGACCGCGCGCATCGCCGTACGGGTGGCGGCGCGGGCCGCGCCGTGACTGCCCAGGCGGAG
This sequence comes from Streptomyces sp. NPDC020096, assembly GCA_040631425.1. Taxonomy (GTDB): domain Bacteria; phylum Actinomycetota; class Actinomycetes; order Streptomycetales; family Streptomycetaceae; genus Streptantibioticus_A. The sequence goes on from JBEYJY010000007.1 coordinate 119,451, forward strand.
GCGTTCCTGACCGTAGATTCCGCCGACGAACCCCAGCAGCGCGCCCACCACGGGAAGGAGGAAGAATCCGGCGATGCCGTAGAGCCCGCTCAGCAGGAGGGTCTGCCGGGTGATGCCCGCCTCCCGCATCCGGCGGCCGGGCGCGAACCACTTCAGTACCTGACCGACCACCAGGACGACCGCGGAGCCGAACAGCACGTACCAGGCCAGCGCCGTATGGACGGTTGACGCCCACCACAGCACGGCGGCCCAGCACAGCAGCGGTCCCGGCAGCCCCGGTACCAGGACCGCGAGCAGCCCTGCGAGCATCACCAGTCCCACAAGCCACACTTGCGCGGTCGCCATGTGCCAAGACTGCCGGATGGCGTGGGGCTTTGTCCGGCGGAGATTCGTTGGTCGCGGTGTCCGCGGCATCCGTCAGCGGCCTCCGGCCGCGGGCACCGCAACCCCCAATCGCCATGGCGAACCGTAGCGTTCTGCCAAGAACCGTTTCCGCAGGCGCGTCGCGGCAGACAATAGGGACATGAGTCATCAGGGGGAGCAGCACCATCACGATGATGCGTGGTGGCGGCGGCTCTACGACGACGATGGAACACCGGACTTGGCCGGCGCACCGGCCGACGGCTCGTTCGACGAGCACTTCGACACCGCCCTGCGGGCCTTCGAGGGCCCGCCTCCGACGCCGCCGGACCCGCGACCACCGGCGGCCGCCACGCCCCCGGCAACCGCCGGGCTGCCCGTGGCACATTCCCCCTCATCGGACCCACCGCGACCGCTTGGCGGCCCACCCCCCGGTGCGGCCGCACCGCCCCCGCACCTGCCGCCGGTCCGCTCGGCGGTGAAACCCGCCACGCCCCCGGCACCACCCCCCGACGCCCGAACTCCCGTGCCACGGCAGGGCGCTGCCTCCACCCCCGGAGCACCGTGGACACCCACCGGAGCCTTCGGGCCGCCCCTCGACCCTTCGCCACCGCCCGCCGCACCGTCCCCGCCGGAGGTCATCCACGTGGGGGACCGGCCACCCACATACGATGCGGAGCCGACCGCCTGGCCGTCCGCCGATCCCGAACGGCTGGACGGTCTGGTGCCGGACACCGTGCTGGACGGCGCGCGCTACGGGCTGTTGACGGTGCGTGCCGTCTCCGGACGCGGGGACTCCGCGCGGTACCGGGGAGCACCGCGCGCGGACGCGCTGCTGACCGCACGGTTCGGCTCGGGGGATGACGCGCTGCTGTTCATCGCCGTCGCGGGCGGCGCCCGGGCCGCCGAGGACGGGCCGCGCGCCGCCCGCGACGCCTGCCACGCCCTCGGCAGCGCCGTGGGCCGCAGCCGGTCCCGGCTCGCCGAGGACATACGGTCCGGGCAGCGCGGCGCACTGAAGGCGGGACTGCGGCGGCTCACCGCGCGGGCCTACGGAAAGCTGCACGCCGAGGACGAACCCACCGCGCCGCCCGGCGAGTTCGTCGCCTCGCTGCGCTGCCTGCTGCTGCCGGTGGACCCCGAGTGCCGGACCCGGGTGTTCTTCGGCGTCGGGTCGGGCGGCCTGTTCCGGCTCCGCGACGGCCAGTGGCAGGACCTCGACCCCGATGGCGAGCCCGAGGACGAGGAGGGCCTGCCGGGGAGACGGTTCCGGTTCCGGGCCTCGGTGGCGCAGTGCGGAGATACGTTGTTGCTGTGCGGCGCCGGGCTCGCCGACCCGCTGCGCGAGGTGCCGGAACTGTCCGAGCACCTCGCCCGGCGCTGGGGCCGGGCGGATACTCCGCCCGGCCTCGCCGCGTTCCTCGCCGATACCGCGATCCGGGTCAAGGGGTACGCGGACGACCGCACCGCTGTTGCCGTGTGGGAGGGGTGAATCTGCCGGTGGGGCAAGGCAGTCGTACGACCGCCGACCCGCGTCGTCGTGGTTGCTCGCCGTCGCGGCGGAGACATGCCGCAGCGGCGAGCAGACCCTACGCCGAAGGACGCAGCCGCAGGGTGAGGATCTGGAACGGGCGCAGCCGCACCGCGATCCGGCCGCCCACGGCTGCCGCGGCCTCCTGCGGCCGCTCCAGCAGATCGGTGACATGCGCTTCGGCCACCGGGAAACCGGCGGCCAGCGTTCCGTGGGCGCGCCCGCCGCGCGACTCGTAGAGCCGTACCACCACATCGCCGGAGCGGTCGTCAGCCAGCTTGACCGACTCGATGGTGATCGCCGGATCGTCCACCGAGACCAACGGGTCGAGCAGTGCGTCGGGCGTAGCGACGACCGCCGGGCGCAACGGCAGGTTGAGCGCCAGCCCCTCGGTGACCGCGTCGCCGATCCGCGCGCCGGGAAGCAGCGCGTAGGTGAACCGGTGGGTGCCCTGATCGGTCTCCGGGTCCGGGCTGTGCGGCGCGCGCAGCAGCGTCAGCCGTACCGTGGTGGCGGTACCGGCCGCACTCGTGCCGCGGCTGGTGTCGTGCCCGTACGTCGAGTCGTTGAGCACCGCGACGCCGTAGCCGGGCTCGGCGACATGCGTCCAGCGGTGCGCACAGGTCTCGAACCGGGCGGCGTCCCAGCTGGTGTTGGTGTGCGTCGGCCGGTGCACATGCCCGAACTGGATCTCGGAAGTGGCCCGTTCGGCGTGCACATCGAGGGGGAAGGCGGCCTTGAGCACCTTCTCCGACTCGTGCCACTCGACCTCCGTGGTGATGTCGAGGCGGCCGCTGCCCGCCCGTAGCTCGATGTCCTGGACCACCCGCGAGCGCCCGAACTCCCGCACCACGCGCACCACCGCGCGCAGCGGTCCCGACTCGGTCAGCTGCACGGACTCGGCGGCGGTGAGGTCGGTGTGCTGGCGCCGGTAGTGCCGGTCGATGTCCCAGGCGTCCCACTTGTTGGGGTGGTCCGGATGGAGCTGGAGCAGGTTGCCCCGGCTCCCGGGGGCCAGCACCTCGCGGTCCGCCGCCTTGTCGTACACCGAGGCCAGCAGGCCGTCGGAGTCGATGGCCACCCGCAGCAGATCGTTCTCCAGCACATGGCCGCCGGGATCGGTGAGCGCCTCCACCCGTACCCCGCGCGGCGGTTCGGCCACCCGGCCCGCCCCGAGAGCGGGCACCTGGGCCCATACGGTGCGCCCGTCGCGGAGCGCCACCGGCTCGGCGCGCGGGTACGGCGAGGCGTTGAGCAGTACCGTGTCGCCGCCCGCGCCGGGACCGCCCAGCGCCGCGACCGCAGTGGCGATGAGCTGCTCCAGCTCGGCGCGTACCCGCTGATAGGTGTCGCGGGCCTCCCGGTGCACCCAGGCGATGGAGCTGCCCGGCAGGATGTCGTGGAACTGGTGCAGCAGCACCGTCTTCCAGATCCGGTCCAGGTCGTCATAGGGATAGGCGTAGCCCGGTGCGCGCAGCGCGGCGGCGGTGGCCCACAACTCCGCCTCGCGCAGCAGGTGTTCACTGCGCCGGTTGCCCTGCTTGGTCTTCGCCTGCGTGGTGTACGTGGCGCGGTGCAGCTCCAGATACATCTCACCGGACCACACCGGTGCCCGCTCGCCGTATTCCGCTTCGGCCGCCGTGAAGAACGCCGACGGCCGGTCGACCTCGACCCGGGGTGAACCTTCGAGGGAACGCAGCCGCCGCGCCTTCTCCAGCATTTCGCGGGTCGGGCCGCCGCCGCCGTCCCCGTAGCCGAAAGGCACCAGGGAGCGGGTCGCCAGTCCCTTCTCGGCGAAATTCCTTACCGCGTGCGCGAGTTCCGAGGCGCGCATCTCGCTGTTGTAGGTGTCGACCGGCGGAAAGTGGGTGAACACCCGGGTGCCGTCGATCCCCTCCCACCAGAAGGTGTGGTGCGGCATCTTGTTGGACTGGTTCCAGGACATCTTCTGGGTCAGGAACCAGCGGACCCCGGCGAGCTTGGCGAGTTGCGGGAACGCCGCGGTGTAGCCGAAGGAGTCCGGCAGCCAGATCTCCTGGGTGTCGACCCCCAGCTCGTCCTGGAAGAACCGCTTTCCATGGGTGATCTGCCGGGCCAGCGCCTCACCACCCGGCATGTTGGCGTCCGACTCCACCCACATCGAGCCGACCGGCGCCCAGTTGCCGCTGGCCACCGCCTTCTTGATGCGCTCCCAGATGTGCGGCTGGTGTTCCTTGACCCAGGCGTACTGCTGGGCCTGGGAACAGGAGAAGACCAACTCCGGGTACTCCCGGGCGAGATCGGTGACATTGGCGAAGGTACGGGACGCCTTGCGCACCGTCTCCCGCAGTGGCCACAGCCACGCGGAGTCGATGTGCGCATGGCCGGTCGCGGTGATGCGATGGGCACTGGCGTGCGCGGGGCGGGCCAGCACCTCGGCCAGCTCGCCGCGCGCGGCCACCGCCGTGCCGCCGACATCGTGCAGGTCAAGGGCATCGAGCGCGCGCTCCAGGGCGCGCAGGATCTCGTGACGGCGCGGATCGTGCATGGCCAGCTCGTGCATCAGCTCCGACAGCACCTCGATGTCGAAGACCAGATGCCAGACGTTCTCGTCCAGCACCGCCAGCTCCGCCGAGCCGAAGCGGTACAGCGGAGCGTCCCCCGCGGTGGTGATGTCGCCCAGTCGTGTCGGCCGGAAGTCCTGCAGCACCTGTGGATTCGCCGCCGCCTCCAGCAGCAGCCGTACCGGCTCGCCGCCCGCGACCGGGGAGCCCACCGGCACCTGCCGGTTGCGCGGATGGACGCCCTTGATCGGCACGCCCTCATGGTCGTAGACCAGGCCCTCGGCCTGGAACCCCGGATGCACACCGGTGAACCCCGGATCGAGCAGCGCCTCCACCCGGCGTCCCGCCCACTCCCGGGGCACCGTGCCCTCGATCCGGAACCAGCTGGTGGCCCACGGTGAGCCCCATGCCGTTCCGGGAGCGAACGGCTCGTAGGAGGCCTTCAACGCCTCCTCGACGGGCACCGGCTCCCCCTGGACATGCCAGGCGCGTACCGCCATCGGTGTGCGCGCCGAGTACACCGCGGCTCTGATGAACTGGGCGAGCGCCCGCTCCAGACGCCCCTCGACCAGCAAGCGATCGTCGTGCATAGCGGCTCCTCCCGCACTGCTGAAGGCCATCGGCCATCCCACGCCGTTCCCCAGAGGGACCATTCCCCAAGGAGGCCGTAAGCGCACTCCGTACCGATATGAGATCCGCGTTCGGGGAGTGGACGGCGGGTGGGTGGGAATGCATTCGGCGACGCACGTTCGAAGGGGGACTTGTGACGGGGGCCGGAGCGGAATCAGTGGACCGACTGTCGGGGGAACGGGTGGCGCGGGACGCCGCACTGGTGTCCCATGGATCAAGGGGGTCTCGGATATCCCGGGGATCCCACGGGACGCGCGGATCCCGGGGGACGCAACGCATCACACACCGGCGGGAGTTGCGGCGCAAGTTGCGGCGCGCGGACCTGCCCGCCGTCGGAGAGGTACGCGCCCTGCTGCGCGACCACTTACGCCGCTGGGAGGTACCGGGCCTGGTCGACACGGCCGAGCTGCTGACCAGCGAGCTGGTGACCAACGCGCTGGTGCACACCGATCAGGGCGCGGTGTTCACCGCGACCCTCACCGGCGGTCCCGAGCACCGGCTGCGGGTGGAGGTGCGCGACTTCACCGCGCACCGCCCGGTGGCGCGCCAGGCGACCGACCACGCGTCGTCCGGGCGCGGGCTGCTGCTGGTGAAGGAGCTGGCGGACGCCTGGGGGGTACGGGTGCAGCGGCTGGGGAAGACGGTGTGGTTCGAGCTGATCGCGGCTTCGAGCTGACCCGAACGCGACGATCCCCGCACCGCCATGGCACGGGGATCGGTCGTGGACTCTGGTCCGGGCGTAGAGGAACGGTTTCTGCGTTCGGTGTCCCGCCCGGCAGCACCGGCGTGCCCGGTGGGCTCAGCCGAACTGCCGTTCAAGATCCTTGAGTTTGGCTTCCAGTGAGTCCAACCGCGGCAGCGCCTGGGTGTCGTCCTCGGCGGTGAGGTCGACGACGGCCGGGGCGGATTCGCCGGTGATGGGCTGCAGTGCCGGGCGGGGGCGCACCGGCAGCTCGGCCGCCTCGGCTATGACGGGCTCCGCGAGTTCGACCTGGGCGGCGGCCGTGCCGCTCGTACCGGCGGTTCCGGTGTCGGCCGCCGCGGTGCCCTGGACGGCCGGGGCAAGCTCCGCCTGGCGGCCGCCCCGGTGCTGGCCCCAGCCGCGGTGCTGCCGGGTGATCGCCTTGAGGCGGGCGCGCTCCAGCCGGTCGTGGTCGCGGCGGCGCCTGCGGTTGCGCTCCTTCTCGCGCCGGTCGTCGCGGACCTCCTCGACCGCCTCGTCGAGGGAGCGGACGTTCTCCAGCAGCATCAGCGACCAGGCGCGGTAGGTCTCACGCGGTGCGCGCATCCAGCGCACCATACGGATCTGCGGCAGCGGGCGCGGTACCAGCCCCTGCTCGCGCAGCGCGGCCCGGCGGGTCTGCTTCAGCGCCCGGTCGAAGAGCACGGCGGCCGACAGCGACATCCCGGCGAAGAACTCCGGCGCTCCGGCGTGGCCCAGACCGCGCGGCGCGTGCACCCAGTTGAACCAGGCGGAGGCCGCCGCGAACGTCCACACCAGCATGCGCGAGCCGAGCGCCGCGTCACCGTGGCTGGCCTCGCGCACCGCCAGCACCGAGCAGAACATGGCCGCGCCGTCGAGGCCGAACGGCACCAGGTACTCCCAGCCGCCGTCCAGGCTCAGGTTCTGCCGACCGAAGCCGACCAGGCCGTGGAACGACAGCGCCGCGGCCACCGCGGCGCAGCAGAACAGCAGCACATACGACGCGCTGCCGTACATCGCCTCCTTCTGCCGTCGCCGCTCCTCCCCGCGCTCCCAGGAATCGAGCTGCTCACCCTGCGCGGCCTTGGCCCGGCGGCCACGCACCACCACCGTCCCGGTAGCCGCCAGAACCGCCAGTCCTACGGCGCCCGACAGCATCCAATCCAGCGATATATCCGTAAGTCTCATCTGTGGTGGTTCCCTTGTTTCGCTTGTCTTCGCGCTGCGCGCCATCCTGGCGAATGACCCGCGTTCCCGAAGGGGTTTCGGGACAAGAGGACGCCAATGGGCGGGTGTTTGCGGGAGGCGATGGGCGAAGTCTCGAACTACCGGACGGAGTTAGGGGAGTTGAGGCAATCGGCGGCACCATATCAGGTGACGTGCCATCATTTCGCTTGCTCTTCCGCTTCCCCTGTGGTGCGGGTGCGTTCCCTCGTGGTGCGGGTGAGCCGGTCCGCGTCGCAGGTACGCGGGCAGGTGGCGCAGGGGTCGTCGGGGCGGAGTGTGTAGAACAGGCAGCAGGAGAGCCGGTCGCGGGTGTGTTCCCGTCCCAGGGCGCGGAAGCCCGCGCCGCCGGGGTACGGGGGCGTGCCGCCGGGCAGCAGCGCGCCGAGTTCGGCGACCGCGCGTTCCTCCTCGCCGAGCAGCCGTGCGACATGCCAGAGCCCTTCGGCGATCTCGTCGCAGACCATGCCCCACAGCGCGTGCGGCCCGCGCCGGGTGTGCGGCCGGAACGCGCCGAGCACCGGTCCGATGTGCTCGGCGATCGCGCCGCGCACCGCGTCCCGTAGCGCCGCCGCGTCCGGCACGGCGACCGCGCCGGGCCACTCGGCCGCCGGATCGTCCGGCAGGCATACGACGCCGGCGGGCCGCACGGTCATCCGCCCGGCCGTCCGGTGGAACGACACATCGCGTACCCCCAGCCGGGGCACCCGGCGGTGCAGGAACCACGGCACGGTGAACAGCAGGCACGCGGGCCAGGCGTAGCGGTGGAAGCCGAGGCTCGCCACGACATCGGGTCGGGCCCGCTCGCCGTGCTCCCGCAGGATCCGCGTCTCCTCCCAGGCCAGGAACTCCTCAAGCGCGGCGCCGCCCGCCGCCAACTGGTGCGCCCCGATCCAGCCCGGCGCGGCGCGGGGGGCCTCTTCGGTGACCCGCAGCCCCTCGAAGACCTCCGCGAGGCGCGCAAAGGACGCGGTGAGCGGAGAGGAGCGGCGAAGCGTGGCCACGGGCATGGGCGAACCGTCCTGATCGCAGAGATCCTGACAGAGATCCACACAGGGAAGCCTTACCTTAGCTGAACCGCGCTCAGGGTGCCGTCGGTGTGCGCCGGTGGTGTCGAGTGGTGAAATAGGGGGCATTCGCCCGGACGGGCTACCCAGAAGGCCGCAGGAGAAGGCGGCGAAGGGCTTCGGGACAGCAACGGGCTTACGGGCTGAAGGAGGCGCCGGTGGAACAGGAGGCGCAGCCGCGCACGCACAGCGTCGCGGCGCCGGTACGGCTACCGGGCCAGGGACGGACCGCACCGTTCGAGCCCGGCGCGAGCGCTGCCGGGGCAGTGGGGCCCGCGGCGTCCCCGGGATACGACTCGGCGGGCGGCACACGCGGAGAGCATCCGCACAACGAGCCGGGACCGCCCTGTCCGCCGCGCCGCCTGCCGGAGCGGCTCTCGCTGCGCGACCAGGTGCTGCGCGGCCTGCGCGACGCCTTGGTGACCGGTGAACTGAGACCCGGCATGGTCTACTCGGCCCCCGCACTCGCCGAGCGCTTCGATGTGTCGGCCACCCCGGTACGCGAGGCGATGCAGCAGTTGGTCAGGGAAGGCGCGGTGGAGGTCGTCCAGAACCGCGGCTTCAGGGTCGCCGAGCGCACCGCGCGGGATCTGGCCGAGCTGGCCGAGGTGCGGGCGCTGATCGAGGTGCCGGTGATGCTGCGGCTGGCCCGTAGCGTGGCCGCCGAACGCTGGGAGGCGCTGCGCCCGCTCGCCCAGGCCTCCGTGGAGGCCGCCGCGGAGGGCGACCGGGCCGGGTACGCGGAAGCCGACCGCGCCTTTCACTGCGCACTGCTCGGCTTGGCCGGGAACGCCCAACTCGTCGTCGTGGCCGACCAGTTGCACCGCCGCGCTCAGTGGCCGGTGGCCGACTCGCACGCTGGTACGCGCCGTGTCCCCGGCGCCGCCGAACTGCTCGCCGACGCCACGGAACACGAGGTGCTGCTCGACGCCCTCATCACGGGCGATCTCCCCACAGTCGAGTCCCTCGTCCGCGAACACTTCGCCGGAGGCGCGTAGCGCCTTCCGGCGGGTTCCGGTGCGCCGTGGGGTTGCGGCCGGTTCGGCACCGCCGGACTGCGACGTCGTGGTTGCCCGCCGCTGCGGCGGTTTTTTTCCGGGGCCAAGCCCCCGGATCCCCTTTTCAGGGGGGGCAAGCCTCTGCTTTCCGGGGGGGGCAGGCCCCCGGCCCCCCCTTTTCGGGGCAAGCACGATCCCCGTTGGGGGCTTGGGGGTTTGGCCCCAAAATGACCCGCCGCAGCGGTGAGCAGCCACAATGGCGTAGCCCGGCGGTGCCGAACCGGCCGCGACCCGGCGGCTGACCACCTCGGACGCTACGCGTCCAACGCATCCCGGAGCCAAACCGGTAGGCAGCCCAACAGGCGGAAGAGGCGGGTCGCTTCGGTGCGCAGTCGGGTGGACTCCGGTTCGGGTTCCACTTCGGCGAGGGAGACCAGGGCGGGCGGCGTACCGATCAGATAGCCGAGCTCTTCGCGGATCCGCAGCGACTCCACGAACCCGTACCGGGCCTCGGCCAACTCGCCGTCTCGCAGCGCGAGTCCGGCCAGATGGCGCCAGGTGAACGAGACGAGCAGCCGGTCGCCGTGCGCGGTGGCCGCCGCGTGGGCGCGGCGGTAGGCGAGACGGGCACCGGCCGGGTCGCCCGCGAGGTTCTCCGAGAGCAGACCGCGCCGGAAGTCCAGCAGCGCCCGGTCCGCCGCCCCCGGTGGCAGCAGCGCGGCGCCGCGGCCCAGCGCGGAGTGGGCCTCGTCGGCACGGTCCCGGACGCCGAACAGCGTGGCCGCGTAGGCCAGTTGGCCGCGCTCGCACGCCGCGCGGCCGCGTTCCCCGTCGGTACCGGCCAGTGCCTCCGCGGTCCGCAGCGCGTCCTCCGCCTCGGCCCACCCGTCGCCGGTGAACAGGCACCGTTCGATCAGCAGGGACGCCCGGCGCAGCGCGGCGTGGGCCTCACTCGCGCCGGGCTCGGCCAGCAGCGCCGCCGCCTCCGTCCAGCAGCCGCGCGACCGCAGCCGCCACACCGCCGGCGGATCCGTCCAACTGCCCTGCGCGATGCCGTTGGCCTCGTGCGAATCCGCCATGGAGGCGTCTGCCACAGTCCCCTCCCGCGCGCCGTCGGTACGCGAAGTTCAGCACGGCACACGGCGCCCAGCAAGAGGGAGGTCGGGGGTATCCCGCGATCCCGCCCCGGCCTCAACTCATCCGCAGGGCAAGGAAGAAGTCCACCTTGTCCTCCAGCCGCGACAGGTCGCGGCTGGTCAGCTGCTCGATCCGGCCGATGCGGTAGCGCAGGGTGTTCACATGCAGGTGCAGCCGGGTCGCGCAGCGGGTCCAGGAGCCGTCGCAGTCCAAGAACGCCTCCAGGGTGGGGATGAGTTCGGCCCGGTGCCGCCGGTCGTACGCGCGCAGCGGATCCAGCAGCCGCGCGGTGAACGCGCGGCGCACGTCGTCCGGCACGAACGGCAGCAGCAGTACGTGCGAGGCCAGCTCCTCATGGCCCGCAACGCACACCCGGCCGGGGCGGGCGGCGGCCACCCGGCGGGCGTGCCGCGCCTCCTCCAGGGCGCCGCGCAGCCCCTCGGCCGAGTGGACCGGGGCGCTCACCCCGATGGTCAGCCGACCGTCGCCGTCCAGGCCGCGGGCCAGCGGCGCCGCCACCGAGCGCAGCAGTCCGTCCGCGTGCAGCTTGGCGGGCTCCTCCTCGTCCGGGCCCGCGGCGGGCAGCGGCAGCAGCGCCATCGCCTCCTCGTCGCCGTGCGCGACCGCGATCCGGTCGGCCGGGTCGGTGCCGGCCGACGACGGGTCGATCAGGATCTCCTCCAGCAGCGCCTGCGCCACCGGACCGCCGGGCAGATCTCCGCCCTCCCAGTCCACCCGGGCCACCACCACCTGCCAGTGCGGCGCGGTGCCCACACCGGGCAGCAGCACCGGCGCCGCCACCCGCAGCCGTGCCGCGACCTCGGCGGGCGGCGCGCCCGCCTGCACCAGTTCCAGCACCTCGTGCGCGAGGCGGCGGCGTACCGCGCCCGCCGCGTCCTGCCGGTCCTGCTCGACCGCGATCAGCTGGGTCACCCCGTGCAGCAGGTCAAGGCGCTCACCGGGCCAGTCGCCCGCGTCCGCCTCGACCGCGAGCAGCCAGTCGGACAGCACAGTGGCCCGCGGATCGGTCTCGGCGCCCTTGATCGGAAAGACCGAAAAGACCCGCCCGCCGACCAGCACCCGGTGCGGTGCCGGACGGCCGGTCCGGGACGCCGCAAGATGTTCTCCGGCCAGTTCGGCGCGGATATGGTCCGGCAGCTCATGAGCGGAACCCGCGATGCGGCGCCCGGTGGAGGACAGCACCCATGCCCGTAGGTCCAGATCGGTGACGAGCAGGTCGAGCACCGCGTCCGGGCCACCGCCACCGGGACCGGCCGACATCAGCCTGCGGTGCCGCTCCACCACGGCCGCCAGGTCCCCGGCGCGCTCGGTCGAGACCTGCCGCACCACGTACTCGGTGATGCTGGCGAACGCCACGCTCTCGTGCACCGCGAACAGCGGCAGCCGGTGCCGTGCGCAGGCGTCCACCAGCTCCTGCGGCACCCCGCCGACCTCGGCCTCGCCCGCGGCCAGCGCGGCCACTCCGGCGGTGGCCAACCGGCGGACGAACGGTTCGCAGTCCTCGGGGCCGCGCAGCCACGCCAGGCCGGACAGCACCAGCTCGCCGCCGGACAGATAGCGGCTCGGATCCCGCAGGTCGGTGGTCATCACGCCGCGGACCGTACGGTCCAGCTCGTCCTCGCCGCCGAGCAGCCGCAAGCCCAGCGCCTCGGTGTCCAGCAGTGTGCGCAGCCGCATCGTTCTCGCCCTGTCTTGAATGACGCTCTTGTAATCCCGCGAGGTCGTGGGACCTCGCCTTTCAGAGGAATCTACAAGGTCCAGTGTCCGGCCAGCCAAGTGCTTCATGGTTTCGGTGACTGCACCCGAGCGGCCGGTTCTCTGTGTACTGGGCCACACCACGTGAACAGCACATGAACGAGCCCCTCGCGATTCCGCACCACCCGGCCCCCTCGACATTCGAGAAGAGACCCCTATGGACTTCCTGCGCCCCGCCAGCTGGGAGGAGGCGCTCGCCGCGAAGGCCGAGCACCCCACCGCTGTGCCGATCGCGGGCGGCACCGATGTGATGGTCGAGATCAACTTCGACCACCGCCGACCCGACGTGCTTCTGGACCTGAACCGTATCGGCGAGCTCCAGGAATGGGAGGTGGGCGAGGAGACCGTGCGGCTCGGCGCATCGGTCCCGTACACCCGGATCATCGAGCGGCTGCGCGGGGAGCTGCCCGGGCTGGCACTGGCCGGGCACACCGTCGGATCGCCGCAGATCCGCAACCGCGGCAGCGTGGGAGGCAACCTCGGCGCCGCCTCCCCGGCCGGAGACTCGCATCCGGCGCTGCTCGCGGCCGGTGCCGAGGTCGAGGCGGTCTCGGTGCGGGGCACTCGGATGATCCCCGTCGAGGAGTTCTACACCGGCGTCAAGCGCAACTGCCTTGAGGCCGATGAGCTGATCCGGGCGGTGCACATCAAGAAGGCCGACGGGCCGCAGCAGTTCTCCAAGGTCGGTACCCGCAACGCGATGGTGATCGCGGTCTGCGCCTTCGGCCTCGCCCTGCACCCCGAGACCCGCACGGTCAAGACCGGCATCGGTTCGGCCGCGCCCACTCCGATCCGCGCCACCGCCGCCGAGGAGTTCCTGAACGCGGCACTTGAGGAGGCCGGGTTGTGGGACAGCGGCAGGATCATCCCCCCGTCCGTCGCCCGCCAGTTCGCGGAGCTCGTCTCCGGCGCCGCCAACCCCATTGACGACGTACGCGGTTCGGCCGCGTACCGCCGTCACGCGCTGGGCGTCATGGCCCGCCGCACCCTGGGCTGGACCTGGGACGAGTACCGCGGAAACGAGAGGAGCGCACGATGCGCCTGACGTTCACCGTCAACGGCCGCCAGCAGGAGGCCGACGACGTCTGGGAAGGCGAGAGCCTGCTGTACGTGCTCCGCGAACGCATGGGCCTGCCGGGCTCCAAGAACGCCTGCGAGCAGGGCGAGTGCGGCTCGTGCACGGTCCGTCTGGACGGCGTTCCGGTCTGCGCCTGCCTGGTGGCCGCGGGCCAGGTCCAGGACCGCGAGGTGGTCACCGTCGAGGGCCTCGCCGACTTCGCCAGGCAGCGTGCCGAGGGCGGCTGTGCGACGGGCGCGTGCGGTACGTCGCTGGACCACGCCAAGCGCTGGCAGTCCAAGCCCGTGGACGGCCAGACCGGTGAGGCGGGCCAACTCTCCCCGATCCAGCAGGCGTTCATCGACGCGGGCGCGGTCCAGTGCGGTTTTTGCACCCCGGGCCTGCTGGTCGCCGCCGACGAACTGCTGGAGCGCAACGCCTCGCCGTCGGACGAGGACATCCGCGAGGCCCTGTCGGGCAACCTGTGCCGCTGCACCGGCTACGAGAAGATCCTCGACGCGGTCCGCCTCGCGGCCGCCCGGACCGAAGAGGCGGTCTGACCATGGGCGCGACCCGCACACCCAGCAACATCACCCAGGGCAGCAAGGCCAAGGGCGGCATCGGCGAGTCCACGCTGCGCCCCGACGGCACCCTGAAGGTGACCGGCGAGTTCGCGTACTCCTCCGACATGTGGCACGAGGACATGCTGTGGGGCTTCACGCTGCGCAGCCCGCACGCGCACGCCGAGATCAAGTCGATCGACACCTCCGAGGCGCTGGCCCAGGCCGGTGTCTACGCCGTGCTGACCTATGACGACCTGCCCACCGAGGTCAAGAACTACGGGCTGGAGATCCAGGACACCCCGGTGCTGGCGCACGGCCGGGTCCGGCACCACGGCGAGCCGGTGGCCCTGGTCGCCGCCGACCACCCGGAGACCGCCCGCCGCGCGGCCGCCAAGATCAAGGTCGAGTACGTCCAACTGCCCGTCGTGCACGACGAGGAGAGCGCGCTCGCCGAGGACGCCCCGCTGCTGCACCCGGGCCGCGACGACCACCACTGCGGCCATGTCCCGCACCCGAACATGGTCCACCGCCAGCCGATCCACCGCGGCGACGTGGCGGCCGCCAGGGCCAGGGCCGATGTGATCGTCTCCGGCGAGTACGTGGTCGGCATGCAGGACCAGGCCTTCCTCGGCCCGGAGTCCGGCCTCGCGGTGCCCGCCGAGGACGGCGGCGTCGACCTGTACATCGCCACCCAGTGGCTGCACTCGGACCTGCGCCAGATCGCCCCGGTACTCGGGCTGCCGCCGGAGAAGGTACGGATGACGCTGTCCGGTGTCGGCGGCGCCTTCGGCGGCCGCGAGGACCTGTCGATGCAGATCCACGCGTGCCTGCTGGCGCTGCGCACCGGCAAGCCCGTCAAGATCGTCTACAACCGCTTCGAGTCCTTCTTCGGCCATGTCCACCGGCACCCGGCCAAGCTCTGGTACGAGCACGGCGCCACCAAGGACGGCAAGCTCACCCACATGAAGTGCCGGATCGTGCTGGACGGCGGCGCCTACGCCTCCGCCTCCCCGGCGGTCGTCGGCAACGCGTCCTCGCTGTCCGCCGGTCCGTATGTGATCGACAACGTGGAGATCGAGGCCGTAGCGCTCTACACCAACAACCCGCCCTGCGGTGCGATGCGCGGCTTCGGCGCGGTCCAGGCGTGCTTCGCCTACGAGGCGCAGATGGACAAGCTGGCCGCCGAACTCGGCATGGATCCGGTGGAGTTCCGCCAGCTCAACGCGATGTCGCAGGGCACGCTGATGCCGACCGGACAGGTGGTCGACTCCCCGGCCCCGGTCGCCGAACTGCTGCGCCGCGTCAAGGCGATGCCGCTGCCGCCGGAGCGGCAGTGGGAGACCGCGGGCGAGTCGGCGGACGTGCGGGCGCTGCCCGGCGGACTGTCCAACACCACCCACGGCGAAGGCGTCGTACGCGGCGTCGGCTACGCGGTCGGCATCAAGAACGTCGGCTTCTCCGAGGGCTTCGACGACTACTCCACCGCGCGGGTGCGCCTGGAGGTCGTGGGCGGCGAGCCGGTGGCCGTCGTGCACACCGCCATGGCGGAGGTCGGGCAGGGCGGGGTCACCGTGCACGCCCAGATCGCCCGGACCGAACTCGGCGTCACCCAGGTGACCATCCACCCCGCCGACACCCAGGTCGGCTCGGCGGGCTCCACCTCGGCCTCCCGGCAGACGTACGTCACCGGCGGCGCGGTGAAGCACACCTGCGAGGCCGTGCGCGAGAAGGTGCTGGAGCTCGGCCGCGCCAAGTTCGGCTCGTACCACCCGGCATGGGCCACCGCCGAACTCCTGCTGGAGGGCGGCAAGGTGGTCACCGACGGCGGCGAGGTCCTGGCCGATCTGGTGGACGTCCTCGAACGCGAGGCGGTCGACCTCGAATTGGAGTGGCGGCACCGCCCCACCGAGGCGTTCGACCTGCACACCGGTCAGGGCAACGGCCACGTCCAGTACTCGTTCGCCGCGCACCGCGCGGTGGTCGAGGTGGACACCGAACTGGGCCTGGTCAAGGTGGTCGAGCTGGCCTGCGCCCAGGACGTCGGCAAGGCGCTCAACCCGCTGTCGGTGGTCGGCCAGATCCAGGGCGGCACCACCCAGGGCCTGGGCCTGGCCGTCATGGAGGAGATCGTGGTCTCCAAGGAGGCCAAGGTCCGCAACCCGTCCTTCACCGACTACCTGATCCCCACCATCCTCGACACCCCGACCATTCCGGTCGATGTCCTCGAACTCGCCGACGACCACGCCCCGTACGGGCTGCGCGGCATCGGCGAGGCCCCGACCCTGTCCTCCACCCCGGCCGTCGTCTCCGCCATCCGCGCGGCGACCGGTCTCGCCCTCAACCGCGTACCGGTGCGCCCCGAACACCTCACGGGTACGTGACACCAGCTTCCGGGCGGTGGCGGGTTCTCGTCCCTCCCGCCACCGCCCGGATCCGGCCGGTTCGCCGGCCACCGCAGTAACCCCGTTCGTCTCGGGCCGTCCCCCGGGTCGTGCAGGCCAAAACACCTTCCCAAATCCCGCGCTCGGCGCGGGTGCCCCTGTGAACCTTGGGAGTTGGACTCATGACCCAGTCGCAAGTCGAGCCGACGACGGCCGCGGAGGACGCGGGCACCGGCTCGCGCCCCCCGTCCGGCCGCTCATGGCTCGATCGCTACTTCCACATCTCCGACCGAAGCACGACCGTGGCCCGAGAGGTCCGTGGAGGTCTGACGACCTTCATGGCGATGGCCTACATCCTGCTGCTCAACCCGCTGATCCTGTCCGGGGCGGACGTCAGCGGCCACAAGCTCAGCCAGCCCGGGCTGATCACCGCGACCGCGCTCGGCGCCGCGGTGACCACCCTGGTGATGGGATTCATCGGCAAGGTCCCGCTCGCCCTCGCCGCCGGGCTGAGCGTCTCGGGTGTGATGTCCACCCAGGTGGTGCCCAACATGACCTGGCCGCAGGCCATGGGCATGTGCGTGATCTACGGCGCGGTGATCGTCCTGCTGGTCCTCTCCGGACTCCGCGAGATGATCATGAACGCCATCCCGCTGCCGCTGAAGCACGCGATCACCATAGGCATCGGCATGTTCATCGCGCTGATCGGCCTGGTGCACGCCGGATTCGTCGGCATCGGCAACGCCGACGCCCCGGTGACACTCGGGGTCGGCGGCCATCTCGTCGGCTGGCCGGTGCTGATCTTCGCCGTCACGCTGCTGCTGATCTTCGCACTGCAGGCCCGCAACGTTCCGGGCGCGATCCTCATCGGCATCGTCGTCGGCACGGTGATCGCGGTGGTCGTGCAGGCGGTGGCGGGCCTGGGTCCCAAGGTCTGGGGCTACGCGGTGCCCGAGCTGCCCAAGAAGGTCGTCTCGTTGCCGGACTTCTCGATCTTCGGCCATGTGCAGTTCGGCGGATGGGGCCACATCGGCGCCATGACCGTCGGGATCATCGTCTTCACCCTGGTGCTGGCCGGTTTCTTCGACGCCATGGCGACCATCATCGGCGTCGGTACGGAGGCCGGGCTCGCCGACGCCAGGGGCCGGATGCCCGGCCTGAGCAAGGCGCTGCTCATCGACGGCGCCGGTGGCATGGTCGGCGGAGTCGTCGGCGGCTCCGGCCAGACGGTGTTCATCGAGTCGGCGACCGGGGTCGGCGAAGGGGCCCGAACCGGCCTGGCGAGCGTGGTCACCGGTCTGCTGTTCGCCGCCGGGCTGTTCTTCACCCCGCTGGCACAGATCGTGCCCAGCCAGGTCGCGGCCGCCGCGCTGGTAGTGGTCGGTTCCATGATGATGGGTAATGCGAAGCATGTGAACTGGAGCGACCGCTCGGTGGCGATCCCGGTCTTCCTGACCGTGGCGCTGATGCCGTTCACCTACTCGATCACCGCGGGTGTGGGCGCGGGCGTCATCTCGTACACCGTCATCAAGACCGCGCAGGGCAAGTGGCGCGAACCCGGCGCCTTCATGTGGGTCCTGTCGGTCGTCTTCGTCGTCTACTTCGCCCTTCACCCCATCCAAGGGTGGCTGGGCGTCCACTGAGGAGTGACACACCATGCTGGACATCGCTGACGAGCTGCTGGACTGGTGCGAGCGCGGACGTCCGTTCGCGGTCGCGACCGTGGTCGCCACCGGTGGCAGCGCGCCACGGCAGCCGGGCGCGGCGCTCGCCGTCGACGCCGAGGGCACTGTGATCGGCAGCGTGTCCGGCGGGTGTGTCGAAGGCGCGGTCTACGAGCTGTGCCAGCAGGCGCTGGAGGCGGGCGGCGCGGCCACAGCCCTCCTCGAGCGCTTCGGGTACTCGGACGAGGATGCCTTCGCCGTCGGCCTGACCTGCGGCGGAGTCATCGACATCTTCGTCCAGCGGGTGGACCCGGCGGCCAGTCCTGAGGTCGCCCGTGCGCTGGTCGCCGCTGCCGCCGGACAGGCGGCGGCGCTGGCCAGGATCGTCAAGGGGCCCGCGAAGCTGCTCGGCGGGACCATGGCGGTGACGGCGGACGGTACGTACGAGGGCGGCTTCGGCGACGCGGGCCTCGACGGCACGGTGCGCGCCGAGACCGTCGCGCTGCTGGAGGCCGGACGCACCGCCACGGTCGAGGTCGGCGCGGACGGCAGTCGGTGCGGTGAACCGTTGACGCTGCTGGTCGAATCCAGCGTTCCGCCGCCTCGGATGCTGGTCTTCGGCGCGATCGACTTCGCGGCCGCGGTGGTGCGGATGGGGAAGTTCCTCGGCTACCGGGTGACCGTCTGCGACGCCCGCCCGGTCTTCGCCACCCAGGCCCGCTTCCCGGAGGCCGACGAGGTCGTCGTGGACTGGCCGCACCGCTATCTGGACTCCCAGATCCTGGACGCGCGCACGGTGATGTGCGTCCTCACCCATGACGCGAAGTTCGACATCCCGCTGCTGCAGCGGGCGTTGCGGCTGCCGGTCGCCTACGTCGGCGCGATGGGGTCCCGCCGGACGCATCTGCACCGGCTCGACCGGCTGCGTGAAGCGGGCGTCACCGAACTGGAGTTGGCCCGGCTGCGCTCGCCCATCGGCCTTGACCTCGGCGCCCGTACGCCCGAGGAGACCGCGCTGTCCATCGCCGCCGAGATCGTCGCCCACCGCAGGGGCGGCAGCGGCGTCCCGCTCACCGGAGCACACACCCCCATCCACCATGACGCAACCCACTCCGCGGGCCGCGTCCACTCGGTGGCGTAGGCCTGACGCCGTCTGGCGGATCTCACCGTTCGGGGCGCGGTGGGGTTGCCGTTCGGCACGCGGGGGTTGCTGCGCGTGTGCCTCTGGCACACGGAGGTGCGGTGGCTTCGCCGTTTGGCGCGCCGGGGTTGGGGTGGGTTCGCCGTCCGGCTTGGCGGGCTGCGGTGCGGACCGGCGGTGTCAACCGGCCGCAACCAGGTGGAGAGCCGCCGGGCAGGGCCTACGCCGTAGGGAAGCGGATCCGCAAACACGCCCCGCCGCCGGAGGCGTTGCGCGCCTCGGCGTGTGTGCCGTGGGCGTGTGCCACCTGTTGGACGATGGCGAGGCCGAGACCTGAGCCGGGCAGCCCGCGGGCCGACTGCGACCGGTAGAACCGGTCGAAGACATGCGGCAGATCCGTTTCGGCGAACCCGGCCCCGTGATCGCGGACGGTCAGCACACCCCGGTCGAGCCGTACCTCGACCGGCGCGTCGGTCGGCGAGAACTTCGCGGCGTTGCCGAGGAGATTGGTGACCGCACGCGCCAGCCGCGCCGGAACACCCCGCACCACACACGGCTCAAGCACCGCCTCGAACCGTGTCGTAGGCCAGTGGCGCCGAGCCGCCACCACACAGTGCTGCACGATCTCGTCGAGCCGTACATCCTCCGGCTCACCGGATGTCTCATCGCCTCTGGCCAGTTCGATCACATCGTCGACGAGCCCGCTCATCTCGGTGATCTGCGCGGACAGTGCGGTGTTCACCCGCTGCCGCTGCCCGTCCGTCAAGTCGTGCGACAACAGCGCGATATTGGTCCGCAGCCCGGTCAGCGGGGTGCGCAGCTCATGCGAGGCGTCCGCGACGATCTGCCGACGGGCGTCCAGCGCCTGCTCCAACTCGGCCAGCATCACATTGAAGCTGCCCGCCAGCCGGGACAGTTCGTCGCGTCCCGGCACCTCGATACGGTGGCCGGGATCGCGGGTGGCCGCGATGGTCTCGGCGGTCCGGGTCAGCCGGGCCACCGGCCGCAGCCCGGTACGGGCCACGGCATAGCCGAGCACCGCGGCGAGCACGGCGCCCGCCCCGCCGATCACCACCAGCGCCACCGCGATCCGGCGCTCGCTGCGCTGGATCGAGTCGGTCCGCATCGACACCTGTACCGCCCGCCCCTGCCCGGCCGGGGCGAGATAGCTGCGGAACGGCAGGCCCTGGAAGGCCGAATCGGTGAAGTACGCACCACGCTCGCCCTTCGCCACGGCCACCGCACCGGGCACCACCGGCGGTACGTACGGATCGGAGGCGGGCGTCACCGTGCCGTCGGAGTGGATCACCTGGACGCAGTCGGGGGAGCCCAACCAGGCGCATTCGCCGCCGGGCGGGTCGGCTCCGGTCCGTACCTGCGGCACCACCCGGTTCGACTCGCGGATCAGGCTGAGGTCCAGTTCATGCCCGAGCTGCTGGCCGACGGCGAGGTACGCGGCCCAGCAGACGGCGGCCGCGACGGCGGCCACGGCCAACGCGGTGGCCACCGCCAGTCGCAGTCGCAGCGGAGCGCGGCGCTCCGGGCGCCGGCCCTCAGCCATCGCGGTGCTCGCTCAGCAGATATCCGACACCGCGCACGGTATGGACGACACGCGGTTCACCTCCTTCCTCCAGCTTGCGGCGCAGATATCCCACGTACACCTCAAGGGAGTTGGACGACGGGCCGAAGTCATATCCCCACACCCGATCGGTGATCAGGTCCCGGGTCAGCACCTGTCCGGCATTGGTCATCAACAGCTCCAGCAGCGCCGCTTCGGTGCGGGTGAAGTCAATGCTCCGGCCGCCGCGCCGGGCCCGCCGGGTGCGGGTGTCGAGGACCAGGTCCCCGAACGCCAGCTCCTCCGGCAGGTCCGGCGCGGGGCCCGGCTGCGCGCGGCGGAGCAACGCCCTGACCCGCGCGATGAGTTCATCCAGGTCGAACGGCTTGGGCAGGTAGTCGTCGGCGCCCGCGTCGAGCCCGTCGATCCGGTCGGCCACCGCCGAGCGCGCTGTGAGCATCAGGATCGGCGTACGGTCCCCGTCGGCGCGTACCCGGCGGCAGACGGTCAGCCCGTCCAGCTCCGGCAGCATCACGTCGAGCAGCACGACATCGGGTGCGGCGGTACGGATCCGCTCCAGGCCGAGGCGGCCGTCGCCGACCGCCTCGACCCGGTAGCCGTGTACTTCGAGGGCGGTGGTGAGGGCCTCGGCCAGGGTCGCGTCGTCCTCGACGACGAGCGCGAGTGCGGGTGCGCTCTGCGCCGCTTGCGGCATCGCGGTCCTCCTGCGTGATCTGGGGCGGGCGTTCGCCACCGCATTGTCCCCGGGCGAGCCCTCAGATCCCGATGTCGCGCCGCCGGATGTCCTCCACCGTCTCACGGCGGACCAGCAGCCGGGCGCGGCCCTCCGCCACCGCCACGACCGGTGGTCGGCCGACCATGTTGTAGCCGGAGGCCATCGACAGGTGGTAGGCGCCCGCCACCGGCACCGCGAGCAGGTCGCCTGGCCGTACGTCCTCCGGCAGTTCGGTCCCGCGCGCCAGCTCGTCGCCCGCCTCGCAGTGCCGTCCGACCACGGTCATCGGCCGCACCGGGGCGTCGCTGCGGCGCCCGACCAACCGGACCGCGTAGTGCGCCCCGTACAGCGCGGGGCGAGGATTGTCGCTCATGCCGCCGTCCACCGCCACGAACCGGTGTCCGGCGCTGTGTTTGACGGACAGCACGCGGTAGAGCGCGAGACCGGAAGGCCCGGCGATCCACCGGCCGGGCTCGACGGTGAGCCTCGGCACCGGGAACTCGAACTCCTCACACAGCGCTGCGAGTTCGGCCGTCACACGACGGGCGTACTCGCCGGGGTCGATGGTCCGTTCCCCGGGGCGGTAGGCGACGCCGAAGCCGCCGCCGAGGTCGAGCTCGGGCAGGGCGATCCCGTACCGGTCGCGGAGCCGGGCCAGGAACGGCACCAGTCGGCGCACCGCCCGCAGATACGGCTCCACGGTGGTGATCTGCGAGCCGAGGTGGCAGTGCAGCCCGACCAGGTCGAGCCGGGGCTGCCCGAGGATCCGCTCCACCGCGTCCTGCGCCTCGCCGCCCGCGATCGGCAGCCCGAACTTCTGGCCCGCGGCGCCGGTGCGTACCGCCGGATGCGAACCCGCCTCGATGCCCGGCAGTACGCGCAGCATCACCTGCTGGTAGGAGCGTTCCGGCAGCAGCGCGGCCAGCCGGGCGACCTCGCAGCCCGCGTCCAGCACGATCCGGCCGACGCCGAGGCGCAGTGCGGCCCGGAGGTCCTCAGGGGACTTGGCGTTGCCGTGCAGCACGATCCGGTCCGCCGGGAAGCCGCAGGTGGCGGCGAACTCCAGCTCGCCCGCGGAGCAGACGTCCAGACCGAGCCCCTCCTCGCCGATCCAGTGCAGCATCGCCCGGCACAGGAACGCCTTGGCGGCGTAGACGACGTCGGCGTCCGGCAGCGCCCGGCGCCACGCCTGGGCGCGGGCGCGGACCTCGGCTTCGTCGAGTACGTAGAGCGGGGTGCCGAACCGGTCGGCGAGCTCGGCCAGGGCGACGCCGCCGACGGTCAGATCACCGCGTGGCGCGGGCCGGGTGGACGTCGGCCACACATCGAGCGGCCCGGCGCCGGGGAGTTCGGGCAGCGCCGCGGGCGCGAGGGACAGGGGCGACATGGATTGCCTCCGATCAGCCCAGGAATGAGGTCAGGGCGGTGAGCCCGGCAGCCGCGCCGGTCACCCGCAGCACACCGACGGCCGCGGGTTCCCAGCGCACCGGGTGCGCCGCGGGAGCCTGGCCGCGCCGGGCGCTGAACCGCGGGTCAACGGTGAGTTCCCGCACCCCCAGCGGCTCGGCGAGGGCGCGCAACGCGGGTTCGGCCAGCCGGATCCACGGCTGCCCCGGGCCGAACGCCACGGCGAGCCGCCGTGCGCTGGTGAACGCGACGGCCGTACGGGTGCCCAGTGGCGTACGGCAGACGCGCAGGGCCTGCCCGGCAGGTCCTGGTCGTACGGGGACGAACAGCGCTCCTGCCGGGCGTCGTTCCTCGGGCTCCGGGTCCTCGGGCGCGGTGGTGCTCTTCATGGCAGCGGGCTCCTCGATCGAGCGGGGGCGCGGACGAATGCCGCACCACTCGACGTTATGTCCGACTCCCGTTACGGGAGTCGGACCATGATGCGGCGTTGATCCGGGTGGCACCTGAATTGATGGCGCCTTGATGGCTGTCACCAGGGCGCCGGATCTTGTCCTGGTCGCGGCGTGTGCGGGACCGCCGCGACGGCGAGCAACCACGACGGTGTGGACCGGCGGTCATACACGTGCCGCAGCCCGCGAAAAGTGACCGGACCGGAGGTCATACGCGTGCCCCAACCCGCGAAGAACCACCGGCCCCGCGTCAGCGGTAATTGAGCTCGGCCAACTCCGTGGCCAGCCGCACCCGGAACGCGGGCACCCGGCCCAGCAGCGGAAGCAGCGTGTTGCGCGCGGTACGGCCCGCCGTACCGCGCACCGTGGCGATCCGTGTCATCCGGTCGGTGAACGCCACCACCCGGTGCGCGACCGGACGGCGCCGCGACTCGTACGAGTCAAGGCGCCCCTCGGCGAGCGCCCGGCCGAGCGCGTAGCCGTCCTGGATGCCGGTGTTCATGCCCTGGCCGCCCACCGGGCTGTGGACATGCGCGGCATCGCCCGCGAGCAGCAGCCGACCGGAGCGGAAGCGTTCGGCGACCCGGTGGTGGATGCGGAACCGTGAGGCCCAGACAAGTTCCCTGATCTTCGCCCAGCCCGGGTCACGGGCGTCCAACAGCCCCTGGACGTAGCCGAGTTCCGGTGTGGCGGGCGCGTCGTCAACGGTGGCGATCACCCGGTAGCGGCCGTTCGGAAACGGGGCGATGACGAAGATACCGGCCGCGCCGAGGAGCAGCGTCAGCTCGTCGTCGTCCCGGTCCTGCTCCAATGTGACGTCCGCGAGCACGAACGACTCGTCGTACGAGCCGCCGTCGAAGCCGATACCGGCCGCCTCGCGGACCACGCTGTGCATTCCGTCGGCGCCCACCGCGTACCCGGCGCGCAGGGTCTCACCGGACGCCATCGTGAGGGTGACGCCGTCCTCTTCCTGTACGACCCGCGCCACCTCGTACGGCCGGTGCACCTCGCCGCCCAGCTGCCGCAGCCGGTCGGTGAGCACGTCCTCCGTCTCGTACTGCGGGATCACCAGCGCGAACGGGAAGCGGGTCGGCAGGCCGTCGAACGGCACCCGGAGCAGCTGCCGGGCGCCGTCGCGCACGACTGCCTGGCCGACCCGGTGGCCGCGGGCGAGCAGCTCCGGCGCGACGCCCAACTCGTCGAGGACCTCCAGGGTGCGGGCGTGCACCACTCCGGCGCGCGAGGTCTGGGCGGGCCGCGGCTGCCGGTCGAGGAGGACGAAGTCGATTCCGGCCGAGGCGAGGGTGACGGCGAGCGCGAGCCCGGTCGGCCCGGCGCCGACGACGGCCACATCGGTACGGGCGGGAAGTGCTGTGGCGGCGTTCATGGGGACCCCCTTCAGCAGTGTGCCAACAGTTGTTGGCAAACGTCTGTTGGCATCGTGCCTCCGAGGGAAGGAGGAAGTCAACACTTGTAGGCCAACAAGTGTTGACTTAGATTGGCGCTATGCCCCACCCTCTTGAACCGGCCACCGCAGCACCGACCACCGCTGAACCGGCCGCCGCGAAGCGTTCGGACCGGACCCGTGCCGCGATCCTGCGGGCGGCGCGTGAGCGTTTCACCGCTCAGGGTTACGAACGCACGACCATCCGCGCGGTGGCCGCCGACGCGGACATCGACCCGTCGATGGTCATGCGCTACTTCGGCACCAAGGAGCAGCTCTTCGACGCCGCCCTCACCATCGATCTACGGCTGCCCGACCTCACCGCCGTTCCCCCTGGTGAGGTGCCCTACGCCCTGGTGCGCCACTTCCTGGTCCGCTGGGAGAGCGATCCGGCCGATGACGCCCTGCTGATGGTGCTGCGCTCGGCGGTCACCAACGGGCGCGCGGCGCAGCGCGCCCGGGAGATCTTCGCCGCGCAGGTCGCTCCGGCGCTGGCGGCCGTCATCGGCCCTGAAGCGGCCAACCGCCGGGCGGGTCTGGTCTCCTCGCAACTCATCGGCCTCGCCGTGACCCGCTACATGATCCGGCTGCCGACGGTCACCGCGCTGGCACCGGACGAGATCGTGGAGGCGCTGGCCCCGGCGCTGCGGGAGACGCTGGGCCTCGGCGGGTAGGGGTGCGAGCGGTGGGGTAATGGGCTCCGTGGCAGACCGGCGATCGGTCGGGCATCGAGGGAGGGCGACGGATGACCACACTCTCGTACAGCAGCGGTACCGGAACGACACCGCTGCTGGGCGACACGATCGGCGCCAATCTGGACCGCGCGATCGCCGCGTACCCGGACCGCGAAGCGCTGGTGGACATGGCCAGCGGCCGCCGCTGGACCTACCGGGAGTTCGGGCGTGCCGTCGACGCGGTGGCACGCGGCCTGCTGGCGAAGGGCGTCGGCCAGGGCGACCGGGTCGGGATCTGGGCGGTCAACTGCCCCGAGTGGGTGCTGGTCCAGTACGCCACCGCGCGTATCGGCGCGATCATGGTGAACATCAACCCGGCCTACCGCGTCCATGAGTTGGCGTATGTACTGAACCAGGCCGGGGTTCGGCTGCTGGTCGCCTCGACGGCGTACAAGAGCAGCGACTACCGGGGCATGGTCGAGCAGACGCGGGGCGACTGCCCGTCGCTGCGCGAAGTGGTCTACATCGGCGATCCGACGTGGGAGGCACTGGCCACGGCCGGAGAGGCGGTCCCGGACGACCGACTGGCCGCCGCCGAGACGGCCGTGGGATGCGACGACCCGGTCAACATCCAGTACACCTCGGGCACCACGGGCTTCCCCAAGGGCGCGACGCTCTCCCACCACAACATCCTCAACAACGGGTATTTCGTGGGGGAGTCGGTCGGATACACCGAGCAGGACCGGATCTGCCTACCGGTCCCCTTCTACCACTGTTTCGGCATGGTGATGGGCAATCTGGCCGCCACCACTCACGGCGCCTGTGTGGTCATCCCGGCACCGGCGTTCGAGCCGTCGGCCACCCTGCACGCGGTGGCGACGGAGCGCTGTACCTCCCTCTACGGCGTCCCGACGATGTTCATCGCGGAGCTGAACCTGCCGGGCTTCCCCTCGTACGACCTGTCGTCGCTGCGCACCGGAATCATGGCCGGGTCGCCGTGCCCGGTGGAGGTGATGAAGCGGGTGGTCGCCGAAATGCACATGTCGCAGGTGGCCATCTGCTACGGAATGACGGAGACCTCACCGGTTTCCACCCAGACCCGCCGCGACGACGACCTGGAACGCCGCACCGAAACCGTGGGCCGGGTGCTCCCGCACGTCGAGGTCAAGGTCATCGACCCGGCGACCGGCCGGACCGTCCCGCGGGGCGAACCGGGCGAACTGTGCACCCGCGGCTACAGCGTGATGCTCGGCTACTGGCAGGAGCCGGAGCGGACCGCCGAAGTGATCGACACCGGCCGCTGGATGCACACCGGCGATCTGGCGATCATGCGCGAGGACGGCTATGTCGTGATCGTCGGCCGCATCAAGGACATGATCATCCGCGGCGGCGAGAACATCTATCCCAGGGAGATCGAGGAGTTCCTCTACACCCACCCGAAGATCGCCGATGTCCAGGTCGTCGGCGTCCCGGACGAGCGGTACGGCGAGGAGATCCTCGCCTGCGTGATACCGCGCGATGCGGCGGACGCGCCCACCCTGGCGGAGATCGAGGCCTTCTGCCGTGGGCGGCTGGCGCACTTCAAGGTCCCACGCCATCTGCGGATCGTGGAGAGCTTTCCGATGACGGTGAGCGGCAAGGTGCGCAAGGTCGAACTGCGGGCGAATTTCCAGCGGTAATCCGGGTGATATGTCCTAAGTTGGCGATGGGCCAGGGGGCGTTGGGATTCTCATGGGATTGTGTGCCATCCTTTCCCGCCATGACGACAGAGCAGCTCCGGTACGACGGGCCACTGGCCCCCGCGCGGCACGCGATGAGCAAGGTCCCGGAAGTGACGGTCTTCTTCTGGATCATCAAGGTGCTGACGACCGGCATGGGCGAGACGACCTCGGACTACCTGGCCCGCACGCTCAATCCGATGATCGCGGTCGGTATCGCGGGACTGGCCCTGGTCGCCGCACTGGCGCTGCAGTTCTCCGTCCGCCGCTATGTGCCCGGGATCTACTGGCTGGCCATCGTCATGGTCAGCGTGTTCGGCACCATGGCCGCCGACGTCCTGCACGTCGGACTGGGCGTCCCCTACTTCGCGTCCACCGCGTTCTACGTGGTCGTGTTGGCCGCCGTCTTCGCCGCCTGGTACGCGACCGAGAAGACGCTGTCCATCCACAGCATCCACACCCGCCGCCGTGAGGCCTTCTACTGGGCCACGGTCATGGCGACGTTCGCGCTGGGCACCGCCGCGGGCGACATGACCGCGGTGACCATGCACCTGGGGTACTTCTCCTCCGGCGTGATGTTCGCCGTCCTGATCGCCATCCCGGCGCTGGCCTACTGGCGCTTCGGCCTGAACGAGATCTTCGCCTTCTGGTTCGCCTACATCGTCACCCGCCCGCTCGGCGCCTCGTTCGCGGACTGGATGGGCGTACCGCACCGCCGCGGCGGCCTCGGCGTGGGCACCGGGCTGGTCAGCCTGGCCCTGGCGGTGGTGATCGCGGTCTTCGTCGGATATCTGGCGGTAAGCCGCAAGGACGTCGAGCGGGCGTAGCACCTGCCGGGGGGTAAGCCCTTGGGAGTTCGGGGGCTTGCCCCCGAAAAAGGACCGCCCCAACGGCGAGCAACCACAACGGCGCGGCCCGGCGGTGTCGAGCCCGCCGCAACCCGGAACTAGTCCGGCCCCGCGGCCAGATAAAGCCGCAGCACCCGCTTGCACTCGGCGATCAGATCCGGATCCCCCTGCGGGGAGACCCGGAAGGCGAGTTGGAGCACGGCGTCTGCGCACTCCATCGCCACCCGTAGGGTCACGGCTGACGCTACGGGTGCCGCGCCGTCGTCCAGCGAACCGGAGGCCAGGGTGCGCAGGCGCTCGGCCACCGCGGCGTTGTTGTCCAGCACCGTGTCGAGGATGTGCTGCTCGGCGTGGGAGCCGGGGCGCCCGGCCAACCCGAAGTCGAGCACCGCGAAGCCGGGGACCGAGCGCTTCATGGTGACGAACTCGTCGACCGCCAGGTCGACCAACTCCGCGGTACCGGACGGTGCTTCGGCCTCCATGCGCCGCGTGAGGCGGTCCAGGTAGCGCTCCAGATTGCGGGCGGCCAGCGCTGCCACCAGGCCGTCCTTGCCGGGAAAGAACTGGTAGAGCGTGCCGATGGGAACCTCGGCGCGGCGGGCCACCTCGCGGGTGGTGAGGGCGCCGTACCCGGTCTCGGCCAACAGCTCCGCGCTCACGTCGAGGATCCGCTCGAACCGTTCCAGGCTGCGTCGCTGAACGGGACGGCGGCGGAGCGGAACGGCCTTCATACCAACCACTGTGCCGGATCTGGCCTTCCGGCGGCGAATCGCTAGCATGAACAACCCTCATGTTTGCGTCGAAGGGGCCGCGCTCATGCCGCACACACCTTCACTGCCGCCCTCGTTCCGCTGGGGCGTGTCCACCGCCTCCTACCAGATCGAGGGCGCGACCGAGGAGGACGGACGAGGGCCCAGCGTCTGGGACGCGTTCGCCGCCAGACCCGGTGCCATCAGGGACGGGCACCATGCGCGCACCGCCTGCGACCACTACCACCGCTGGCCCGAGGACATCGCGCTGATGCGGGAACTCGGCGTCGACGCCTACCGGTTCTCCATCGCCTGGCCGCGCGTCCAGCCGACCGGGCGCGGCCCGGTCAACGAACGCGGGCTCGCGTTCTACGACCGGCTCACCGACGCGCTGCTCGAATCCGGCATCACCCCGGTGCCGACGCTCTTCCACTGGGATCTGCCGCAGGCCCTGGAGGACGAGGACGGCGGCTGGCTGTCCCGCGACACCGCGTACCGCTTCGCCGAGTACGCGGCGCACACCGCCGACCGGCTCGGTGACCGGATCCGCGACTGGATCACGCTCAACGAGCCGTTCGTCCACATGGTGTTCGGCTATGCGCTGGGCCAGCACGCGCCCGGTCGCACCCTCATGCTCGACGCCCTGCCCACCGCGCACCACCAACTGCTCGGTCATGGGCTGGCCGCCGGGATCCTGCGTGGGCACGGCGGCCGGGTGCTGATCGCCAACAACTGCACCCCGGTGAGACCGGCGAGCGACACCGCACCGGACCGCGCCGCCGCCGAGGCGTACGACGCCCTGCACAACCAGCTCTTCAACGACCCGCTGCTGTGCGGGCGTTACCCGGACCTGTCCGCCTACGGCGTCGGGGACGACCTCGGCGGTTCGGTCAAGGACGGCGACCTGGCGTTGATCCACGGGACCCTCGACGGTCTCGGGATCAACTACTACAACCCCACGCGCATCTGCGCCCCCACCGACGACTCCGGGGACCTGCCCTTCGCCCAGGCCCCCGTCGACGGAGTGCCCCGCACCGCCTTCGACTGGCCCGTCGTCCCCGAGGCGCTGCGCGAACTGCTGCTGCGGCTGGGCCACCGGTACGGGCACGCGCTGGTGCCCATCACCATCACCGAGAACGGCTGCTCGTACCCCGGCATCGACGACCCCGACCGGATCACCTTCCTCGACGGGCACATCCGTGCCATCGCAGAAGCGGTCGCCGAAGGCGTCGACGTCCGCGGTTACTTCGTCTGGACGCTCATCGACAACTTCGAGTGGGCCGAGGGCTACACCCAGCGCTTCGGCCTGGTCCATGTCGACCACGCCACCCAGGCCCGTACCCCGAAGGCCTCCTACGCCTGGTACCGGGACCTGATCGCCGCGCACCACCGGGGCCGACCCGGCGCACCCGATGCCACCATGTGATCCCGACCGGCTCACACCCCACGGAGGGCACACATGGCGGACAGCGCGGCGACGGAGGAGTTCCGGACGGCCCGGGACTTCCTGCTGCGGCACAGGGACGACTACCAGGCGGCCTGCGACGGCTTCCGCTGGCCCAAGGCGGAGCACTTCAACTGGGCGCTTGACTGGTTCGACGGCATCGCCGACGCGGAAGGCGGTGAGCGCACCGCGCTGTGGATCGTGGAGGAGGACGGCAGCGAAGCCCGATTCACCTTCCGGGAGTTGTCCGCACGCTCCAACCAGGTCGCCAACTGGCTGCGGGCGGCGGGCGTGCGGCCCGGTGACCGGATCGTCGTGATGCTCGGCAACCAGACCGAGCTGTGGGAGACCGCGCTGGCCGCCATGAAGCTGAGCGCGGTCGTCATCCCGGCCACCCCGCTGCTCGGCCCGGCCGACCTCGCCGACCGCATCGAGCGGGGCGGTGCCCGCCATGTGCTGGTACGCGCGGCGGACACGGGCAAGTTCGACGACGTACCCGGCGACTACACCCGTATCTCGGTGGGCGGGGCGCCATCCGGTTGGCTCGCCTACGAGGACGCCTACGGCGCCGAGAGCACCTATCGGCCGGACGGGCCCACGCGCGCCGACGACACCCTGATGCTCTACTTCACCTCGGGTACCACCGCGCTGCCGAAGCTGGTCGAGCACACTCATGTGTCCTATCCGGTGGGCCACTTGACGACGATGTACTGGATCGGACTGCGGCCCGGCGACGTCCATCTGAACATCTCCTCGCCCGGCTGGGCCAAGCACGCCTGGAGCAGCCTGTTCGCGCCGTGGAACGCCGAGGCGACGGTGTTCGTGCACAACTACACGCGTTTCGACCCGGCCCGGCTGATGGCCGAGATGGACCGGGCGGGAGTGACCAGCTTCTGTGCCCCGCCCACGGTGTGGCGGATGCTGATCCAGGCCGACCTCCAGCAGTTGCGGACACCCCCGCAGGAGGCGGTCGCCGCCGGTGAGCCGCTCAACCCCGAGGTGATCGAGCATGTCCGGCGGGCCTGGGGGGTGACGATCCGGGACGGCTTCGGGCAGACGGAAACCACCCTGCAGGTCGGCAACACACCGGGTCAGTCGCTCAAACCCGGATCAATGGGCCGCCCGATGCCCGGCTACACGGTCGCGCTGGTGGACCCGGTCAGCGGCGAGCCGGGGGAGGAGGGGGAGATCTGCCTGGACCTCTCGGCGCGGCGGCCGCTCGGGTTGATGACCGGCTACGCGGGCGACCAGGAGCGCACGGCGGCGGCCACCGCGGGCGGCTACTACCGCACCGGCGACATCGGCTCGCGCGATACCGAGGGCTACATCACGTACATCGGGCGGGCCGACGACGTGTTCAAGGCGTCCGACTACAAGATCTCCCCGTTCGAGCTGGAGAGCGCGCTGCTGGAGCACGAGGCGGTCGCCGAGGCCGCGGTCGTGCCCTCACCGGACCCGGTGCGGCTCGCCGTGCCGAAGGCGTATGTGGTGCTCGCCGAGGGCTGGGCGCCGGACGCCGAGACGGCCAAGGCGGTGTTCGCGCACTCGCGGGCGGTCCTCGCACCGTACAAGCGGATCCGCGTCCTGGAGTTCGCCGAGCTGCCGAAGACCGTCTCCGGCAAGATCCGCCGTATCGAGCTGCGCGAGCGGGCGGCGGGCGGACAGGAGTCGGGCAGCGAGTTCCGGGAACAGGATCTCGGGTGAGCGCCCCGGGCGTGCGGCGCGGGACACCGCGCCCGGAGTGCGCCGTTAGCCCCTGTCCATGGTGAGGTGACGGATTCCTGCCTGTTGGGTGTGAGTAGTGCCCGCATACGTTGCCACCACGGCTCGGAGAGTCCTCCGGGCCGTCAGGCAAGCCGAGTTGAAGGGTGGGAAACGATGAGCGACGCCATCTTCCACGCGGGCACGCAGATTACCCTGAACGAAGCGCTGACCTCGGGCAACGGCCGGGCCCTGCTGCGTCTGCAGGAGGACCGGAACCTGGTGCTCTACAAGGACAACAAGCCCGCCTGGCAGGCCGAGAACGCCTGGTCGCACGGCAACACCCTGAAGGTGCAGAGCGACGGCAACGTCGTGCTGTACGACGAGGGCGGCCACCCCGTCTGGGCCTCCAACACCGAAGGCAACGACGGCGCGTATCTGGCCGTGCAGGACGACGGCAACGCGGTCGTCTACGACAAGGCCGGAGAGCCGATCTGGGCCACGAACACCGGTGACTGACCGCACCGGATGACATCGGCCTGAGAGGGCGGGGAGCGGCCCGCCGTCTCAGGCCGGTTTGCCGCCCGGTGCGGTACGGATCAGCTGGTCGGCCGCGTCGTTGACCGGTTGCGGGGTACCGGTCAGGTCCATCACGAACAGCGGAACGCCGAGTTGGTCGGCGCGCAGCCGGGCGTCATGCGCGTAACCGGCCAACGAGAAGAACGCACCGGCGCAGTCCTCGTTGAGCGAATTGAGCCAGAGCGTCTCGACATCGCGCAACGGGGTCGGCCGGGTGGCCGGGTCCACCTGTGCCACCACGCCCTCACCGCGCAGGTCGACTCCGGTCGCCGAGCGGTCGGCCGCGACGGCCACGCCGGTGAAACCCAGCCACTTCACGTACTGCGCCGCCGCGGTCACCGCGTCTCCGCCGGTGCGGATCGTCACCGGCCGGAACGGCGGCCGCCGCACCGGCTGCGGCACACCGCTGAGTGGTGTGCCCGTGGTGGTGGGCTGCAGCGCTCCCGCCGGTTCCGACTCGCCGGGCGGCAGATCGGGCGGTCCCGGGTCGACGGGGAGTCGGATCACGGCGCCGCAGGCGCAGCCCAGCTCGGGCTGCGGCCAGTCGTCATCGCGGCCGCACGACGGACAGCGCAGTGTCACCCAGGAGTTCTTCCAGGTCCGCTGCCGTACCTCGGTCGGTACGCCGCCGCGTAGTACCGGAATGGTCACCGGCGCACCGCACGGGCAGGGGAAGGTCGGCGGGGTGAACCCGTGCTCGCGGCGGCAAGCCGGGCAGCGGACGGGCACGCTTTCGGCCATGGCGGAACTCCAGGCAGATCCGGTCCGGTGGGCGGTCGTGCGACCACCATATCCGGGGCCACGGCTCAGGGGTCCGACATGCGGCCTTGACGGCTGACGCCCGCACAGACGTCAGCCGCCAAGGCAGCCGGGGGCCGGGGGCTCGCGGCGCCGAAACGCCGCGTCACGGTCCCCCGGAAGAACGCGGTACGCCCGCACCGCCGGGCCTCCACCCCTCAGAAGAGGCCGGCGGTGCGGGCGAGTTGGTGCCCCCCTCGGGGATCAGTTCTCCCGCAGCTCGCGCACGGCCGACTCGACGCGCTTGCCGTAGTCCGGGTCGGCGGCGTGGAAGTGGGCGAGGTTGGCCTCGATCACGTCGTCGCGGCTCACCTGGGAGAGGCTTCCGGCGATGTTCGCGATCAGGCGGGACCGCTCCTCCGGCGACATCAGCCGGTACAGCTCACCGGCCTGGAAGAAGTCGTCGTCCTTGGTGTGCTCGGGAGCCGCGTGGGTACCGGTGTGACCGGAGACCGCGAGGGCCGCGGCCAGCGGCTGGTCGGTCTGGACCGGGCCGTCGTAGGAGTTGGGCTCGTAGTTCTTCGCGCGGCGGCCCTGCGCGTTGGTCGCCATGAAGCCGTCGCGGCCGTAGTTGGCGGCCCGGTTCTTCGGTGCGTTGACGGCGAGTTGGGTGTGGTTGACGCCCAGGCGGTAGCGGTGTGCGTCGGCGTAGGCGAACAGCCGTCCCTGGAGCATCTTGTCCGGGGACGGGCCGATGCCGGGCACGAAGTTGTTCGGCGAGAAGGCCGACTGCTCGACGTCGGCGAACACGTTGTCCGGGTTGCGGTCCAGCACCAGGCGGCCGACGCGCTGCAGCGGGTAGTCGGAGTGCGGCCAGACCTTGGTCAGGTCGAACGGGTTGAAGCGGTAGTCCGCCGCCTCGGCGACCGGCATCAGCTGCACGTACAGCGTCCAGGACGGCTTGACGCCGCGTTCGATCGACTGCACCAGGTCGCGCTGGTGGCTGTCCGGGTCGCTACCGGCCAACTCGGCGGCCTGCTCGGTGGACAGGCAGCGGATGCCCTGGTTGGTCTTGAAGTGGTACTTGACCCAGAAGGCCTCGCCCGCTTCGTTGACCCAACTGTAGGTGTGCGAGCCGTAGCCGTTCATGTGGCGGTACGAGGCCGGGATGCCGCGGTCGCCGAACAGCCAGGTGACCTGGTGCGTCGCCTCGGGGGCGTGCGCCCAGAAGTCCCATACGTTGTCCGGCTCCTGGATGCCGGTGAACGGGTCGCGCTTCTGGGAGTGGATGAAGTCCGGGAACTTGATGGGGTCCTTGATGAAGAACACCGGGGTGTTGTTGCCGACGAGGTCGTAGTTGCCCTCCTCGGTGTAGAACTTCAGCGCGAAGCCGCGCGGGTCGCGTACCGCGTCCGCCGCACCGAGGTTGCCGGCCACCGTGGAGAAGCGGATGAAGATGTCGGTGCGCTTGCCGATCCGCGACAGGAACGCGGCCTTGGTGAAGCCGGTGACATCGTCGGTCACCTCGAAGTGGCCGTGCGCGCCGGAACCGCGGGCGTGCACGACGCGCTCCGGAATCCGCTCGCGGTTGAAGCGTGCGAGCTTCTCCAGCAGGTGCTGGTCCTGCAGGAGCAGCGGACCGCCGACGCCTGCGGTGGCGGAGTTCTGGTTGTCGGCGACCGGGGCGCCGGACTCGGTGGTGAGCGTGGGCTTGGGCATGAGGACCTTCCGACGGGGGGTCCGGGGGGTACCCCTGGGAATGGGGGGCCGGGGGGTACTCCCCGGGAAAACACAGCAGCTCTACTACCGTTACGCGGTAGCACATTTCCGTATGCCGGACTGTGCCCCGGACATTACGAACCGCTTCAACAAAATGTCAATGGTTCCGCCCGGCGGCGCGCTTGGGCGCGACAGGACAGGTCGGCGCGCCGCCGGACGGAGGTCGGGGTGAGGCCTACGCCTCGAGCTCGAACTCCTTGACGGCGTCGATGTTCGGGCCGTGCGGGGTGTTCGCCTCGCGCTCGATCATGATCTCGACGAGCACCGGGCGGGAGGTCGAGGCCGTCTCCTTGCGGGCCCACTCGATGGTCGAGCGGATGTCGGTCGGATCCCAGACACGGCGGCCGGAGCAGCCGTACGCCTCCATGATCTTGACGTTGTCCGAGCCGTACGCGTCGTAGTGGATGTCGACCTGGTAGTTCATGTCGTACCCGATGGACGCCTGGCGGATCAGGCCCAGGTACTCGTTGTTGAGCATGATCAGGACGTACGGCACGTTGTACTGGGCGGCGACCGCGAGTTCCTCGACCATGTACTGGAAGCCGTAGTCGCCGACGATGCCGACGACCTCGTTGTCCTTGCCCTGGCTCTGCAGCGCCTTCTTGACGCCGATCGCGGCCGGGATCTCCCAACCCAGCGGTCCTGCCTGGCCGCAGACCTGGTAGTGCCGCGGCTTGTGGGCCTTCTGGTGCTGGCCGCCCCAGATCTGGTAAAGGCCGATGGCGGTGACGAAGTAGGTGTCCTCGTCGAAGATCTCGTTGATCTCCTTGTAGACCCGCGGGGCCTTGATCGGGGTGGTGTCGAAGTCCTCCTTGCGCACCAGGGTGCGCTTGAGCTCCTGGCAGCGCTCGATCCAGGACGCGACGTCGGCCTTGGTCCGGCGCCGCTTGGCGGCGGCCAGCAGCGCCTCAAGGAACAGCTTGGCGTCGGAGACGATGCCCAGGTCGGGCTCGATGACCCGGCCCAACTGGCCTGGTTCGATGTCCACATGGACGAAGGTGCGGTCGCCCTTGTAGGTGTCGATGTTGGCCCCGGTGTGCCGGTCGCCGAACCGGGCACCGACGGCGAGCACGAAGTCCGACTCCAGGAAGGAGGCGTTGGCGTACTTCTGCGAGGTCTGGATGCCCGTCGTGCCCAGGTTCAGCTCGTGGTCGTCCTCGATGGAACCCTTACCCATCAAGGTCACCTGGAACGGCACCCGCAGATACTCGACCAACTCCCGCAACACGTCCGAGGCTTCGGACAGGATCACCCCACCGCCCGCCAGGATCAGCGGCTTGCGCGCGGCCAGCAGCAGGTCCAACGCGGCCTCGACGCGCGGCGCGTGCGGCGCGACGTTCTTGACCGGCAGCGGTGCGTCGATCTCGGCGTCGTACCAGATCTCCTGCAGGCCCTTGTCCAGCGGGATGTCGATCAGCACCGGTCCCGGACGGCCCTCACGGGCGATCCGGAACGCCTCCCGGAACACCCACGGGATCTGCGCGGCCTCCTTGACCTGCACCGCCCACTTGGTGACCGGCTTGGCTATCTCCACGATGTCGACCGCCTGGAAGGCCTCCTGGTGCAGCTTCGGGGAGACCGCCTGGCCGGTGATGCAGACCATCGGGATGGAGTCGGCCTGCGCGGTGTACAGCCCGGTGATGAAGTTGGTGGCGCCGGGGCCCGAAGTGGCGATCGCCACCCCGACCTTGCCGTTGGTGCGCGCCCAGCCGTCCGCCATGTGCGTCGCGCCCTCTTCGTGGCGGACCGTCAGATGGTCGATACCGCCCACCACCTCCATCGCCTTGTACAGCGGGAGGATCGCGGCGCCGGGGCAGCCGAACGCGATGTCGACGCCCTCGTCCTTCATGATCTGGACGGCCGCCTGCATGGCGGGAATCTTTTGTGCAGCCATGGCGGTCAGCCCTCGACCTTCTGTCCGGAGAGACGCTCGACGGCGCGCAGCAGCGCGGAGTGGTCCAGGCCGCCGTCGCCCTGGGCACGCAGGGAGGCGACGAGCTGGGCGACGACGGCGCCGACCGGCAGCGCGGCGCCGACATTGCGGGCGGCGTCGGTGACGATGCCCATGTCCTTGTGGTGCAGATCGATCCGGAAGCCCGGCTTGAAGTCCCTGCCCAGGAAGTTGTCCTTCTTGCGGGTCAGCACGGTCGAGCCCGCCAGACCGCCGTTCAGCACGTCCAGCGCGGCGGCCAGGTCCACCCCGGACTTCTCCAGGAAGACCACGGCCTCGGCGCACGCCTGGATGTTGACGGCGACGATGAGCTGGTTGGCGGCCTTCACCGTCTGACCCGAGCCGTGCGGACCGCACAGCACGATCGTCTTGCCGAGCGCCTCGAAGACGGGCTTGGCGTAGTCGAAGTCGGCCCGCTCACCGCCGACCATGATGGACAGCACCGCCTCGATGGCACCGGCCTCGCCGCCGGACACCGGGGCGTCCAGTACCCGAATGCCCTTCTCCGCGGCGTTCTTGGCCAGGTCGACGGAGGTCTGCGGGGTGATCGAGGACATGTCGATCAGCAGCGCGCCGGACCTCGCGTGCGCCAGGATGCCGTCCTCGCCGTAGGCGATCGCCTCGACCTGCGGGGAGGCCGGGACCATGGTGATGATGACGTCGGCGTCCCGGACGGCCTCGGCGATCGAGGCGGCGGCGGTGCCGCCGTTCGCGGCGAGACGGTCCAGCTTGGGCTGCTCCAGGGTGTAACCGGTGACCGAGTACCCGGCCTTGATGAGGTTCTCGGCCATGGGGGAGCCCATGATGCCCAGGCCGATCCAGGCGATCGCCGGGCGGGAGGGGTCTGCGGGAGTGTTGCTCATCGGGGTGCCTCTCAGATCGAGAATCAGTGCTTGGCGGCGCGGTCTGCCACGGGCAGCCACTCGAAGGCGGCCGAGCTCGGGCCGTCGCCCGGCTTGTACTCAAGGCCGACCCAGCCGTCGTAACCGGCCTTCCTCAGGCGGCCGAGCAGCTCGGCGAAGTCCAGCTCGCCGCTGCCGGGGAAGCCGCGGCCCGGGTTGTCCGCGATCTGTACGTGACCGGTCTTGCCGGTGTAGCGGTCGATGACCTCGTGCAGGTCCTCGCCGTTCATCGACAGGTGGTACAGGTCCATCAGGAACTTGGCGTTGCCCAGGCCGGTGGCGTCGTTGACCCTGTCCACGACCTCGACCGCCTTCGGCGCGCTGACGATCGGGCACAGCGGTGACTCAGGGGCGTTGAGCGCCTCGACCAGCAGCGCCGCGCCGACCCGGTGGGCGGCGCGCGCCGCCAACACCAGGTTCTCCAGGGCGAGTTCGTCCTGTTCGGCCGGATCGACGCCGTCCACCCGGTTGCCGTAGAGCGCGTTGAGCGCCGTGCAGCCCAGTGACCGGGCGAAGTCGGCGGCGACGTCGATGTTGGCGCGGAAGCGGTCCGACTCGGCCCCGGGAATCGACAGCGCGCCGCGGTCCGGGCCCGGCAGCTGCCCGGCGTAGAAGTTCAGGCCCACCAGCTGGGTGCCCGCGGTGCGCAACGCGTCGCGCAGTCCGTCGAGTTCGGCCTGGCCGGGGGTGGGTGCGTCGACCCACGGCCACCACAGTTCCACCGCGGTGAACCCGGCCGCCGCGGCCGCCGCGGGGCGCTCCAGCAGCGGGAGCTCGGTGAAGAGGATTGACAGGTTCACGTCGAAGCGCGTGTCAGAGAAACCCACCGGGATGCGCCCCTTTCCGGAGATTGCGCTGTCTTCCGCAGCGGTCTATTTCGCATTGCGGAAGTTAGTTTCTGCGTATTGGAAGAGTGGGGGATGGTTGCGGCGAGTGTCAAGTGCCGATGTCGAGGTGTGTCCGCAACCGGTTAGGTTGAGGGCGTGCGATTGAGGGTTGAGTTCACGACGGAGCCGTTCGACCTCGACGAGGCCCCGCGACACGCGGTGGTGGCGCGCGAGGTGGTGCAGGCGGCTGATCTGGACCGGGTGGACGTCGGTCCGTTCGGCAACACCGCGGAGGGTTCCGCCGAGGCGGTGCTCGCCGCCGTCGGCGACCTGCTGAAGCGAACCCTGGACGCGGGCGCGACGCGGGTCTCCCTGCAGCTCAACGTGGTGGACGAGGGGGAGGGGCGATCGTGATCAGACCCGATGGCCACCCGCTCGTCGACGCGGTCAAGCCGCTGGTCGACGCCATGGGCGGCGAGATGGTCCCGCCGGACGCGGCGCGCGGAGACGATGTCGTGCTCAGCTGGGAGGGTGAGCGGGTGGTCGCGGTGCGGTTGCCGCACATAGCCGACTCGCTCGATCACATCCTGGCCGACCTGGAGCGACGCCAGGGCCGTCCGCTCGCCGAACTGGACCGCAAGGAGAAGCAGACGGTGGTGCGGATCCTGGAGGAGCGCGGCGCCTTCTCGGTGCGGCACGGGGTCGAGACGGTCGCCTCCGCGCTCGGCGTCAGCCGCTTCACCGTCTACAACTACCTCAACCGTGAGAACGCCGCGAAGGGCAGCGAGTAACCGCCCGAAAACGTGGTGTGACCAGGATTTTTGAGGCCGCCGCCCGGTTTTGTCCCGGGTGGCGGCCTTTTCTGTCGCGGAAAGTTCAACAAAGTGTTGACGGCATGTGGCGCAGGGATCTAGCTTTCCGGCAAGCCCGGTCCAGCAGGCCCCGGAGGCCGCAGATGACTTCTCGCACCACGGCGGGCCTCGCCCGCTTCAACTCCGCTGACGGTGACACCGCCGCTCACCTGCTCCACGAGGTGTGCACGTCCACCGTCTGGGTCAACGCGGTGCTCGCCAAGCGCCCGTATGCCGACCCGGAGGCGCTCCTAGAGGCGAGCGACGCCGCGATTCGCGAGCTGACCGCCGAGGATCTCGGTGAGGCGATGGCGGGCCACCCGCCGATCGGCCGCCCCAAGCCCGGTGACCCGACCTCGGCGCGCGAGCAGCGCGGTATGGCCGGAGCATCGGACCAGCTCAAGGCCGAGCTGCTGGAACTCAACCTGGCCTACCAGGACCGCTTCGGGCATGTCTTCCTGATCTGCGCCACCGGACTCACCGGTGAGCAGATGCGGGACGCGGCCAGGGCCCGGATCGGCAACACACTGGAACAGGAGCGCGAGATCGTCCGCGGCGAACTGGGGAAGATCAACCGCATCCGGCTGACCCGCCTCGTAGCGGTCGCGGAAGGAGAACCGTCATGACGGACACCTCCGTGTCCACGCACATCCTGGACACGAGCATCGGCCGCCCCGCCGAGGGCGTGCCCGTGCGGCTGTCCGTGCGCGGCGGCGACGCCGCGTGGACGGTGCACGGCGCGTCCAGGACCGATGCCGACGGGCGCTGCA
Source organism: Streptomyces sp. NPDC020096 (assembly GCA_040631425.1). Lineage (GTDB taxonomy): Bacteria > Actinomycetota > Actinomycetes > Streptomycetales > Streptomycetaceae > Streptantibioticus_A. Next base: position 159,351 of record JBEYJY010000007.1, read on the forward strand.
AGGATCTGCCCGCCCTCCCCGAGGGCACCACCCACGTACGGCTGCTCTTCGAGACCGAGCCGTACTTCCTATCGAGAAAGCAAGCCGAGGAACAGCAGGACGCCCCCCGCGAAAGGGACAGCGACGCCTTCTTCCCGGAGGTGGCGATCACGTTCGCCGTCACACCGGGTGAGCACTACCACGTGCCGCTGCTGCTCAACCCGTTCGGCTACTCCGTATACAGAGGGAGCTAGCACCGTGCCTACCATTCTCGGCCAGAACCAGTACGGCAAAGCGGAGAACCGCGTCGTAAGGATCACGCGGGACGGCGACACCCACCACATCAAGGACCTCAACGTCTCGGTCGCCCTCTCCGGCGACATGGACGACGTCCACTACTCCGGCAGCAACGCCAACGTGCTGCCGACGGACACCACCAAGAACACCGTCTTCGCCTTCGCGAAGGAGTACGGGATCGACGCGGCCGAGCAGTTCGGCATCCACCTCGCCCGGCACTTCGTCACCAGCCAGGAGCCGATCAGGCGGGCGCGGATCCGGATCGAGGAGTACTCCTGGGACCGCATCCCAAGCGCCGACGCCAACTCCCGGTTCATCGGATCCGAGGAGGTCAAGCACTCGTTCGTCCGCAACAACCAGGAGATACGCACCGCCCAGATCACCTTCGACGGTGAGCACTGGGAGGTCCTGTCCGGGCTGAAGGACCTGACGGTGCTGAACTCCACCCACTCGGAGTTCTGGGGCTACGTCAAGGACAAGTACACGACCCTGAAGGAAGCGCACGACCGCATCCTGGCCACCGATGTGACCACCGTCTGGTGCTACAACTGGACCAGCGACGAGGAGCGGATGCCCAACTGGAACAAGTCCTACGCGCAGGCCCGCCAGCACATCCTGCAGGCCTTCGCCGAGACCTACAGCCTCTCGCTGCAGCAGACGCTGTACCAGATGGGTTCGCGCGTCATCAACAGCCGTTCCGAGATCGACGAGATCCGCTTCTCGCTGCCCAACAACCACCACTTCCTGGTGGACTTGGAGCCGTTCGGTCTCAAGAACGACAACGAGGTGTACTTCGCCGCCGACCGCCCGTACGGCCTTATCGAGGCGACCGTGCTGCGTGACGGTGCCGAAGCCCGCATCCCGGTCGACATGACCAACCTCTGACAGACCCTTCGCTCACTCGGCACCCGGAGCGCTCCACGGGTGGAGCGGCCTCCTCGACCGCCCCGCCCGGCTCCGGCACTCAAATCCCCAGGGTCATGCCGTGCCCGACCGCCAACACACAGAACGAGGAAGCACCATGGCAGCATCGGCAGCCTCCGGCGGCGCGGCGGCGCGCATCGTCATCGAGAACTGTTCCATCGCCACCGTCGACCCGAACGACACCGAGTACGCCTCCGGTCACGTCGTCATCGCGGGGAACCGCATCGAGTCGGTCGGCGCCGGGCCCGCACCCGCGGGTCTGGAGAACGTCGTACGGCGCGTCGACGCCGACGGCCATCTGCTCACCCCGGGCCTGGTCAACACCCACCATCACTTCTACCAGTGGATCACCCGCGGCCTGGCCCAGGACTGCAACCTCTTCGACTGGCTGGTCACCCTCTACCCGACCTGGGCGCGGATCGACGAGCAGATGGTGTACGCGGCGGCCCAGGGCTCACTGGCCGCGCTGGCGCTGTCCGGTGTGACGACCGCGATGGACCACCACTACGTCTTCCCCCGGGGCGCCGGTGATCTGCTCGGCGCCGAGATCCGCGCCGCCGCCGAGATGGGGGTGCGGTTCTCGCCGACCCGGGGCTCGATGGACCGGGGCACGTCGGACGGCGGCCTGCCCCCGGACTTCGCCGTCGAGACGACGCAGGCCGCGCTCGCCGCGACCGAGGAGGCGATCGACCGCTGGCACGACCCGTCCTTCGACTCGATGCTGCGGATCGGTGTCGCACCCTGCTCGCCGTTCTCGGTCTCCACCGAACTGCTGCGTGAGGCCGCCGTGTTGGCGCGCGCCAAGGGCGTACGGCTGCACACCCACGGCAGTGAGACGGTCGAGGAGGAGAAGTTCTGCCACGAGCTGTTCGGCATGGGCCCCACCGACTACCTGGAGTCCACCGGGTGGCTGGGCGAGGACGTGTGGATGGCGCACTGCGTCCACATGAACGACTCCGACATCGCCAAGTTCGCCGAGACCGGCACCGGTGTCGCCCACTGCCCGTCCTCCAACGCACGGCTGGGGGCCGGTATCGCCCGGGTGCCCGACATGCTGGCCGCCGGTGTGCCGGTCGGCCTGGGGGTGGACGGCACCGCCTCCAACGAGTCCGGCGAGCTGGGCACCGAACTGCGCAACGCCCTGCTGATCAACCGGCTCGGCGGCCACCGCGAGAAGGCGCTGAACGCCCGCCAGGCGCTGCGGCTCGGCACGATGGGCGGCGCCCGGGTGCTCGGCCGTGAGCAGGAGATCGGCTCGATCGAACCCGGCAAGCTCGCGGACCTGGCGCTGTGGAAGCTCGACGGTGTGCTCCACGCGTCCATCGCCGACCCGGTCGCCGCGCTGGTCTTCGGCGCCGCCGCACCGCTGACCCTCCTGCTCACCAACGGCAAGCCCGTTGTGGAGCACAGCCATCTCGTCACTGTCGACGAGGACGCCATCGCCCGCTCCACGCGCGCCGAAGCCCGACGACTGGCCGAGATCGCCGGTCTCACCAGCTGAGTTCGCGCCTCCACGCACCGGCCGAGGAGGACGGTCCCCGGCCGGCCGCGCCGCCCCGTGCCGGATGGTCACGGCAGGGGGCGGCGCATTTCTTCCGGCTGGACTTCCTGGGGGCAGCCCCTCAGAGGAAGTCCAGCGCCTGACGCACCACCCACAACCCCTCGACCCGCACCACCTCCCTGAAACCCGCGCAAGAGCGTGTAACCGACAGGAGGAGCACCGTGGTCGCCACCCCGGCTCCAGCAATCGCAGAGCACAAGCATCCGGTCGATCAGACCCTCCCCCCACTCAAGCTCATCACCAGCGGTCTGCAGCATGTAGCCGCCATGTACGCCGGTGTGGTCGCGCCGCCGCTGGTGGTGGGCAAGGCCTGCGGACTGTCCGGCACCGAGATGACCTTCCTGGTCGGCGCCAGTCTGTTCACGGCGGGCCTGGCGACGCTGCTGCAGACCCTCGGCTTCTGGAAGGTCGGAGCCAAGCTGCCCTTCGTCAACGGAGTCTCGTTCGCCGGCGTCGCACCGCTGGTCGCGATCGCCGACACCACCCCGCACCGCGACAGCCTCCCCATCATGTTCGGCGCGGTGATGGTCGCCGGGGTCCTCGGCTTCCTCGTCGCCCCGTACTTCAGCAAACTCGTCCGGTTCTTCCCGCCCATCGTCACCGGCTCCGTCATCACCCTGATAGGTGTCTCGCTGCTGCCGGTCGCCATCGGATGGGTCGCCGGAAACGATCCGGCGCACCCCGCGGCCGGGCTCTCCGATATCGCGCTCGCCGTCATCACACTTGTCATCGTGCTCGTACTGCGGCGGCTGCTGGCCGGATTCCTGCAGCAGATCGCGGTGCTCATCGGTCTGGTCGCCGGAACGTTGATCGCGATCCCGTTCGGTCGGACCGACTTCAGCCCGCTGGGCAAGGCGAGCGTCATCGGCTTCCCGACACCGTTCCACTTCGGTGCGCCGCAGTTCCAGGTTCCGGCCGTCGTCTCGATGTGCGTCGTGATGCTGGTCTGCCTGACCGAGTCGACGGCCGACATCCTGGCGTTGGGCAAGGTGGTCGAAAAGCCGGCCGACGAGGCCGTGTTGGCCGCGGGGCTGCGCGCCGACACGCTCGGCAGCGCCATCAGTCCGTTCTTCAACGGCTTCGCCAACAGCGCCTTCGCGCAGAACATCGGGCTGGTGGCGATCACCAGGGTGCGCAGCCGGTTCGTGGTCGCGGCCGGTGGCGCCATCCTGATCCTGATGGGACTGTGTCCGGTCCTGGCGTCGCTGATCGCACTGGTTCCAGGGCCGGTGCTGGGCGGCGCGGGCATCGTCCTGTTCGGCACGGTCGCCGCCAGTGGCGTCAGGACGCTCGCCGAATCGGACCTCGACGACGGCAACAACCTGCTGATCATGGCCGTCGCCCTCGGCGTCGGCATCGTTCCGATCGTCGCTCCGGACTTCTACGACGGTGTGGACCCGCATCTGCAGATCGTGCTCAAGTCCGGCATCAGCACCGGCTGTCTGGTCGCCGTCGTCCTCAACCTGGTCTTCCACCACCTCGGCCGCAAGCCCGAGCCGGATCCCGGCGAACCCGTGGAGGCGGTCAGTGAACCGGTGCCATCCGCCTCGGGCTGACGGGAGTTGACGCCGCTGCCCGCCCTGACAGCCGGGGCGGGCAGCGGCCTTCGGCAACGGGGTGTGAGGCTCACCCGCATGGTCGCTTGGCAACGGTCACGCCCGGTGTTCTGCTGTGATGTGGGGCACAGTGGAAGGGACCTCCATGCGCATCGAACCGTCGCGGCGCGGCGCCAGAGCGGTTGCCGTCGCCGCTTTGGCGTGTGCCGCCGCCGTCGCCGGAACCAACCCGGTCTGCGCCCGGCCGGCGATCGGACACTCGCGCATCGATGTGCGGATCGACCCGTCAGGTATCCGGGCCCCCCGGAACCGCCCGTGCGGAAACGTGACGTTCCAAGTCCTGACCAGCGACCGGCGCGGGCATCAGCTCCAGCTCTTCCGCCCCAAGCGCGGGGTCCGGTCGCGGCGCGTGCTGGAGGACCTGGCCAACGCGGTCAGCGACGACCCGCGCACCGCCGTCACCGGCATCCACGCGTTGCGGGCCGACTCCGAGTTGCTGGGCGGCGCCTTCGTCACCTCTCGGGTCCCCGTGGAGTTCACCGAGTCGATCACCGCGGGCTGGGTCTACCTGCTGGACGTGACAGAGTTCCGGCAACACCCCAGCGCCGACGCCGAGGTGGAGGCGCTCCGCCTGCACGGCCCCTGCCACTACGAACCGATCCGGCGCACCCTGACCGGGCGCGTGCTCACCGTCGACACCCAGGCCGGTCCCCGTTTCCGTCCGCAGGATGTGGACTACGCCCACGGCACCCTCCTGGTGCACAACATCTCGTCCGAGATCCACGAGATGCAGATCCAGCGTGTCCGGCGCGGCACGACCGACGCCGATCTGACCCGGTACCTCGACGCACAGGCCCACCGCCAGCCCCCTGGGCCGTCCCCCTTCGCCGGTGAGCCCACCGGACTGGGCGCCGTCTCGCCCGGCCGCACCGTCATGGTGCATCCCCGCCATCTACGGCGCGGCACCTACGCGCTGCTGTGCTTCGTCCCCGACGACGGAACCGGCACGCCACACGCCTTCCTCGGCATGCACCAGATCGTGCGACTGCGCGAATGACACACCACGAACGACGACCCCGGCCCTCTTCGGGACCGGGGTCGCCGCGGGCACCGATCAGCCCAGCAACTCGTACGCGGGCAGCGTCAGGAAATCCACGTACTTCTCGTCCAACGACACCTGTAGCAGGAGGTCATGGGCCTGCTGCCACTTGCCTGCCGCGAACGCCTCGGTGCCGGTTTCCGCGCGGATCGCGGCCAGTTCCTCGGCGGCGACCCGGCGGGCTAGGTCGGCGGTGGCCTTCTCGCCGTTCTCGAAGACGACACCCGCGTTGATCCACTGCCAGATCTGGGAGCGGGAGATCTCGGCGGTCGCCGCGTCCTCCATCAGGTTGAAGATGCCGACGGCGCCGAGCCCGCGCAGCCAGGCCTCGATGTAGCGGATGCCGACCTGGACCGCGTTGCGCAGGCCCTCGTACGTCGGCTTGGCCTCCAGCGAGTCGATGGCGAGCAGCTGGTCCCCGGTGACGTGCACGTCCTCGCGCAGCCGGTCCTTCTGGTTCGGGCGGTCGCCGAGCACCGCGTCGAAGCAGGCACGGGCCACCGGTACCAGGTCGGGGTGGGCGACCCACGAGCCGTCGAAACCGTCGGCCGCCTCGCGGTCCTTGTCGGCCTTGACCTTCTCCAGCGCCCTGGCGTTGACCTCCGGGTCGCGGCGCGAGGGGATGAACGCGGCCATGCCGCCGACGGCGTGCGCGCCGCGCTTGTGGCAGGTGCGGACCAGCAGTTCGGTGTACGCGCGCATGAACGGTGCGGTCATCGTCACCGCGTTGCGGTCCGGGAGGACGAACTTCTGGCCGCCGTCGCGGAAGTTCTTCACGATCGAGAACAGGTAGTCCCAGCGGCCCGCGTTCAACCCGCTCGCGTGGTCGCGCAGTTCATAGAGGATCTCCTCCATCTCGAACGCGGCGGTGATGGTTTCGATCAGCACGGTGGCCCGGACGGTGCCCTGCGGAATGCCGAGGTAGTCCTGGGAGAAGACGAAGATGTCGTTCCACAGCCGCGCCTCCAGGTGCGACTCGGTCTTCGGCAGGTAGAAGTACGGGCCCTTGCCCTTGGCCAGCAGGCGTTGGGCGTTGTGGAAGAAGTACAGGCCGAAGTCGACGAACGCGCCGGGGACCGGCTCGCCGTCGACGGTCAGGTGGCGCTCGTCGAGGTGCCAGCCGCGCGGGCGCATGACGACGGTGGCCAACTCCTCGTCGGGGCGCAGCGCGTACGACTTGCCCTCGGGTGTCGTGAAGTCGATCCGGCGCTCATAGGCGTCGATCAGGTTGATCTGGCCGAGCACGACGTTCTCCCAGGTGGGGGCGGAGGCGTCTTCGAAGTCGGCGAGCCAGACCTTCGCGCCGGAGTTCAGCGCGTTGACCGTCATCTTGCGGTCGGTCGGGCCGGTGATCTCCACCCGGCGGTCGTCCAGCGCGTCGGGTGCGGGGGCGACCCGCCAGTCCCCGTCGCGGATCGACGCCGTCTCGGGGAGGAAGTCCAGGGTTCCGGTGCGGGCGATCTCATCGCGCCGCTCGGCGCGGCGCGCGAGCAACTCGGCGCGGCGTGGCGAGAACCGGCGGTGCAACGCGGCGACGAACGCCAGCGCCGCGTCGGTCAGCACCTCCTCGGATCGCGGCACGGACGCGGCCTCGACGACAACGGCCGGTTCGGACGGCGCTGCTGCGGACATGGCAGTCACTCCTTCACGCGCGGACCGTGTGCGGCGGTGGCGCGGTGGCGGCACGGGGTGCCGTGAATCGTGGGTACGGCGGCAGGGCCCCGGCGAGGTGTGCGGCCAGGCCGAGGACTTCTGCTGGACGGAGCATAGTTTCTGCATGGTGGAAGATCAACGGTCTGTGGCACCGAGTGCAGGGGGATCTGGCAGGTCCGCCGCGCTCCCGGAAAGATCGTCTGAGAGGAGCCGCAGGTCGGCGGGGGTGTCGATGTCGTAGGGCGCGGCGATGTCCCCGCATTCGACGAGTGTGATGCTGCTCTCGTGGGTTTTGAGGTAGGCCCTGGCGCCCTGGTCGCCAGCCGCCGAGGCGATGATCCCGGGCCAGTGGTCCGCGCCGAACAGCACCGGATGGCCGCGCCGCCCGTCGTACGCGGCGGCGGCCAGCGTGCTCGGTGACACCGGACCGGCTTGCCTGAGGACCCGGGCGATCGCGTCGGGGCCGATGCCCGGCTGGTCCACCAGTGAGACCAGGACGGCTCGAGCGCCGAGCGGCTCCAGCGACTCCAGTCCGGCGCGCAGCGAGGAGCCCATGCCCTGCGGCCAGTCGGGGTTGTCGACCAGCACGCACCGGTCGAGACCGGTGGCCCGGGCCCGTACCTCCCGCGCCGCGGCGCCCAGCACCACATGGACCGGACGGCAGCCGCCGTCCCGCAGGGCACCCGCCGCGTGCTCCACCAGCAGGCCGCCGCGGTACGCCAGGAGGGCCTTCGGCCGCCCGCCCAGTCGGCGACCGGTCCCGGCGGCCAACACCAGGCCGGCCACGGGGGGCTCGGTGCCGTTATGTTCCAGCATGCCCCCTGCATACCCCTTTCCGGTCCGCGGTGAAAGCAGGGACGTCTGTGCGAAGTGGGGAACGGGGATGTGATGGACGATCACACGATGGTGACGGTGAGTAAGTATAGCGGCCGAAATGGCGACGGTGCGTGAAAAACGCGGTGCGCAAGGCCGCGAAATACCCCTCCGGCAAAGGTTTTTAGGACGTATTTAGCTCTCTGTGTGGCGCGGTGTGCGGAGCGTCGCCTTTACTGGTCCGGCCTACTGCGCGCGAAGGGGAGTGCCTAGTGTCGAACGACCCGACCGGGGTGGGCCCAGAGGACCCACGGGTGGCGGAACTGCGTACCGCCGTCACCCGGCTGCGCCGCGAACTGGCGGGATACCGCGGCCACTTGTCCGACCGTGAGATCGCCGAGGAAGAGCTGACGGCACTCGACGGTCAAACGGCCACCGGAGCCCCCGCCGCGGATCGCCTGCGCTACTCGCTTCTCCTCATCACCGGCGCCCTCGGCTCGGTAAGCGCGCTGTCCCCGGCCCTCCGCGAGGTCCGCAACGCGATCGACCTCTTCGGCCCCCTGGCGCCGCGCCCAACGGCCCCACCGTGGGGAGTCGCACCGTAACGAGCCCCGTGAAACGGGCCCGGGGAGCGAAGTCCCCGAGGGGTGCGGGGCGGAGCCCCGCTTACCCCGTAACCCCCGCCGTCAGGCGGACCCCGCACTGGCCAAGGCGATCGACAACTGCCGGGCGACGTCGCGCAGTACCGGAATGATCCGGTCCTGTGCCGTCTCCGTGACCCGGCCCGCCGGGCCGGAGATCGAGATGGCGGCCGCCGTCGGCGAGTCCGGCACCGTCACCGCCAGGCACCGCACGCCGACCTCCTGCTCGTTGTCGTCGATCGCGTACCCGGCGGCCCGGATCCGCTCCAGTTCCGTGATGAACGCATCCGGATCGGTGATCGTCTTGTCGGTCGCCGCGGGCATCCCGGTACGGGCCAGCAGCGCCCGCACCTCGTCCGCCGGTACGTTGGCGAGCAGCGCCTTGCCGACGCCCGTCGAGTGCGGCAGCACCCGCCGCCCGACCTCGGTGAACATCCGCATCGAGTGCCGCGAGGGCACCTGTGCCACATAGACGACCTCGTCACCGTCGAGCAGCGCCATGTTCGCGGTCTCGCCGGTGGCCTCGACCAGCTCCGCCAGATAGGGCCTGGCCCAGGTGCCGAGCAGGCGCGAGGCGCTCTCGCCGAGCCGGATCAGTCGCGGGCCGAGCGCATAGCGGCGGTTGGGCTGCTGGCGTACATAGCCGCAGGAGACCAGGGTGCGCATCAGCCGGTGAATGGTCGGCAGCGGCAGCCCGCTGCTGGCGGACAGCTCGCTGAGCCCCACCTCGCTGCCGGCGTCGGCCATCCTCTCCAGCAGGTCGAAGGCGCGCTCCAGTGACTGCACGCCTCCGGCGCTCCCGTTGGGCGCCTTGGCCGCGCTCGGGGTGTTGGCGGAGCTGCTGGAGCTGATCGACGGCACGTCCGGTCCTCTCGAAGCCGCTGGGCCGCCGGGTAGCGGCCCGTCGGCAGTACCGCAGCCTACCGGGCGCCGCTGGCCCGAACACCGCCGGTGGCCTTGCGTATCCATGGTCTAGGGCGGCTCGTCGGCAGGGTCGACGGAACCGCCGCACCTGCGCTGAGACCGCAACTGGTTGTTGCTACATTCTACTCTACGGAATCCTGATTCCATTTTGTGGAATCGACTAAACGTGTCGCTTCGCCCCGGCGGCCCCTCCGGTGGGCTCTTGACGCCCCCTGTCCGCGGGATGAAGATTCGTTCAACAGTGCGTTCAACAGAACGTTGAAGTCCGTTGGGTGGAAGAGGAGGGGAACGCGTGTCCGACGTAGAGCTCGTCCTGCGTTCGACGCGGGTCATCACGCCCGAAGGGGAGCGCCGGGCCGCCGTCGCGGTCAGCGCTGGACGGATCACCGAGGTCCTCCCGTACCACGCGGAAGTGCCCGCGGGGGCACGGGTCGTGGACATCGGTGACGACGCTCTGCTGCCGGGGCTCGTCGACACCCACGTCCACGTCAACGATCCCGGCCGCACCGAGTGGGAAGGCTTCGACTCGGCCACCCGCGCCGCCGCGGCCGGCGGTGTCACCACCCTGATCGACATGCCGCTCAACAGCATCCCGCCCACCACCACGGTCGCCGCGCTGCGGACCAAGCGGGAGACCGCCCGGGACAAGGCCCATGTCGACGTCGGCTTCTGGGGCGGTGCGGTACCCGGCAACGTCAAGGACCTCCAACCCCTGTACGAAGCGGGCGTCTTCGGGTTCAAGTGCTTCCTGCTGCACTCGGGCGTGGATGAGTTCCCGCAGCTGTCCCCGGCCGAACTCGAAGAGGCGATGGGGGAGATCGCCTCGTTCGGCGGACTGCTGATCGTGCATGCCGAGGACCCCCGTCTGATCGACTCGGCCCCGCAGCCGCAGGGACCGAGGTACGCGGACTTCCTGGCCTCACGGCCGCGCGCCGCCGAGAACACCGCTATCGAGGGGCTGATCGCACTCGCCAGGCGGCTCGGCGCCCGGGTGCACATTCTGCATCTGTCGTCCTGCGACGCGCTGCCGCTGATCGCCGCCGCCAAGCGCGAGGGCGTCCGGCTCACCGTCGAGTCGTGTCCGCACTACCTGACGCTGAAGGCCGAGGACGTCCCGGACGGCGCGACGGAGTTCAAGTGCTGTCCGCCGATCCGCGAGGCGGGCAACCAGGACGCGCTCTGGCAGGGCCTGGCGGACGGGACGATCGACTGCGTCGTCTCCGACCACTCGCCGTCCACCATCGACCTCAAGCGCCTGGACACCGGCGACTTCGGCCAGGCCTGGGGCGGGATCTCCTCGCTGCAGCTCGGACTGCCCGCCATCTGGACCGAGGCCAAGCGGCGCGGTCACACCCTCAGCGATGTGGTGCGCTGGATGTCGACCGGGCCCGCGGAGCTCGTCGGCCTCGGCCGCAAGGGGGCCATCGCGCCCGGCCGCGACGCCGACTTCGTGGTGCTCGCCCCCGAGGAGACCTTCACCGTCGACCCGGCCGCCCTGCACCACCGCAACCAGGTCACCGCCTACGCGGGCCGCACGTTGCACGGCGTGGTGCGCGCCACCTGGCTACGAGGACAGCTCATCGCCGACCACGGGACCACCACCCGCCCCCGCGGCCGGCTCATCGAACGCGAACGAGAAGAGGAGCATGCATGACGCAGGTCACTCGCTTCACCGGCGACGCCAAGCCGTACGGAGGCGGCGAACCGTATGCCGACTACCGCAGCGCGGAGGTCCCGTTCGACCACCTCGTCGACCTCGCGGACCGCCGCCTCGGTGCCGGAGTCATCGCCGCCAACGACGAGTTCTTCGCCGAGCGCGAGAACCTGCTGGTCCCCGAGCCCGCCGTGTTCGACCCCGAGCACTTCGGGCACAAGGGCAAGATCATGGACGGCTGGGAGACCCGGCGCCGCCGCGGCACCGGTGCCGACACCCCGCATCCGGCCGACGACGACCACGACTGGGCGCTGATCCGCCTCGGCGCCCCCGGCGTCATCCGCGGCATCATCGTGGACACCGCGCACTTCCGCGGCAACTACCCGCAGCAGATCAGCATCGAGGCCACCACCGCGCCGCTGTCCGCCGCCGGGGAAGAGCTGCTCTCGCCGTCCACCCAGTGGACCGAGATCGTCCCGCGCACCCCGGTCGGCGGCCACGCCGCCAACGCCTTCGAGGTGGACCTCGAACGCCGCTTCACCCACCTGCGGTTGAATCAGCACCCGGACGGCGGCATCGCCCGGCTACGGGTGTACGGCGAGGTCGTCCCCGACCCCGAGTGGCTCGCCGCGCTCGGCACCTTCGACGTGGTGGCGCTGGAGAACGGCGGCACCGCCGAGGACGCCTCCGACCGGTTCTACTCGCCGCCCGCCAACACCATCCTGCCGGGCCGCTCCCGCAAGATGGACGACGGCTGGGAGACCCGGCGCCGCCGTGACAAGGGCAACGACTGGGTCCGCTACCGCCTCACCGAGCACGCCGGGATCCGGGCCGTGGAGATCGACACCGGCTACTACAAGGGCAACTCGGCGGGCTGGGCCGCGCTCTACGGGCAGGACCAGACCTCCGGCTCCGACGAGTGGTTCGAGATCCTGCCGCGCACCCGGCTCCAGCCGGACACCGTCCACCGTTTCGTGGTGGACGCCCCGGCCGCCACCCATGTCCGGATCGACATCTTCCCGGACGGCGGCATCGCCCGTCTGCGGCTGCACGGCTCGCTCACCGAGTCCGGCGCGCGGCGGTTGCGCGAGCGCACCGCGCGGCTGTAGCGGCGCCAACCACGGGGTGGCCGGGGTGGGTGTCCCCCGGCTACCCCGTCTTCATCGCGGGTTGCGGTGGGTTTGGCGGCGCCGGACCCACCGCAACCCCGATCACGAGCTGCTGGCAGCTCCCACGCCCACCCGCCGGGACCGCCTGCGCTGGGCCGCGATCACTTCGGCGTAGTGCCGGCCGCTGGTCTTGACCGTCCGCTTCTGCGTGCCGTAGTCCACATGCACCAACCCGAACCGCTTCTCATACCCGTACGCCCACTCGAAGTTGTCCAGCAAGGACCACGCGAAGTACCCGGCGAGCGGCGCGCCACGCCGCACCGCTCGGGCGCAGGCCGCCAGATGGGCGTCCAGGTAGTCGGCTCGCCGGGGGTCGTCGACCTGCCCGTCCGGGCCGACGGTGTCCGGGTACGCGGCCCCGTTCTCGGTCACCAGGATGCGGCGGGCGCCGTACTCCTCGGTCAGCCGCATCAGCATCGTCTCCAGGCCGTCCGGGCTGACCTCCCAGTCCATGGCCGTGCGCGGTACGCCGGGCAGATAGACCTGGCGGGCGTGCGGCGGCGGTCCCGTCGGATCGTCGGCGACCACGTTGCGGAAGTAGTAGTTGAGGCCGAGCCAGTCCAGCGGCGCCGCGATCGCCGCCAAGTCCCCTGGTTCGACCGGTGGTTCCACCCCGTACAGCTCGATCATGTCCTGCGGGTAGCCGCGGCCGTGCAGCGGGTCCAGCCACCAGCGGTTGCCGTGGCCGTCGGCGCGCACCGCGGCTGCCCGGTCCGCCTCCCGGTCGGTGGCGGGTTCGCAGGGGGTGAGGTTGTTGACGATGCCGACGCGGGCGTCCGGTACCGCCGCCCGGATCGCCGCGACGGCGCGGCCGTGCCCGAGGTGGAGGTGGTACGAGGCGCGCACCGCGGCCGTCAGATCGGTCAGGCCCGGTGCCATCTTCCCTTCCAGATGGCCGATCCAGGCGGAGCACAGCGGCTCGTTGAGCGTCGCCCAGTCGCGCACCCGGTCACCGAGCGCCCCGGCCACCACGGCCGCGTACTCCCCGAACCGCTCGGCGGTGTCCCGGCTCGGCCAGCCGCCCCGGTCCTGCAGCGCCTGCGGCAGGTCCCAGTGGTAGAGCGTCGGATACGGGGTGATGCCCGCCTCCAGCAACGCGTCCACCAACTGGTCGTAGAAGTCCAGCCCCGGACGGTTGACCTCGCCGTCACCCCGAGGCACCACCCGCGGCCAGGCGAGGGAGAAGCGGTACGCGGTGATGCCCAACTCCCGCATCAGCGCGATGTCCTCGCGCCAGCGGTGGTAGTGGTCGCAGGCGATGTCCCCGGTGTCGCCGTTCGCGACCTTGCCGGGAGTGCGGCAGAAGGTGTCCCAGATCGACGGCTCCCGGCCGTCGGCCCGCGCACCGCCCTCGATCTGGTAAGCGGATGTGGCGGCTCCCCAGACGAAACCGGCGGGGAAGGCGGCGAGGTCATCCACACTGTGTTCGGTCACAACAGCCCTTCCGAAAGAGTTCACTTGACGGCACCGGCGGTGAGACCGGCGACCAGATAGCGCTGCAGCAGCAGGAACCCCGCGACAACGGGGACGCTCACCACCAGTGAGGCCGCCATGACCTGGTTCCAGTAGACATCGGTCTGAGTGGCGTAGCCCTGGAGTCCGACGGCGAGCGTGCGGGTGGTGTCGTTGGTCATCACGGAGGCGAACAGCACCTCGCCCCACGCGGTCATGAAGGCGTAGACGGCGACCGCGACGATGCCCGGGACGGCCGCCGGGACCACCACCCGCAGCAGCGCCCCCAGCGGCCCGCAGCCGTCGGTGAGCGCGGCCTCGTCGAGATCGCGCGGGATGGAGTCCAGGTAGCCGACCAGCATCCAGATCGAGAAGGGCAGCGAGAAGGTGAGATAGGTGAGGATCAGCCCGCCACGGCTGCCGTAGAGGGCGATGCCCGTCGCGTTCCCGATGTTGACGAAGATCAGGAACAGCGGGAGGAGGAAGAGGATCCCCGGGAACATCTGCGTGGACAGCACCGTGACCGTGAACAGCCGCCGCCCCCGGAAGCGGTGGCGGCTCACCCCGTAGGCCGCGAAGACCGCGACCACCACCGAGGCCAGCGTCGAACACGCCGAGACGATGAGCGAGTTGACGAAGTAGCGGGCGAGTGGAACGGTGTGCCAGATGTCGAGGTACGGCCGCAGCGTCAGCCTGCCCGGCAGCCAGTGGAAGGCGCCCTGTACCTCGGCCAGCGGTTTGAGCGAGGAGCTGAGCATCACATAGACCGGGGTGAGGGCGAAGGCGGCGAGCAGGGTGAGCACGATCCGCCGGGTCCACACGAAGGCTCTGGTCTCACGCATCGGCGTCCCTCCCGCGGGCGGTGGCGATCAGGTATCCGGCCGTCACCAGGAGCAGGAACAGCACCAGGAGCATGGACATCGCCGCCCCGGAGCCGAAGTTCCAGGTGATGAACGACGACTGGTAGATGTGGATCGAGATCACGTCGGCGGCGTCCGGCGCGGACTTGCCGAACAGCACGTACGGCGTGTTGAAGTCGTTGAACGTCCACAGGAACAGCACCAGGACCAGCACCTGGTTGACCGGCCGCAGCGACGGCATGGTGATCCGCCGGATCTGCTGCCAGATCCCCGCGCCGTCCATCGCCGCGGCCTCGTACAGCTCGCGCGGGATGTTCTGCAGTCCGGCGGTCAGGCACAGGAAGGCGAACGGCCAGGAGCGCCAGACCGAGACCGTCACCAGCGCCGCGAAGCTGTTGCCGCCGATCAGCCAGAACGGGCGGCCGGAGGCGAGGTGCAACTGGTCGTGGAAGAGGTGGTTCACCAGGCCGTTGTCCCGCTGGAACATGAACGACCAGGTGATGACGGCCGCGTAGACCGGCAGCGCGTACGGGATGAGGAAGACACCGCGCAGCAGCGCCCGGCCGCGGAACCGATCCTGCGTCAGGATCGCCGCCGCCGTGCCCAGCAGCCAGGACAGCCCGACGGACAGGATGGTGAAGCCGCAGGTGACGAAGAAGGAGTGCAGCAGCGCCTGGCCGATGGGCGCGTTGAACCGCAGCGCCACCCGGTAGTTGCCGAGCCCGGTCCAGGGCGCCGACCCCCAGTCGCGGATGAAGAACTGGGTGAGCTCCTTGAAGCTCATCACGGCGCCGACGACCATCGGGACCAGATGGACGAGCAGTTCGAGGACGAGCGCGGGCAGCAGCAGGACGTACGGCAGCGCGGCACGGCGCAGTCGTACGGCGCGTCGGGGGCGTCCGCCGGCGGGCGCCTCGGCGGCCGGGGAGGGCGGGGCGGAGGTCGTGACGGTCATCCGACGTCACCTCAACTTGTCGGCAGTTGCTGCTGGGCCTTGGTGAGGGCGGCGCGCACGCTGGCCTCGGTGACCGGGCGGCCCGCCGCCGCGTCGGCGAACAGGTCCTTGACGGCGGTGCCGACCAGCGTCTCGAACTGGCTTTCGTCGGGGACCTGGGGGAGCGGGGCGGCGGTGTGCGCCAGCACCTGGCGCAGGGTGGTCAGGTCCCCGGCGGCGAAGGCGGGGTCGTCTTCGGCGTCCTTGACCGGCGGGATGGAACCGTATGCGGCGTTGAGCGTCTTCTGTTCCGCGGTGCTGGTCATGAACTTCACGAACTTCACGGCGCCGTCGTGGTTCTGGCTGTTCCTGAAGACCGCGAGGTTGATCCCGGCGACCATGGAGTCGACCCTGGCCCGGCCCGAGGCGTCGGCGCTCTGGAACGGGACGGGGGCCACACCGTAGTCCTCGGGCCGCATCCCATGGGCCTTGAGGGACGATGCGGCCGACTGCCACATCAGCATCGCGGCCTTGCCGCTGGCGAAGTCCTGTACGGACTGCTGGGCGGCGTACTCGGCGTCGCCGGGGGCGGTGATCTTGTCCTTCGCCATGAAGTCGACGAACTGCTTGACGGCGGCGACGGCCTGCGGTGAGTTGAAGCGGGGCCTGCCGGTCGCGGTGAAGAAGTCGGCGGAGTGCTGCTGGCCGAGGATGAAGGCGTGGTGGGCGTTCTCCGCGAAGCTGGCGCCCTCGATGGCGAGGCCGTAGTGGCCCGAGCCGGTGAGCTTCGTGCCGTCGGCGGTCAACTCGTCCCAGGTGGCGGGTGGTCGGGAGATGCCCGCCTGGCGGAACAGCTTCCGGTTCCAGTACAGGCCGTACGACAGGGAGTACAGCGGCACGGCGGCCGGATCCTTGCCGACCGCGCCGGTCGCCGCGAGCGCGGCCGGTGCGAAGCGGTCCCTGCCGCCGATGGCCGCCAGGGTGCCCGCGTCGAACGGCATCAGTGCGCCGGTCGCCTGGAGCGAGGCGGACCAGGTGTTGCCGATGTTCAGCACGTCCGGGCCCTGACCGGAGATGGTGGCGGCGAGAATCCGGTTCAACAGATCGGGCCAGCCGATGACTTCGAGCTTGACCTTGATCCCGGTCTGCCGCTGGAACTTCGCCAGCTCGGGGGTCAGCACCCGTTTGTCGTCCGCCAGGCTCGCGCCCTGGTTGCTGGCCCAGTAGGTGAGGGTCCTGGGGTGCGCGTTGCCGCCGTTGCCGGAGATCGTGGTACCGCCGCCGCAGGCGGTGGCGGTGAGGGCCAAGGTGACGGTGAGGGCCAGCGCGGCGGTGGCGGCCGCGAGTGCCCGGGCCTTGGGGTTCGGCACGGTGGGGCCCCCTGTTCGGGAAGTGAACACCTTCACGCCTTAATTCAAGCCGTGATTTAAACTGTGTGAAAACCCGGCGTCAAGGCATCTCGCGGCGATAGGTTCGGCGTGTCGGGGGAAGGGGAGACGGCATGCCGGACAGGACCCAGCGAACTGTACGTGACCTGCGCCGGGGCAACCGCTCCGCGCTGCTGCGGCATCTGTACTTCGAAGGACCACTCAGCCGTCTGGAGTTGGGGCGGGACACCGGTCTGAGCGCCGGATCGGTCAGCAACGTGGTGGGCGAACTCATCGCCGACGGCCTGGTGGAGCGTGCCGGAGTCGCCGACTCCGACGGCGGCCGCCCCCGCATCCTGCTCAAGGTGGCCGCCGCCTACGGCTACCTGGTCGGCGTGGACGTCGGCGAAACCCGGATCCGGGTGGGGCTGTTCGACCTCGACCTCACCGAACTGGCCGTCACCGAGTACCTGCTGACCGACGGCGGCCGGGACGTGGACCACGTCGTCCAACTGGTCATCGACGGGCTGCGGGCTGTGACGGCGGACGCGGGCATCGAGCCGTCCGCCGTGCTGGGTGTCGGGGTGGGTGTCCCCGGGATCGTCGAACAGGGCTGGGACAGCGCCGTCGTGCACGGCCAGACCATCGGCTGGGACGCCGTACCGCTCGGTCGGCTGCTGCGCACCGGAACGCAACTGCCGCTGTACATCGAGAACGGCGCCAAGACCCTCGGCCAGGCCGAGATGTGGTTCGGCGCGGGCCGCGGCGCACACGACGCCGTGATCGCGCTCATCGGCTCGGGCGTCGGTGCGTGTGTGGTCGCCGACGGCAAGCCGTACCGAGGGGTCACGTCCAGCGCGGGCGAATGGGGCCACACCACGATGCGGGTGGGCGGCCGCCGCTGCCGGTGCGGCGCCCGCGGTTGCCTGGAGGCGTACGTGGGCGCCGCGTCACTGCTGGAGCGCTGGGACGGGGCACCGGCCTCGGTGGGCGAGGAGGCCGCGCTGGCCGCCCTGCTGGAGCGCGCCGGGTGCGACCGGGAGGCGGCGGCGCTACTGGACGAGACGGCCGAGTACCTCGGTGCGGGCATCGCCGACCTCATCAACCTCTTCAACCCCGAACGCATCGTCCTCGGCGGTTGGGCGGGGCTGCTGCTCGGACCGCGGCTGCTGCCCGCCGTCCGCACCGCCGCCGCCGAGTACGCGCTCCGGCAACCCGGCGGGCGCGCGTCGATCGAACTCGGCCATCTCGGCACCGACGCGGTCACCGTCGGTGCGGCGACGCTGCCGCTGGCCCACTTCCTGGACTGCGGTGGGCGCCCGCCGCTACCGGGAACTCCGCAGCCCGCACGGTCCGTTGGACATGACGGGGGAGCGCGCGCCCTCGCGCGTACCACCCGCACGCCGCGCATGCCGCGGCCCGCGCGGGTCGGCGGTCTTCCCACCCGGGGAACTGTCGGTGGCGACCGATAGCCTTCCGGAAGAGACAGCCCTTCACGACCGACAGCCCATCGCCGACCGACAGCCCATCGCCGACCGACAGCCCTTCGGGTGAGCCGGGCCGAGGCCGAACAGGAAAGGACGGCGAGCCGCCGTGTACCGCTGGGAGATCACTCGGGCCGCGCTGGCCCAGCGGGTCTTCGCCACCATCCGCACCGAGAGCTACGACCAGGCCGCCGGGCTGGCCGACACCCTGCTGTCCGCGGGGCTCACCACCCTGGAGATCTCCCTGACCACACCCTTCGCGCTGGAAGCGGTCACCACGCTGGTACGTGAGGTCGGCGATGACGCGATCATCGGCGCGGGCACGGTGCTGGACGGCGCCTCCGCCCGGATGGCCGTCGATGCCGGAGCCCGGTTCCTGGTCGCACCCAACCTCGACGCCGAGGTGATATCCACCGCCCACCGCTACGGCGTTCCGGTCTTCCCCGGTGCCGCGACCGTGAACGAGATCGTGCGCGCCCTGGAACTCGGCGCCGACGCGGTCAAGTTGTTCCCCGCGTCCGCCGTCACCCCCCGGTGGCTGGAAGACGTCCGGGCCGCGCTGCCGCAGGCACCCCTGCTCCCCGCCGGAGGCATCACCCCGGACACCGCGCCGCAGTGGCTCGCCGCCGGAGCGGTCGCCTGCGGCATGGGCACCGCGCTGGTGGAGGGCGACCGCGAAACCGTGGCGAAGCGCGTCGCCGACCTGCTCGGACGCATCGCCGACCTCGCGGAGTAGTGGCTTCTCCTCCCTGCGGCCGACGCAGTCCCATCCAACTCGGCTTATGGTGAAGGCAAGTTGATCTCCAAGTGCCACACGGCGGACGACGGGGGTACGGCCTGATGACAGAGCAGACCACTGAGCAGCCGACAGTCGACCTCAGGGCCTACGGGGCGGCGTTCCACGCCGACCCGTACCCCGTCTACGCCGAACTGCGCGAGCGCGGTCCGGTCCATCGGGTGATCACGCCTGAGGGCGGCAAGGCCTGGCTCATCGTCGGCCATGACGAGGTGCGTGCCGCGCTGTCCGCCCCAACGCTCGCCAAGGACTGGGCGAAGTCCGCCGACAGCTGGACACCGGAGGGCGACGAGGGCGAACTCGTCCGCCATATGCTCAACTCCGACGCACCACGGCACACCCGGCTGCGCAAGTTGGTCGCCAAGGAGTTCACCCCGCGCCGCATCGAGGCACTGCGGCCGCGCGTACAGCAGCTCACCGATGAACTCCTCGACGCGATGGCGGCGTCACCGCCCGGTGGCGGCGCCGACCTGGTGGAGGCGCTGGCGTTTCCGCTGCCGATCGGTGTGATCTGCGAGCTGCTGGGGGTGCCGTTCCTGGACCGTGAGTCGTTCCGTGAGTGGTCGAACACGCTCATCACGCCGCACGGCGACGCCGAGAGGGAACAGGCGGCCGTCACCGCGATGGCCACCTATCTGGCACAGATGGTGGAGCGCAAGCGGCACGAGCCCGGCGACGATCTGATGAGTGCGCTGATCCGCACCACCGACGAGGACGGCGACCGGCTCTCGCCGCAGGAGCTGACCTCGATGGCCTTCCTGCTCCTTGTCGCGGGCCATGAGACCACCGTCAACCTCATCACCAACGGCACGCTGGCGCTGCTGACCCACCCGGAGCAACTGGAGGCCCTGCGCTCCGACGTGACCCTCATCGACAACGCCGTCGAGGAGATGCTCCGCTGGGACGGGCCGGTGGAGGGCGCGACCGCCCGTTTCACCACCGCACCGTACGAGGTCGGCGGCATCGAAATACCCGCGGGCGGCGAGTTGGTGATCCTCGGCCTTGCATCCGCGGACCGCGACCCGGGTCGTTTCCCGGATCCGGACCGCTTCGACATCCGCCGCCCGGCCGGCGGCCATGTGGCCTTCGGCCATGGCATCCACTACTGCCTGGGCGCCCCGCTGGCCAGGATGGAGGGCCAGATCGTCATCCGCTCCTTGCTGAAACGTTTCCCCAATCTGGCTCTGGACACCGCCCCGGGCACCCTCGACTGGCGGCCCGGACTGCTGATCCGCGGGGTGCGACGGCTGCCGGTCCGCTGGACGCCGCACGGCTGACCGGCGGGGGCGCGGTGTGGATTCGGCCGGATCTGCTGTTCAACGAGGCCGTACCGCTGACTAGCGTGACGGAAGTTCGGATGAAAGGGCACGCGGTGGGTGCAGACGAAGTGATCGATCTGGCGGCATTGGGTGAGGACTTCGTCCGCGATCCCTATCCCGTCTACGCGGCGCTGCGTGAACGCGGACCCGTGCACCGGGTGCGCATACCCGAGGGCGCCGACGCGTGGCTGGTCGTCGGCTACGAGGCGGGGCGTGCGACGCTGGCCGACCCGCGGTTGACGAAGCAGTGGAAGAAGGCCGCAGACTCCTTCCCGCTCGAAAGCCCGGCCGCCGGCCCCCATATGCTCAACTCCGATCCGCCGGACCACGCCCGGCTGCGCAAGCTGGTCGTCAAGGAGTTCACCCCGCGCCGGGTCCAGGGGCTCGCGCCGCGCATCCAGGAGGTCACCGAGCGCCTGCTGGACTCGATGCTCGCGGAGCCGGACGGCCGGGCCGATCTGGTGGAGGCACTGTCGTTCCCGCTGCCGATCGCGGTGATCTGCGAACTGATCGGTGTGCCGATGCTCGATCGCGAGGCGTTCCGCAACTGGTCGAACAACGCGCTGTCGGCCACTGATCCCGCCGTACGGTACGCGGCCGTCCAGGAGGTGACCGCCTATCTCGACCGACTGCTGGACGACAAGCGGCGGCAACCCGGCGACGATCTGATGAGTGCGCTGATCCGCACCACCGACGAGGACGGTGACCGGCTCTCCGCCGACGAACTGCGCGGCACCGCCTGGCTGTTGCTGGTCGCCGGGCATGAGACCACGGTCAATCTCATCTCCAACGGCACGCTGGCGCTGCTGACCCACCCGGAGCAACTGGCGGCGCTGCGCGCCGACTTCACGCTGATCGACAACGCCGTCGAGGAGATGCTGCGCTGGGACGGCCCGGTGGAGACGCCGACGTACCGGTTCACCACCGAGCCGTACGAGGTGGGCGGGACCGTGATCCCCGGCGGTGGCGAACTCGTGCTGGTGGCACTCGCCGACGCCGACCGCGACCCGGACCGCTTTCCCGAGCCCCACCGCTTCGACATCCGCCGCCCGGCCGGCGGCCATGTGGCTTTCGGCCATGGCATCCACTACTGCCTGGGCGCGCCGCTGGCCCGCCTTGAGGCCCGGATCGCCATCCGCACGCTGCTGGAGCGCTGCCCCGACCTGGCACTGGACGCCAGCCCCGCCGCCCTCACCTGGCGCGAGGGCATGCTGATCCGCGGCCCGCGCCAGCTGCCGGTCCGGTTCGGCTCCGGGCCGAGGACCTAGGATCCATCCATGGCCAACCTCTACGACATTCCGCTGCGGACCCTCACCGGTGAGCCCGCCTCGCTCGCTGACCACAAGGGCAGGGCGCTGCTCATCGTCAACGTCGCCTCGAAGTGCGGGCTCACCCCGCAGTACGAGGGCCTGGAGCGCTTGCAGAAGCGTTACGCCGACCGCGGCTTCACGGTCCTCGGCTTCCCCTGCAACCAGTTCGGCGGCCAGGAGCCGGGTTCCGCCGAGGAGATCGAGACCTTCTGCTCGACCACCTACGGCGTGACCTTCCCGCTCTACGCCAAGGCCGACGTCAACGGTGAGGCGCAGCAACCGCTGTACGCCGAGCTGACCAAGACTCCCGACGCGGACGGTGAGGCGGGCCCCATCCAGTGGAACTTCGAGAAGTTCCTCATCGGCCCCGACGGTACGGTGGCCGGCCGCTTCCGGCCGCGCACCGAGCCGGAAGCGGCGGAGCTCACCGCCGCGATCGAGGGGCTGCTGCCCAGCTGAGGACGGTTGTTCGGGGGGACAAGTCCCCCCGAATCCTCCAAGACGGTCAGGGCCTCCCTCAGACCTGCTTGGCGATCTCCTCCAGGCGGACCGGCCGCTCCTCCAGGCGGGACAGCTCGCAGGCCTCCGCGACCAGCAGGGCGTGCAGTGCCTCCCGCCCGGAGCAGGGGTTGGGCGCTTCACCGCGCGCGGCCTGGACGAAGGCGGCCAACTCCGCCCGGTACGCGCTGTCGAACCGCTCCAGGAATCCGGTCCACGGCCGCGCGGGCCGCCCTGGCCCACCGGGCTCCGCGGAGGTGAACGGGGTACGGGCGTCCAGACCGACGACGAACTGGTCCCGCTCGCCGGACAGTTCCATCCGGACGTCGTAGCCCGCGCCGTTGTACCGGGTGGCGGTCGCGGTGACCAGGGTGCCGTCGTCCAGGGTGAGCAGCGCGGCGGCGGTGTCCACATCGCCCGCCTCACGGAAGAACGCCGCGCCACCGGCGGATCCGCGGGCGAACACCTCCACCACCTCGCGGCCGGTCAGCCACCGCACCGCGTCGAAGTCATGCACCAGGCAGTCCCTGATCAGCCCACCGGACAGCGGTAGGAACTCCGGCGGCGGCGGAGCGGGGTCCGAGGTGATGGCGCGGATGGTGTGCACCCTGCCGAGCCGCCCGTCGCGGTATGCCTCGCGGGCGGCCAGATATCCGGCGTCGAAGCGCCGCTGGAAGCCCATCTGCAGCATGGTTCCGGCGGTTTCGACCTCGCGCAGTGCCCGGAGCGTGCCCGCCAGGTCCAGTGCGATGGGCTTCTCGCAGTACGCGGGGAGCCCGG
Organism: Streptomyces sp. NPDC020096; assembly: GCA_040631425.1. Classification (GTDB taxonomy): domain Bacteria; phylum Actinomycetota; class Actinomycetes; order Streptomycetales; family Streptomycetaceae; genus Streptantibioticus_A. The sequence goes on from JBEYJY010000007.1 coordinate 182,421, forward strand.
CGCGCGCGGCGCGGGTGATCAGGTCGGCGTGCGACGAGGTGGCCGAGGCGATCACGACCGCCTCGACGCCCGCGGCGAAGAGCTCGTCCCCCGATCCGGCCGCCCGCGCGCCGATGCGGGCGGCGACCTCGGCCGCCCGTGCCGGATCGGCGTCGGCCACCACCAACTCGCTCACGGCGGGCTGCGCCCGGAGGGCTTCGGCGTGGAAGGAGCCGATCCGGCCGGTGCCCACAAGTCCGATTCGCATAGCGGTCCTTAACTATCTAGAGGGCAGGGCGGTCGTCAGCGGTACAGGGCCGGGCGCTCGATCATCTCGACCTCCACCCGTCGGCCCTCGGCCTGCGCCCTGACTCCGGCCTCGCAGACCGCGGCCGCGGCATAGCCGTCCCAGGTGCTGGGGCCCTCGACCTGGCCGCGCCGGGTGGCGTTGACCCAGCTCTGCACCTCTCGGTCGTAGGCCTCCTCGAAGCGCTCGACGAAGTCCGGGGCGATCGTGCCGCCCCAGCGGCCCTGGGTGTTGGTGAGCAGGGTGTGCGCCTCGCCGATCCGCGCGGTGCCCTGCTCGCAGACCACCTCGGCCTGCACCTGGTAGCCGAAGCGGCAGTTGACGTTGATCTCGACATCGACGAGCGCGCCACCGTCGGTCTCGAAGATGACGAACTGCGGGTCGTCCAGGCCCTCCGGGGCGTTCCCGGACGCCGTCGGCCGCAGCACGGTGACGGCGGCGATCTCCTGGTCGAGCAGCCAGCGGGTCACGTCCATCTCGTGCACGACCGAGTCGTTGATCAGCATGGCGTTGGTGAAGCCGGGCGGGGTGGAGGCATTGCGGTGCCGGTTGTGCAGCATCAGCGGGCGGCCGAGTCCGCCGTCGTCCAGCAGCGCTTTGAGCCGCAGGTACTCCGTGTCGTAGCGGCGCATGAAGCCGACCTGGACCCGGCGGTGGCCCAGCTTCTGCTCGGCTTCGAGCACCCGTAGCGCGGAGGCGGCGTCCGGGGTCAGCGGCTTCTCGCACAGCACCGGCAGATCGCGCTCGAACGCGGCCAGCAGCGCGGCCTCGTGCGCCGGTCCCGGCGAGGCGATCAGCACCGCGTCGACGTCATCGGCGTCCATCGCGTTGGCCGGATCGGTGTACGCGGTACAGCCCTCGATGCCGTCGGCGATCCGCTTGGCGCGCTCGGCGTCGATGTCCACCACGGCGGCCACCCGCGCCCCGCTGATCATGTCATTGATGCGGCGTACGTGATCGGCGCCCATCCGCCCGGTACCGATCACGGCTACGCCGAGTGTTTCCTGCATCGCTCTCTCGTCCTTCCTCGGGGACCGGGGGCAGGCCCCGGGAACTTCACTGACACGCCGCCCTGACCCGGTCGGCTTGACCTACGCGCCGCTGGGGGCCCGGGGGCTGCCTCCCTGAACATTCACGCCGTTCCGGCCCGGCCGCGGAGGCCAACGCGCCCGCGGGGGTTCGAGGGCGCTTCCGGCCCGGCCGCGGAGGCCAGCGCCCCCGCGGGGGGTTCGGGGGCGGAGCCCCCGGGAATGCGCCACCCCCTGCGGGAGGCACACCGTTCCGGCCCGGCCGCGGAGGCCAACGCGCCCGCGGGGGTTCGGGGGCGGAGCCCCGGGAATGCGCCACCCCCTGCGGGAGGCACGCTGCTCCGGCCCGGCCGGCGAGGCCTACGCTCCGCAACCGCGCAGGAAGCGCCGAGTGCGCTGAGCGATCGGCAGCGGCTGGTCCGGCGGGCACGGGTACATGTCCTGCTCGACGATCGCGAAGAGGTCCACGCCGAGGTCCTGAGCGGCGGCCAGTACGGGCGGCAGCTCGGGCACGCCCCGCGGCGGCTCGCACATCACACCGCGCCGGACCGCGGGGCCGAACGGCACCTGGTTGGCGACGACATCGGCGAGGATGTCCGGGTCCACCTGCTTCAGGTGCAGATAGCCGATCCGCTCGCCGTAGGTCTTGATGAGCTTGACGCTGTCGCCGCCGCAGTAGGCGTAGTGGCCGGTGTCCAGACAGAGGTTGACCAGGTCGGAGTCGGTGGAGTCGAGGAAGCGGACCACGTGCTCCTCGGTGTCGATGTGGGTGTCGGCGTGCGGGTGAACCATGATGTCCAGCCCGTAGCGCTCGCGCACTTCATGGGCGAGCCGCTCCATGCCGCTGGCCAGGTGGCCCCACTGCTCGCCGGTCAGCTCGCTGCTCTCGATCAGCTCCGCGGTCTTGTCGTCGCGCCAGAAGGACGGGATGACGACGAGATGCCGTGCGCCCATCGCCTTGGTCAGTTCGGCGACTTCCGAGACATGCTCCCAGGTGGCGTCCCAGACGCCGGGGCCGCGGTGCAGTGCGGTGAAGACGGTTCCGGCGGAGACCTTCAGCGAGCGGCGGGCCAGTTCGTCGACGAGCCGCAGCGGATCGGTCGGCAGATACCCGTACGGCCCCAGTTCGATCCACTCGTAACCGGCTTCGCTGACCTCGTCGAGAAATCGGGTCCAGGGCACCTGCTGCGGGTCGTCCGGGAACCACACCCCCCAGGAGTCGGGTGCCGAACCGACCCGGATGCGGTCCAGTACGGGGGCGCAGGTAGTGGTCATCTGCGGTGGTCTCCTTGCCGGTTGCGGGCGTTCAGGGGGCGGAGGCGGAGGCGGACGGGAGTTCGTCGGTGTCGACGCCGCGGACCTGTGCCAACTCGTGTTTGAGCGCTGCCAGTTCGGCGCCGCCCGCCATGTGGTTCGTCAGCTCTTCCAGGCTGACCTCGCTACGTGCCGCGTTCAGCTCCAGCGTGCCCAGCCGCAGCACGGAGAAGTGGTCGCCGACCATGTAGGCGTGGTGCGGGTTGTGGGTGATGAAGATGACGCCCAGGCCGCGGTCCCGGGCGGCGGCGATGTACTTGAGGACGACGCCGGACTGCTTGACGCCGAGCGCTGCCGTCGGCTCGTCCAGGATCAGCACCCGGGCGCCGAAGTAGACCGCGCGGGCGATCGCCACGGACTGGCGCTGGCCGCCGGACAGGCTGCCGATGGGCTGTTCCAGGTCGTCGAGGACGATGCCCATGTTGCGCAGTTCCTGGTCGGCGGTCTCCTTCATCCGGGCGATGTCCAAGCGGCGCAGCGGCCAGCGCCCACGGGTCATCTCCGAGCCGAGGAAGAAGTTCCGCCACACCGGCATCAACGGCACGGTGGCCAGATCCTGGTAGACGGTGGCGATGCCGCGAGCCAGCGCCTCGCGCGGTGTGCCGAGCCGCACGGGTTCGCCGTCGATGCGGAACTCGCCCTCGGTGTGCTGGTGCAGCCCCGAGATGATCTTGATGAGGGTGGACTTTCCCGCACCGTTGTCGCCGAGGACGCAGGTCACCTCGCCCGGGCTGACCGTCAGGTCGACCCCGTGCAGGGCGCGGATGTTGCCGTAGGACTTGCCGACGCCGCTGAGCTCGACGATGGGCTGCCGGTCCGTGCCGGAGGTTTCGTTGGTCGCCATGGTGATCACTTCCGGGTTGCCTGACGGCGGATCCACAGATTGATGAGGGTCGCGCCCAGGAGCATGACCCCCAGGAACAGCTTGAACCAGTCGGGGTTCCAGTTGGCGTAGACGATGCCCTGGGTGACCATGCCGAACATGAAGGCGCCGATGACCGTGCCGATCGCCGAGCCGTAGCCGCCGGTGAGCAGGCAGCCGCCGATCACCGCGGCGGCGATGTACAGCAGTTCGTTGCCGACACCCTCACCGGACTGCACGGTGTTGAACGCGAAGAGCTCGTGCATGCCGACGAACCAGGCGCCGAAGCCCACCGCCATGAACAGCGTGATCTTGGTGAAGGCCACCGGTACGCCGACGGCTCGCGCGCTCTCCTTGTTGCCGCCGACGGCGAAGACCCAGTTGCCGTATTTGGTGCGCAACAGCACCCAGGTGGCGACGGCGGCGAAGGCCAGCCACCACAACACGGTGATCTTGACCGACACCCCCGCGATGGTGATGTCGGAGGAGAAGACCGCCTTGGCCTGGTTGAACCCGTCCATGTCGCTGATCGAGTCGGTCGCGACATTGCCGGTGATCAGCTTGGTGACCGCCAGATTGAGGCCCTGCAGCATCAGGAAGGTGCCGAGCGTGACCAGGAAGCTGGGCAGTCCGGTCTTGACCAGCAGATATCCGTTGAGCGCGCCGATGGCCAGCGAAACGACCAGCGCCACGACGACGCCGACCCATACGTTCATGGTCAGCTGGTAGCTGACCATGCTGGCGGCCAGCGCCGAGGTGACCACCCCGACCCCGGCCGACAGGTCGAACTCGCCGCCGATCATCAGCAGCGCCACCGGGAGCGCCATGATGCCGATGGTGGAGGACTGGTAGAGCACGGTGGCCAGCGAGTCGGCCTGCCGGAAGGTGGGGGCCACGGCGAAGAAGAACACGAAGACGGCGATCGCGCCGACCGCCACACCGACTTCCGGCCGGGCCAGCAACCTGCGGGCCAGCGAGCGCTGGGCCGTTCGGCCGTCGGTCTGTGCGGGGGAGGGCGCTGGCGGCGAGACCGCCGGTGCGTCCTGCTGGGTCATCGTCATCACCGGGTTCCGTTCTGCGCGAACTTGGCGATGGCCGCGACGTTGCCCTTGTCGACGAACGCCGGGCCGGTCAGCACCGGCGAGGTGCCGCCGCCGCTGAAGTTGCCGTTGTTCTTGTAGAGCCACAGTCCGTCGACCGCGAGGTAGCCCTGCAGGTACGGCTGCTGGTCGACGGCGAACTGGACCTTGCCGTCCGAGACGGCGTTGACCAGGTCCTTGTTGAGGTCGAAGGTGGCCACCTTGGCCTTGCTGCCCGCGTCGGAGACCGACTGCGTGGCGGTGAGCGCGAACGGGGCGCCGAGGGTGACGACCTCGTCGATCGAGTGGTCCTGCTGGAGCTTGGCGGTGATGGTCGACTTCACCGACGGCATGTCCTGGCCGTTGACGTACAGCAGGTCGGTGGTGCCCTTGAAGTTCTTCTTCACTCCGGCGCAGCGGTCTTCAAGGGAGACGTTGCCCTGCTCGTGGACGACGCAGACGACGTGCTGGGCGCCGAGTTGGTTGAGTTTGTCGCCGACCGCTTGGCCGGCGATGGTCTCGTCCTGCCCGAAGTACTCCAGCAGGCCCTGCTGCTTCCAGACGTCGATGCCGCCGTTGAGGCCGACCACCGGAATGCCGCTCTGCTCTGCCTTGGCGACCACGGCCTTCATCGCATCGGGCTTGGCCAGGGTCACCGCGATGCCGTCGACCTTCTGGTCGATCGCGTTCTGCACCAGGTTGGCCTGGTTGGCGGCGTTGGGGTCGGCGGAGTAGACGAGCTGGATGTTGTCCTTGGCGGCGGCGGCCTGAGCCCCCTTGCGCACCAGGTCCCAGAAGGTGTCACCCGGGGCCTGATGGGTGATCATCGCGACCTTCATCCGGGCGGTGTTGGCGTGGCCTGCCGATATGCCGTTGGCGGAGTCGGTGGCCTTCTTGCCGCCGGAGCTGCTGGCGCATCCGGCGAGGAGGAGGGCGCCTGTCGCGAATGCGGCAACGGCGGCTGTTCTGCGGGTTCTGGCGGAGATTTCCATCGGTCCTGATACCTCGCTGCGGGGAAGGGGGAGGCGGATCGGGGACAACGGAGCCCGGGAGGACTCGGGGTGACAGCCGGGACGGGTGGTGTGACGCGCTTAACGCGGCTGTTGCAAACGGGAGCCAACCTCTTGCCGAGAGCCCTGTCAAGGGTTTGTTATGACATCAGTTCATCTCGACGTAACGACGCGATAACGTCGCCGTGGCGGTCGCGGCCCGTCCCGCACCCCGGGGCCAGGGGGCGCAGCCCCCTGAAGCCTCCGCCCCCGCCGGAGGCGAACGGTCAGGACGTTCGAATGTAAAGACAAAGCGTTGACAGGGTCAACGCGCGAGCAGTAGACCTGTCAGGGCCGGGCGTTCGGACCGGCGCGTGAGGGACCACAAGGAGCCATGCCCATGACCGAGCCGTACGACCTGATCACGATGGGCCGGATCGGGGTGGACATCTATCCGTTGCAGACCGGGGTGCCGCTGGCGCAGGTCGAGACCTTCGGCAAGTTCCTGGGCGGCTCGGCGACCAACGTGGCGGTGGCCGCCGCCCGGCTCGGCCGGACCAGCGCGGTGATCAGCCGCACCGGCCAGGACCCCTTCGGCACGTACGTCCACCAGGCCCTGAAGGAGTTCGGGGTGGACGACCGCTGGGTGACACCGGTGGAGCGCTACCCGACACCGGTCACGTTCTGCGAGATCTTTCCGCCCGATGACTTCCCGCTGTACTTCTACCGCCAGCCCAAGGCCCCCGACCTGGAGATCCACGAAGAGGAGCTCGACCTCGACGCCGTCCGCGCGGCCCGGATCTTCTGGATGACCGGCACCGGGCTGTGCGCCGAACCCAGCCGCTCGTCGACGCTCACCGCGCTGCGGGCCCGGAACAAGAGCGGCACCACGGTCTTCGACCTCGACTGGCGGCCGATGTTCTGGAGCGACCCGGAACAGGCCCGCCCCTTCTACACCGAGGCACTGGCACACGCCACGGTCGCCGTGGGCAACCTCGACGAGTGCGAGATCGCCACCGGCGTACGGGAGCCGTGGGCCTGCGCACGCGCCCTGCTGGCGGCCGGAGTCGAGCTGGCGGTGGTCAAGCAGGGGCCCAAGGGCGTACTCGCCGTGCACCGCGACGGCCGGTCCGCCGAGGTCCCGCCGGTGCGGGTCGAGGTGGTCAACGGCCTCGGAGCGGGCGATGCGTTCGGTGGCGCGCTGTGCCACGGGCTGCTCGCCGACTGGGAGTTGGACCATGTCATGCGCTACGCCAACGCCGCCGGAGCACTGGTCGCCTCCCGCCTCGCCTGCTCCTCCGCCATGCCCACCGAGTCCGAGGTCGAGGACCTCCTCGCACATGGCTGACCCACTGCTTCCCGTGAAAGCGAGCACCCCTTGAGCATCAGCATCAGCGACCTCGTCAAGGTGCGTACCCAGCACCCCGAGGCCATCGCCGAAGCCGCGGCGCGCAGGGTCCGACGGCCTCTGATCGGGCCCGGTGGCCGACTGATGATCGTCGCCGCCGACCATCCGGCGCGCGGCGCGCTCGCCGTCGGTGACCACAACCTGGCCATGGCCAACCGGGCCGACCTGCTGGAACGGTTGTGCACCGCCCTCTCCCGGCCCGGCGTCGACGGGGTGCTCGGCACCGCCGACATCCTGGAGGACCTGCTGCTGCTCGGCGCGCTCGACGGCAAGGTCGTCATGGGCTCGATGAACCGCGGCGGGCTCGCCGGAGCCTCCTTCGAGCTGGACGACCGCTTCACCGGCCACCGCGCCCAGGACATCGCCCGGTTGGGCTTCGACGCGGGCAAGCTGCTGCTGCGCATCGACTACGCCGACGCCGGGTCGCTGACCACCCTGCACTCCACCGCCCGGGCCATCGACGAGATGGCGGAACTGCGACTGCCGGTCTTCGTCGAGCCGTTCATCTCCCGGCGGGTGGGCGGCAAGGTGACCAACGACCTCAGCGCGCCCGCCGTCACCAAGTCCATCGCCATCGCCTCCGGACTCGCCGGAACCTCCGCCTACACCTGGCTGAAGGTGCCGGTCACCGAGAACGTCGACGACATGGCCGCCGTCATGGAGACCTCCACACTGCCCGCCGTCCTGCTCGGCGGTGAGGTGAGCAAGGACCAGGAGGGGCTGTACGAGAAGTGGCGCAAGGCACTGCGGCTGCCCACCGTCCAGGGCCTGGTCGTCGGCCGCTCGCTGCTCTACCCGGCGGAGGGCAGCGTGGAAACCGCCGTCGACACCGCCGTCGGCCTGCTCTGAATCCGCCCAGTGGCCAGGAGACTTGAGACCATGACCTCCGACTTCCACCTCCCCGCCGGAAGCGCCGCCGAGGGCCCGTACACGGTGGACATCGACCCCAAACGGGCCGGCTGGGGATACTCCTCGCTGCGCGTCCTCGACCTGCCGCCCGGCGGCTCGCACTCCCTGACGACCGGCGACAGCGAGTGGATCGTGCTGCCGCTCAGCGGCGGATGCACCGTCGCCACCGAGGGGCAGACCTTCGCACTGCGCGGCCGCGACAGCGTGTTCGCCTCCGTCACGGACTTCGCCTATCTGCCGCGCGACGCGCACGCCCGGATCGACAGCGGCGCGGGCGGCCGTTTCGCCCTCACCGGCGCCCGCTGCACCCGTCGGCTGCCCGCCCGCTACGGACCGGCCTCCGGTGTGCCGGTGGAACTGCGCGGCACCGGTAACTGCTCGCGCCAGGTCAACAACTTCGCCGCGGCCGCCCCCGCCGGAGGCGGAGCAACAGGGGGAGGTTTCGAGTGCGACAAGCTCATCGCCGTCGAAGTCCTCACCCCCGGCGGCAACTGGTCCTCGTACCCGCCGCACAAGCACGACGAGTGCCGTCCGGGCCAGGAGTCGCAGCTGGAGGAGATCTACTACTTCGAGATCGCCGCCGCGCACGGCACCGAAGGCGTCGGCTACCAGCGGGTCACCCCTTCCGGCCACGGCCGCGGTCCGGACGTGCTCGCCGAGGTCCGGCACGGCGACACCGTACTGATCCCCGACGGCTGGCACGGGCCGTCGATCGCCGCACCCGGCCACGACATGTACTACCTCAACGTGATGGCCGGTCCGGGCACCGAGCGCGAGTGGCTGATCTGCGACCACCCCGACCACGCCTGGATCCGCGGCAGTTGGGACGGCCAGCCCGTCGACCCCCGGCTCCCTCTTTACACCGCCCCTTCTGGAGGAGCGCGATGACTACACGACGGCTCACCGTCGCCCAGGCACTGGTGGAGTTCCTGGCCCACCAGTACACCGAGCGGGACGGTCGGCACACCCGCTTGATCAGCGCCTGCTGGGGCATCTTCGGGCACGGCAACGTCGCGGGACTCGGCCAGGCGCTGCTGGAGTCCGGCCGCTTGGCCATGCCGTACCTCCAGGGCCGCAACGAGCAGGCCATGGTGCACGCGGCCGTCGGCTACGCGCGGCAGTCCAACCGGCTGTCGGCGCACGCGGTCACCACCTCCATCGGTCCGGGCGCCACCAACCTCGTCACCGGTGCCGCACTGGCCACCGTCAACCGCATCCCGGTACTGCTGCTGCCCGGCGACACCTTCGCCACCCGTACCGCCGACCCCGTACTCCAGCAGCTGGAAGTGCCCTACGCGGGGGACCTCTCCGTCAACGACACGCTGCGGCCGGTGTCCCGGTACTTCGACCGGGTGGTGCGCCCCGAGGCGCTGATCCCGGCGGCGCTGCAGGCGATGCGGGTGCTCGCCGACCCGGTCGAGACCGGTGCCGTCACCCTCGCCCTGCCGCAGGACGTGCAGGCCGAAGCCTTCGACTGGCCCGAGGAGTTCTTCGCCGACCGGGTGTGGCAGGTGCGCCGCCCGGTCCCGGACCCGGTGGAGCTCGCGGCGGCTCTCGCCGCGATCCGCGGCGCCCGGCGCCCGCTGATCGTCGCGGGCGGCGGCATCCACCACAGTGAGGCCGAGGACGCGCTGCGGGCCCTGGTCGAGGCCACCGGCATCCCGGTGGCCTCGACGCAAGCGGGCAAGGGCTCGCTGCGCCACGACCACCCCGGGGACCTGGGAGGCATCGGCCACACCGGCACCGCGGTCGCCGACGACCTGGCCCGCACCGCCGACCTGGTCATCGGCGTGGGCACCCGGTACACCGACTTCACCACCGCCTCCCGCACCCTCTTCGCGGCCGACGGTGTGCGCTTCGTCAACCTCAACATCGCGGCCTTCGACGCCCACAAGCTGAGCGCGGTACCGCTGGTCGCCGACGCACGGGCCGGACTCCAGGCGCTGACCGAAGCGCTCACCGGCCATCGCGTCGACCCGGCGTACGAGGCCGAATACCGTACCGGCAAGGCACGTTGGGACCGGATCGTCGACGCCGCGTACGCGGCCGAGGACGAGGACGCGCGTCCCACCCAGACCCAGGTGCTCGGCGCCCTGGACTCGGTGGTCGGCGACGACGACGTCGTCATCAACGCGGCCGGTTCGCTCCCCGGCGATCTGCACAAACTGTGGCGCGCCCGCTCCCCGCGCCAGTACCACCTGGAATACGGCTACTCCTGCATGGGCTACGAGATCCCGGCCGGTATCGGAGTGCGGCTCGCCGCCCCGGACCGCCCGGTGTGGTCGCTGGTCGGCGACGGCACCTATCTGATGATGCCCACCGAGATCGTCACCGCCGTCCAGGAGGGCGTCAACGTCAACATCGTCCTGATCCAGAACCACGGCTACGCCTCCATCGGCGGTCTGTCCGAGCAGATCGGCGCCGAACGCTTCGGCACCGCCTACCGGTTCCGGTCCGAGGACGGCAGCTACGACGGCGACCCGCTGCCGGTCGACCTCGCCGCCAACGCCGCCAGCCTCGGTATGGAGGTGATCCGCGCCGCCACCGTCCGCGAGCTGCGCGCCGCCCTGGCCACCGCCCGTGCCTCGGCCAGGCCGACCTGCGTGTACGTCGAGACGGATCCCGGGCAGACCTCCCCGGCCGCCCAGGCGTGGTGGGACGTGCCGGTGGCCGAGACCGCCACCCGGCCCGCCGCGGTCAAGGCGCGCGAGGAGTACGAGCAGCAGGTGGCCGCCCGCCGCCACCATCTGTGAGCCCTGCCGGGACCGCGATGGGCGCCCGGGCCGAGAAACCCCACATGTCAGGACAATGTGATGTCAGACTTTCCTGTCAGCTTTACTGGCGGATATTCTCGGCCCGTGCCCAAGCCTGAGTCCGCAAGCCTTGACTTCGCGGTGGACCGGTCGAGCCCCGTGCCGCTCTACTACCAACTCGCCCAGCAGTTGGAGAGTGCCATCGAGCACGGTCGGCTCGCCCCAGGCAGTCTGCTGGGTAACGAGATCGAGCTGGCCGGGCGGCTCGGCCTGTCCCGGCCGACCGTCCGCCAGGCCATCCAGTCGCTCGTCGACAAGGGACTGCTGGTCCGCCGCCGCGGCATCGGCACCCAGGTCGTCCACAGCCAGGTCAAACGCCCGCTCGAACTGAGCAGTCTCTACGACGACCTGCAGGCCGCCGGACAGAGCCCGGCCACCCGGGTGCTGCGCAACGAGACCCAGCCCGCATCGGCCGAGGTCGCCGCCGCCCTGGGGGTCGCCGAGGGCAGCGAGGTCCAGGTGATCGAGCGGCTGCGCCTCACCCACGGCGAACCGATGGCGTACCTGTGCAACTACCTGCCCGCCGAGCTGCTGGACCTCGACAGCAAGAGGTTGGAGGAGACCGGCCTGTACCGGCTGATGCGGGGCGCGGGCATCACCCTGCACAGCGCCCGGCAGGCGGTCGGCGCCCGCAGCGCCACCGCCGAGGAGGGCGAGCAGCTCATGGAGCCGGAGGGCGCCGCGCTGCTGACCATGCAGCGCACGACGTACGACGACACCGGCCGCGCGGTGGAATACGGCACGCACATCTACCGCGCCTCGCGCTACGCCTTCGAGTTCCAGCTGCTCGTACGGCCCTGACCTCAGGGTCCGGCCCGCCGTCATGAACAATGGACGGTCGGCAGGTCCCCGAGGAAGGCAAGGAATCAGTGGCGAGCGTAGAAAGGCGGCTGCGCGCGGTCGGTGCCATCATGGCGGCCGTTGTGGCCGCGACCGTGGCGGGATGCAGCAGTACCGGGGGACTGCGCGCCGAGGAGCGGGCCCAGCAGGCCGCGGCCAACGGCAAGGTCGTCACCACCCCGCGGTGGACAGTGGCGATGGTCACACATTCCGGAGCCGGTGACACCTTCTGGGACATAGTCCAGAACGGCGCCAAGCAGGCCGCCGTCAAGGACAACATCAACTTCCTGTACTCCAACAGCGACCAGAGCGACCAGCAGGCACAGCTGGTCCAGGCCGCCATCGACCAGCACGTCGACGGACTCATCGTCACCCTCGCCAAGCCGGACGCGATGAAGGCCGTGGTCGCCAAGGCGGAGCGCGCCGGCATCCCGGTGATCACCATCAACTCCGGGGCCGAGGAGTCCAAGGCGTTCGGTGCGCTCACCCACGTCGGCCAGGACGAGACGATCGCCGGCCAGGCGGTCGGCGACGAGCTCAACCAGCGCGGCAGGAAGCACGCCCTGTGCGTGCTGCACGAGCAGGGCAACGTCGGCCACGAGCAGCGCTGCGCCGGAGTGAAGCAGGCCTTCCACGGCACGGTGGAGAACCTCTACGTCAACGGCACCAACATGCCCGACGTGCAGTCCGCGATCCAGGCCAAGCTGGAGTCCGACAAGTCGGTGGACTCCGTGGTCACCCTGGGCGCGCCGTTCGCCGCGACCGCCGTGAAAGCCAAGCAGCAGGCGGGCAGCGGCGCCGAGATCGACACCTTCGACCTCAACGCCCAGGTCGCCCAGGCACTGTCCGACGGCAGCCTCGCCTTCGCCGTCGACCAGCAGCCGTACCTCCAGGGGTACGAGGCCGTGGACCTGCTGTGGCTCTACAAGTACAACCGGGACGCCCTCGGCGGCGGCAAGCCGGTGCTCACCGGCCCGCAGATCGTCACCAAGGACGACGCGGACGCGCTGCGCCAGTACACCCAGCGGGGCACCCGATGACCGAAGCCACCGCCGACGAGCGCCTGGTGCGGCGCTCGCTGCCGCGACGCCTGCTGGCCCGCCCCGAACTGGGTTCGGTGGTCGGAGCCATCGCGGTCCTCCTCTTCTTCTCCGTCGCCGCCGACTCCTTCCTGCAGGCGTCCAGCCTCGGCACCGTGCTGTACGCCTCCTCGACCATCGGGATCATGGCGGTTCCGGTGGCCCTGCTGATGGTCGGTGGCGAGTTCGACCTGTCGGCCGGGGTGATGGTCACCACCTCCGCGCTGGTCTCGTCGATGTTCAGCTACCAGATGACCGCGAACGTCTGGGTCGGCGTCGGCGTCTCCCTGCTGGTCACCTTGGCCGTCGGGTTCTTCAACGGCTTCGTGCTGACCCGCACCAAGCTGCCGAGCTTCATCATCACGCTCGGCACCTTCCTGATGCTCGCCGGGCTCAACCTGGGCTTCACCAAGCTGATCAGCGGCACGGTCGCCACCAAGAGCATCTCCGACATGGAGGGCTTCGACTCCGCCCGCGCGGTGTTCGCCTCGCATCTGACCATCGGCTCCGTCGACCTCCAGGTCACCATCGTCTGGTGGCTCGCCCTGGTGGCGGTGGCCACCTGGGTCCTGCTGCGCACCCGGGCGGGCAACTGGGTCTTCGCGGTGGGCGGTGGCGCCGACGCGGCCCGTGCGGTGGGCGTTCCGGTGGCGCGTACGAAGATCGGCCTGTATATGGCCGTGGCGCTGTGCGCCTGGATCTCCGGCCAGCATCTGCTGCTCTCGTTCGACGTGGTGCAGTCCGGTGAGGGCGTCGGCAACGAACTGCTCTACATCATCGCGGCGGTCATCGGCGGCTGTCTGATGACCGGCGGCTACGGCTCCGCGATCGGCTCGGCCGTCGGCGCGTTCATCTTCGGCATGACCAGCAAGGGCATCGTGTACGCACAGTGGAACCCCGACTGGTTCAAGTTCTTCCTCGGGGCGATGCTGCTGCTCGCCACCCTGCTCAACCACTGGGTACGCAAACGGGCGGAGGCGGCCGCGTGACGACGGCGCTGGTGGAGCTGACCGACGTCAGCAAGTTCTACGGCAACATCAAGGCGCTGGAAGGCGTCTCGCTCCAGGTGCACGCGGGCGAGATCACCTGCGTGCTCGGCGACAACGGCGCGGGCAAGTCCACCCTCATCAAGATCGTCGCCGGACTGCACCAGCACGACGGCGGAACGTACCGGATCGAGGGCGAGGAGGTGCGGCACGCCTCACCGCGTGAGGCGCTGGACCGCGGAATCGCCACCGTCTACCAGGACCTGGCCGTCGTACCGCTGATGCCGGTCTGGCGGAACTTCTTCCTCGGCTCCGAGCCGCGGAAGGGACGCGGTCCCTTCAAACGCCTCGACGCCCGGACGATGCGCGAGACCACCCGCGGCGAACTGCTGCGGATGGGCATCGACCTGCGCGATGTCGACCAGCCCATCGGCACGCTGTCCGGCGGCGAGCGGCAGTGCGTGGCGATCGCCCGCGCCGTGTACTTCGGCGCGAAGGTCCTGGTGCTCGACGAGCCGACCGCCGCACTCGGCGTCAAGCAGTCCGGCGTCGTGCTGAAGTACGTGGCCGCCGCGCGCGACGCGGGACTCGGTGTGGTCCTCATCACGCACAACCCGCACCACGCCTATCTGGTCGGTGACCGGTTCGTGCTGCTCAAGCGCGGTGCGATGGCGGGCAGCCACACCAAGGCGGAGATCACCCTGGACGAACTCACCCGCCAGATGGCGGGCGGTAGCGAGTTGGAGCAGCTCAGCCATGAACTGCGGCGGACCACGGCGGCCGAGAGGTAAGGCATCCCGCCGGGCTTCACCCCGGAATCCCCAGTCACCGTGCCGATGAGGCAGAATCGGCCAGGAGAGCCCCCGAACCGGAGAGACCCCTTGAGCGCCTACCGCGAACGCGTCCACCGTACGGGCGCGGCGCGAGCCACCGTCCTGCAGACCGTCGGCCGCCGCGAACGCCGCTCGCATCTCACCGCGCCCCGGGTGCCCACGGTGGGTATCGACATCGGCGGCACCAAGGTGATGGCGGGCGTCGTGGACGCCGACGGCAACATCCTGGAGAAGGTGCGCACCGAGACTCCGGACAAGTCCAAGAGCCCCAAGGTGGTCGAGGACACCATCGTCGAGCTGGTGCTCGACCTGTCCGAGCGGCACGATGTGCACGCCGTGGGCATCGGCGCCGCGGGCTGGGTGGACGCCGACCGCTCCCGGGTGTTGTTCGCCCCGCATCTGTCCTGGCGCGACGAGCCCCTGCGCGACCGGATCTCCGAGCGGCTGCTGGTGCCGGTCATGGTGGACAACGACGCCAACACCGCGGCCTGGGCGGAGTGGCGGTTCGGAGCCGGGCGCGGTACCGACGACCTCGTCATGATCACGCTGGGCACTGGCATCGGCGGCGCGATCCTGGAGGACGGCCAGGTCAAGCGGGGCCGGTACGGGGTCGCGGGCGAGTTCGGCCATATGCAGGTGGTCCCCGGCGGACACCGCTGCCCCTGCGGCAACCGCGGCTGCTGGGAGCAGTACAGCTCGGGCAACGCCCTGGTCCGCGAGGCCCGTGAACTCGCGGCCGCCGAGTCCCCGGTGGCGTACGGGATCATCGACCGGGTCGACGGCAACATCGCAGAGATCACCGGCCCGCTGATCACCGAGCTGGCCCGCGAGGGCGACGCGATGTGCATCGAACTGTTCCAGGACATCGGCCAGTGGCTCGGCGTCGGCATCGCCAATCTGGCCGCCGCCCTCGACCCGTCCTGCTTCGTCATCGGCGGAGGTGTGAGCGCGGCCGACGACCTGCTGATCGGTCCGGCCCGGGACGCCTTCCGCCGCACGCTGACCGGTCGCGGCTACCGGCCGGAGGCACGCATCATCAAGGCCGAGCTGGGACCGGAGGCGGGCATGGTGGGTGCCGCGGACCTCGCCCGGCTGGTCGCCCGGCGCTTCCGCCGTACCAACCGGCGGCGGGTGGAACGGTATGAGCGCACCGGGCTCACCACACTACTGGCGCCGCGCGGCCGGGAGGACGACCGATGACCCCGTCCGCCGCACCCGTGCGCCATGGTTCCGAGTACCCGCCGATGGGGACGCCGCCGAAGCGGCGCCGGTGGGTGCAGTGGCTCGTGGTCGCCGTGCTGATCCTCGTCCCGTCCGGCTACGGGGCGGTCGCCGCCGTGCAAAGCCGTGACACCGACGGGGCCAAGTCGCTGAAGGCGGAGATGGCCGGGCTGGTCGACGACTGGCCCGCGCGGATGCAGCGCAGCATCTACCAGGTGCCGATTCCCTACGACGCCACCAAGGTCGCCTACTTCGAGTCGAACTCGTGGCAGACCAGCTCGCTGTACGTGCAGTTCACCACCACCTCGGGCGGACTCGACACATTTCTGGCCCAGTTGGGCGCGGGGCGCGAGGATTTCAGGAACGGTGCGGTGACCATCACGGCCGACCAGGCCAAGCGGGTCGGCTGGAAGTTCTCGCCCGGGCACGACTGGGCGGGGGCCGCCCTCCCCGCGCACGGTGACAAGCCGCGGCACGAGATCACGGTTAACCTCGACAACCCGGACAAACCATCCGTGTACGTGGTTTCCACAGTGAACTTCCACTGAGGCCTGTCCGACGGATCGTGACCACGGGGGCTGTCGCGGGTCGTTTGACCGCAGGTCCACTTTGCCGTGGCCTTGCCGCCTGCCAGGCAGGCAGGCTGCCGCGGGGGTGCTGAATGGCTGATTCCGTTCGCTGGCACCTGTTCCAAAGGAGCAGGTGCCCGCCGCCGGGCCGTCCCGGTATCTGTGCGAGCGCGAGGGCATGCACATCGCCGACCGGCTCCGGGAGAAGGCGTCGATCCGCTCGACAGCCACCGAGCTGGGCCGCAGCCCCTCCACGATCAGCCGGGAGTTTCGCCGCAACCGCACCGACGGCACCCGCAAGAAGTGGCACTACCGTCCGTTCACCGCCAAGGCTCGCGCCGATTGGTCGTTCCACCTCGCTACATCGACGACGGGCGCGGCACTCTCGTGCGGATCCTCAATGTCCCGCGACACCGGTTCGGGTACGGGCGTCGAGTGAGGAGATCCAGTCGCGCAGGACCGCGACGTAGGTCTGCGGGTCGCTCTGGTGCATGACGTGACCTGCCTTCGGGAACGACTTGTAGTCGAACCGCTGCCCGGCCTGGGTGATGAGTTCGCGCATGTGCCGTACCTGCAGGTCCGAGATGGCCCCCTGCAGCCGGCCCGTCTCGTCATCGACCTGCCAGAAGTGATGGGAGAACAAGACCGGGACCTTCACCGACGCGAGCATGCGGGCGTGGTCGCAGGAGGCGCTGGCCGATCCGCTGGCAAAGGCGCGGGCCCACTCGGGGTCGTACTCCTTCCAGGTCTGGGGCGGTTCGTCCCCGGCCATGAAGTCGCCCATCTGCGCCAGGCCCCTGGCCAGTACCGGCGGCAGTTCGCGGGCCATCGCCTCTTTCAGGCCCCGCCAGTCGCCGACCGACCACTGGTCGCCGAGGTACTTGTTGATGAGCGTGAACCACGGGCCGATGACCTGGTGCATGCCGTGGCCGTAGGCGGGCTGGATCTCGGAGGAGAACAGCGGCGCGTCCTCGTAGTACGCGCCTCGGAGCATGCCGGGCGGCGCGTACGCGGACAGCCATGCCGCGATGACGCCGCCGGAGGACATCCCGCTGACGACCACCGGGCGCCGGATGCGTCCGGAGATGAACCGGACCAGGTCGTTGCCCATGTTGTCGAGGGTGTAGCGCCCGGGGGTGCGCGTGGAACGGCCTTGGCCGCGCAGGTCCACGGCGAACACCTCGAAGTCGTCTTCGAGCAGCTTCATCGCCGCCTCGTAGCCCCACCAGGACTCCCCCTGCGCCGGGATGAGCAGCAGGGCTGGTTTGTCGGCCGATCCGGTGGTGGCGTAGTTGAGCGTCACCTCGCCGGTGTCGAACGTCGCCTCGGGGTAGCCGTGTTCGACGTAGGTGGCGTCAGGATTGTGCGGTCCGTAGCTCATCACAGCCCCTTGAAGTAGTCGCCGGTCTCGAAGTCGGCGAGCAGGCCCGGGTGGGTCGGCTCCCATCCGAGGACCCGCCGGGTCACCAGGGTGGACGTCGGGTTGTCGAGAGCGATCGCCATCGCCAGGAACCCGAAGTGCGCCTGCAACCGGTCGGGCGGGATGCTCGCGGTGGGTATGCCCAGGTGGTCGCCGATGCTCTGGGCGATCTCGCGCAGCGGGATGCCCTCGTCCCCGGCCGCGTGCCACCGGGTGCCCGCCGGTGCGTTCTCGAGCGCGAGGCGGAAGAGGTGACCGACGTCGAGGGTGTGTCCGGCGGGCCACCGGTTCGCACCGTCTCCCGGGTAGCCGGCGACACCGGTCCGCTGGGCGATGGCGATCAGGGTTCGGGCGAAGCCGTGACGGTCCAGGGCGCTGTGGGTGATGGGCGGGATGCGCACGACCGAGGACCGCACGCCCCGCTCCGCCAGGGCCAGCACGGCGTTCTCGTTGTCGGTGCGGCCGCCGGGGCCTCCGGCGTCCTCCTCCGTGCCGGGCCGGCCCAGGCCCGCGGACACCAGGCCGAGCGTGCCCGATGCCGCGACCAGCGGCTTGTCGGTGCCGGCGAGCGCGTCACCGAGCGCGTGCACGAGGGCGAGGTCCGCGGCGACGGCGGTGGGGAGGTTTCCGGAGCGCATCTGCTCGTGGTTGAAGGCGAGATGGATCACGCCGTCGCAGTCGGCGGCCGCCTTGGCGATCGCGGCGGGATCGGCGAGGTCGCCCCGGTGTGCGGTCGCGCCGTACCCGGTCACGGTCGCCGCGGCGGCGTCGGATCGCGCGAGGCCGACGGCGTCGTGTCCGGCGGCGATGAGTTCGGGGACGATCGCCGAGCCGAGATGGCCGGACGCGCCGGTGACGAAGACACGCATGGTGACTCCCTTGGGTGCGATGAGGGAAGGGTCGAACCATGTGATGGGACTCGGTCCCATCACTTTTTCCACCATAGCGCGTGATGGGACTGGGTGCCATCACTTAGGATGCGCCCATGGCCAGATGGGAACCGAACGCGCGGGAGCGCCTGGAACGCGCCGCGCTCGCACTGTTCGCCGAACGCGGGTACGACGCCACGACCGTCCCCGAGATCGCGGACCGCGCGGGACTGACCAAGAGCACGTTCTTCCGGCACTACGCCGACAAGCGCGAGGTACTGTTCGGCGGGCAGGACATGCTGTCGCAACGCTTCAGCGACGCGATCCGGGCCGCCGCGCCCTCGGCAACGATCGGCGCCTGCCTCGCCGCGGCACTGGAATCCGCCGCCCCCGCCTTCACTCCCGACCGCCACGACCTCGCCCTTCAACGGCGAGCGATCGTCGCCGCCAACACCGAACTGCAGGAACGCGAACTCCTCAAACGCGCCCGCCTCAGCTCCGCCATCGCCGACGCCCTCCAGGCGCGCGGAGCCGACGACGCCACCGCGCATCTGGCCGCCGAGGTGGGCGTCCTCGCCTTCAGTACCGCCTTTGCGCGCTGGGCGACACCGGAGAACCGGCAGCCGTACACCGAGATCGCGTTCGCGGCACTGAACGACCTGCGGGCTCGCGCGGCCGCCCTTGGCGCGGACGCCGACCATCGCTGACCGCGCCGCTCACTTCACGGTGGGGTGGCGGGTGTTGACGCACCCTGGGGCTTGCCGATGAACCCGTGCTAGCGTTTTTGGCGGACGTACGAAAGTCACGGTCCGGTAGGTAGTCCGGATGGCGAACAGTCGCTCGTACGGTGCCCGTTGGGGCACGTCCGGTGCGTCCCTTTTCGTTTCATGATCGAGAAGGGACACGACTGTGTCATATCTGCATGTCATCATCGCCGGGGGCGGGCTGGGCGGCCTGGCCCTCGCGCAGGGCCTTCATCAGGCGGGGATCAGCGTCGCCGTCTACGAGAAGGACCCCACCCCGGGCTTCCGCAACCAGGGCTACCGCATCCGCGTCAACTCCACCGGCATCACCGCCCTCAAGGCCGTGCTGACCCCGCAGGCGTACGAGGTGTTCGCGGCCACCGCCGCAACCCCCGGACCGCGCATGGACACGTTCGACCACCAGCTGAACCCACTGCACGCCCAGGAGCTCCCGCCCGTCCCGGGCCTGCCCGGCGGCGGGAACCTGGCGGTCAACCGTATGACGCTACGCCAGATCCTGCTGGCCGGCCTGGACAAGACCGTGCACTACGGTGCCCAGCTCACCCACTACGCCACCGACGGGTCGGGTGCGGTGACCGCGCACTTTGCGGACGGCACCAGCGCCACCGGCGATGTCCTGATCGGCGCCGACGGGGTCAACTCGGCGGTGCGCAAGCAGTACCTGCCGCAGGCGCAGGTCGTCGACGCAGGACTGCGGCTGCTCTACGGCAAGGTCCCCTTCGCCGGCGACGAGGCCCGAGCCCTGGTCCCGCCCGAGCTGCTCGGACTGTGGACCACCGTCCTCGGCCCGGAACGGCGCTTCGTCGGACTCGCCCCCGTGCAGTACCGCGAACCGATGCACGAGGTGACGGCCCGGCTGGCTCCGGCCATCGAGCTGAGCGACGACAACGACTACCTCGCGTGCGTCTTCGGCGCTCGCCAGGAGCAGCTTCCCTGCACCGACGGGGAGTTGTTCGCCATGAACGGCGCGGAACTGCAGGCGCTGACACTGACCCTGGTGGAAGGCTGGCACCCCCGGCTGATCGAGACCGTGTCCCGCCAGGACCCCGCCTCGATCTTCCCGGTCTCGGTGCGCACCAGCGTGCCCATCGCCGCCTGGGAGACCACCGCGGTCACCCTGCTCGGCGATGCCATCCATGTCATGAGCCCCGCCATCGGCGTCGGCGCGAACACCGCACTGCGTGACGCACGCGTCCTGACCGACCGCCTCGTCCAGGCCGCCGGCGGTCGGCCGCTCGCCGAGGCCCTGCACGCCTACGAGGAGGAGATGATCGGGTACGGCTTCGACGCCGTGCGCGACTCGGCCGCCCGCGGGCACCGCCTGGTGGGCCAGGACCCGCTGCCCTCCCCGTAGGCGTAGGCGTAGGCGTCGGCCGGTTCGGCGTCCGCCTGCACGCCGAACCGCGCGAACCGGTGGCGGCCCAAGCCCTGGGCCCGCCACCGGGGACGCCGGGCACAAGGTCGAACCCGATGGGTGCCGCGCACGCTGAGGCGTCGCAGCGACGGAAGACGCGTGAGCTGGAAGAAGTCCTCCAGGGCTGGGCAGGCGGCGAGGAAGACGAACCCCAGGGAGGGCAGGGGTCCGACGCCCGTCAGGGAGGTGAGCTGTTCGCTGTCGGTGACGATCAGCGTGGTCAGGTTCGTCAGCGCGGACACCCCGTGCAGATCGCGTAGCGCGGGACAGCCGGTGACTTTGAACTCCGTCAGGCGAGGGTGGAAGCCGAGCCCTTGGACGGTTTGCAGACGCGGGCAGTCGGCGAGGGTCAGCTCGGTCAGGTTGTGCACGGAATCGATGCCCGCCAGTCTGCGAAGCTGTCCGCAACTGCGCAGATCCAGCGTGGTGAGAGCGGGAACGCCGCGCAGGCCGGTCAGGTCGCGGATGCCGGTCCAGCCGAGGTCGAGGCTGGTGAGCCGGGTCAGTCCGGACAGCTGGCCCGCGTTCTTGAAGGCCCGGCAGCCGCGAAGCGTCAGGCGCTCCAGCTGTGGGAAGGCCGCGCCGAATCCGGCGGTGGAACGCACTCGGGTCATGCTCAGGTCCAGGTCACGCAGTCGCCCCAGCGTCAGCAGGGGCGTGGTGTCCGCCACGGCCCGGCATCGGTGCAGGTTGAGACGGGTCAGATCGGTCAGGCGGCCGAGCGGCGTGAGGTCCTCAACTCCAGCGCAGCCGTTCAGATCGAGGTCGGTCAGACCACTGAGCGCACCCACCTCCGTGAGGTCGGTGATCTCCTTGCAGCGGTCGAGGTGAAGACTGCGGAGCATGGTCAGGTGCCGTAGGCCCGACAACGAGGACATGCGCCGCAGCCGCAGTGCAGTCCGGCCCTCACGGGTGAAGGCGGGCGCGAGCAGGGCCGCGCAGAAGCCGTCGGGATCGGCGGCCTGCGGCCAGAGCCGTAACAGCTGCTCCGGCGAGTAGTTCGCGATCCGGCCGAACCGGGCAGCCAGTTCCAGCGCCTCGCCGTCATCGGAGATCACCACCAGCTCGCGGACGGCCTCGCGCCCGCACGGGCGAGGCGGTGTCCAACAGCTCACGCATTTCGGCGAGTTGGGCAGCGACACCTTCGTTGCTCGAAGCCATGGCACGGAACTCTAGGGGGCAGGTGTGACACGGGCCCTGGCCACGGCGTTCACACAGGAGCAATGACGCGCCGACTATGCCGTGGGGTTGACAGCACCGAGGTACCGAGCGCTTCCGAGCCCAGGATCGGGACGCCGATCACCGGGAACAGCCACAGGCCGACACCATGCCGGGCGATTGCCTCAGGCCCTGCGGTAGGGCTGGCACCCCCAAACCTCGGGGGCCCGCACCGTCGCGGGCGACCACATGCCGGGTGAAGGCTAGGGCTCACAAGTAAGCCCTCGGCGGACTGAGGTCACCGACCATCGACCCGAACGGCCCTTGCTCTCCTTGTCCTTCGTGGAAGGAACACCCGTGGCCAACATCACCTCACGCCGTCGGCGCCTGCGGCACACCGCCGCTGCCCTGGCAGGCATCACACTCGCAGTCTGCGGACTCGCCGCCTGCGACGGCCACGCCAAGGCCGTCGCACACCCCACCGCACCATCGTCCCGAGCTGCCGCAGCCTCAACCTCGCCCACGGCAACCGGCGCCCAGCCATCCCTGCACATGATCACCAACAACGGACACAAGCTGGCGTTCTACGTCACGCCTGGCCGACTGCCGGCCATCGTCCTCGACGCCGGCGGAGGGCTCGACGCGTCGTACTGGAAGAAGATCGTGCCCGTCCTCGCGAAGAGCACCGGCTCCGAGATCATCACCTACGACCGCTCGGGGGAGGGTCAGAGCAGTGACGTACCAGGGCCGTGGAAGGCACAGAACGCCGTCTCCGACCTCGCGGCCGGGCTGACACAGCTGGGAGCCACAAAGAACGTGGTCCTGGTCTCCCACTCCCTCGCCGGGGAGATCGCGACCTACTTCGTCCGGCAGCACCCGCACTGGATCACCAGTGCCGTCCTCGTGGACGCCAGCCTCCCCGAGTTCTACACCGACAGCGAGACGGCCAAGCTCGTCGCCGCGAACGAACAGCAGATCGCAGCGCTCAAGGGACAGCCGCAGACCCGCGCGACCCGCCAACTCCTCGCCGTAGCCGAGAACTACGGGCCCGTACACCTCGCCTACCACAAGCAGACGTGGCCCCAGAACGTCCCCGCCACCGCGATCGTGTCCTCCCAGACCCCCTTCACAACAACCTCCGACGCCCAGCTCTGGCGGCAGGCCCAGCAGGAGTTCGTCAGCGCCGCACCCAACCGGCGCCTCGTCGTGGCACAGCACAGCTCACACGACATCCCGATCGACCGGCCGGACGTGGTCATAAACGCGGTACAGGAGACGGTGAAACAGGTCCGCTGAGGAAGTCCCGGAACTCATGACTAGGTGTGCCTCGGCGCCCCAACGCTGTCCGTACGGCCCCTCGTCGCATGCGGGCGATGCCCGCGGCCGGTCGGCCGGTGGCCGGAGCACACGATGCCTGACCGGCCCGCCCGCATCCGGGGCTGGTCCAGCTCGTGGTAGTTGTCCAGGATGGCCAGGGCGTGTGGGCTGGTGGAGTTGGAAACCAGCGGGTCCGCGGATTCTCAAGGCATTGGTGTGGTGAACCCACTGGTGTTGGGGGTGTCCTTCTGCTGAGACGCCCGTGGGTTCGTGGCCCTCATGCCGGTGTGGGGTCGATACCGAAGAGCTCGGTGTGGGCTGCGCTGACGTAGCGGTCCAGCGGGTGGCAGTTCTGATGCTGGTCCTGTCGGCACCCCGGCGGGAGTCGTCCATCGCCCCGCTCGAAGGGGGTGGGCGAGTGGGGGAATGTCGCCGGCTGGCAGGATGTCGGCTCCAGCAGGGGACGTCCGGCTCAGTGAACCGCCCGCACCGTAGCCCGCGTCCTCCCTCGCGACCGCCACTACACGCAGAGGAGAACAGACCGTGACCGACAAGGACGTTGAGCAGACCGACGAGCGGGGTTACGACCCGGGGCCCTGGTGGGCGGACCTCGGGACGACGGGGGCTGTCGCACTGATCGCCTTCGGGGGTCTCGCGGCGGCGTGGGTCTTCTTCCGGCTGCCTGGCGCCCCAGAGAAGCTGGCGACCGGTTACTACCAGGCCGCCAGGGTCGTTGCCATCGGCCTGGTGATCGCGGGATGCGCCCTGCTGGGCCGCCGTCGCGCTCGGGCCGCGGCCACCGAGGAGACGAACGAGCCGGAAGGCGCCTGACGCCACCGGACGGTGGATTGCGGTGGCGGCAGGGGGACGCGCATCAGCTGTGTCGCTATCGGCTGGCCAGCCGGTCGCAAGCCCTGGACGCAGGGTTGTCGGCGAGGGTCAGCCCACCCGGGGCCGGTCCCCGGGGATAAGTGGAAATCAGCGGGATCGCGAATTCTCGAAGCTGTCCTGAGTCAAACCCGCTGGTGGGCGGGGTGTACTCGCAGGGGGGAGACGCGGGTTCGCGGGTTCTCTGCCTGCGTCGGATCGACGGTGAAGTGCTCGGGATGGGCTGCGTGGACGTAGTGGATCGCGGTTGAGGACGTGATCCCGAACAGACGCATCAGCCGAACAGGGTCTGCGGTTTCACGAGCCTCGTCGAGGAGCCGGTCCCGCCGCAGTTGCGTCGCGTTGAGCCCGATGCGCTCGCGGAGCGCCTGAAAGTTGGCGATGCCGACCGCGGGGCGGCCGATGTGCATGGCTGTGATGGGGCTGACGATCAGATGGGGGTTGGTGCTCAGCGGCCAGCGGCGGTGGCGTTCTGCCAGCCAGTCTCTGACGAGCGAGAGCGCGAACTCGTCCAGCCAAACCTCGTGTTCGAGGCGTTGTGGTCTGTGGATTCGCGGACGTCCCGTGGACCGGTCGAGATCGTCCAGCAGGAGGCCGGCGACTTGCTGGGGGCGGAGGGCATAGCCAGCGATCAGGACGAGAACGAGTTTGCCCTTGGCACCAGGCACTTGGTCCAGTAGTCCTCTGAGCCGGTCGGACGGGATGGCCCGGGGGACCCTGACGGGGGCAGCGAGGTGCACTTCCTGGCCGGATCGCGGAAGATCCGACGCTCGCGCCGCAGGGCCCGGAACAGGGACCGGAGCCCGGTGAGATACGAGTAGCTGACGGCGGCCGCCTCCACTTCCTCCTCGGTGACTTGGTTGAGTGACGCAAGGTGATCCCAGGTGGCCAGCACAGCTGCGACGTGGATCATGTAGCCGCGGATCGTGTTCCAGGGCATGGCCGGAGACGGCCGTTTGCCGTTCCCTCGAAGCACGCAGACCCAGGCCCGGAGATCTGCCTGGAAGTGCGGCGGTGCCGGGTACTGCTGGAATATGTAGTCGTCGACTCGCAGACCCAGGGCATCGGTCAACTCCCGCAGTACCGACGGCTACGGACGGGAGAAAGTAGGCCGCCCGGAATGCGGCCTGGATCGGTGTCGCTGTCCGGGCTCTCACAGGAAGGTTCTCGGGTCGAACCTGTCCCGCACTTCCTCGACAGTGTTCTCCGGCCATGCGGGAGTGGTACGGGAATTCTCACCCCGCGCGTGGAGAGTTCGGACTTCCGTGCCTGAGCTACCTGATCGTCTCGGACTTCGTCGTGCTTGCTGTCACGGCCGCGCGTCCCAACCGACGATCGAGAATGGCTGGGTTCGGCGATGACCGGTTCCCCTTCCCACCGTTGGGCGTGGAAGAAGAGTTGGATGCGCGGGTCGTCTTCCACCGTGGCGTGGTGGGCCGTGCGGACCAGTTGCAGGTCCTCTTCGGTTATGCGGATGTTCAGTTCTTCGGCGGCCTCTCGCACCGCTGCCTCGTCCGGCCTCGCGCGACGGAAGCCCACTGAACAACTCTTCCACCGAAGACCAATGGGTATACCGCCGTCAGCCGCCAGTGACCAAAATCGCCGCGGAGAGCAGGCAACTTTCTGTTCGTCAAGCCGGGATCGCGCTGACCAGATTGCCGATGCCACGTCAATACCCTTTCCTGGGTGAGGAGTTACCACCCATCCCGCAGTGCTGAAGTAGCGTGCTGCGCTAATATCGACCACCGGACGCATCTCGGCCCTGATCGCAATCACCAAGCCATTTCTCTGACATCTCGGCCAACTCACCCCGAAGAAAGAAGAGGGTTTCTCAGATGACCGCTGCGCGTGGAACATCCGTGGACGTTCCCACACCGGACGGCACTGCCGACGCCTACCTGGCACACCCCGACGACGCCGGCCCGCACCCCGCAGTCCTGCTCTACATGGACGCTTTCGGGCTGCGTCCGCATCTCAAGAAGATGGCCGACCGACTTGCCTCGGCTGGCTACACCGTCCTGGTTCCCAACGTCTTCTACCGCCACGGGCGGGCACCACTGTTCGACCTGCCCGAGTTCATCGACCCGGCGCAGCGCCCGGAGATCTTCCAGCAGATCATGCCTGTCGTGCAGTCGCTGACGCCGGAACTGGCGATGCGCGACGCCGATGCCTACTTGCGCTGGCTGGCCGAGTCCCCCACGACCACGGGCGGGCCGGTCGGCATCACCGGCTACTGCATGGGCGCAGGCCTGGCCCTCCGCACCGCCGGCAGCTACCCGGACCAGGTCGCCGCAGCAGCTGGTTTCCACGGCGCGAATCTGGCCACCACCGCGCCTGACAGCCCGCATCTCCTCGCCGACCACATCGAAGCCGAGCTGTACTTCGGCCACGCCGACCAGGATCACGCGATGCCGCCCGAGCAGATCGACCGCTTCGAGAAGGCCCTCACCGAGGCTGGGGTGGACCACGTTTGCGAGGTGTACACCGGCGCTCACCACGGCTTCACACAAGCTGACACCGCCGCCTACAACCCTGATGCCACCGACCGGCACTGGACGGCGCTGCTGGACCTCTTCGGCCGCACCCTCTGACGGGCAGTCACGCGAGACGGCGTACAGGAAATCAGCGCCGTCTCGCGCAACCGTCCGCGTCGATGCCCACCTGGCCGGGCACCCCATCGGCACGACGCGGCATACGCACTTCGCCGAACTCACTCTCCGTCCCAAGCCCGAGTAGCGCGGGGAACGGCCGCGGACCGCGGCCAGGGGGACACGGCACTGCGCGGCGTCTAGCCATTCCATGTTCAGGACTCCGGGGGCCTCTCGGGCGTTCGCCGAGGGTTCGGGGCGCTGATGCGGGCGATCAGGATGGCGATGTCGTCCTGTGCGGGGGTTGGGGCGAGGCGGTCGATGAGGGTGTCGGCGAGCTGGTCGAGGGACGGATGGGTACCGGTGAGGAGGCGGGTGAGCTCCTCCAGTCGCTCATCGAGGTCGTACCCGCGGGCTTCGATGAGCCCGTCGGTGTAGAGGACGAGCACGGTCCCGGGGGCGACGGGTATCTCGGTGGTCGTGTAGGAGATGCCGCCGATGCCGAGCGGTGCGCCAGAGGGCAGGTCGATGAGGCGGGCGGTGCCGTCGGGGGTGATCAGGGCGGGTGGGGGGTGTCCGGCACGGGCGAGCCAGCAGCGGTTGGCTGCGGCGTCACAGACGCCGTACAGGCAGGTGGCCAGGATGGGGCCGTCGAGGTCCTGCATGGCCTGATCAAGGTGGTACAGGAGCTGGTCGGGTGGCAGGTCCAGGCGGACGAGGGCGCGGAGTGTGCTGCGCATCTGCCCCATGACGGCGGCGGCGGGGATGCCGTGCCCCATCACGTCGCCGATGGCGAGGGCAGCCTTGTCCGGGGTCAGGGCAGCCACGTCGTACCAGTCGCCGCCCACCTCACTGGCGTCGGAGGCGGGCATGTAGCGGTGGGCGATCTCGATACCACTAGGGGGTTTGAAGCTGCGGGGCAGCATGCTTCGCTGCAGGGTCAAGGCGGTGTCGTGCTCGCGGGCGTAGCGGAGGGCGTTGTCGATCGCGGCGGCCGCCTTGGCCGCGATTTCCTCGGCATCGGACCGCTCGTCCTCCTCGAACGGGCTGGGGTTCTCCGATCGCCAGAAGCCGACCGCTCCCACAAGCGTGCGCCGTGAGTACAGCGGGGCGGTGATCAGCGAGTGCATGCCGTAGTCCAGCAGCCTGCGGGCCTGGTGGCGGTGACGGGCCTGCCATGCGGAGGAGGTACGAAGGTCCGGCACGAAGATCGCGGTTGCGCCGGCTACGTCACGGATGTGCGGCGCGAAGGAGGCGAGAGCGACCTGTGAGCCCACAGGGTCGAGCGGGGGGTCATCGCGGACCCCGCCCAGGGCGACGCGGCGAGCCTGTGTGCCGTGGTCCGCGAGCGGTTCGTCGGCGAGCAGGACGGGCAAGGTCAGGTCGACGGTGACGAAGTCGGCGAACCGGTGGACTGCCACGCGCACCAGTTCCTGTGCGGTCTGCTCCGCGTCGAGAGTCGTGCCGATGACGGTGCTGGCTTCGTACAACAGCCTGAGGCGCTCGTGAGCGTGGCGTGCCTGCTCACGGCTCTCCTCAAGTGAGCTGGCCATGGTGTTGAACGCCGTCCCGAGCTGCGCGATCTCGCCCCTGCCGGTCTCGGGCATTCGCACGGTGAGGTCGCCGCCGGCGAGTCGAGACGCCACGTTGGCCGCCCTGCGGACCGGCCAGACAACGGCCCGGATCAGGTACCCGGCGAAGGCCGCGATGAGGAGTATCGAGCCGGTAAGGCCGATCGCCGCTGCGACGACCGCCTCCCGGGCGTCATCGTCGGCCGCGCTCTCGCGCGCCGCGATCAGAGCCACCTGGGTCGAGTCGTACCGGTCGAACTGCTTCCTGAGGGCGTCGACGCGCCGCTTCCCTTCCAGCGTCGCCGCCACGCCGCGTGCCCGGGGATCCCCTCGGCCTGCCGCCGCGACCAGCGGAATCGAGTAGTCACGGATGAGGGACTCGCCAGCCTGGCTGATCTGCTGGGCCAGACTCTTCTGGCCGGGGGTGATGCTGAGGCGTACGAGTTGCCGCGCCTGGCCGGAGAACGTGGTCCGGGCGGTCTCCCATGGCTCAAGGAACTGCTTCTGCCCGGTGATGACGAAGCCGCGCTGGCCTGTCTCCAGGTCGACGATGAGTCCCTCGACCTTCCTCGACTGAGTGAGTGCCGTATGGGTATGGCGTTCGGCAGCCGTCGACTCGCCGAGGCCGATGATCGACCAGAGGAGCAGCAGGAAGGCAAGCCCGATCAGCGCGGCGAGCAACCCACCAGCGACGGCGGTGAGGGGCACCAGCCCCACAGGTGCGCGTCTCTTTGGTGGACCTGACATGTGCGTCCCTTACCCTGCGCATCAACCGGCGGTCGAGTC
Organism: Streptomyces sp. NPDC020096; assembly: GCA_040631425.1. Taxonomy (GTDB): domain Bacteria; phylum Actinomycetota; class Actinomycetes; order Streptomycetales; family Streptomycetaceae; genus Streptantibioticus_A. Next base: position 211,412 of record JBEYJY010000007.1, read on the forward strand.
ATCAGCAGGGCGTCCCTCGGCGAGGTCCGTCCCCTTGAGTCTAGGTTGGGTTCGCCGGACCTGCCGGGGACGGCAGACGCCATGGCCGCCACCGTCCACGAGATTCCCCGATCAAGGAAGGCGCCGCCACGCAGGGGTGCGGCAGGCCAGGTGCGGCAGGTGTCGCGGGGGCTCGGGAACGTCCCGGCCCGGGCCAGAGCATGATCAGGGTGCGGCCCGGCATTCGCCGCCTCGCGGAGGACGCCACCGGCCATGGTGGTTCTTGCGGGATCGGCCAGGTGGCCTTTCACCACGCCCGCGCTCGCGGCACGAATGCACAGTGGGTACGTGCTCGTGGACGAACTCGGCGCCGCGCTGAACGGTCGGCAGTTGCGCGTCCGTGTGTACAAGATCATGGGCGAGAACGGCCTTCGCAGGGTTCGCTTGTACGATGCCCGCGCTTCCTGTTTGACGTACCTCGCGAACAGCGGTGTCCCGGATCACATCCTGGCCCGGTGGGCAGGGCGCACCAACGTCAAGACGACCGAGAAGTGGTACGTCAAGCCGGACGTAGAGGATCTGCGTCCAGCAGCGGAAGCATGGGGAGGTCGGGCGAGCGTCCCGACCCCCGTCCGTGAGAAATTGTGAGATGTGGGAGCGTGAGCGGGTGAGCACGACGACGACGGAACGCCTGCAATACCGCTTTGACGGGCCAGAAAACGCACCGGTTGTGATCTTGGGCCCAGCCCTCGGTACTACATGGCACATGTGGGACCGCCAGATACCCGAGTTGACCCCGCACTGGCGGGTACTCCGTTTCGACCTGCCGGGACATGGCGGCGCTCCCGCCGACCCCGCGCCCTCCATACCCGAGCTGGCCGACAGGCTGCTCGCCACCCTCGACAGCCTCGGCATCGAGCGGTTCGGCTACGCGGGCTGTTCGATCGGAGGCGCCATCGGCCTCGACCTGGCGCTGCGCAGCCCGCAGCGGGTTAACTCCCTGGTCCTGGTCTCCGCGTCAGCGCGCTTCGACACACCCGACGGCTGGCGGCAGCGCGGTGTCGTCGTCCGCTCCGGCGGACTCGCCCAGATCGCCCAGACCACTCCGGAGCGCTGGTTCACCCCGGCCTTCCGCGCCGCACAGGCGTCAATCGTCGAATGGGGCGTGCAGATGGTGCGCACCACCGACGCCGAGTGCTACATCGCCGCCTGCGAGGCGCTGGCCACCCACGACGTACGGGCCGAACTGGCCAAGATCGCCGTCCCCACGCTGGTCGTGGCCGGCGCGGAAGACCCCTCGACACCGCCCGCCGACGCCCGCGCGCTGGTCGCCGGCATCCACGACGCCCGGCTCGCCGTGGTCCCCGGCGCGTCCCACCTGGTCCCGGTCGAGCAACCGCGGGCCTTCATCGACCTGGTGGTACGGCACTTCTCCACCGCCTGGCAGGAACGCCTCGGCCCGGCCGCGATCACCCCGCCGCCTGTCCGGCTGTCCGTTGAGCCACCTGCGCCGCCCACGACCGCCGTCCAGGCACCGGGGCCGGTCGTCATGCCGCCGTCCGCCACTCCCGTACCCCCGCCGGTGGCCGCGCCGACCGCGGTACCGGAGCCGCCCGCCGCCGCGCCCGGGCCCGGGCAGCGCCCGGACCCGTACGACACCGGCATGAAAATCCGCCGTGAGGTGCTGGGCGACGCCCATGTGGACCGGGCGGCGGCCGGCGCCGATGAACTCACCGCCGATTTCCAGGACTTCATCACCCGCTACGCCTGGGGCGAGATCTGGTCCCGGCCGGGACTCGACCGCAAGACCCGCAGCTGCGTCACGCTGACCGCGCTCGCCTCCGGCGGCCATCTCGACGAGCTCGCCTTCCATGTCCGCGCCGCGCTGCGCAACGGCCTGTCACCTGCCGAGATCAAGGAGGTGCTGATGCAGACCGCCGTCTACTGCGGCGTCCCGGCCGCCAACTCCGCCTTCGCGGTGGCCCAGCGGGTCATCAAGGAGGTGGCCCGGCTGCCCCGCTGACAGGTTCGCCGGACACCGGTATCACCTCGCCCCCCGATGGCCGTGGTGTGACACCGCCTCGGTGAAATGATGTTGGGGAAACGATTCCCGGGACGGCTCGACAGGGGAGACATCCATGAAGCTGACCAAGAAGGGGCACGCCTGCGTCCGTTTGGAGAAGGGCGGCCAGACCCTGGTCATCGACCCCGGCACCTTCAGCGAGGAGGACGCGGCGGTCGGCGCGGACGCGGTCCTGGTCACCCACGAGCACCTCGACCACTTCAACGAGGACCGGCTGCGGGCCGCGCTCGACGCCAACCCGGCCGCCGAGATCTGGACGCTGCGCAGCGTCGCCGACCAGCTCACCGCCGCCTTCCCCGGCCGGGTGCACACGGTCGGCCACGGCGACACCTTCAGCGCGGCGGGCTTCGACATCGAGGTGCACGGCGAACTGCACGCCGTGATCCACCCCGACCTGCCCCGGATCACCAACATCGGCTTCCTGATGGACGGTTCGCTGTTCCACCCCGGCGACGCGCTCACGGTGCCGGACAAGGACGTGCGCACGCTCCTGCTGCCGGTGCACGCTCCGTGGAACAAGTTCTCCGAGATCGTCGACTACCTGCGTGAGGTCGAGCCCCGGCAGGCCTACTCGATCCACGACGGGCTGCTCAACGACAACGGGCACGGGGTCTACGACCGCAACCTCGGCTCGTCGGGTCCCGGCATCGGCGCCGCCGAGCACCGCCGGATCGCTCCGGGGGAGAGCGTGGAACTGGCGTAGCCGTCCGGCTGTCAGTGGCGGACGGTAGATTGCGGGGCATGGCACTGCGCATCGCGACCTGGAACGTCAACTCGATCACCGCCCGCCTCCCGCGGCTGCTGGCCTGGCTGGAAAGCAGCGGCACGGACGTGCTGTGCATACAGGAGACCAAGTGCGCCGCGGAGCAGTTCCCGTACGACCAGCTGCGCGAGCTCGGCTACGAGGCGGCGGTCAACGCGACGGGCCGGTGGAACGGGGTCGCGGTGCTCTCCAGGGCCGGACTGGAGGACGTGGTCACCGGCCTGCCCGGCGGCCCGGAGTACGAAGGCGTCCAGGAGCCGCGCGCGGTCGCGGCCACCTGCGGTCCGGTGCGCGTCTGGTCGGTGTATGTGCCCAACGGCCGGGAGATCGGCCATGACCACTACCACTACAAGCTGCGCTGGTTCGAGGCGTTGCGGCAGGCTGTCGCCGAGGACGCCGCCGCGGAGCGGCCGTTCGCCGTCCTCGGTGACTACAACGTGGCGCCCACCGACGATGACGTATGGGATCCGACCGTCTTCCAGGGACTGACCCATGTCACCCCCGCGGAGCGCGCGGCGCTGGCCGGGCTCCGCGACGCGGGCCTCGCCGATGTCGTACCGCGCCCGCTGAAGTACGACCAGCCCTTCACCTACTGGGACTACCGGGAGCTGGGCTTCCCCAAGAACAAGGGCATGCGCATCGATCTGGTCTACGGCAACGCGCCCTTCACCAAGGCGGTCGGTGACGCCTATGTGGACCGTGAGGAGCGCAAGGGCAAGGGCGCCTCGGACCATGCACCGGTGGTGGTGGACCTGGAGCTGTAACCGCTTTACGACCTGTACGGGCGGGCGCCGCAGCGCACACACTGTGCCGCCCCGCCGCCGCGGCCGATCCGCGTACGCTCACCGGCCATGACCGTCAAAGACCCGGGCCGCCAGATCCTGCCCAGCTTCGCCGTGCACATCGCCGACGCCGAGTTGTCGCCGGAACCGCTCGATGCCAGCCAGATCGTCTCCGGGACTCCCGAGGTGACCGGCGCGGTCCTGTGGGAGTCGCCGGACGGCACTCGGGCGCATGGCATCTGGCAGATCACGCCCGGTGTGGTCACCGACACCGAGGCCGACGAGATGTTCGTGGTGGTCAGCGGCCGGGCGACGATCGAGGTCGCGGACGGGCCGGTGTTCGAGGTCGGACCGGGCGATGTCTGCGTGCTGCGTGAAGGCGACCGGACCACGTGGACGGTGCATGAGACGCTGCGCAAGGCGTACAGCGTCCGGATCTGATTGCCGCGTCTGTCGTCGCGGAACGGCCGAACGGTGCCAGTCTGTCGGTATGGAGATCCCGCTCTTCGACAAATGGCGCAAGCGGCACGGCACCGCGCACGGCGTGTCCGTCACGGGCCCGGCCGCCGTCGATGAGGAGGGTGTCGCCGAGCTGCTCGCGGAGTGCGAGCTGCTGCGCTCCCATGCGTCGGCGGCCGGGACCGAACTCGACGACACCGCGGCCTCGTTGGAGGCCCTCGACCAGTTGCCGCCGCAGTGGCGGGACGATCCGGACAATCTGTCCTGGCTCGGCAATGACGCCGGGCTCTATCTCGGCACGGTCATCGTCCGCAGTGTGCCCGGTGCGGTCTGGCAGGTCTGGCCGAACGGCCATCCGGTGGTGCGGTTGGCCTCCGGCCGGGAGATCGATGTGGTCGCCGCGGGCCACGCCTGGGCGGTCGGCGGCACTCCCGAACTGGCACAGGTGCATGCGGAGGCGGCGGAGGGCCATTAGGTCGGGGGTGTCCGTCGGCTGCGGTCGTCGTGTGACCGCCGGTCCGCCTCGTTGTGGTTGCTCGCCGTCGCGGCGGAGAGTTGTGGCCGCCGCAACGGTGGGCAGCCTCGGCGGCGGTGGAGACTTCTTGCCGCGGCGCGGATCGGCAGTGGCACGGCCGCCGGTTCGGATCGGCAGTGGTACGGCCGCCGGTGCCGATCGTCGTCGTTGCTCGCCGTCGCGGCGGACGGACATTGCCCCGCGACGGCGAGCTGTCGCACGGCGGTGGAGACTTCTTGCCGCCGCGACGGCGAGTAACCCCCACGGCGTGGACCGGCGGTGCAGGACCGGCCGCAACCCCGCCTGAGGGCCCTCGGTCGGGCGTCAGCGCCTGGCGCACTCTCCGCCGGTGTCCGCGGTGATCCACCCGTGTGCCGCGTGGAGCGTGCGGTCGTAGCAGAAGCCGGCGGCCGTGGTGCCCCGGTAGCGCTCGGTGGAGGTGCCGTCAGCCGTGAGCACCGCGCCGTTCTTGCGGGCGAGTTCACCGGTGGCGCTGAGCCGGTCGTCCGTGCTGGCCGTGGTGCGCCAGCCGCCGCGGCCGTACCGTACCGCGTCCGTCTCCGTCCTGCCCTGGGTCACCGTGGCCCTCAGGTCGTAGTTGTTGTAGTCGACGTTGGAGACCGCGTCACTGTCGACGTCGATCGGATACGACCAGGAGTGCCGCTGGGCCCGCTCCGCGCGACCCGGGCCCGCGGTGCGCACCGTCGTGCCCCCAGCGTCCCGCTGCCGCACCACCTGGTGCTGGCCGGTCTTCGACACCGCGTCGGTGTTGGTGTAGCCGAGGTGCTGCTCGACGGTGGTGGTCACCCGGCCGCGGGAAGTATCGACATAGCCACTGATCGACCAGTCGCGGTGGACGCCCACCGCGACATCCGTACCGCCGTCGGCTCGCTTGGTCTTGGCGGTGGCGACCCGAGGAGCCGGGCTGAGCGAATCGCTGGTGACCGCCCCGCCGGTCCGGGCCCGTCCGTGGTCGGTGTCGAGGAACAGCGAACCGCCCACCGTCCAGGTGTCGTTGGCGGAATACGGGGTGATGGTCAGTGAGTGCGGCCTGCCGTCGGCGAGTTCACCCGCGAAGGGGGTCAGGTCGATGTCGTACGCCTCGGTGCGGAACTGGTCGATCGCCGGGACCGGGCGCCACAGGGTGGGCACGATGCCGCCCGAGTAGACCACCGGGTAGGGCTGCGCCAGCCCGGCCGGACGGCCGTCGACCGAGACCAGGACCTCGCGGTAGGGACCGCCACCGCACAGGTAGTCGGGCGCGCTCTTGGCCAGATCATCCGGTACGGCGGTGAACCACTGCTCGTCACAGCCGCCGCCGCGTGCGTACAGCTCCAGCCGGGCCCGGGTCAGATTCGCCGGGAACGACACCGCGGTGCTCGCCGACTGGCCCTTGCCCAGTTCGAACCAGGGGGCGCTCTTCGGATCGTGGCGGGCGACCGGTATCACCTGGTCGGCGGTGCGGGCGGCGGGGTGCCGGGCGTCGGCCAGGTAGTAGGTGAGGCTCAACCGCATGTGGTAGACGCCGGTGTAGGTGGCGTTGACAACGTTGCCCAGTTCGACCTGGAGCTGCTGAGGGTTCCTCAGCAGCGGGGCGAACTCGGTGATGTCCTTGTCGACGTGCCAGCTGATGCCGTCCTCGTCGGGCTCCGCCGTGCTGGTGCGGAAGATCTCCGCGCCACCGAGCCAGACCCCGGCGAGCCGGTCGTACTGACGCCCCTTGACGCTGCCCGACCAGTCCATGACGACCTTGGTCCAGGGCCCGGCGCAGCGGCTCGGCGGGGTGACCGTGGTGCTGTACGGCGGATCGCTGAGGGTGTTGCCGAAGTCATGGCGCATCACCTCCACCGTGCAGTGCCGGGTGGTGGGGCGGCTCACCGGGGGCAGGGCGGAGACCGGATTCTGGTAGTCCACCGCCGGGTTCGAGCCTGGTTTCGGCGCCGTGCCCGCCCAGGCCGGTGCGCTCAGTCCGCCGAGCGCGAGAGCCACCGCGGCGCTGAGTGCGGCCAGTGGCCTGCGACCGGCGAGCGACCGCCATCGTCTGATCCGTGCCATCGGATCACCTCTCCTGATCATCCGTGACCATTCGTGATCACCGTCGCCCGTACGCTGCCGTACTCCCGGACGCCCGACAAGACCCCCGGATCGGACGCGAGGACGGCCCGGCGTCCACGGGATCGGGCCCGGAGCCGGGCATCATGGCGGAGGGGACCCCGCGACCACCCCAGACCGGGAGATACGACATGGAATCCCTGGAGAAGCTCCCTAACATTGGTGCGATCCTGGCCGACCGGCTGCGCGAAGCCGGGGTGAGCGACGCGGCGGAACTGCGCCGTCTCGGCGCCGAGGCGGCGTACGCCAAGATCAGCGCGGAACTCCCGGAGGACGCCCGCGGCCATACCCTCTTCGCCCTCGAAGGTGCCATCCGTGGCACCCGTTGGACATCCATCCCCCAGGAGGAGCGCGCCACCCTCGCCTCGCGCGTCTTCGACTGACGCGGCGCGGGCGGCGCGCCCACGCCGCCTCAGTTCTGCCGGAGCGGCACCGAGAGCCAGGACGGATCGGCGGCCGACGAGGAGAACGCGAGCGTCGAGCCAAGCGGATTGTGCGTGATGTACAGCGGGTCGACGGTGTCGATCACCAGCGCCAGTCGATGCCCGGCCGGTACGTCGTAGGCAGTCGAGAACAGGTCGAGGTCGACGGCCGTCGGCTTGCCGGGGGCGCGGTCGATGGAGGTCTGCGGTGCATGCGTGATGAGCTTGCCGATGCCGAGCGCGTCCACGTCGTACAGGTACGCCACGAGGCTCGCCTTGTCTTCGGTGCTGGTCAGCGTGGTGTGCAGATGCACCGTGCCGCGGATCCGCTGCGCCGTGCCGTAGGTCGGCGACTGCCATACGGCGGCGACCGAGCGCGGCAGCAGCGGGATCGAGGCGATCGGCGGCAACTTGGCGAACTGATCGGCGAGTTGGCTCAAAAAGATGATTCCGCCGTCCGCGCCGGAGTCGATGTTGGTGCCGATCCGGGTGCTCCAAGCCCCCGTGGCGGTGTCGCCCAGCGATCCGGTGCCGAAGAAGTCCCGCGCTCCGAGCATGAGCTTGCGTGTCGTGGACGGTACGGACTGCCAGCTGGCGTAGCCCTCGTACCCGCCACCGGTGCGGGATTCGAGCTGGACCGGCGGTTCGCGGTCGATGCCGTTGGCCGCACCCTTGAGGTAGTGGTCGAGCCAGCGCCTGGCGTCGTTCCAGGTGTCGTTGGGCAGCCCGAACAAACCGGTCGCCTCGGGTGTCGCATGGTCGCCGGGCCGGAACTCCAGGCGCTTGGCGGTGCGCAACCTCTCGTAGAAGGCGGCGAGTTGGTTGGGGTTGAAGAGGCTGTCCCCCCAGGCGTTGCCGAGCATGATGGCAGCGCCGTTGGCGTTGATCTGGTCGATGTGGGTGGCGGGGGAGCGCTCCTTGCCCCACGCGATCATGTCCGCCTCTTTGTCGTAGCGGGAGGCGAGGAAGTCGGCGAGGGTCTGCTGGAGGCTCGCGCCGGGACGGCCGGTCAGATACGCCGACGCGCCGAGCAGCGCGGTGGCCTGGAGGTGCTGGGTGCGACCGCTGTAGATGGAGTCGATCAGATCGGCCCAGCCGCTCAGTGCCACAACGGCTTTGATCCGCTTGTCGTGCGCGGCGCCCATCAGACCGAGCCCGGCGCCGTAGGAGATCCCGGCCATGCCGATGTGCGCGGGATCCGCGGGGGTGTGGGCCAGTGTCCAGTCGATGACCTTCGAGATGTCGGCGACATCCGGCGGCCCGGCCACCTCGATCTGTCCGCCGGAGAGCCAGAAGCCGCGCGGGGTGTAACTGACCACGACGTAGCCGGAGTCGGCGAGCTTCTTCGCCTGGGCCGTGTACTCCAGGTCGTTCAACGCCCAACTGCTGGGCAGGATGACGACCGGGTACTTCCGTGTGCCGTCGTCTCCGCTCGGGGTGAGGACATTGCCTTTCAGGGTGACGCCGCCGGAGCCCGGGATGTCGACGAAGCGGTACGACGTGGTGGGCGCCGCCCCGGCGACCGCCGCGGTCGTGGCGGGTGTGGCGGTCGCGGTCGGGGCGAGAGCCAGCGCGGCGGTGGCGGACAGCGCGACGGAGACCGCGCAGGCGAGGGTGCGCCGACGGGATGCGTGGGGGGGTGTCACCTGTGGCTCCTGAGGTCGGAAGGGCAGGGCCGAAAGGCGCCTCAGCAAAGTGACTGGAGGGTAACCACGAGCGCTTACCGGCGGTAATAGGCCTGCGGGTTACGTGCGGGTAACAATCGGTGCCGTCGGCTTCGCCGCGCGCATGCCGCCCGTACGGCCCAAGCCCGAGCGCCGACATCCCGTACTGGCCGGGATCATGACCCCATGGCAGTACTGGTCGCGGTGGGCGCGTTCCTGATGACCCTGGTCGGCGGCGTGGTCGCGCACCGCATCGGGGACCGCCGCCACCTCGTCCTCGGCTTCGCCGCCGGGCTCATGCTGGGCGTGGTCGGTTTCGATCTACTGCCGGAAGCCCTCGACGCCGAACCGGCGGATGTGTTCGGAGTGCCCGCGGCACTGCTGGTGTTCGTCGCGGGCTTTCTCGCCATCCACGTCGTGGAACGGGCGGTCGCCATCCACCGCGCCCACGAGGGCGAGTACGCCGTCCACACGCACCCGGCGTCCCATGCCCACCACCGGCACGGCGGGGCGCCGCCCCAGGGCCTCGGCCTCGCCGCGGCCGGTGCGCTGATCGGACACAGCGTCATGGACGGCTTCGCCATCGGCGCCGCCTTCCAGGCCGCGACCTCCGTCGGCGCGGTGGTCGCGCTCGCGGTCATCGCGCATGACTTCGCGGACGGCTTCAACACGTACACGGTCACCCGGCTCTACGGGAACGACCGGGTCCGGGCCCTCGCGCTGCTCGGCTGCGACGCCGTGGCGCCGGTCGCGGGCGCGGCCATCACCCTGGCGTTCACCATTCCCGAAGGCGTACTCGGGTTGTATCTGGGCTTCTTCGCCGGGTTCCTGCTCTACCTGGCGACCTCCGACATCCTTCCCGAGGCGCACAGTCCGCATCCGTCGCTGTCCACCCTGCTGTGCACGCTCGCGGGCACCGGATTCATGTGGCTGGTCATCGGAATGGCGAGCTGATGCCGATGCGGACGTTGCAGCCGTACGAAACGTCGCCGCGGCGGCGCGATCCCCCTGTCGCCACCTCCCTCCCGCCGGTAGGCTCCCGGCCCTGTCGTTCGCTTGGAGGTACGCATGGGTCCTACCGCAGGATCGACAACCCGCCGCCGAATAACGGCACTTGCCGCCACTGGAGCCGTGGTGGCCACCCTCGCCGCGAGCTCACCGGCGGCGGTGGCCGGGACGCCCGGCGCGGCCCCGGTGAAGTCACCGGTGGCGGTCGGCTACGGCGGCGCCGTCTCCAGCGTGGACGCCAACGCCTCAGCGGTGGGCATCGACGTGCTGCGGCACGGCGGCAACGCGGTGGACGCTGCCGTCGCCACCGCCGCCGCGCTCGGTGTCACCGAGCCGTACTCGGCCGGTATCGGCGGTGGCGGCTACCTCGTCTACTACAACGCCAGAACCCACCGGATATCCACCGTCGACGGCCGGGAGACCGCACCGCACACCGCGACCGACGGCCTCTTCCTGGAGAACGGCAAGCCGCTCCCGTTCGACCAGGCGGTCACCAGCGGTCTGTCCGTCGGGGCACCCGGCACCCCTGCCACCTGGCAGGCGGCCCTCGACCGCTGGGGGACCCGCTCGCTCGCCCAGTCGCTGGCCCCGGCCGAGCGCCTCGCCCAACGCGGCTTCACCGTCGACCAGACGTTCCGCCAGCAGACCGCCGACAACCAGGCGCGGTTCGCCGACTTCCCTGCGACCGCCAAGCTCTTCCTGCCCGGCGGAAAGCTCCCGGCGGTCGGCTCCACCTTCACCAACCCGGATCTGGCCCGCACCTACCAGGAGTTGGGCCGACGCGGCCTCGGCGCCCTCTACCGCGGCGACATCGGTACCGACATCGTCAACACCGTCCGCAAGCCGCCGGTGAGCCCGACCGCCACCCGCAAGGTCCGGCCCGGCAAGCTGGACGCCGCCGACCTGGCGGCGTACGGGGTGAGGTTCCGGACGCCGACCCATGTCTCGTACCGCGGACTCGATGTGTACGGGATCGCGCCGTCCTCCTCGGGTGGCACCACGGTGGGCGAGGCGCTGAACATCCTCCAGCGGTACGACCTTTCCACGATGAGCTCGGCGCAGTATCTGCACCACTTCATCGAGGCCAGCCGGATCGCGTTCGCCGACCGCGGCCGCTGGGTCGGCGACCCGGCGTATGGACACGTTCCCACCCGCGGCCTGACCTCCGGGCGGTTCGCCGACTCGCGCGCCTGCCTGATCAAGTCCGACGCGGTCCTCACCAGCCCGCTTCCGCCCGGCGACCCGCGTCACCCCGCAAGCGGCTGCGACCACGGCGGCACCGCCGCGCCCACCACGTACGAGGGCCAGAACACCACCAACCTGACGGTGGCCGACAAGTGGGGGAACGTCGTCGAGTACACCCTCACCATCGAGCAGACCGGCGGCAGCGGCATCGTGGTGCCCGGCCGCGGTTTCCTGCTCAACAACGAGTTGACGGACTTCGACTTCACCCCCGCCAACCCCGCCGTCCCCGACCCCAACCTGCCGGGCCCCGGCAAGCGGCCGCGCTCCTCGATCTCCCCGACCATCGTGCTCAAGGACGGCAGGCCCGACTTCGCGATCGGCTCGCCCGGTGGCGCCACGATCATCACCACCGTGCTCCAGGTGCTGCTCGGCCATGTGGACCGCGGGCTGCCGCTCGTCGACGCCATCGCCGCGCCGCGCGCCAGCCAACGCAACGCGGCCAACACCGAGTTGGAGCCCGGGCTCTACAACAGCCCGCTACGCGGCGAGCTGGAGAAGATCGGCCACCACTTCACCCTCAATCCGGAGATCGGCGCGGCCACCGGTGTCCAGCGGCTGCCGGACGGCCGGTGGATCGCCGCCGCCGAGACCGTGCGGCGCGGCGGCGGCTCGGCCATGGTCGTCCAGCCGTCCGGAAAGGGGTAGGTCAGGCCCGTCTGCCGAGCACGGCCACCGCCGCGTCGAACGCCGAGTCGCGGCGGTGGACGAACTCCTCGTCGGTGAAGACCGGTTCACGGATGTCCGGTGGAATGCCCGGGCCGTCGAAGGTCCGCCCGTCGTGGGTCAGGAACTCCTCGTTGGGCAGACCGAACGTCCAGCCGCCCGGGAGTTCGCGGTCCATCACATCGGAGAAGACCCCCTGGGTGTTCTCACCGATCCGTACCGGCGTTCCCGGTCGGCCGAACAGCGCCTGGGTGAAGGTCTCCCCGGCGCTGACGGTCGAGCCGCCGGTCAGCAGGACCAGCGGACCGGTGTAGCGCGGGGCGTCGGCCGGGCGCACGGTGATCGGCTGCGGACGGGAGAAGCGACCGGCGTTGTCGGGGTCGTCGCGGTGCCGCTTGGCGTAGGCGACGTACGCGTGATCCGTGAGCCGGGAGGCGATGCGCAGGCCGAGTGCGTCGGATCCGCCGCCGTTGACCCGCAGATCAATGATCAAACCCTTCAGTCGCGCGGTACGCCCCGTGCTGAACACCGTGTCCAGCGCTTGGTCCAGCGCCTTCGCGTTGGCGGCGTACGCGTCGTTGCGGTCGGCCGTGTACCCGCCGAAACCGGAGATGCGGAGGTATCCGAGGCCATCGGGCAGATCGGCGTAGCTGATCCGGCCGCCCGCGAACTCCTGGAGCGGCCGTCCGCGCAGATCGCGGTCCTTGACGTACTTCTTCACCTTGGCGTCGAACCCCGGACTGGGCACCACCGTGCCCGGCCGCCCCTGGCCGAAGAACCGTGAGCCTCCGTCGGACAGATGGACATGTGCGTCGTTCAGCGGTGCGACCATGTCCCGCAGGATGGCGAAGAGCCGGTCGTCGGAGGTGCTCGCGGTGACCTGCGGACGGTAACGGCCGTACACCGCCCGCCAGTTGACGCCCTTGGCGGCGAAGAACGGATAGTTCTCGGCGAAGGTCCGCCAGAACGTGTCGAACGTCGCCACCGGACCCGACGGAGACTTGTGCGTGCACGCGGTGGGCAGCGCGCCGATCCGCCACAGGTCGCGCTCGCCCGGGGATCCGGCCACCTGGAACACCGCACTGTTCGGCCGGGCCGACGGCCGTACGGTGTAGACGTCCTCGTGGGACGTCGTGTACGTGATCGAGCCGTCCCCGGCGGCCGTCCCCGACTGCGCGGCTACATCGCTCGGTAGACAACTGACGGCCGTCGTCTGGAACGTCCGCAGCTGGCCGTGGTCGACGGTGAGCACCGTGCCATAGCCGTCCATCCGCCACACACCGTCCAGCGCGCCCGCCGCTGGCGCCGTCTGCCGGGCCGCCGCACTCGCTGGGCCCGCCGGGAGCGTGGCGGCGGCGCTCGCCGCCAGCAGCGCCACGGCTACGGCCGTGTGCGCGTGTCCAATCCTTTTCACCATGCGGACCATCGTGTCGGCGACACGCCTGGCCGGGACATCCCGGCAGCATGCGGGTTCGGGGTGGGGTCTTCCCCACCCCGAACCCACACCAGCGGACCGGCGTTCGGCCGCGGGCGCCGCATCCCGATCGGGATCCGTCAAACGGGCGCTAGCCCAAGAGCTTGATGATCGCGTCCGTGGTGTCCGTCTCGCCCAGCCGCGGGAAGATCTTCTCGACGCTGTTGCGGTGGGCGTCCGCGTCCAGATCGGTGACCGCGTCGGTCGCGATGGTCACGTGGTAGCCGTGCTCGTACGCGTCGCGGGCGGTGGACTCCACCCCGATGCTGGTCGCGATGCCGGCCAGCGCGATCTGGGTGACGCCGCGGCGGCGCAGCTCCAGATCGAGGCTGGTGCCGTAGAAGGCGCCCCACTGCTGCTTGGTGACGGTGATGTCCTGCGGCTGCTGGTTCAGCTCCGGAACCAACTCGGCCCAGTCCGCGGGCGGTTGGCCGCCCGGCAGCGGTGCGTCGGTACGGCCCGGCGCCCGGCCCGCCACGTTCACCAGGACGACCGGCAGGCCCTTGGCGCGGAACGCCTCAGCCAGGCGGGCGCCGCGCTCGACGATCTCGGCGCTGGGGTGGACGGACGGCAGACCGACGATGCCCTTCTGGAGGTCGATCAGGACGAGAGCGGTGCGGGGGTCAAGTGCCGTTGCTGGCATGAAAGGTGCCTACTTCCGTTCGTTCGCGTTTGCGGTGGGGGTGACCGGGTCAGCGGCGTTTGGCGCGCAGCGCCCGGTCGGCGGTGGTCAGTATGAGAAGCACCAGGCTCAGCACACCCACGGTGGCGGCCATTTCATGCAGTCCGGCATCGGTCGCCCGCGGCCCGTAGAACAGCCCTATGAGGCTGGCCGCGGTGATCGCGCCGAGGTACTGCGCGGTGCGCTGGAGTCCGGCGGCGGCGCCGGTGCCGCCGGGTGGTGCCTGGACGTAGACGGCGGCCTGGTTGCCGGTCGCGGTGAGGCCCTGCGGCAGGCCGAACACCACGGCGATCAGCAGCACCACCGCCAGCGGTGTGCTGTGCTCGGCCAGCAGCAGCCCCCCGCTGCCGAGGGCGAGCAGCGCCGCGGCCAGCGTGAGCGGGGCCCGGATGCCTTTGGTGCGGGCGCCGAGCAGCGAGCAGACGGCAGCGGCCACGGACATCGGCAGCATGATCAGCCCGGCGTCGAACACCGAGACGCCATGGGCCTCTTCAAGCCACTGCGCGAATCCGTACATCACGCAGTAGATGATCAAGTAGGCGATGCCGTGCCGAAGATAGGTGGTGGCGAGCGCACGGTTGCGCACCAGCATCCGCAGATCGATGAACGGGGTGCTTCGGCGCAGCTCCCACCAGGTGAGCACGGCACCGAGCGCCGCGAGCACCGGCAGCAGCAGCCACTGAGGGTGGTCGAGCCGCATCAGGAACACCATGGCGACGGTCAGCGCGGCGCCGAACAGGGTGATGCCCAGCGGATCGAGCGTCGCCGAGGCGCGCGGCGTTCCCGGGGCGGACGGCCTGCCGCTCGGCAGCCACAGCATCGCCAGCACGAGTGCGAGCAGCGCCAGCGGGATGTTGACCGCGAAGATCGCCCGCCAGCCCAGGGTCGCCGCGAGCAACCCACCGAGCACCGGGCCGACCGCGGCGCTGGACAGCCCGGCGAGCGACAGCAACCCGAGCACGGTACGCGGGGTCTCCCGGCCCAGCCGCTCGGACTCCGCCCGCAGCAGCGCCATGGCCGCCGGATACGCCGCCGAGGTGCCGAAGCCCAGCAGGACGCGGGAGACCACAAGCCAGCCGAGGGCGGGGGCGAAGGTGCCGACCGCCCCCGCCGCGCACACCAGGACCAGACCGGCCAGGAAGACCCGGCGCGGCCCGAGGAGGTCGGCGAGGCGGCCCATCGCGGGCTGGCCGATCGCGCTCGCGAGGTAGAGGGAGGCCACCAGCCAGGCTGTTTGCGCGGCGCCCACCCGCAGCTCCGAGCCGATGGACGCCAACGCCGTGGCGATCATTGTGGAGTTGATCGGATTCAGCACCGATCCGAGCAGCAGCGGGGTGATGAACTTCGGCCCGAATCCGGCCTGGTCACCGGTGTGCGGCCGGGCTGCCGCAGCGCGTGTTCCGGTGCGGATCACGATGCGGCCAGTCGCTTCAGCAGGGCGATGGCCTCGGTCAGGGTGCGCTGCTCCCTGGAGTCGAGGGCGTTCGCGATGGCCTCGGCGAGCCAGGTCTCCTTGGCGTGCCGCACCGAGGTCAGGCCCTTGCGGCCGTCCGGGGTGAGGGAGAAGACCACCTGCCGTCCGTCGGTGGGGTGCGGGGCGCGGGTCACCAGGCCCTGCTCCTCCAGCGCGCCGAGGGTGAGGCGCATGGACTGCGGACGGACATGCTCCGCGCGCGCCAGGGCAGCGGTGGTGGCCGGTCCGTCGCGGTCCAGACGGCCCATGATCGAGCGCTGGGTGGGGGTGAGGGCGCCTTCGGGGGACTCCGCGCGCAGCCGTCGCATCAGCTGACCCACGGTGACCGACAGCTCCGCCGCGGTGTCGGCGGCGCGGGCCTCGGGGCTCACTGCTTTTTCCGCCATGTTCGTACCGTATGCAATCGACAGGCAAACTTGCAAGTTTGCCTGTCGAGTCGGCGGGCGGGGTCCAGCGGCGAGCCCTCGGGCGCCCTTTCGCTCCGTTGAGTAGTGGCGGCGGTATTGCCACAGTGGGTTGCGGACTCTTACGGTCTTTCCCTCAGCCGTGATCTACGGGCGTAGAAGCGGTGTGGCGTCGCGTCAGAGGAGCTGTTGATGGCAACGGTTGTACGCGCCGCACTCGTCCAGGCGACCTGGACCGGTGACACCGAATCGGTGATCGCCCAACATGAGAAGCACGCCCGCGCGGCCGCCGCCCAGGGCGCCAAGGTGATCGGCCTTCAGGGAGTCTTCAACGCCTCCTACTTCTGCCAGGTCCAGGAGCCCGAGCACTACCGGTGGGCCGAGCCGGTCCCCGACGGGCCGACCACACGGCGGATGTGCGCGCTCGCCCGGGAGACGGCAATGGTCATCGTCGCCCCCGTCTTCGAGATCGAGCGGTCGGCGTCCACATCTGCCACGACCGGCACTTCCCCGAAGGCTGGCGGGCCCTCGGACTCGCCGGCGCGCAGCTGGTCTACAACCCGTCCGCCGCCTCGCGCGGCCTGTCCGCCTGTCTGTGGCAGCTGGAGCAGCCCGCCGCCGCGGTCGCCAACGAGTACTTCGTCGCCGCCATCAACCGCGTCGGACGGGAGAGTTACGGGGGCAACGACTGCTACGGCACGTCGTACTTCGCCGACCCGCGCGGCCGGTTCGTCGGCGACACCGCCAGCGACAAGGAGGAGGAACGCATGGTCCGCGATCTCGACTTCGGGATGATCGACGAGGTCAGGCAGCAGTGGGCGTTCTACCGGGGCCGCCGTCCCGACGCCTATGGCGACCTTGTGGAGGCGTGATCGTTATGACGGCCATGACCGAAACCTCCACATCCGGCAGCGGTGTCCACGCCAGCCTGCACGCCCGTCACCGCGCCGTCATGCCCGACTGGCTGGCCACGTACTACCAGCAGCCCATCGAGATCACCCACGGTGAGGGGCGCCACGTCTGGGACGCGGAAGGGACCAGGTACCTCGACTTCTTCGGCGGCATCCTCACCACGATGACCGCCCATGCGCTGCCCGAGGTCACCAAGGCCGTCAGCGACCAGGCCGCGAGGATCCTGCACTCCTCGACGCTGTACCTGAACCGCACCGCGGTCGAACTCGCCGAGCGCATCGCGCGGTTGTCCGGCATCCCGGACGCCAGGGTCTTCTTCACCACCTCCGGCACCGAGGCCAATGACACCGCGCTGCTGCTGGCCACCACCTACACCAGATCCAACCAGGTGCTGGCGCTACGCAACAGCTACCACGGCAGGTCGTTCTCCACCGTCGGCATCACCGGAAACTCCAGCTGGTCGCCGACGAGCCTGTCACCGCTCCAGACCCTCTACGTCCACGGCGGCGTCCGCGGCCGCGGCCCCTACGCCCACCTGACGGACGCCCAGTTCATCGCGGCCTGCGTGACCGACCTGGAGGACATCCTCGGACAGGCCAACGGGTCCGTGGCCGCGCTGATCGCCGAACCCGTCCAGGGCGTGGGCGGGTTCACCGCACCGCCCGACGGGCTGCTCGCCGCGTTCCGGGAAGTCCTCGCCCCGCGGGGCGTCCTGTGGATCACGGACGAGGTGCAGACCGGCTGGGGACGCACCGGAGAGCACTTCTGGGGCTGGCAGGCGCACGGCCAGTCAGGGCCCCCGGACATCCTGACCTTCGCCAAGGGCATCGGCAACGGACTGTCCATGGGCGGCGTCGTCGCCCGCGAGGACGTCATGAACTGCCTGTCCGCCAACTCCATTTCGACGTTCGGCGGCAGCCCGGTCACCACCGCGGGCGCGCTCGCCAACCTCACGTATCTGCTGGAGCACGACCTCCAGGGCAACGCCCGCCGGGTCGGCGGACTGCTGACCGCCCGGCTGGCCTCGATCGCCGCCACCTCGCCGCTGGTGCGCGAAGTACGCGGCCGCGGCCTGATGATCGGCGTGGAACTGGTGGAGCCCGGCACCGACGAGCCTTCGCCGCAGGCCGCCGCCGCAGTCCTGGAAGCCGCCCGCGAGGGCGGACTGCTGATCGGCAAGGGCGGTCGCGAGGGCAATGTGCTGCGCATCGCACCGCCCCTGACCCTCACCGTCGCCGAGGCCGAGGAGGGCGCCGGGATGCTGGAGGAGGCATTGCGAACGGCACTGGCGCGACTGCAGGGACCAAATGAGGGGAAGGCCACGCCATGACCCGTACCGCACGTACCGCGATCCGCGGCGGACTGGTGATCACCGCCGCGGACGAGGTCCATGCCGACGTCCTCATCGAAGGAACCCGGATCGCCGCGCTCGCCGCGCACGGCAGTGACGCGGCCGCCGGGTGGAGCGCGGACCGTACGATCGACGCCACCGGGAAGTACGTCATTCCAGGCGGAGTTGACGCGCACACCCACATGGAGCTGCCGTTCGGCGGAACCTTCGCGTCGGACTCCTTCGCGACCGGGACCCGCGCGGCCGCGTGGGGCGGCACCACGACCATCATCGACTTCGCGGTGCAGGCCGTCGGCCACTCCCTGCGCGAGGGTCTCGACGCCTGGCACGCCAAGGCCGACGCCCAGTGCGCCATCGACTACGGCTTCCACATGATCCTCGCCGACGTCAACGAGCACACCCTGAAGGAGATGGACCTGCTCGTCGAGGAGGGATGCACCTCGTTCAAGCTGTTCATGGCCTACCCCGGGGTGTTCTACAGCGACGACGGGAAGATCCTGCGCGCCATGCAGCGCGCCGCCGGCAACGGCGGGCTGATCATGATGCACGCCGAGAACGGCATCGCCATCGATGTCCTCGTCGAACAGGCACTGGCCGCCGGGCACACCGATCCCCGCTACCACGGAGAGGTCCGCAAGGCGCTGCTGGAGGCCGAGGCCACCCATCGCGCCATCCAGCTCGCCAGGGTCGCCGGATCACCGCTCTACGTCGTCCACGTCTCCGCGGCCGAGGCCGTCGCCGAACTCGCCCATGCCCGCGACCTGGGGCTGGACGTCTTCGGCGAGACCTGCCCGCAGTACCTCTTCCTGTCCACCGACGACCTGGCCAAGCCGGACTTCGAGGGCGCGAAGTACGTCTGCTCCACACCGCTGCGCCCGGTGGAACACCAGGCGGCGCTGTGGCGGGCGCTGCGCACCGACGACCTGTCGGTGGTCTCCACCGACCACTGCCCGTTCTGCTTCAGCGGGCAGAAGGAGCTCGGCCGCGGAGACTTCTCCAGGATCCCCAACGGCCTGCCGGGCGTGCCGAACCGGATGGACCTGCTCCACCAGGCCGTCGTCGAAGGGAAGTTGACCCGCCGCCGCTGGATCGAACTGGCCTGCGCCACCCCGGCGAGGATGTTCGGCCTCTACCCGCGCAAGGGGACGCTGACCCCGGGCGCCGACGCCGACGTCGTCGTCTACGACCCGCACACCGAGCAGGTCATCTCCGCGGAGACGCACCACATGAACGTCGACTACTCCGCATACGAGGGCAGGCGGGTCACCGGGCAGGTGGAAACCGTGCTGTCGCGCGGCGAGTTGGTCATCGACGCCCGCTCCTATGTCGGCCGCGCCGGTCACGGCCAGTACCAGCCGCGCGGCATCTGTCAGTACCTCACGAATCAGTAGGAGGCCGGGAGATGGACTTCGGACTGGTCCTGCAGACGGATCCGCCCGGCTCGGCGGTGGTCAGCCTGATGCGCCGCGCCGAGCGCAACGGCTTCCGCTACGGCTGGACCTTCGACTCCACCGTGCTGTGGCAGGAGCCCTATGTCATCTACAGCCGCGTCCTGGAACACACCGAGCGGCTGATCGTCGGTCCCATGGTCACCAACCCGGGGACCCGCGCCTGGGAGGTCACCGCCGCCACCTTCGCGACGCTGAACGAGATGTACGGCAACCGCACCGTGTGCGGGATCGGCCGGGGCGACTCGGCGATGCGGGTCACCGGCCGCAAGCCCAACACCCTGGCCACGCTGAGCGAGGCGATGGGCGTCATACGGGACCTGGCGGAAGGCCGGGAGGCGGCGGTCGACGGCACATCGCTGCGCCTGCCCTGGGTCAGGGACGGCCGTCTGCCGGTGTGGATGGCCGCCTACGGCCCCAAGGCGCTGGCCCTCGCTGGCCGTCAGGCGGACGGCTTCATCCTGCAACTCGCCGACCTCTTCCTCGCCGAATGGATGATCAAGACGGTCCGCACGGCCGCCGCCGAGGCCGGGCGCGACCCGGCGGACATCGCCATCTGCGTGGCCGCGCCCGCCTACGTCACCGACGGGTCCGAGGCCCAACTCGCCCACGCCCGGGAGCAGTCGAGGTGGTTCGGCGGCATGGTCGGCAACCACGTCGCCGACCTGGTGGCCCGCTACGGCGAGCACTCCGCCGTGGTTCCCGAGGAGTTGACCGCCTACATCAGCGAGCGCCAAGGCTACGACTACGTCCACCACGGCCGGGTCGGCAACCCCGACACGGCCTTCGTCCCCGACGCCGTCGTCGACCGCTTCTGCCTGCTGGGCCCGCCCGAGGCGCACCTGGAGAAGCTGCGGCGGCTGCGCGAGCTGGGCGTCGACCAGTTCGCCCTCTACGCGATGCACGATGACCGCGAAGGGGTCATCGACGCCTATGGCGAGTGTGTGATCCCGGCACTGGCCTAGCGGAACGTCGGCGCGGACGGAGGGACGGACATGGACGACGTCAAGGTCCGCGAGACGATCAGGGCGATCGCGGCCGAGGAGGTCATGTCCCGGTTCCGTCGGCTGGCCGCCGAGGACATCGCCGAGAAGGCCGGTCCCGACGATCTGGCGACCACCGCCGACCGGCGCGCGGTAGCCGCACCGAGGCCCCCGGCCTGCGGATCCGCCCGGCCGTCTGGCACCGTGGTGCTGTGACTACGCACTCGGCGACGACGGAAGCGGTAGTGATCGGGGCCGGGCCCAACGGGCTGACCGCGGCGATCGAGCTGGCCCGGGCCGGGCTGGCGGTCGAGGTGTTCGAGGCGGGGGAGACGGTGGGCGGCGGCGCCCGCACCGAGGAACTGACGCTGCCGGGCTTCCGGCACGACCCGTGCTCGACGGCGCATCCCTTCGGCATCGGTTCCCCGGTCTTCAAGACGATGCCGCTGGACAAGTACGGCCTGGAGTGGGTCCACCCCGATCTGCCGATGGCGCACCCGTTCCTTGACGGCTCCGCGGCGGTGCTCTCCCGTGCCGTCGGTGAGACGGCCGCCTCGCTCGGCCCACGCGACGCGGGCGTCTACCGCAGGATGCTCACGCCGTTCCTCGGCCACTGGGACGAACTGGCACGGGATGTGCTGCGCACTCAGTGGGACGGCCTACCGGGCAGTCCGCTGCTGTTCGCGCGGTTCGCCGCGCTGGGCGGGCTGCCGGCCGCCGTGCTGGCCCGCCGCTTCCACGACGCTCCGGCGCGTGCCCTGCTCGCCGGGGCGGCCAGCCATCTGAGCACTCCGCTCAGCGGCTTGACCACGGGCGGCGCGGCGCTGATGTTCCTGCTCGCGGGCCACTCGGTCGGCTGGCCGTTGGCCCGCGGCGGGTCCCAGTCCATCTCGGACGCGCTGGCCGGGTACCTCACCGACCTCGGCGGGACGATCCACACCGGCACCACCGTGACCTCGCTGAAGGAACTGCCGCCCGCCCGGGCCTATGTCTTCGACACCTCGCCCACCGCGATCGTGAAGATCGCCGGGCTCAAGAAGGACTACCGCGGCTTCCGCTACGGTCCGGCCGCGTTCAAGATCGACTATGCGCTGGACGGGCCGGTGCCCTGGCGGTCCCCGCAGGCCGCACGCGCGGGCACGATCCACCTCGGAGGCACCCTCGACGAGGTCCAGGCGGGGCTGGAACCCGCCCTGCACGGCAGTGCGCCGGACGCCCCCTACCTGCTGGCCGCTCAGCCCACCCTCTTCGACCCGACCCGGGCACCCGAGGGCAAGCACGTCTTCTGGGCCTACGGGCGGGTGCCCAACGGCTGGCGGGGCGACGCCACAGAGGCCATCGAGCGGCAGATCGAACGCTTCGCACCCGGCTTCCGGGACCGCGTGCTCGCCCGTGCGATCAGCGGCCCGGCCGAACTCGCCACCCGCAACGCCAACTACGTGGGCGGCGACTACGCGTGCGGCTCCACCGCCGGACTGCGGTCCGTCCTCCGGCCGACGCTGCGCCGGGTACCGTACGCCACGAGCGACCCGGCGGTCTTCCTGTGCTCCTCCGCGACGCCGCCGGGGCCCGGGGTGCACGGGATGTCCGGCTTCCACGCGGCGCGCGCGGTCCTCAAAGCGCTGTGGCGCGGCCGGGCGGGCGGCTCCGCCCGGGTGCCCCACGGTTGGTAGGGGTCGTCTTGCGGCTGGTAGAGGGGCCTCCTAGCCTTACCGATCAGTAGGCTTCCGGGAAGTCAGAAAGGTGCCCGCCATGGCAACCAGCGACGACCTCGATCTCGACTCCGGCACCCTCGATCTGCGCTCGGTCGAACCCGGTGAGTTCGCCCGCATCATCCGGGACACGCCCGCCAGAAGGACCGCCGAAGTGATGGCCGGGCCGCACCGCAGGCGGGTGCTCGACGAGCTGTTCCGCCGTATGGAGACGCTGTTCAAACCGGCTGAGGCGGGCGACCGCACGGCGCTGGTGCGGTGGCGGATCACCGGGGCGGGGGACACCCTGGACACCTACGAGACCTACATCGCCGACGGCAGGTGCGTGGTAACACCGCACGCCACCGACCGGCAGGCCCGGCTGACGCTCACCATGGCCGCGCCGGAACTCCTCAAGCTCGCCTCCGGCAACGCCTCGGGACCGGCCCTGTTCCTCACCCGCAGGCTCAAGATGCAAGGTGATCTGCGGCTGGCCGGGGGACTGCTGTCCTACTTCGACATCCCCAAGGTCTGAGCGTGTTCACCACGCGCCCCACCCTCCAGGGCACCTTCGGCATGGTGTCGTCCACCCACTGGCTGGCCTCGCAGTCCGCCATGGCCGTACTGGAGGACGGCGGCAACGCCTTCGACGCCGCTGTCGCCGCCGCGTTCGTGCTGCACGTCGTCGAACCGCACCTCAACGGCCCGGCCGGAGAGGTCCCGATCATCCTCGCCCCCGCGGGCGGCCCGATCCGCGTGCTGTGCGGTCAGGGACCCGCGCCCGCGGGCGCCACGATCGGCCACTACACCGCGCTCGGCCTCGAACTCGTCCCCGGTACCGGCCCGTTGGCCGCTGCCGTGCCCGGTGCCTTCGACGCCTGGCTGCTCCTGCTGCGCGACCACGGCACCAAGCCCCTGGCCGACGTACTGGCCTACGCCATCGGGTACGCCGAGCACGGGCACCCCGCCGTCGAAGCCATCGGCGGCACGGTGGAAGCGGTACGCGACCTGTTCACCCGCGAATGGACCACCTCCGCCCGGCTCTACCTCCCCGGCGGCCGCTCCCCGGCCCCCGGACACCTCCTCAAGAACCCGGCCCTGGCCCGCACATGGCGCCGCCTCATCGCCGAGGCCGACGCGGCGCCCGGTAGCCGGGAGACCCGGATCGACGCCGCCCGCCGGGTCTGGCGCGAAGGCTTCATCGCCGAGGCGCTCGCCGCCTTCGCCGCCCGCCCCGCCCTCGACACCACGGGGGAGCGGCACGCCGGAGTGCTCACCGGCGACGACCTGGCGAACTGGTCCGCCTCCTACGAGGCGCCCGTCAGCTACGACTGGAACGGCTGGACCCTCGCCAAACCCGGCCCATGGAGCCAGGGCCCGGTCTTTCTCCAGCAACTCGCGCTACTGCCGGATGAGGTGGAGTACGGCACCGAGGACTACCCGCACCTGCTCATCGAGGGCGCCAAGCTCGCCATGGCCGACCGCGAGGCCTGGTACGGCGACGCCGAACCCGGCACCGTCCCCCTGGACGACCTCCTCTCCGACTCCTACACGGCGGACCGCCGACGGCTCATCGGCGATACGGCATCCCGCGCACTACGCCCCGGAAGCCCCGGCGGCCGTACCCCGCGCCTGCCCCGGCACGTCCACCGCGCCGCCACCGGACAGGCGGGCGAGCGGACCTGGGACCCGCTCGCCGTCGCCGGAGCGGGCGAGCCCACGGTCGCGTCGAACGGCGCGACCCGCGGCGACACCTGCCATCTCGATGTCGTCGACCGCTGGGGCAACATGATCGCCGCTACCCCCAGCGGCGGTTGGCTGCAGTCCAACCCGCTCGTCCCCGAACTCGGCTTCCCCCTGGGCACCCGGCTGCAGATGACCTGGCTGGAGCCGGGACTGCCGAACTCCCTCACTCCGGGCCGCCGCCCCCGTACCACCCTCTCCCCGTCTCTCGCGCTCCGTGACGGCCAGCCCGTGATGGCCTTCGGCACCCCCGGCGGCGACCAGCAGGACCAGTGGAGCCTGCACTTCTTCCTCGCGGTGGCGCTGCGCCGTGGTGTGCGCTCGGGACTCGACCTACAGGGCGCCATCGACGCCCCGAACTGGCACAACGACAGCTTCCCCAGCTCGTTCCACCCCCGG
Source organism: Streptomyces sp. NPDC020096 (assembly GCA_040631425.1). Lineage (GTDB taxonomy): Bacteria > Actinomycetota > Actinomycetes > Streptomycetales > Streptomycetaceae > Streptantibioticus_A. Next base: position 235,667 of record JBEYJY010000007.1, read on the forward strand.
GCCATGCGGCCTGGCAGCGTCACCGTCGAGTCCCGGATGGGGGAAGGGGCGATCGCCGCGCTGCGCGCCCGCGGACATCACGTCACGGTCGCCGACCCGTGGACGGAGGGCAGGCTGTGCGCCGTCGCCCGCGACCCCCTCACCGGCGTCCTCAGCGCGGCCGCCAACCCACGCGGAATGCAGGGGTACGCGGTCGGCCGGTGAGCTCGCGGCCGTCAGCGGTGGCGCTCGCGTATGGACTCGGCGTCCTGGGCGGCCAGTTCTATCCCGAAGACCTTCGCCAGGACATCGGGCAACTCGTCCGCCGGGACGTCGCGCCGCTGCACGCTGCCGTCCGGGCGCTCCGTCCGCAACTCCTGGCCCACCAGGGTGCGCCGGATGTCCGGGCCGTTGCGCTGCACGATGATGCGCGGGGTGAACGGCGAACGCGGGTGGGTGGAGGTGTAGTAGTTGAACAGCCCGTAGTCCACCGGATAGCGCGGCTCCAGCGTGAAGGCATGCAGATCGAACCAGCCGTCCTGGTGCCTGGTGCGCAGCAGGAAGACGCCCGGCCCCTCCTCCACCAGTTCGAACGTCCAGCCGCCGTGCCGGAGTTCGGCGCCTGTGCGCAAGGGGATCGGTTCCAGCGGGCCGTCGCCGCCGAAGCCGACATCGGCGAGCCAGTCCTCACCCGCGATGTCCACCCGCAGCAGCATGTGGGTGGTGGGACGCAGTTGCCGGACGCCCATCCGGACCCGTGACGCCAGACCGGTGAAGGAGTATCCGAGCCGGTCCAGCACCGCCGCGAACAGCAGGTTGTGCTCGAAGCAGTAGCCGCCGCGCGGCTGGCCGACCAGCTTGGCCTGCGTGCTCGCCACGTCCAGCGGCACCGGACGCCCGAGCACGATCTCCAGGTTCTCGAACGGGATCGCGTCCAGATGCCCGCGGTGCAGCGCCCGCAAGGTGTCGAGTGTCGGCCGCAGTGATCCGTCGTAGCCGATACGGCCCAGGTACGCGTCGAGATCCAGCTCGGCGCCACCCCACAGGGACTCGGACATCGTCAACCCCCTTCGTTCTCTCCCGCTCGCGTTCCATTCCGCACGCACTGCCCGTTTCCGAAGTACTGCTCCCGATCGTCGCACGGGGGTCTGACAACGGCGCCTGACCAGAGCCGAGTTACCGTTCGTCAGCCCGGGAAGCCCTCCGCGACGAGAGCGGCCAGATCCAGGTACCGCTCCCGGGTCACCCCGCGCAGCAAGGCGGGATCGGGGAAGCGCCCCCCGGCCAGCCCGGTGTCCGACGGGATGGTCACAAAGCCCCGGCAGCGGCCGCGCAACCGATCGGACAGGTCCCGCTGCGCGCCGGAGCTGCCATGGTGCTGGGAGATGACCGCGATGCTCTGCTCGATGAGCCGCTCCGAGGCATGTTCGGCGACCCGGTCGAACAGCGCGTCCGTGGCGTCGGCAGCGGCGGCACGCCTGCTCGACGGCGCCGCCACGATGACGAGTTGGTCCACCAGCGAGTCGGTCAGGTATCCGCTGGGCAGCGGCATCTCACCATCCGTGTCGGTGATCAGGACATCGCACTCGCCGCGCAGGCTGTTGACCAGCCCCCGATAGCTTCTGGGCGTGGTCAGCGGACCGTCGGGATTGCGCTCGATCCGCGGGATGCGCAGGCCCGAGGCGTCACTTCCGGCGAACCACTTACGGTCGCTGGTGATGAGGACCACCCTGCTGTTCTGCCGTACGGACGCCAGAAGCGCGCCGAGCGCGTGGGCCGTGGTGGAGGCGCCCGCGTAGCGCAGCGCGCTGACGACGACGATGCGGTGGCATCGGGCCAACGGCCGCTGGATCAGCTCCAGTTGACGCTGCTGGGTCTGTCTTCCCCAGGACGTACGCCGCTGCGGCACCCAGAGCCGCGCTGACGGCGGCGGTGCCTCGGCGGCTGGCCCGGGGGCCCCGGCCGGCGCCGGTGGCCCCCCGGGCCCGGCGAGCGCGTACGCGGCACGTGCTCCGGCCGCCTCCCGCGGCGACGTCCACTCCACCGCCCCGCCCGGCAGCCGAGCGGCGAACGCGTCCGCCACCTCGCGTGCGGTCGGCCGAACCGCCGGGTTACGCGCGAGACAGCGGCCCAGGATCTCCCGTAGACCGGGTTCGGGCACCCGCGGCAGCCAGGACGCGGAGCCGCGCAGCTCCCCGTCCGAGGGACTCCACGGCCCCGGACCGGAGTTGACCGCGATAAGCAGCGCGCCGAGCGAGTAGACGTCGGAAGCGGTGGCCTCCCGAAGCTCGTCGCCCGGTGGGTCGATGAGGGCGCGCGGCCAACTCACGAGCCGTACCGACGCCACGCCGCTGACCAGTACCGCTGTGGGGGTCAGCGCGCAGTGGGCGATGCCCTTGTGGTGGCAGCGGCTCACCGCCTGCGCAAGGTTCCAGCTCAGTTCGTAGCAGGGCGCCGAACCGGGTGCGAGCCCCTTGTCGCGGATGAAGGACTCCAGTGTGGGGGCGGGCTCGCCGGACGGCGTCGTGACAAGCTCTTCCGCCGTCCAGAACGGCGGGTCGTCCACGTGGTAACCGTGCAGGGCGGGCGCGTACTTGCCGTCCATACGGGCCAGCGCCAGGGCCGTCCGCTGCGTGAGGTGGCGGGCGTGTTCCCGATCAGCGGACCGGGGCACGCGCAGCACGGCCGCGCGCCCCGCGTCGTCCCGGCCGAGATAGAGGACGGCGAACCCGCTGCTGTCGTTGCGTGCGTGCAAGGCGAACGGGCCGAGGGTCCGCGGGTCGTCAGGACGCAGTGCCCCCCAGACCTCCTGCCGTCGTGCGGGGCGGGCGACGGGTGCCCCCAGATGCCGCATGAGCCGTGCGTCCAGCTCCGCGAACGGCTGTGCCCCGCCAACCACCTCGTCCGCCCCGCCGGGGTGTGCGAGCCAGGCGGGAAAGTCGGGCGAGCGGCCGACGAGTTCGCCCAGTCGAACCGCCACCGCGCTGTTGGTACGGGCCAGTTCGGCGGCCGGGACGGTGTCCAGCAGGATCGAGCGGGCCTCTTCCGTGAAGTCGAAGCTCTGATGCTGCGGTCCGGTGCTGCCGCCCCCGCCGTCGGTGCGCCGCATCAGGCCGCCCAGGAACACCTCGGCCAGATGCGCCGTTTCGGCCCGCCACGGGACCGCCGACTGGACCAGCCGCATCACCGGGACGGAGACCGGCGCGACCGCCGCCAGATGCGCGGCCAGCCGATAGGCCTCGGGGGAGGCCGCGCTGCGGAACCGCAGCACCGGATCGCCGCTGGCGGAGGTCCGCCCCACGGGGCGCGGGGACTCGTCCAGCGAATCGGCCAGCAGCGGCAGCATCGCGCTGCCCCCCGAGGACGCGATCAGCCGCGCCCACCGGCCGACCGACGCGGGCTCCGGTTCCAGTACCGGAATCGGCATGCCGTAGAACGGGGCCAACTCCGGCGGCAGTACGGGATCGGCAACCCGCCAGGCGCGGTTGGCCGACCAGGTCCGGCGAACCGTCACCGCCCAGTCCTCCGTCCGGATACCGGAGGTGTCCCACATCCGGGCGGGCAGCGCATGCATCACCGCCGTCGGCCCGCGGTCCGCCCAGCGCTCAAGCACCCTGCGCATCCGGCCGTCCCGCCAAGCCGCGCCCACACCGTCGCTGACCACCAGCACCAGCGTCCGCCCCGTCGGATCGGCAACCGAACCCGGCGCCAGGGCCGCCGCCCCGGGGGCGAACGGACGCCCGCGCAGCGCCGGTTCACCCGTACCGCGGGTGTCCAACCCGTGCACCCGTACGGAGCGGAACGCGCCGATCCGCTCCAGCAGTGACCGCAGTTCCGTGGCGAGTCTGCGCCACAACAGCATCGACAGACCGTCGTCCACGATCAGCGCCAGGTCCAGGCGGCGCTCGCCCGCCGGGCGCAGCACCAGGTCCGGCAGACCGGTCTCCGCCATGGCGTCGGCGGTCGCCCGCTCGTCCAGCTCCATCAGGCGTCCGCCGGGATGGCGCTGCTTCAGCGGCCGCAGTGCCCGCCCCAGCCGCAACTCGGCGGTCCCCAGCGCCTTCTCCTCCGGCGCGCGTACCGCGAGCGCGGACAGCGGTGTCTTCACCTTCGCCTCGGCGGGCTCCGCTACGGCGGCGCTCGCGTGCAGCGCACCCGACGAGACGAGTTGATCGGACGGCGCTTCACCTTCCGCGGCCCGCTCCTCCCTGGAGGAAGGTGTGCTCGTGGCCGCCTCGGTACGCTCGACCGACGCGGCCGGTCCCGCTATCCGCAGTGCCCGTGCCAGCGGTGCCGAGGCGTCGGCGGGCAGCCGGTGGGCCAGCCACAAGGCGTCCAGCAGTTCCTCCGACGACAGGTCCACCCCGCAGTCGGCAAGCACCCGCTGAACCCGCCCCGGCATGGCAATCAGACCGCCCCGCCGAGCCGGTGCAGTACGGCGTCCAGCAGGCCCTCGGCGTCCAGATCGACCCCGCCCGCGCGCAGGAACACCGCGTTCAGCAGCTGGTCGGTGGCCAGCTCACCCGGCGCCCGGCGGGCCAGGAAGTCCTGCATCAGATCGTCTACGGCTTCGAGCGCGTCCTCACCCAGGTGCGCGGTGACGATCTCACGCAGCCGCTGCTCGTCCGGGTCCGGCAGATCGAGCCGTACGCAGCGCCGCAGAAAGGCGGGCGGAAAGTCCCGTTCACCGTTACTGGTGATGATCACGACGGGGAACTGGGTGCAGCACACCCGGCCGCGCACCACCGGTACCGGAGCGCCGTCCGGATCGTCGGGGAACACCTCGACCTCGGACTGCTCGCGCGGCAGCCGGGCGAGCTCCGGGATCTCGAACGAGCCGTCCTCGAAGACCGCCAGCAGATCGTTGGGCAGATCCACATCGCCCTTGTCGAGCTCGTCGATGAGCAGCACGCGCGGCCTGGCGTTCGGCAGCAGGGCGGTGCCCAGCGGCCCGAGCCGTACGAAGGAGCCGATCCCGGGCTCCAGCGACTCCTGACCCCGGTCGCGATGCAGCGCCGTCTCGCGCAGCCGCCCGATCGCGTCGTAGCGGTACAGGGCGTCCTGGAGGGCGGAACGGCTGTTGACCGGCCAGGTCAACACCCGTCCCAGGCTGAGCTCATGGGCGATGGCACGGGCCAGCGACGACTTGCCCGTGCCCGGATGGCCGGTGACCAGCAGCGGGCGGCGCAGATGCAGTGCCGCGTTGACGACATCGGACTCCGCTCGGCCGATCAAGTAGGGTCGCGGCGCCTGCCGCTGGGACGCTTCGCCGAACCGCCGCCACGGCGGCGCTTCCGGGAAGACGGTGTCGCGGGCCGTGCCGTCGCCGCGGAACAGCCGCCAGTCGCCGTCTTCGGTGTTGCCGTTCACTTCTCCTCCGTCATTGCCACCGGGTCCGCGAGCCGCAGTTCACCAGGGAGCGACCGGTCCGGATCCTCCCAGACCAGCGAGGGCCGCACGGTGCTCTCCGGGTCGGCGTACACATCGACGCGGAAGTCCCGAACCCGTTCCGGCAGCGAGTCCAGTGGGCCCGCCGAATCGATCTCCTGGAGGTGGTACGCGTGTTCCCGCCCGGCCGCCGCCCGATCCCACAGCACCACCGGCACGCCCATGAACAGGCACACCTGCAGCAGATGAGCCCGGCGAGCCGGGGAGCCGTGCAGTACCACCCGGCCGGTCGAACGCTGCCGTGTCCTGTTGAGCATATCCTTCAACGCCCGTACGTCATCGGTGAGTTCATCGATGACCAGCGTCTCCTCCGTACGGCACCCCGCCCACCGGCGCCGCAGGTCGGCCGCGCCGGTCGGGGATCTACGGCGCAGTTCGGGGCAGCGCAGCACGACACGGAAGTCGGCGCCGAGTGCCGCCGGGCCGAAGATGCCGTACGGGTCCAGGTCATCCGGTTCGGCCTCGCGCCACTCGTCCACCGGTAGCTGCAACGCGTCGCGGTCCACCACCACTTCGACCAACGGCGCCTCCGTCTCGTCCGGTGCGACCGCGTCCCGCACCAGGCGGGCGATCTCCGGGCCGCCGAACGGACGGTCCTCACCCGTCGAGACGCGGGCGGCGGTGCCGTCCGGAGCCATCCGCCACACCGTGCACCGGAACCCGCCCGGCGGATCGCCGGGGCGGCGGGTGAGCCGGACGACGGTACGACCGCTGTCGGTGTCGCGGCGGGACGCCCATGCCTCGGCGTCCGCGCGACGTTCGGCCAGGGCGGCCGGGTGGATACCGAGCCGGGTCGCGACCTGATCGCTCCAACCGCGCAGTTCGTCGCAGGCTTCACCGCGCAGCGCCGCCGCCACGTACTCGGCCACCCGCAGGAGCGCGGGGACCCGTGGCGTCCCGGCCGGTACGCGCCCGCTGTCGCCGAGCTCCTCCAGCGCGCCCACCGCGTCGTCGACGGCTTGCGGTGCGATTCGCGCCGCTCGCACCGGCTCGGGCAGCTCCGCGTAGGCGAGCGCACCCCGTGCGGCGCCCGGCAGCAGCGCCGGGTCGACCTTGGCCTGCTGCTTCAACTGGATCAGCAGGCGGTGGTGTTCGGCGTACGACAGCAGCCGGGCCCCCGCGACGAGCGGGCCGGTGGCGTGCAGGGTGTCGATGGCGTCGCGCGCAAGGGCGCTGTGCGCGGTCGGCGCGAGCACCTCGGTGAGCGACGCCAGAGAGCGCGGATGCTCGGTGAGCACCGCCGCCAACTCCTCGTACGTGGGCGCCGATCCGTCGTCGAGGGCGTGCAGACCGCACTGCTCGGCCAGCCGCCGGGCCTTGTCGGCGCGCTCCGCCGGGTCGCTGAGCAGCGCGGCCAGCGGCGGGAGCAGCTGATGCGGTACGGAACCGGCGTCCCCGGCTCCATCGTCCGCCGAAGCCAGCAGCGGGCCCGCGCCCGCGGACTCCAGCTCCGCGCGCACCGCCTGCCAGGGGATCGCCCAACCGCGCCGCACCACATGGTGTGCGGCCAACGGCCCGTCCGGCGCCTGGAGTTGGGCCGCCACCAGGCCCACCACCGCGCCCTCGCGTTCCGACCAGAGCGGTCCGCCGCTGTAGCCGGGGCCGATCGCCGCGCCGGACAGCTCACCGTCGACGTAGCCGATCCAGCCGTCGCACTCCTTCACCGTGACCTCGACGAAGGTGGCCGCGTGCCCGCCGCCGTGCCAGGCACGGACGCCCTGCCCCGGCACCATCTCGGACCAGCGCGGCGGCACCACGGGCGCGGGGTCCTCTAGTTCGAGTACCGCCAGATCGCCGCTCCAGTCCAGCCCGCCCCGGGTCCTGCGGGGCGGCACCCAGTGGGCGACGCGGGCCTCGTGCGGAACCCGGGAGCCGCTACCGGGGAAGACGGCCCCGATCCGCACCGGCCCGGGATCGGCGGACTCCAACAGCTCCTTTCCCAACGCCACGTTGACCACATGGGCGCAGGTCAGCAGGTGGCGCTCGGTCAGCAGGACACCGCCACCGGCGGCCAGGCGGTCGTGCTCACGTAACACCGAGACGAAGGCGCCATGCACACCCGCCGAGTCGTCCCCGTTGGCGTACCGGAACCATCCCATGCGCGCTCACTCCGAATCCGGGGAGAGCTGCCAGCTCGCCGAGACCATCAGGCTCGCGTGTCCGCCCGCGCCGACGATGCCGAGTTTGAGGTCCTGACCGATCTGGATGCCGAACTCGACGCTGATCTCCTGCGGCGGGTTCTTAATGGCACTGACCGAGTCGTGCACCTCCTGTAGCAGCGGCCCGAGCGGCCGCAGGGTGAGTCGCAGCGCTTCGGAGGTCAGCGCCGAGGCGGCGGCGCTCACCCGGCCGACGGGAGCCGACCCGGCGATGCCGTCGGGAAGGTCGGCGCCGGAGTCCGCGGGATCGGCCGCCGGAGCGGGCTGCGGTGGGACGCCCACCGGCGCCAGTTCCAGGCGCACGGAGGTGTTGTGGTCGAGTTGTATCTCGGCGTATTGCGGCACGCACCCATTGTGCCGATGAACGCGCCGGTCGGCGCTGATTTCTGCTCGAACTCCCAGGTGTCGCGCTCCCGTTCGCGTACGGCCTCAGCGATCTGGTGCGGCGGGGTGTGCCGCGCGTCGCCGCGCTCGGTCGGCGCGTCACCGACTGCCGCGCGGAGCGTGTCCCGAAGGCCGTGCAGCGGTCTGGCCGGTGTCCAGAGCACTTATGACGCCCCACTATGTCCGCGTATGAAGTACTACGGAGGGCGGCTCGCCGACGGTGACCATGGGCAGCGGGCCTACCGGACGGATAAGGTCCGAACGGCGCGACATAACTCCTGGGGAGTGCAAGGTGGCAGAAATTCGCAGCGTGCTGATCGCCGCGGACAAGTTCAAGGGCTCACTCACGGCTGTCGAGGTGGCCCAGCACGTCACCACTGGTCTGCGCCGGGCCATTCCCAGCCTGCGCGTCGAATCCCTGCCGGTCGCCGACGGCGGCGACGGCACGGTGGACGCGGCGGTCGCCGCCGGATTCGAACGGCGCACGGCGCGGGTCACCGGGCCGCTGGGCGATCCGGTCACCGCGGCCTACGCGCTGCGCGGCACCACGGCCGTCGTCGAGATGGCCGAGGCATCCGGCCTGCGGCACCTGCCGCACGGCGTCTTCGCCCCGCTCACCGCGACGACATACGGAACCGGGGAACTGCTGCGCGCGGTGCTGGACGCCGGAGCGCGCACCGTCGTGCTCGGGGTCGGCGGCAGCGCCACGACGGATGGCGGGGCCGGAATGCTGGCCGCGCTCGGCGCGGCGTTCACCGACGCGGACGGCAAGCCGGTCGCGCCGGGCGGCGCGGCGCTGGCCTCGCTCGCCACGGCCGACCTGAGCGGTATGGACCCGCGGCTCGCCGAAGCCGAGATCGTACTGGCCAGCGACGTGGACAACCCGCTGCGCGGCCCGAAGGGCGCCCCGGCCGTCTACGGCCCGCAGAAGGGCGCGTCCGCGGCCGATGTGGCGACGCTGGACGCCGCACTGGGCCGGTACGTGGAGGTGCTGGGCGAGGCGATCGGCGCCCGTGCGGTGGCGGCCGCCGAGGCGCCGGGCGCGGGCGCGGCGGGTGGCATCGGTTACGGGGCGCTGGTCGGCCTCGGAGCCGCGTTCCGGCCCGGGGTCGAGGTGCTCTTCGAGCTGCTCGGCTTCGCCGAGGCGCTGGACCGGGCCGATTTCGTGATCACCGGTGAGGGGTCGCTTGACGCGCAGACCCTGCACGGCAAGGCGCCCGCGGGGGTGGCACAGGCGGCGCGCGCCCGAGGGCTCGACGTCGTCGCGGTCTGCGGGCGGATGGCGCTTCCGCCCGCCGAGCTGGGCGCGGCCGGGATTCGCCGCGCCTATGCGCTCACCGAACTGGAACCGGACGTTTCGCGGTGCATCGCGGAAGCGGGGCCGCTCCTGGAGCGGGTGGCCGAGCGGATCGCTGACGACTTCCTGTCGGCAGCTGACTGGCCTGCCGGTTAGCGGAGAAACTCCCGCCCGCCCACCCGTTAACGGTGCCGACAGGCACCGCCGCGTACGGCCGCCCTGGGGCGGAGCCGTACCGCGGCAACGGATGGGCGGGCGGGAAACAACCGTGGGAACGCCAGCGCAGCGGACCGTCAGCCCAGTGGCAGGCGAGCCCGCTCGGCGCGGGCGTCACGCCGGTTGCCCCGGATCGTGTTCACCCGGCGGAACGCGGCGAACAGCGGAATGACCGCCGCCATCACGACCTGAAGCGCCGCACCGGCCTGCAGCAGTACCTGCGCGGCCGGAGAGTCGGCCGCCCAGGCGGCCAGGCAGCCCATGCTGATGAAGATCCAGCACAGGGTGGCGATCGCGAGCCGCCCGCGCGGCTTGGGGTACTCGACCCGGCTCACCATGAGCCACGCCACGCCGACGATGATCGCCAGCGTGGGCAGGAACGGAAGCCGGAGCAGGGTCGCGGAGACGATCGTCAGCGCTCCCATGGGGCTCGGCATGCCCTGGAAGATGCCGTCCTTCATGGTGGTGCAGGAGAACCTCGCCAGCCGCAGCACCACGGCCAGCACCACCACGATCGCCGCGACAGCGGACACATGCTGATGCCCGTCGTCGGCGACCATGCCCCAGACGACCACGAAGTACGCCGGTGCGAGCCCGAAGCTGATCAGATCGGAGAGGTTGTCGAGCTCCGCGCCCATCGCCGAGCTGCGCAGCTTGCGCGCCACCAGACCGTCGAAGAGATCGAAGACCGAGGCGAGCAGCATCAGCATCACGGCGGTGGCGGCGCTGTGCCGGGCCATGCCGCCGTCGGTCTGGCCCATCAGATGGGGGACCAGTACGCCGGTGGTGGTGAAGTACACCGCCATGAAGCCGCAGGTCGCGTTGCCGAGGGTGAGGGTGTCCGCTATTGACAGCCGGGTGGACACCGGCATGTCGTCGCTGTCGTCCTCTTCGATCTCGGCGACCCAGGGGGGTTGTGTGTCGGGATCAATCACGGTCAAGGCGAGTCACCCCAGCCTGTGTGGTCTGGCCGACCTCGACTGCCGGCTCGATCCCCTCCGGCAGGTAGACGTCGACCCGCGAGCCGAAGCGGATCAGCCCGATCCGCTCACCCTGCTCGACCTTGGTGCCCTGTGTGACATAGGGCACGATGCGCCGGGCGACGGCACCGGCGATCTGGACCATCTCGATGTCGCCGAGCTCGGTGTCGAAGTGCCAGACGACCCGCTCGTTGTTCTCGCTTTCCTTGTTGAACGCCGGAACGAACCCGCCGGGGATGTGCTCGACGGAGGTGACCGTGCCGGCCAGCGGGGCGCGGTTCACATGGACGTTCAGCGGACTCATGAAGATCGCGACGCGGGTGCGGCCGTCCTTCCACGGCATGATGCTCTGCACCACACCGTCTGCCGGGCAGATGACGCGGCCGTGAGCGATCTCACGCTCGGGGTCGCGGAAGAACCACAGCATGCCCGCCGCGAGGGCGGTGGTCGGTACGGCCACCGTCGCCCAGCGGCCGGAACGTCGGGCGCGGGTCAGGCTGACCGCTGCGGCGGCGACGGTCGGGAGGAGCCACGGCGACGCTCCACGCGCGAGGCGGACACGGCCGCGTTGTGCAGAGGATGGGCTGTGGGGCATGGATGACCTTCGTAGCGGAGGATTGCCGCGGAGAGAACTGGGGACGGCGGCTTTTCCCGATGGTATCGGTTGCGACCAGCAACTCGGCAAGCTCAAGGGCGAGTCGGTGGCCGCAAACCGATGACCGGGTGTGATCTTTTTCGCGGATAAATGCCACAAAAGCGGACATTTATCCCTGGATTCGGTACTCCTCCAGTAGGCGCCGACCGATGATCATCTTCTGGATCTCGGCGGTGCCCTCACCGATCAGCAGCATCGGCGCCTCGCGGTACAGCCGCTCGATCTCGTACTCCTTGGAGAAGCCGTACCCGCCGTGGATGCGGAAGGCGTCCTCCACCACCTCTTTGCAGTACTCCGAGGCGAGGTACTTCGCCATGCCTGCTTCGAGGTCGTTGCGCTGCCCGGAATCCTTCTTACGGGCCGCATTAATCATCATTTGATGGGCGGCCTCCACCTTCGTGGCCATCTCCGCGAGCTTGAACTGGATCGCCTGGTGCTGTGCGATCGGCTTGCCGAAGGTGTGCCGCTGTTGGGCATAGGTCACCCCCAACTCGAAGGCCCGCCGTGCCACACCGCAGCCGCGCGCCGCCACGTTGACGCGGCCGACCTCGACACCGTCCATCATCTGGTAGAAACCGCGGCCGCTTTGGCCACCGAGCACCCGGTCGGCCGGGACACGTACGTCCTCCAGCACCAACTCGGTGGTGTCCACGCCCTTGTAGCCCATTTTCTCGATCTTGCCGGGCACGGTGAGACCGGAGACCTTGGCGTTCGGGCCGAAGCCGGGTTCCTTCTCGATGAGGAAGGTGGTCATCGACTTGTGCGGGGCGGCGCCCTCCGGCTGGCCCTCGTCGGTGCGGCACAGCACCGCGACCAGATTCGAGGAACCACCGTTGGTCAGCCACATCTTCTGGCCGTTGATGACATAGTCATCGCCGTCGCGCACGCCCTTGGTACGAATGGCGGAAACGTCGGAGCCGAGACCCGGCTCGGACATCGAGAACGCGCCGCGGATATCACCGGCCGCCATCTTCGGCAGGAAGTGGTCCTTCTGCTCCTGCGTACCGTGCTGCTTGAGCATGTAGGCGACGATGAAATGGGTGTTGATGATGCCGGAAACGCTCATCCACCCGCGGGCGATCTCCTCGACGCACAGCGCGTACGTGAGCAGGGACTCACCCAGACCCCCGTACTCCTCGGGGATCATCAGACCGAAGACACCCAACTCCTTGAGCCCCTCGACGATCTGCGTGGGGTACTCGTCGCGGTGTTCGAGTTCGGTCGCGACCGGCAGGATCTCCTTGTCGACGAAGTCCCGGACGGTGGAGAGGATCTCCCGCTGGATGTCGGTCAGGCCCTCGGTCTGCTGCAGGCGGCTCATCGGCTACTTCTCCTGGGACTTAAGCTCCGGGCGGCCGGGCTGCTCGCCGCCGCGCTCCTTGATGTACGTGGCCGTGGGCACCATGACCTTGCGGCGGAACACACACACCAGCGTGCCGTCCTGCTTGTAGCCCTTGGTCTCCACGTAGACGATGCCGCGGTCGTTCTTCGACTTCGACTCCCACTTGTCGAGCACGGTCGTCTCACCGTAAATGGTGTCGCCGTGGAAGGTCGGCGCCACATGCCGCAGCGACTCGACCTCCAGGTTGGCGATCGCCTTTCCGGAGACATCGGGCACCGACATCCCGAGCAGCAGGGAGTAGATGTAGTTGCCCACCACGACGTTCTTGCCGAAATCAGTGGTCTGCTCGGCGTAGTTGGCATCCATGTGCAGCGGATGGTGGTTCATGGTGAGCAGGCAGAAGAGGTGGTCGTCGTATTCGGTGACCGTCTTCCCGGGCCAGTGCCGGTAGACGTCGCCAACGGTGAACTCCTCGTAGGTGCGACCGAATTGCATGGGGTTAAGCCTCCTGGTGCGAAGCGGAGTTGGTCAGGGAGCCAGCCCCCGGGCTCCCGAGACCGTGTCCTCGGCGGATCTCGTCCACGATCCTGCCGATCATCTCGGTGATGCCGAAGTCCTTCGGCGTGAAGACCGCTGCGACGCCCTTCGCGCGCAGGGCCTCGGCGTCCGCCGTCGGAATGATGCCGCCGACGATCACCGGTATGTCCTCCACCCCCGCGGCGCGCAGCAGCCGCAGCACCTCGGGGACGAGTTCCAGATGCGAGCCCGACAGGATCGACAGCCCCACGCAGTGCACGTCCTCGGCCACGGCGGCCGTGACGATCTGCTCCGGGGTGAGCCGGATTCCCTGGTACACGACTTCGAAACCGGCATCACGGGCGCGAACCGCTATCTGCTCGGCGCCGTTGGAGTGCCCGTCCAGGCCGGGCTTGCCGACCAGCAGCCGCAGCTTGCCGACGCCGAGCTCCTCGGCGGTGACCGCCACCTTGCGACGCACCTCGGCGAGCGGAGTGCCCGCCTCCGGGGCGATCGCGACGGGCGCGCTGCTCACGCCGGTGGGGGCGCGGAACTCGCCGAAGATATCGCGCAGCGCGAAGGACCACTCGCCCGTGGTGACACCGGCCCGCGCGCACTCCACCGTCGCCGCCATGAGGTTGGCGTCGGTGGCCGCGGCCGCCTTCAGCGCCGCCAGGGCGGACTGGGCGCGGGCCTCGTCGCGCTCGGCGCGCCAGGTGGCGAGGGCCTTGACGACAAGCGCCTCATTCGCCGGGTCGACGGTCTGGATGGCGGTGTCCAGGTCCGCGGTGAGCGGATTGGGTTCGGTGGTCTCGAAGCTGTTGACCCCGACGACCTTGTCCTCACCGGACTCGATGCGGGCTCGGCGCAGCGCGTGCGAGGCGACCAGCTGCGACTTCAGGTAGCCGGACTCCACGGCCGGGATGGCCCCGCCCATCTCCTGGACGCGTTCGATCTCGGCGGCGGCCGCCTCGGCGATCTCGTCGACCTTCGCCTCTATCACATGGCTGCCGCGGAAGATGTCCTCGTACTCCAGCAGATCGCTCTCGTGCGCCAGGACCTGCTGGATACGCAGCGACCACTGCTGGTCCCAGGGGCGCGGCAGGCCCAACGCCTCGTTCCAGGCCGGGAGTTGCACCGCGCGGGCGCGGGCGTCCTTGCCGAGGGTGACGGCGAGCATCTCCAGCACGATGCGCTGGACGTTGTTCTCCGGCTGGGCCTCGGTCAGGCCGAGCGAGTTGACCTGGACGCCGTAGCGGAAGCGGCGCTGCTTGGGGTCCTCGATCCCGTACCGCTCCCGGGTGATGGTGTCCCAGAGGCGGGCGAAGGCCCGCATCTTGCACATCTCCTCGATGAACCGGACGCCCGCGTTGACGAAGAACGAGATTCGGGCGACCACATCGCCGAAACGATCCGGCGGCACCTGGCCGGAGTCGCGGACCGCGTCGAGCACCGCGATCGCGGTGCACATCGCGTAGGCGATCTCCTGGACCGGAGTGGCTCCCGCCTCCTGCAGGTGGTAGCTGCAGATGTTGATCGGGTTCCACTTGGGGATCCGGTTCACCGTGTAGGTGATCATGTCCGTGGTCAGCCGCAGCGACGGACCCGGCGGGAAGACATGGGTCCCGCGCGAGAGGTACTCCTTGACGATGTCGTTCTGCGTCGTCCCCTGGAGCCTGCTGATGTCGGCGCCCTGCTCCTCGGCGACCACCTGGTACAGCGCCAGCAGCCACATGGCGGTGGCGTTGATGGTCATCGAGGTGTTCATCTGCTCCAGCGGGATGTCCTGGAACAGCCGCCGCATGTCGCCGAGATGAGCGACCGGGACCCCGACCCGGCCGACCTCGCCGCGGGCCAGGATGTGGTCGGGGTCGTAACCGGTCTGCGTCGGAAGGTCGAACGCGACCGACAACCCGGTCTGGCCCTTGGCGAGGTTGCGCCGGTACAGCGCGTTGGACTCCTCGGCGGAGGAGTGCCCCGCGTAGGTCCGCATCAGCCACGGACGATCTTTCTGACGCTCGGTCATCTGCGCCGTCTCTCAAACGTTCCGGAAGCGGTTAATGGCGTCGATGTGCTTGGCGCGCAGCTCGGGGTCGCGCACGCCCAGGCCTTCCTGCGGGGCCAGCGCGAGGACGCCGACCTTGCCCTGGTGGAGGTTGCGGTGCACGTCGTAGGCGGCCTGGCCAGTCTCCTCCAGGCTGTAGGTCTTGGACAGCGTCGGATGGATCTTGCCCTTGGCTATCAGGCGGTTGGCCTCCCAGGCCTCGCGGTAGTTGGCGAAGTGGGAGCCGACGATGCGCTTGAGCGACATCCACAGGTAGCGGTTGTCGTACTCGTGGCGGTAGCCGGAGGTCGAGGCGCAGGTGACGATGGTGCCGCCCTTGCGGGTGACGTAGACGGACGCACCGAAAGTCTCGCGGCCCGGGTGCTCGAAGACGATGTCCACGTCCTCGCCGCCGGTCAGCTCGCGGATCCGCTTGCCGAGCCGCTTCCACTCGCGCGGGTCCTGGTTGTGCTCGTCCTTCCAGAACTTGTAGCCCTCGGCGTTGCGGTCGATGATCGCCTCTGCGCCCATCGAGCGGCAGATCTCCGCCTTCTGCGGCGAGGAGACCACGCAGATCGGGTTTGCGCCGCCGGCCAGCGCGAACTGTGTCGCGTAGCTGCCGAGTCCGCCACTGGCACCCCAGATGAGCACGTTGTCGCCCTGCTTCATGCCCGCGCCGTTGCGCGAGACGAGCTGGCGGTACGCGGTGGAGTTGACCAGTCCGGGGGACGCGGCCTCCTCCCACGTCAGATGCTTCGGCTTGGGCATCAGCTGGTTGGACTTGACCAGGGCGATCTCGGCCAGGCCGCCGAAGTTGGTCTCGAAGCCCCAGATGCGCTGCTCGGGGTCGAGCATCGTGTCGTTGTGACCGTCGGCCGACTCCAGCTCGACGGACAGGCAGTGCGCGACCACCTCGTCGCCCGGACGCCAGGCGTTGACCCCGGGTCCGGTGCGCAGGACGACGCCCGCCAGGTCGGAGCCGATGATGTGGTACGGCAGGTCGTGGCGCGCGGTCAGCGGCGACAGCTTCCCGTACCGCTCGAGGAAGGCGAAGGTGGGGACCGGCTCGAAGATGGAGGTCCATACCGAGTTGTAGTTGACCGAGCTGGCCATGACGGCCACCAGGGCCTCGCCCGGGCCGAGTTCCGGCACCGGCACCTCGTCGAGGTGGAGGGACTTGCGGGGGTCCTTCTCACGGGTGGTCAGGCCGGAGAACATCTCGGCCTCGTCCTTGTGGACGGTGACGGCACGGTACGACTCAGGCAACGGCAGAGCCGCGAAATCGGCGGCGGTGACGGCGGGGGAGCCGCTGTCGGATGCGGTCGACGCGAGGATCGCATCGAGGATGTCGTTCACTTGGGGCCTCCGGCGAAGCGTTTTGGGGACGCTTGAGGGAACGCTGGGGTCTCGGTGTGCCGTCGGTTCGGCGGTGGTACGGCAAGCGCGCGGTGGCGCGCTGGGAGTGCCCCCGGACGGGGTCAGGGGGAGCCTGTGACGCAGGCGTCCGGGCGCTTGGGGACAGACGGCGTGCGAAGGTTCGCTGCACGCCGCCCGCCCGGACAGGGCCTAGGCTATGGCACGGGGTGCCACTCGTAAAGACACTGCGTGCCAACAATTTCGGACGAGTTTCACGCCGACGCAACACGGCCGCACCCGAAGCCGGGTGCGGCCGTGTTGACGCAGGTCGTACGGGGTGTCCCGGTCAGGCCCCAGCGGCCGTTCCGTCGGTTTCCAGGGCCTTTTCGATGGCCCGCAGCACCTCGGCGGGGGAGGCGTCGGCACGGGCCACCGCCACCACCACCTCGCCCGGTCGGCTCTCGCGTGCGGCGGGCGCGGCCTCCGCCGCCGGCTCGGTGCGGCCGACCCCCATGCCGGTGCCGAAGGTCTCCCTGATCACGTCGAAGGCGTGGTTCAGCTGCGCCTCCACATCGCCCTTGCCGCCCGCCCGCAGCCAGCGGCGCAGCACGTGGTTGTGCGCGGCGACCACGGCTGACGCGGCCACCTCGGCCAGTAGCGGATCGTCGTCGCCCGCGCGGTGCGCCGCCTCGTCGAAGTGGCCCAGGAGATATCGGGTGAACAGCCGGTCATAGCGGGCTACCGACGCGATCTCGTGCTCGCGCAGCGCGGGGACCTCGCGGGTCAGCCGATAGCGCTCGACGGACACCTCGGGCGACTCGGCGTACATCCGCAGCACTTCGGTAATGCCGCGGCACACCGTGTCCAGCGGGTGCTCGCCCTGCTCGGCGCTGTCGAGTACCGCCTGGACGCGGACCAGGGTGTCGTCGTGGTCGGGGAAGATCGCCTCTTCCTTGGAGCGGAAGTGGCGGAAGAAGGTGCGCCGGGCCACCCCCGCCGCCGCGGCGATCTCATCGACCGTGGTGGCTTCGTAACCCTTCGTGGAGAAAAGATGCATCGCGGCCGTCGCCAGGTCCTGGCGCACGCGGTGCCGCTGTGCGGTGGTTCGGGCAGTTGAGCGCGGCTGGGACATGTGGGGAACGTACTGCATTTCGGCAGGCGGTGCGCCCGGCACCCCAGCACGGCCGGCGCCGGAGGCCAGGCCGGGGAAGACCCCGGCCCACCCCATCGCGTTGTCAGGCCCTCGCATATTCGCGGAAGCCGCGGCCGGTCTTCCGGCCGAGGCAGCCCGCGGAGACCAGGTTCTCCAGCAGCGGAGCCGGAGCGAGCCCCGGGTCACGGAACTCCCGGTGCAGCACCCGCTCGATGGCCAGCGACACATCCAGGCCGACCACGTCCAGCAGTTCGAACGGACCCATCGGGTACCCGCCGCCCAGCTTCATCGCGGTGTCGATGGCGTCGACGCTCGCGTAGTGCTCCTGAACCATCTTCACCGCGTTGTTCAGGTACGGGAACAGCAGGGCGTTGACGATGAACCCGGCCCGGTCGCCGCAGTCCACCGGGTGCTTGCGGATGACGCCGCAGACCTCGTGCACGGTGGCGCGCACGTCGTCGGCGGTGAGCACCGTCCGCACCACCTCGACCAGCTTCATCGCCGGGGCCGGGTTGAAGAAGTGCATGCCGATGACGTCCTGCGGGCGGCGGGTGGCGGCCGCGATCTCCACCACCGGCAGTGAGGACGTGGTGGTCGCCAGCACCGCACCCGGGCGGCAGACCTTGTCGAAGGTCTCGAACAGCTCCTGCTTCAGGGCCAGTTCCTCGGCGATGGCCTCCACCGCGAGGTCGACCTGGGCGAAGGCGTCCAGCGACCCCGCCGGAGTGATCCTGGCCAGCGCCGCGTCCCGGTCCGCGGCCGCCAGACGGCCCCGATCCACCGAGCGGGCAAGGGACTTGGCGATGCGGGCGACGGCGGCATCGGCCTTCTCCTGGCTGCGGGCGGCCAGTACGACCTCGTACCCCGCCTTCGCGAAGACCTCCGCGATGCCGGTCGCCATGGTGCCGGACCCTGCCACGCCGACCGAGCGCACGGTGCGGCCGGCGCCCTGCCGCCCGGTGTCGCCCGGGGTCTGCGGGTCGGTGACCACCTCGTGGCTGCCGGGCGAGGCGTAGGTGTAGAAGCCGCGGCCGGCCTTGCGGCCGGTCAGGCCCGCCGCCGCCAGCTGGCCCAGGATCGGCGCCGGTGCGTGCAGCCGGTCGCGGGAGGCCGAGTACATCGCCTCCAGCACGGTCTTCGCGGTGTCGATGCCGATCAGGTCGAGCAGCGCCAGCGGCCCCATCGGCAGCCCGCAGCCCAGCCGCATCGCCGCGTCGATGTCCTCACGCGTCGCATACCGCGCCTCGAACATCGCGGCGGCCTGGTTGAGGTAGCCGAACAGCAGTCCGTCGGCGATGAACCCGGGCCGGTCGCCGACCGCGACCGCCTCCTTGCCGAGGCTGCGCACAAGTGCCGTCACCTGGGCCGTTGCCTCGGGTGCGGTGAGCACGGTGGAGACCACCTCGACCAGCTTCATCGCTTGTGCGGGGGCGAAGAAGTGCAGCCCCAGCACCTGCTCGGGGCGCGAGGTCTCGGCCGCCAGCCGGGTCACCGACAGCGCGTTGGTGCCGGTGGCCAAGATCGCCTCCGGTTTGACGATGGCATCGAGGGCGGTGAAGACCTCGCGCTTGAGGTCGTAGTTCTCCGGCACGACCTCGATGGCCAGGTCGGCATCGGCGGCGGCGTGCAGATCGGTGAAGGTGCGGAACCGGGCCAGTGCTTCACCGCGTTCGGCCGAGGTGAGCTTGCCGCGCTCGACGGCCCGCTCGGTGGAGTGCTCCAGGGCCGCGGTCGCGGCAGCGGCGGCCTGCTCGCACCGCTCGATACCGATGACCTCGTGTCCGGCGCGGACCAGGACCTCGGCGATACCGGAGCCCATGGTGCCGAGGCCGACGACGGCGACGGTGCGCAAAGCGGAGGGGGACGGGGTGGACGGACGGTCCATCGCGAAACTCCAGGGGGTGTGCCCCGCAAGGCGGCGGGGCGTGACGACTGAGGGGTGACCGCGTCCGTGTCAGTGAACACACGTGTACGGCGGAGGAGTTGAGGCGCCCCGCGGACATCCACGCGCCCGGGCAGCGGGCACAGGTGTATCCGTGGAGCGGGTGGCGGGCCCTGTCCCGGGGCCGCGCCGCGATGCCGAACCGACGAGAACCGCGATGGTGCGGTGGTGCTGTGCGCACGGAGGCTGCGTCACCAGGCCGCCATGCGCGAGAGCCGTGACACCGCGGTCGGCGGCGCACGAACTCGTTGGGTGGAGAGTAACTCGCCAGTAACCTACGCGCCAGAGTTCTGCCCATGTGAATTGCGCCGCGTTCAGATGAGCGAGGTCGGAGGGTTCCCTGGTCCCCTCACAGGAGCGTCAGCTGTGTCGGCCCGGCCGGAACCGCCGCCTCGGGCGCCGCGGACGCCATGCGGCGGGCCGCGCCCGGACGGGACGGGCCGATGCCGAACTCGTCGGCCAGCTCGTGGACTTGGCGGGTGATGCGGCGCTGGTACCACTTCGGGGCGTATGCGCCCTCCGCGTACATCGTCGTGTACCGCCGGATCAGGTGGGGGTGGCGCTCGGCTAGCCATGCCATGTACCACTCGCGGGCACCCGGCCGCAGATGCAGCACCAGCGGCGTGACGGACGTCGCCCCGGCGGCGGCGATGCCGCGCACCGTCTCGCGCAGCTGGTCGGGGGAGTCCGAGAGGAACGGCAGGACCGGGGCCATCAGTACCGCGCACGGGATCCCGTGCGCATTAAGTGTCCGGCACACCTCCAGACGCTTGTCCGGGGCGGGCGTACCCGGTTCCACGTCGCGCCACAGCTGTCGGTCGGTGAACCCGACCGAGACGGCGGTGGTCACCTCGGTGACCCGCGCCGCCTGCTCCAGTAGTTCCAGATCACGCAGGATCAGTGAGCCCTTGGTGAGGATCGAGAACGGGTTGGCGTGGTCGCGCAGGGCGCTGATGATGCCCGGCATCAGCCGGTAGTGGCCCTCGGCTCGCTGGTAGCAGTCGACGTTGGTGCCCATGGCGATGTGGTCGCCGCGCCAACGGGGTGCGGCCAGCTCGCGGCGCAGCAGCTCGGGGGCGTTGACCTTCACCACGATCTGCGAGTCGAAGTCATGACCGGTGTCGAGGTCGAGATAGCTGTGGGTGTTGCGGGCGAAGCAGTAGACGCAGGCGTGACTGCAGCCGCGGTAGGGGTTGACCGTCCACTCGAACGGCATCCGGGACGCGCCCGGCACCCGGTTGATGATCGTGCGGGCCCGTATCTCGTGGAAGGTGATGCCGCGGAACTCCGGCGTGTCGAACGTCCGCGACACGACCTCGGAGCCGAAGAGTGCGGGTGTGCTCCCGCTCAGGCCCAGGTTGTCCCAGCGCATGCTGCTGCCTCCTCGCGTCGCCGGTCCCCCCGAAACCCAGAATAGAACACTTGAGCGAATATGGCGCGAGCGGAATCCGGAACCCGGATCTGGCTGCCACCGATGTGAGCCGGATGCGGCCCCGATTTCGGTTCGGCGGACCTGCGGTGGTTGGCTTCTGCCCTAAGCCAGCAAGTGAGTGGATTTCCGGGGCAGCGAACCCGGAACACAAAACGGAGGACGGACAGATGGCACAGGTCGAGGCCACCACTGAGCGAGTCATCGCCGCCACGCCCGAGGCGGCGTTCGGCACACTCGCGGACTACTCCCAGGCCCGGCAGCAACTGCTGCCGGAGCAGTTCAGCGAATACGAGGTGCGCGAGGGCGGCGCCGGTGCGGGCACCCTGGTGCACTGGAAGCTGCAGGCCACCTCCAAGCGGGTGCGGGACTGCCTGCTCGACGTCACTGAGCCCACGCCCGGGCAGCTCGTGGAGAAGGACCGCAACTCGACCATGGTCACCACCTGGACCGTGACCCCGGCCGGGGAGGGCAAGGCCAAGGTGGTCGTCGAGACCACCTGGACCGGTGCCACGGGCGTCGGCGGCTTCTTCGAGCGGACCTTCGCGCCCAAGGGGCTCAACCGCATCCACGACCAGGTCCTCGCCAATCTCGCGGCGCACGTCGAGAAGTAGGGCACAGGGAAACCGAGCGCTGGCCGTATTCACTGAATCGAGTGGATTTAACGGCAAGGGGGGCGCGCGCTTGGCGCGCCCCGCTTAGTGAGAAATTCCCTGATGGGGTGCCAAGTGCTGTTTCTCTGGCGGTAGTTGACTGCCCTTCCCTCGGGTCGAGCGGCGAAAGGTCGCGCTTGCTCATTCCTGTCGCGTAATGCGAGAAATGGCCCGCGCAGGGTGACGAGGGGAGCAACAGTGGGCGGGACCGCACTGGCCAAGCAGGCCGGACGGGCCGAATGTGCCGGGCAGGCCGAACGGCCCGAAGGCGCCGGGCCAGGTCAGGGCGTCGAGTGGCCGACGACGGCGCGTTGGGTGGCGGCGGATCCGGACATGGCAACACCCGTGCCGCATCAGGGCGCCCCCCTTCCGCGTCAGACGCATGGGGCCGAGCCCTCGTACCAGGCCGGGCTCGCGGATCACGCGTACCAGGACCCGGCCTACGAGGGGCCCGCCACCGCGGTGCGGTTCAGCCCGCTCAGGGTGCGGACGGTCTTCTTCGGGCTGATGCTCACCCTGCTGCTCGCCGCCCTCGACCAGACCATCGTCGCGACCGCACTCCCCAAGATCGTGGGCGAGTTGCACGGTCTGGGCCATATGTCGTGGGTGGTGACCGCGTATCTGCTGGCCTCCACCGTGAGCCTGCCGATTTACGGCAAACTCGGCGATCTCTTCGGCCGAAAGCCGGTCTTCCAGTTCGCGATCGTCACGTTCGTCATGGGCTCGGCTCTGGCCGGCTGGTCGCATTCGATGAACGAGCTGATCATCTTCCGCGCGCTGCAGGGCATCGGCGGCGGCGGTCTCATGATCGGCGTCCAGGCGATCATGGCGGACATCGTGCCGCCGCGCCGACGTGGTCGCTACATGGGCCTGATCAGCGCCGCGTTCGGACTGGCCTCGGTCGCCGGTCCGCTGCTCGGCGGCTACTTCACCGACCACGCCTCATGGCGCTGGTGCTTCTACGTCAATGTGCCCTTCGGCCTGATCACTCTCGCGGTGATCGCCGCGGTGCTCAAGTTGCCGAAGCCCACCGCGCGCCCCCGACTCGACGTGCTCGGCGCACTGCTGCTCGTCGCCGTCTCCACCTGCCTTGTGCTGCTGACGAGTTGGGGCGGTACCCGGTACGCGTGGCGGTCGGATGTCGTCATCGGCCTCGGCGCGGGCGCGCTCGCCGGCACCGTTCTCTTCCTGGTCGTTGAGCGGTTCGCGGTCGACCCCATCATTCCGTTGTGGTTGTTCAGGGACCGGGTCTTCACCGTCTGCGGGCTCGTGGGCGCGGTCGTCGGTGTCGCGCTGTTCGGCGCCGCCACCTATCTGCCGACCTTCCTGCAGATGGTCGACGGGGCTTCCGCCACCCGATCCGGGCTGCTGACGCTGCCGATGACGGGCGGTGTGGTGGTGGCCTCGATCGTCTCCGGCCAACTCATCAGCCGAACCGGCCACTACAGGCCGTATCCGATCCTCGGCTGCGCGCTCGCCGCCGTCGGCACGTGGCTGCTGTCCCGGCTTGACGCCGGAACACCCCGCGCGGTGTACAGCGGTTGGATGGCCCTGCTGGGCGTGGGCATCGGACTGTGTCTGCCGGTTCTCGTCCTGGCCGTGCAGAACACCGTCCGCCCCGCCGACCTGGGCGCCGGAACCTCCGCCAACAACTACTTCCGGCAGATCGGCGGTTCGCTGGGCGCGGCCGTTTTCGGCACGCTCTTCGCCCACCGGCTCACCGCCCGTCTCACCGTCCAACTGCCGCACTCGGCGCGGCTGCCCAACCCGGACTCGATCACCCCGCAACTGGTGCACGCGTTGCCCGCACCGCTGCGCGACGGCTATGTGCGGGCCTACGCGGAAGCCATGCCGCGGATCTACCTGTACCTGGTGCCGGTGCTCGTCTCCGGTTTCCTGCTCGCCCTTCTGCTCAAGGAGAAACCCCCGGTGACCCAGAACGGTCCGGCAACCGGTGCGCAGTCGCTCATTCCCGAGGCACGGTCCGGCACCGGCGCGGGCGTACCCGTGTGCGGCACGGTCCAGCACTCCGACGGCACCACGGTGGCCCGCGCGGCCCTCACCCTCATCGACGCCTCCGGCCGACAGATCGGCCGCGGCGCGACCGGCGAGGACGGGCGGTACGCGCTCAGCACACCGGGCAACGGCAGCTATGTGCTCATCGCGGCGGCGGGCGGCCATCAGCCGCAGGCGGTCAGCGTCACGGTCGGCGAGCGCCCCATCGACCTCGACGTGGTGCTCGGCGGCGCCGGGCGGTTGGCGGGCGCGGTGCTGACCGCCGACGGCACACCGGTACGGGACGCGATCGTGACGTTGACGGACGTACGGGGGGAGGTGGTGGCCAGCACCCGCAGCAGCCGCGAGGGCACCTACGTCCTCACCGAACTCGTCGCGGGCGAGTACACGTTGGCCGCGAGCGCCCCCGTGTTCCGCCCCGCGGCGTTGCCGGTCTCCGTCCAGGCGGCCCGCGAAACCCGCCAGGACGTGGAGTTGGCGGGTGGCGCGGTCCTACGCGGCACCGTCCGCGCGCCGGACGGCCGCCCGGTGGAGGATGCGCGCGTCACCCTGCTGGACGCGGCGGGTAACGTCGTTGACTCGGTCACCACCGGCACCGACGGTGTGTTCCGCTTCGTCGACCTCGCGGCCGGTTCGTACACCGTGATCGCCGCGGGCTACCCGCCGGTGGCCACCGTCCTCCAGGTCGCGGGTGGCGGACGTACGGAGCGTGATCTCCAACTGGGCCATGAGGACTGACGGGCGACGGGCCGGAGGCGGGCCAGGCGGAGGCGAGTGACGCCGCCGCCCATGCTCAGCGCGACCCCGCGACCGTCCTGCACGGTGTCCCGCGCGGCAGTTGATAGCGCGCGCCGATCCGGAACACTCCCGGCTCGGCCGCCCGCAACCGCGTCCACTCGCCGTCCTGTTCGAGACAGCCACGACCGCCTCCCAGAACCCCGAGCCACGGCGACCATGTCACCCGCACCAGGACCGGCCCCGCCTTCGGAACCTTTACCGACAGCTCGCCCTCCGATGCCCGCACCACCTGTGAGGGGGCGTCGGCCAGCGGCAACGCATCGGTGACGCGGAAGACCTGCCAGTGCGCGTCGCGCCAGAGCGGCCGCAGCCACGGCTGCCCGGCGGCGACAATGCGCGCCTCCGCGACCGAGGCGCCGTCCGGCTGGGCGTTCGGCAGCACCACCAAGCTGACCCCCCAGCGGCGAAGCCACTCGTGGTAGGCGTCTGCCGTCAGCGTGCCGCGGTAGAACAGCGGGTTCCGCTCCACGTCAACCTGCCGGTTCCAGCCGCGCGCCAGGTTGACGTACGGGGCCAGGCCCGCTGCCTCCCAGTGGGTCTGCGCCGCGACCGCCTCAACCCGTCCACGATCCGCGTTCAACCGGTCCAACTCGGCGATCAACGGTTGGGAGTAGCCGGACCAGCCCGCCGCGGGCGCGGTGGCGAGCAGGTCCTGGACCGGCTTGAAGATCTGCCAGACCACGGCGACGGCGAAGGCGAGACCCAACGCCAGCATCCTCTTGGTGTCCACCTTGCTGGTGGCGGCCATGGCGGCCAGCAGCAGCGGCCCGCCGAACAGCAGCGCGAGACGCACCACATTGCTGCCGACCGGCGACGGGATGGCCAGGGTCAGCGCGACCCCCAGCACGTAGACCGCGGCGCCGACCCGCACCGGACGCCAGGACCGGGGAGCGAACAGCGCCAGCGGACCGGCGACCAGAACGGGCAGCAGCGCCCCGCCCCACGAGAACGGCTGCACCCCGTAGAAGGGGAACAGGAGTGTTGTCGTGGCGACCACCAGCACCGGCCCGGCCGCTATCGCACAGCCGTCCCTGCGGCGTCCGGTCAAGAACAGCGCCGCCGCCACCACCTCCACGAACAACCCCGCCACCGGACTGGAGAGTGTGGCGAGTGCACCCAGCGCCGCCGCCGTCCCACCGCGCACGGTCCGGTTGCCCCATGTCTCGTAGGAGACCCAGACGGCCGCCAGACCGAAGAGCACCCCGATGGCGAACGTCACCCGTCCCGACGCCGTGTCGCACCACAGTGAGAAGGCGCCCCACAGCGCGGGCACCAGCGGTTGCCGAACCCCCGAGCGGATCAGCAACTGGGCGAGGACCGCCGCGGAGAGGGTGCCCACGACTATCGCCGTCGTGCGAACCCCCGCGAACGCCATCAGGTAGGGCGTCAGCACGCTGTACGAGACGGGATGCATACCGCCGTACCAGGACAGGTTGTACGCGGAGTCGGGATTGCGCTCCGCGAACTCGGTCCAGGCGTACTGCGCGGCCAGGTCACCACCCTCGGCGGCCAGGAACAGCGCCCACACCACATGCAGTGCGCCTGCCAACAGCACTGCCGCCACCACGGGGTGCTTCAGCCAGGACGCGGTGGGCAGGCGCGGCAGTAGTGCGGCGCGAGGGGCCGGTTCGAGCGTGCTCATGGGTGTTTGCTCCCGGTCTTTCCCCAGATGCCGTACCAAGTACGGGACGCTAACACGCACCCCGCCCAGACCGCGGTAGCGGGTGGCTTGCGCTGGCGTGCGCCGGATTCTCGCTTTGCACCCACGCGGCGTCGCCCTGGTCGTACGGCTGTACCGGCTTCGCGGATCTTGCACCGCGGCGGAGGACGGCCGTGGGGTCGCGACCCCCAGAGGGAAGGAGTCCCGCGGACCATGGATCAACGGCATGGGCCGCGCCACCGGCGCCGAAATGGCCGCCCGCGCCGGGCTGGTGCTCGACAACGCCCGTATGTACACATACCAGGAGAGCATCGCCGAAACACTCCAGGACGGGATGCTGCCGCGGATCAGTCCGCGCATGCCGGGGTGTGGCGTCGCCACGCGCTACCTGCCGGGAACCCGGCTCGGGTGGGTCGCCGACCCCGACGGCGCCGCGGAATTCCGGCGGTTGGACGCCTCCGACACGGCGGCCGTCGAGCGGCTGCACACGGAGTTGGCCGACGCGAACGTGTACATGCGCGGGGTGATCCATCAGTGTGAGGCGGCGGCGCGCCCGGCGGTCGCCGAAGCCGTGGCGACGCTGATCGGTGAGCGGGGGCGGGCCTTCGTCGTAGAGCCGCTGTCGGCGGCGAAGACGGTGCTGCGGGGGATCGCCGAGGGCGAGGGCGGGCCGCCGCCGAAGCTGGCTGGCGTCTTCTCGCACGGGCTGACGCCGGGCGAGGTCGATGACACCGCCGTGTCCGAACTGCCGCGTGGCGCTGGACTTTCGGTACTCGGGCAGGGGCCGATCGAGTTGGTGATGACGGAGTACCGCCCGGACGGTTCGCGCATCGATCTTCCTGCGCAGTGGCTGGTCGTAGGTCGCGGAGAGTGATGTCATGCCGTCGAGTCTCCGACTGCTGAAGCGTGGCCGCCAGGCCTGTGGATAACTGCAGAGGTCTAGACCTCTGCAGTTATCCACAGGCCTGGTGCGTGCTGCCGGGCGACGCGTACCGTCCGAGCCATGAGAATTCTGATCTCCGCGGACATGGAAGGCGCCACCGGCGTCACCTGGCCCGCCGACGTGCTGCCGGGCACCGAGCAGTGGCAGCGGTGCCGCCATATGTTCACCTCCGATGTGAACGCGGCGATCGCCGGTTTCTACGACGGCGGCGCCGACGAGGTCCTCGTCAACGAGGCCCACTGGACCATGCGCAATCTCCTGCTTGAGCAACTCGACGAGCGGGCCCAGATGCTCACAGGGCGTCACAAGGACCTGTCGATGGTCGAGGGCGTGCAGTACGACGGCCAGCAGAGACCCGACGGCATCGCGTTCGTCGGCTACCACACCGGCGCGGGCACCGAAGGAGTCCTGGCACACACCTACCTCGCCAACTCCATCACCGGAGTGTGGGTGAACGGCGAACCGGCCAGTGAGGGACGGCTCAACGCGCTGGTCGTCGCGGAATACGGGGTACCCGTCGTCCTGGTCACCGGTGACGACCGCACCGCCCTCGACGCTCACACCTACGCGCCGGACGCCTACACCGTCGGAGTGAAGGATTACGTGTCGCGGTACGCCGCGGTGTGCCGACCACCGGCGCGCACGGCGTCGGACATCAGAGCGGCGGCCAAGCAGGCGGCGGCGCTGGCGGTGCGGCACGAGCCGGTGCAGGCCGGGCCCTTCACCGTGGAAGTGGAGTTCGACGCCGAGCACCTCGTCGGATCCGCCTGTGTCGTGCCGTCGGTCGAACGGTGTGGCGAGCGACGTGTGCGGTACACCGCGGCGACCATGTACGAAGGCATCAGATGCTTCAAGGCCGTGACCACACTCGTCTCGGCGGCGGTGGAGGAGCAGTATGGCTGAGACAACGCTCGCGAGCGCGGTGGAGACGGCCCAGGACGACGCGGTCTCCTTCGACGAAGTGGTCCGTTTCACCTCGGACCTGATCAGAATCGACACCTCCAACCGCGGTGGCGGGGACTGCACCGAACGGCTCGCCGCCGAATACGTCGCCGAGAAGCTGGCCGACGCGGGGATCGAACCCCGGGTCCTGGAATCCGCGCCCGGCCGGACCAACG
Organism: Streptomyces sp. NPDC020096; assembly: GCA_040631425.1. GTDB lineage: Bacteria > Actinomycetota > Actinomycetes > Streptomycetales > Streptomycetaceae > Streptantibioticus_A. Next base: position 263,755 of record JBEYJY010000007.1, read on the forward strand.
TGGTGGCTCGCATCGAGGGAACGGATCCCGGCGCCGAGGCGCTGCTGGTCCACGGCCATCTGGACGTGGTGCCCGCGGAGCCCGCCGACTGGACGGTGCACCCGTTCTCCGGCGAGGTCCAAGACGGGGTCGTGTGGGGCCGTGGCGCCATCGACATGAAGAACATGGACGCGATGGTGCTCGCGACGGTCCGCGCCTGGGCGCGCCAAGGACGTCGCCCAAGACGAGACATCGTGCTCGCCTTCACCGCTGACGAAGAGGACAGCGCGGCCTACGGCGCCGACTACCTCACGCGGCAGCACGCCGACCTCTTCGAGGGGTGCACCGAAGGCATCAGCGAATGCGGCGCGTTCACCTTCCACGGCGCGGACGACCGGAGGATCTACCCGGTCGCTGCGGGGGAGCGAGGCACCGCATGGATCAAGCTCACCGCGAACGGCACGGCCGGGCACGGCTCCAAAACCAATCCGGACAACGCCGTCAACACATTGTCCGCGGCCATCTCCCGCATCGGCGACCACCACTGGCCGCTGCGGCTCACCCCCACCGTGCGGGCGGCGCTCGCCGAACTCGCCGCTCTGCACGGCCTTGACGCCGATCTCGACGTCACATCGCCCGACGAACTCGCACGCAACGTGGAGGCGCTGCTGTCCGAACTCGGCCCGGCCGCGGGCCTTGTGGACTCGACACTGCGCAACAGCGCCAACGCGACGATGCTGTCGGCTGGTTACAAGGTGAATGTGATCCCGGGCAGTGCGACGGCCTATGTGGACGGCCGGACAGTGCCCGGTGGTGAGGAGGAATTCACCCGCACCCTGGACCAGCTCACTGGTGACACGGTGGACTGGGAGTTCTATCACCGACAGGTGCCACTGGAGGCACCGGTGGACTCACCGACATTCGCCGCGATGCGTGAGGCGCTGCTGCACTTCGACCCGGGCGCGTATGTGGTGCCGTACTGCATGACGGGCGGCACGGACGCCAAGCAGTTCTCCCGACTCGGCATCACCGGCTATGGCTTCTCGCCCCTCAAGCTACCGCCCGGCTTCGACTACGGGGCGCTCTTCCACGGCGTTGACGAGCGGGTACCCGTGGAGGCTCTGCACTTCGGCGTCCGTGTTCTCGACCGTTTCCTGAGCCGTTAGGAGATGCCAGACATGACCGTCCGCACCGCCCCGTACGGCACCTGGGAATCACCGATCGACGCGAGGACAGCCGCGTCCCACGACGGCCGCCCCGAGTTCGTCGGCATCGTCGGCGACGAGCTGTGGTGGACCGCACCTCGCCCCGCCGAGGGTGGACGCCGCACGCTGATGCGCCGACGAGCGGACGGCACCGAGGAGTCCGTGCTGCCCGCGCCGTGGAACGTCCGTAGCCGCGTCATGGAGTACGGCGGTCTCCCCTGGACCGGAGCAGAACGCGGGCCGCACGGCCAGGGCCCGCTGATCGTCTTCGTACACTTCGCGGACCAGCGGCTGTTCTGCTACGAGCCCGATGTCCCCGGGAGCCGGCCGCGCCCCCTGACACCGACCTCACCGGTCGGCGGCGGGCTGCGCTGGGCGGACCTGCGGGTGCATCCGGACCGCGGTGAAGTCTGGTGCGTACTGGAGGAGTTCACCGGAGAGCGGCCCACGGAGGTGCGACGGGTCGTAGCAGCAGTTCCGCTGGATGGGTCGGCGGCCGAGGACCGAGGGCGGATACGCGAACTCAGCGATGACACCCACCGGTTCGTCACCGGACCCCGGTTGTCGCCGGATGGGCGGCGCGCGGCCTGGATCGCCTGGGACCATCCGCGGATGCCGTGGGACGGCACGGAGGTGCGGATCGCGGAGGTGACCGACGGCGGATTCTCCGGGGTGCGCACCCTGCTCGGCGGCCCCGATGAGTCGATCGCGCAGGTCGAATGGGCGCGGGACAACACGCTGCTGGCCGCCACCGACCGCACCGGCTGGTGGAACATCCACCGGGTCGATCCGGCCACCGGTCAGGCGGTCAACCTCTGCCCCCGGCAGGAGGAGTTCGCGGGCCCGGTGTGGCGTACCGGGCAGCGATGGTTCGCCCCGCTGGGCAACAGCCTGATCGCCGTCATCCACGGCCGAGGGGCGCAGCGCCTCGGGGTCCTGGACGCCGCCACGGGTGAGCTCGCCGACGTCCCGGGACGATGGAGCGAGTGGGACGCCACCCTTGCCGTGACCGGCACGCGGGTTGTCGGGGTCGCCGCCACCGCGACGACCGGATACGAGATCGTCGAACTCGACACCCGCACCGGCCGGGCCCGTGCGGTCGCCGCCGAACACATCGACGTCGTGGACCCGGGCCACCTCCCGGCCCCTACCGAGCGCACCTTCACCGGACCGGACGGCCGGGAAATCCACGCCCACCTCTACCCACCGCACAACCCCGCGTTCACCGCACCGGACGGCGAACTACCGCCGTACGTGATCTGGGTCCATGGCGGGCCCACCAGCCGGGCTCCGCTTGTACTCGACCTGGAGGTCGCGTACTTCACCTCCCGGGGCGTCGGCATCGCGGAGGTCAACTACGGCGGATCCACCGGATACGGGCGCGCGTACCGTAACCGGTTGCGTGAACAGTGGGGCGTGGTCGACGTCGAGGACTGCGTTGCGGTCGCCGAGGCGCTGGTCGCGGAGGGTACGGCGGATCCAGCACGGCTGGCGATCCGCGGCGGCAGCGCGGGCGGGTGGACCACGGCCGCCGCGCTCACCTCGGGCTCCACCTTCGCATGCGGTGCGATCAGCTTTCCGATACTGGATCTGACCGGCTGGTCGGCGGGCGGTGAGACCCATGACTTCGAGTCCCAGTACCTCGAATCGCTGGTCGGCCCGATCGCCAAGGTCCCCGAGCGCTACCGGGACCGCTCTCCGGTCACCCATGCCGACCGGATCCAAGCCCCCTTCCTCCTGATGCAGGGGCTGGACGATGTGATCTGCCCGCCCGCGCAGTGCGAGCGGTTCCTGGCGGCGGTCGCGGGACGCGGCATCCCGCACGCGTACCTCACCTTCGACGGCGAGGGCCACGGCTTCCGGCGCCAGGAGACCATCGTCAGCTGCCTGGAAGCCGAACTCTCCCTGTACGGGCAGGTGTTCGGGTTCATACCGCCGTCCGTGCCGACGCTGGAGCTGAGGGCATGACGGCGGCGGACAGCACGGGCCTGGCGTCTAGTTGAGGAGGCGGAGGGAGCTGGGCGACCTTACGAATCGCTGACGTACCGGCCACGCCGCCACCAGCGGCGCCGAACGGCCCGTACGGTCGGTCCATGCTGGTACTTGTCACCGGAGGCGCGGGCTTCATCGGCTCGCACATCGCCACCGCGCTCGCGGAGGCCGGGCACGGCGTGCGCGTGCTCGACGCGCTGCTGCCCGCCGCGCACACCGTTCCGCCGGACATCGCATCCGACGTCGACTTCGTCCGCGCCGATGTGCGTGACCCGGCCGCCGTTGAGGAGGCGCTGCGCGGAGTCGACGCCGTCTGCCATCAAGCCGCGATGGTCGGACTCGGCAAGGACTTCGGCGATGCGCCTGACTATGTGAGCTGCAACGACCTCGGTACGGCGGTTCTCCTGGCGGCCATGGCCCGTGGCACGGTACGCCGGTTGGTGCTGGCGGGCTCGATGGTGGTGTACGGCGAGGGGCGGTACGACTGCGCACGGCACGGCACGGTTCGTCCTGGGCCGCGCCGCGCTTCCGACCTGGACGCCGGGCACTTCGAGCCGCGGTGCCCGCACTGCGGCGAACCGCTGGAGCCCGGGCTCGTCGACGAGGACGCCCCGGTCGATCCGCGCAACGTCTATGCGACGACGAAGCTCGCCCAAGAACATCTGGCGGCGGCGTGGGCCCGTGCGACCGACGGCACGGCGGTGTCGCTGCGCTACCACAACGTGTACGGACCCGGGATGCCGCGGGACACCCCTTATGCGGGGGTGGCCGCACTGTTCCGCTCCGCACTGGCCCGGGGTGAGAGCCCGCGTGTCTTCGAAGACGGCGGCCAGCGACGCGACTTCGTGCATGTACGGGATGTTGCCGCGGCGAACGTCGCCGCGCTGCGGTCCATGGCGGTTCCCGGCATCCTGCGGCCGTACAACGTCGGCAGCGGCACACCGCACACCGTGGGTGAGATGGCCACCGCACTCGCAGCACGGCACGGCGGCCCCGCACCCGTGGTGACGGGTGAGTACCGACTGGGCGACGTCCGGCACATCACCGCGTCCTCACACCGGATCTGGGACGAACTGGGCTGGTCGGCGACGATCGCCTTCGCCGAAGGCATGGCGGAGTTCGCGAGCGCGCCCTTGCGCGGTGCGTCCTAACGGCGCGGGGCCCCGTGTCCGAGCAGCCGCGCGGGACCGCGCCCCTGGCAAGCGAACCTCCTGGGGCAAGCCCCAGGAGGTTCGTCCCGCCCTTGAGGCCTCTCTGTCCGGCGGATCTTGGTCCGGGTTGTGGTGCCCGCGGCCCGAGGCCGCCGACGAATGCCGCGGGACCGCCGGTTCCGCGCCGTGCGGGTTGCTTGCCGCTGCGCCGGAGACAAGACTCTGCCGCGGCGGTGAGCAACCACGACGCCGCAAAGCGGCGGTCAGGCAACAGCCGCTACCCATGACGCCTTGATGGTCAAGGCCCGCCGGACAAGCCCTAGTTCGGCGCGGCAGGCAGGACGACGTCGAAGCGGCAGCCGCCGGGGACGTTCCGGACGGCGGCGTAGCCGTGGTGGGCCTCCACGATGCCGCGGACGATGGCGAGGCCCAGTCCGGCCCCGGCCGGAGGGGTTCTGGCACCTGTGCCGCGCCAGCCGGTGTCGAAGACGCGTGACAGGTCTTCCGGCGGGATGCCGCCACAGCCGTCGGTGACCGAGAGCACCACCGAGTTGGCCTCCCGGTGCGCGGCCACCGCGACCGTACCGTCGGCCGGGGTGCGGTGGATCGCGTTGACCAGCAGGTTCGCCAGAACGCGGGTCATCTCGCGGCCGTCGACCTCCACCGGCACCGGCTCGACGCCGTGGCCGATCAGCCGTACGCCGTGCTCTCGCGCCAGCGGGTCCGCGCCCGCGATGGCGTCGCCCACCAGGTCGTACACCGAGATCCGGGACGGTGACAGTGGCAGTGCGCCCGCCTGGATGCGGGAGAGTTCGAACAGGTCGCCCACCATCGCGCTCAGCCGTTCCACCTCGGCGCGGATCTGCGCGTGGTACCGCGTGGGGTCCTCGGCGATGCCGTCCTCCAAGGCTTCCGCCATCGCGCGCAGCCCGGCCAGCGGGGTCCGCAGATCGTGCGAGATCCAGGCCACGAGTTCGCGCCGCGAGGCTTCCAGCGCGCGCTCGCGCCCCCGCGACGCGGCCAGTTTGGCGCTGGTAGCAGCCAATTCCCGTCCCAGCTCGGCGAGTTCGGCGGTCGGCGCGCCTTCGGGTGCTGTGAACGGGGTGAATCCGGCGCCGTCGCCCAGCGCACGGGTGGCCGTGGTCAGCGCCTTGCTGCCCGCCACGACCCGGCGCCCCAGCAGCAACGCCACCGTGAGGGAGACCACGGCCGCCATCGCGCAGACCAGGACGATGACCCGCAGGTCGTGCGAGGACAGGAACATCGCCCACGCCACCGACAACGTACCGGCGAGCATCGCGGCCACCGATACGGTGGGGACGACGGCCACCGCCAGCGCGACCGAGCGGTTGCGCAGCAGCCGTAGGGCGAAGGCGCCGAGCAGCCCCGCGATGGCGGCGCCCGCCGCGGCGTACGCCGCGATCAGCAACAGGTCATGCATCAGCAACCGCCTCGTCAGGGGAGTCGCCCGAGGCCGCGGGCCCACCCGAGCCCGCAGCCCCACCCGAGCCCGCGCCCCCACGCAAAGCCGAGCCCCCACCCAAATCCGCAGCCCCGCCCGAAGCCCCCGCCTCCCCCAAGCCCCCAGCGCCCGCCGTGCCCCCGTCGTCCCCCGGGGGGTCGAACCGGTAGCCGACGCCCCATACGGTGCTGATCAGCTTGGGGCGGGCCGGGTCCTCCTCGACCTTCTCGCGCAGGCGGCGCACATGCACCGTCACCGTAGACAGGTCGCCGAACTCCCAGCCCCACACGCGGTGCATCAGCTCCTCGCGCCCCACCACCCGGCCGGGATGCCGCAGGAAGAAGGCGAGCAGGTCGAACTCGCGGATGGTCAGCGCGAGTTCGACACCATCGCGGGTGGCGCGGCGGGCCGCCGGGTCGAGGGCGAGCGGGCCGGAGCGCAGCCAGGGTCCGGGCGCCGCCGGGGTTCCGGCGCGGCGCAGTACGGACTCCACGCGCAGCACCAGCTCACGCGGGCTGAACGGCTTGGTGACGTAGTCGTCCGCGCCGACCTCCAGGCCGAGGATCCGGTCGTCCTCGTCGCCGCGCGCGGTCAGCATGACCACCGGCACCGGCCCCTGCTCACGGATCCGACGGCAGACCTCAAGGCCGTCGATGCCGGGCAGCATCAGGTCGAGCACCACCAGGTCAGGTCGTGCGGCGGCGGCGCGGGCCACGGCGGAGGGGCCGTCGGCCGCCCGGTCCACGGCGAACCCGGCACGGTCGAGGTACCCGGCGACGATCTCGGCGACGGTCGGATCGTCATCCACGACGAGGACCCGGCGGGCGGCGTTCTGAGCTGCGGCGGTGGTCACGCTTAGAGTCTCGCACCGGGACCACCGGCATGCCGGGGTGTGTCCGCCTCCCGGGCCCGACGTCCGTGTTTCGTAAGGATCGAGAATCCGGAATGTTCCCTTTGTCTTCGTAGGGTGAGGAGGGTGACCGAGAACCCCCCGCCGCCAGACGACGGCAGTCCTCTGATCGATGTTGTCCTGCCCTGCCTCGACGAGGCGGCCGCGCTGCCCTGGGTGCTGGACCGGATCCCGCGCGGCTGGCGCGCGATCGTCGTCGACAACGGTTCGACCGACGGCTCCGCGGAACTCGCCGCCTCGCTCGGTGCGCATGTGGTGCATGAGCCGGTACGCGGCTTCGGCGCCGCCTGCCACGCGGGGCTGCGGGCCGCCACCGCCGAGGTCGTCTGCTTCTGCGACTGCGATGCCTCGATGGACCCCGGGCTGCTGCCCTCCGTCGCGCGGCCGGTACTGGACGGCAGCGCCGATCTCGTGCTCGGCCGCCGCAGACCGACCGTGCGCCGCGCCTGGCCGGTCCACGCGCGGCTCGCCAACCTCGAACTGGCCCGGCTGATCCGCCGCCGCACCGGTCTTCGGCTGCGCGACCTCGGCCCCATGCGCGCCGCACGCCGTGAGCAACTGCTCGCGCTCGACCTGTCCGACCGCCGCTCCGGCTATCCGCTGGAGATGGTGGTCCGCGCCGCCGACGCGGGCTGGCGGGTGCGGGAGCTGGACGTCCCGTACGCCCCGCGGGCGGGCCGCTCCAAGGTCACCGGCACCTGGCGGGGCACCTGGCACGCGGTGCATGACATGAGGGCAGTGCTGCGCCGCCCGGCGGGGGCGGCGCGATGAGTGCGACATCTTTCTCCGCAGCCGGACCGTCCGGCCCTGCGACACTGCTGGTGATCGCCAAGGAACCGGTGCCCGGCCGGGTCAAGACCCGGCTCACCCCGCCCTTCAGCCCCCAACAGGCGGCGGCGCTGGCGGAAGCCGCGCTGATGGACACCCTGGACGCGGTGCGGCGGGCCCCCGCCCGGCGGCGGGTGCTGGTACTGGACGGCGCGCCCGGCTCCTGGCTGCCGCCGGGATTCGAGGTGGTGCCGCAGGCGGCGGGCGGACTGGACGAGCGGCTGGCCGCGGCCTTCGCGGCCTGCCCGGAAGGGCCCGCTCTGCTGGTCGGCATGGACACTCCGCAGCTCAGCCCTGAACTCCTGGCCCCCGCGCTGGATTCGGCGTCGTGGCGGGGGTGCGACGCGTGGTTCGGCCCGGCGGTGGACGGCGGGTTCTGGGCGCTGGGACTCGCCAGGCCCAACCCCGCGTTGCTCCGTGGCGTACCGATGTCCACCAGCCGCACCGGGGAGGTGCAGCGGCAGCGTCTCGTCGATGCCGGGCTGCGCGTCCGCGACCTGCCGCCACTACGGGACGTCGACACCGCGGCGGACGCCGCCGCCGTCGCCGCAGAGGCGCCCGGCTCCCGCTTCGCCGCCCTACTCACCGGATTCGCCACCTCATGAGCACAACAGAACTGACGACACGTCAGAACAGTAAGCGGCAGGGCCAGCAGAGCCAGCCGTGGGTGGACGACCCGTACGCCCGCGCCCTGCGCAGCGGGCGCGGACCGCTCTTCCTGCGCCGGTCCGACGGCTGGCTGCTGCCGCTGGACGTGGAGCGCTGGTGCGCCGCGCCGGACGCCGCCGACACCGCGCTGCTGCGCCGATGTCACGGCCCCGTGCTCGACATCGGCTGCGGGCCAGGGCGCCTGGTGGCGGCGCTGACGGCATACGGACACTGCGCGCTCGGTGTCGACGTCAGCCCGGCAGCCGTGGCCCGCACCCGGGGGGCGGGCGGCGCCGTGCTGCACCGCTCGGTCTTCGAACGGCTGCCCGCGGAGGGCAGTTGGGCCACCGCCCTGCTGGCCGACGGCAACATCGGCATCGGCGGCGACCCGCACGCCCTGCTGCAGCGGATACGCGAACTCATCGCCCCCGGCGGTCGGTTGCTGGTCGAAGCGGCCCCGTACGACGTGGACGAGCGCCTCACCGTACGGGTGGAGGACGCGCGCGGCCGCCACGGCAGCGACTTCCCGTGGGCCCGGCTGGGCACCAGCGCACTGCTCGCCGCGGCAGCCGACACCGGCTGGAGCCCGGCGGAACACTGGGAGGCCGACGGCCGTCCGTTCGTCGATCTGCGCCGCCGGAGGGGAGCCAGCGCGAAACCCCGTTAGGGTCGTCGCCGTGAACCGTACGGACCGGCTGTACGCCCTCGTCGAGGAGCTGCGCGCCGCCTCACCCCGCCCCCGCAGCGCCCGCTGGCTCGCCGAGCACTTCGAGGTCAGCACCCGCACCATCGAGCGCGACCTGAGCGCCCTTCAGCAATCGGGCGTGCCGGTCTACGCGGAGCAGGGACGCTCCGGGGGCTATGTCCTGGACAAGGAACGGACCCTTCCACCACTCAACATCACCCCCGCGCAGGCCACGGCACTGGCCGTCGGCCTGCACACACTCGACGGGACGCCCTTCGCCGCCGACGCACGCGACGCCCTGCGCAAGGTACTGGCCGTGATGCCGGAGCGAGAGCGGGCGGCGGCGGGGGAGTTCGCCGCGCGGGTGCAGCTCCTGGTGCCGCCGTCACCGTCGCCCGAGGTGCCGCGGGTGCTGCGTGAGGCGCTCTCCGCCCGGCGTGTGCTGCGGCTGGTCTACGCCGACGCGCGGGGCGAGACGACCGAGCGGCTGGTCGAACCGCTGGGGTTCCTCGGCGGCGAGCAGTGGTACCTGATCGCGTGGTGCCGACTGCGCGGCGCCGTGCGCGGATTCCGCCTCGACCGCGTCCAGGAGGCGCACCAGCTCGACGAGACCGCGCCGCCGCGCCTGATCGACCTCGCCGATCTGGACACCCTCGGCCGGGAGAAGACCCGGTTGAGCGAGATCGTCCAGCAGAAGTCGTCAACACCAGGCCGTAAACACCGACAGGACGGTGTCGCCGGAGCCCTGAAAGCTGGTACCTGACCAGCACGACGAGCCTGACAGGAAAGGCATCCGGCATGACCACGCACACCCAGGCGACCACCCTGACCCGCGCCCAAGGCATCGCCCTGTTCGACCAGTGGACGGCGATCTGGAACGGCGAACTGACGCTCGCCGCGCGGATCCTCACCCCCGGATTCCGGATCCACTTCGGGGGCGTCAGCTCCGCCGACACCGATGCCTTCCGCGGGCCCGCCGACCTCGCCTCCTTCGTCGCGGAGTTCCGGGAGCGGTACCCCGCTCCCGGACTGCGCTACTCAGTCGACGGCGCGCCCGTCGTGGACCCCGTCACCGGGTACGTGGTCGCCCGCTGGACCGTTGACGTCCCGGACGCGGCGGGTGCCATCGACACGAAGAGCGGAATCGACATGCTCGCCGTGGACGGCGACCGCATCGCCGAGGTGTGGTCGGTCACCGGAGCCCGCCGCTTCGCGCCGTGACGTGTGCCGCGCCCGCATCCCGGACCCGGCCGCCACCACCGCCGTACCGGCGGCCACCGCGCCCAGCGCGATGAGCCAGTTGCGTCCGTAGTCCAGCGGCAGTACGGAGGGGTTGCCCGCCGGGGTGCCGGGACCCAGGAGTGCGGGCAACGCCACCGCCGTCACACACCCCGCCGCGATCAGGCCGCCGCGCAGCGGGCCGCGGACCCACCGCGGTGCCCGCAGCGCGGCCCCGATCGCCAGCACCAGCGGGACCAGCACACCGTCGTGCAGCAGCACCGCACCGGCCAGCCACCACGCCACATCGAGCGGGTCGCGCACATAGGGATCGGTGAGCAGGATCGACAGGCCGATGCCCATGGCCGTGAGCCCGAACGCACCAACTGCCAGCCGGGTCTTCATCACAGCACCTCCAGCCGCGTGACCCACTTGGTCTGCAGCACACCCGGGCGGTTCGGGGCGATGATCCGGGCCGGGAAGCCATGGTCGTACGAGAGCGGCTGACCGTTCAGCGAGAGCGCGAGCAGCGTCAGCGGATCGCGGGCGTAGGAGGCGCCCATCTCGGTCACCCCGTAGTTTCCGCCGCGCTCCAGCGACACCACCCGGATGCGGGCGTGCGAGGGGGCGCCCGCGTGGTCGAGCAGGTCCCGTACCCGGACTCCCGTCCAGTGCCCGTTCCTGCTCCAGCCCTCGACACAGGCGATCGGGAGGACGCCGGACCGCTGTGTCATCGCCCGTAGTTGAGAAAGCGTCAGCTCGTAGGGCCGCGGGCCCACGACGTGCAGCCGCCAGTCGGACACCAGGCCCGCGGTGATACCCGCCGCGGCGGCCGTGCGGTTGACCGGCAGATGCTGTGGGCCGTGATCGGGTTGGCGAGGCCCCAGCAGATCGAGGCCCTTGAGCGGGCCGAGGGACTGCCCCACCGTCGTCAGCGTCACCGCGCCCACCGCGGCGCCCACCGCGGCGACGAAGGACCGCCGGTCAGGCCCGTCCGGGTCCACCAGCCGCTCGCGGGAAGCCGGCCGTACTCGCCGCCAGCTCTCCGCGATCACCGGTGCCTTGACCGCGATGTGCAGCAGCAGCGAGCCGACCGCCACCCAGGCCAGCGCGAAGTGCACCTGCCGGAACGGGAACGGCCACGGATACCACTGCACCGTGTCCAACAGCCCGGTGAACAGCTCCAGCAGCACACTCGCCACCAGCACCGCGATCGACAGCCGCTCCAGCGCGTGCAGCACCGACTTCACCGGCGGCCAGTCGAACAGCCGGGGGTACACCGTCCACAACTTCGCCAGCAGCAGCGGAATCGCGGCGATCCCGCTCGCCACATGCAGCCCCTGGGTGACCCGATAACCCCACGACGGACGGCTCGGCAGCACATCGACGGCCCAACTGGGCGGCTGCTGAAGGTAGTGGCTGAACACGCCGGTCACAAAGCAGGTCAAGATGGCGGCGCCCAGTACCCGCCCGATCACCGTCGCGGTACGCGCGTCGTGCAACCGCCCCTTGAAGGCGGGCAGCGGTGGTGGAAACGGGGGAAGCGGCAGCCGGAATCGGATCGCTCTCATGGTTTCCATCTCACAGTCGGAAAGCCGGGCATGGCGGTTTTCACTCCTTACGGAATGCGGACACCGAGTCCGGGAAGATCGCCCTGGGCCGCCTGGGCTGCCACCGTGGCACTCGTGGGAGTACGTATCGCCATCACCGCCGCCCTGCTCGCCGCCCTGACCGCGGTCACCGCCGCCACCCTGCGCGTGGGCGGTGATCTCGGCGCGCCCGGACACCTGCTGAGCTGGTACGGCGTCTGCTGGGCGCTGTTCGCGGCGGCCGCCTGGACGGTACGGAAGGTGCCGCGCCGGGCGGCGGCGGCACTCGTCCTGATCGGCGGGGTGGCGCTGTCCGCCGCCGCCCTGTCGGCGCCGCCGCGCACCAGCGACGACATGTACCGGTACGCGTGGGACGGCCGAGTGCAGGCGGCCGGGATCTCTCCGTACGCCTATCCGCCCGCCGCGCCGCAACTGGCCCGGCTACGCGACCCCTGGCTCTTTCCGTCCGGCACCACGTGCCAGGCCTGGAACCTGCACCTGGCTCCGACGGGCGTGTGCACCCACATCAACCGGCCGACGGTGCACACCATTTACCCGCCCGTCGCCGAGGGCTGGTACCTGGGCGTTCACGCCCTCTCCCCGGCGGGCAGCCGCCACAAGCCGTTCCAGATCGCGGGCGCGGTCCTCGCCGTCGCGACCACCGGCGCACTGCTCCTGGTGCTGCGGCGGCGCGGCGATCCCTGGCAGGCCGCGCTGTGGGCGTGGTGTCCCGCCGTGTCCTTCGGCGCGGTGAACGACGCGCATGTCGACACCCTCGGCGTGCTGTTCACGGTGCTCGCCTTCGGGATCGGGCCGGGGGTACGCCGCGGTGCGCTGCTCGGCGCGGGCATCGCCGTCAAACTGCTGCCGGGACTGGCGCTGCCCGGTGCGCTGTCCGGTCTGCTGGCCCCGGGCCGACGTTTGCGGGACCGGCTGGCCGAGGCCGCCCGCGTGCTGGTGCCCGCGGTCCTCGTCATCGCCCTCGCCTACCTGCCCTACGTGATCGTCTCGGGCACCGGGGTGATCGGCTATCTCCCCGGCTATCTGCACGAAGAGGGGTACGACGCGGGCAGCGTCGGCCGGTTCGCGGTGCTGCGGCTGGTGCTGCCGGACGCGTGGGCGGGGCCGGTCGCCGTCGCGGTGATCGCGCTGGCCGCCCTGTACGTGCTGCGCCGCGGCGACCCCCAACGGCCCTGGCGCGGTGCGCTGTTGGTCACCGGTACGGCGCTGCTCGTGACCTCGCCCGGCTACTACTGGTACGCGCTGCTGGTGGTCGCCCTGGTGGCGCTGGACGGCCGCTGGGAGTGGCTGGCGGTGCCCGCCGCGGGCATGGTGCTGTACATCGAGAGCGCGCAGGGGCTGCGCGGCATCCCGGTACAGGCCTGGCCGTTCGGCCTGGCCGCCGTGATCGTGGCGGCGGGCGCGGTGCTGCGGCTGCGCGCCCGCCGCGGTGACGTCTGACCTGGTCAGATGTCACCGGGGAGCAGCGCGAACAGCACCATGTCCCGCCGCTCACCGCCGATCTCCCGCCATCCGCGCAGCAGTCCCTCCCGCCGGAACTCCGCACGCTCAGCGGCCCCCGAAGTCGCCGACGGCACTTCGGGGTAGTCGGACGTCACGGTGGTGACCCGCGGAATACAGGAGTCGGCCGAGACTAGGCGGACTGGGGCCTGTCCAGCGGAGCTTCGCCACCGAGGCGCTGTGGGTTGCGGCTTATCTCGCGGCCCGGCCGGTGCCGAACCGGCCGCACACCAACGAAGATCCGCCGGACCGGCCCAAACCCCAGATCCCGCAGGGACCAGTCGCGCAGCGTGAACTCGTCCCCGGCCGGGAGGCGGGGGACATCAAGGGGAGGGACCAGTGCGGAGACCATGGACGCATCCTGGCGTGCCCAACGGGCGGGGCGCACGCGGATATCGGGGGACCGGACAGCGGGTCCGCACCCTGCCGCCGTCCGCGTCGCGGTGGCAAGATCGACAGTCACGACCGCCACGCTCAAGGACTGGACCGATGACCCCACCGACCCCGCCACCGCGGATCACACCCCGCGTACTCGGCACCGGCCCGCTGCCCGACGGCCTCGAACGCCCCGAGCCGGGAGCCCCGGCACACGTCTGGCTGCTGCGGATTTCCAGCCATGCCGCCGCGCTGTCCGCCGACCCGAGCGGACTTGACGTTTTCGACGCGACGGAACGCCAACGCCACCAGGCGTTCATCCGGGCGGTCGACCGCGATCGCTACGCGGTCGCGCACGTCGGGTTGAGGCGGCTTCTCGGCGCCTATCTGGGTACCGAACCGAGCGAGGTCGTCCTGGTACGCGAACCGTGCCCGCTGTGCGACGGTCCGCACGGCCGCCCCGCCGTCAGCGGTGGCGGACCGCACTTCTCGCTCTCGCACAGCGGCGATCTGGTCCTGATCGCCGTCGCCGGTTCTCCGGTCGGCGCCGATGTGGAGGAGATCCCGGCCGTCTCGGTTGCCGACGACGTCGCCCGGAACCTCCACCCGAGGGAGAGGGCCGAACTGGCCGCACTGCCCTCTGCCGACCGCACGGCCGCGTTCTCCCGCTGCTGGACCAGGAAGGAGGCCTACCTCAAGGGCACCGGCGAGGGTCTGGCAGGCGGCCTGGAACACACCTATATGGGCACCGGCCCCGAGCCCGCGACCGTCACCGGCTGGGCGCTCGCGGACGTCACCGTCGACGACGGATACGGCGCGGCCATCGCCACCGCGCAACCGCATCGTCCGCCGAGCTGATGGACAATCAACGGGCTTTCGTCAAGTGGCGGTTACCCCAAACCGGGAAAGTGGCCGCAATCAGCTCACGGGTCGGCATCGGTCGCGCGGATCCCCTTGGGCGGGCGCTGTCCCACGAGTAGTGTCCGGGGGCCATGCGACCCCTCTCTCGCGCATCCCGACAGCCCGCCCCATGGCGCCCCGCACGCCGGACCCTGCTCGGCGCGGCGGCCGCGACCGCACTCGCCGGTACCGCGCTCGCACCCCTGCCCGCCTTCGCCGCCGGGAGGTCCAGATCCGTGACCAGCGACCCCGCGGGCGCCGCCGAGCCCACCGCGCTGCCGAGCGACGCCCATGTCACCCAGCAGGTCCAGGCCGAGTTCCTGCACGGCTGGCACGGATACACCTCCACCGCGTGGGGCTACGACGAAGTGCGCCCCGTCAGCAGGACCCACAACGACTTCTTCGCCACCGGCAAGACCTTCGGCCTGTCCATCGTCGAGGCACTCGACACGCTGTTCCTGATGGGCGAGGACCGGGAGCTCGCGCGCGGCTGCGACTGGATCGAGAAGCACTTCGATCCCGCCCAGGACGCCGACGTACACGTCTTCGAGGCCATCATCCGACTGGTAGGCGGCCTGCTCGCGGGCTACCTCGCCACCGGTCGGCACAAGCTGCTCAGCCTCTGCCGTGAGCTGACGGACCACCTGCTGCCCGCCTTCACCTCCTCGCCGACCGGCATCCCGTACACCCACGTCAATCTGCGCACCGGGGCGGTCAGCGGCCCCGACGTCCCGCTCGCCGAAGTCGGAACGAACGTCATGGAGTTCGGGCTGCTGTCGAAGCTCACCGGTGACTCGCGGTACTACGACGCCTCGATGCGGGCCTATCGCGCGGCCATCGACAAGCGCAGCTCGCTCGATCTGCTCGGCACCTCGATCAACGCGGAGACCGGCCGCTGGACCGACACCACCTCCGTCGCGCCGAACCCGCCGGTGGACTCCTTCTACGAGTACCTGTGGGGCGGTTACGCGCTCCTCGGCGACACCCGGCTGCGCGACTGGTACCGGACCCTGACCCGGGCCATCCTTCGCCACCAGTCCGACACCAGCACCGGCCAGCTCTGGTACCGCCAGGTCGATCCGACCACCGGCGAACAGGTCGGTACCAGCCAGTCGGAGCTGGCCTCCTTCTACGCGGGTCTGCTCGGCAAGGGCGGCGACCTACGGGACGGCGCGGCGTACTACCGGTCGTGGACCGCCGTTCTCGATCGGTACCCGGTACTGCCGGAGGGAATCGACTACCGGACGTTGGACGCAACCGACAAGGGCAATCAACTGCGGCCCGAGTACGCGAACTCGTCCTTCGACCTGTGGCGGTTGACGCATGACGCTTTCTACAAGCGGACCGCGTACCAGTATTTCACCGCGATGCGGGATCATCTGCGGGTGCCGGGTGGCTACACGATCGCCACGGACGTGACGACGTCGCCGGTGGGGCAGGGGGATCTGCTGCCCGCGTATTGGTTCGCGGAGAACTTCAAGTACGTGTACCTGATCTTTTCCGGGACCCGGCGATTCGACTACCGGAACGGGTATCTGTCCACCGAGGGGAAGGTCCTGCGGGGCTTGCGGCGCTCCTAGGGAATCACTCCAGCGCCAGCGCAGCCCGGTCGGCGATGGTGCGGTATCCCGCGTCATCGGGGTGCTTGTGGCCGCCGCTGTCCCAGAGCGGATTGAGCCTTTCCGGGTTGCCTGGCGCGGCCATCGCCGCAGCGAAATCGACGACGGCGTCAAAGGTGCCGGAGTCGCGGATCCACGGTACGCGGTGGCGTACGCCTGCGCGTGGAAGGTCGCCGAGCCGCCGGTGCGTTCCGCCAGCAAGCGGCTCGCTGCCGTTGAGGTTCGACAGGTGGATACGTACCGCTGAACCGCCACTCGTGACGCGGACGAGCTGACGAACCGTCTGGTGCTCGAATCCCTCTTGCGACCAGTTCGGCAGGAATCCAGTGCTGGCCCGCTGCATGGCGGTCGACCAGCCCGCGTTCCAAACCTCCGCGGGCCGTCGGGTTGATTCCAGGTGCCCATGGCGTAAGCCGTCCTTCCGTTCGTGTTCTGGAAGGCAGCCTGCCGCGCACGGAACGACCCACCCATGCACCTGTTCCGCGTAGGCGCGCGGATCATGCGACCCGCAGGGTCAGTTCAAGGATTCAACGCACACCTAAACGCGAGATCGGTAAAGATCCCTTCAATTGCCGCCCGTTGTACCCGCCGAATTGCGTCAAGGTGCCTTCCAGTCCACGAAAAGGCCTGGTGGCACTGGACTTCACCGGGTTCGATGGAGAGCGCGGGGCACCGCCCGCCAACCAGACCCGCGGCACCGCCGCCAGTCAGAGAGGGGCAGCCTTGGTCACCACCGTGCGACGTACCAGCATCACTCTCCCCGCCGCCTGCCTCGGCCAGGAGAACCCGCTGCCCGCGCTGCGCACACCGGCCGACCCGCACCAGGTCGATGAGCGCGACCGGGAACGGCTTCCGGCGGACATGGCACGCCAGATCGGCTACGCGCCGCTGAGCTCCCTGCTGCCGGTGCGTCGCCTCGATGGGTACGACCGCCACCGCACCCCCACCGACCTCGACGCCATCGTGATCGAGAACGACCGGCTGCGTGCCACCGTGCTGCCCGGCCTCGGCGGTCGGGTGTACTCCCTCGTGCACAAGTCCACCGGTCGGGAACTGCTCTACCGCAACCCCGTGGTGCAGCCCGCCAACTTCGGCCTCGCCAATGCCTGGTTCTCCGGCGGCATCGAATGGAACATCGGCGCCACCGGTCACACCACCCTGTCCTGCGCGCCCGTACACGCCGCCCGGGTGCCCGCCCCCGACGGTGGCGAGATGCTGCGGCTGTGGGAGTGGGAACGGTTGCGCGACCTGCCGTTCCAGGTCGACCTGTGGCTGCCGGAGGCCGCCAAGTTCCTGCTGGTCGGCGTCCGCGTACGCAATCCGCACCCCCGAGCCGTGCCCGTCTACTGGTGGTCCAACATCGCCGTTCCGGAGAGCCCGGACACCCGCGTCATCGCCCCCGCCGACGCGGCCTGGCACTTCGGGTACGAGCGGTCACTGCGCCGCGTCCCGGTCCCCGAATGGCAGGGCGCCGACCGCACGTACTCACTGCGCGGCGAAGACGCCGCCGACTACTTCTACGAGGTTCCGGACGCCGCCCGTAAGTGGATCACCGCACTGGACAGCGAGGGCCACGGCCTCGTACAGACCTCGACGGACCTGTTGCGCGGCCGCAAGCTCTTCCTGTGGGGCAACGGACCCGTTGGTCAGCGCTGGCAGCGTTGGCTCACCGAACCCGGCACCGAGGGGTACATCGAGATCCAGGCGGGTCTTGCCCGAACCCAGTTGGAGCACATCCGGATGGAGGCGGCCAGCGAACTCTCCTGGCTGGAGGCGTACGGCCCGCTGGCAGCGGACCCCACCGCGGTGCACGGCACGGACTGGACGGCGGCGCGCGACGAGGTGTCGCGCGGCCTGGAGGCGGCCCTGCCGCGCTCGGACGTCGAGCGGGCCTACGAGGCCTGGCTGACCTGCGCCGACACCGAACCGAAGGAAATCCTTGCGACGGGCTCTGGTTGGGGCGCCCTTGAAGTGCTGCACGGGCGCTTCGACCTGCCCGGAACCCCCTTCGACGAAGCCACGCTGGGGGAGGAGCAGCGCCCTTGGGTGGAACTGCTGCACAACGGCCGCCTTCCGCAGTGTGCGCCCAGCACACCGCCCGGCCCGACACTCGTCGCTCCGCACTGGCGGGACCTGCTGGAGACGGCACCGGCGGATGCGCTGGCCGAGTACCACCTCGGGGTGGCGCAGTGGCACGCCGGCGACCGGGCCCAGGCAGTGCGTAGCTGGGAGCGCTCGTTGAAGACGGCGGAGTCATGCTGGGCGGTGCGCTGTCTGGCGGTCGCCGACGTCGAGTCGGGCCATTCGAAGCGGGCGGCCGAGCGGTATCTGCGGGCCTTCGAACTGGCGGCGGGAGATTCCGGGCAGGCGCACTCCGTGTTGGCCGCCCTCGCCCACGAGGCGGTGCCCGCGCTGCTCGCGGCAGCGCGGGCCGAGGACGCGGGGGCGCTGCTGGACGCGCTGCCGGTGCCGGTACGGGAGCGGGGGCGGTTCCGACTGCTGCGGGCTCAAGTCCTGCTCGCGCAGGGGCAGGCGAGCGCGGCTCGGGCGGTCTTCGACGCCGGGTTCGAGGTGGACGACTTGGGGGAGGGGGAGGAGACCTTGACCGATACGTGGTTCGCGATTGCCGAACGGTTGGTCGCGGGCCCCGGTCCGGTCACCGAATCGATTCGGCACCGCGCCCGGGCCGAACACCCACTTCCGGACGCATACAACTTCCACGTCTCCGCTCCCGCGTTTCCGCTCGCGCTTGGCGGTTCCGGGTAAGAAGGTTTCCCTCCCTCCCCCGGTTCGCTCGCGCTGGTATTTGGGGGTAATTTCCCACCCGCCCCCCGTTACCGGTATTCGCATCTTGCTGTTGCGCGCGGCTGCCTAGGGGTCGGGGGTGTGCCGGGGTGTCTCCTCACTCCAGCTTTCACTGCACGGTTGCGGTGCTTCCTGGGGTCGCTGCGGGGACACCCCGGCACACCCCC
>JBEYJY010000008.1:0-208808 GCA_040631425.1 Streptomyces sp. NPDC020096
TACGCGCCGATCGGCCAGTTCGGCTGGGACGGCGGTACCGGCACCACCGTCTACGCCGACCCGCACAGCGGCCTCGTCGGCGTCCTGCTCACCCAGGTCGGGCTGTCCCTCCCGGCCCCGGCACAGCTCATCCACGACTTCTGGACCACGCTCCACCAGGCGATCGACGACTGACATCGACGACGGACATCGACCTGGCGTCCCCGTGGGCCCGCCCTTGACCCACGACACCCGACAGCCAGGCCCCTGGCCCCGAACCGTCGACGTCCCCACAGGATTCGGCCACAGCCCTGTCCGCCAGGGCCGGGTCGCCCGAGGGCGAGATCCCCTCGGGCGGCCCGACCTGCCGGGCCAGTAGGACCGCACCCTCCGTCCGTTCAATCGCATCCCACCACCACAACAGCAACTGCGCTCCGCAGCGCGGGCCGCCGACAGCTGGCCGACCGAGCGCGAGGGCGCACTGGCCCTGCTGCGCGCCGACGCCGCAGGGAACCGGCGTGGCGGGAACGGCGAGTACGACGGGCCTAGCGGGTGCAGCGGTACCGTTTTGGTCGACGTTCTGCTCGACGACAAGGACCTCGACGCCGCCTGGCTGGCCGCCACCGAAACCGGCGCCCACGACCAGCAGTGGCTCGTCCTCGCCGACCAGGCCCGCGCTGCCCGTCCCGCTGACGCGCTCGGCGTCTACCTGCGTCTGGCTCAGCCGCTCACCAAGCAGACCGGCAACGCGGTCTACGAGCAGCTCGTCAGCCTGCTGCTGGCCATCCGCGACTGCCACCACCGTCTGGGCACACCCGACGAGTTCACGAAGTACGTCACCACCCTGCGCACTGCCCAGAAACGCAAGCGGAACCTGATGCGACTGATGGACGATCACGGCCTGTGAGCCGGGACGGAGTCTCGGGGCGTACGCCACCCTCACACCCTGCCAGCGGTGTAGCCGATGGAGGCTGTCCGTGAGCTGATCGCTGTTTCTCGGCGGGGTCTTCAGTACCTCCAGCGTGACCGGTGTTCAGCCCAGGCCAGGCATTGCCGATACAGGCGTATGGCCTCCGTGTTCCAGCGCTGCAGGACCGACAAGCGCAGCGAGCACAAAAGAGCCATGTATGGCCGGGCCTCCTTCGAATTCTTCCGGACCCGCGGCCTCGTTCAAACGTGAAATCGGCGGCCATTGCGCGGCTCCGCCTCAGCGGTTGGGCTTGGCCCGCGACCCCGGGCGCGCTGGGCAAGGTTGAGCGCGGCATCATGGAGCTCATGCGGACCCAGTATGTGCTCGTCTACGACGGTGACTGCGGCTTCTGCACGACCTCGGTGGCGTTCGCCGAGAAGCGGATTCGGCCCTTCTGCGAGGCCACGCCTTGGCAGTTCGCGGAGTTGGACGCCCTTGGCGTCACGCAAGAGCGGGCCGAGTACGAACTGTTGTGGGTCACTCCTGAAGGATCGGTGTTCGGCGGCGCCCAAGCCGTCGCGAAGCTCCTGCTGAGCGCACGCGGCGGCTGGACTGTTCTGGGAGCGATGCTCAGGCTGCCGCCGATTCGCTGGGCTGCCCACGGCGTCTACCGCATCATCGCCAACAACCGTGATCGGATGCCAGGCGGTACGGCGGCTTGCGCTTTGCCTGCCAGTCAGATGCCCGGAGCCGCCGAGCGAGCCCGGCGGTGCCTGCCGGACTGACGACCCGCCAGAGAAGCGAGTGCCGCGTCGATGCTCTTACTCCCCGCCCCTCCCGCGAAGCGGCCGACGCCCCAGGCGACTACACGGAATTCAGAGGGCTGCATTTTCAACCCCCTTTTCCCGCTTCCAGCGTATAGCCTTCTTTTTGAATTGTCCACCTTTAAAGAACTTCATCGATTCCCGCTTGATATCGCCTCAAATTCGGGTATGTTTCATTCCCGCCTTTCGGTGAGGAGAGGGTGTGGCAATGAGTGAAGAGAAGGCGCTAGGTGTCGGCCCGTCGGGTATCGAGGTGGCATACGAGCGCTTCGGTGACCCGCAGGCGCCGCCCGTGCTGCTGGTGATGGGCGGTGGCGCGCAGATGATCAACTGGCCGGAGGGGCTCTGCGCCGAACTGGTCAACCATGGCGTGCAGGTCATCCGATTCGACAACCGCGACAGCGGCCGGTCGTCGCATTTTCCTGACGGACCGGCACCTGATCTGCAGGCGGCGCTGGCGGGCGACTTCTCGTCGGCGTCCTACACATTGTCGGACATGGCGGCCGACACTGTCGGTCTGCTCGACGTGCTGGGGTTGGACAGCGCGCACGTCGTCGGCGCGTCCCTGGGTGGGATGGTCGCCCAGACGGTCGCGATCGAGCATCCCGCCCGGGTCCGGTCACTGGTATCGATGATGTCCACCACGGGTGACCGCGGCGTGGGCCAGTGCGACTTCGCAGCGGTGGCCGGGTTGGGGGCGTCGCCGGAGGACCGCCAGGGCTTCATCGACTGGCAGGTCCGGGCCCTGAGGGCCGTCGGATCCCCCGGTTTCGCGTTCGACGAGGCCGCGGTGGCAGATCGAGCTGGGCGCGCCTATGACCGGGGCTACGACCCCCTGGGCATGGCGCGTCAGGGGGTCGCGGCCCTGGCCTCCGGAGACCGCACGGCCCGGCTTCGGGCGGTGCGCATCCCCACCCTGGTCATCCATGGCGCCGACGACGTGATGTGCGACGTCAGCGGCGGACGGGCCACCGCTGCGGCCGTCCCCGGCGCCGAGCTCGTCACCATCAACGGCATGGGCCATAGCCTCCCCCGCGAATTGTGGCCCCGGCTCACCTCCCTGATCGCCCGCCACGTCCGCAGCTTCGAGGCGACCACTACGAGGTCGACCTCCTCAGGCACAGACCTCGGCCGGAATCGTCACACCGGGCGGTAGCCCGAAGTGCACCCCGCACAGCCTGCCCCACTTCTTCGCCTCGACCGCCCTCGCCAGCGGGATTCCGATGCACGAGGTCTCCCGCTGGCTCGGCGACAGATCCATCAAGACCACGGTCGTCGATGTCGACCTTGGCCATGTCCGTGTTCGTGGGGATCTTGGCAAGTAGTGGCGTCAGTTGCCTACCGAGGTCGCCCTCCAGCAGGGCGAGAGTGGCTGGACGAGGCACGCGGACAGAGAGCATCTGGACGGCTGTCAGGTCGGATGCGGTGATGGTGTTGGCCGTATCCGACGTGTCTCCTCCACCGTCCAGATGCTCGAACCGGGCGCCGGTGAAGGGGAGTGCACTCCCCTGGGGGAGGTCGATGGCGAAGTAGCGCTTCAGATCGGCAATGGCCTGCGGCTTGGACAGCAACACGCGCAGCCGTTCGGTGAAGTCAGAGTGGGGAAGGCGGCCCATAGACGCTCATTTCAGCCCTGCGAGATCAATTACGAGACACGGTCCGATGGTTCTTCGGCTCCTGATGCCTTCGGCGGCGCCGCTAGCACCAGTTCCGTGATGAGGCGGGCGTCGATGGTGCGGACCGTGACCCGGTACAGGCCTGGGCGGTCCACCGTGACGCCGGCGACGAGTTCCCCGTCCTGCCAGCCGAACTGCGGCGTCATGGTGTGTCCTGTCTCCACGTCGGTGACCTGGCAGTCGATGCCGGACAGGGAATCCACGTCGTTGAGTGTGACCGTCCATGCCGAGCCGGCTTCGACCAGGTCGGGTACGTCCAGGCCGCAACCGGGAGTTCCCTGGGGCGGCCCGAGGTGCTCGTCTTCGCGCAGCATCTCTTTGACGAGGTTGAGCGCTACAGGGTCGGAGGCTACGGCCCCGTGATGCAGGGGCAGCGGGGTGATGGCGGGACCGAGAGAGGCGGACTCCTTGTAGACGGTGCCGTCGCCTTGCACGTCGAACAGCCGGGGTCGCCCGCGGCTGTCACGGATGAAGTCGCCGTTGCTGTGCTGCCGCACCCCGTGGTGGTGGGTCTCTACGACACCGTCGCGGATGGTCAGGCTCTGCCAGGTGGGCTGCGTGGTACCCACCACGGCGCGGTGGCCCGGCAGCGGGAGACCCTTCTGGTCGCGGTGGAAGGCGTCGGCCGCCTCGGCGAGAGGGGCCAGTCCGCCGATGGCCGCGATGTCGCCGGGGGTCAGTCGGCGTACGTCGCCGTTGGAGTGCAGGCAACGGTACTGGGGGAGCAGGTCGTACAGGCCGGGCATGGTGGCGGCGGCGGTCCGCAGCTGGACGTGGGGCAATGGCATGGGAGCGCCGCGGCCGGAGTTGAGGATCGCTGTGGCCTTGACGGCGCCGGAGAAGGGTGTGCCGAGGGTGTAGACGGCACGGGTGTCGGCGGCCAAGTCGCTGTCGTAGGCGGGGTCGAGGGCGGCACGGGTGACGAGGCCGCCCATGGAGTGGGCGACGAAGACCAGGCGGGCGGGGCGTTCGTCGACGCGGTGCCGGCGGGCTGCGTCGTGAGCGGGATGTCGGCGCCAGGCCGTCAGATGGGTTCGGGCCGCGTCGGCCAGCAGGCGGGCGTTGACAGCGACCGGAAGACGCCAGTCGTAGCCGAACTGGAGGACCGCGGCCGGGTCGGCGACACAGCTGCCGACGGCGTCCACCAAGGCGCGGTAGGGCTCGACACCCTGGAAGTACGGGGTCCAGGCCGACGCCCGCAGCAACCCCGCAGGGCGGACGCGACCGTACCGGCCCTCGAGTTCGTCTTCGGTGAGCTGCAAGGGCTTCAGCCCTTTGGGCGTCAGCCATGCTTTTAAGAGCCAGGAAGCCCCGGACAAGCCCCATATGGTGCGGCCCGTGGTGGTCTCCTTGAGTTCACTGCCCATGATGCCCGGCACGACGACGACGGCATCCTGAGTGACGTTGCGGGCCTGGCGAGGGGCTTTGGGGGTGTTGTGGTTATCCTGCCTGCGCGGGTCCATGCCTGTGAACAATAGGAGGTATGAACGGGGAGGATGGCTCTATCGGGGTAACTGCTCCGATACAGCCCGCGCCGGTCGGTGCGCAGACGTCCACGCCCCGCGCACGCTCCCTGGTCGTGCTGGCCGTGGAGGACGGCACCCCGGATTTCACCAAGGCCGTCGACGAACAGATCGAGATGGTCACCACGTGGTGGAACGCCCAGTTGGACGAGGACGGCCCGGGATTCGTCCAGAGCGTGACGCGCGCGGTGACCGAACGAGCCGAGGTGGAGATGTTCCTCCACAACTCGGGCCTGCGGGAGGCCGAACCGGACGGGGTTCTGGTCCTCTACATCACCGGACATGGCGCCATCGGCTCCTCCGCGTACCACTTCCTGTTACTCCCGGCCACCGACCGCAGACGGCTGCTCGCGACCGCGGTGCGGACCAATGAGGTCGTCATCGCTGCCCTGGACTCGTACGCCGGACATGTCCTGGTCATCGTCAACGCCTGCGAGGCGGAAGGCATCACATCGGAACTGAACAGCCTCGTGCGGGAGTTGGATGCACGGCGTCTCAAGCCCGGCGTGCTGACTGTCCTGGCCACCACAGGGTTCCGCACGCCCGTCCTGGGCAGAGAGTTCGCCGTGGTGCTGCGTGCGGCACATACGTGGCTGCGGGACGCGGCGGGCATCACCCGCAAGCACCTCACACTCTCCGAGTTCCTCACCGCCATCGAGCACGCCGTCGGCCAACTCAACGCCGGGCGCAGCACCCAGTTGCAAGGGCCGCGTCCCGTGCTCCCGGCCACCACGCTCACCGTCCCGCTGCCGACGCTGCCAAACCCCGGTTACCGGCCCCCCGCTCCTGTCGTCGCGAGCGCCCGTGAGGAAGTCGCCGCCACCCAGGAGGAGTTGGACCTCTGGCTGGACCGGGCCAGCGGGCGCCCGCACGCCGACGACCCTGGCTGGTACTTCTCCGGCCGCCAGGACATCAACCGCGCCCTGGTGGCCTTCCTTGAAGGACCCCCCGGTGTCCTGGTCGTCACGGGCACCACCGCCACCGGCAAGTCGGCCGTGCTGGGACGGGCGGTGACGCTCAGCGACCCGGACTTCCGCTCCTCACCGCGCTACGCGCAGGCCGTCGCCGATGCCCCGGCCGGTACCGTGCCGGCCGAGGGAGCCGTAAACGTCGCGGTGTCGGCCCGCAACCGTGGACCCGTGGAGTTGCTGGCCACCATCGCGACGAAGCTGGGCCTCACCATCGGCCCGGCGCAGGCCGCGGTGCACGAGCTGCGTCGTTGGCGCCAGAGCCTGGAGCACTTCCTGTACAGCCCCGGCCCGCAGATCACCATCGTCGTGGACGCGATCGACGAGGCCCTGGACCCCGTGGGGTGCGTCCGCGACGTCCTCGCGCCCCTGGCGGGCCGCACCGGCTCCGCCCCGGACACGGAAGCCGCCCCTGGTCCCGACGCGGTCCGCACCGGGTGTCCCGAGGCCGCGGCGCCCACCCGCAGGGGGGTGCGGCTTCTGGTGGGCCTGCGCAGCAGCAGGCCGTCGCAGGAGGCGAACCGCGCCGAGGGGGTACGGCCCGAGCAACTGCTGCAGCAGGTCCTGGACGTCATCGACGACGCACAGGTGGTGCGCACCGACGGCGATGGGATCGACGAGGACATCGCGGCGTACGTCAGCGCCCTGATATCCGATGCCTGGGCCGCCGACCCGACCGCGGTGCAGGCCGCCGCCCGGACCGTCGCCGCCCGGGTGACACCATCGTTCCTCGACGCCCGCCTCGCCGCCGAGCAGCTGCGACAGGACGACGCGGCGGCACTCCTGGCGGATCCGCAGTGGCTGGCCCACCTGGACCGCGGCACCGTGGGCCTGCTGGAGGCCGACGTCGACCAAGTCGTGGCCACCGAGGGCCTGCAGCGACAGGAGATCGGCGCTCTGTTGCGTGCCACCGCGTTCGCGCAAGGGGCGGGCATGCCATGGGCCCAGGTGTGGCCCGCTGTTGCCGAAGCCGTGCTCGGGGCACGCATCGACGAGCCGGACAAGAAGATCGGGCTGCTGTTGGGCAGCCGCCTGGCGGGGTATCTCTCGCATGACAGCGAGGATGATCGCGTCGTGTACCGCCCGGCGCATCAGCGGCTGGCTGTGGTACTGCGCCGGTGGTCGTATCCGGCGTCGGGGGGTGGGGGAGGAACGTGACGGCGGCACAGGGACCGGACGAGTCGCCGGACGCCGAGGAACGTGCCGTGCATGCGCGGATCGCTGCCGGGCTGGGCAGGCTCGTGGACACCGGTGAGGTGGCTCCACACCCCTATGTCGCCCGCCACGCGGCCTGGCATGCGGCGCTGGGCGCCGAATTGAACGACACGTGCCTGCCGCCCGCATTGCTGCCCTGGGAATCCAGCGGCCGTATCAGAGGCCTGCTGGGACTGCCGCTGCCGAACCGGCCCGATCAGCGGTGGCTCACCGCATGGGCGGTCGTCGAGCCCTACGTGCAGGCGGCCGATCACGCCTCGCGCTGCTCCAGCCTCCACCTGACCTACACGGCCATGTACCACCCCCGCACCCCGTGGTCACAACTGCCCGCGGAGGCCGCGTCGTTCACCGGGTCACGGGTCCGCGTGCTGTGGTCCCGGTGGTCACCGCCGACCAACGTACTGGCCGCGGTCGATCGGAACATCGCCTCCCTGTGCGCCGTCCGCGGAATCGACAACTCCGTCATCCTGGCCATCGGTGACGACCTGGGCGGCATCGAACTGATCGACGCCAGTACCGGTGCCCCTTTGGGCGAACGCATCGCGGCGCACGACGGCGCGGTCAGCTTGCTCACCGTCCTGCCCCACTCGACCGCCGGGACAGTCCTGGTATCCGGAAGCACCGACGGCAGGGTCCGCATCTGGGACCCGATGCGCGGCCGGCTCGTCGATGAGGCTGGTGCGCGCAGGGAAAGCTGGATCAGCTCGGTCACCGGTCACACCGCCCATGCTGGACGGCTAACGCTCCTGATCGTCAGCGGCGACGGCACCCGCACCACTTGGCGGGAACCACCGTCTGAGGGTGAACAATCCATCGACCCCGAAGTACCGCTCGCCGCCCAGGAGACCACCGCGGTGGCTGTCGTATGCGGAGCCGACGACTGCCCCCGGGTGGTGACCGCTGCCGGACCCGCACTCACCGCACACGACGCCCGGACTGGCGCCCCCGTCGGCGGCTACGAACGGGCCTCGCAAGCAGAGGCATTACTGCCCGTCACTCGTCCCGGCCACGTCGCCGTCGTATGGGTGGACGGAACCGCTGAGGTATGGAACACCACCACGGGCACCCGAACCGGCCTTGAGGACCACGTCGTCGCGCCGCGCGTCCTGGCCGCGCTGCGGACGGGAGAACGCGATGTGCTCGCGGCGGCCGGCGCCGACAACGCCATCGACCTGTGGGACGTCGCCTCCGGCCGACGAGCGGGCCAACTGCGCGGCCACACTGACATGGTGACCGCCCTGGCCGCCATCCCCACTCCCGCCGGTGAGCTCCTGGCCTCCAGCGCCCGGGACAACACCGTGCGCCTCTGGGACCCCACCGGCCCCACCGCCCCCACCGGCGGACCATTGGACGGCACGGCGACACCGCGCCGCACTCACGCCGCGGCGCTGCTCACCGCGGCCGACGCGCCGCCGCTGCTCGCCTTGAGCGACGACACCGCCGACGACATCCAGCTCTGGGACACCGGGACCGGCGACCGCACCGTCCTCGCGGCAAGCGGGAGGGCGTCAGCCCTGGCCTGGACTCCCTCGTCCGAGCAGGGGAACCGCCTGCTGCTGTGGGCGGCAGACAACAGCATCCACCGCTGGGACGCCGACAGCGGTACGCGCCTTTCCCCGTTACAGGGCCACGTCCTGCCAGTCCGGGCTCTCGCCTGCTGCACGGCCGCCGACGGCCGTCGGCTGGCTCTCAGCGGCAGCGAGGACTGGACCGTGGGCCTGTGGGATCTCGACACCGGTGCACGGGTGTCCCGATGGCACGGCCACCAGCACAGCGTTCGCTGCGTGGCGGCAGCCTCCGACGGCCGACGCGACTGGTTCGCCTCCGGCGGCACCGACGGCACCGTCCGCCTGTGGCACGGCATGGACGGAGCGCGTGCCGAACCACTGCGCTGCCGACAGGGATTCATCAACGCGGTGGCTCTCGCTGCCCACCCGGACTGCATGTGGCCGGCGTTCGTCGCCAGCGGTGGTGGCGACGGCACTGTCCGGCTGTGGGACGCGGACAGCGGCGCACCACTGGGTGTCACCCTGGGCGGGCACCTCGGTGGCGTCGAGGCAGTCGCCGCGTGGTCCGCCCGAGGCCAACGCGCCTATGTCGCCGGTGCCGCAAGAGATGGCACCGTCCAGCTCTGGGACGCCCTCGCAGGCCGTCGCCTCCTGGTGCTCGCCACCGGCAGCCCCGTGCGGACGGTCTCCGCCCACCCCTTGCGGGGGGACGACGAACGGGTCGTCCTGGCACTGGGTGGCGACGCGGGCAGCATCGTGCTGGAACTCACCCTCGGAGCCCGGTGAAACGGCTGTGCGCCCCCCAAGGCTTCGTGCGCCCCCGGTTGTCACCGCAAGTGGGTCCCTACTCCTTCCGAGTGGAAGGAGAATGATCGTTCCGTGCACGCCCCGCAGGTGAGGTCACGCCGACGATCGCCAGGGACCGGCACGTCCGTGGCGGGCTCGCATGCCCACGGACCCGCTGCGATCGAGGGGTCGGCGCCGGTCAGGAGAACCGGGGCCGGCGGTACCCCCGCGCGCGGCGAAGCCGGGGTGGGCCGCGTCGACGGGTGCCACAACAGGCGTATGGGAGGAGCGGCGCATGACCGGTCATCAGCAGCCGGACGTCACGTTGGTGCCGGCACCAGAGCCCGGTGTGTGGAGACTGGGCAAGGCCGAGCAGCCCACCAAGTACAGCAAGATCACCGCCGAGGACAACGCCCGCTCAGGTGGCAACCGGTGGAGCATAGTCGGCTACGGGATCCTGTACTGCGCGACCGACCTGGACGGCTGCTTCGCGGAGGCCTTGGCACCGTTCCGGGTGGACCCGGAGATGCGCGCCATCATCGGCGACTCCTGGGAAGACCCGTACTACCTCAACCCCGGCACCCTGCCGCAGGACTGGCGTACCCGCCACACGCTCGTCCGGTTACAGCCTGCCAAGGATGCCCGGTTCTTAGACGTCGACGACGAGCAGACCCTGCACACGCTCACGCACGAGCTGCGCACCGAGCTGTCCCACTTCGGCGTCGAGAAACTCACGGCGGAGCACATTCAAGGTGCCGACCGCCGGATCACCCGTCAGATCTCCGCCTGGGCCATCAGTCAGCGCACCCCCCGGCAGGACCGGCTGATCCACGGGATCACCTACTGCTCACGCTTCGGCATGCGTCAGTGCTGGGCCATCTTCCACGACGTCCCTCTTGAACTGGTCGAGCAACGGCCCATCTGGCTTGAGACGGAAGGGCTCCGCACGGTGGCCGCGGAGTACGCCCTCACCATCCGCTGACCGGCACCCCGCCGGGAAGCCACCACTGATCCCCCTGCCTTTCCCACCGTTAAATCTACCCTTCGGGGTCCCTCGAACGAACGAATCATGAACCTTCTGCTGGAGGCCTCTCTTGACGTACGGGCACGTGCCTCTCTGATGACCGCAGGTCAGGTAGGTAATTTCGTTTGCGGGAGCCAAATGTGACGCCTCAAAAGAGACAGAAAAACACCGGGTCAACCAGGTGGAGTTGATCTCGGAAACTGGGTAGCCTTGATGCACAACCTCGGACAGGGATGTAGCGATGGATGCAGTGACGAACTTGGCGCGCCACCGAAGGTTACGTCTGCCCTGGAGCGCGCCACCCCCACCAGCGGTGATGCCCCCCGACGGGGCACTCGCGACAGCGCAGCTCGCACTCCGCCGACGCACGGCACGAAGTCACCTGCGCCGCCTCCACCCCCTCAGTCATAACTGCACCGGATCCTGGGCGACCGGAAAGCAGCGATCCTGAGTACCGGCACCGCCGGACATCGGAACTCGCCGAGGTCACGCTTCCCCGCGAGCGCCTGAAACAAGAAGCGTTACTCAGCCCGCAGCGCCTCAAGGGCCGCAAGCGTCGGCACGTGTGCGTCGTGCCTGCCGCTCCGACCGCGCGGGCAGCCAGGATGACTACCACCCGTTGCCTGACACGCGACCACCCATGCCCTCAGGGCGGCAGCGCGGAGTCAGGACGCGAGGGAGATGAAAACCATGCCGCCGAAGACGCTGACTACAGGGCCCACCAAGAGCGCCGCCAGTGCCGAGCGAGCACATGCCACCACGGTACGCATGTCCATCGCTGACATCGCGCGTTTCCTGCAGGACCATCTCGGGCAGCGCCTGACGGCACGGATCACCAACATCAGCGACCCCAAGCAGGTGGGGAAGTGGGCGGCGGGAACATCAGTGCCGCAGTCCGACAAGGAGGAGCGACTGCGTGCGGCCCTCCAAGTCTTCCAGCTCATCCAGGACGCGGAAAGTCTCTACACCGCACGAGCCTGGCTGATCGGCATGAACCCCCAACTGGAGGACGAGGCGCCGGCCAAGGTCATCGCGGATGGGCGATTCCGCGACGTCATGGTCGCAGCGCGCGCCTATGTCGACGGTTGTTGACTGCCGCCCCGCCGTGGTGACGCGCCTGTGCTCCGGGTAAGGCGGTCAGGGGAGTGAGAGCCCGGTGCCTGTGCCTGGTTGAACCGGCTCCGGCCGTTGCCTTGCCGATCTCGGCCAGCATCTGGGCCCGGTGAGCGTGGCCAGAGTCGTGGGTGAGGTCGTCGCATGCCCGAGGGACAGCGTCGAGCTGGGCCGGTAGGGCCAGGGTCTGGCCCCCCATCGCGGTCTCGACCAGGGCTGGTTGGCGATGCCGAGTCCGTGCTCAAGAAGGTCGTGCGGGCCGCTGATCTCGTCACGCCGGACGGCGGCCCGAAGTGCACTCCGTACGCCCTCCAGCACTTCTTCGCCTCCGCCGCGCTGACGAACGGGATCCCCATCCACGAGGTCTCGCGGGGGCTAGGCCATAAGTCGATCAAGACGACCGTCGACATCTACGGCCAGATTGCCTTCATCTTCGATGGCGGCACCCTCAACGAGGAGCAGGCTGCTGACATGCGGCCGCACGACGAAGAGTTGTCCGAGGTGGCGTTCCTCTCCCCGGACCGGGCCGGTGAACTCCTACGGTCACGGCTACGCGCCCGCGTCGCGTTGCAAGCGCTGACCGACGGGCGCTCGAAGTACCTGAACGATGCAAGGCCCCTCTGGTAGACCCGGCTCCCGGCGGCATGCTCGTCAAGGGCGTAGAGCCGCAGCCCCGCGATGCTGCGGACACAGGCCCTCAACCCCGAAGAACCAAAGGCCTGTTGGACCGGTTGCCAGGAGAGCAATGAGGCCCGTACTGGAGTGGTTCAAGTCCAGCTACGGCAGCGAGCGGGGCGGCCACTGCATCGAGATCGCCGCCTCTGCCCTCCACCATCCACGTGCGCGACTCCAAGGACCCGCAGGGTCCGACCCTCACCTCCCCCCGCCTGGGCGGCCTTCGCCGCCTTCGCCGCCGCCCAGCCGCCGGGCTGATCCAGCTCTCAGCATGTGAGCCGCGGTAGGCCTGAGTGCCCGCACGTCCACGTGCACGCACAGGGCGAAGGAGCCCGGCTGACGCGAGCTTTCGTGCTGCTCAGCCCCATGGGTCAAACAGGGGCATCCGCCCAACCAGAGAAGCGCAGCGCGCTTGAGGCGACCTCGCGCGCCCGCGGGCCAACGGTTGCTGGGCCGGGGAGGCAGGCAATCAGGTGAATTCATCTTATAGGCCGGAAATTACAGCAATCACTGGATGTGTTGCGCTGAAGATGTAGCCGTCGGGCGAGCGCCTCCGAACGCGCGGTCTGCAGCCCGGTCCTGATAGATAGCCAGATAAGGGGTACTGACATGCTTCTCGGGCACCTTGGCCGACCACTATGGAGACGGATCACCACCGTTGCCGTAGCGGCGCTGATGGCCACCGCAGCGTCTCCCGGCACATCGCAAGCCGCCATGGCCCACGGCGGCAAACCAGGAGGCACCGCCCTCGCCTGGGGAGCCAACGCCTTCGGCCAGCTCGGCGACGGCACCACCATGAGCCGCACCACACCAGTGCGCGTCTGCAGACCCGGCCAGACTCCGCCCTGCACCCCGCCGCTCCAGCACGTACGCGCTATGGCCGGGGGTGGCAGGCACAGCCTGGCCCTGCTCCCCAACGGCACCGTCCTCGCCTGGGGCAACAACACCTTCGGCCAGCTGGGCGACGGCACCACCATCGGCCGCACCACACCCGTACGGGTCTGCGCAGTCGGCCAGACCGCACCCTGCACCCGATTCCTTACCGGAGTACGCGCCATCGCCGCGGGCCTCAGCCACAGCCTGGCGCTGCTCAACAACGGCACCGTCGTCGCCTGGGGGGCCAACGCCTCCGGCCAGGTGGGCGACGGCACCACCATCAACCGCCTCACACCCGTACGGGTCTGCGCGCCCGGTCAGACCGCACCCTGCACCCGATTCCTCACCGGAGTACGCGCCATCTCCGCACAGTCCGAAGGCGTCTTCAGCATGGCGCTGAGCCTGAGCGGCACCGTCCTCTCCTGGGGCGACAACCGCACCGGTCAGCTGGGCGACGGCACCACCACCAACCGCACCACACCCGGACGGGTCTGCGCACCCGGTCAGACCGCACCCTGCACCCGATTCCTCCGCCACGTGCGCGCCATCTCCGCAGGCAGCTTCCTCAGTCTCGCGTTGCGCCCGAACGGCACCGTCCTCTCCTGGGGAGCCAACTCCTTCGGTGAGCTGGGCGACGGCACCACCATCAACCGCACCACACCCGTACGGGTCTGCGCAGTCGGCCAGACCGCACCCTGCACCCGATTCCTCACCGGCGTACGCGCCGTCTTCGGGGGCGGCTTGTGGAGCATCGCGCTGCGATGGCGCGGCGCCGTCCTCTCCTGGGGGCTCAACATTGTCGGTGAGCTGGGCGACGGCACCACCACCAACCGCACCACACCCGTACGGGTCTGCGCGCCCGGCCAGACCGCACCCTGCACCCGATTCCTCACCGGCGTACGCGCCATCGCCGCGGGCGGCGACACCACCTTGGCGTTGCGCGGGAGGTGGCCAGGGCGGCCGGTTCGGCGCCCGCGGGGTGCCGTCCTTGCCTGGGGGTTGAACACAAGCGGACAGGTGGGCGACGGCACCACCATCAACCGCCTCACACCCGTACGGGTCTGCGCGCCCGGCCAGACCGCACCCTGCACCCGATTCCTCACCGGAGTACGCAGTGTCGCCGCGGGTGACCGCCACAGCCTGGCCATCTCTTGGCGTCCGCCGCACCGTCAAATGACCGCCGCAAAGTGACCACACCGGCACCCCGCCCGGCGGCGCCGTAGACCACCCCGAAGGGCCCGGCACCCGCGTGCCGGGCCCTTCGGGCGACTCCAACGGCTCCCAAGGCCTGGGCGGCCTTCGCCGCCATTGTCACCGGTGTCGGCGCTCTGCCCGAGCGCGACGAGTACACGGTCCGCCTCGAACGCTTCCTCACCGGCCTCCTCGCATCCCAGCAGCACCCCGAACAGCGCAAACTCCTGCCCCGGTACGTGATCTGGCATCTGGTGCTCCGTCTGGGCCGAACACGCCGAACGCACCGAGACGTTCATCGGCCAACTCGGCACCACGCGCAAGACCGAACGCACTCGGCTCCAGGCCGACCACGACCGGGCCCTCCGCGTCGTCGCCGAGATCGACGCCGCCAGCAACACGGCCAACGAGGAGTCCGCATGAGAATCTCTGAGTTCCCCCCACACCCCGGTGACCACTTCGATAAGTTCCCCACCATCGCTCGCGCTGTCGCGGACCGGGCCGTCGCGTGGATCGACGACCTACACAGCGACTTCGCACGCAGCTGGGCAGCCCGTCGCCAGATCTCTACACGACTCGTCCCCGTCGATCCTGCTATCGGCCTCACCGAAGACCACATCCACCAGTTCCTCCAGTTCGCCCAGGAACTCGACGAGTCAGCTGATCCGGATTGACGCAGGACGCCCCGCCGGCGCCCCGTCCCTCGATGTTCGGCAGGTATTGGATGGCGTCAGGCGAGCGGCGCCCGCCGTCCCGCCCGCGTCAGAGCGGCCCGCGGTCGCCCACCGGTCCGGCCCGGGTGCTGGATCGCTGCTGGATCCTGCCGCCTGAACCCGGGTTCGCGCAGGTCACAGCAGAGTCGTCGATGTTCCGGTTCAACGTGTAGGGCGCGCTGGAGCGTCGCTGTAGCGGGTTGGTAAACCTGAAGGTCAGGCGGGGTCGGTCCGGTTCGGGACCGGTCCCGTTCGCGTGTTCGTTGCTGGATCCGTGCTGGATTGGGTGGCGGTCGACGGTGTGTGCGTGGGTGCGCCGCGCCGAGAAAATTCCATGGAGAAGGTGTCGAAGCAGCGTGCCGTCGTTCGACGTACAGGTGAGGGGCTGATCACCGCGTCCGGGACCGACCGGACCCCAGGCCCAGAGAACAAGGGAGCAGCAATGCGGTTTCTCATGATGCACCGGCTCGACGAGCGTGCCCCGGAGGCGTGGAACCCCAGCCAGGAGTTCATCGAGAAGATGGGCGCGTTCATCCAGGACTCGATCGACAAGGGCATCCTGATCACGGCCGAGGGTGTCCACCCGTCCGAGAAGGGCGCGCTGGTCCGCAAGGCCCGGGGTGCGGCGGTCACCGCGACCGATGGGCCGTTCACCGAGGCCAAGGAGGTCATCGGCGGCTTCGCGCTGATCAACGCCAAGGACCGGGCGGAGGCCGTCGAGTATGCCCAGCGGTATGCCGAACTGTTCGAGGAGGTCGAGGTCGAGGTGCGCCAGGTCGTCGAGTTCGACGACCTGCCGGCTCCGGCCTGACCCGGCGTCCGAATCCGGCCGCTGGTCGATGGTGGGCTGGTCCGCTCGTCATGGCGCGCGGACCAGCCAACCATAGATAACGGCTGACGGTCGGTCTTCGACCGGTTTCCCCGCGAGGCAGCCTTCAGCCCAGAAACGTCGCGGTTGTCGCCACGAACCGGTCAGCGTCATCGAGCCACGGATAGTGGCCTGCTTTCGGTTGGACGACGAACTCGGCGTTCTGGAACAGCTCGGCGTATTCGGCCACGACGCTCGGAATCGTGTTCAGGTCGGTTTCTCCGGCAAGCAGCAGCACCGGCGTGTCGAATGCGGCGAGTGCCGCGCGAGTGGCTTCCGGGTCGAACGCGCCCTGGGAGCCGTAGACCGCTGCGGCTTCCGTGTTCTGATGGCCTTCCTGGGCCGCTTGGTGGGCTTGTACTGCCGCATCCCATCGGCCGTAGAAGAAGGGGTCGATGGCCTTCCAGCTGTCCTTGTCGGCGTTACCGGCCACGATCGCTTCGAGTGCTGCGAACGCCGCTGCGAACCAGGGCTCGTCCTTGCGGAGCCGCGCGATCTCAAGGCGGGACTCCCCGGTGGCCGCGATGCCGACGGCCGTGGTGCTCGGAGTGATCAGAGCGAGCTTGCCGACGCGTTCTGGGTATCGGGCCAAATAGAGCGCTGCGAGGTTCGCGCCAGCGCAGTGCGCGAGCAGGTCCAACTCGTCAAGACCAAGGTGCTCGCGCAGATCCTCGACATCATCGACAAGCCGGTCACAGCGGTAGGAGGCGGCATCCTCCGGTATCGCGGACTGGCCGGTGCCCCGAGGGTCCATCATGATCAACTGCCGTGTGCCGACAGGCCGCCGAGCTCACCCAGGTAGACGGAGTCCTGCATTCCGCCCGGCAGGCAGATCACCGGGCCGCCCTTCTCCAAACACGTGGGAGACGAGGTCGGTTCCATCATGTGCGGAGAAGGTGGGCATGGCGGAGATCCTCTTAGCGGTGTTTCCGCCAGGGCATCCGACTGTCCGGACGGGTTGTGCGGGAACCCGCAGCTGGGCATTCGCCCCGATGGCACAGGACATCGGTGGGCTCAACTCGGGCCTGACGGCCAGTGGCCTCGATGTCCTCGCGACCGTCCCATCAACGGTTGGTGCTACGACGGCGGGGGAGTCAGGTCAGCGCAGGGCGGTCAGTCGGACGGCCGAGATCCGGCCCGCTGAGTCGAAGTCGATCTCTGCCGCGTTGCCGCCGGGGAGCTCGGCGATGACCTGGTGGCCGTTCTCGCGCTGCGGTACGCCGTGGTGGTCGAAGTACCCGGTCACCACCCGACGGGCCGTGTGGCCGATGAGGCCCACGGCCGTCATCAGCGTCCGCGGCAGCGTGGCGGGGTCCAGGGCGGCACGGGGGACCTGCGGGTCGTCGGGCAGGAAGTAGACCTGCGTGTTCGAGCCAGCCGGTACACCGATGTAGCCCGCGGACCGGGTCACGCCCATCCCGGCGAAAGCCAGGGTCTCCGCGGCGCGGCGCGGATCAGCAAAGCCGGACAGATCGAGCACCTCGTTGGTGAACTCGCCGATCCCGTGGGCCCGTCCGAAGCGTTCGACCTCCTCGGCGAGGGACACCACCGGGTGCCCCGCAGGCCTGGGTTGGCCCAGCCCCACATCCACGACTGCTCATCCATGTCGTACGTGCCCAGCACGGCGACGCGCAGTTCCAGGCCACCCTGCCGGTAGACGCAGGAGGGCAGGTCCGCGGTCCATGGCCCCTCGGGCAGGAAGCTGGTCAGGGTTTCGAGCTGCGCGGCGCCCCACGCCGCGTGCCTTTCCGCCTCGTACAAGAGCGCGTCGCTGAACTCCGTCACCATGGGGCAGGACCCTACGCGGCAGTCCGCCCGGCACATCACTCGGGCGGTTCACCACCCACGTCTTCGGGGTCCAGCGGGCGCGGTTGTCGGTGGTGACGGTGCCGCCATCTGATCGGTGAGCTGGCCCAACACGCATCTGTCAGACGGGCCTTGGGTCCCGGGTTGTGTGGTGCCTGATGGCTGTGCGGCTGCGCGGCGACGATGGGCCGCCCAAGAGCTCTCTCAGGAAGGCATGTTGTACTGCCACGCGATCATGTAATCCCGCCGCACTCGGGAGGAACCCCAGATGACGCAGAGCCAGACGGCCGCAGACATGCCGGCGCCGGAGCAGACTGCCCCCAACGGGGCTCCGGTGAGCCGACGTTGGGTGCTGGCCGGACTGGCGGCAGCCGCACCCGTGTTACTCGCTGGCTGCGGCGACAAGGGATCACACAAGGCCGCATCCGCCCCGGCCAACGCGCCCAGCGCTGGGACGTCGGCAGACGCCGTCATCATGATCATCAGGCACGGGGAGAAGCCGGACGCGAGCCACCCCGGCATCAGCGACAACGGCCACCAGGACAGCAAGTCGCTTACCCAGCGCGGCTGGGACCGGGCCAACGCGATGCCGAAGCTGTTCGACCCGCCCCGAAACCAGCCCCTCACGACCGGCATCGTGCGCCCGCGGACCATCTACGCCGCCACGGACCAAGGCCCGCACGCCGGAGCCCACCGCATGCGGCAGACCGTGACACCGCTGGCCCAACACATGGGCCTCACGCTGAACACCACCTACGCCGAATCCCAAGAGGCGGCGCTGGCCACTGCCGCGCTCTCCGCCCCCGGACCGGTGCTGATCTGCTGGGAACACAGCCGCATCCCGGCCATCGTCAAAGCCCTCGGTGCGTCCCACACCGGCGTCCCCGCCACCTGGCCGAACCGTTTCGACCTGGTCTGGATCTTCACCCGCACGCACGGAACCTGGACCTTCCGCCAGGTCGACCAGCACCTCCTGCCCGGCGACGCCTGAGCCGCAGC
Source organism: Streptomyces sp. NPDC020096 (assembly GCA_040631425.1). Lineage (GTDB taxonomy): Bacteria > Actinomycetota > Actinomycetes > Streptomycetales > Streptomycetaceae > Streptantibioticus_A. The sequence continues at coordinate 18,655 of JBEYJY010000008.1, forward strand.
CCGCAGCAGCCCTCCCAGCGGTCCGGTTCAACGTGTGCCGGACGACCACACGTCACCTCGCTGATCCGGCAACCACACAGGGCACGAGGGGGCGCCTCCCCGGAGGCGGCCCCCCCGTCGGTCACGCGGCCGGTCGATCGCCCATCGCCGCGCCCGCGCGACGCACGGTTCAGCTCGGTACGCCGAGGAAGCGGGTCGGGTCCATCTCGACCTCGCGTAGCACGAGGCGGCTGCGTAGTTCCCTGACGCCGTGGTCTCTCTTCAACTGCTCGACCACCGCCTCCAGTTCGGCAGGGTCGGCGCAGACAATGCGCAGCTGGTAGTCGTACTCGCCGGTGGTGTGGGCGGCTGCGGCGATCTGGGGGAGGGCGGACAGGCTGGACTCGAAGCCGCGGCCGTCCACGCCTTCGCGTAGGCGGACATCGGTGAGGGCCGACAGTGTTGCGCCCAGGGCGGTCCGGTCCAGTTCCGCGTGGTAGCCGCGGATCACGCCGTCCGCGCGCATCCGGCGGATGCGGTCGGCCGCCGCGTTGGCGGACAACCGGACCCGGCGGGCGACCTCCAGATAGGTGGCGCGGCCGTCGCGCACGAGTACGGCGAGGATCTCCCGGTCGAGCCGGTCGAGTCCTCCCGTGGTGGTCGTCCGCGTTTTTCTCGCCTGTATCGCCATGGCACCGAGAATCTCACAGCGGTGGCGGCCTGCCAGCCGAGAAGTCCGCGCCCATCGCACCGCTGCTCGGCGCAGGGTCGAGCCATGGCATACGCGATAGCCCGAATCCTCCTTCCGCCGCTGCTGCTCACCTGCGTCTGCGCCCTGCAACGCCGTTACGGTCCGGAGTTCGGCGGGCTGGTCGCCGGGCTGCCGCTGACCTCCGGGCCGATCGTGCTGTTCGCGGCGCTGGACCACGGTCCGGTGTTCGCCGGGCACATGGCTGCCGCCACCCTCGGCGGCGCGACCGCGGCCTGTCTGCTGTGCTGGTCCTACGCGGTGACCGCCCGCCGCCATGGGCCGGTGTGCTCGGTGCTCGTCGCGTGCGCGGTGTTCCTGGTGGCCGCCGGTGCGCAACTGGGCGCCGCGGTCGGGCCGTTGGGCACCGCTGTGCTGGCGGTGACCGTCCTTCTCGCGGTGGTGCGGTGGTGGCCCGTGCCGCGCACGGCTTCCCGTGGCGGCGAGGGCGCCGGGGCGAACCTCCCGGCGCGGATGGGCGTCGTCGCCCTCTACGTGCTCACCGTCACCGTGCTGGCCGGGCGGTTGGGCCCGCACGCGGTTGGGGTGTGCTCGCCGTTTCCGATACTCGTCGTCGCGCAGGTGGTGCACACGCACCGCCACCGGGGGCCGGGCGCGGCGGTGGACTTCCTGCGCGGTGTGGTCCGCGCCGAGTTCGGGTTCCTCACCTGGTTCGCGGTGCTGGCCGTGCTCCTGCCGACGGCGGGCGTCGCCGAGGCCTTCGCCGCCGCCGCGTGCTGCGCGGGCCTGGTCCAGTGGACGGCCTACGCCATCCGCCGCACCCGCTCCGCGTCGCTTGTCCGGGGGCAGGTCAGGCAGGCTTCGTCCGGGCGGATCGCGTAGTACATGCAGCAGCCCTGCCGGGTGCGGGTCGGCTGGCGGCGGCCCGCGGGGCCGGACAGCTCGCGGAAGGCGGCGGCGCCGGGGAACGGCGGGGTGGCGCCGGGGAGTACGGCGGTGGCCTCCCGCACCCCGCGCCGCTCGTCGTCGAACGTCCGGCCGAGGTACCAGATGCCGGACACCAGGTCGTCGGCCGCCATCCCCCACAGCGCACGCGGACCGCGCCGGACCTCGGGGGCGAAGGCCCGCAGCACCGGCCCGACGTGGTCGGCGACCGCGTCGCGCAACTCGGCCGGGCGCGCCGCCCGCCCCACGACCGTGCAGCGGTCGGGCGCGATCGCGAGGGTCCCGCTCGCCGGGTCGATACGGACCTGGTCCGACGGGATCCGGGGGACCCGGCGGTCCAGGTACCAGGGGCCGCTGAACAGCAGGCAGGCCGTCCACAGGTAGTGGTGCAGCACCCGCGAGGCGGCGACGTCGCGGCGCGGCCGCAGGCCGTGTTCGGCCAGGATGCGGGCGGATTCGCCGTCGATGACGGCGGCGAGCGCCTCGGGGCGGCTGGTGAGGTCCGCCACCGGTATCCACCCCGCGGGGCCCGCGGTGAAGTCGGCGCACCACGCCTCGCAGTGCCGGGCGAGCTGGCGGTACAGGTCGGCGAGCGGCCGTGCGGCCGTCCAGGTGTGATCCGCGAACACTGAACGCGCATGGGACATTTGACGTTCCGATCAACGTGGGGGTGCGCCCGGATGGCCTCACGATACTTGACATGGTTAGGTATGCCTAACCTAAGTTGATCGCGTGTTGGTGACCGAACGAAGGGCGTCCCCCATGCGGCTCTACCTGCTTGCGCTCAACCCCACCGACTCGGTCACCGAAGGGTTCCTGCCTGCCGCCGAACGACTCGGCCTTGACGTCACCGTCCTCACCCACGACCCCGCGCCGCACCGCCGCGCCCGGTACCCCGCGGGTGTGGAGGTCATCGGCTGCGACGTCCGCGAGATCCGCGAGGTCATAGGGGCGATCACGCAACACCGCGTCCCGGACGCGGTGTTCAGCAACAGCGACCATCTGCAGGTCCAGACGGCCCTGGCCGCCGACTACTTCGGGCTGCCCGGCAAGGACTGGCGGGTCGCGCTGCGCACGAAGAACAAGGCGCAGCTGCGCCGCCATCTCGCCGCGTGCGGCGCCGACGCCGTATGGTGCGCCGAACTGGCGCCGGACCAGGACCCGGGCGTACTACCGGACACGTCGCAGGTGCGGTATCCGTGTGTCATCAAACCGCGCGAGGGGGTGGCCAGCGAGGACGTGGTACTCGCCGAGGACGACCGCGAACTGGTCGCGCGCTGCAGGGAGATCCAGGCCAGGCGGCCCGGTGCCGCGCTGGTCGTGGAGGAGTTCCTGGCCGGTGGGCTGCGCACCCTGGAGACGCTGGGCGACATCGCCGGCGCCCGCCATGTGCTCGGTGGCTTCCGCACCGAGTTGTCCCCGCTGCCGTACTTCATCGAGGAACGCCTGGTCTTCGACCCCGAGCCGCCGCCCGGGGCCGTCGACCAGGTGCTGGCCCAACTCGACGCACTCGGCGTGGCGTTCGGGGCCTGCCACACCGAGTACGTGGTGCGGGACGGCCGGGCGCGGCTGATCGAGGTCAACTACCGCGCCATCGGCGACCACGGCGACCTGCTGCTCGGCGGCCTGCTGGGCATTCCGCTCTTCGAGCGGATCTTGCGGGTGCATCTGGGCGAGCCGCTCCCCGCCGACCTCGGCGTCCGGACGGGCGGCCGGGCCCGCGTCGACTACCCGTACGCCGACCGCGCCGGAACACTGACCGCGGCGCCCGAGGCGGCCGAACTGGCCCTGGGTGGCGTGCGGTTGACGTACCGGCCGCTGCGCCCGGTCGGTGAGCGGCATGCGCTGTACCACACCAATCGGGACTACCTCGGCGTGCTGCGGACCACCGGCACCGACCAGGCGGCCGTGGACCGGGCCGCCGCAGAGTTCCTCGCCGCCCAGCGCTGGGAGATCGCCCCGTGACCACCGAGGACGAGCTGACGATCCGGGTGCTGAGCGCGCTGCTGCGCGAGGACGTCGTCGGGCTGCGCAGCCGCAGCGCACCGGTCGTACGACAGGACGGGCGCTGGCTGCGGCTGCCCGCCGCGGACGGGGAGGCACTGCTGCTGCCGGTCGCCGAGGACGGCTACCAGAGCGAGTACGCGGCCCGGCTGCCGCTGCTGCGGCGCGAGACCGCCGACCGCCGCACCGCCGACCTGACCAGCTGCGACGACATCCTGCGCGCGCTGCGCGCACTCGCCGACCCGGTCGACGGCCCCGGTTTCGAAGAGTTCGCCGAGGAGTACCGGCAGACTCTGGCGACCATGCGGCTGCACCATGACGTACGCGCCGGGACGCACCAGCGACTGGCCGCCAGCTACGGTCCCGACCCCGCCCGCTGGCGCGGCCACCGCGGCGCCCTGGCCCATGACAGCCTCGCCGCCTACCTGGACCACCCCGTGTACCCCACCGCGCGCGGCCGCCGTGGTCTCGGCGCCGCCGAACTGCGCTCCTACGCACCGGAGTTCCACCCCCGCTACCGGCCGCGCTGGGTCGTGCTGCCCCGCGAGGCGGTCACCACCGCCGGGGCGCCACTCGAAGAGGTGCTGCCGGGCCGGTGGCCCAGCCCCGCACTGCTCGGCCTGCCGGAACTCGATCGCGATCACCTCGCGCTGCCGGTCCACCCGCTGACCAAGGCCCAGCCGCTCCAGGACGCGCTGCGGTCGCTCGGCCTCGAACGGCATGCCGCGCTGGCCCGTAGACCGCACCTCGACCTGATCCCCACCCTGTCGATGCGGACCGGGGCGGTCGCCGACCATCCCCGTATCCACCTCAAACTGCCGCTCGACACGGCGACGTTGGGCGTCGGCAACCGGCGCACCATCAAACCCGGCACACTGGCCGACGGCGCCGCGTGCCAGCGGCTGCTGGAAGCGGTGATCGCCCGCGAGCCGCGGTTCAAGGACAGCGTGCTGCTCGCCGACGAGACGTGCTGGGCGCACGCCGGTCATCAACTCCTCGCCGTCCTGGTGCGCGTCCACCCGGCAGGGCTCGACCAGTCGGCGATCGTGCCGATGGCGGCACTGCTGGCTCCGGCGCCGAGCGGTCGGCTGGTCATCGAGCATCTCGCCGACCGCTTCCACGACGGCGATCCGCTCGCGCTGCTCGATGCCGTGCTGCGGCTGCTCTTCGACTGGCAGACCGCCCTGTTCGGCTACGGGATCGCCCTGGAGTCGCATCAGCAGAACATCTCGTTGGTCTTCGACGCCGCCGAGGACGGGCCCCGGGTGCGGCTGCTGCTCAAGGACAACGACGGCCCGCGGGTCAACGCCACCCGGCTGGGCGACCTGCTCGAACCGGTCTCGTTCGACGATCCGCGGACCGTCACCGACGACGACGGGCCGCTGGCGGACCTGTTCACCACCATCACCGTGCATCTGTGCGCGGGGGCGTACGCCTTCGGACTCGCCCGCACCGGGCGGGCTCCGCTGACCGCCGTGCTGCGGCTGATCCGGGACCGGCTGGCCGAGGCGGTGGACCGGCTGCCACCACAGCCGCGGGACGTGCTGCGCGAGCGGGTGCTGGACGCCGCACGGCTGCCGGTGAAGGCCATGGTCAGTGCGGGCACTCTGTTCAGCAAGGAGCGCTGCCGCGCGGCCGACATCAACAAGCACTACACGACGGGGCCCAACTACCTACTGGGGGCGTCGCCCCCAGGCCCCGGAAGGCCACCGGGGCCGGCGCCCGGGGCGCTGTGATCGGGGGCTCCGCACCCGTGACCCCAAGTCCGTTGCGGCCAGAGGGCGTTGGGCAGATCTTGAGCGCTGGGGGTCGTACATGACCGCCGGTTCGCGCCATCGTGGTCGCCCGTCGGCGCGGCGGAAGCCTCCTGCCGCCGTCGGACGACCGGAGGCCTGGTTTCTGTCCGTTGATGCATTCCTTCCGCACCCGCTGGAGTCGTTGATGCTGATCTCCCCGGTGACCGACCGCACGCCCTTGGCGCTGCCCGCCGCCGACCTGGCCTCCGTCCACACCCTTCTCAACTGCCTGCTGCGTGAGGTGTCAGGGCCCGAACACCACACTGCCGTCGTCGACGGGCACCTGCTGCTGCGGCTGCCCAGAAAGGGGGTGCTGCTGCGGGTGGCGCTGCGCCGTACCTCGCTGCTGGGAGCGCACCGGTTCGCCGGGCCGGTGGCCGAGCAGACCGATGGCGGCTGGCGGGAGGTGGGACTTGAGCGGTTGGGCGAGTACGTGCACACCGAACTGTCGTTGCGCTCCGGCGTCGGCAACGACGAGTTCCTCGCCCAACTCGCCGCCAGCCGCGACGGCATCGCCGCCGCACTCGTACTCCGTACCCACCCGCAGCCCGGCGGCGACCGCTATCTGGAGTCCGAGCAGTCGCTGGTCTTCGGCCACCGCTTCCACCCCACCCCCAAGGCCCGCTCCTCGGCGGGCGACTCCTGGGCCACGTACGCGCCCGAGGCCTTCGCCACCTTCCCGCTGCGCTACCTGGCCGTACGCCGTGAGCTGATCGCGGCGGAGTGCGCCACCCCGGGCGCCGACGCGGTGCTCGACCGGCTGCGCCCCGTCCCCGACGGCTACCGGCTGCTGCCCGTGCACCCCTGGCAGTACGAGCTGCTGGGCGGCGCACCCCGGCTGCGCGAGGCCATCGGCGTCGGGGACGTGCTCGACCTCGGCGAGAGCGGTGCGCCCTTCGCCGCGACCGCGTCCGTGCGCACGCTGCACGGCCAGGGCGCCTTCCTCAAGTTCAGCCTCAATGTGCGCATCACCAACTGCCTGCGCAAGAACGCCCGTTACGAACTTGCCGGTGCCGTCGCCCTGACCCGGCTGCTCGATCCGGTACTCCGTGAGCTGACCGCCCGCTTCCCCGGCACCGCCATGCTGCGCGAGCCCGCCTACCGTGCGCTGGCCCTGCCCGGGGACGACGCGCTGCTCGAAGGGTTCGGCGTGATCGTCCGCGATGGCCTGGACGGCCACCTGCTGCCCGGTGTGACCCCGCTGCTGGCCGCCGCGGTTGCCGACGAGTACCCGACCAGCGGGGCCCATGTCTCCCGGCTGCTGGCCGGACAGGGCCAGCGGGCCGTGTTGGAGTGGTGGACGGCGTATCTGCGGCTGCTGCTGCCACCGGTCCTCGCCGCCTACTTCGACTACGGCGTCGTCCTCGAACCGCATCTGCAGAACGTGCTGATCGGCGTCGACGGTGCGGGGCTGCCGCGACAGGTCGTCTTCCGCGACCTGGAGGGCACCAAGCTGCTGGCCGAGCAGCACACCGAGGCGCTTGCCGGGCTGCCCGCCGATGTGGCCGGGCCGATCGTCTACGACGCCCGGCGCGGCTGGGACCGCGTCGTCTACTGCCTGCTCGTCAACCACACCGCCGAACTGCTGGCCGCGCTCGCCGATCTGCACCCGGACCTGGAGCCCACCTTGTGGGCGCAAGTCCGCACCGTGCTGCGCGAGTACGCCGACGAGCAGGGCTGCCCGCCGAGGCTGCGCGCCCTGCTCGCGGGGGTGCCGCTGCCCGCCAAGGCCAACCTGCTCACCCGCTGGTCGCGCCACGCGGACCGCGAGGCGGGCTACGTACGGGTGCCGTCTCCGCTCGCGGATCCGGCCCATAGCGCTTTTCTGGGGGCAAGCCCCCGGACCCCCGGGCCTGCGGCGGGGGCGGGGCCCCGAACTCCCGCTCTGGGGGCGAGTGTTCAGGTCCCTGGGCTTGCGGTGTGGGTGAGCCCGCGCACTTCCCGTCTGGGGGCAAGCCCCGGAACCCCCGGGCATGCGGCGAAGGCAAGCCCCCCGGCCCCTGGGCTTGGGGTGGGGGCGGGGCCCAGGACCCCCGGTTCGGGACCGAGTCTCCAGGCCCCCGGGCCTGCGGCGGAGGCCTGCCCCCGAACTCCCGCTCTGGGGGCGAGTCCCCAGGCCCTTGGCCTTCGAGCGGGGGCGAGCCCCCGAACCCCCGGTCCAGGGGCGAGCCCACAGGTCCCCGGGGCGGCCGTCCACACCTCCCGTCCTGGAGTTCTTGGTGATCACTGAGGCTGTGCGGGACCGGGTGCGTGGGCTGGCGGGCGGGGAGTTGCCCGCGTATGTGTACGACCTCGGGGCGCTGCGGGCGCATGCCCGGTCCGTGCGGGACGCGTTGCCCGCGGGCGTCGAGTTGTACTACGCGGCCAAGGCCAACCCGGAGCCGGAGATCCTGGCCGCCTTGCGGACGGCCGTGACGGGGTACGAGGTCGCCTCCGGGGGTGAACTCGGCCATGTGCGCGGGGCGGTGCCGGATGCGCCGGTGGCCTTCGGCGGGCCGGGGAAGACGGCCGCCGAGATCGCGGCGGCGCTGGAGCTGGGGGTGGCGCGCTTCCATGTGGAGAGCGAGCATGAACTGCGGCTGCTGGCGTCCATCGTGGGACCGGGCCGCCGGGCCGACATCCTGCTGCGGGTCAATCTGCCGGTGGAACTGCACGGCGTCGCCCTGGCGATGGGCGGCCGCCCGAGCCCCTTCGGCCTCGACCCGGCCGGTGTCGACCGCTGCCTGGCGCTGCTGGCCGAGCCGGACTTCGCCCGCCTGCGGCTGCGCGGCATTCACGCGCACCTGGCCAGCGGCCTGGACGCGGCTGCCCAACTCGCCGTCGCCGAGCGGATCGTGGAGTGGGCCGTAAGGCTCCGCGCCCCGGTCGAGGAGGTCAACATCGGTGGCGGAATGGCCGTCGACTACGCGGATCCGGCCGCCCGCTTCGACTGGGCCGCGTTCGGCGCCGGGCTTGACCGGCTGCTGCGCCGGCACCCGGGTCCGCGGCTGCGGATCGAGCCCGGGCGGGCGCTGACCGCTTACTGCGGCTGGTACGCCACCGATGTGCTGGATGTGAAGCGCAGTCACGGCGAGGAGTTCGCCGTACTGCGCGGCGGCACCCATCATCTGCGGACACCCGCGACCAAGGGGCACGACCAGCCGTTCACCGTGCTTCCGGTGGACGACTGGCCGTACCCCTGGCCCAGGCCCGCGGTGAGCGGGCAACGGGCCACGCTCACCGGGCAGTTGTGCACCCCGAAGGACGTGCTCGCCCGCGGCGTCCCGCAGGCCGCCGGGCTACGGCCCGGCGACCGGGTGGTGTTCGCGCTGGCCGGGGCCTACGCGTGGAACATCTCCCACCACGACTTCCTGATGCATCCGCACCCGGGCTTCCACTACGTGGGTCAGGACGCCAGCTCGTCCTCGGGGATCGTGATCACCCAGTGCGTGGCCCGGCGCGGCCGCAGGTAGAACACCCAGTACAGGGCGGCGGCCGCGGTGATGGCGCCGGTGATGATCAGGTCGTGCGAGGTCTGCTGGGCGAGTACCCAGACCAGCACGGCCAGCAGCGCCACCGGAACCACCGGCCACAGCGGCATCCGCCACACGCCCTCGCGCTCCTTGTGGACGCCGCGCCGGGACGCCAGGGCGGCCAGCGCCACGAAGGCGTACAGCGCGGCGACGGCCACGCCGGTCACCCCGTTGAGGGTGGCCACCGGCACGAAGCAGAGCACCGCACCGGGCACGCCGACCGCGAGCGTGGCGATCCAGGGAGAGCCGAATCGCTTGCTCAGGGCGGCGAAGGCCCGGTTGACCGGCGCGGGCCAGGCGTTGTCGCGCGCCGAGGCGTACAGCACCCGCGAGTTCTGGATCACCATCACGATCGCCGCGTTGATGATCGCCAGCGCGATGCACAGGCTGATGAAGGTGCCGACGCCGGAGTCGCTCCACTTCTGCACCATGCCCGCGATGTCGCCGCCCGCCAGCGTGTCCAGGTCCGGGGCGCCAAGGGTGATGGCGACCACCGGGACCAGTACGACGGCCGCGCCGATGGCGAGCGTCCACAGGACCGTACGGGAGACGGTGCGCCGCGGGTTCTCCATCTCCTCGGACAGGTACACGGCGGTGGAGAACCCCTGCAGGATGAACAGGGCCGCCGCCAGACCCGCGACGACCAGGCCACCGGTGACCGGCACGCTCGCGCCGTGGTCCCCGGCCATCACCGGGTGCAGCAGCACCGAGGCGGAGCGCCGGGTGTGCGAGAAGCCGAGGAAGGCGACCACGGCGGACGCGACCACCTCAAGTACCAGGAAGATTCCGGTGATCCAGGCGTTGGCCCGCAGATCGAGCAGGCCCATCACGGTGGCCAGCAGCATCACGGCCGCGCCCATCACCTTGGCGTCGACGTGGACGATGGGCGCGAGGTACTCGGCGGTGCCCAGCGCGATGATCGGCGGGACGATCATGACCACGATCAGCGCCTGGATAAACACCAGCCAACCGGAGAAGCGTCCGGTCAGCGTGCCCACCATGGCGTACTCGCCGCCCGCGCTGGGGATCAGCGTGCCCAGCTCCGAGTAGCAGAAGGCCACCGCGATACAGAGGACCACGGCGATCACCAGGGTCAGCGCGGTGCCGGTGCCCAGGGTGGCGAACGAGCCCGGGACGATGACGAACAGGGACGAGGCCGGTGTGAGGCAGGAGAGGGTGAGCAGCGTGCCGCCGACCACGCCGATCGAACGGGTGAGTTTCCGTGGCTCGTTCGACGCCGCCGCGGGGGAGGCGGCGGCGTCGGAGAGGTCGGCGGGCGGGCGCAGGATTTCGGTCATACGGCGTCCCATCGGGCTCGGTGGGGCTCTGTGAGGGGGAGCTATCGCCTCCGTTATGGCTGGCTGCGTAGGTGCTCGGTCGCTCCCGGGACGTCATAAGACATCTGCTGTTAAGAGAGCGTCAACCCCCCTCTGGCAACGAAATCCGTTGCCTGGTAGATCAAATTCGACTGATCTGATAGTTGATTAGTCAGTAGAGGGCTGTAAACGGTATGGCGTGACGGCCGTCACGGCCTGTCCTCGGCCGCTGCGGATTGCGCTGCGGAGCAGGCGAAATTCATTCCCCGCCAGGGCTGGCCCCAGGGGGAATCCAGTGGTGATGCGTTGGCCTTGGCTTGCGGTTGGACACGGTACGTTGTCAAGCTGTTGCAGTCGGTCAACCTCTGTGGAGGGTCACGTGCCATTTGGTGAGCAGCCCGCGTACCTCCGGGTCGCCGACGACCTGCGGAGCAAGATCCTCGACGGCATCCTCCCCCCGCACACGCGGCTGCCCTCGCAGGCCCGTATCCGCCGGGACTACGGCGTCTCCGACACCGTCGCCCTGGAGGCCCGCAAGGTCCTGATGGCCGAGGGCTTCGTCGAGGGCCGCTCCGGCTCCGGTACGTACGTCCGCGAGCGGCCGGAGCCGCGCTCCATCTCCCGTTCCGGTTACCGGCCGTCGTACGGCCCCACGCCCTTCCGCCAGGAGCAGGCGGACGAGGGCTGCAAGGGCACCTGGGAATCGGTCAGCACCCAGGAGAGCGCCAGCCCGGCGATCGCCAACCGGCTGCGGATCCAGCCCGACGACCGGGTGATGTGCACCCGCTATCTGTTCCGCACCGAGGGCGAGCCGATGATGCTCTCCACCTCGTGGGAGCCGCTGGCCGTCACCGGGCGCACTCCGGTGATGCTGCCCGAGGAGGGGCCGCTGGGCGGACGCGGGGTGGTGGACCGGATGGCGGCCATCGACATCGTGGTGGACAACGTGGTCGAGGAGGTCTCCTCCCGGCCCGGACTGGCCGCCGAGACCGCCGAGCTGGGCGGCGTCCCGGGGCATGCGGTGCTCGTCGTCTCGCGGACGTTCTACGCCTCGGACCGCCCGGTGGAGACGGCCGATCTGGTCATTCCGGCCGACCGTTTCAAGGTCGTCTACCACCTGCCGGTCCGCTAGTACCTCCCGCGCGGGGGCGGGCGGTTTGCGGGGGCTTCGCCTCCGAACCCCCGGCATCCCCCGGGTGATACCGCTTCCCTGCGTTCTGTGGCGGCCGCTCGGTCGATCGGTCGGCACGACCCGTCTGAGCTGCGCCGACGATGGTGGCGCAGTCCATTCGTAGATCCACACGAAGAAGATACGTGCCTGTTGCAAAGATCACACAACACCCCTGAGGGGAACTGGACCCGCTCTCCCACCTTTAAGCTGCCGGAGTTTGTGCAAGGCCACGGGGAGAAGAAAGGGGAACCACCGTTTTGTCGGGTTCCAACTACCGCCGTTCCCTCGGTACGGTGTCGCTCACGGCTGTCGGCCTCGGATCGATCATCGGCTCGGGCTGGCTGTTCGGTGCCGCCAAGGCAAGCCACCTGGCCGGTCCAGCGGCGATCTTCGCCTGGGTGATCGGTGCCGTGGTCGCGTTGACCATCGCTTTGACCTACACCGAGCTCGGCTCGATGTTCCCCAAGGCCGGCGGCATGGTCCGCTATGGACAGTACTCGCACGGCTCGCTCGCCGGGTACCTCGCCGCCTGGGCGAACTGGATCGCCATCGTCTCGGTCATCCCGGGTGAGGCGACCGCCTCGGTCACCTACATGAGCTCGTGGAAGTGGGCCTGGGCCAAGGGTCTGTACGACGGCAAGGAGCTGACCGGCTCCGGTGTCGCGCTCGCCAGCGTGCTGCTGCTCGTGTACTTCGCGCTCAACTGGTTCGCGATCTCGCTCTTCGCCAAGACCAACACGGCGATCACCGTCTTCAAGATCGTCGTACCCTCGCTGACCGCGGTCACGCTGATGCTGTCGCACTTCGACACGCACAACCTGACCCGGGCCGGAGGGTTCACCCCGCACGGCTGGAACGCGGTGTTCAACGCCGTCGCCGTCTCCGGCATCGTCTGGGCGTACAACGGCTTCCAGTCGCCGCTCAACATGGCGGCCGAGGCCCGCAACCCCAAGAAGTCGCTGCCGCGCGCGGTGATCAGCTCGATCCTCATCGCGCTGGTGATCTACGTGGCGCTGCAGATCGCCTTCCTGATGGCGGTGCCCTCGCACGACCTCGCCGGTGGCGGCTGGTCCGCGCTGAACTTCAAGTCCCCGCTGGCCGACCTGGCCATCGCCTGGGGCATCAACTGGCTGGCCATGCTGCTCTACGCCGATGCCTTCATCTCCCCGTCCGGCACCGGCATGATCTACGCGGCGACCACCTCCCGCATGATCCACGGCGTCCAGGAGAACGGTCATCTGCCCGGCGTCTTCGGCAAGGTCGACCCCAAGACCGGCGTTCCGCGCCCGGCCCTGCTGCTGAACCTGGCCGTCGCGTTCGCCTTCCTCGCGGTCTTCCGCGGCTGGGGTTCGCTCGCCGAGATCGTCTCGGTCGCGACCGTCATCTCGTACATCACCGGCCCGGTCGCGGTGATGTCGCTGCGCCGCCTCGCGCCCGACATGCCGCGTCCGGTGCGGCTGAAGTCGATGCCGGTGATCGCACCGATCGCGATGGTCTTCGGTTCGCTGGTGCTGTACTGGGCCAAGTGGCCGCTGACCGGCAAGGTCATCCTGCTGATGGCGGTCGGCCTGCCGATCTGGGCCTTCTACGAGCTGCGCAAGCCGCTCGCCGAGCTGAAGCCGCACCTCAAGGCGGGCGTCTGGATGGTCGCCTACCTGTTCGTGATGGCCTTCATCTCGTACATCGGCAACAAGGACTACGGCGGCCAGGGCTACCTGCCGCAGGGCTGGGACCTGCTGATCGTCTCCGCGATCGGCCTGGCCTTCTACTTCTGGGGCGTGCGCAGCGCCTGGCACAACCCGTCGCTGGAGGCCGTACGCCAGGAGCTCGACGAGACGGCGCGCAGTGGCGACGAGGAGCGCGTCACCACGGCTGTCTGACCTCGGCAGCTTCCCGGAAGACCGGCTGAAGACCCCCCGCGCGCGGCGCGGGGGGTCTTTTCAACTGGTGGCGAGTTCATGCCCGTTCGCGTACGAACGGGTTCGCACGGTCACCGTCGGGCGTAGGCTGTGGCATATGCGGATCGCCGTTTCCTCGGACATGGATGAGCCGGTCGCCAGAGTCCTCGTCTACGAGTTGCGCAGGCGTGGGCACGAGGTGTCCGCCTATGGCGCGCTGCGCAGCGAGGACCGGGACGGTGCGGGGCGCCCCGACTGGGCCTGGTCGGCGCAGGCCGCGGCCCGCGAGGTCGCGGCGGGCGAGGCGGACCAGGCGGTGGTCTGCTGCTGGACCGGCACCGGCGCCTCGATCGCGGCGAACAAGGTACCCGGGGTGCGCGCCGCGCTGTGCACCGACGCGTACACCGCGGACGGCGCGCGGCAGTGGAACGACGCCAACGTCCTCGCCGTCAGCCTGCGGCTGACCTCCGAGCCGCTGCTCAAGGAGATCCTCGACGCGTGGTTCGCCGGGAAGGCGAGCGAGGACACCTCCGGCCTCGCCAATATCGACCACATACGGGAAATCGACGGAGCCGCCTGATGGGCGAGCTGCAGTGGGCCGTCATACGCCAGGACGACAACGGCAACCGCTATCGCGTGGCCAGTTGTGAGACGCGCGAGGAGGCAGAGACGGTCGCCGGACGCTTCGAGGCGCGTGGTCTGGGTCGGCTCTACGTCGTCGAGAAGATCGACCAGTCCCGGGTCCCCTAGCCGCGCCAAGCGCGCCGGTCGCGGCGCCGTAGAGTGCCGCGCATGAACGATTCGGTACGGGTGGTGGTGGGCGCGGCGCTGCTGCACCAGGGCCGGTTGCTGGCCGCGCGGCGTAGTGCCCCGCCAGAGCTCGCCGGGCGTTGGGAGCTGCCCGGCGGCAAGGTCGAGCCGGGCGAGACGGCGGAGCAGGCGCTGGTGCGCGAGCTGCGCGAGGAACTGGGCGTCGAGGCGGAGCCGCTGGAGCGGATCCCCGGCGAGTGGCCGCTGCGGTCCGATCTGGTGCTGCGGGTGTGGACCGCCCGGCTGGCCGCGGGCTCCGCGGAGCCGCATCCGCTGCAGGACCATGACGCGCTGTGCTGGCTGTCGGCCGCCGAAGTCGCTACCGTCGACTGGCTGGATCAGGACCGTCCCGCGGTCGCCGAGGCGGCGCGCAGGCTGTCGGGTGGCGGCGCGTAGGTTGGCGGTGGTGCGCGGCGCCTCGTTCGAGGAATCCCTCGGCCTGAACGGAGTAACGCGCCAGGTCCGTCGTCGTGTACTCCATTGATCATGGGGTACGGGCTTTTTAGGCAATATGTCTGATAGTGCGGGAGGTGTGCCGGATGAGCACCCCACCCGACGCGCCGCCACCCGGCACCGCGGCGGGCTCCGGCCCCACCGCACACGACGCCGAGGACAACGCCGCACACGACGCCAAGGGCAACGCCACGCACAACGGACCCGGCCCCAGGCCACGCGGTCTGCAGCCCGCCACCACGCCGCCCGCCGCGGCCGGCGGGCTGCTGGACACCCTGCGGGTCGGCGTCGTCATGCTCGACACACGCGGCCGGGTGGTCCTGTGGTCCCCGCTCGCCGAGGAGATCCTCGGCTGGGCGGGCGAGCACATCGTCGGCCGCCGGATCGACCACATCATCAGCGACTGGAGCACCGGTCAGGCCGTACGCGCGGAGCGCCTCGGCAAGATCCCCAGCCCCGGTCCGGCGGAACAGGTGCTCGCCGAGCTGCTGCGCGCCGGGCGCTGGGGCGGGGTGCTGCCGCTTCGGCACCGGGACGGCCATACCGTGCAGGCCGAGGTGCGTGCCTCGCTGCTGGTGGACGGGGACGGCAAGCCGTACATCCTGGTCTCGCTCGCCGAGACCCAGCTGCTGCGCGGTCTTGAGCACGATCTCGCCATCGTCGACGCGGTGTTCGACACCTCCGCGCTGGGCATCGCGATCTTCGACATCGATCTGCGCTTCGTACGGGTCAACGAGGCGCTGGCCCGGATGAACGGCTGGCCCGCGGACGACCACATAGGCCGCACCGTCGAGGAGATCCTGCCCGGCAAGACCGGCGAGGATCTGACGCTGGTGCAGCGCGAGGTGCTGGCCACCGGACGGACCGTGGTCGACCTGCTCAACAAGGGCCCGGGCGGCGAAGGCCTGCGCTCGGCCTCGTACGCCAGGATCATCGACCGGGCCGGGCAGGTGCTGGGCATCTCGTGCATCGTCATGGACGTGACCGAACGCCATACCGCGGTCGCCAAGGCCGAGCGGGCCCGCACCCGGCTCTCACTGCTCAACGACGTGGGCGCGATCCTCTCCGACCTGCTCGACGTGGACCGCATCGCCCGGCTGCTGCCGGACATCCTGGTGCCGGACTTCGCCGACTACGCGGGAGTGCTGCTGGTCCGCGACGTGCCGTGCGGAGGGGATCTGCCCCGGCGCCCGCACCCGCCCGACACCCCGCTGGTGCTGGCCGGAGTGTGCACCGGCCCGGGCACCGAGGCGGTCGCCGCCAAGGTCCGTGCCGGAGCCACCCTCAGCTTCCCGGTGGGCTCGCCGCTCACCGACGTACTGGCCGGCGGGCCCGCCTGGTACGCCGAGACCAGCGCGGACCTGCACGACGCCACGGACACCATGCACGGCCTCGATCCGCGCATCAAGGCGGCCCTGGAACTGGGCGTCGGCTCGTTGCTCGTCGTCTCGCTGCGGGCGCGCGGCATCGTCCTCGGGCTGCTGGTCATCGGCCGGTCGGCGGAGCGCGAGTCCTTCGACCCCGACGACCTCGCGCTCGCCACCGAACTCGCCGACCGCGCGGGCGCCGCCCTCGACAACGCCCGGCTGTACGCACGCGAACGGGAGGGCGCCCTGATGCTGCAGCGCAGTCTGCTGCCCCAGCACGTACCGGAGCTGCCGGGCGTCGAGGTCGCGTACCGCTATGTGCCCGGCAGCACGGGTGCGGAGGCGGGCGGCGACTGGTTCGACGTGGTGCCGCTCGCGGGCGGCCGGGTCGCCTTCGTCGTCGGTGATGTGATGGGGCATGGGCTGCAGGCCGCCGCCACGATGGGGCGGCTGCGTACGGCCATGCGGACCCTCGCCGGGCTCGACATGCCGCCCGACGAACTGCTGCGACGGATCAACGACCTGTCCGAGGACTTCGCGCAGTCTCCCGACGAACCGATGATGGCGACCTGTGTCTACGCCGTCTACGACCCGTCGACGCGGATCTGCTCCATCGCCAAGGCGGGGCATCTGCCCCCGCTGCTGATCGATCCCGGGGAGCGCGGACCCGAGGGCGTGCACCGCCTCGACATGCCCGCGGGCACACCGATCGGCATCGGGGAGGCGGAGTTCGAGACCACCGAACTTCGGGTGCCGGACGGCTCCGTGCTGGTGCTGTACACCGACGGCCTGGTGGAACGGCGCGGCGAGGACATCACCCGTGGCATCGACCGGCTCGGCGCCGTACTGGGCCGTTCGCACCGCTCGTTGGACGACGCGTGCGACGAGATGGTCGCGGATCTGGTCTCGGAGCTGGAACCGGACGACGTGGCCGTGCTGATGGCCAGGCTCGGCGGGCTCCCGGAGGGCAGTGCGGCGTCCTGGGTCTTCCCCGCCGAACCCAGCGCCGTACGGCAGGCGCGCACACACGTCCGGGAGACGCTGGCCGCCTGGGGTTTGAACGCGTTGACCGACGTAACCGTACTTCTGGTCAGTGAACTGGTCACCAACTCCCTGCGGTACGCGCATGGACCGATCGGCGTCCGCATGGTTCGCGGCCCCTCGCTGCTGGTCGAGGTCTCCGACCCGCTGCCCGATCCGCCACGCGCCCGCACCGCGGACCACGAGGACGAGGGCGGCCGCGGACTCCAACTCGTGGCCCGGGCCTCGCGCCGCTGGGGTACCCGGCAGGGGCCGCTGGGCAAGACGGTGTGGTTCGAACTGGCCCTGCCGGGTAGCTGACCTCGGTGAAGTTGCCTCGTTGAAGCCGAAATGATGCTGTGATCGACAAGACCGTGTGCCCGGTGCCGCCGGTGCTCAATACTTCAGGGGTGCCCAATACCCTGAACACTGGGCAGCGGCCGGTCCGGGAGTACTGAATAACTGGAGGGGTCTTGCGCTGCATACGTTCCGGCGGATCCTGCTCCGCCGCTTCGCACGGAGAAGGCCATCACCCCTCGGGGGCCGACCATGGCTGAACTGCCAAGTCCCCGGGGCCTTGGACACGACCGGGAGCGGGACGCTTCGCTGGCTGCGTTCGAGGCGATTTTCGGCCAATCTCCGATGGGGCTTTTCCTCGCCGACACCGAGCTCAGACTGATCCGCGTCAACGAGCGCTTCGCACATGTCTACGGCAAACCCGCCGAGGACTACCAAGGCCGCGCCCCACACGACTTCCTGCCGCGGGTCGAGGCCGACCGGCTCACCGCCGCGCTGCGCCAAGTCCTGGACAGCGGCGACCCGGTGGTCGACATGCAGGTCGTCGGCACCACACCGGGTTCGCCCGGCCGCCGCCGCTGGTCGATATCCCTGTACCGGCTCACCGGCGCGGACGGACTCCCGGCCGGAGTCGCGGGCGTCGCAACCGATGTGACGACACGTCAGCGAGCTGAGCTGGAGGCCGCGCACACCCGCCGCGACCTCGCGCTGCTCAACGAGGCGGGCACGCGCATCGGCAACTCCCTGGATCTGGAGACCACCGCCCGGCAGCTCCTCGACGTCGCCGTACCGCACTTCTGCGACCTGGCCGCCGTCGACCTCTACCAGGCGCTGCTCTCCGGCGACGAGGACCCGGTCGGCAGTTCCGACGGCAGCGCCGAGGTGCGCAGGGTCGCGGGCGCCAGCGCGGTCTCCGGCGGCCCCGACTCGCTCGGAGTGGGCGACGGCTCGGTGACCGTCGGCGCCGTGCACCGCTTCCCGTTCACCTCGCCCGCGGCGAAGGCGCTGCGCACCGGGCAGATCCAGACCCTCGGCGCGAACGGCGCGAACGGCGCGAACGCCGGGGCCGAGGAGAGCGGCGAACTAGACCAGGACCGGGCTGAGTTGACGGCGGTCGTCCAGTCCACCCTGGTCGTCCCCATGGTCGCCCGGGACACCGTCCTCGGACTGGTGCACTTCTCCCGCGCCAAGGGCAGCGAGCCGTTCGGCGAACGGGACCGCGCGCTGGCCGGGGAACTCGTCGCCCGGGCCGCCGTGTGCATCGACAACGCCAGGCTGTACCGCCGCGAGCACGAACGGGCGCTGCTGCTCCAACGCAGTCTGCTGCCGCCCGGCAATCCGGAGGCCGCCGGGCTCGACATCGCCTGCCGCTATCTGCCGGGCAACGCCGCCGCCGAGGTCGGCGGCGACTGGTTCGACGTCATCGAACTCCCCGGACACCGCACCGCGTTGGTGGTCGGCGACGTCATGGGCCGGGGCCTGCGGGCCGCCGTCGCCATGGGTGAACTGCGCACGGCGGTACGGACACTGGCGCTGCTCGACCTCGAACCCGCCGAAGTGCTCACCCAGTTGGACGAGATCGCCCGGGGCCTGTCCGACCCGTCCGGCGGCCGCAGCCGCCGCGTCAAGGACCGCGACGCCGAGGACCTGGCCGAGGTGTACCTGGCCACCTGCGTCTACGCGGTCTACGACGCGGTCACCCGGCGCTGCACCATCGCCAACGCGGGCCATCTGCCGCCGGTCGTGGTCCAGCCCGGCGACCCGGCGATGATGCTCGACGTGCCGCCCGGCATGCCGCTGGGCGTCGGCGGCGAGCCGTTCGAGGAGATCGACGTCGAACTCCCGGACGGCGGGCTGCTCGCCCTCTACACCGACGGACTGGTGGAGTCCCGCCACCATGCCCTGGACGAGGGCCTGGAGGCCTTCCGGAACGCCCTCAGCAGCGCCTCGCTGCCGCTGGAGGACGCCTGCGATCACGTACTGACCAGCCTGGACACCCACCACGGCGAGGACGACGTGGCCCTGCTGATGGCCCAGGTGCAGGGCCTGCCGGATGACGCGGTCGGTGACTGGACCCTGCCGCCGCAGGGCCAGTCGGTGGCCCAGGCCCGCGAACTGACCCGGGACCGCCTGCAGGCCTGGGGCCTCGGGGAACTGGTCGACACCACGGAACTGCTGGTCAGCGAGCTCGTCACCAACGCGCTGCGGCACGGCAAGGGAGACATACGGCTGCGCCTGCTGCTCGACCGGACGCTGGTGTGCGAGGTGTGGGACTCCGACCTGGTCCAGCCCAGGCGGCGGCGCGCCCGCGACACCGACGAGGGCGGGCGCGGGCTGCAACTCGTCAGCCTGCTCAGCGAGAGCTGGGGCAGCCGTCGGACACCGCGCGGCAAGACCGTGTGGTTCGAACTCGGGCTGCCCGACGGGGAGTCGAGGGGACCGGACCTGGCGGAGGCGCTGCTCAGCATGTACTGACCGGGGGCTGGGCCCCGGCCCCCTTCAGCGGCGGCGGATCCGATTCCCCAACCAGACCAGTGGATCGTATTTGCGGTCCACTGCCCGTTCCTTCAGCGGAATCAGCGCATTGTCCGTGATCTTGATGTTTTCCGGGCACACTTCCGTACAGCACTTGGTGATGTTGCAGTAGCCGAGCCCGTGCTCGTCCTGCGCCGCCGACTTGCGGTCCAGGCCCGCCTCTTCGGCGGCGTCCAGCGGATGCATATCCAGTTCGGCGATCCGCATGAGAAAGCGCGGCCCGGCGAACGCCGCCTTGTTCTCCTCATGGTCCCGCACCACATGGCAGGTGTTCTGGCACAGGAAGCATTCGATGCACTTGCGGAACTCCTGGGAGCGCCCCACGTCCTCCTGTCGCATCCGGTACTCGCCGGGCCCGATACCCGGCGGCGGGACGAACGACGGGATTTCCCTGGCCTTGGTGTAGTTGAACGACACATCGGTCACCAGGTCCCGTACCACCGGGAAAGCCCGCATCGGGGTGACGGTCACCGTTTCACCGGGTGCGAACACCGACATCCGTGTCATACACATCAGTCGCGGCTGTCCGTTGATCTCCGCGCTGCACGAACCGCATTTGCCCGCCTTGCAGTTCCAGCGCACCGCCAGATCGTGGGCCTGGGTGGCCTGCAGCCGGTGGATGATGTCGAGGACGACCTCGCCCTCGTGCACCTCGACGTCGAAGTCCTTCAACTCCCCGCCGTCCGCATCGCCGCGCCACACCTTGAAATGACCGGTGTATGCGGCGGATCCGGTGGCCGCCTTCGGGGCAGGCGCAGCGCTCATGTGCCGAGCTCCTCGTCCATCAGGTACTTGAGCAGCTCGTCCTTCTCGAAAAGGGCGAGCAGGTCGCCGCGGATCGGCGGCATATCGCGTCGGGTCAGTCTGATCTGGCCTGCCGAGGGATCGACCGCCGCCAGTTCGCCGCCGGGGTCGGCGAGTTCGCAGACCAGATTGGTCTTCCGCCACCGCCGGTCCATTTCCGGATAGTCGTCGCGGGTGTGGCCGCCGCGGCTTTCGGTGCGCTCCAGTGCGGCTCGCGCCACACACTCGCTGACCAGCAGCATGTTGCGCAGGTCGATCGCCAGATGCCAGCCGGGATTGAACTGGCGGTGGCCTTCGACCCCGGCGCGCCGGGAGCGTTCCCGCAGGTCGGCGAGGCGGCGCAGTGCCTCCGCCATCTCACCGGCCCGCCGGATGATGCCGACCAGGTCGTTCATGGTCTGCTGCAGCTCCTGGTGGAGTGCGTACGGGTTCTCCGCGGGGCCGTCGGACACCCCCGGATCGCCGCCCTCGACGCTGAACGGGCGCAGCGCTTCGGCCGCCGCGATGTCCACCTGCTCGGCGGAGACCCGGGGGCGCTCGTCCGTACCCAGTTCGGCCGCGTACTCGGCGGCGTGCAGTCCGGCCCGCCGCCCGAACACCAGCAGGTCGGAGAGGGAGTTGCCGCCGAGCCGGTTCGAGCCGTGCATACCGCCCGCGACCTCGCCCGCCGCGAACAGCCCGGGGACACCGGTCGCGGCCGCGCTGTCCGGGTCGACGTCGACTCCGCCCATCACGTAGTGGCAGGTCGGGCCGACCTCCATGGGCTCCGCGGTGATGTCGACATCCGCCAGCTCCTTGAACTGGTGGTGCATGGACGGCAGCCGCCGCTTGATCTCCTCGGCGGGCAGCCGGGTCGACACATCGAGGAACACCCCGCCGTGCGGGGAGCTACGACCGGCCTTGACCTCGGAGTTGATGGCGCGGGCGACCTCGTCGCGGGGCAGCAGCTCGGGTGGGCGGCGGTGGTTGTCGGGGTCGGCGTACCAGCCGTCCGCCTCCTCCTCGCTCTGCGCGTACTTCTCCTTGAAGACATCGGGGACGTAGTCGAACATGAAGCGCTTGCCGTCGCTGTTGCGCAGCACACCGCCGTCACCGCGCACCGATTCGGTGACCAGGATCCCCTTCACGGACGGCGGCCAGACCATGCCCGTCGGATGGAACTGCACGAACTCCATGTTGATCAGCGGCGCCCCGGCCAACAGCGCCAGCGCATGCCCGTCCCCGGTGTACTCCCAGGAGTTGGAGGTCACCTTGAAGGACTTCCCGATGCCCCCGGTGGCCAGTACGACGGCGGGCGCCTCGATGACGAAGAAGCGCCCGGACTCCCTGACGTAGCCGAAGACCCCGGCGACCCGCCCTCCTCGCCCGCCTTCGGCGAGGAGGGGCCCCTCGTCCTTCAACACCCGGGTGACGGTGCATTCCTGGAAGACCCGCAGCCGGTCCTCGTAGTCGCCGGACCGTTCATGGTCCTGCTGCTGGAGGGAGACGATCTTCTGCTGCAGGGTGCGGATCAGCTCCAGGCCGGTACGGTCGCCGACATGCGCCAGCCGGGCGTACTCATGGCCGCCGAAGTTGCGCTGTGAGATCCGGCCGTCCTTCGTACGGTCGAACAGCGCTCCCCAGGTCTCCAACTCCCAGACCCGGTCCGGCGCTTCCTTCGCGTGTAGCTCGGCCATCCGCCAGTGGTTGAGGAACTTCCCGCCGCGCATGGTGTCGCGGAAGTGGACCTGCCAGTTGTCACGCGGATTGGCGTTGCCCATGCTGGCGGCGATTCCGCCCTCGGCCATCACCGTGTGCGCCTTGCCGAACAGTGACTTGCAGATCACGGCGGTCCGCAGCCCCTGCTCCCGGGCCTCGATCGCGGCCCGCAGCCCCGCTCCTCCCGCGCCGACCACCACAACGTCATAGGCGTGCCGCTCGACTTGCGTCATGTGCTGCCGCATCCCCTTTGCTGGTTTTCGGCCACTAGAAGAACTTCGGATCGGCGAAGGCACCGCTGGCGACCAGGTACACGTACAGATCGGCGACCGCGACCATCACCAAGGAGCCCCAGGCCAGCGACATGTGATGAGCCGTAAGCCGTCCCACCCACCCCCACATCCGGTAGCGCACCGGATGCCTGGAGAAGTTCTTCAGCCGCCCGCCGATGATGTGCCGACAGGAATGGCAGGACAGGGTGTAGACCCAGATCAGCGCGACATTGACCAGCAGCACGACGGTGCCGAGGCCCATATGGCCCCAGCGCCCGGCCGCGTCCCGGAATCCGAGCGCGGCGTCATAGGTCAGGATCACCGCGAAGGCCAGCGCGAAGTAGAAGAAGTAGCGGTGGACGTTCTGCAGGATCAGCGGAAAGCGCGTCTCCCCGGTGTACTTCCGGTGCGGCTCGGCCACGGCGCACGCGGGCGGCGCGGCCCAGAACCCGCGGTAGTACGCCTTGCGGTAGTAGTAGCAGGTCAGCCGGAACCCCAGCGGAAAGATCAGCACCAGAAGCGCGGGCGACAGCCCCCACCACGGACCGAAGATCTGCAGGTCCGCGCCCCCCTTCATGTTCACGCAGTTGGTCGCGATGCAGGGGGAGTAGTACGGGGAGACGTACGGCGCGGCGTAGTAGTCGGCGTTGGCGAACGCCCGCCATGTCGAATAGACGACGAACACCGTCAACACGGTGGCGGTGACGGCGGGCGCCAGCCACCAGCGGTCGGTACGCAGATGCCGTGCGGCGATCGCGGCACGCCCGGGGGCGTGGACGCCGCCTGAGGGTTCTGCTGGTCGTGCGGGCCCTGGGGTCTCGGTCGTGGCCAACGGGTCGCCTCCGGCGAGGTTGGTGGCTTACCGGGTTCGCCTGCGTGTCCGCCTGCGGCGCGCCGCGGTGTGCGCGGTGCGCCTGTGGCTTCGCGTGCGCGGCGCTACGGTGCGTGGCGGTCGCGGGCGCCCAGGCCCTCGTCCTCGGCGTCCTTCCAGAGGTTCGGGTCGTACGGGGCGTCCGGGACGGTGATCATCTGCTGGGCCGCCTTCGACTGCCCGGGCGACCCGGCCTTGGTGCCGGGAGTGCTCTCCCGGAGCAGCGCCAGGTCCTCCCGCAGATGGTTCGCGTCGGCCCGGACGCGGCGCATGTCGACGCTGGGGCCGACGTGCTGCTCAAGCGTGGTGAGGCAGCGGTCGAGGTCATCGAGACGCCGCTGGGTGGCAGTGAGCTCGTCCTGCAGGGACATGGCCAGCACCTCCGTTGCGCGGTCACGCGCGTTACCCCAGAAAGTGTTGCGCGTCACAGGCGCACTTGTGAAGACGGTATCCGCTCCGTGGGGGTCTTGCGTTTTCCCGCCGCGGATGGCAGGCGATCGGCTAGGCCACCCAGGTGGCCTTGGCCGCCCGCGGCGCCGTGTCGGACGGGCTCACCAGCCGCCATCGCCTTCAGTAGGTGCGATAAGCGGCAAACGAGATAAGTGCTCGGGAGTCCCCCGGAGGTACCCACGATGCCCCGCACCGCCATCGGAACCATCGCCCTGGTCGCCGTGGCGAGCGCCGCGGCGGCGGGATGCTCGGCGTCCTCCGGCGGGGACACCGCCCCCGCCGTCGACGTGGCACCGGCCGCCAGGTCCGCCGTGCGGGACGGCGGCACGCTGCGGTGGGCGGTGGACGGTATCCCGCGCACGCTCAACACCTTCCAGTCCGCCGCCGACCCGCAGACCGCGCGGATCGCGGGCGCCGTGCTGCCCGCCCTGTTCACCGTCGACGGCCGCGGCCGTCCGCAGCGCGATCCGGACTTCCTGGAGTCGGCCACGGTCGTGAGCAAGTCGCCGCAGGTCGTGGAGTACAAGCTCAACCCCAGGGCGGTCTGGAGCGACGGCCGGGCGATCTCCGCCGATGACTTCGCCGCCCAGTGGAAGGCGCTGAGCGGTAACACCTCCGCGTACTGGAGCGCGCACAACGACGGCTACGACCGGATCGCCGACGTGCAGCGCGGGCCGGACGCCCACCAGATCAAGGTCACCTTCAGCCGTCCGCTGGCCACCTGGCAGTCCCTGTTCACCCCGCTGTATCCGCAGGCGGCCACCGGCAGCCCGGACGCGTTCAACGACGGCAGCCGCACCGCGCTCCCGGTCACCGCGGGCCCGTTCTCGCTCCAGGAGGTGAACGCCAAAGCCGGGACGGCGACGCTGGTGCGCAGCCCCACGTGGTGGGGGGACCCGGCGAAACTGGACCGGCTGGTGTTCACCGCGGTGCCCAGCGCCCGGCGGGCCGCCGCCCTGGCGAACGGCAGCGTCGACGTGGCCGAGGTCAGCCCGTCGGCGCAGCAAGCGGTGTCCCGGGACCGGCGGCTCGCGGTGCACCGCGCCCTGGACGCGGTGTACACCCAGCTCACGCTGAACGGCGGCAGCGGGCCGCTGGCCGATGAGCGGGTGCGGCACGCGGTGGCCCGCGCGATCGACCGGAAGGCCATCGCCGCGCTGGTACTGCGTCCGGCCGGGCTGCCCGCCGTACCGCTCGGCAACCACCTGGTGATGGCCTCGCAGGACGGCTACCAGGACAACAGCTCGGCGATCGGCGGCACGGACGTGAAGTCCGCCCAGGCCCTGCTGGCCGACGCCGGGTGGCAGCCGGGCAAGCCGACCAGCGCCCAGAACAACGCCGCCCCGGTCCCCGGCCACGCCCACGCCCATGCCCACCCCGGCCACGCCCACCCGGCGGCCCCCGGCCCGGACCCCAGCGCGAGCGGGGCGCTCGCCACGGTCGGGGCGGGCGAGACGGTGGAGCCCGCCACCCTCCGTACCGACAAGTCCGGCCATCCGCTGACCCTGCAGTTCGTGCTGCCCGAGCATGACGCCACGCTGGGCGCGGTCGGCGACCGCATCGCGCACATGCTGGCCGGCATCGGCGTACGCACCCAGATGACCCGGGTCGCCGACAACAGCTTCTTCCAGGACCACATCGCGTCCGGCGACTTCGACCTGGCCCTGTACTCCTGGCCGGGCAGCGCCTACCCGGCGACCGACGCACGTCCGGTCTACGCCAAGCCGGTACCGGGCGCCGACGGCTCGCTCCTGGTCCAGCAGAACTACGCGCGGGTGGGCACCGACCTGATCGACAAGCTGCTGGACCAGGCGGGAGCCGAGCTCAACCCCGGCAAGGCGAGCGGCCTGACCAAGCGGGCCGACGCCAGGATCTGGGCCGCGGCCGGATCCATCCCGCTCTACCAGCACCCGCAGCTTGTGGCGCAGAACACCAAGGTCGCCAACGTCGGCGCGTTCGGCTTCCAGACCCCCCGCTACCAGGACATCGGCTTCCGCCGTTGAAGAGGTTCGGCGGCCTGCCCTCGAATGGAGCCCCTGCTCGCCCGAGCGGACGCACGCCGTCCCTCGGGCTGGGAGGGGGTTCGGGGGCTTGCTCTCGGAAGGCGCGCTTGCTCGCGCGGACGGATGCGCGCTTTCGCTCGGGCTGGGAGGGGTTTTGGGGCTTGCTCTCGGAAGGCGCGCTTGCTCGCGCGGATGGACGCGCGCTTCCCTCGGGTTGGGAGGGGGTTCGGGGGCTTGCTCCCGGAAGGCGCGCCTGCTCGCGCGGATGGACGCGCGCTTCCCTCGGGCCGGGAGGGGTTTTGGAGGTTTGCCCCCGAAAGAAGCCCCTTTCGCCCAGGCACCCGCGTGCCGTCGCTCGGGCTGGGAGGGAGTTTGGGGGCCTGCCCCCTGAAGAAGCCCCTGCTCGCCCGGGCACCCGCGTGCCGTCGCTCGGGCCCGGAGGGGGTTTGGGGGCTTGCCCCCGGAAAAGGCCCCCGATTGCCCGGGCGGACGCTTTCGCGCGGGCCCCGTACCATAGAGGTAAGGCCGTGGCGTGATGTTGCCCGGCGGGAGCGCGTACCGGACCGTACGCGCCGCCATCCACGAATCCGGGAGAAGCGCCGCAGTATGCCCACGCGCCACGACATCCGTAACGTCGCCATCGTCGCCCACGTCGACCACGGCAAGACGACCCTCGTCGACGCCATGCTCAAGCAGGCTGGCGCCTTCGCCGCCCACCAGCATCTGGATGACCGGATGATGGACTCCAACGACCTGGAGCGTGAGAAGGGCATCACGATCCTGGCCAAGAACACGGCGGTGAAGTACCACCCCAAGGGTGGCGGCGACCCGATCACCATCAACATCATCGACACGCCCGGCCACGCCGACTTCGGCGGTGAGGTCGAGCGCGGTCTGTCGATGGTCGACGCGGTCGTGCTGCTGGTGGACGCCTCCGAGGGCCCGCTGCCGCAGACCCGCTTCGTGCTGCGCAAGGCGCTGCAGGCCCGGCTGCCCGTCATCCTGTGCATCAACAAGACGGACCGCCCGGACTCCCGGATCGACGAGGTCGTCAACGAGACGTACGACCTGTTCCTGGACCTGGACGCGGACGAGGACCAGATCGAGTTCCCGATCGTCTACGCGTGCGCCCGGGACGGCGTCGCCTCGCTGACCAAGCCGGACAACGGGACCGTTCCCGCCGACAGCGACAGCCTGGAGCCGTTCTTCTCCACGCTGCTGGAGCACGTCCCGGCCCCCTCGTACGACGACGAGGCCCCGCTGCAGGCGCATGTCACCAACCTGGACGCGGACAACTTCCTCGGCCGCATAGCGCTGCTGCGGGTCGAGCAGGGCTACCTGAAGAAGGGCCAGACGGTCGCGTGGATCAAGCGCGACGGCTCGATCCAGAACGTACGCATCACCGAGCTGCTGATGACCGAGGCGCTCACCCGCAAGGCCGCCGAGCTGGCCGGTCCCGGTGACATCTGCGCGGTGGCCGGTATCCCGGACATCATGATCGGCGAGACGCTGGCCGACCCGGAGAACCCGATCGCGCTGCCGCTGATCACGGTGGACGAGCCGGCGATCTCGATGACCATCGGCACCAACACCTCGCCGCTGGTCGGCAAGGGCGGCAAGGGCCACAAGGTCACCGCCCGGATGGTCAAGGACCGCCTCGACAAGGAGCTCGTCGGCAACGTGTCGCTGCGCGTCCTGCCGACCGAGCGCCCCGACGCGTGGGAGGTCCAGGGCCGTGGCGAGCTGGCGCTGGCGATCCTGGTGGAGACGATGCGCCGCGAGGGGTTCGAACTCACCGTCGGCAAGCCGCAGGTGGTCACCAAGGACGTCGACGGCAAGGTGCACGAGCCGGTTGAGCGGCTGACCATCGACTGCCCCGAGGAGTACCTCGGCGCGATCACCCAGCTGATGGCCACCCGCAAGGGCCGTATGGAGACCATGACGAACCACGGCTCAGGCTGGGTCCGGATGGAGTTCATCGTCCCGTCGCGCGGCCTGATCGGGTTCCGTACCGAGTTCCTCACCGACACCCGTGGCACCGGTATCGCGCACAGCATCTTCGAGGGCCACGAGCCGTGGTTCGGCGAGCTGCGCACCCGTAACAACGGTTCGCTGGTGGCCGACCGGGCCGGTGTTGCGACCCCGTTCGCGATGATCAACCTCCAGGAGCGCGGCGTCATCTTCGTCGAGCCGACCACCGAGGTGTACGAGGGCATGATCATCGGAGAGAACTCGCGCTCCGACGACATGGACGTCAACATCACCAAGGAGAAGAAGCTCACCAACATGCGCGCCGCCTCCGCGGACACCACCGAGAACCTGGTTCCGCCGCGCAAGCTGTCGCTTGAGCAGTCGCTGGAGTTCTGCCGCGAGGACGAGTGCATCGAGGTGACGCCGGAGACGGTCCGCATCCGCAAGGTCGTCCTGGACCAGAAGGAGCGCGGCCGCGCCGCCTCCCGCGCCAAGCGGTAACGCTGCCGCTGGGCTTGGGGGATTTCTCGGGGTGCCCCCGAGTCGCCCCAGTTCGTATAGCGGACGGCCCGCCGGAGTCAATTGACTCCGGCGGGCCGTTTTTGCTGGAGCAATTCGATCAACGAACTGTTCGTATACCGAACAGCCGCGCCCGGAAGCTGTGTGAACAGTCCGTTTCGCGGGTGTCTGTCTATGTTCCAAATGTCCATGATTGTGGCCCTGTTAATGCCAGGTGTGATCAAAGCGAAACCATTTACATGTTGGTGCTAGGCCCAACATGTCCGATAGTTGGACGCATTGAGCTCGGGTCAATGGGTCACGCGCTGATGGGGAGCGCCGACTCACGAGCACGGAGAGCCGCCTTCTGCTGTCAGGGGTGTCAGCGGAGGACCGGCCCTCCTTTCACGTAGGACTGTGAACTCCTGAGGAGGCATACCCATGCGCGGAGCCAAGAGCGCCACCATGGTCATCGGGGCGATAGCGATCGCCCTGACCGCCACCGCCTGTGGCGGTGGCAGCAGCAGCAGCGGCGCAGAGGATGGCGTGGTCCGCGCCTGGTGGGGTGACCCGCAGAACCCGTTGGAGCCGGCCAACACCAATGAGGTGAACGGCGGCAAGGTGCTGGACATGATCTTCAGCGACCTGAAGGAGTACGACCCCAAGAACTCCCAGGCCTACCTCGCCTCGGCCGATTCGATCACCTCGACCGACCAGCAGACCTTCACCATCAAGGTGAAGCCGGGCCTGAAGTTCTCCGACGGCACCCCGGTGACCGCCAGCTCCTTCGTGGACGCCTGGAACTACGGCGCGCTGCTGACCAACACGCAGAAGAACGCGTCGTTCTTCTCCAACATCGACGGCTACAGCCAGGTCCACCCGGACAAGGGCCAGCCGACCGCGAAGACCATGTCCGGCCTGAAGGTCGTCGACAACCTCACCTTCACGGTCAAGCTCACCCAGAAGTTCTCCGCCTGGCCGGACAGCCTCGGCTACAAGGCGTTCGCCCCGCTGCCGAAGTCGTTCTTCACCGACCACGCCAAGTGGATCGCCCAGCCGGTCGGCAACGGCCCGTACAAGGTCGTGTCGTACACCAAGGGCCAGAGCATGAAGCTCGTCCCGAACCCGTACTACTCGGGCGTGCAGAAGCCGAAGAACAAGGGCGTCCTGCTCAAGGTCTACACGGACGAGAACACCGCGTACGCGGACCTGCAGGCCGGCCAGCTGGACGTGCTCGACTCCATCCCGGCCTCCGACATCCCGCACGTCAAGGGCGACATGGGCGGGCGCTACCTCAACCTGCCGGCCGGTATCAACCAGGCCCTCTCCTTCCCGCTGAACCAGAAGAGCTGGGGCGCGTCGGGCATGGAGAAGGTCCGCCAGGGCATCTCCATGGCGATCGACCGTGCCTCGATCACCCAGAAGATCTTCCAGGGCACCCGTAGCCCCGCGACCGACTTCACCGCACCGGTGCTCGGCACCGCGGGCGGCTACAGCACCGACATCTGCGGTGACGCCTGCAAGTACAACCCGGCGAAGGCCAAGGAGCTCATCAAGGAGGGTGGCGGCATCCCGGGCGGGAAGTTCACCATCTCCTACAACGCCGACACCGGCTCCCACAAGGAATGGGTCGACGCGGTCTGCAACAGCGTCAACAACGCGCTGGGCACCCAGGCGTGCGTCGGCAACCCGGTGGGCACCTTCGCGGACTTCCGCAACCAGATCACCACGAAGCAGATGATCAACCCGTTCCGTGCCGGTTGGCAGATGGACTACCCGCTGATCGACGACTTCCTGGCGCCGCTGTGGGGCACGGGCGCCAGCTCGAACGACTCGCAGTACACCAACCCGGACTTCGACAAGCTGATCAGCCAGGCCGAGGCCGAGCCGGACAAGGCCAAGTCCGTTGCGCTGTACCAGCAGGCGGAGAAGCTGCTCGTCAAGGACATGCCGTCCATCCCGCTGTGGTCCCAGAACGGTGGCGTGGCCTGGTCCGACCGGGTCTCGGACGTGACCGAGAACCCGTTCAGCTACCCGGTCTTCTACAACATCACCGCCAAGTGATCTGGTAGCGCCGCCCCAACCAAGGCGGCGCACGGGGGAATCGACAGCAACCGCACGCGGTGTACGCGGCAGCCGGGCCCACAAGGCCTGGCTGCCGCGTGCCCGATCCCTGGAGGGCAGATGGGGCGCTACGTCATCCGGCGACTGCTCCAGATGGTTCCGGTCTTCATCGGGACCACACTTTTGATTTTCGTCATGGTCTATGCGCTCGGCGACCCGGTGGCCGCCATGTTCGGCGACAGAGCGCCGGATCCGGCGACAGCGGCCCAGATACGCCACAACCTCTACCTCGACCACCCGTTGTGGCAGCAGTACCTGCACTACATGCAGGGCATCTTCAGCGGTGACTTCGGCACCGCGTTCGACGGCCAGCCGGTCACCCAACTCATGAGCAGCGCCTTCCCGGTGACGCTCCGACTCACCCTGGTGGCGTTCGCCATCGAGGGCATCATCGGCATCGCGCTCGGTCTGGTGGCCGGAATGCGCCGCGGCCGGTTCGCCGACACCGGTGTGCTGGGCTTCACGCTGCTGATGATCTCCGTCCCGGTCTTCGTCACCGGCTACCTGCTGCAGTACTTCGTCGCCGTGAAGTGGCAGTTGGCCAACCCGGCGGTCGCCGACGGCGCTCCGTTCGGCGATCTGATCCTGCCCGGCATCGTCCTCGCGGGCGTCTCGCTGGCGTACGTGGCCCGACTGACCCGTACCTCGGTCGCCGAGAACGCCCGCGCCGACTACGTCCGCACCGCGGTCGCCAAGGGCATGCCGCGCCGCCGGGTCATCTCGGCGCACCTGCTGCGCAACTCCCTCATCCCCGTGGTCACCTTCCTCGGCACCGACGTCGGCAACCTGATGGCGGGCGCCGTCGTCACCGAGCGGATCTTCAACGTCAAGGGCGTGGGCTTCCAGCTCTACCAGGGGATCCTGCGGCAGAACCCGCCCACCGTGGTCGGCTTCGTCACCATCCTGGTGCTGGTCTTCCTCGCCGCCAACCTGCTCGTCGACCTGCTGTACGCGGTCCTGGACCCGAGGATCCGGTATGCCTGACACCACCAACTCCCCGGTCACGGACCAGGTTCCGACCACCGTCGAGGCGGTCGCCGCGGCGGCACCGGAGCAGCGCGACGCACCGCGCAGCCTGTGGAACGACGCCTGGCACGACCTGCGCCGCAAGCCGATCTTCTACATCTCCTCGCTGCTGATCCTCTTCCTGATCG
This sequence comes from Streptomyces sp. NPDC020096, assembly GCA_040631425.1. Lineage (GTDB taxonomy): Bacteria > Actinomycetota > Actinomycetes > Streptomycetales > Streptomycetaceae > Streptantibioticus_A. The sequence goes on from JBEYJY010000008.1 coordinate 50,312, forward strand.
TCATCTCGCTCTGGCCGAGCCTGATCACCAGCACCAGCCCGTACGCGTGTGACCTCGGCAAGTCCCAGATGGGGCCGGCCAACGGGCACCCGTTCGGCTTCGACACCCAGGGCTGCGACGTCTACGCCCGTACCGTCTACGGCGCTCGCGCCTCGGTCGCGGTCGGCATCTTCACCACCCTCGGCGCCACGATCCTCGGCTCGGTGCTCGGCGGCCTCGCCGGGTTCTACGGCGGCTGGTGGGACGCGATCCTCTCCCGGATCAGCGACATCTTCTTCGGCATCCCGATCCTGCTCGGCGGCGTGGTCTTCCTCTCGGTTATCAAGGGCGGTTCGATCACCACCGTCGTCACCTTCATGGTGCTGCTGGGCTGGCCGCAGATCGCCCGTATCGCCCGTGGTGCGGTGATCACCGCCAAGCAGCAGGACTACGTACAGGCCGCGCGCGCCCTCGGCGCCAGCAGCAGCCGGATGCTGCTGCGCCACATCACGCCCAACGCGCTCGCGCCGGTGATCGTGGTGGCGACCATCGCGCTCGGTACGTACATCTCGCTGGAGGCGACGCTCTCGTTCCTCGGCGTGGGCCTGAAGCCGCCGACGGTCTCCTGGGGTATCGACATCTCCCAGGCGTCCACGATGATCCGGAACGCTCCCCACATGCTGCTGTGGCCCGCGGGGGCGCTGAGCATCACCGTGCTCGCGTTCATCATGCTCGGCGACGCGGTGCGCGACGCCCTCGACCCGAAGCTGCGCTGAGGAGGCGTCGTCTCATGACCATTCTGGAGAAAACCGGTCCCGAGGCAGCCGACGCCGCCACGGCGCCGCTGCTCGAAGTCCGCGATCTGCATGTGGAGTTCCACACCCGGGACGGCGTCGCCAAGGCCGTCAACGGTGTCAACTACTCGGTGAACGCGGGCGAGACGCTCGCGGTGCTGGGTGAGTCGGGCTCCGGCAAGTCCGTGACCGCGCAGGCGATCATGGGCATCCTGGACATGCCGCCCGGCCGGATCCCGCAGGGCGAGATCTTCTTCCGCGGCCAGGACATGCTGAAGATGTCCGCCGAGGAGCGCCGGAAGATCCGCGGCCAGAAGATCGCGATGATCTTCCAGGACGCGCTGTCCGCGCTCAACCCCGTGCTGAGCGTGGGCTACCAGCTCGGTGAGATGTTCCGCGTACACCGGGGCATGTCCAAGAAGGACGCCAAGGCCAAGGCCATCGAGCTGATGGACCGGGTCCGCATTCCGGCGGCGAAGGAGCGGGTCGGGGACTATCCGCACCAGTTCTCCGGCGGTATGCGGCAGCGCATCATGATCGCGATGGCGATGGCCCTGGAGCCGGACCTGATCATCGCGGACGAGCCCACGACCGCGCTGGACGTCACGGTGCAGGCCCAGGTCATGGATCTGCTCGCCGAGTTGCAGCGCGAGATGAACATGGGCCTGATCCTGATCACCCATGACCTCGGTGTGGTCGCGGACGTGGCCGACAAGATCGCGGTGATGTACGCGGGCCGGATCGTGGAGACCGCTCCAGTGCACGAGATCTACAAGGCCCCGGCCCACCCGTACACCAAGGGCCTGTTGGAGTCGATTCCGCGCCTGGACCAGAAGGGCCAGGAGCTGTACGCGATCAAGGGTCTGCCGCCCAACCTGCTGCGCATTCCGTCCGGTTGTGCGTTCAACCCGCGCTGCCCCGCGGCGCAGGACGTCTGCCGTACGGATGTTCCGCCGCTGGCGGCCGTGAGCGACACGCGGGCCAGCGCCTGCCACTTCTGGAAGGAGACCCTCGATGGCTGAGGCCATTCTGGAGGTGCGGGACCTGGTCAAGCACTTCCCGCTGACGCAGGGGATCATCGTCAAGAAGCAGATCGGGGCGGTCAAGGCCGTCGACGGCATCAGCTTCGACCTGTACCGCGGCGAGACGCTCGGCATCGTCGGCGAGTCCGGCTGCGGCAAGTCGACGGTCGCCAAGCTGCTGATGAACCTGGAGCGGGCCACCTCCGGCCAGGTGCTCTACAAGGGCGAGGACATCACCAAGCTGTCCGGGCGGGCGCTGAAGGCGGTGCGCCGCAACATCCAGATGGTGTTCCAGGACCCGTACACGTCCTTGAATCCGCGGATGACGGTCGGCGACATCATCGGTGAGCCGTTCGAGATCCATCCCGAGGTGGCTCCGAAGGGGGACCGTCGTAAGAAGGTCCAGGACCTGCTGGATGTCGTCGGGCTGAACCCGGAGTACATCAACCGGTATCCGCACCAGTTCTCCGGTGGCCAGCGGCAACGCATCGGTATCGCCCGGGGGCTGGCGCTGAACCCGGAGATCATCATCTGCGACGAGCCGGTCTCGGCGCTCGACGTGTCGGTGCAGGCGCAGGTCATCAACCTGATGGGCAGGCTCCAGAAGGAGTTCGACCTGTCGTACATGTTCATCGCGCACGACCTGTCCATCGTCCGGCACATCTCCGACCGCGTCGGTGTGATGTACCTGGGCAAGATGGTGGAGATCGGCGACGACGAGCAGATCTACGAGCACCCGACCCACCCGTACACCCAGGCGCTGCTGTCCGCTGTCCCCGTCCCGGACCCGGAGTCCCGCGAACACCGCGAGCGGATCATCCTGACCGGTGACGTGCCGTCCCCGGCCAACCCGCCGTCCGGCTGCCGGTTCCGTACCCGCTGCTGGAAGGCGCAGGACAAGTGCGCCACGGAGGTGCCGCTGCTGGCGGTGCCGGAGCGGTTCAAGGACGTCGACTCGCCCGCGGCGCACGAGAGTGCCTGCCACTTCGCGGAGGAGAAGGACGTGGTCGGCGCGGCGTGAGCCACGCCTGACGCGGATGAGGGCGCCCCCCCGGATGGGGGGCGCCCTCATCGTTGTTCCGGGCAGCGGCGCCGGGGCCGCGGCGCCGTACGGACGGCGTCGCGGTGGCCGGACACCGCGGCGACTCCCGCATACGAGGGGTTTCTGTCGCGATCTCCGCGTGTACGACCGCCGAATAGGCGCGGAAGATCACTCATTGGGTGTTATTTGGGGCTACGTGTGACATGAGCCCCGAGGAGGCCACCCGATGTCCGGATCCGTACGCCTGAAGTGGGCCGTCTGTGCGTCAGCCATCGCGCTGACGGCTACCGCCTGCGGTGGCGGCGGTGGCGGAGGCGGCGGGACGAACGGCATCGTGCGTGCCTCCTGGGGTGACCCGCAGCATCCGCTGGAGCCCGCCAACACCAATGAGGTGCAGGGCGGCAAGGTCCTCGACATGGTCTTCCGCGGGTTGAAGAAATACGACCCGAAGATCGGCGCCGCGCAGAACTGGATCGCCGACTCCATCAGCACGTCCGACCAGCAGAACTTCACGGTGAAGATCAAGCCCGGGTGGAAGTTCTCCAACGGTGAGCCGGTCACCGCGCATTCGTTCGTGGACGCCTGGAACTACGGGGCGCTGGTCACCAACAAGCAGCTGAACTCCAGCTTCTTCAGCTACATCCAGGGATACGACCAGGTCCACCCCAGTTCCGGCAGTCCGACCGCGCAGGCCATGTCGGGACTGGCGGTCAAGGACGACCACACCTTCACCGTCAAACTCAGCCAGAAGTTCTCCACCTGGCCGGACACCCTCGGCTACTCGGCGTTCTACCCACTGCCCAGGACGTTCTTCACCGACCACGCGGGCTGGCTGAGCAAGCCGGTCGGCGACGGCCCGTACGAGATCGACTCGTACACCAAGGGCTCCATCATGAAGCTCCGCAAGTGGGACGGGTACACCGGCGACGACAAGGCCAAGAACGGCGGTGTCGACCTACGCGTCTACACCGACAACAACACCGCGTACACCGATCTGCAGGCCGGGAACATCGACCTGGTCGACGACATCCCCGCCACCCAACTGCGCAACGTCAAAAGGGACCTGGGGTCGCGCTACATCAACCAGCCGGCCGGCATCATCCAGACCATCGCCTTTCCGATGTACGACCCGCACTGGGGCGGCGCGAACACGCAGAAGGTGCGGCAGGGCATCTCCATGGCCATCGACCGCGCCTCGATCACCAGCAAGATCTTCCTGAACACCCGCACCCCGGCCACCGACTGGACCTCCCCGGTCCTCGGCGAGAAGGGCGGCTACAAGGCGGGACTGTGCGGAGACGTCTGCACCTACAACCCCAGCCAGGCCAAGAAGCTGATCCAGGAAGGCGGCGGCCTGCCCGGCGGCCAGATGAAGATCGGCTACAACGCCGACACCGGCTCGCACAAGGAATGGGTCGACGCGGTCTGCAACAGCATCAACAACTCCCTGGGCAACGACAGGGCGTGCGTCGGCGCTCCGGTGGGTACGTTCGCGGACTTCCGGAACCAGATCACCAGCAAGTCGGAGACCAACCCGTTCCGCGCGGGATGGCAGATGGACTACCCGCTGATCCAGGACTTCCTGCAGCCGCTGTACTACACGGGCGGCTCCTCGAACGACTCGCACTGGTCCAACGCCGACTTCGACAAGCTGGTCGACCAGGCCAACGCCGAATCCGACAGCGCGAAGGCGATCGGCGACTTCCAGGACGCGCAGAAGATCCTCGCCCAGCAGGTGCCCGCCATTCCGCTGTGGTACCAGAACGGCAACGCGGGTTACTCCTCCAACATCTCGAACGTGGCACTCAACCAGTTCAGCGTCCCGGTCTACAACGACATCACCGTCAGCTGAATCACTTTGGGAAAGGCTCCATGGGACGCTATGTGATCCGGCGGCTGCTGCAGATGATCCCGGTCTTCGTCGGCAGCACGTTCCTGATCTTCGTCATGGTGTACGCACTGGGCGACCCGGTGGCCGCGCTGTTCGGCGACCGCGCCCCCGACCCGGCGACCGCCGCGCAGATCCGCCGGGACCTCTATCTCGATCACCCGCTGTGGCAGCAGTACACGCACTACATGGCGCAGATCTTCCAGGGGAACTTCGGCACCGCCTTCACCGGCCAACCCGTTCTCCAACTCATGGGCTCCGCCTGGCCGCTCACCATTCGGCTCACCATCGTGGCGGTCATCGTCGAGGCGATCATCGGCATCATCCTCGGCATCGTCAGCGGAATGCGGCGGGGCCGGTCGGTGGACACCGGGGTGCTGGTGCTGACGCTGATCGTGGTGTCGATCCCGACCTTCGTCAGCGGATATGTGCTGCAGTTCCTCTTCGGCGTCAAGTGGGGAGTGGTCAATCCATCGGTCTCCGCCGCCGCGCCGTTCAACGAGCTGATCCTGCCCGGTGTCGTCCTGGCGCTGGTCTCACTGGCATACGTCACCCGGCTGACCCGGACCTCCATCGCGGAGAACACCCGCGCCGACTACGTCCGCACCGCCGTCGCCAAGGGGCTGCCGCGCCGCCGGGTGATCCTGCGGCATCTGCTGCGCAACTCCCTGATCCCGGTGGTCACCTTCATCGGCACCGACATCGGCGCCCTGATGGGCGGCGCCATCGTCACCGAGCGGATCTTCAACATCCACGGTGTCGGCTACCAGCTCTACCAGGGGATCCTGCGGCAGAACTCCCCGACGGTGGTCGGCTTCGTCACCATCCTGGTGATCGTCTTCCTGGTGGCGAACCTGCTCGTCGACCTGCTGTACGCGGTCCTGGACCCGAGGATCCGATATGCCTGAGCCGCTCACTCCACCGAACGGACGGACCCCGTCCGAGGCCATCGGCAACGCCGGTGCGGGCGGCGCCATGGATTTCGCCGCGGGCGAGGCGGCGTCCATCGGCCTGGCCACCGCACCCACCGCGAGGGCGCGCAGCCTGTGGTCGGACGCCTGGCACGATCTGCGCCGCAACCCGGTCTTCATCGTCTCCGCGCTGCTCATCGTCTTCCTGGTGGTCATCGCCATCTGGCCGCAACTGATCGCCACCGGCAATCCGCTCGCCTGCGACATCAACAGGTCGCAACTGGGTCCGGCGCCCGGCCACCCCTTCGGCTTCGACACCCAGGGCTGCGACGTCTACACGCGCACCGTGTACGGAGCCCGCGCCTCGGTGACCGTCGGCGTCTGCGCCACGGCCGGGGCCGCGCTGCTCGGCGGCATCCTGGGCGGGTTCGCCGGATTCTTCGGTGGCTGGTGGGATGCGCTGCTCTCCCGGGTCAGCGACATCTTCTTCGGCATTCCGATCATCCTCGGCGGTCTGGTCTTCCTCTCCGTGGTCACCAACACCACGGTCTGGCCGGTGGTCGGCTTCATCGTGCTGCTCGGCTGGCCGCAGATCGCCCGTATCGCGCGCGGCGCGGTGATCACCGCGAAGCAGAACGACTATGTACAGGCGGCGAGAGCGCTCGGCGCGGGCCCGATCCGCCTGCTGGCGAGGCACATCACGCCCAACGCGGTCGCACCGGTGATCGTGGTGGCGACCATCGCGCTCGGTACGTACATCTCGCTGGAGGCCACGCTCTCGTTCCTGGGGGTGGGGCTCAAGCCGCCCACCGTCTCATGGGGCATCGACATCTCCTCGGCCTCCACCCAGATCCGCAACGCACCGCACATGCTGCTGTGGCCGGCCGCCGCGCTGAGCGTCACGGTGCTCGCGTTCATCATGCTCGGCGACGCGGTGCGCGACGCCCTCGACCCCAAGCTGCGCTGAGGAGCCGTCCGTTGGACACGTTGCTGGACGTGCGCGACCTGCACGTCGAATTCCGCACCCGGGACGGAGTGGCCAAGGCCGTCAACGGTGTCAACTACTCGGTGAACGCGGGTGAGACGCTCGCGGTGCTGGGTGAGTCGGGTTCGGGGAAGTCGGTGACCGCGCAGGCGATCATGGGCATCCTCGATTCGCCGCCCGGGCACATCACCCAGGGCAAGATCTTCTTTCAGGGCGCCGATCTGCTCTCGCTGCACCGCGAGGCGCGCCGCCAGGTGCGCGGCGCCAAGATGGCGATGATCTTCCAGGACGCGTTGTCCGCGCTCAACCCCGTGCTGAGCGTGGGCTACCAGCTCGGTGAGATGTTCGTGGTGCACCGCGGTATGTCCCGCAAGGACGCCAGGGCGCGGTCGGTCGAGCTGATGGACCGGGTCCGTATCCCGGCGGCGAAGGAGCGCATCGGGGACTATCCGCACCAGTTCTCCGGCGGTATGCGGCAGCGCATCATGATCGCGATGGCGATGGCCCTGGAGCCGGACCTGATCATCGCGGACGAGCCCACCACCGCGCTGGACGTCACGGTGCAGGCCCAGGTGATGGAGCTGCTGGCCGAGTTGCAGCGCGAGATGCGGATGGGTCTGATCCTGATCACCCATGACCTCGGTGTGGTCGCGGACGTGGCCGACAGGATCGCGGTGATGTACGCGGGCCGGATCGTGGAGACCGCTCCGGTGCACGAGATCTACAAGGCCCCGGCCCACCCGTACACCAGAGGCCTGTTGGACTCGATTCCGCGCCTGGACCAGAAGGGGAAGGAGCTGTACGCGATCAAGGGTCTGCCGCCCAGTCTGCTCAACATCCCACCGGGATGCGCGTTCAATCCGCGCTGCCCGATGGCCCAGGAGGTCTGCCGCACCGATGTGCCACCGCTGTACGAGGTGAGCCCGACCCGCGCCAGCGCCTGCCACTTCTGGAAGGAGTGCCTGGGTGACTAGCCAGCGGCGCGAGGCCATTCTCGAAGTGCGCGGCCTCGTCAAGTACTTTCCGCTCACACGCGGCGTTCTGATCAAGAAGCAGATCGGTGCGGTCAAGGCCGTCGACGGCGTGGACTTCGACCTCTACCGGGGCGAGACGCTCGGCATCGTCGGCGAGTCGGGCTGCGGCAAGTCGACGGTCGCCAAGCTGTTGATGCGCCTGGAGGAGCCGACCGCGGGCCGGATCCTGTTCAAGGGCGAGGACATCACCAGGCTGTCCGGGCGGGCGCTGAAGGCGGTGCGCCGCAACATCCAGATGGTGTTCCAGGACCCGTACACGTCGTTGAATCCGCGGATGACGGTCGGCGACATCGTCGGTGAGCCGTTCGACATCCATCCCGAGGTGGCTCCGAAGGGCGAGCGTCGTAAGAAGGTCCAGGAGCTGCTGGATGTCGTCGGGCTGAACCCGGAGTACATCAACCGGTATCCGCACCAGTTCTCCGGTGGCCAGCGGCAACGTATCGGTATCGCCCGGGGGTTGGCGCTCAACCCGGAGATCATCATCTGCGACGAGCCGGTCTCGGCGCTCGACGTGTCGGTGCAGGCGCAGGTCATCAACCTGATGGGCAGGCTCCAGAAGGAGTTCGACCTCTCCTACATCTTCATCGCCCACGACCTGTCCGTCGTCCGCCATATCTCCGACCGCGTCGGTGTGATGTACCTCGGCAGGATCGTGGAGATCGGCGACGACGAGCAGATCTACGAGCACCCGACCCACCCCTACACCCAGGCGCTGCTGTCCGCCGTCCCGGTCCCCAACCCGGTCGCGCGCGAGGAGCGGCAACGGATCATTCTGGTCGGTGATGTGCCGTCGCCCGCCAACATCCCGTCCGGCTGCCGGTTCCGTACCCGCTGCTGGAAGGCCCAGGAGCGGTGCGCGGTGGAGGTACCGCCCTTGGCGGTACCTCCGGTGTTCCGGGGGAGCGGGTCACCGGCTGAGCATGACAGTGCGTGTCATTTCGCGGCGGAGCGGGATGCGGCGGCGGCTGGCGACTGCGGGTAGGGAACTTGCCCACCCGCCCACCCGTTTGCCCTCGGCCTTCGCGTGCCGTCGTGCACGGCCCGGCTCGTTGTGCGGTTTCCGCTGCGCTGCGGGTGTCTTTTCCCACCCACCCGCCCTTTTCGCAGCGAACCACGCGAGGGGGTGTGCCGGGGTGTCCCCGCAGCGACCCCGCGACGCACCGCAACTATGAAGCGAAGCCCGGAGTGAGGAGACACCCCGGCACACCCCCGCCCCACAGACGGCAGAGCGCAACGGCAAGCAAAGGCCGAGGGCAAACGGGTGGGTGGGTGGGAGAAGACATTGGCCAAGCCCCGACGGGCCCGAGGCAACACCACGGCCCGCGTCCGTAGGCGGAGCCGGGGTGTACGGACGCGGGCCGTGGGTCCGAGCGGAGGCCACTGAACTCGGGTCAATGGGTGTCAGTCGCCTCCTCGATCGCGGCCAGTGCCGGGTCGAGGATGACGTCCTCGTCCCGCGCCGTGATCGTCGGCTCCTCCGGGAAGTGGCACGCCGTCAGGTGCCCTTCCTTGTTGCCCTGGACGCGGACCAGGGGCGGTTCCTCGGATGCGCACTTCTCCCGCGCCTTCCAGCACCGGGTGCGGAACCGGCAACCGGACGGCGGGTTGATCGGCGACGGTACGTCGCCGGCGAGCCGGATGCGTTCCCGGCTGTCGTCATCAGGGTCGGCCTCGGGCGCGGCGGACAGCAGCGCATGGGTGTACGGATGCCGCGGCCCCTCATAGATGTCCGCGCGGTCGCCGATCTCCACGATCTTGCCCAGGTACATCACCGCGACCCGCTGCGAGAAGTGCCGCACGATGGCCAGGTCATGGGCGATGAACAGGAACGCGATGCCCATCTCCCGCTGCAGGTCCTGCAGCAGGTTGACCACCTGGGCCTGGATGGACACATCGAGCGCGGAGACCGGTTCGTCGGCGACGATCAGTTTGGGCTCCAGCGCCAACGCCCTGGCCACCCCGATGCGTTGCCGCTGGCCGCCGGAGAACTCGTGCGGGAAGCGGTTGTAGTGCTCGGGGTTGAGGCCCACGATCTCCAGCAGCTCGCGGACCCGCTTCTCCCGGCCGCCCGGCGGATTGATCCCGTTGATCTCCATCGGCCCGGCGATGATGTTGCCGACGGTCTGCCGCGGATTGAGCGACGCGTACGGATCCTGGAAGATCATCTGGATCTCGGAGCGGATCGGCGCGAGCTGCTTGCGGTTGGCGTGGGTGATGTCCTGCCCGCGGTAGGTGATCCTGCCGCCGGTCGGCTCCAGCAGCCGGGTGACCAACCGCCCGGTGGTGGACTTGCCGCACCCTGACTCGCCGACCAGGCCGAGTGCCTCGCCCGCCCGGACGTGGAAGTCCACGCCGTCCACTGCCTGTACGGCGCCGACCTGCCGTTTGAACAGGAAGCCGTCCAGTACCGGGAAGTGCTTGGTGACCCCGGACACCTCCAGCAGCGCTTCACCGGCGCTCTGTTCGGCGGCAGGCTTCTCCAGGGTCGTCGGGCTCGGGGCTCCGGGGGTCGCCGCCCGGGACAATGTGGGGTCGCTCATCAGTCTTTCCTCGGCTCCTGATCAGCCTGCTTGGCCCAGCAACGGCTGGATCCGCTCGGCGAAGATGGACTGCTTCTGCTCGGCCGGGAGATGGCAGGCGGAACCCCTGCCGTGCTCCAGCGCGAGCGGCGGACGCTCGTCCTGGCAAAGGGTGCCGCCCACCTCGTCGCGGAACGCGCAGCGCGGATGGAACGGGCAGCCGGACGGCGGGTTGAGCAGACTCGGCGGTGTGCCCTTGATGGGTTGCAACGGCACGTCCACCGAGGCGGACAGCCGCGGGATGGAGCTCAACAGCCCCCAGGCGTAGGGGTGCTGCGGGGTCTTGAGGATGTCCCGGACGCTGCCGCGCTCCACGCACCGCCCGGCGTACATCACCAGTACGTCATCGCAGACGTTGGCCACCACGCCCAGGTCGTGGGTGATGAAGATGATCGCGGTACCGGTCTCCTGCTGCAGATCCTTGAGCAGGTCGAGGATCTGCGCCTGTACGGTCACATCGAGCGCGGTGGTCGGCTCGTCGGCGATCAGCAGCTCCGGGTCGCAGACCAGCGCGAGCGCGATCATCGCGCGCTGCCGCATACCGCCGGAGAACTGGTGCGGGTAGTCGTCCACCCGGGTCTGCGGCTGCGGGATGCCGACCTTGCGCAGCATCTCGATCGCCCGGTCCCGCCCCTCCTTCTTGCTCGCCCCGGTGTGCTTGCGGAACGGCTCGGAGATCTGCCGTCCGACGGTGTAGTACGGGGAGAGCGCGGTCAGCGAGTCCTGGAAGATCATCGCCATCTTGTTGCCGCGCAGCTTCTCCAGCGTCCTGGTCGGCGCCCCGGTCAACTCCTGGCCGTCCAGCACGATCTCGCCGCTGACGGTGGTGTTGCGCGGGTTGTGCAGTCCGAGTACGGCGAGGTTGGTGACGGACTTGCCCGATCCGGACTCGCCGACGATGCCGAGCGTCCTGCCGCGCTCCAGGTCGAAGGAGAGACCGTCCACCGCCTTGACGGTCCCGTCCTCGGTGGCGAACTGGACGTACAGATCCCGCACGGAGAGGAACGGAGCGCCCGCGTCCTGGGGCGACGCCTGCCCTTCGGGCTTGGTGAGGGTGGTCATGTGAGGGGTCTCCTCGGGAGCGGTGCGTGGGGCGGGGCGAACGCCGGGTGGGTGGGCGGGGGAAGCGCAGCGTGGGTGGGCGGGGGAAGCGCAGCGTGGGTGGGCGGGGCGCTCATGCGAGCCGGATCCGCGGGTCGATGAAGGCGTAGGAGGCGTCGATGAGGACGTTGAAGATCACGATGGCCGCGGCGCCGAAGAGCATGACGCCCATCTCCAGCGGAAGGTCGGTCTGCAGCACCGCCTGGACCGCGAGCTGCCCGACCCCGTGCAGGCCGAACGTGGTCTCGGTGATGATCGCGCCGCCGAAGACCGAGCCGAGGTCGATGCCGAAGATGGTGACGATCGGGCCCATCGCACCACGCAGTGCGTAGCGGAAGAAGACGTAGCGCGAGCTCATGCCCTTCGCCCGGGCGGTGCGGACATGCTCTTCGGAGAGCTGCTCCACCATCAACGACCGGGTCTGGCGGCTGTAGTTGGACCAGAAGATGACCGACATGACCAGAGCGGGCAGCAGCATTCCGGTGATGGAACCGCCCGGATCGTGCGCCCAGTCCACGTCGTGGCCGCGTTCCAGCCAGCCGAGTTGGTCCGCCAGCACATAGATGGCGATTGGGCCGATGAAGTAGATCTGCACCGACTGGCCGGTCAGCGAGATGCCACTGGCGACCTTGTCGAACAGCCTGCCCTGCCTGGCGGCCGACACCAGGCCGAGCCCGACACCGATGGTCAGGAAGATGGCGGCGCCCATGACGGCGAGGGTCAGCGTGGTGGGGTAGCGGTCCTTGACGATGTCCCACACCGGCTGCTGGTTGGCGAACGAGAAGCCGAAGCAGGGCGCGTTGCAGTGGCCGATCGGCATGTCCCGGCCGGCGAACAGACCGACCATGTAGTGCCAGTACTGGATCGGGATCGGCTGGTCGAGCCCGAGGTTGTGGTGGATGAGCGCGACCTGCTGTGGACCGCAGTTCTTGCCACAGGACAGCAGCGCCGGGTCGGCCGGTAGGGCGAAGAAGAGGAAGTAGGTGATGGCGCTGATCAAAAAGAGGATGACGATGGCGCCGAGCACCCGGCGTACGAGAAATCGGAGCATTGGTCGGGATCTTCCGTAGGGGGCGCCGTCGGCACCGGCGTCACGGTCAGAGGGGAAGCGGTTCCGGGCCGATCCGGGCGGCTCGCGGCCGGTCCCGCCCCGGCTGGGACGGGACCGGCTCGCGATCCGGCGGTGCGGCTGCTACTTCACGTACACGCTGTTGGCGTTGATCACGCCGAGGTCCTGGCGGAACGTGACGCCACCGAGGCCCTCGCCGTAGACCCCGAAGAACTTGTCGTAGGCGAAGGGGACGGAGGGGGTGTCGTTCTTGATGATGTACTCCGACAACTGCTCCCACGCGGCCTGCTGCTGCTTCAGGTCGGTGATCGCGTTGATGCGGTCGATCTCGGAGTTGACGTGCGGGTCGTTGAGGTGGGTGTAGTTCGAGACACCGTCCGCGATGATCCGGCCGTCACGCACCGGCGGGATGACCGTGGAACCGTTCGACCAGTCCGCGCCCCAGCCGGTGCGGTAGAGGTCGTACGGGTTGTTCACCTTGCCGACCAGCGTGTAGTACGAGGTGAGGTCGAGCGACTGGAGCTGGAGGTTGATACCGGCCTTGGCGAAGGCGTTCTTCAAGGTGCTGGCGAAGTTCTGCCACTTCGGGTTGTTGGCGAAGGCGAGGGTCAGCTTCAGGTTGGAGACCCCGGCCTCCTTCAGCAGCGCCTTGGCCTTCTCCGGGTCACCGTTGGGGTGGGTCAGCTTCTCGAACGGGTCGTAGGACTTGAAGCCGTTGATGGTCGGGCTCATCAGGTTGGTGCCCATGTCTTGCTGCGCCTCGCCGCCGAGCGTCTGCTGCACCGCCTTCATCGGGAAGGCGTACTCGATGGCCTGGCGCACCCGCACGTCCTTGATGCGCGAGGTGTTGATGGACAACTCCTCGACGAACGGCTGGTACTGGTTGACGGTACGGGACTTGAGCTTCGGGTCGCCCAGGATCGTCGTCATCTGAGACGGAGCAGCGGACTGGGAGAGCGACAGGGCCGTCTTGTCATCGCCGGCCCCGGCCATCAGGCGCTCCGTCAGGCCCGGGTCGGGGATGCCGAGCTGGAAGTTCCACTTGTCCGGGTAGGCGTCCCGGATCGGGTCGGTCTTGGGGTCCCAGTTGGTGTTGCGGGAGAGGACCAGCGACTTGCCCGGGTTGTAGCTGTCGATCTTGTACGGGCCCGAGGAGACCGGGTGCTGGTCGTACTTCTGCTTGGTGTCCTTGGCCTTCGGGATCGGCGAGACGTTCGGCATCGACATCGCGTACGGGGTGTCCGCGTGCGGGGCCTGGAAGTGGAAGACGATGGTCTTGTTGTCCGGGGCGGAGATCACCGAGTCCGGCAGGTCCTTGCCGCTGTACGGGCCCTGGTAGACCTTGCGGTAGTCCTGGCCGGACAGCCAGGTCTGGACGTAGATCGGGCCCTCGGTCTCGAAGTCCGCGTACAGGCGCTCGATGCCGTACTTGATGTCCTGGGAGGTGATCGCGGTGCCGTCCTCGTACTTGAGGCCGTCCTTGAGGTGGTACGTCCAGGTCTTCTTGTCGGCCGACGCCTCACCGGTGTCGGTGGCCAGGTCGCCGACGAGCGTCTCGGCGCCGGTCTTCGGGTCGACCTTGTAGCCGGTCAGCGTGCGGCTGTACAGCGGTGCTACCGCCTGCTGGTTGCTGACGTAGAGCTGGCCGGGGTCGAGGTGGTTGAAGTCGTCCTGCTCCAGGTCGTTGACGGTGCCGCCCTTCTTCGCACCGTCGACCGCCGGGGCCGGACCCTGCGAGTCGGCCGCCGACCCCAAGGTGATGGTCTGGACGGTGGGCTTGGCGGCGTTGACCGTACCGCCGCCGCCGCTGCCACCTCCGCTGCTGCACGCGCTCAGGCTCAGCGCACCCACCGCCAGCATCGCGGCGTAATGACTCTTACGCATTCTCATGGATTCCTGCCTGTCACTGATCTGCGACTGCCTGGAAGTCGGCCTGCCGGGACCCGGCTGCGGCGACCTTGGACACTCAACGGATGGTCTTGGGATCGAGAGCGTCCCGGACCGAGTCCCCGAGCAGGTTGAAGGCGATGACGAACAGGGCCATCGCGATGCCCGGGAAGAACATGTAGGTGATGTCGGACTGGTAGAACTGCGCCGCGTCCTGGAACATCAGGCCCCAGTCGGGCGTCGGGTTCTGCATGCCGACTCCGAGGAACGACAGACCCGCCTCGGCGGTGACGTTGACCGGGAGCAGCAGGGTCGACTGCACCAGGATGGTGCTCCAGACGTTCGGCAGCAGCTCCTTGCGGATGATGCGCCACGATGACGCGCCGCTGAGCTTCGCCGCCTCGACGTACTCGCGCTCCCGCAGGCTGAGCACCTGGGACCGGACCAGGCGTCCGAGGCTCATCCAGCCCAGCACGAACTGGACGAGGACCAGGGCCAGGAAGCGGATGGTCGTCGACTCCTGGTCACCGGGCTTGACGAACACCGCGGCGATGACCGGAGTGAACGCGATGAAGAACAGCTGCTGCGGGAAGGACATCATCAGGTCGGAGAACCGGCCGACGAAGTAGTCGGTCCTGCCGCCGAGGTAACCCTGTATCAGTCCGATCACGACGCCCGCCACGACCGACAGGATCGTCACGCACAGCGCGATCCCCAGTGAGGTGCGGATGCCGTAGATCAGCAGGGCGAAGATGTCCCGGCCCAGGCCGGGCTCGATCCCGAACCAGTGGGTGCCGTCGATCCCGCCGTTGGGCTTGATCGGGTACCCGTAGGAGTTCAGCAGGTTGTCGTCCTGCCCGTAGAGCTTGTAGGGGTCCTTGCCGGTGACCGAGGTGATCACCGGCGCGAAGATCGCGATCAGGATGAAGATCCCGACGATGACGGCACAGATGATGCCGGTCCGGTCCCGTTTGAAACGGAGCCAGGCCAGTTGCCTGGGGGAGCGCCCGACGAGTTCCGGGGCGATCTTGGAACCGGAACTGTTCGCTGTGGCGTCCTCAGGAACGGGCTCCGGCTCCGTCGCTGCCTGAGTAGGACTGGTCATTGGGCTTCCATCCCCGCGCAGTGGGTCGACGCGGCTTTGAGTGAATGCCGCGGGTTGTGCGGACTTTCGCAATGGATTCATTGCGGAGTCAAGAGGGGGAACCCTGGGAAAGTGACGTTCTTCAGCTTCTTGAGCGAAGATTTTGCGGATTGCCGCGCACGCGTGCTTGACAATGATCAATTCAATGGCGCGAACAGGCCTAAACGGGCACCAAGTGACTTAACATTCCGGCAACTTGACTGTCGCATCACCGATATACGGACGCTCCACGCTGAACAACGTACGGCCGTGCGGGTGCCGTAGATCGACCGGGGTGATCACATATGCCCCGGTCGATCGTCCGCGTCCCGGTCGGTCCGCGGTCTTCGCGGGGCCGCCGAGGAATTTCGCTACGGGTAGTGACACCACCACCAGTGGTGGCCTAATGTTCGGAATTCCCGGGAGGGCTCCTGAACCATTCCTCGCCGGTTGTTACGCCATGCCCAAAGACTTCTTGAGGAAGTCCACCTGGAGCAGCAGCAAGTTCTCCGCCACCTGCTCCTGCGGGGTCATGTGCGTCACACCGGACAAAGGCAGCACTTCATGCGGGCGGCCCGCGGCCAGCAGGGCCGAGGAAAACCGCAGGGTATGGGCCGCGACTACGTTGTCATCGGCGAGACCGTGAATGATCATCAATGGCCTCACCGGTTCCGCTGGTGCCGACAGACCGCCCTCCGTAACAAGCGAGTTGGCGTCGTACCGCTGCCCGCATTCGGCAGGGTGTCCCAAGTAGCGCTCGGTGTAGTGGGTGTCGTACAGCCGCCAGTCGGTGACCGGCGCACCGGCGACGCCCGCGTGGAACACATCGGGACGGCGCAGCACCGCGAGCGCCGCCAGATAGCCGCCGTACGACCAGCCGCGGATGCCGACCCGGCCCAGGTCCAGCGGGTAGGCGGCGGCCAGTGCCCGCAGTGCGTCGATCTGGTCGTCCAGCGTCGCCCCCGCGAAGTCACCGGCGATCGACTTCTCCCACGCCGGTGAGCGGCCCGGCGTGCCACGGCCGTCCGCGACGATCACCGCGAAGCCCTGGTCGGCGAACCACTGCGAGGTCAGATGCGCGTTGTGGGTGGCGACCACCCGCTGACCGTGCGGACCACCGTACGGATCCATCAGCACCGGAAGCGGCCCATCCGCCTCCCGGTACCCGGTCGGCAGCACAACGGCGGCCGGAATGCGGCGCTCGCCCGCGTCCACCAGCGTCGGCCGCGCCGTCAGCACCGGTTGCTCCGCGTACGACGCGATCTGGGCGATCTCCTTGCCGTCCCGCAGCACCCGCACCAGCGCGCCGGGACGCTCCATCGACGCCGAGGACAGTACGGTCAACGGGCCGCCCCGCACCGCCGAATGCACACCCGGGGTCCGCGACAGCCGCTCCAGCCCGTCGTCGCCGACCCGGTAGACATGCGCCTGGCCGATCTCCGGGTCATCCGCCCCCGCTCCGGCGGAGGCCGACACCAGGATGCCGTCCTCGCTCACGTCCAGTACGGCCCGTACGTGCAACCGCGCGTCGGTCAGCGCCCGGTCCGCCACCATGAGCACCCGGGCGTCCACCTGGTCGGCGATCCGGACCAGCGCGCCGTCCGAACTCCACGCCGGAGCACCGGGGAAGAGCTCCAGCCACACCGGATCCGTCTCGCGCAGTACGGTCGTGGTCTCACCCGTCGCCGGGTCCACCGACAGATGCACCTGCGTGCGCTGGTCGCGGGACTGCGCCAGCAGCAGCGGGGGACCGGCCGCGGACCAGTGCACTCGGGCGAGGTACGGGTAGCGCTCACGGTCCCAGGCCACCTCGGTACGGGAACCGTCGAGACCGATCAACGCCAGCGTGACCTCGGCGTTCGGGGTGCCGGCGGCCGGATAGCCGACCTCGGTCGGGGGATGGGACGGCTGCGCCGGGTCGGCGATCCACCACCGCCGCACCGGCGATGTGTCGACGTGCGCGGCCAGCAGCTGGTCGCCGTCCGGCGACCACCAGAAGCCGCGGGTGCGCCCCATCTCCTCGGCGGCGATGAACTCCGCGAGTCCCCAGCTGTCGTCCGCGCCCGATGGCTCCGCGACCGCACGGTCATCGGTGCCGTCCGCGCCGACGATCCGCAGGGCGTCGTGTGCGACGTAGGCGACCAGACGGCCGTCGGGGGAGGGGCGGGGGTCGACCACCGGTCCCGGTACGGGGAGTTCGCGGGTGGTGCCGGCGCGCAACTCGGCGACGAACAGCCGCCCGGAGAGTGCGAACGCGGCCAACTCGACGGCCTGGTCCACCGCGTAGCCGACGATTCCGGCCGACCCCTCCCGGCTGCGCTCCCGCCGCGCGCGCTCCTCGGGGTTCAACTCCTCGTCGGCTCCCGCAAGCAGGGCCCGCGGATCCGCGGCGATCCGCGACTCGCCGCTTGTGGTGTCGAGTACCCACAGCAGGTTGGTGCGCTCGGCACCGGACGGCGAACGCAGGAAGGCGATGCGTTCGCCGTCAGGTGAAGGGGAGAAGGTGCGGGGGGCGCCCAGTGTGAAGCGCTGGGTTCTGGCGTGTTGTTTGGGGAAGCTCATGCGCTGACGCTAGCTGTTTGGGGGTTTTTGCCCGCCCTCCCGCCCGTTGCCGCCAGCCTTTGCGTGCCGTGGCGCTCTGCCGCCTGTGGGTCGGGGGCGTGGCGGGGGGTCTCCTCACTCCGGCTTTCGCTTCGCTGCGGGTGGGTGGGTGGCCTGGCGGTGTGAGAGGCGGGCGGGTGGGCGGGGAATTTCCCTGGACGCCAGCCGGAAACACATCGCACCAGTAATGGAACCCCGGCCGCGACGGTGCCAACCCGGCCTGTTCGCACCGGGGTTGCGGTCGAACCCTCATCAACCCAGGCAGACGGGGTCGTCGAGCCAAGACAGCGAAGCGCGCACCGACGGTGCGCACAAGCGTGCGCCCCCACGTGCTTCTGTGCACCGAGGTATGCGGACTCACGGAAAGTTATGATCAGTTGCCGTAGGTTGTAATACCCGGTTGGCAAGGTCCCGTCGGTGCGTACCTGGAGGTGAGCCGCTGTGGCACTCTCGATTTCGGCGGTGCTGCTGCTGCTGATCATCGTGGTCCTGCTGGTCAACAAGTCCGGCCTCAAGGGCCTGCACGCGCTCGTCTGCGTACTGCTCGGGTTCTTCCTCGCCAGTTCCTCGGTGGCCCCGACCATCCGGCAGTTGACGACGAACGTGGCGAGCATGATTGGCAACTTCAAGTTCTGATCGACTCAGGTCATACCCTGCAGGTATGACCGAACCCGCTGGCCCGGACGGGCTGCCCGCGCGACGACTGCTGCTCGTGCACGCTCACCCCGACGACGAGTCGATCAACAACGGCGCCACCATGGCCAAGTACGCCGCAGAAGGTGCCCATGTCACCTTGGTGACATGCACCCTGGGCGAGGAGGGCGAGGTCATCCCGCCCGAACTCGCGCATCTGGTGGCCGACCGGGACAACACTCTCGGCGAGCACCGGATCGGCGAGCTGGCCGCCGCCATGCGGGAGCTCGGGGTCACCGACCAGCGCTTCCTCGGCGGCCCCGGCCTCTACCGCGACTCCGGGATGATGGGCGCCGCGCAGAACGAGCGTCCCGGCTGCTTCTGGCAGGCGGACGTAGAGGAGGCGGCCGGGCATCTGGTGGCCGTGATCCGTGAGGTGCGGCCGCAGGTGATGGTGGCCTATGACCCGAATGGCGGATACGGGCACCCCGATCACATCCAGGCCCACCGGGTCGCCATGCTCGCCGCGGATCTGGCGGCGGAACCCGGGTACCGGCCGGACCTCGGCGAGCCGCACGCCATCGCCAAGGTCTACTGGAACTGCGTACCGCGCTCCGTCGTCGAGGAGGGCTTCGCACGGCTGCGGGCGGCGGGCAGGCAGCTCCCGTTCGAGGGCATCGCCTCGGCCGATGACGTACCGGGAGTGGTGGACGACGCCGAGGCGACCGTGGCCATCGACGGCTCCGCGTACGCGGAGCGGAAGGCGGCGGCGATGCGGGCGCACGTGACCCAGATCGCCGTGGACGGCCCGTTCTTCGCGCTCTCCAACGACCTTGGCCAGCCGGTCTTCGCCGTGGAGTACTACCGTATGGTGCGAGGCCAGCAGCCCGCTGGGCGCGCTGATGACCTCTTCGCCGGAACGGAGGTGTGAACGCGGCCGTGCGCTTCGTGTCGTATGTGGTCCTGGGAGTCCTCGGAGTACTGGTCGCCGCCGCCGGTGCGCTGGTCCAGGACGGTTGGTTCCCGGGAGGTTTGATTCTCGCGCTGGCGGGCAGCGCGGGACTCTTCTACGGTGGTGCTCAACTCACCCGCAACCGGCTGGGTGCGGCGGTACCGACCGTGCTGTGGTTCATCACGGTCATGTACTTGAGCATCACCCGCCCGGAAGGCGACTTCCTGTTCGCTGCGGGCCTCGGCCCGTACATCTACCTGTTGGGCGGGATGGCGGCAGGCGTGATCTGCGCCACCCTACCGCGGCATACGCCTCCAGGCGTCCCGGGCGCCCGACTTGGTGCCCGATGACACCTGTGTGACGTGTCGGCAGTGGTCGGATCGGCAGTCGCCGGGCCGTGCCTGACGTCGGCCAGTATGGTGGTGCGCGCTGGCGAGCCGCCTGCGGATGGCCGTGATGGGTGGCGAAGCTAACCGGGAGAACCTGCTTTGAGCCGTGAAACTGACAGTTCGTCCTCAGGACCCCAGGGTCGCGGCGGCGCCGCGTACCCGTCCGGGACACCGCCGTACGGAACCCGCCAGTATCCGTCGCTGCATCCGCAGGAGGAGCCGCGTGTCGGCGGGGCGGCGGGCACCCCGGGAGCTTCCGGGGCCGCGGGCGGCCAGGAGGCGTCCGAGCCCACGCCCGAGGAGCCGAAGACCGAGACCACGCTGACCACCCGGATCCGGATCAACATTCCGGGTTCCCGCCCGATTCCGCCGGTGGTCATGCGTACCCCGGTCGCCGAAGGGGCCGACAGCGCGGGTGACGAGGACGGTTCCGCTTCCGTTTCCGAGCGTGCCGGTGCGCTGCGGGCCAAGCCCATCGGGACGCCGCCAGGCGCCTCGGCAAGCGCACCGGCTGCGGACGGCGGTGGCACCGGCCGCGGTGCGGAGTCGGCCACGGCCAGCGCGAGCGGTACGGACAAGGGCGGCTCGGGTACGAGCGACTGGTTCGCGCCGCGTAAGTCGCCCGCCTCTTCCGGCCAGTCCGCGGCCCGGCCGCAGCCGTCGACGCCCCCCGGTGCGCCGACTCCGGCCGCTGGCGGCGCGGGAACGGGTACGTCAGGGAACGGGCAGCCGAACATCCCCTATCTGAACGGGAGTCCGGCCGGGTCACGTCCCCCGGCGTCGGGTGAACCGGCGTTCCCGGGCGCCGGGTCGCAGCCGGAACCGTTCGGCGGGCGGCTGAGTGGTGGTGCAGCGGGTGGCGCGGGCTCCGGAAGTCCGGGTTCCGCCGCTGGAGAGTCCGAGCCGCCGCCCGGTAGCGCGCCGTTCCCCGGCTTCCCGTCGGCGCAGAGCGGTGTCGGCACGCCGCCTGACATTCCCGAGGTGCCCGGCGGGCCCACCACCGGACCGATGACGGGCGGCATGTTTATGCCGCAGTCGGGCTCCGCCGAGCCGCGCGGCGGCTACCGCCCGGGGGGCGGCACCCCTGCGGCCGGGCCGTCGGACGACCTGGCCGACCACATCTCCGGTGACACCCTGGTCAGCGGGATCCCCGCGGTGACCGCGGCGGCTCCTCCGTCGATGCCGCAGGAGCCTTCCGGCCGCTCGTCGGACGACGGTGCCAAGTCCCCGGCCAAGTCCAAGGCCAGGCCCGCGCGGAAGGGCCGCTCCAAGGGTGTGCTTGCCGGGGTCGGAGTGCTGGCCGTGGTCGGTGTCGCCTACGCGGCCGGACTGCTGATGGACCACGCCGACGTACCGAACGGCACGACCGTGCTGGGCGTCGACATCGGCGGCAAGACCAAGGACGAAGCGGTCAAGGCGCTGGACGCGGCCGTGGGCGACCGGGGTGGCGCGCCGATCAGGGTGCACATCGGAAACCAGGACAAGGAGCTCAAACCGCAACTGGCCGGGCTCTCGATCGACACCCAGGAGTCGGTCCGCGAGGTCGCACACCGCGACTACAACCCGATCTCGGTGATCGGTTCCCTCTTCGGCGGCAAGCACCAGGTGGCGCCCGCCGTCACCGTCGACCAGGAGAAGCTGCGCAGCCAGCTGCAGACGCTGTCGTCCGGCGCCGGGAACGGCACCGGCGGTTCCGACGGCATGGTGAAGTTCGTCGACGGCAAGCCGGTCGGTGTACCGGGCACTCCGTACCAGGCCGTTGACCCGGACGCCTCGGTACAGAAGATCACCGCCGCCTACACCCAGCGCGCCGAGACCGGCAAGGACGACCCGGTCGACCTGGCGGTCACCACGCATCAGCCGCAGGTCACCCAGGACGCGATCAACCAGGCGATCAAGAACATCGGCGATCCGGCGATGTCCGGGAAGATCACGGTGACCGCAGGGACGAAGTCGCTGCTGTTCAGCCCGCAGAAGTCGCTGAGCAAGATCCTCACGATCGTCCCCGCGCCGGGCAATGGGAAGTTGACGCTCCACATTGACCTCGCGGTCCTCAAGGAGCTGTACGGCAACGCCTTCGACGGTGTGCTCCTTGAGCGCGGCATCGGCACCAAGACGCCGGTCACCCCGCAGGACGTGGCCTCGGCGATGCTGCCGGCGCTCGGCAAGACCGCGCCGGACAAGACCGCGGTGATCCAGAACGTGGCGAACTAGGGTCTGTCCAGCGGTGTTCGCCCGCCCCCGCCGAGGCGTCCTGCCCGGCGGGGGCGAGGTCTGTGGAGAGTTGTCATGGTGCGGGGATGACATCTGTCATCCCCAGGACACGATGCCAGGCACTGCCCGCGGAACCTGGAAACCGCGAAGCTTGTCCCCATGAGCGCTACAGCCGCACCGACGACGCGGAAGCGGGACATGGCCGCCCCGGCCGTCCGCTTCTCGCAGGTGAACAAGACCTTCGGCCAGGTCAAGGCCGTCCACGACGTCAACCTCGATCTGCACCCGGGTGAGACGGTGGCGCTGCTCGGGCCGAACGGCGCGGGCAAGTCCACCACCCTCGACCTGCTGCTCGGCCTGCGCAACGCGGACTCCGGGACCGTCGAGGTCTTCGGCACCACTCCGGCGCGGGCGATCGCCCAGGGCAGGGTCGGTGCGATGCTGCAAAGCGGCGGCCTCATGGAGGAGGTGAAGGTCCGTGAACTGGTGAAGCTCGCCTGTGATCTGCACCCGAAGGCCTACCCGGTGCAGCAGGTGCTGGAGCACGCCGGGATCACCGAGATCGCCGACCGGATGGTCAACAAGCTGTCCGGAGGCCAGGAGCAGCGGGTGCGGTTCGCGCTCGCCACCGCCGGGGCCAACGATCTGATCATCCTGGACGAGCCCACCACGGGTATGGACGTCACCGTGCGGCAGAGTTTCTGGGCCACGATGCGCGAGCAGGCCGCGCAGGGCCGTACGGTCCTGTTCGCCACCCATTACCTGGAGGAGGCGGACGCGATCGCCGACCGGGTGATCGTGTTGCACCGCGGCCGCATACTCGCCGACGGCTCCGCCGCCGAGATCAAGGCGAAGGCGGGTGCCCGCCGGATCGTCTTCGACATCGAGGGCCAGCTCGACGAGGCCGCGCTGCGCGGTCTGCCGTTCCTGACCTCGCTCAGCGTTTCCGGACGCACGGTGCGCATCCAGTCGACCGACGCCGACGCGACCACGCACGCCATCTACGGCCTGGGCCTGTACCCCCGCAATCTGGAAGTCGCCGGGCTCGGCCTTGAGCAGGCCTTCATCGCGATCACCGACGCTGCGACCGCTGAGGAGGCGGCACGATGAACACCTTCTCTTCCGGCGCTCTGATCAAGTTGGAGATCAGGCGCACTCTGCGCAACAAGAAGTTCATGTTCTTCACGGTGATCTACCCGACGGCACTCTTCCTGATGATCTCCGGCTCATCCGGCAAGTCGGACATGATCGCGCACACCAAGCTCTCCATGCAGCTGTACTACATGGTGGCGATGGCCTCCTTCGGTGCGCTCACCGCCGTATTGATGGGCAACAGCGAGCGGATCGCCAAGGAACGGGAGAAGGGCTGGGTCCGGCAGCTGCGGCTGACCTCGCTGCCCGGCCGCGGGTATGTGATCTCCAAGATCGCCTCGGCCGCCACCGTCACCCTGCCGTCGATCGTGGTCGTGGAGGTGGTCGCGGCCGCGGCCAAGGGCGTCCGGATGGACGCCTGGCAGTGGGCCGCCCTCACCTTCTCCATCTGGGCTGGCAGCATGGTGTTCGCCGCCCTCGGTGTGGCCATCGGCTACATAGCCTCCGGCGACGCGGTCCGTCCGATCACGATGATCACGTACTTCGGGCTGTCGATCCTCGGCGGGCTGTGGATGCCGTCCACGGTCTTCCCGCAGTGGCTGCAGAACATAGCCAAGTGGCTGCCCACCTACGCGTACGCCGGCCTCGGCCACGCGATCGAGCTCGGCGACGCCCCGCATCTGCGAGACGTCTCGTTGCTCGTCGCCTACCTGTTGATCTTCGCCGGTGGGGCGGCCTGGCTGTACCGCAAGGACACCCTTAAGGCGTAAGGGGCAGGAGATGACGGTGGACGAGCGTATGGACACGGGCGCGATCCGGGAGCTGCCGCTCGCCTCCATGGGGCGCGCCCCGGAGAACCGCCTGCAGCAGTGGAGCAAACTGTGCTGGGCGCTCGTCTACCTGCTCTATCTGGGGTCGGCGGTGGGCGATCTGACCTCCGGGCGGCACACGGCGGTGGCGGTCACGCTGGGCTGGCTGGGGCTGGCACTGTTCGTCGGGCCGTATCTGTACCTGCTGCTGAACCGGCGCCGCCGCCACCCGCTCAGCTGGTGGCAACTGGCCATCGCCTGCTGGCTGTTCGCGCTCGCGCTCACCCTGACCCTCAGCTTCGGTTCGCCGTGGTTGGTGATGTTCACCTATGTGACGATCAGCGTCGGCGTGATGCTGCCGACGCGGCAGGCACTGTGGGCGGTGCCGTTCTGCGCCGTGACGATCCTGGTGCTCGGCGCGCTGCTCGGCACCAAGGAGTGGGACGTCTACGGGCTGTTCTTCCCCGCGTTGTTGGGCGGTGCGGCGATGATGGGCGTTGGCCAGATGGGTCGGATGGTGCGTGAGCTGCGGGAGGCACGGGAGACCGTCGCCCGGCTCGCGGCGGCCGAGGAGCGGTTGCGGCTCGCCCGCGATCTACACGATCTGCTGGGGCACTCGCTTTCCCTCATCACGCTCAAGAGCGAGCTGGCCGGGCGGATGCTGCCGGACAAGCCGCAGGACGCGGCCAAGCAGGTCGCCGACATCGAGCAGGTCAGCAGGCAGGCGCTGGTCGACGTACGGGAGGCGGTCGGCGGCTATCGGCGGCCGAACGTCGGTGTGGAGCTCGCCGGGGCGCGCACCGCGCTGCGCACCGCGGGGGTGGAGGCGGAGGTCTCGCCCTCGCTCGACCTGCCGTTGGAGGACCAGTACCCGGGGCTCGGTGTGGAGGAGCAGGGAGCGCTGGCCTGGGCGCTGCGCGAGGCGGTGACCAATGTGATCCGGCACAGCGGCGCCAGCCGCTGCTCGCTGGTCCTGGACGAGGTCTGGGACGCCGATGAGGGTCGCTATCTGCGGCTGGAGATCGCCGACGACGGCCGGGGACCCGGCCGCGGCCATCACGCGGGCAACGGCCTGAGCGGCCTTGAGGAGCGGCTGATGCTCTCCGGCGGACGGTTGCGCACCGGCACCTCGAAGCGTGGCGGCTTCTCCCTCAGCGCCTATGTACCGCTGCGTGCGGTGCGGCATGAGCAGCCGGGCCGGAGCGCGGCGCCCTCGGCCGGAGGCTCGGGGGCCGCCCCCGGGGGAACGGGTTATCCACAGGCCTGATCCACAGCCCTGCCGGGTGTCCTGGCTGCTCGCTAGGCTGCAGCAATGATCAGGGTGCTGCTGGCCGAGGACCAGTCAATGGTTCGAGAGGCGTTGGCGACGTTGCTCGGGCTGGAGGAGGACATCGACGTGGTCGCGCAGGTCGCGCGCGGTGATGAGGTGGTCGCCGCGGCCCGCGAGCACACGGTGGATGTGGCGTTGCTCGATATCGAGATGCCGGGGCTCACCGGTATCGACGCCGCCGCGCTGCTCCGCAAGGAGCTGCCACATGTCAAGGTCGTCATCGTCACGACGTTCGGGCGTCCGGGCTATCTGCGCCGTGCCATGGAGCAGGGCGCGGACGCCTTTCTCGTCAAGGACGCTCCGGCGGCCCAACTCGCCGATGCGGTACGGCGCGTGGTGCTGGGCGGTGAGAAGGTCATAGACCCCATGCTGGCCGCGGCGGCACTCGCTGAAGGCGCCGATCCGCTGACCGCCCGGGAGCGCGATGTTCTGCGCGCGGCAGCCGATGGCGCGGTCAACTCCGAGATCGCCAGGGCCCTGCACCTGTCGGAGGGCACGGTGCGCAACTATCTGTCCACCGCCATCCAGAAGACCAGGGCCCGCAACCGCTCCGAGGCGGTCCGCATCGCCCGTGAGAAGGGCTGGCTCTGACTGGCGTTCCTGGCTGGTCAGTTGAGCAGGGCGCGTGCCGAGCGGGCTCGGAAGCGGATGGTTTCGGCCACCGCCGGATCCATGGCGGCCACCAACTCGGCGTAGGCCTCCATCTCGGCCGCACCGGTGGCGAACTCGCCGCGCTGGACGAGCAGTTGGGCGCGCTCCAGGCGAAGTCCGGCCGGATGGTGGGGCAGCAGCAGGGCGAGGTCGAGCGCCCACAGCTGCACCCCGCTGTGCTCAGGACGGGCGGCCGCCCAAGCCCGGATGTTGTTGAGCACCCGGGCGACGATCTCCAACGGTTCCGCGGGAGCGAACATGGCCGCGGACAGCGTCGCGCCGGTCGCGCCGATGGCGCCCGCCACCAGGAGTTCGGCGTCCTCGGCGGCCAGCTGACGTCCACCGCTGAACGGGTCGACCAGTACGTGCCCGCCTTCCGGATCGCCGATCCCGACCACGAAGTGGCCGGGCAGCCCGACCCCGTACACCGGTGCGTCCAGCCGTCGCCCGACCTCGATCCACACCACCGACAGCAGGATCGGCAGCCCGCGCCTGCGCCGCAGCACCTGGTGCAGCAGTGAGGACTCCAGCCGCTGGTAGTCCGAGGGCAGGCCGCGGAATCCATGCCGCCCGCCCAGCACCTCGGCCAGCGCCCCGGCCCAGGCGCCCGGTCCGTCACCGGTGCAGTGGCAGGCGACCTCGTCGGCCAGCCGGTCCAGTTCGCGCAGGGCACCAGCGATCGTGGCGTCGTCGAACCCGGGTCCGGCCTCCGCCCCGAGCAGCAGGCACAGCAGCGCGAGGTCGGGTCGGTCGCCGCGCGCGGCCTCGGCGAACCGGCGCCGCCTGTTGAGGATGTTGTCCATACGAGCCGCCTACCTGGTGCCGCCTTGCGGGGCGCGGCGGTAGTGGTACCCGTGGTGGGTGGTGAAGCCCATCCCTGCGTAGAGCGCGCGGGCGCCCTCGTTCTCCTCTTCCACTTGGAGATACCCGCCTGTGGCGCCTTCATCCAATGCCCTGCGCGCCAGTGCCGCCATCACCGCCGTCGCCAGTCCGGCACGCCGGTACCGCGGATCGACCTCCACCGCGCCGAACTGCGCCCAGCGCCCGTCCACCACACAGCGTCCGATCGCGGCCGGTCCCCGCGCGCCACCGGGGACCGTCGCGAACCACACCGACGGTCCCCCGGTCAGTACCCGCACGGCAGCCTCGGCCAGCTCGCCGGTCCGGTGGTAGCGGCCCAGCCAGGCGGCGTCCGGCACCCGGCTGAGCGTCACCCGCTCGGCACCGGGACCGTCCGCGACCGGCGCGATCGGGCCGGTGTACACCAGGGTGAACGCCTCCGCGGTCCAGCCGTCCCGGGCCAACTCCGCGTCAAGACGCTCATCGCAATCCTTCGTTCCGGTGGCCGCCTGGACGTAGGGCACCAGCCCGCGCTCGCCGTACCAGTCGCGGACCCGCTGGATCGCCGCGTCGAGGGGCAGCCCCGGATCGCCCAGCGGCAGCACCGAGTTGGCCCGCCTGGTGAACCCTCCGGAGGCACGCAGCATCCAGTCGCCGAGCCGCTCGGTGTCCAGCGCGGGCCAGCCGCGCGAGGCGAGTTCCTGCAGCTCATGTGCGGTGGCGTCGGGCGGGGTGGCGCGGCGTGCGCGGGCCGGGCGGTCGGGGACGACCTTGGCCGCCGCCAGTGCCTGTTCCGGGATGTGGACGGTCTCGCCATTCCGTCGTGTGACGATCAGCACACCGCCCGCCCACGATGTGAGAAGCCCTACGACGTCGGAGAACACCGGGCGCCCGCCAACGATCTCCGCTACCCTCCGCACGGATACCCGTTTTCCCACGTCAGAGGGGGTAATGCGGACTTCGAGCCGTCCACCGCCAGCGAACTCCACAGTTCGGTCAACCCCTCTTGTTCGTATGCAGCTCGGGAACGGAGATACTAGGAGGTGGGCATCGACGCCGCGCTCCCGCGCGCCACGCGGCGGAGCCGCAGATTGGTCCGCCGGCCCTATCGAGGAGGAACGACAGCGTGACCTACGTCATCGCGCAGCCTTGTGTCGACGTCAAGGACAAGGCATGCATCGAGGAGTGCCCCGTCGACTGCATCTACGAGGGCTCGCGGTCCTTGTACATCCACCCGGACGAATGCGTCGACTGTGGGGCCTGTGAGCCGGTCTGCCCGGTTGAGGCGATCTTCTATGAAGACGACACCCCGGAGGAGTGGAAGGACTACTACAAGGCGAACGTCGAGTTCTTCGACGAGCTCGGTTCGCCCGGTGGCGCCTCCAAGCTGGGCCTGATCGAGCGTGATCACCCGTTCATCGCCGCCCTGCCGCCGCAGAACCAGGGCTCCGAGTAAATCGGCTGATACCGGTCCGCATAGCGATCGATCATGGTGTCGGTCCCGTACGGCTGTGCGCTGTACGGGGCCGATGCCGTTGAACGCAAGAAAGCGAGCTGTACGTGGCGCGAGTGACTGACCGCCTTCCGGTTTTTCCCTGGGACCGCCTGGAGCCCTACAAGACCGCGGCCGCCGCTCACCCTGACGGTGTGGTGGACCTGTCGGTCGGTACCCCTGTCGACCCGGTCCCTGCCGTCATCCAGCAGGCGCTGATCAGCGCGGCCGACAGTCCCGGCTATCCGTTGACGTACGGCACCGCCGCGCTGCGCGAGGCGATCGCGGGCTGGCTGCACCGCCGACTGGCGGTGGCCGCCGATCCCGCCGCGGTGCTGCCGCTGATCGGTTCCAAGGAACTCGTCGGCTGGCTGCCGGTGCTGCTCGATCTGCGCGAGGGCGACCAGGTCGCCTATCCGCAGCTCGCCTATCCGACCTACGAGATCGGGGCGTTGGTCGCCCGCGCCGAGGCCGTGACCTATGCCGATCCGGTCGCGGACCTCGACCCCGCACGGGTCAGGCTGCTGTGGCTCAACACCCCCTCCAACCCCACCGGCCGCACCCTGGACGCCGCCGAACTGCGCCGGATCGTGACCTGGGCGCGCGAGCACGGGGTGCTGGTGGTCTCCGACGAGTGCTACATCGAACTGGGCTGGGAGACCGAGCCGGTCTCGATCCTGCACCCCGACGTCTGCGGTGGCAGCCATGACGGCCTGATCGCCGTGCACTCGCTGTCCAAGCGGTCCAACTTCGCCGGGTACCGAGGCGCGTTCCTCGCCGGTGACCCGGCGGTGGTCAAGGAACTGCTGGCGGTGCGCAAGCACCTCGGGCTGATCGTTCCGGCGCCGGTGCAGCAGGCCATGATCGCGGCTCTTGGCGACCAGCAGCACGCCGACGAGCAGCGCGAGCGATACGCCCGCCGCCGGACCGCGCTGCGTTCCGCCTTCGAGGGCGCGGGCTTCCGCATCGAGCACAGCGAGGCGTCGCTCTACCTGTGGGCGACGCGCGACGAACCGTGCTGGGACACCGTCGGCGACCTGGCCAAGCAGGGGATCCTGGTGGCGCCCGGCGAGTTCTACGGTCCGGCGGGGAACCGCAACGTACGGATCGCGTTCACCGCCACGGACGAGCGGGTGGCCGCGGCGGTACGGCGCCTCGGCGGCGCGTAGACCACACACGTGAGGGCCCGGGGAGCGCGCGCTCCCCGGGCCCTCATACGTTGGGCGTCACAGCGACGGCAGGTCGGCTCAACCCACCGGAAGCGAGCCGGTCGGCAGGCCGTTGCTGGTGGCGGACTTGGCGGTGCTGCCCACGACGTCGCCGGCCGTCTGGTTGGCCTGGCCGACCAGCTGGTTGGCGGTCGGGCCGGCGCCCTTGCCCGTCTTGCTGACGGCGTCGGTGGCGGTGGGCAGCACTGTCTTGGCCGCGTTGGAGCCCGCCTCGTTGACCACGCCCGCGGCCTTGTGGACGGCGGCGTCGGCGTTGTGGATGGTCTCCGGGCTGCTCAGTCCGCTCAGGCCGGTCGCCGCCTCGGGCAGCTCGGCGGCCTGCGCCACGCTGGCGCCCATCCCGATGACGGGGGCAGCCGCCGCTACCAGCAGGGCGGCCCGGGCGATCCGACGCTTGAGGGGGAGAGACATGGTGCTCCTTTTGCGGAGAGATGAGGACATGAGACGTCCGCAGGCGGACGCCGTGACTACCGCGTGAGAGGCTCTAAAGTTGCGGTTGTTCGAAGTAAAGAGTTGGCAATGTGTCGCATAATAGACTTTCGGGAGAATAGGGCATTCCTGCTGGTTCTCGGACAGTTGAAAAAACGTCACGGTGCAGGTTGCACAAGGATGTTGGGGGATTGCGGGGAATGTGGCGGGGCGGCGGCCGGCAAGCCTTGTGGAGTGCTGCGTATTCCCCTTGCGGGGTAACATCCGTACTTTTGCGCGACTAGTGCTCGACGGTGATCCGAACGTCCCCGTACGAATGTCCGGCCTGTGCGGTGTCCTTGACCCATCCGCTGCCGGATTCCTTTGCGCGCCAAACCCGGCCCCGATAGGCGACCTCGGCGATCCGCAACTCCGGTGCGTGGGCCACCGCCCACTGCGCCAGCGCCCAGCCGTGCTGCGCCGCGTCCTCGTCCGTCGGATCGGCGACCGCGTCGCCCGGCACGGTCACCGTGGAGCCCTGGGTGTCCGTGGGGGTGGTGCTGGGGGTTGCCGCGCCGGGGACGTCGGCCGGGGTCCCGTCCGTGGTGTCCTGTCGCTCCAGCACCTGCGCGCCGAACTCCCGCGCCAGCCGCTGCCGTACCGCCGCCGGATCGCCCGCGCTGCCGCCCGAGGGCACCCGGCAACTCAGGCTTGGGACCCGCCCGTAAAGCGCCGCGGCCAGCATCGAGGCGTCCGCCTCGTGCTTGGCGTACGCCTGCGGAAAACCACTGTGCTGCACCCGCTGGGCGGCGGCGGTCAGCGGCAACCGTGAATAGCCGGGGATCTTGACCAGCTCGTCGAAGAACTCGCTGGCCGAGTAGACCGGGTCCAGGATCTGCTGCGCGGTGCCCCAGCCCTGCGAGGGGCGCTGCTGGAACAGGCCCAGCGAATCGCGGTCGCCGCCCTTGATGTTGTGCAGCTTCGACTCCTGCATCGCCGTCGCCAGGGCTATGGTCAGCGCCCGCTCCGGCAGGTCGCGCGAGGACGCCACGGCGCCGATCGTCGCCGCGTTCGCCGCCTGCGGCTGCTGCAGTCCGAGCCGGGTGCCGTTCGCCTCGACGAAGCAGTCCAGACCGTGCGAGCCGGTCCAGTCGACGAAGACCACGTATCCCACCACGGTGAGCAGCGCCAGCAGTGCGGCGGTCCACCGGGTGCGGCGGCCGCGCGAGGCGCAAGTGCCCTGGAAGGGCTGGTGCGGTGGCTGGGACGGGGACACGGACCACACCGTACTTGAGCCCCCCGGACCCCCAAATCCCCGGACCCGGCGACATCGGCCCCAGGTAGGGTCGCCGACATGAGCACACCCGCACTCGATCTCAGCCAGGACGCGGCGGCCCTCACCGCACAGCTCGTCGACATCCCCTCGGTCAGCCGCGAGGAGAAGGCGCTCGCCGACGCCGTCGAGCAGGCCCTGCGCGCCCTGCCGCACCTGACCGTCGACCGGGACGGCGACGCCGTGGTGGCCCGTACCGACCTCGGCCGCGCCGAGCGGGTGGTGCTCGCCGGGCACCTCGACACCGTGCCGATCGCCGACAACGTGCCGTCGCGGCTGGTGGACGGCGTACTGCACGGGTGCGGCACCAGCGACATGAAGTCCGGCGTCGCGGTCCAACTGCGGCTCGCCGCGACCCTGACGGACCCCAACCGCGATCTGACCTTCGTCTTCTACGACGCCGAGGAGATCGCGGCCGAGTTCAACGGCCTGAAGCGGCTGGCCGAGCACCACCCCGAGTGGCTGGCCGGGGACTTCGCGGTACTCATGGAACCCACCGACGCATTGGTCGAGGGCGGTTGCCAGGGCACCTTGCGGGTACGCGTCGAGACCACCGGCCGCCGCGCCCACTCGGCGCGCAGCTGGCTCGGTGAGAACGCCATCCACGCCGCCGCCCCGATCCTGGCGCGGCTGGCGTCGTACGAGCCGAGGCGGGTGGCCATCGACGGGCTCACCTACCGCGAGGGGCTGAACGCGGTACTGATCGAGGGCGGCCACGCCACCAACGTCATCCCCGACAGCTGCGCGGTGACCGTCAACTACCGCTTCGCACCCAACCGCTCGCCGGAGGAGGCCCTCGCGCACGTCCGCGAGGTCTTCGACGGCTTCACGGTCGTGCTCACCGACTCCGCGCCGGGCGCCCTGCCCGGACTGTCGCACCCCGCCGCGGCCGCGTTCGTCGCGGCTATCGGGGGCACCCCGGCGCCGAAGGACGGCTGGACCGATGTGGCCCGCTTCACCGCGCTGGGCATCCCGGCCGTCAACTACGGTCCCGGCGACCCGAAGCTCGCCCACACCCGCGAGGAGCACGTGGCTACCTCGGCCATCCTGGAGTGCGAGGACCGGCTGCGCCACTGGCTGAGCGCATAGCGGTTCCCGGGTACGTACGCTGCAATCGGTGGCCCGGCACGGGCCGGGTGCAGGAGGGAGCGCGACGTGGACAGTGGCGGCAACGCGGAGGACCCGGGGCGGGAGCGCGGCTGGCGCGAGGCGCAGGAGGCGGCCGCGGCGGCGAACGAGGCCGCCGAGAGCATCCCGTACGGCCATGGCTGGCCGGAGCGGCACACCGGCCCGGTGGTGCGGCGCCGCGGTCAGGTCCAGGCGGGCACTACGGACCAGCGGCTGCTGGACTCGCAGGGGCCGACGGACTGGCTGCACGGCGATCCCTGGCGGGTCATGCGCATCCAGTCCGAGTTCGTGGAGGGCTTCGGCGCGCTCGCCGAGCTCGGACCCGCGATCAGCGTGTTCGGGTCCGCGCGCACCCCGGTCGACTCACCCGAGTACCTGGCGGCGGTACGGATCGGGCGGGCGCTGGCCGGAGCCGGGTACGCGGTGATCACCGGTGGTGGGCCGGGTGCGATGGAGGGTGCCAACAAGGGCGCCTGCGAGGCGGGCGGTGCCTCGGTCGGGCTGGGCATCGAGCTGCCCTTCGAGCAGGGGCTCAATCCGTATGTGGATGTCGGCATCAACTTCCGCTACTTCTTTGTGCGCAAGACGATGTTCGTCAAGTACGCGCAGGGGTTCATCGTCCTGCCGGGTGGTTTCGGCACGCTCGATGAGCTCTTCGAGGCGCTGACACTGGTCCAGACGAAGAAGGTCACCCGCTTCCCGATCGTGCTGTTCGGCACGGCGTACTGGCGGGGCCTGGTGGACTGGGTACGGGACACCCTCGTCGCGGAGGGCAAGGCGTCCCGCCACGACCTGGAGCTGTTCCAACTGACCGACGATGTGGACGAGGCGGTCAAACTCGCCACCAAGGAGGCGGACGCCTAGGCCCGGTCCGCTCCACACCGGCCGCACCGTGACGAAGATCCGGCCGGAGGCCCCGGCTACGCCAGTCCGCGACGGGCCACCGCCGGAGTGCGGTGGCCCGCGATGGACGCCACCATGTCCAGCACCTGCCGGGTCTCGGCGACCTCGTGCACCCGGTAGACCCGTGCGCCCAGCCAGGCCGAGACGGCGGTGGTCGCCAGTGTGCCCAGCAGCCGCTCCTTGACCGGCTTGTCCAGCGTCTCGCCCACGAAATCCTTGTTCGACAGCGAGACCAGCACCGGCCACCCGGTGCCCACCATCTCGCCGAGCCGCCGGGTCGCCTCCAGCGAGTGCCGGGTGTTCTTGCCGAAGTCATGGCCGGGGTCGATCAGGATCCCGTCCCGCCGCACACCGAGGTCCACCGCCCGCTCGGCCAGCCCCAGCGTGACCCTCAGGATGTCGGCCATCACGTCCTCGTAACCCACCCGGTGCGGACGGGTGCGCGGCTCGGCGCCGCCCGCGTGCGTGCACACCAGGCCCACTCCGAAGCGCGCCGCGACCTCGGCCAGCTTGGGGTCCACCCCGCCCCACGCGTCGTTGATCAGGTCCGCGCCCGCCTCGCAGACCGCCTCCCCGACCTCGTGCCGCCAGGTGTCGACGCTGATGACCACGTCCGGATGCCGCCTGCGGACCTCGGCGACGAACGCGGCCGTACGACGGATCTCCTCCTCGGCCGACACCTCCTCCCCGGGACCGGCCTTGACCCCACCGATGTCGATGATGGCAGCACCCTCTGACACCGCCTGCGCCACGCGGGAGAGCGCGGCCTCGTCGGCGAAGGTGGCGCCCTGGTCGTAGAAGGAGTCGGGCGTCCGGTTCACGATCGCCATGATCACCGGCTCGTGGTCCCCGAACTCGCGCTTCCCCAGCCGCAGCATGCTTTCTACGCCCTCCTTGACCGGGCGACCGCGCCGCCGAGCGCTTCACCCGGTGCCGACACTCTTCAATGCGCCCGCTCGCGACCCTAACCCGTCGCCCACCGGACCACCGCGTACAGCGCGGCATGGCACGATCAGGGCGGACACTTGGACACCTAAGGCACCGACGCTTCACGTTCTGAGGCCGGACCCGGGAGAGATCGTCTTGTTCTGGTTCATGCTCATCGCGCTGGTCGCGGTGGTCGGCGCCGTCGCCGTCGCGGTGCTCGGTGACGGGGGCACGCTCCGCGACGCCGAGCCGGACCGCCTGGAGGACCCGTTGCCCGCCGATCGGCCGGTCAGCCGCGCCGACATCGACGACCTGCGGCTCGCCGTGACGCTGCGCGGCTACCGCATGGACGCGGTCGACGACGTACTCGACCGGCTCGCCGCCGAACTGGCCGAACGGGACGCGCGCATCGCGGAGTTGGAGGCCGCGCTGGCGGGCGCCCAGGACGCCGCGCTCGGCGCCCCGTCGCTGGTGAAGGACCAGCCGCGGGACTCCGCGTCGAGTGGGGAGCAGCCCCATGAGTGAGGGCGGGCCCATCAGGGGCGCCGACGGGCTGCTCCGCTGCCCCTGGGCGCGGGACGCCGACGGGTACGAGGACTACCGGACGTACCACGACACCGAGTGGGGACACCCGCTGCACGGCGACGACCAGCTGTACGAGCGGCTGTCGTTGGAGGCCTTCCAGTCAGGCCTGTCCTGGCTGACGATCCTGCGCCGCCGGGAGGGGTTCCGTGCCGCCTTCGCGGACTTCCACCTGGAGACGGTCGCCAGGTTCACCGACGCCGACCGCGAGCGCCTGCTCGCCGACCCCGGCATCATCCGCAACCGCGCCAAGATCGACGCGGCCATAGGGAACGCCCGCGCCGCCCTCGGTGTCGCGGAGTCCTACGAGGGCGGTCTGGACGCGCTCATCTGGTCC
Source organism: Streptomyces sp. NPDC020096 (assembly GCA_040631425.1). Classification (GTDB taxonomy): domain Bacteria; phylum Actinomycetota; class Actinomycetes; order Streptomycetales; family Streptomycetaceae; genus Streptantibioticus_A. The sequence continues at coordinate 85,576 of JBEYJY010000008.1, forward strand.
TACGCGCCGGATCCCGGCAGCCGCCCGGCGCCGCGCACCATCGCCGATGTGCCCGCCACCACGCCGGAGTCCACCGCGCTCGCCAAGGACCTCAAGAAGCGCGGCTTCCGTTTCGTCGGCCCGACCACGGCGTATGCCCTCATGCAGGCATGCGGGCTGGTCAACGACCACTTGGTGGGCTGCCACGCCCGGTGACGGTTCGCTCGCGCTGGCGGTCAGCTGATTTCCCTCCGGGTGGGTTGTGGTGGCGGTCGGGGAGATCGCCCTCCCTCCCACCCGTTGCCGGGTCCGCAACCTTGCCGTTGCGCACGGCCGCCGTGGGGGCGGGGGCGCGCCGGGGTGTCTCCTCACTCCAGCTTGGAGTCCACAGTGGCGGTGCTTCGTGGGGTCGCTGCGGGGACACCCCGGCACACCCCCTCTCGCCGTCTTCTGCGTGTCCTCAGGGTGGGTGGGGTGCGGACCCGGAGGGGGTGAGCGGGGAAAACAGACTTACCGCCAGCGGACTCGTCATGGGCACCGCCCGCAGCGCAGCAACGCACGGAAGGGGACGTGCCGGGGTGTCCCCGCAGCGACCCCACAGCCGGAGGGCAACTGTGAAGAAGCGCTGGAGTGAGGAGACACCCCGGCATGGCCCCGACCCACGAACCCGCCTCGCGCAACGGTGCCCAGACGATCGCGGCAACGGGTGGGGGGGAGGGCAATCTCCCCGACCGCCACCACAACCCACCCGGAGGGAAATTCGCTGGGCGCCAGCGTGAGCGAACCCTTAGCGGCCCACGTACGTGGGCCGCTCCTTCTTCAGGAACGCCTCGACCGCGATCCGGTGGTCCGCCGAGTTTCCGGCCCGCTCCTGGAGCTCGTCCTCCTTGGCCAGGGTGTCGATCAGGGAGTGGTCGGCCGCATAGGCGAGCGACTCCTTGATCGCCGCGTAGGCGACGGTCGGCCCCTGAGCCAGCTCGCGTGCCACCTCCAGGGCGGTGGCAGCCAGTTCCTCGGCCGGTACCACCTTCTGTGCGATGCCCAGTTCAAACGCCTCCTGGGCGCTGATCGTGCGCGGGAACATCAGCAGGTCGGCGGCGCGCGCCGGGCCGACGAGGCGCGGCAGGGTCCAGGACGCTCCCGAGTCCGCGGTCAGCGCGACCCCGGCGAAGGACGTGTTGAAGCTGGCGGAGTCCGCCACCACCCGGTAGTCGGCGGCGAAGGCGAAGCCCGCGCCCGCGCCCGCCGCGACCCCGTTGACCCCGGCGACGACCGGCTTGGGCATGGTGGCGATCGCCGTCACGATGGGGTTGTAGTGCTCCTGGACCGTGCTCATCGTCTTGGCGCCCGCGGGCGTCTGCCGCTGCAGCGAGCTCACATGCTCCTTGAGGTCCTGGCCGACGCAGAACGCCCGACCGGTCGCCGTGAGCAGTACCGCCCGTACGGACAGGTCCGCGCCCGCCTCCCGCAGGGTGTCCCGCAGTGCGACCTTGGTCTCGGTGTTGAGGGCGTTCATCGCCTCGGGCCGGTTCAAGGTGATGGTCGCGAGCCCTTCGGTCACCTCGTAGAGCACGGTGTCGGCCATGGCAGTCAGTCCCCTCCATCGCGGCTGTCGCGCGGTGTGCGCACCCGTCAGCATGCCGGAGATCGCCACCGGCGAACATGTGACCTGGATCAAAGAATCCGCGTCGTTCCGCTCACCGAGAAGCGGAAGGAGGGGCGGGAGTATCGCAGCAGCCTCGCCGGATTGGGTGGTTTTGCGAGAGGGTGTCGTCGCGTGGCCTGTCCCCGATGTTGGTCATAGGGGACTGGCATGCGGGATAATGGCCTGGAACCAATGTGTTCGAGTCCGGCGGCGCCTGGGTCGCCGGTTGCGCGGAGCTGGTTTCAGGAAGGGGAACGAGCATGGCGGCCATGAAGCCGCGGACGGGTGATGGCCCGCTCGAGGTGACAAAGGAGGGGCGGGGCATCGTCATGCGCGTTCCGCTCGAAGGCGGCGGACGACTCGTCGTCGAGCTGACACCCGATGAGGCCAAGGCCCTGGGCGAGGCCCTGGAGAAGGTAACCGTCTGAAATACGGCGTCATGAGTCGTGAGAGCGGCTCGGACCTTCAGATTTTTCGGCTCCGGGCTTTTGTGAACACCGTGAGGTGTTCGCGAAAGCCCGGAGCCGTCTTCGTCGGCCCTCGTTCTAACCCTTCTTCACCGCGCACAGCAGCCCGTCGTCGGTGGGCAGGAGTACGGGCACCAGCGCAGCGCTGTCGCGGACCGCGCGCATGACCTCGCGCAGCCCGTGCACATCGGTCTCCTGGTGGGAGGCGTCCATCGCCCGGCCTTGGGCGAAGACCCCCTCGAAGCAGACCAACCCGCCTGGTCGCAGCAGGCGCAACGATTCAGCCAGATACTGCGCGTACTCCAGCCGGTCGCCGTCGCAGAAGACCAGGTCGTAGCCGCCGTCCGCGAGCCGCGGCAGGACGTCCAGAGCGGGGCCCGGGATGAACCGGGCCCGGTTCGCCGCGAAGCCCGCCTCCCGGTAGGCCTCGCGGGCCAGCTGCTGGCGGTCCGGCTCGGTGTCCACCGTGGTCAGCACACCGTCCGCGCGCATCCCGTGCAGTAGATGGATGCCCGACACCCCGACCCCGGTGCCGATCTCGGCGACGACCCGAGCGTCCGCGGTCGCGGCCAGCATCCGCAGGGCGGCACCGGTGCCGGGTGAGACCGAGCGCACGCCGATCTCACGGGCGCGCTCCCGGGCCCGTAGCAGCGCCTCGTCCTCGGCGACGAAGGCGTCCGCGAACGCCCAGCTCGCCTGCCGGTTGCCGGTAATGGCCCTCTCCTGTCCCCGTATGTCCCCGCGGTCGTGCGTGAAGTTCTCGGCGACTGTATCCGCTGCCGATGGGAACCTGTGGAGGGGACCGTGCGTTGACGCTGGTGGGATGGGTAAGGAAGGACGCGCAGGACTTCCTTGTCCGCCAACGGTTCCAACAGACCAGAGCCGGGACAAAGTTGCTTATCCGGAGCTAACGGGCGAGGTGGATATGGTAGGGGCTCTACTGGACACCACCAGAGCCGACAGGGGAGGTGCGGCTGTCGACGGTGACCGGGGAGTGCTTCGGCGCTTCCGTCGGTCGGCCGGCCAGCCGAGATCCGTGAACGAGACCGCTGACCGTCCCACCGCCGCCACCGCAGGTTCCGAGACCGCGCCCGCGAACGCCACCGCGTCGTTCGCGACCACGGCCTCCTTCGGAACCGATGGTGATACGTGGACTCCGCCCACCTGGGAGGAGATCGTCAGCACGCACAGCGCACGGGTCTACCGCCTCGCCTACCGTCTGACCGGCAACCAGCACGACGCGGAGGACCTCACCCAAGAGGTCTTCGTCCGTGTCTTCCGGTCGCTTTCCACCTACACACCCGGCACCTTCGAGGGCTGGCTGCACCGCATCACCACCAACCTGTTCCTGGACATGGTGCGGCGCCGCCAGCGGATCCGTTTCGACGCCCTCGGCGACGACGCGGCGGAGCGGCTGCCCAGCCGCGAGCCGTCGCCCGCGCAGCACTTCAACGACACCCACTTCGACGCGGACGTCCAGCAGGCGCTGGACACCCTCGCGCCGGAGTTCCGGGCGGCGGTGGTGCTGTGTGACATCGAGGGCCTGTCGTACGAGGAGATCGCGGCCACCCTCGGGGTCAAGCTCGGTACCGTTCGCAGCCGTATTCACCGCGGCCGCTCCCACCTGCGCAGCGCCCTGCAGCACCGTGCGCCCGCCGCCCGCCCCGGGCGTGCGATGGCCGCGGTGACGGCAGGAGCTCAGAGCAGCGGCGGACCGGCGACGCGGGGGAGAACGTGAGCGGCACAGGCCCATTCCGTGGTGGTACGAGCGGTGCGCGTACGGGAGCCTCACGCTCGCCGGCGGAGGAACACCTGGGCGATCGCCTGGCGGCGTTCGTCGACGGCGAGCTACGCGACGACACGCGCGAGCGCGTGCTGGCCCATCTGGCCACCTGCGACCAGTGCAAGGCCGAGGCCGACGAGCAGCGGCGGCTGAAGAACGCGGTCGCCGAGGCGATGCCCCCCGCCCTGTCCGCGGGGCTGCTGGCCCGGTTGCAGGGGCTGCCTGCCAGCGGCCCGGGGAGCGACGACGGCCCGTTCTTCGGCGGGGGCCTGTTCGGACCCCAGGACGACTTCGGTACGCCGGAGGAGTCCGGGGAGCGGGACGAGTACCGGCCGTTCGGCCGCAGGGACGGTGCGAAGACGTATCTGCCGTCGAGCGGTGCCAGTGCGCTGACGCCCTCCAACGAGCGCCTGGACGGCTTCCGCTTCCGGATCCATGAGGTCAACCGGTCGGCCTCGCGCGGGCGGCGGTTCGCCTTCGCGGCGGCCGGGGCGTTCTCGCTGGCGGCGATCGCGCTGGGTGGCGCGCTGCCCCTGGACGCCGCCGTCGAAGGTGGCGGCGCGGCCGACGCGGGCGCGGGCTCGGCGGTGACCCCGCTCGGTGGCGGGGGCAACGGTGTGCTCCTGGACGGCCGACAGCGGCCGGGGAGCGCGCGCAGTGCACCGGCGGCCCATGCGACACCGCTGTCGGCCTCCGCGCCGCTGCTGCGGCCGCAGGGTGAGCGCGGGCCGGTTTCGCACCCCTTCGTTTCGGTTCTCGCCTCGACGACCCCGGAGGCCGTTCCGCAGGCTCCCATACCGCTCACCGCCCAGTCGGTGGCGCCGTCTCCGTTGCCGCTGCTGGGCACCGGCCCCGCGCGCTGACCTCCGTCGCGCACACCTGGTTGAATCCAGGTGTGGCCTGCCGCGTTGCGCCTTCGGGGGTACGGGTGTGGGCTGTGAGGTGGGAGAGGCCTGCTGAGTCTTCCCGTGACCGGGGGACCGCAGAAACAGGGGAGAACATGGACGAGGGGAAGGCCGCCCGGCCGCACTGGTGGAGTCGCCCGCAGGGGGACGGCGCCAAGGGCTCGGCGCCGCGGTCAGAGGAGGCTGCGGCGGCAACGCCGCAGCCGTCAGCCACCGGGGCCGCCGCGCCCGCCCCGGCCCCCCGGATGGAGCAATCGACCGCCGACCGGCAGGAGCCGCCGCGTCCGCCGGAGCCCGCTGCTCCGGCAACGGACACTGCGGCCGACGAGACCGCGGCGACGCCCGTCGACTCCGCGACTCCGGCTGACGCCGCACCTGCCGATCAGAGCGGACCGTCCTTGTCGAAGGGGGCGCCGGATGGACCCGAGTCCGCGCCCGGTCCCGAGCCCGCTGCTCCGGCCAGCGCTCCGCTCGCCGCTGGGGCCGGGCCGTCCCTGTCGAAGGCGGTGCCGGGCGAGCCCGAGTCCGCGACCGATGCGGAGCCCGCTGCTCCGGCGGACACCGCGCCCGCCGCTGAGGCCGCACCAGGCGGCCCCGCGTCCGCGACGTCCGGTGCGCAGCCCGAGTCCGGTGCGCCCACGGACTCCGCCGCCGTCCCCGCTGACCAGCCGCACCCGCACGGTCCCGCGCCCGAGGTAGCGCCGTCCGAACCCGTGGCGGGCAACCCGTACGCGGCCCCCGTGCACGGCCCCGCAGCCGCCACCGGGCCGCAGCACCCGGCCGATCCGTACGGGACGCCGCCGTACGGCCGCCCCGGCCCCTGGGCGCCGGCGCCGCCGGTGCAGCATCCCGCCGCGCCCCCGCCGATCGCGCCCCCGCAGATCACCGGCCCGGCGCCCGCGGGGCAAGGCGCCTGGCACCGGTATGACCCCTGGGCCCCGCCCGGGCAGCCGGTACCGGCGGGGCCGGGCGGGCCCAAGAGGCGCGGGCGGCTGGTGGTCGCGGCCGTACTGGTCGCCCTGCTGGCCGGTGCCTTCGGCGGGGTCACCGGCGCGTACCTGGAGCGGCGGGACGCGGGCGCGGGCGTCAGCCTGCCGCAGGCTCCTGCCGACCACGGTGGCCGGGCGCCCGGGACGGTGGCCGGGATCGCCGCCGCCACGCTGCCGGGAGTGGTCTACATCCACGTCAAGGGCAACGGCGAGGAAGGCACCGGTACCGGGTTCGTCCTGGACACCGATGGACACATCCTCACCAACAACCACGTGGTGGCCCCGGCGGCCTCCAGCGGCGACATCTCGGTGACGTTGAGCGGCGGCGGCGTGCACAAGGCGACGATCGTCGGCCGGGACACCGGTGACGACCTCGCCGTGATCAAGGTCAGCGGCGTGTCCGGCCTCAAACCGCTCACCCTCGGCAACTCCGAGTCGGTACGCGTCGGTGACCCGGTGGTCGCCATCGGTGCGCCGTACGACCTGGAAGGCACGGTCACTTCGGGCATCATCAGCGCCAAGGACCGTCCGATCACCGCCGGCGGTGGGTCGGCGGGCGGCAGCGACGTCAGTTACGTCAACGCGCTCCAGACCGACGCACCGATCAACCCCGGCAACTCCGGCGGCCCGCTGGTGAACTCCCAGGGCCAGGTCATCGGTATCAACAGCGCGATCCGCTCGGCGGACAACGGCTCCCCGGACGGTGCCGGAAGCCAGGGCGGCAGCATAGGGCTGGGTTTCGCCATCCCCATCAACCAGGCGAAGCGCGTCGCCGAGGAGTTGATCAACACCGGTAAGGCCAGCCACCCGGTGATCGGAGTGACCGTCGACATGCGCTACAACGGCGACGGCGCGCGGATCGCCGACAAGGGCAGCAACGGCGCGCCCGCCGTCACGCCCGGCGGCCCCGGCGACAACGCCGGACTCAAGCCCGGTGACGTCATCACGCAGGTGGACGGCGAACCGGTGCACACCGGTGCCGAGTTGATAGTGCGGACCCGCAGCCACCGGCCCGGCGACCGCGTCAGGCTGATGGTCAGGAGCGGTGACGCGGCGCCCCGCACGGTGGAGCTGGTGCTGGGCGGCTCGACCGGCGGGTGACCTGCCCCGGGGCGACGGCGGCGAGTGCGACGCCTCGTCGCCCCGACGCACCCGACGTTCACCGGACACCCTCCCGAGCCGCCCCGGCGGCCGGGTACCGTTGGTGTTCAAAGACGTCCCAAGGAGCTGCAACGGTGTTCTTCAACATAAGTCCTTTGGATTTTGTTGCTATCGCGCTCCTCGCTGTGATCATCTTCGGGCCGGACAAGCTCCCCAAACTGATCCAGGACGCCAGCCGGATGATCCGCAAGCTCCGTGATTTCTCCGACAGCGCCAAGGAGGACATCCGCAAGGAGCTCGGCCCGGAGTTCAAGGACTTCGAGTTCGAGGACCTCAACCCCAAGACGTTCGTCCGCAAGAACCTGCTGGACAACGACAACCTGGGGCTGAAGGAGATCCGCAACAGCTTCGATCTCAAGGACGAGATGGCGACGGTGAAGGACGCTGTCCAGGAGGGCGGCCACACGGTGCGCTCCGCGGGGGACCGCAACAGCGGCTCCGCCGCCGCCCCCGTCAACGGCTCCGACCGCCTCCGCAAGAGCGAACCGCTGCGGCCAGGCGAGCACCCGCCGTTCGACGCGGATGCCACCTGAGTCGACCACCTGCCCGGATCGCCGCCTAAGGGTGGCTATTCTCCCTTAGGTTGTCCACAACCTTTGGATTTCTTTTGGATTCGCCCGAGGGGTGGGGCGCATCGGCCGACGCATGCCGCGCCGGCCGATGAGACGTCAGGGCATGGAGGAGGCACCGCGGTGGAGACCACGGGTCGTGCGGGGGCGACGGCATCGAGGGACGAGCGGGAACCGGGGGTGGCAGGCGGCAAGGCGCTGGACGGCAACCGTCCGGTGGACGGATATCTGCTGGCGTCCTTTCCCTGGTACGGGCTGGACCAGGCCTTCGCCGGGCCGCGCTGGCTTTTGCAGGTGGGCACCAGCGCGGAGGGCACGGTGGAGCACGGTGCGCTCGGTCACGGCGACGCGCCGACGCTGAAGGCCTCGCTGCCCATGGCGGATCCGGCGCCCGACGCCCAGCGGTTCGCCGTGGTCGTCACCCTCGCGCACCGGCCGCTGCGGCGCAGCGCGGACGGCACCGGCGTACTGGAGGCCACCTCGGAATCGTCGGCGGCCTGGCTCGCCGGTTCCGGGCTGCTGTCGTGTACGTGGCCGCAGCGGATAGAGCGGTCACTGCGCCAGGACTGGCTGGAGCAGCAGACGGCGATCGCCTGGGAGCTCGCGGACGATCTGGCCGGGCCCGCCTGGTCGACACTGACGCTGCCGGTGGACGGTGTGCCGACCCCGTTCCACTACCGCGAGTCGGAGTACGGCTGGGTGCTGGCCGGTTCGGCGCAGGGGGCGCACCTGGGCGCGTACGGGCGCGGTATGAGCGCCTACGGGCTGGCGTTCGCCGTCGTACAGGACATCACCGCCTACGGGGGATAGCCCGGGTAGGCGGCGACGTCCGGAGGGTCAGAACTTGTTGCGCGGCGTGATGCCCAGCGACATCCCGGCGAGACCGCGCTGGCGGCCACCGAGCTTGCCCGCGATGGTGCGCAGCGCGGATCCGGCCGGGGACTCCGGGTCGGTGAGCACCACCGGACGGCCGTCGTCGCCGCCCTCACGCAGCCGTACGTCGATCGGGATCGAGCCGAGCACCGGCACACTGGCGCCGGTCGTCCTGGTCAGGCCCTCGGCGACCCGCTGGCCGCCACCGGTGCCGAAGACATCGACGATCTCGTCGCAGTGCGGGCACGGCATACCGGACATGTTCTCGACCACACCGACGATCTTCTGGTGGGTCTGCACGGCGATCGAGCCCGCCCGCTCGGCCACCTCGGCGGCCGCCTGCTGAGGCGTCGTCACCACCAGGATCTCGGCGTTCGGGATCAACTGCGCGACGGAGATGGCGATGTCACCGGTGCCCGGTGGCAGGTCGAGCAGCAGCACGTCCAGGTCGCCCCAGTAGACATCGGCGAGGAACTGCTGGAGGGCGCGGTGCAGCATCGGGCCGCGCCAGACCACCGGCGCGTTGCCCGGGGTGAACATGCCGATGGAGATGACCTTCACGCCGTTCGCCGACGGCGGCATGATCATGTTCTCCACCTGGGTCGGACGGCCGTCCGCGCCCAGCATGCGCGGCACCGAGTGGCCGTAGATGTCGGCATCGACCACACCCACCTTGAGGCCGTCGGCGGCCATCGCGGCGGCCAGGTTGACGGTCACCGAGGACTTGCCGACGCCGCCCTTGCCGGAGGCGACTGCGTAGACCCGGGTCAGCGACCCCGGCCTGGCGAACGGGATCTCCCGCTCGGCCTGTCCGCCGCGCAGCGACGCCGTCAGCTCGCGGCGCTGCTCGTCGCTCATCACGTCCAGCTCGACCTCGACACCGGTCACGCCCGCCACCTTGGAGACCGCGTCGGTCACCAGGCTGGTGATCTTGTCGCGCAGCGGGCAGCCGGACACCGTCAGGTAGACACCGACCCGGACCACACCGCTGTCGGCGATGTCCACGGATTTCACCATGCCGAGATCGGTGATGGGCTTGTTGATCTCGGGGTCGTTCACCGTCGCCAGCGCATCGCGCACCGCGTCCGTGGCGGGTAGGGGGCCGTACGTGTCGGTAGCCATACGACTGATGTTACGGCGATGGCAGGGCGCTACGGGCGGGGTGTCCCGTCGGCTTCGTCACTCTGCTGCCCGGGCTGCGCCACGTCCGCCAGCCTGCGGTCCTCCAGCTCCTTGAGCATGTCCTGCAACTCGGAGCGGATCCAGTCGCGGGTGGCGACCTCGCCGATGTTCATCCGCAGCGCCGCGATCTCGCGGCTGAGGTACTCGGTGTCCGCGATGCTGCGCTCGTTGCGCCTGCGGTCCTGCTCCAGGTTGACCCGGTCGCGGTCGTCCTGCCGGTTCTGTGCGAGCAGGATCAGCGGGGCCGCGTAGGCCGCCTGCAGCGAGAGCGCCAGGTTCATGAAGATGAACGGGTAGTTGTCGAACCGCAGACCGCCCGGGGCCGTGCTGTTCCACGTCGCCCACAGGAGGAGCAGGATGCTCATCCAGACGAGGAACCGTCCGGTCCCGAGGAAGCGGGCGACGCGTTCCGAAAGGCGCCCGAAGGTCTCCGGGTCGTACGCGGGCATCAGACTGATCCGCGCGTCGCGCGGTACGTCCAGCCGGACCCTGGAGCGGGCCGGTCCGGAGGCAGCCGCCTTGGTCCGTTCCGTGGTCATGCGCGACCTCCTCCGTCTTCGCTCGCATGGGACAGTTCGTGCGGCAGCTCGGCGACCGACACCTCACGCCAGTCGTCCGGCAGCAGATGGTCCAGTACGTCATCCACGGTGACCGCGCCCAGCAGCGATCCGCTCTCGTCGACGACCGGTGCCGCCACCATGTTGTACGTCGCGAGATAGCTGGTCACCCCGGGCAGCGGGGTGTCAGGGGGCAGCGGCTGCAGATCGGTGTCGACCACCGAGCCGACGAGGGTGAACGGCGGTTCGCGCAGCAGCCGTTGGAAGTGCACCACACCGAGGTACTTGCCGGTCGGTGTCTCGTCCGGCGGCCGGCACACGTACACCTGGGCGGCGAGTGCCGGGGACAGGTCCTTGTTGCGGACCCGGGCGAGCGCGTCCGCGACCGAGGCGTCCGGGCGCAGCACGATCGGCTCGGTGGTCATCAGACCGCCCGCGGTGCGCTCCTCGTACGACATCAGCCGCCGCATGTCGGCCGCGTCCTGCGGCCGCATCAGCGTCAGCAGCCGTTCCTTGTCCTCTTCGGGCAGTTCGGACAGCAGGTCGGCGGCGTCGTCGGGGTCCATCGCCTCCAGCACGTCGGCGGCGCGCTCCTCGGCCAGCTTGCCCAGGATCTCCACCTGGTCGTCGTCCGGCAGTTCCTCCAGGACGTCGGCGAGCCGGTCGTCGTCGAGGGCGGCGGCGACCTCGGAGCGCCGCTTGGGCGACAGATGGTGCAGCACGTTGGCGAGGTCGGCCGGGCGCAGCTGCTCGAAGGTGGCCAGCAGGTTCGCGGCGCCCTGCCCGTGTTCCTCCACCGAGAAACCGGTGACCGCCGACCATTCGACGGTCAGCGCCTCCCCGCGCCGACGCAGCGCACCGCCCTTGCCGCGCCGGACGAAGACCTTGTCGATCTCCCAGTCGCGGCGGGCCGGGAGCTGGGCCATGGCCACGTCGAGGACGGTCACTTCCTCGTTGCTCTCCACGAGCCGTACCCGGCGGTCCAGCAGTTCGCCGAGGACGAGTGTCTCCGCCGCGCGCTGCTCGAAGCGCCGCATGTTCACCACGCCCGTGGTGATGACCTGGCCGGACTCCAGGCTGGTGACCCGTGTCATGGGCAGGAAGATCCGGCGGCGGCTGACCACTTCCACGACCAGCCCGAGGACCCGGGGCGGCCGTCCGCCGACCCGGAGCATGACGACGACGTCCCGGACCCGTCCGACCTGATCGCCGTTGGGGTCGAAGACGGCGACACCCGACAGGTGAGAGATGAATACCCGCGGGGCTCCTGCCACCATGCCGAGCCTCCGATACGCGCCACTGCCAAAAGGATCAAATGACCAGAGGCAAGAGTAACGGCCTGAGCAGGGCAGTGGGTGGGGGTGGTGGAGAGCACAGCGTGGGCGGTACGGTCCCGCTCACTACTCAATGCTACGGAGGGGGACATTAAGTGACTGCCGCCCGCCGGACGGCCCTGTGTGTGCTGGCCGGGTTGCTGCTGGTGGGGTGCGGCGACGCCGACCAGGGGACCAACGGCGTCGGCAGACTGGCACCCACCTCCATAGTCTCCGAGGCGCGCGGCGCCGCCGAGCAGGCGGACACCGTGCGCCTGTCGGGCTCCGTCAGCAGCGGCGGCCAGACCTACCGGCTCGACATGCGGCTTGCCACCGACGCCGGAAGCGGACAGGTCAGCACCGACCGCGACACCTACGAGCTGCTGCGGGTCGGCACCGACCTCTACCTCAAGGACTCACGGCTGAGCGGCAAGCTGGGCGACAAGTACGTCAAGGTGCCCTCCGGCGATCCCGCGTACCAGCGGCTGTCCGGCTTCACGGACAAGAGGGAGCTGCTCGACGGCCTGTTCGCCCTGGGGCCGAACCCGGCCCGCGGCGGGCACCGTTCGGTCGGCGACACTCCCACCATCGCCGTCACCTCGTCCGGTGGAACGCTGGACGTCTCGCTCAAGGGCCGCCCGTACCCGCTGCGGTACGAGCACTCCGGCGGTGCGGGATCGCTGCAACTCACCGGCTGGGGCGAGGAGTTCACCCTGCGGGCGCCGGACAGCGGCCGGGTGCTGGACTACGGGAAGGTCAACGGTTCCTGACCCGCTTGGTCCCCCGCCTGCCGAACAGCAGACGGGGCAGCGAGGCCGGGATCGGCCGGCGGGTGGTCGCAGTGGTGGGTACGGGCGCGGCGGCGCCGCTGCCGTCCGGCATGGCGCCGGGCCGTTCGGTGGCCGACCCGGACGGCTCCAGCCGCAGCACCCGGCACTCCCGCGCCCAGCGTTCCGTCATGGTCTCGGCGTCCGGTGCGTTGAGCCGCTTGCCCTTCAGCTCCTCCACGGCCGACTGCCAGGCCTCGCTGTGCGGTGCCAGCTCGCTGACGCGCGCGTCGAAGGAGACGAGTCGGCCGCCCTTGTCCTTGCTGCGGACGGTCACGGTGGCCGTACCGCCGTCGACGAGCCCCGGCAGCGGCTGCTCCCCGGGGCCGCCGCCGACCAGGCACACGGCGCCGTCGTGCCAGAGGTGCCACAGCGCCACGGCGCCCTCGGTGCCGCGCACCCAGAGCAGCCCGGACTTCTTGGCGGCCTCCTCGATCAACGCCCGATCCAGCAGGAGGTGCTCACCCGGCTGTCCGGCCGGTCCCGTCTCCGTCATGCCAGAAGTATGCCTGGCGGCCCCGGTACGGCGGGCAGCCGTACGGCCCGGACCGGCGGCGGTGAACCGGCAGCCGTCCCGCGCAGGATCGGCGGATCCGCCGGACAGGCCCTAACCTGAAACGGTTCCGCGCATCCACTCCCGCCGAAGAGAGTCATGCCTCGTGTCCGCTGGATCCCGTGTCACGCCTGATCGCTCGTCGGTTCAGCAGGACGTGGCCCTGACTGCCGCCGGGACGCGGCGGATCGATCTACTGCTTCTGGCGGTGGCGATATCCGGGGTGTCGCTGTCCGCGCCCCTCATCGCGGCCACCGCCGCGCCCGCGCTCGCCATCGCCTTCTGGCGCAACGCGATGGCCGTCGGTGCGCTCAGCCCGTTCGTGCTGCTGCGCGGGCGCGGGGAGTTGCGGCGCATGGGGCGGCGGGCGGCGCTCATGTCGATGGCGGCCGGAGTAATCCTCGCACTGCACTTCGGGCTGTGGCTGCCGAGCCTGTCGATGACCTCGGTGGCGTCCTCCACCGCGCTGGCCACCACCACCCCGATCTGGACCACGGTGATCCTCCGGCTGCGCGGGCGGCGCCAGCCGGCCCTGGTGTGGGCGGGGGCGGCGCTGGCGTTCACCGGTGTGCTGATGGTCTCCGGGGTGGACCTGTCGTTGTCGACGCGGGCGCTCGCGGGCGACGCGCTCGCGCTCGGCGGCGGAATCGCGGCGGCCGGGTACGTACTGCTCGGCGCGGAAGTGCGGCGCACCGTCAGCACCTCCGCGTACACCTTCGTCTGCTACGCCACGACCGCGGTGCTGCTGCTCGCGGTGTGCCTGGTGTCGGGTGCGTCGCTGGGCAGCGGGTACGGCGCGCAGACCTGGCTGAAGCTGGCCGCGCTGACCATCGCCGCGCAGCTGCTGGGGCATTCGCTGATCAACCGGGTGGTACGCGGCCTCGGACCCTCCGTCACCTCCACCGCGATCCTGCTGGAGACGCCCGGCGCGGCGCTGATCGCCGCGCTGTGGCTCGGCCAGACGCCGCCCGCGGCCGCGTACCCGGCGCTGCTGGTGATCCTCGCCGGGCTCGCGCTGGTCATCCGCTCCGAGCGGAGCGCGGCGGCGCCGCTGCCGCCGGAGCCGGGGGTCTGAGGCGGACCGTCACAGCCAGCCGTTGCGCCGGAAGCCGCGGTGGATGACCGCGCAGATCGCGACGGTGGCGGCGAGGACCACGTAGTAGCCGTAGCGGGTGCGCAGTTCCGGCATGTGCTCGAAGTTCATGCCGTACACACCGGTGATCATCGTCGGAACGGCGAGGATGGCCGCCCAGGCGGTGATCTTGCGCATGTCCTCGTTCTGCGCGACGGTCGCCTGCGCCAGGTTCGCCTGCCCTTGGCACGGCCTCGCTGGTCGCGGTGAGTTCGGTGTGCTCGACGTAGCGGATGGTCTTGAAGACGGTGAACAGCGTCTCGTCGTAGCGTTCCGGCTTCGGCCGCTGATGGGCGTGGACCGCGTCCTCGACGGCCAGCGGGTGCAGCCCGAACTCGGCCGCGAGTCCGGCGAGTTCCCACTCGCCGGGCTCGTGCAGGCCGATCCACACGAACCCCTCGCCCGTCCCCCGCACCAGGTCCAGCGCCTCGCGCAACCGCAGCCCTTCCGGAACAGCGGGACCCCACCGCCCCGCGGACGGCGGGGGAGCGGTACGCGGCCGTGGGAGCGGCCGTCAGATGAGTGCGTGGGCGGACGTGTTGACGCGCGGGCACGCCGGGCGCTGTGCGGAAGGGCTGCCGCTATTGCACGGTCGACTGGGATCCATCGCAGCCCCACCTCCCGGCCGGTCCCCCGCGGGGAGCGCCATGCGCCTGTCGTCAGGTTTCCGCACGACAGGCGCCCAAACACTACCAAGCGCCCACCGCGCCGCCGCGGCGAGCGACCACGACGATGCGGCCCGGCGGTGTCGCGGCATCCAGCAGCGGCCTTCGGCCGCGGGCACCGCAACCCGACCGGGATCCGCCGGGCAGGGCCTACGGCCGGGGCGCGCCGCGCGCGATCTATGCTCGCGGTATGTCTGATGTGCTGGAGTTGACGGAGGCGCGGCTGCGGACGGCGCTCGGCGAGCCGGACGCCCGGGCGGCGGTGACCTTCCTCGGCACCGAGCGCATCGAGGTGCTGCGCTTCTCCGACGCCGAGACGGGCGTGGTGCGTTACGCGACCCTCGGGATGTCCCGGCAGCCGATGAGCGACCCCACATCCGTCACCGCGGACCCGCTACGCGGCCCGCGTGCCGAGCTGATCCTGACGGTACGGACGGGATACGCCGACACCGACAAGCTGCTCCGCCCGCTCGCGATGCTGGCCGCGTCCCCGCAGGTCGAGGGCATCGTGGTGGCACCGGGCGCGTCCCTGGACGTCGGTGAACCCCTGTGGCCGGGCGCGCCCTTCTCCGCCGTACTGGTCGCCGAGCCCGGCGGCCTGGTCGAAGACCTGGCGCTGGACCCGCCCATGGAGCCGGTGCGTTTCTTCCCGTTGCTCCCGATGACCCCGAACGAGGCCGCGTGGAAGCGCGTGCACGGCGCGGCCGGCCTGCACGACCGCTGGCTGTCAGCCGGTACGGATCTGCGCGATCCGGTGCGCGGGACCGTCCAGTTGGGGGAGTAGCGCCCTCGCACCCTGCCCAGATTCCCTGCGACCCGCTGCGGACGGGTGATCGTCCTTGACGTGAGGCCGAGGGGAAGAGGACCGTGGGGCGCTATGAGGGGCGAACCCAGTTGCCCAAAGTGCGGGGGCCGGGTGCGGGCGCCCGGCCTCTTCGCGGATTCCTGGCAGTGTGACGTTCACGGCAGTGTGCACCCGCTGCAACCTGTCGTACCGCCGAGCGTCGAGGCGCTCAGTGTGGTGGTGCGCCGTGCGCGGGTGCCGGTGTGGATGCCGTGGCCGCTGCCCGTCGGCTGGCTGTTCACCGGGGTCGCCTGCGCCGGGGACGACCGCAGTGGCGGCCGGGCCACCGCCGTCGCGTGCTCAGGGCCCGGGCCGCTCGGGGGCCCGGGAGAGCTGCTGCTCGTGGCGGAGGAACTGGGAGTCGGGCTCGGCGCCCGCTACGCGGGCATCCCCGGACCCGATCCGGGGCCGGGGATGCCGGTGGACCAGCCGCCGCACGCCAAGGTGCTGGCCGCGGGCCGCCCGACGCCGCTGTGGCATGTCGCCAACTCACCCGCCGACCGCGCGGTCTTCGCGGGCGAGGCGTTCGGGCTGTGGCTGTGGGCGATCGTCTGGCCCGAACAGTCGGGGCTGCTGATGTACGACGAACTGATACTGACCGATCTACGTGAGGCGGGTGCGGAGATCGATCTGCTGCCCTGCGGAGCGCTGTCGCCACGGCTGCTGGACTGAGGTCTGTCCCACTGCTTGGACTCCTGGGATTCATGGGTTGCCATGGCCGTTATCCTTGGCTTTCCAAGGTGACCTGGCCGACTGAAGTCCGCGGCGGCCGTATCCGTGATCGAGGCAGTAAGGAGTCAGCGCCGTGCGCATCGACCTGCACACCCACTCCACCGCCTCAGACGGTACGGACACCCCCACTGAGCTGGTACACAACGCCGTGGCGGCCGGTCTTGACGTCATCGCGCTGACCGATCACGACACGGTCGGCGGCTACGACGAGGCGACGGCGGCGGTACGCGCGCTGGACACGCCCTTCACCCTGGTCACCGGCGCCGAGCTGTCCTGCCGGATCGGTGGCGTCAGCATGCACATGCTGGCGTACCTCTTCGACCGCGAAGAGCCCGAGCTGGCCCGCGAGCGTGAACTGGTCCGCGACGACCGGGTGCCGCGCGCCCAGGGCATGGTCGCCAAGCTGCGCGAACTCGGGGTTCCGGTGACCTGGGAGCGGGTCGCCGAGATCGCGGGTGACGGCGCGGTGGGGCGGCCGCATGTGGCGACCGCGATGGTCGAACTCGGCGTCGTGCCCACCGTCTCCGACGCCTTCACCGACGAGTGGCTGGCCGACGGCGGACGGGCGTACGTCGAGAAGCACGAATTCGACCCGTTCGACGCCATCCGGCTGGTCAAGGGCGCGGGCGGAGTCACGGTGTTCGCGCACCCCGCCGCCGCGAAGCGCGGCCAGACCGTGCCGGAGAGCGTCATAGCCGAACTCGCAGCGGCCGGTCTCGACGGCCTTGAGGTCGACCATATGGACCACGACGAACGCACCCGCGCCCGGCTGCGCGCGCTCGCCGGCGAGCTGGATCTGCTGGCCACCGGGTCGAGCGACTACCACGGCAGCCGCAAGAGCTGTCGCCTGGGCGAGTACACCACGGACCCCGAGGTCTACCGGGAGATCTTCCGCCGGGCGACCGGCGCCGTTCCGATCAGCGCCATCTAGCGCCGCTTACCTGACCTCGGCCCCTCTCCCTCTCCCTCCCCCCGTACCCGAAGCGTCCCGTCGCGTCCTGCCGCGCCGCCGCACCACCCCCGATCGCGGAAAGCACCACTCACCATGTTCGACGTCACCCTCTTCGGGTCGGTATTTGTCACGCTATTCGTGATCATGGACCCGCCCGGGATCACTCCGATCTTCATCGCCCTCACCGGCGGCCGTGCCGTCAAGGTCCAGCGCCGGATGGCGCTGCAGGCCGTGCTGGTCGCCTTCGGTGTGATCGCGATCTTCGCCGTCTGCGGTCAGCAGATCCTCAACTACCTGCATGTCTCGGTACCCGCGCTGCGGATCTCCGGCGGGCTGCTCCTGCTGCTGATCGCCCTGGACCTGCTGACCGGCAAGGCGGACGAGCCGACCCAGACCAAGGACGTGAACGTCGCGCTGGTGCCGCTCGGCATGCCGTTGCTGGCCGGTCCGGGCGCCATCGTCACGGTGATCCTCGCCGTGCAGCACGCCAAGGGCGTGGGCCAGCAGATGTCGGTGTGGGCGGCGATCGTCGCCATGCACCTGGTGCTCTGGGTGACCATGCGCTACTCGCTGGCGATCATCCGGCTGATCAAGGACGGCGGTGTGGTGCTGGTGACCCGGCTGTCCGGCATGCTGCTCTCCGCGATCGCGGTGCAGCAGGTGGCCAACGGTGTGATGGGCTTCGTGCACGGCGGAAGCTGACCGCTCGACAGATACGCGAAAGCGCCCCGTACCGCGGTGTACGGGGCGCTCGGCGTTCGTCTGAACTACTCCGCGGGGCGGATGTAGAGGCGCTGACCGGTAGCGGCGGCCTGCTGCACAATCGTCTTGACGGATGCGGCGTCCACGACGGTGCTGTCCACGGCGGTGCCGTTCGCATCGTCGAGTCGCATGATCTCGAAGCGCATGAGCTTCTCCCTTTCGTCCGTCCCGCGTCGACCACGGGGTTCTGACTAGCGGACACGTCCTCATTCAAGGTCGCGGCTGCTTCGACGCGATGTCGTGCCCGTTACATCTGGGTACAACGAATGTACTCGGGAAAACATTCCCTACGCTAACGAAATTTTTTCGCCGTCTAACGACAGGGGCGGACGAGGCGGAGATCCTGGCCGGTTACGGGCGCTCGACGCCGTTACGAGCGCTCGACGGAGCCCCAGAAGTCATCGAGCACGGCGGCGGTCGCCGCGGGCCGCTCGGCGTTGGGGGAGTGCTCAGCGCCCGCGATCACCTCGCGGCGGGCACCGAGCCGTTCCGCCATCGCGTCCAGCCAGGGGGTGGGCCAGGCGTAGTCGACCTCACCGGAGACCACGAGCTTCGGCAGCTCGACCGCCGCCAGCTCGGCCACCCGGTCCGGCTCCGACAGCATCTGGCGGCCGGTCGCGATCAGCAGTTCCGGAACGTTCGCCAGCCAGCGCCGGTGCAGGAACTCGTCGAGCCCCGGCGGCAGCGTGCCGGTCCGCGGTGCGGCGGCGGCCGGGCCCGCGGTCGGGTCGGTGGCCGTGGCCTCGGCCGGGCCCGCCTCCTGGACGTCGAGCTCCTGCATGGCCTGCCAGATGCCCTCCATGTCCATCACCGCGAGCGCGTCGAGCAGCATCTTCGTCCGCTCCTGCTGACCCGTGTCGATCGCGGCCGGTCCTGAGCTCATCAGCGTCAGCGACGCCCACGGTCCGGCCCCGCCGAGCACGGCCGCCCGGCTCACCAGCCCGCCGAACGAATGCCCCACCAGATGTACGCGGTCCGCGCCCAGCGCCTCGGCCTGTGCGACCACATCGGCCGCCAACTCCCGCTGTGCGTAGGCGCTTTCGTCGCCCGGCCCGCCGGTCTCGTACTGGCCGCGGCCGTCCACCGCCACAACTCGCCAGCCCGCGTCGGCCAGTGGCGCCAGCAGCCCGTTGAAGTCCTCCTTGCTGCCGGTGAACCCCGGCACCAGCAAGGCCGTGCCACGCCGTGCGTCCCCCGCGTCCAACACGGCGAACGACCCACGGGCGGTCGAAAGACGGTACGCGCGTACGGATTGCGGCAGTTCAAGCATGGGCGGTCGACTCATGCGGCGAGACTACGTGGGGCAGACAGCGTGCGGAAAAACAACGTGTGCCGGCTCCCTTGCGGGAACCGGCACACGTCATGAGCGAACCTCACGCCTCAGCGGGCGCCTTGGCGGCCTCGGCCGCCTTACGGGTGCGGCGGCGGGGTGCCGGTGCGGCGTCCTCGGTCGCGGCCTCCACAACGGTGGCTGCGGCCTTGCGGGTGCGGCGGCGGGGTGCCGGTGCGGCCTCTTCGGCGACCGTTTCGACTGCGGTCGCCTCGGGAGCCGCGGTGGCCTTGCGGGTGCGGCGCCGGGGCGCGGTCTCCTCGGCCACGGCCGCCTCGACGTCGGCCGCCTTGGCCGCGGTGGCCTTGCGCACGCGGCGGGGCGCCGGTGCCGCTTCCTCGACTACGGCGTCGGCGGCGTCCGCCACCTTGGCAGCCGCTGCCTTGCGGGTGCGGCGGCGGGGTGCGGGTGCGGCCTCTTCGGTGACCGTTTCGACTGCGGTCGCCTCGGGGGCGGCCGTGGTCTTGCGGGTGCGGCGGCGCGGCGCCGGTGCGGCTTCTTCGGTGACCGTTTCGACTGCGGTCGCCTCGGGGGCGGCCGTGGTCTTGCGGGTGCGGCGGCGCGGGGCCGGTGCGGTCTCCTCGGCGGTCGGCTGCACGGCGTCCACCGTTTCGACCGGCTCGGCGTCGGACGGCTTCGGCTCCACCGTCGGCGCGACCGCCGCGGCGGACGCGCCACCGCGGGTGCGGCGGCGACGGCGCGGGGCCGGGCGCGACTCCTCGGCCACCGGAGTAGCGGCCTCGGTGGCTTCCGTCGCCTCCGCCGGCTGGCCGCCGCGGGTGCGGCGGCGCTGGCGCGGGGTGCGCTCGTGCTTCGGGCGCTCGGTGTCGCTGGCGGCGTTGGGCTTACGGCCGCGGGTGCGGCCACCGGTCTCGCCGAGGTCCTCGACCTCCTCGGCGGCGAGTCCGGCCCGGGTGCGCGAGGAGCGCGGCAGCACGCCGGTGATTCCGGCCGGGATGCCCAGCGTCTCGTACAGGTGCGGGGAGGTGGAGTACGTCTCCTCCGGCTCGTTGAACGGCAGGTCAAGCGCCTTGTTGATCAGCTGCCAGCGCGGGATGTCATCCCAGTCGACCAGGGTGATCGCGGTACCGGACGCACCCGCGCGGCCGGTGCGGCCCACCCGGTGCAGGTACGTTTTCTCATCATCGGGCGACTGGTAGTTGATGACGTGGGTGACGCCGTCGACGTCGATACCGCGCGCCGCGACGTCCGTACACACCAGCACGTCGACCTTGCCGTTGCGGAACGCGCGCAGCGCCTGCTCGCGCGCGCCCTGGCCGAGGTCGCCGTGCACGGCGCCGGACGCGAAGCCGCGGCGGGCCAACTGCTCGGCGATGTCGGCGGCGGTGCGCTTGGTGCGGCAGAAGATCATCGCCAGCCCGCGACCCTCGGCCTGCAGTACGCGGGACACCAGCTCCGGCTTGTCGAGCGAGTGGGCGCGGAACACATGCTGGGTGATGTTGGCCACGGTCGCGCCCTCGTCATCCGGCGCGGTGGCGCGGATGTGCGTGGGCTGCGACATGTAGCGGCGGGCGAGCGAGATGACCTGACCGGGCATGGTGGCCGAGAACAGCATGGTCTGCCGCTTCTTCGGCAGCATGTCCATGATCTTCTCGACATCGGGCAGGAAGCCCAGGTCGAGCATCTCGTCGGCCTCGTCGAGCACGAGCGCGCGGACCGAGGACAGGTCGAGCTTGCGCTGGCCCGCGAGGTCCAGCAGTCGGCCAGGGGTGCCGACGACCACGTCGACACCGTTCCTGAGCGCCTCGACCTGCGGCTCGTAGGCCCGGCCGCCGTAGATCGCCAGCACCCGGACGTTGCGGACCTTGCCCGCGGTGAGCAGATCGTTGGTGACCTGCGTGCACAGTTCGCGGGTGGGGACGACGACCAGCGCCTGCGGGCTGTCGGACAGCGCCTCGGGCTTCGCCCGACCGGCCTCGACATCGACGGGCACGGTGACGCGCTCAAGCAGCGGCAGGCCGAAGCCCAGCGTCTTGCCGGTACCGGTCTTGGCCTGGCCGATGACGTCGTTGCCGGCCAGCGCGACCGGGAGCGTCATCTCTTGGATGGGGAACGGAGCGGTGATGCCGACGGCTTCGAGCGCCTCGGCGGTTTCGGGGAGAATCCCCAGATCACGGAAGGTCGTGGTGGACAGGATGCTTGCCTCTTCTATGAGCGCGGCACTGTGCGGTGAGGGGGGTCGAGCATCCGTCCATCGGATGCTGACCGCGCCGGAGCTGTCGTACGGCCTCAGGGCCGAAGGACTGGCCCTAGATGGCCGGGAGCGCGGGACCGCGGCCCTCACACGTGCCGCGAGCGGGCCCCTCCCACCGGGAGGTGGGCAGGACGGTCGGTTCGGAGCCGATCGGGCCACCGACCGGGCATCCGCATTCATGCGAAAGCCTGCCGTAATCCGCGAAGACTCGGCGGGCTTCTACCACTGTACCCCGGAAACGCCCAGCCGCCGAGGTCGGATTTTGTTTGGATCCGGGAAGATGTTCTGCGCGACCGGTCCTTCCGCGCCCAGCACCGGCGCCCGCCCCCGTGCCGCACGGCCCCGGCCGATGGGCGTGACCGGCGCATCCGAGTGGTGCGGCCCGGCCGGAACGCGCCTGACAGGGGCTTTCCCTCTCCCGTCGGCGGACTATTGTGCCCACCATGGAGACGCCTGACGAGAGCACCACAACCGCCCAGACCCCCGCCACCGGGATCGCCGCCCAGAACTGGGCCACCGCCGCCGCCGACCCGCAGTACCGGGCCGCGGTCGTCGATCTGCTGGGCGCCCTGGCCTACGGCGAACTGGCCGCGTTCGAACGGCTCGCGGAAGACGCCAAGCTCGCACCGACCCTCGCGGACAAGGCGGAGCTGGCGAAGATGGCGTCGGCCGAGTTCGGCCATTTCGAACGGCTGCGCAACCGGCTCGCGGAGATCGGCGAGGAGCCGACGGGCGCGATGGAGCCGTTCGCGGCCGCGCTGGACGGCTTCCACCGGCAGACCGCCCCGTCGGACTGGCTGGAGGGCCTGGTCAAGGCCTATGTGGGCGACTCGATCGCCAGCGACTTCTACCGTGAGGTCGCCGCCCGGCTGGATTCCGACACCCGCGGCCTGGTTCTGGCGGTGCTGGACGACACCGGGCACGCCAGTTTCGCGGTGGAGAAGGTACGGGCCGCGATCGAGGCCGAACCGCGGGTGGGCGGCCGACTGGCGCTGTGGGCACGGCGGCTGATGGGTGAGGCGCTCTCGCAGGCGCAGCGGGTGGTCGCGGAACGCGACGCGCTGTCGACGATGCTGGTCGGCGGGGTCGCGGATGGCTTCGACCTGGCGGAGGTCGGCCGGATGTTCACCCGGATCACGGAGGCGCACACCAAGCGCATGGCGGCGCTGGGGTTGGCGGCCTAGCGCCGCTCTGGCCTGGTTCCGCGGCGCACGCTGGACGGCCCGGTCCCGCGGGCGGCTCAGGCCGCTCGCGGAACGGCTGATCGGCGTTGCCGCGGATCGCGGACCAGCAGGGACAGCAGAGCGGCGCCGACGCCCAGGGCGGCGACCAGGGTCACCGCGGCGTTGCCGGGCCCGACCACGAAGCGCGTGACCAGACCGCCGAGCAGGGCTGCCACCAGACCGGTCACCAGGGTGAGGGCGCGGGACGGCAATCGGAGCGGGAACAGCCGGAGCGCGGCCCAGCCCGCGCCCAGCCCGACGATCGCGCTGCCCAGTGCTTCCCAGACCATGCGTCCTCCTGCGGCCCTTACGTCCGGCACAACGTCGTAACCAGTCGTAAATCAGACGCTTCCGGTACTACCCACGGGGACGGGGTGCCCAAACGAACGGCGGCCGGCCCGGTCACATCACCGGGCCGACCGCCGTCAGTCAGCGAGACGGGCTGCTACAGAGCGCCGAATCCCACCTTGTGCTTCGAGGGCTCGCCGATCTCCACGTATGCCAGCCGCTCGGCCGGTACGAGGACCTTGCGGCCGTGCTCGTCGGACAGCACCAGCAGCTTCTCGGTGCCGGCCAGGGCCGCGGCTACGGCCTTCTCGATCTCCTCGGGAGACTGTGCGCTCTCGATGTTGATCTCGCGCGGCGCATTCTGCACGCCGATCTTGACCTCCACGGCTTTTTCCCTCCGATGGTCTGGCGGTGTGCGCGACAACCGCGCCGTACGCGGCCAACATTACTGCCAGGAACGGGGTGTCAGTGCTGGCCCTCGGCCCCGTGCAGCGGGAAGCCCGCGATGCCGCGCCAGGCCAGCGAGGTCAGCAGCTGCACCGCCTGGTCGCGCGGGATAGTGCTGCCGCTGGACAGCCAGTAGCGGGCGACGACCTGCGAGACACCGCCGAGGCCCACCGCCAGCAGCATCGACTGCTCCTTGGCGAGACCGGTGTCCTCGGCGATCACCTCGCTGATCGCCTCGGCGCAGTCCAGCGCCACCTTGTCCACCCGCTCCCGTACGGCCGGTTCGTTCGTCAGGTCGGACTCGAAGACCAGCCGGAAGGCGCCGCCCTCGTCCTCGACGTAGGCGAAGTAGGCGTGCATGGTCGCCTCGACGCGCTTCTTGTTGTCCGTGGTCGAGGCGAGCGCGGCCCGTACGGCCTGCACCAGCGCCTCGCAGTGCTGGTCGAGCAGGGCCAGGTAGAGCTCCAGCTTGCCCGGGAAGTGCTGGTAGAGCACGGGCTTGCTGACCCCGGCGCGCTCGGCGATGTCGTCCATCGCCGCCGCGTGGTAGCCCTGTGCGACGAAGACCTCCTGGGCTGCGCCCAGCAACTGGTTGCGTCGGGCGCGGCGCGGCAGACGCGTCCCGCGCGGGCGCGCCTCAGTCTGCTCGATGGCTGTCACGCCGCCTCCCAATGCTTGCGCTGACGTCCTGCGAAGTGTGGTGGCATGTGCGGCAATACCGCGCATGCGCTGGACATCGTACTTTTCGGTAACGGGACTGTGCCTGGCGCAGACGCAGAATCTCATCCCCTGGTACATACCGGGAGCCCGCAGCGCAGCCGCTTTGGGCTGTCTTGTCAGCGGTAGTCGTCTTCGTCCAGCGGAACGGGCCGGTGCTGTTCGGCGGCGTCGGCTTCATTCGCCTCGTCGGGAACCGGCTCGGCCGCCGCCTCGTCGTTCTCCAGAACGTCGTGCTGCTGCTCGGCGGCATCCGCCTCGTTGGCCTCCAGATCGGCAGCGAGCAGTTCTTCCGACATGACACCTCCTCGGCCAGACGACCTCGTGGTACGAGCCTAGCTACGAGCCTAGGAGAGGGTGCCCACGGGCGCAGCGTGGCATGCGAGCCAAAGACGGCGGGCGACGGTGTGAGGGCCGCCACACGGAGCGCGACGTGATCGGCTCGTAATATTGCTCCATGTCCTCGACCGAGTCGCCCGATACCGCAGTGGCCGATGACGCGGTGGCCGAAACGGCCCAGACCGTCCCCCCGGGGGGAGCGTCGGCCGACGGCGGCGAGACGCTGCGGACGGTTTCGCTGCCCGGAATGTCGCTGACCGTACGGTCCCGGGCGCCACGCGCCACCGGACTGGCCCCCACGCTGTTCGTGCACGGGCTCGGCGGCTCCTCGCAGAACTGGTCCGCGCTGATGGACCTGCTCGCGGACGTGGTGGACGGTGAGGCGGTCGATCTGCCCGGCTTCGGCTTCTCGCCGCCGCCGGACAACGGGGACTACTCGATCAACGGGCACGCGCGAGCCGTCGTCGGGCTACTGGAGTCGGAAAGACGCGGGCCGGTCCATCTGGTCGGCAACTCGATGGGCGGCACGATCGCCACGCGTATCGCGGCACTGCGCCCCGACCTGGTGCGCACCCTCACCCTGATCTCACCGGCGCTGCCCGAACTCCCCCCGCAGCGCAGCGCATGGCCCACCGCCCTGGCCTCCGTCCCCGGACTCCCGCAGCTGTACGCGCGGGCGACCCGCGAGTGGTCGAGGGAGCGGCGTACCCGTGAGCTGATCTCGCTCTGCTACGGCGACCCGACCATGATCAGCGAGCAGGAGTTCCAGGAGGACGCGCGGGAGTACGAGCGGCGGATCGCGCTGCCGTACTTCTGGGACGCGATGGTGCGCTCCACCCGCGGGATCGTGAACGCCTACACCCTCGGCGGGCAGTACTCGCTGTGGCGGCAGGCGGAGCGGGTGCTGGCGCCCACGCTGCTGGTGTACGGCGGACGGGACAAGCTGGTGTCGTTCCGGATGGCGCAGCGGGCCGCCAGGGCGTTCCGTGACTCGCGGCTGCTGTCCATCCCGGACGGCGGCCATGTGTCGATGATGGAGCACCCGCAGCTGGTGGCCAGGGCCTTCCGTGATCTGCTCGCGGAGGACCACCGGGCGGACGCCGCCACCGTGAACAGGCCCTGAACAGGAGCTGATCGTCCTCGTGGGACGCCATAGCGCGACCGGCCGTACCGATGTGCGCGCCGCCGACCCCAGCACCGCCGCGGCGCCGGGTACCGGCCGCCGTCGCAGGCCCGCCCGGCAGCCCGCCGTTCCGCAAGTCCCGGGCCCCCGGCGGGAGTTCACCTTAGCTGACGTGCCATCACCTGACACGGTGCCGGGTCAGCGTGCCGCGTCCGGCCCTCGGCCGCCGACCCGCAGGCGGACCCCGAAGGGCCGCGTCGTCAGCGGAGTTGCCGCGGCGGCCGTCGTCGCCGCGCTGGCCGTCGTGGCCGCCGGGCAGTTCACCGGCGGCCACCCGGACCGTGCGACCGATGACGCCGCCAAGGGGAACGCCGGTCGGGTCGACGGCGGTGAGGCGTCCCGTTCCGACCACCGGGCCACCCCCGCGCCGTCCGGCTACGACCAGGCCATGGCGCAGCGGTACCCGCTGGACGCCAAGCTCGCGCTGGGCGGCGGCTTCGACGCCGTACCGGGGCACGACCCGGCGCCGGGCCGGGGTCAGGTGCTGCGCTACCGGGTGGATGTGGAGAAGGGTCTGCCGCTGGACGGGCGGCTTTTCGCCGACACGGTACAGAAAACCCTTAACGACGACCGGAGTTGGGGTCACGGCGGTACTCGGACTTTCGAGCGCGTCTCCTCCGGGACACCGGATTTCGTGATCACGCTGGCGAGTCCGGTAACCACCGGGAAGTGGTGTGCGAAGTCCGGTCTGGACACATTGGACGAGAACGTCTCCTGTGACTCCGCGGCCACCGATCGGGTAATGATCAACGCCTATCGCTGGGCGCAGGGTTCGGATACGTACGGCCCGGACAAGATGCATATGTACCGGCAGATGCTGATCAATCACGAGGTGGGGCATCGGCTGGGCCACAACCACGAGCAGTGCGCGCAGCAGGGTGCGCTGGCTCCCGTGATGATGCAGCAGACGAAGTTCCTGACCACGGACGGCCGCACCTGCCGACCGAATCCATGGCCATTCCCCACCTCGGACTGAGGCTTCCATCAGTCTTGCTTTGACATTCCCAAAGAAATCCTTCAATCTTCTGGTCATGCCCAGAAGCCATGTCACCGAGCGCGCCGCGATCAAGCTGGCGCTCATCGGCGTGGCCGAGCACTGCGTGTCCGACGTTCACTGTCGTTGATACCGCCGGTTCCCACCCCGCAGCGGTCCGCTGCCTTCGGTGGGGACGCCTCTTCCGCGGGCGCAGTGCCTGTTCTGCCCTGACCTTGCTGCCGCCCGCTTTCCGTACGTATGCACTCCGGCAGCGAAAGGCCATTTCCCATGTCCAGAAGTCCCCGCATTTCCCGCCGCGTCGCCGCGGCGGCCGTCACCGTGGCCCTGGCCGGAGGGGCCGCGGCGTGCGGCCCGAAGAGCGGGGACGCCGGAGCGGACGCCGCACCGCACTCCGGCGGCACGCTGACCGTCCTCAACCAGGACCCGCAGGACAAGTTCGACCCGGCACGTGAGTACACCTCCGGCGGCGGAAACGTTCCTTCGCTGGTCTTCCGCACCCTCACCACCCGCGCCCGGATCAGCGGCGCGCCCGGCACCAAGGTCGTCCCCGACCTGGCCACCGACACCGGCACCCCGTCGAAGGACGCCACGGTGTGGACGTACCACCTCAAGGACGGGCTGAAGTACGAGGACGGCTCGGCTATCACCAGCGCCGACATCAAGTACGGCATCGAGCGGTCCTTCGCCCCCGAGCTCTCCGGCGGCCCGCCCTACTTCCGCGACTGGCTGTCCGGCGCACAGGACTACCAGGGCCCCTACAAGGACCCCAAGGGCCTGGACTCGATCGAGACGCCGAACGCCAGGACGATCGTCTTCCACCTCAACAAGCCCGAGGGCGACTTCCCCTACCTGGCCACCGCCACGCAGTTCGCGCCGGTGCCCAAGGCCAAGGACACCGGGGTGAAGTACGCCGAGCACCCGATCTCCTCCGGCCCCTACGAGGTCGTCAAGAACGAGAACGACGGCATCCACCTCGTCCTCAAGCGCAACCCGTACTGGTCGGCCAAGACCGACGACCAGCGCAAGGCGTACCCGGACACCATCGACGTGCAGTCCGGGCTCGATCCCGCGGTGATCAACCAGCGGCTGTCCACCGGCTCCGGGGCGGACGCCGCCGCCGTCACCACCGACACCAACCTCGGCCCCTCCGAGCTCGCCCAGGTCGGCAACGACAAGCAGCTCGCCGCACGGGTGGGCACCGGCCACTTCGGCTACACCGATTACCTGGCGTTCAACACCAAGGTGAAGCCGTTCGACAACCCCAAGGTGCGCGAGGCCATCGCCTACGCGATCAACCGCACCTCGGTGGTCAACGCCGCGGGCGGCTCCTCGCTCGCCGATCCGGCCAGCACCTTCCTGCCCGACCAGGCGAGCTTCGGCTACACGCCATACGACCCGTTCCCGGCGGGCAAGACCGGTGACCCGGCCAAGGCCAAGGAGCTGCTGAAGGAGGCGGGCTACCCCGACGGGCTGACCATCACCCTGACCCACTCCAGCTCCAACGCCGACCAGTACGGCCCGGACATCGCCACCGCCGTCCAGGACGGCCTGAAGGCGGCCGGGATCACCGTCAAGCTCAACGCCGTCCAGGACAGCGGCTACAAGCAGACCATCCACTCGGTCAAGACCGAACCGGGCTTCTTCCTCGCCGGTTGGGGCGCCGACTGGCCGTCCGGCGGACCGTTCCTCGCCCCGATCTTCGACGGTCGGCAGATCGTCACTGACGGCTCGAACTTCAACAGCGCGCAGTTCAACGACGCCTCGGTGAACGACGAGATCGACGCGATCAACAAGCTGACCGACCACACGGCCGCCGCCAAGCGCTGGGGTGCTCTGGACCAGAGGATCGGCCAGCAGGCGCTGACCATCCCGCTGTTCCACCCGGTCTACAAGCGGCTGTACGGCAAGGACATCCGCAACGTCGTCATCAGCGACTGGACCGGTGTGCTCGACGTCTCGCAGGTCGCGGTCAAGTGAGCTCTCCGACAGACCTGTTGGCCGGGGAGACCGTCGAGGTCTCCCCGGCCGCCGGGGTAGGGCAGGTGTGGCGGCGGCTGCGCTCCCAGCGCGCCGCCCTCGCGGCCGCGATCGTGCTCGCCGCCCTGGTGGTGATCGCCGTGGCCGCGCCGCTGCTGACCGCCATCGAGGGCCAGGACCCGACCACGTACCACGACACGCTGGTCAACTCGGCGTCCGGCGGCGTGCCCATCGGCTCGTTCGGCGGTGTCAGCGCCGACCACTGGCTCGGGGTGGAACCGGGCACCGGCCGCGATGTGTTCGCGCGGCTGGTCTACGGGGCGCAGATCTCGCTGCTGGTCGCCGTGGGGTCGACCATCGTGCAGGTGCTGATCGGCGTTGCGGTGGGACTCGCCGCGGGGCTGGGCAACCGGTTCCTCGACCACCTGCTCAGCAGCACCACCGATGTGATGCTGGCGCTGCCCACGCTGGTCTTCTCCATCGCGCTGATGGCCGTGGTGCCCTCCGGCTTCCCCCGGCCCGTACTGCTGATGATGGTCATCGGACTGCTGGGGTGGGGCGGCACCGCCCGCGTGGTGCGTGCGCAGACCCTGACGCTCAAGGAACTCGACTACGTGGCCGCCGCGCGGCTCGGCGGCTCCTCGCGCTGGCGCATCGCCCGCCGCGAACTGCTCCCGTCCATCGCCGCGCCGGTGATCACCTACGCGGCCCTGCTGCTGCCGTCCAACGTGGTGAGCGAGGCCGGGCTGTCCTTCCTCGGCGTCGGCGTCAAGCCGCCGACCTCCTCCTGGGGGCAGATGCTCTCCACCGCGACCACCTGGTTCCGCGCCGACCCGACCTATGTGCTGCTGCCCGCGCTGATGCTGTTCGCCACCACGCTGGCGTTCACCGTCGTCGGCGACGCGGTCCGCACGGCACTGGACCCGCGGGCGGCATCCCGGGTCAAGGTGGGCACCAAGGGGGCGGAAGCGTGACCGGATATCTGATCCGCCGGTTCATCGGCATGGTCACCGTGCTGTTCGCGCTGACCGTGATCATCTACGCGGTCTTCTACATCGCACCCGGCGACCCGGCCCAGCTGGCCTGCGGCATGAAGTGCAGCCCGGTCCAGGTGCAGCAACTGCGCGGCCAGTTGGGACTCAACGAGCCGGTCTACCTGCAGTACGCGCACTTCCTCAAGGGGCTCTTCGCCGGGCGCGACTTCAGCGCGGGCGCGGGGGTCCTGCACTGTGACGCGCCCTGCCTGGGAATCTCGTACCGCACCAACGAGCAGGTCACCAGCATGATCGTCAATCGGCTGCCGGTGACCGCGTCGCTGGCGCTCGGTGCCATGGTGGTCTGGCTGCTGCTCGGTGTGGGCAGCGGACTGCTGTCGGTACTGCGCCGCGGGCGGCTCACCGAACGCGTGCTGACCTCGCTGACGCTCGCCGGGACGGCCATCCCGGTGTTCATCATCGGACTGCTGCTGCTCCTGCTCTTCTGCGCCTACCTGCAGTGGCTGCCGTTCCCGAGCTATGTGGGGCTCAGCGAGGATCCGCAGCAGTGGTTCTGGGGACTGCTGCTGTCGTGGGTGTCGCTGGCGCTGATCGAATCCGCCAAGTACGCGCGGCTGACCCGCTCCTCGATGCTGGAGACGCTCGCCGAGGACCACATCAGGACCTTCCGGGCCTATGGCGTCACCGAGCGGCGGCTGGTCACCCGGCACGCGCTGCGCGGTGCGCTCAGCCCGGTGATCGCGCTGTCCGCCCTGGACCTGGGCACGATGTTCGGCAGCGCGGTGCTGACCGAGTCGCTGTTCGGACTGCCGGGACTCGGAAGGCTGATGGTGTACTCGGTGAACGTCCTCGACCTGCCGGTCGTCGTCGGACTGGTCATGGTCACCGGCTTCTGTGTGGTACTCGCCAACGCCATCGCGGACGTGCTGTACGCGGTGGCCGACCGACGGGTGGTCCTGACGTGAGCGAGCATCTGGTGGAAGTCCGCGGGCTCACGGTCGAGTTCCCGGTGGCGGACTCCTTCGTCCGGGCCGTCGACGGTCTGGACTTCACCCTGGAGGCCGGGCAGGCGCTCGGCATCGTCGGCGAGTCCGGTTCCGGAAAGAGCACCGTCGCGTTCGGGCTGCTCGGCCTGCACCGGGGGACCGGTGCGCGGCTGACCGGCTCGGTGCGGGTGGCGGACGTGGACGTGGTCGGCGCCGACGACAGCGAACTGCGCCGGGTGCGCGGCGAGTTGGCGGCCATGGTCTTCCAGGATCCGCTGTCCGCGCTCGACCCGTACCACCCGGTCGGCGACCAGATCGCCGAGGTCTACCGGGTGCACCGGAAGGTCACCCGGCGGGCGGCGCGGGCCCGCGCCGTCGAGGTGCTGGACCGGGTCGGCATCCCGGACGCGGCGCGCCGGGCACGGTCACGGCCGCACGAGTTCAGCGGCGGCATGCGGCAGCGCGTGCTGATCGCGATGGCGCTGGCCTGCGAGCCGCGGCTGCTGATCGCCGACGAGCCGACGACCGCGCTGGACGTCACCGTCCAGGCGCAGATCCTCGACCTGCTGCACGAACTGCGCGCCGAGACCGGCGCCGGGCTGCTGCTGGTCACCCACGATCTGGGGGTGGTCGCGGGCAGCGTCGACCACGTCCTGGTGATGAAGGACGGCCGGGCGGTGGAACGCGGCACGGTCTCCGAGGTGTTGGGCACACCGCGCGAGCCGTACACCCGCGCACTGCTGTCGGCGGTGCCGAGGGTGGACGCGCCGGTGCGCGTCCACCCGGTGGACGACGGCGAGCCGGTGGCCGCGGTGGCGGCGCGCACTCGTGGCGCGGCCGCTACGTCTGACGGCGGGGATGCGGCTGGGGCAGCGGCGGGACGGGTGTCCGGCGGGGCTCCGGCGGTCGTCGGTCCGCTCGGCACCGGCGATGACGTACTGCTCGAAGCGGACGGCCTGCGCAGGGAGTTCGGGCGCCGCGGGGCCACGGTCACCGCCGTCGACGGGGTGTCGCTCACCGTACGCGCGGGCGAGACGCTGGGCGTGGTCGGCGAGTCGGGGTCCGGTAAGACAACGCTCGGCCGGATCCTGGTGCGGTTGCTGGATCCGACCGGTGGCCAACTCCGGTACCAGGGGCGGGACATCGGGTCGCTCGGCGAGAAGGCGCTGCGTCCGCTGCGGCATGAGTTGCAGATGGTCTTCCAGGATCCGGTCTCCTCGCTCAATCCGCGCCGCAGCATCGGTGAGTCCATCGCCGATCCGCTGCGTGCGGCGGGCGACCGGGACGACCGGCGGATCCGGGCGCGCGTCGGTGAGCTGCTGGAGCGCGTGGGTCTCGATCCCGACTGGTACCACCGCTATCCGCACGAGTTCTCCGGCGGCCAGCGGCAGCGGGTCGGCATCGCCCGGGCCCTCGCGCCGGATCCGAAGCTCATCGTGTGCGACGAGCCGGTCTCCGCGCTCGATGTGACGACGCAGGCGCAGGTCGTGGACCTGCTCGGCGAGTTGCAGCGCGACCTGGGCCTCTCGCTGGTCTTCATCGCACACGACCTGGCCGTGGTACGGCAGGTGAGCGACCGGGTCGCGGTGATGCGCGCCGGTCAGGTGGTGGAGCACGGCACGGTGGACGAGGTGTACGACTCTCCGCAACATCCGTACACCAAGGGGCTGTTGGCCGCGGTCCCGGTGCTGGATCCGACGGAGTCGGCAGCTCGCCGCGCTGCACGACGCGCGCTCTAGCGATTTCCTTCGGGACCTTTCGGGGGTTGCGGCCGGTTCGGCACCGCCGGTCCACGCCGCCGCGGCTGCTCGCCGCCGCGGCGGGACACATTGTCGGGGGCAAGCCCCCCAACGCCCCCGGGCCAGCGGCGTGTGGGCCGGGCCCGTGATCCCTGGCTAGCGGTATCCCCGGCACGTAGCGTTGGGCGGGCCCGCGATCCCGGACGAACGTCCTGGGAGCACGTCTCCCCACCTCCGTGTCTGGAGGCTCGCGCCCGGCTAATCGGGAGGTGTTGGGGGCTGCCCCCCAACAGAATGTCCCGTCGCGGCGGCGAGCAACCACGGCGGCGTGGACCGGGGGTGCGAACCCACCGCAACCTCACAAAGTTCCCCCGGACGCGTTAGCGTCCAAAACGCTCCGGTGCCGGGAAAGTTACGACCGTTCACCCCTTTTGGTGGCGCGGCGGACAACCGTCCGTCGCGCCCCGGGCATGTCGGCATAGCGTCACCCCCGTCGTCTTGTCCCAGGTCACGAAGGGGTGCGCGGATGCGCATAGCGTTGCTGACGGAGGGTGCCAAGCGGCGCCCCAAAGGCGACCCTCTGGCATGGTGTGACCGGCTGGTCCGCGGGCTCACGGACCAGGACTTCGAGCTGTACGCGCTCTGCCGCGACCCGCAGGACACCGCGGAACGTTGGGCCGAGCGCTATCGGGGCGTACGGGCGGTACACACCCATCCGCTCTGGGGGCCGGTGCCGGGCGAGCGCGCCCCGCTGCGCGGACGTCTGCTCCGCCGACGCTTCCTGGACTGCTACCGGGAGTTCGTCGCGACCCTCACCGCCCGCCCGGACGCCCCTGACACCCCGGCCGCACCCGGCTCCGCCGATCTGGCGGACCGTTTCGCCAACAGTCTGTACGGCCTCGCCGAACTGGCCCGCGAGCACGGCGGCCTGCCGGGCGCGCTCCGCTCGGAACCCGCCGTTCGGGCCCTGGAGGCGGCCTACCGGGCGCCCGGCGCCGCCCCCCTCCTCGGTGGCGCCACCGTCCACGACCTGCTGATCGCGAGCGAGTCGCTGGAGCGCGCCCTGCGCCCACTGTCCGCGCCCTGGTACGACGAGAGCACACTGGGCGGCGCCGACCTCTGCCACGCCACCTCCGGGGGACCGGCCACCCTGCCGGGACTGCTCGCCGCCCGCTACTGCGGCACGCCACTGCTGGTCACCGAGTACGGCTTCCGGCTCCGAGAGCACTACCTCGACGGACCGGCAGGCCAACTCCCGGTGCGGGTAAGGGTTCTGCTGGCCGCGCTGCACCGGCGGCTCGCCGCCGAAAGCTACCGCGCCGCCGCCCTGCTCACCCCCGGCAACGGCCACATCCGCCGCTGGCAGGAGCGCTGCGGCGCATCCCGTACGAAGATCAGGACCGTCCACCCCGGCATCGACGCCGGGCAGCTCGCCGCCGTCGGCGAGGCCGCCGAGTCCGGGGCACCGGATGCCGACGACCCGACACTGGTGTGGGTGGGCCGCGTCGAGCCCGCGAAGGACCTCGTGGCGTTGCTGCACGCGTTCACCCGTATCCGGACCGCGGTGCCGAGGGCCCGGCTGCGGATCATCTCGGGTGGTGGTCGGGCCGACTACCTGGCGCAGTGCCGGGCGCTGGCCGCACAACTCTTCCCGGACGAGGCCGTCGACCGCCTCACCCCGGGGGAGAACCCGGTCACGTTCGAGGAGATCGGCTCGCCGTATGTGCCCACGCTCGCCGACGCCTACGCGGCTGGCGGCCTGGTGGTGCTCTCCAGCGTTGTCGAGGGCTTCCCGGCCACCCTGGTCGAGGCGATGTTCTGCGCACGGGCCACCGTCTCGACCGATGTGGGCGCGGTGCGCGAGGTCATCGGCGGCACCGGACTGATCGTGCCACCGCGCAATCCGACCGCCCTCGCGGAAGCGTGTACCGAGTTGCTGCACGACCCGCACCGCCGTGCCCGCCTCGGCGCCGCGGCACGCGCCCGGGCACTGGAACTGTTCACCGCCGAGCAGAATGTGGCCGCCTTCCGGGAGATCTACCTCGACCTCGTCGCACACCGCCGACCGGCCGCCACCCAGACCGCGCCCACACCCTTCGCACTGCCCGCCGAAGCGCACCTGCCCGGTAGTTGGACCCCCGCGCCCGGCGCCCACCACCGTGCCTCGCGGGCCCCCGCATGGGCCCGCGAGGCACCGCGCCAACCGGCCGCCGTGGGCGCCCCCGCCGGTCTGCCGCTGGGAGAGAACGCATGACCGAGCCCTGCGCGGTGCCGGATCCGGCCGAGCCGTCGGCACGCCGCCGCGGGCCGGCCGATCCCGTGCTGGTCCTGATACGCCGCCACTACGAGCTGTGCGCCACGGCGGTCGACCCGTTGGAGATCGCCGCCGGGCTTGAGGCACACGGGGTCACCGACCGCACCGCCGCGGCCTACCGGCACCGGGATGTCTTCTCGCTCGCCGAGGAGCTCTACGCACGCGTACCACGCGAAACACCCGCCGACGTACGGAACACGGAGGTCTCGGCAGGCAAGTTGACGGGACGTCAGGTCGCCGTGCATCTACTGCCCGGGTTCGTCTGCGTGATGGCAATCGCCGCCGCGCACACGCTCGGTACCCACCCGGCACGGGCCGCCGTCATCGGCGTCGGCGCGGTGCCGCTCGTCATCGCGGCGGCCCGTACCGCCTTACGCCGCGGACCGCTGCGGGCCACCGCCACCCGCGGGGCCGCCTGGGGGACCTGCTGGCTGCTCGTCTTCGCGCTCTATGGGCCGCAGTTGCTCATGACCCACGGCGCGCCCGGCGGACTGCTCGATCCCGCTGCCGCCGCCGGGTTCCTGGCGCGCGCCCTCGCGGTGCTGCCCGCCGCCTGGTGCGCACGGCGGTTCGCGCTGCGGGCCGGGGAGATGCTGGCCGACAGCCATGGGCTGGCGGAGTTCGCCGCCCGGGTGCGGCCGGTGCTTCTCACCACGCTCGGCCTGTTCACGCTCGCGCTGTCCGCGCTGCTCACCGCCGCCTACGCGGTACTGGCCCCTGGCGCGCGGCCCGATCTGCTGGCGCTGGGCGGCTCCGCGATGCTCGGGGTGCTGCTGTTCACCGCCCAACTCCTCGCCGTACACGGCTTCCCGGCCGCGGCCGCGGTGGGCACCGGCGGTGCCTGCGCCGTCGAGGCCGCCGCCCTCGCCGCGGAACTGCTCCGGCGGGTACCGGCGCTGCGGCCCTTGGGTGCACCGTCGCACGTGCTGATCGCGGCCGCGGGGCCGGGATCCGTCCAGGCCGTCGCGTGTACCGCCGCCGCGGTCGCCCTGATCGGGTATGCGACGTCCGCCCTCGGCCGCGCCTGCGCCCATGGCAGCGACCGCGCCATCACCACCGTCCGCCCTGCCCCCGCCGACCGGGCAGTGGTCCGGTGATCCATCTCGCAGATTGTTGCAAGCCCCCTGAGGAGCAAGAGAAATGACGTTGTATCAGCGGTCTGCCGACGCGAGTGGTCCCGGCGGCCGAAGGGTCGGTGGCCAGGCACCCGCCGACACCCGGACCGGCCACGCCGTCGCCCCGTCGGCAGTCGGCGGCCTCGTGGCGCTGTCCGTCGGCGTACGGCCGAGCCGGGGCGGCGCCCGATGAGAGTGCTCCTGCTCGGTGCCGACGGGTTCCTCGGCCGCCATGTGGCCGAGCGCCTGCTCGCCGACCCCGCCGTCCAACTCACCGCGCTCGGCCGCCGTGACGACTCCGACGTCCGCTTCGATCTGTCCAGTGGCAGTCCCGGCGCGCTCGCCCGCTTCTTCGACGCCGTCCACCCGGGCGTCGTCGTCAACTGCGCGGGCGCCACCCGCGGTGGCGCCCGCGATCTGACCCGGCACAACACCGTCGCCGTCGCCACGGTCTGCGAGGCGCTGCGCCGCAGCAGTTGCGGCGCCCGCCTGGTCCACCTCGGCTGCGCCTCGGAGTACGGCCCCTCGCCCACCGGTTCCTCGACCGGCGAGGACGCGGTGCCGCGCCCGGGCGGCCCGTACGGGGTGAGCAAGCTGGCCGCCACCGAACTCGTGCTCGGCTCCGGACTCGACGCCATCGTGCTGCGGGTCTTCTCGCCCGTCGGCCCCGGCACCCCGCCCGCCTCCCCGCTGGGGCGGCTGGCCGAGGCGCTGCGCCGCGCGATGCAGAACGGCGACGGGGACCTGAAGCTCGGCGGTCTCGGCATACAGCGCGACTTCGTCGACGTACGGGATGTCGCACGTGCCGTGCATGCCGCTTCGCTCTCCGCCGCCCAGGGGGTGGTCAACATCGGCACCGGACGCGCGGTCCGGCTGCGGGACGCCGTCGCCCATCTCGCGCGCGCCGCGGGGTTCGGTGGCGCACTGCACGAGCTGGACGAGCCGGCGGCGCTGCCGACCGCGGGCTCTGCCCCGTACCCCGACGGCTGCGGCGCCTGGCAGCAGGCCGATGTGCGCACCGCGCGCGACCGGCTGGGCTGGCGGCCGCGGATCGGCCTCGATGAGTCGCTGGCGGACATCTGGATGGAGGCGGCATGCCGCATCTGACGTCCGGCACCGCTCTGGCGGGCTTCGGCGTCCGCGTCCACGCCGGTCCGGCCGCCGTCGAGTGGGCCGAGCTCGCCCAGCCCGGTGCCCCGCTGCACTGGGTCGTCGTCGATACCGCGGACTGTCCGGCGCGGCGCCGCGACCCGCGGTACGCGGCGGCCGTCGCCCGGTTGCGCGAGGCCGGGGTGCGGGTGCTCGGGCGGCTGAACACCGCGTACGGGGGCCGGACCTTCGCACAACTCGTCGGCGAGGCCCACCACTTCATGGACTGGTACGGGATCACCGGCTTCTACCTGGACCAGGCGCCGACCGACCGGGACTGGCTGCCGGAGTGCCGCCGGGTGACCGCGACCCTGCATGCGATGGCGGACGGCGCGGACAGCCACCTGGTGCTGGGCCATGGCATCCACCCGTACCCCGGGTATGCCGAGGCCGCCGATCAGCTGGTGACGTATCTCGGCCCGTGGACGCGGTACCGCTGGTCGCAGGCGCCCGAGTGGACGGCGGACCACCCGCCGGAGCGGTTCTGCCATCTGGTGCACAGTGTGCCCCGACCGCATCTTGAGACGGCGATGCGGATCGCCCGCTGGCAGGGCGCGGCGACGGTGCACTTCACCGACCAGGACGGCGGGGGTGGCACGGATCCCTGGTACGAGCTTCCCAGCTACTGGGACGAAGTGGTTGAAATGCTCTGCAGCCAATCGCCGCCGAGTCGGTGATCGTCGGAGGCCTTTCGCCCGTGTATCCGCCCTTGCCCGGCATATGAGCGCGAATTGTCTCGCACATCGGAACGGGTGTCTCGGAATGCCGACGGACGTGGCAGTGTTACGAGGAAGGCGCTGTCCCCGCTGACGCGGGGGTGAGCCGTACCGTATCGACAAACCGACCAACGGAGTCCCCGTGTCGCTGCCACCCCTGGTTGAGCCGGCTGCCGAGCTCACCGTCGACGAGGTCCGCAGGTACTCCCGTCACCTGATCATCCCCGACGTGGGGATGGACGGGCAGAAGCGGCTGAAGAACGCGAAGGTGCTGTGCGTCGGCGCCGGCGGCCTTGGCTCCCCGGCGCTGATGTACCTCGCCGCCGCGGGCGTGGGCACGCTCGGCATCGTCGAGTTCGACGAGGTCGATGAGTCGAACCTGCAGCGCCAGATCATCCACAGCCAGTCCGACATCGGCCGCTCCAAGGCCGAGTCGGCGCGGGACTCGGTGCTGGGCATCAACCCGTATGTGAACGTCGTTCTCCACCAGGAGCGCCTTGAGGCGGAGAACGTGAAGGAGATCTTCTCCCAGTACGACCTGATCGTCGACGGTACGGACAACTTCGCGACGCGGTACCTGGTCAACGACGCGTGCGTGCTGCTCAACAAGCCGTATGTGTGGGGCTCCATCTACCGCTTCGACGGCCAGGCGTCGGTCTTCTGGAGCGAGTACGGGCCCTGCTACCGCTGCCTCTACCCCGAGCCGCCGCCGCCCGGCATGGTCCCGAGCTGCGCCGAGGGCGGGGTGCTCGGTGTGCTGTGCGCGTCGATCGGCTCGATCCAGGTCACCGAGGCGATCAAGGTCCTCACCGGTGTCGGTGAGCCGCTGGTCGGCCGGTTGATGATCTATGACGCCCTGGAGATGCAGTACCGCCAGGTCAAGGTCCGCAAGGACCCCGATTGCGCGGTGTGCGGCAAGAACCCGACGGTCACCGAGCTGATCGACTACGAGGCCTTCTGCGGCGTCGTCTCCGAGGAGGCCCAGGAGGCCGCCGCCGGGTCGACGATCACGCCTCGCCAGCTCAAGGAGTGGATCGACACGGGCGAGAAGATCGACATCATCGATGTCCGTGAGCCGAACGAGTACGAGATCGTCTCGATCCCCGGTGCCCGGCTGATCCCGAAGAACGAGTTCCTGATGGGCAACGCGCTCCAGGACCTCCCGCAGGACAAGCGCATCGTCCTGCACTGCAAGACGGGTGTCCGCTCCGCGGAGGTTCTGGCCGTCCTGAAGAACGCGGGCTTCGCGGACGCCGTCCACGTGGGCGGCGGGGTCATCGGGTGGGTGAACCAGGTGGAGCCCGAAAAGCCGGTGTACTGACGTACGGTCCGTTAGCACGACAGCAGGTCCGGGGGCCTACGGCCCCCGGGCCCCCTTTTTTTGGGGCTGCGCCCCGGGCCCCGCATGGGGGCTGCGCCCCCTGGCCCCGCTTTCGGGGCTGCGCCCCCGGGCCCTGCATGGGGGCTGCGCCCCCTGGCCCCGCTTTCGGGGCTGCGCCCCGGGGCCCGTTTCTGGGGCTGTTGTGCCCCGGGGCCCGTTTCTGGGGCTGTGCCCCGGGCCCGTTTCTGGGGGTGCGTCCCGGGCCCGTTTCTGGGGGTGCGCCCCCGGGTCCTGCTTTCGGTGTGCGGCTATTGGGTGGCTGCTGGTCGCACGATGGGGCGCCCCGGCGGGCCGGGATAGGTCTGGAGGCGGGGGCGGCCTGGATTCGGCGGCGGACGGGGGGAGCAGTCGATCAGGCGGCCTGGTGGGT
Organism: Streptomyces sp. NPDC020096; assembly: GCA_040631425.1. GTDB lineage: Bacteria > Actinomycetota > Actinomycetes > Streptomycetales > Streptomycetaceae > Streptantibioticus_A. Next base: position 124,947 of record JBEYJY010000008.1, read on the forward strand.
GAGGGCGGGTTCGGGGGTCGTCTCCGTGGCGGACGCCACCTCCGCGTCGACCATCTTCTCCATGGGGTCGGCGGCGAGGGCGCCGCCGACGATGCATGCCAGGACGATGGCGGCGATCAGCAGCACGTTCGAGAGCCAGATCATGGTCGACACCGGCAGGGTGAAGGCGCCGATCACCCGCGCCACGCACTCGGCGAGCAGCATCGCTCCCCATATCAGGGTGAAGGTCCGCTCCAGCCGCTGGAAGCGTGCTGAGGACGCCGCGAGCCGGTCTGCGGCTGCGGCCCGCGTCGGGTTGCCCTTGACCAGCCAGGGCCGTATCCCGGCCGACATCAGCGGCTTGCCCGCGAAGGCCGAGGCGATCAGCGCGATCGCGAAGACGCTACTGGTGCCGGAGTCCTTCGCCGCCATGATCCGGGGATTGCCGCTGACGAAGCTCAACGCGATGCCGATGACGTTCACCGCGAGCATCAGCCCGGCGATGCCGTTGAGCGAGCGGTCCCGCAGCAACCCGTACACCGTGCGGATGGCTGGGGGAATGCTGCTCAGGGCGAGCGACATCACCAAGCCGACACCGAAGGCGTCGTGCAGCAGGTAGTACGAGCCGAGCGGCAGCGCGAGGTCCAGGGCAAGTGGCTTGAAGGTGTTGACCAGTTCCCTGCGGGGGGAGTAGGTCGGGGAGCTAGTGGTCTCGTTCATCTCTGCCGCCTTCGCGTCGTTCCGGCTCGGTTTCGCGGTCCTAAGCTTCGCGAAGACGGGGGTGTCAGCGGCAGTGCCGCCGCTCAACATCTGGGCAGGACAAATGTCATGGTCGGTGGGCAGCGGAATGCACGCTACCCACCGACACGATGTCACTAGTGGCAGTCCCGCAGGTTGATCGACCAGATGCCGCGGCCGTGCGTGGCCGCGTACAGACGTCCGTCGGGGCCCCACTTCACCTGGAGCACGGCGACGGCCGGGAGCCGGCCGACCCGCTTCCAGTTCGTGGCGTGCGGTGCCCGGTACAGGACGCCGAGGTCGGTGGCGGCGACGAGGCCGCCGCCCGGCAGGGCGAGGACCGAGTCGGCCGGTACGTCCGGCAGGTTCGCCGAGATGTCCGACCAGGTCACACCGCCGTCCTTGGACTCGTAGAGGTGCCCGAGACCCGCTCCGGCCCCTGAAGTCCAGTGCCGGGAGAAGCCGTTGACCGCGAGGTAGACGTGGTCGGCGTTGGCCGGGTCGAGGGCGAAGCCCGCCAGATAGCGGTTGGGTACCGTGCCCTCGGCGCCGGTCGTCGGCAGGTTCAACTGGTGCCAGCCGGTGCCGTCCGCGTTGCCCACGGCGATCCCGCGGGTGAAGCCCACGCTGTCGCACGGCCCGCACCAGGCCGCGTACACCTTGCCGCCCTCGGCGGCGACGGCTGTCGCGGTGTGGCCCGCGCCGAGGTCGAAGGCGCTGGTCCACTCCTTCGGGTCACGGATGGCGTAGCCGTGGGTCTGCACCCAGATGTGGCGGCCGCCCGCGACCCAGGTGTTGCCGTCCTTCAGGTCGGTGGTGAGCGGTGCGATGAAGCGGGCCTCGCTGGTGGCGTTGTCCGGCGGCGCGACCGTGTACGAGGTGGCCTTGGACGGATCGTTCTGCCAGGCGCCGTTGTTCACCGCGCAGTTCTGCGTGACATTGACCGCCAGGTAGACGTACTCCTGGGCGATGTTGCACCCGTTGGCCGGATCGGTGAGCGTGTCGCCGCCGTCACCGCCGAAGTTGGAGCCCATCACCGTGTCGTTTCCGCGCAGCTGCGACTGGCCGTTGTCCTGCAGGCCGCCGGTGACCGAGACGCCGCCGAAGTCGTGGTCCGTGCCCACGCCCACCGAGTAGTACTGGAGGGTGTCGATGGTGCCGTCGTTGAGCGAGGTCCAGTCCGTGGCATGGCCGGAGGCGTCCTGGCTGCCGTTCAGCGGCCGCCGGTAGATGCCGCCGTCGTTGCCCGCGTAGAGGTAGGTCTGGCCGTGGTAGCTGCCGACCGCCACCGCGTGCTGGTCGGAGTGCGTGGTCTGGTGGCAGTCACCGGTCTGCTTGGCCGGATCGATGTTCCAGCAGGGGAAGTTGAAGTTCCAGTACGGGCCGACCGTCGACCACTTCGCGCCGCCGTCCCTGGACTCGAAGACCTCCTCAAGCCCGGCGTAGACATGGTTGGGGTCGTTGGGGTCGACCTGCAGGAACTGGTTGTACCAGGCCTGGATGCCGACCATGTCCTTGGCCGACGTCAGCGCGGATCCGGAGCCGCTCAGCGTCTTGTAGTCCGTCACCTTCGTCCACGGACCGAGTGGGGACCCGGACGGGGAGACGAAGATACCCGCGAGCGAGCTGTTCGGATCGCCCCCGCCCAGCTGCGCCGGAGACTCGTCGATCGCGTAGTAGCGGGATCCGTCGGCGGCCCTGGCGAACGTGACCGCGCCCACCTGGTCGCTGCCGGTGGGCAGGTCGCCGAGCGCACTCACCCGCTGCCAGGAGCCGCCCGCGTCCTTCGCGTAGAAGCCGTTGTAGGTGGCGCCGCTGCGCCATCCGACGGCCAGCAGGACCTTGGCGGGGTCCTTGGGGTCGATCGCGATGTCGGTCGCGATGTTCTTGTACGGGGCGTCGGGGTCGCTCGCCTGTGAACCGCCGGGGAGGTAGGCGGGGTTGGGCGCGAACTCCAGCTTCCACGGCCCGCGCAGATCGGTCGAGGAGTGCGACCACACACCGTGGCTGGTGGCCGCCCACACCCTGCCGCCGCCGAAACGCAGTTCGTGCACGGTGGTGCTGTCCAATTCGGCGCCGCCGACCCGGTCCCGGGCGCTGAACGCGCCGTGCCGGGGGTCGCGCAGCACATAGACGCCGCTGCCCAGGAACGCGTCGGAGTTGGTGGTCGCCTCGCCGGTGCCCAGCCACAGATGGCCGTGGTCGAGCGCCAGCGCGCCGGTGGACTGCGACGGCAGCGCGTCGCTGATCGGCTGCCAGCGGCCGCCGCCGGTACGCGACCGCCATACGCCGCCGCCCGCGCTGCCCGCGTAGACATAGCCGTCGTTGTCTGCGGCGAGGGCGGCGGTGCGGCCGGTGACATTGCCCGAGCCGCCGCTGGAGTTGGAGTCGGTATCGCGGTAGCGGGGGTCGTCCGAGTTGTAGGTGAGGCCTGTGACGTGCTGCCAACGCCCACCGGTGGTGGGCAGTTTGTTCAGCGCGTTCCAGGCCGCGCCGTAGGCGCCGGGGCTGAGGGTGCCGGGTGAGGTGCGGGCCTCGGCGTACTGGGCGGCGCCCTCGGCTATCTCGTCGGCCTCGCCGCCCTTGTCGCCTCCGTCGTTGAACGGGGTGATGGTGTGGTTGCGGTAGGGATTGCCATAGGGGCTGGGCGCTTTGCCGTGGACGGTGACCGCTCCGGCGGGTACGCCCATGAGTGCCGCGCTGGCGGTCATGGCGCAGATCATGAGCCATCGTCTGGTGCGGTGTGGGCGGGTTGGTGCTCTCAACAAAACCTCCCCGAACGGGCGTTGGAAGGACGCCGTGGCGGCTGTCACCACCGCTGGTGGTGTCGTTGCCAGGCAGACCCGATCACGGGAGGTGTGGTGTGGGGGAGCGGGGAGCCGTAACTTGACCAAAGTTTTGACAGAGGTCAGTCAGGTGGCGCGTGTGGCGGCGCTACAGCGCTGTCAGCGTGATCTCCGCGGCCTTCACGCTGACCCAGACCTCCTCGCCCTCCGACAGGGCGAGTTCGGCCGCCGCGGCGGTGGTGATCTCCGCGATCGCGTCCAGGCCGTCCGCCGTGACCAGGACGCGGATCCGCGCGCCGAGCGCGGTCAGCTCTCGTACCTGGCCGCGCCAGACGTTGCGCGGGCTGCCCGTCGGGCGTTCGCGGTGCAGCGACACGGCCTCCGGCCCGGCCACCGCCAGTGCGTCGGCGGCATCGGTGGCGCTGTCGGGGAGCGGCTCCGCCGCCATCAGGCGTGCGCCGCCGGGGAGTTCGAGCACGGAGCCCCGCACCTTGCCCGCCCAGGCGTTCCGCCCGAGCATCCGGGCCACCCACGGCGAGCGCGGATGCCGGGACACCTCGGCGGGCGGGGCGTACTGGACCGGGCGTCCGCCCTCCAGTACGAGCACCTGATCGGCGAGCGAGACCGCCTCCACCGGATCGTGCGTGACGATCAGGCACACACCGGGGAAGCCGGCCAGATGCTCGCGCAGGGTGTGCCGGACATGGGCGCGCGTCGACTGGTCGAGCGCGGCCAGCGGTTCGTCGAGCAGCAGCAGGCGCGGACGGGCGGCCAACGCGCGGGCCAGCGCTACGCGTTGGGCCTGGCCGCCACTGAGCCGACCCGGCTTGCGGGACGCCAGGTCGCCCACCGCCAGGCGATCCAGCCAGGCCTGCGCCTCGGCGCGGGCGGCGCGGCGGGGGACGCCCTGGGCCCGGAGGCCGTACGCCGTGTTGCCCAGGGCGGTCAGGTGCGGGAAGAGCGCGCCGTCCTGGGGGACCCAGGCCACATGGCGCTTGTGGGGCGCCTGCGCGGCGACGTCCTTGCCGCCGAGGGACAGCCGGTGGGCGGTGGCGAGGGGCGTCAGCCCGAGCAGCGCGCGGAGCAGGGTGGTCTTGCCCGCGCCGTTCGGGCCGACCACCGCGATCGTGGTGCCGGGGGCCGCCGCGAGTGTGAGTTGGGTGAAGCCCGTCACCTCGGCGGTGAGCGGCCAGGTTTCTGCCGGAGGCGCTGGGCGAGCGGGTCCCCCGCCCGCCGGTTTCCCGAGCGTTCCGGATCCCCCTTCCTCCCGGGCGGCTTCGCTTCCGGGCCCGGTGGGGACCACCCCTGTGCCGGGCTTCGCGCCCGTCCAGTTGCCCCGCAGCGCGATCAGTACCGCCATCGCCACCGCGAGCAGCAGGAGCGACACCGCTGTCGCGCCCTCCGGGTCGTCCTGGAGCATCAGGTAGACCTGGAGGGGGAGGGTCTGGGTGACTCCCGGGAGGTTGCCCGCGAAGGTGATCGTCGCGCCGAACTCGCCCAGTGCGCGCGCCCAGCACAGTGCGGCGGCGGCGATCAGGCCCGGGGCCGTCATGGGGAGCGTCACGGTGAAGAAGGCGCGCAGCGGGCGCGCCCCCAGCGACGCGGCCGTCTCCTCGTAGCGCGGGTGGAGGGCGGTCAGCGTGCCCTCCAGGCTGATGACCAGGAACGGCATCGCGACGAACGCCGCCGCGACCACCGCGCCCGGGGTGGAGAACGGCAGGGTCACCCCGAACCAGTTCTCAAGTACCGGACCCAGCAGTCCCCTTCGGCCGAAGCCGAGCAGCAGGGCGACGCCGCCGACCGTGGGCGGCAGCACCATGGGCAGCATCACCAGGGCACGTACGAGCGTCTTGCCCGGGAAGTCGACACGGGCCAGTACCCAGGCGAGCGGTACTCCCACAGCCACCGCGAGCGCCAGCGCCCACAAGGAGACGGCGAGGGAGAGGCCCAGCGCCTGGGTGACATCGGGGGCCGTCAGCCGGGAGCCCAGGTCTGACCAGGGGGTACGGGCAAGCACACCGGCCAGCGGCAGCGCCAGGAAGGCGACCGCGGCCAACGCGGGGAGGGCGAGGGCGAGCGGGGCCCGTCGTGGGAGGCGCCGCGCTGGCCGGTGGCTGGTCATGGCTGCTGGAAGCCCGCGGAGTGCAGGATCGCCTGCGCTTGCGCGGAACTCAGCCACTTGACGAAGTCCGCCGCGGCGGACGCGTTCTTGGAGCTGTTGAGCGTGGCGGCCGGGTAGGAGGCGACGGCGTTCTGCGCGTCCGGGATGGTGACGGTGTCGACCTTGCCCTTGGCGGACTCCGCGTCGGTGATGTAGACGATGCCCGCGTCGGCCTCGCCGAGTTCGACCTTGCTCAGTACCGCGCGGACGCTGGCCTCCTCGGAGACCGGCTTGACGTTGACGTGTTGGGCGGCCAGGACCTTGGCACCGTAGTTGCCCACCGGGACCTGCTTGGCGGCGAGCACCACCTTGAGGCTGGAGTTCGACAGGTCGCTCAGGCCGTGGATCTTCTTGGGGTTGCCGGGGGCGGTCGCGATGGTGAGCCGGTTCTTGGCGATGACCGTCGGGGTGCCGGTGTCCTTCTTGAGCCCGTCCATGGTCTTGGTGTCGGCGGTGACCAGCGCGTCGGCGGGAGCGCCCTGGCTGACCTGCGCGGCGAGGTCCTGGGACCCGGCGAAGGAGAACTTGACGGTCGTACCGGGGTGGGACTTCTCGTACGCGGCGCCCTCGGCCTTGAACACATTGGTGAGGGAGGCGGCGGCGAGGACGGTGAGGGTGGTCTTGGTGCTGCTGCCGCTGCTGCTGCCACTGGGGGAGCTGGAGCTGGTCTTGCTGCCGCCGCAGGCGGCCAGCGGTAGCAGCAGCGCGGCGGCGACCGCTGGCAGGGCGACGCGGCGGGCGAAGGTCTGAGGCATGGGACGACTCCGGGGGCTGCACATTAAGTGCGGTCGATATGGACGTTGGTGGACTTCACTCGGGCCACGGCTTCCATGCCGACTTCGAAGCCCAACTCCTCGACGGCCTCACGGGTGAGGAGGGAGACGAGGCGGTGCGGCCCTGCCTGGATCTCGACCTGGGCGGCGACATCCCCCAGCTTGACGGCGGTGATGATGCCGGGGAACGCGTTGCGGGCGGAGGTGTACGGGATGTCGCCGTCCTCGGTGACCGCTTCCTCGGCCAGTGCGACGGAGAACGCGGCCAGGTCCCGGCCGTCGATCAGTCGCTTCCCGGATTCGTCCCGGTGGGTACGGATCCGGCCCGCGTCGGCCCAGCGCCGCGCGGTGTCCGGGCTGACGCCCAGCAGCCGGGCCGCCTGGCCGATGGTGTAGGACCGCATATGCGGCACGTTAGATCCGCGGTGCTCGCATCTGCAACAAACTTCGGGCGATGGGACCGGCAGATGCGATGCCTGTCGTAGGAATCTCTATAGGAGGCCCTTGCGGGTGAGGTGGTTGAAGGAGATCCAGCCGGGCAGCACCGGCAGCCAGAAGGTCGCCAGCCGGAACAGCAGCACGGCGGAGAGCGCCTGTCCGCCGGGCATACCCAAGATGATCAAAGCGGTGGAGGTGGTCGTCTCGATGGCGCCGACACCGCCCGGAGTGGGGATAGCGGAGCCCACGGCGTTGGCGGTGAGGAAGACCACCGCGATGTTCGCGTAGCTCAGCGAGGTGTCGCCGAAGGTGCGGATCGACGCGTCCAGACACGCCACGTTCACCAGCGTCAGCAGCAGGACCCCGGTCGCGCCGGTGGCCAGCTTCTTCGGGCGCTGCAGCAGGTCGAGCATGCGCGGCACGACACCGGCGAACAGCGACCGCAGTCGGCTGGAGACGAACTTGCGCAGCTGCGGTACCGCCGTGACGACCAGCACCAGCACGGCGGCGGTCAGCAGCCCGGCGATCACCGTCCGGGAGGTCGACAGCGATGGCGTCTGCTGGGTTCCGGTCAGATAGCCGAAGGTCGCCAGCAGCAGGATGTGCCCGCCGAGCGACGCGAGCTGGGCCGCTCCCACGCTCGCCACGGCGAGGCCGGGGCGGACTCCGTTGCGTTGCAGGAAGCGGGTGTTGAGCGCCACGCCGCCGACCGCCGCGGGAGCCACCAGCTTGACGAAGTTCCCCGCGACCTGCGCCATGACGGTGCGGCCGAACGGCACCTTCTCCGGGACGAAGCCGAGCAGGCTCATCGCCGCCGGGATGTACGTCACCGCGGACAGCGCCAACGCGGCCGCCACCCATGCCCAGTTGGCGTGGCCGATCAGCTCGCTCCACTTCAGCTGCGCGAACTGCGACAGCAGGAAGTACGCGGCGATGGCCCCCGCGATGAAGCTGAACAGCGTCCGGGCCTTGAAGCGCTCCAGCCGGGCCGGTTGCACGGGTGCCTGCGGCCGGATCTGCAGTACCTGCTGCCGTATCTGCGACAGCAGGTCCTCTTCGCGGGCCGCCTCCAGCGCTTCTTCCATGGCGCGCTTCTCGGCCTCCTTCTCGGCCTTCCGCTGCGCCTTGGCGACCTTGCGGTCCCCGGACAGCTGCCCGGGCTCCACGGTCCGCTTGATGCGGGTGGCCTCGATGACGGCCGCGCGCTCGCGCTCCGCCCGTTCCTTGGCAAGCTGCCGCAGGGTGGCGCGGGTGGAGCGGCTGAGCGCGATCGGCTGCAGCAACGGCAGGCTGTCGGCCACCGCGTCAGGGCCGAGGATCCGCACCGCGGACGCGACGGACCGTTCGGGACCGACCCGTAGTGCGAAGGTGGTCAGCAGCTGGGCGATGTCCATCCGCAGCGCGATGTCGCCCGCCGCGATCTCACCGCTGCGCAGATCGGTCACGTAGATCGTGCCGGAACGGTCCACCAGCAGTGCCTCGCCCACCAGCCGCCGGTGCGAAATGCGGCGCGACTGCAGCGACCTGACCTGCTTCCACGCGCCGTCCAGCACCGCGTCGGTGATCTCGTCGTCGGTGAGGGTGTCCAGGGAGCGGCCGTCGATGTGCTCGTAGACCAGCATCACGGCGTCCGGGCCCAGCTCGGAGGTGGCGATCAGTTTGGGGGCGTGCGCTCCGGCGGAGATCGCGGCGTAGGCGAGCAGCGCCTCCTGTTCGAGGGCCTGGCGCAGCGACTGCAGGCTGTGCCGCTCCTCGTTGACACCGCGCACCTGGAGCCGTCTCCAGACCCGGTAGAAGAAGCCGTGTGCCTGCTGCTCACGGTCGACGACCGTGATGTCCAGCGGCGGGTCGTCCTCCAGGGTGACCAGGTAGCGGCGGCCGCGCTCGGAGTCGGCGGCCTCCGGGCCGTCGTCCAGGCGCTGCGCGGTGACCGGGCTGAAGCCCACCCGCTGCAGACCGGCCAGCAGCGTCCGCCCGGTGGGCCGGACATTGGGCGAGCCGACCGCGTAGACGGTGCCGTAGGCGACCGTCCAGCCGATCAGCACGGTCGTGATGATCGAGAACGGTGTGGTGTAGCCGCCGACCAGCACCGCGAAGGAGTCCAGCACCAGGACGACCCACAGCGCCACCCGCCAGCGCGGTCTGCGGGCCATGCCCACCGCTGTCATATAGGCGATGACCGGTGCCAGATAGCCGTGCACCGGATCGGTGATGCCGCCGCTCGGCGCGGCTCTGGTGAGCGCGTCGCGGATGGCGGAGGGGGCGGAGTTGGTGACCCACAGATCACCGGCGAGCGAGACACCATGGGCGAGCACGGCCGCCAGCACACCGTCGGCGACCCGCAGCCCGTCCCGTTTGATCAGCCGTTCCACGGCGAACGCGACCGGCACGATCAGTACCGCGATGCTCGCGGTGAACCCGGCGATGCTGGTGAGGATGGAGGGCGCGTGCCGGGCGCCGTTCGCGATGTCGTTGGCCACACCGGCCGTGGTGCCATGCGCGAAACCGGCGATCGCCAGGACGATCCCGACCCCGAGGATGCCCATCAGGAAGCGGAGCAGATCCGCCGGGCGGTGCACCCGGGCGGCGAGCAGTGGTTCGTCGCCCGCCAGCTCGTCCACGTGCTCGACGGCGGGCGGTCCGCTCACCGGGTGCGCACCGGACGGCGGCTGCGCGGGTCCGGCCGGGTGCCGCTGCGCGGCGGTGGCGGCCCGGACGGCCTCGGCGACGGAGCTTGCGGGGGGTTCGGCTTGCGGGGGGTGATCGACTTGGTCCACGTCGTCTGCTCGGTCGGCGGGCGGGGGCGGGCTGGTCTCGTCCGGCCGCGAGGGCGCGGTGTCGCCGTCCCCGTGGTCCGGGCCGGGTCGCTGAGGGGGACGCGCGGGGTCGTCGGCCGAGGCTGACGGCGCTTTCCGCGCCTGGGACGCGGCCTGCGCTCCACTATCCGTCGCCATGGCCGCGGGCAGCCCTGATGAGGCGCGGAGCGCCTCCTGCGGCTCCTCGCCCAGCTCTCCGGCCGTTGGTTCTTGATCTCGTATCACCAGTCACCGCCCGGAAGATGGTGGCATGGCCGGACGTCGTATGGGGGCATGAGGGGGCATTCCGAGGGCGTGCACCCCGGATGGTATGCGCCTGTGTGCCGCGATGTGCGGCCGGGACGGCGCCCTGGGGCGGGCCGCCGGAGTTGTCGGTGGGGTGCGGCAGGATGAGGGACGTGAGCGAGAACCGGTTCCTGGAGGAGTCCGCGGAGCTCCCCGAATACGCGGAGCGGGTGCTTGGCGTCGCCGAACTGATTCCGCCCGGCAGGGTGATGACCTACGGCGATGTCGCGGAGTGGCTGGAGGAGGGGGGACCAAGGCAGGTCGGCCGGGTGATGGCGCTGTACGGCGGCGCGGTGCCCTGGTGGCGTGTGGTGCGGGCGGACGGTGTGCTGCTGTCGGGACACGAGCTGCGGGCGCTCGCGCACTATCGCGAGGAGGGCACCCCGCTGCGCGCGGCAGGGCGCGCCGCCGATGACCACGTACCGCGGTTGGACATGGCGCGGGCCCGCTGGGGCGGCCCGGCGGAGGACCCGGCACGCGGGACGGGCGGGGACGGCTGACGACCGGCTGCTCACACCTTCCAGCTTCCGCCATCCGGGCGCCCGCCATGCCGGGTGCCGCCCGTACGGAGTAGCGCGCTCGGCTGCCGCCCGCCGTTGCCCCCGAACGGGTGAGGCGGTTGATCGTCGCGGGATTCCCGGGACGGGAGCGAAGTCCTGGGAGGAGGCTGACGGGGAGAGCCGCGATGAACCACCCGAGGCGCGTCGCGTAGCGTCGGTGACAGTCTCCGGACCGCGCCAGCGCGCCCAGTACCACCATCCACGGAACCGGAACCGCCGATCCACGTGACCTCCTCGTCCACTCGCTCCGCCGCCGGCCGGCCCGCCCGCACCTCGGCCGCCGGCGGCTACCGGCTGGTCCGCACTCCGCCGACACGGTCCGTGCTCCCTGTTCTGGACGCCCGGCAGCGCGCGGTGGTTGACCATGCGGGCGGGCCGCTTCTGGTGCTCGCCGGTCCCGGCACCGGAAAGACGACGACGCTGGTGGAGGCGGTGGCGCAGCGCGTGCGCCAGGGCACCGACCCCGAGCGGATCCTCGTTCTGACCTTCAGCCGCAAGGCAGCCATGGAGCTGCGAGACCGTATCGCGGCCCGGCTCGGCGGCGCCGGTGCGCCGCGCGCCACCACCTTCCATTCGTTCGCCTACGGATTCGTCCGCGCCCACCAGGCCCCCGAGCTGTTCGCGTATCCGCTGCGCCTGCTGTCCGGTCCGGAGCAGGACCTGGTCGTACGGGACCTGCTGGCCGGCCAGGCCGAGCTGGAGCGGGCGGGGCTCGGCTCGGTGCGCTGGCCCGACGAGCTGCGCGCCTGCCTGACCACGCGGGGCTTCGCGGACGAGGTGCGCGCGGTGCTGGCGCGCAGCCGTGAGCTCGGCCTGGGACCCGGCGAGCTGACCGCCTTCGCGGCCAGGACCGGGCGGCCCGACTGGACGGCGGCGGCCGGATTCCTCGCCGAGTACCTCGATGTGCTCGACGCCCAAGGCGCCGTCGACTACGCGGAGTTGGTGCACCGGGCGGTGCTGCTCGCGGAACGGCTGGGGCCAGGCGCCGCGCGGTACGACGCGGTGTTCGTCGACGAGTACCAGGACACCGACCCCGCGCAGCTGCGGCTGCTGCGGGCGATCGCGGGCGGCGGCCGGACCCTGGTGGCGTTCGGCGACCCCGACCAGTCCATCTACGCGTTCCGTGGCGCCGACGTCAACGGCATCCTTGACTTCCCCACCGGCTTCCCCCGCGCGGACGGCCGCCCGGCCCACGTCGAGGTGCTCGGCGTCTCGCGCCGGGCGGGCGCCGATCTACTCGCCGCGACCCGCCTGATCACCCGCAGGATGCCGCTCACCCGCCTGCCGGCCGAGGCGGTGCGGGCGCACCGCGAGCTGGCGGCGGTACGGGGCGGCGGCCGCGTGGAGGCCATCACCTATCCGACGCCGGGCGCCGAGACCGACAACATCGCCGACATCCTGCGCCGCGCGCATCTGGAGGACGGCGTGCCATGGCGGGAGATGGCCGTCCTGGTCCGCGCGGGCGCCCGCTCCCTGCCCAGCCTGCGGCGCGCCCTGACCACCGCCGGGGTCCCGGTCGAGATCGACGGCGACGACCTTCCGCTACGCCAGGAACCTGCGGTCGCGCCCCTCCTCCTGGCCCTACGCGCGGCAGCCCGCGCCGCCCTGACCCCGACCGCTGACGCCACCGCGGTCCCACACCCCCGCCCGGCAGCCGAGGAGACGACACCGGCCCCCGCGCCGAGGGGCGCCGCCGCGCCGGAACCGGAACCGGTGCCCGCCGCCGCACCGGGGGCCGCCGTGCCGCAGCCGGACCCCGAGCCCGCTCCCGCGCCGGACACATCCGCCGTGCCGCAACCGGGACCGGTGCCCGCCGCCGCGCCGGACGTGTCCGCCGCGCCGGGACCGGAACCGGACCCCGCACCGGAGCACGCGTCCGCGCCGGGGGCCGCCCCCGCGTCAGGCGCATCCGGCACGCCGGAACCGGAATCCGCCACGCCGGAACCGGAGCCGGAGCACGCGTCCGCGCCGGACGCATCAGCCACGCTGCAACCGGAACCGGGCCAGGACCCCGCCACCCCGCAACCGGACCCCGCCGCCGCACCGGGGGCCGCCGTGCCGCAACCGGACCCAGACCCCACCCCCGCCCCGGACGCATCCCCCCCACCCCCGGCGGGAGCCGACTGGCTCCCCGTGGAGGACGCGCTGACGCTGCTCGCCTCGCCCCTGGGGGGCATGGACGCCGCCGAACTGCGGCGCCTGGGACGGGCGTTGCGTGAGGAGGAGCGGGCCGCAGGCCACCCCGTGCCGCGGCCGTCGGACGTACTGCTCGCGGAGGCGCTCGCACAGCCGGAGCGGCTGGTCGCGCACGATCCGTCGTATGCGCAACGCGCCCATCGGCTGGGCCGCCTGCTGCGCGAGGCGCGCGAGATCCTCATCCGCGGCGGCACCGCCGAACAGGCGCTGTGGCGCCTGTGGTCCGGCACGCCGTGGCCGGACCGGCTGGAGCGCTCCGCGTTGCGCGGCGGCGCCGCGGCCCGCAACGCCGACCGGGACCTCGACGCGGTCTGCGCGCTGTTCGAGACCGCGGCCCGCGCCGAGCAGCGCACCGGCGGCCGTGGCGCGCTGAACTTCCTGGAAGAGCTGGACGCGCAGGACATCGCGGCGGACGTGCTGTCCCGCCGGACCGTCCGGCCGGAAGCGGTCAGTTTGATGACCGCCCACCGCAGTAAGGGACTTGAGTGGCGGCTGGTGGTCGTGGCGGGCGTACAGGAGGGCCTGTGGCCCGACGTCCGGCGCCGCGGCTCGCTGCTCGAAGCCGACCGCATCGGCCGCGACGGACTCGCAGAGCCGCTTCCGGTGGGCGCGTTGCTCGCCGAGGAGCGGCGGCTGTTCTACGTCGCCTGCACCCGCGCCAAGGAGCGGCTCGTCGTCACCGCGGTCAAGGCCGCGGCCGACGACGGCGATCAGCCGTCCCGCTTCCTGTCCGAACTCGGTGTCGAGCCACTTAATGTGACGCACCGGCCCCGCCGCCCGCTCGCCGTCGCCGCGCTGGTCGCCGAGCTGCGCGCCACCACCGTCGATCCGTCCGCCTCGCCCGCGCTGCGCGCCGCGGCGGCCGCCCGGCTCGCCCGGCTCGCGGCACTGCGCGACGACGAGGGGTACGCCCTCGTACCGTCCGCGCATCCGGACCGCTGGTGGGGCCTGTACGAGCCGACCCGCTCCACGGCTCCGTTGCGCGACCGGGACCGGCCGCTGGCCCTGTCCGGCAGCGCGCTCGACCAACTCGTCAACACCTGTGCGCTGCAGTGGTTCCTGGGCCGGGAGGTGAAGGCCGACGACCCGTCCACCGCCGCCCAGGGCTTCGGGAACGTCGTGCATGTGCTCGCCGACGAGGTGGCCACCGGCCGCACCCCGGCCGCCCTCGACGTGCTGATGGCGCGCCTGGACTCGGTCTGGGACGCGCTCGCCTTCGACGCGCCCTGGAAGTCCCGGCAGGAGCGGGAGCAGGCGCGTGCCGCGCTGGAACGCTTCCTGCGCTGGCATGTCATGGAGCGCGGCCGGGAACCGGTCGCCTCGGAGCACGGCTTCGACGTCACCCTTGAGGCGGGCCAGTACGCGGTGCGGATCCGCGGCAGCATGGACCGGGTGGAACGGGACGCCGAAGGACACGTCTACGTGGTCGACTTCAAGACCGGCAAGGGCGCGCCCCCGACCGCCGCCGAGGTCGCCCGCCATCCGCAGCTCGCCGTCTACCAACTCGCGGTCCGCGAGGGTGCGTTGGACGACGGCGGCGGGCAGCCGGGCGGTGCGGAGCTGGTGCATCTGCGCCAGGGGGCCACGAAGAAGGAGGGCGGAGACGCCCTGCCGAAGGTGCAGTCCCAGCCGCCGCTGGACGGCGACTGGGCCGCCGACCTCCTGGCGACCGCCGCGAGCAAGGTGCTGGACGAGCGTTTCGTCCCGACCCCGGGTCAGCACTGCGACCGCTGCACCTTCCGCCGGGCGTGCAGCGCCCGGCCCGAGGGGCGGCAGGTGGTGGAGTAGCGGCCGGCCGGCGTCGGCTGTCAGTCCCGCCCGCTAGCCTCACTGGGGTGTCTTCCCGTATCACCGACCCCGAGCAGCTCAAGGAGCTCCTCGGCATCCCGTTCACCCCGGAGCAGATGGCGTGCGTCACCGCACCCCTCGCCCCGAACGTCATCGTGGCCGGGGCCGGGTCGGGTAAGACCACCGTGATGGCCGCGCGGGTGGTGTGGCTGGTCGGGACCGGGCAGGTCGCGCCCGAGCAGGTGCTGGGGCTGACGTTCACCAACAAGGCGGCGGGCGAGCTGTCCGAGCGGGTGCGCAAGGCCCTTGTACAGGCGGGCGTCACCGACCCCGATCCGGCAAACCCGGACGAAGCGCCCGGAGAGCCGCGTATCTCCACGTACCACGCCTTCGCCGGACAACTGCTCAGGGATCACGGACTGCGCGTCGGCCTGGAGCCCGACGCCCGGCTGCTGGCCGACGCCACTCGCTACCAGTTGGCCACCCGCGTCCTCCAGGCCGCGCCCGGCCCCTATCCGGCGCTCACCAAGGGGCTGCCCGCGCTCACGGCCGATCTGCTCGCGCTCGACGGCGAACTGTCCGAACACCTCGTGCCGGTCTCCGAACTGCGCGCGTACGACGCCGCCGTCGCCGAGCGGCTCGGACCGCTCGATCCGGAGCGGCGCGGCTTCGCCTGGGTACGGGATGTGGCGCCCGCCGTGCGGGGCCGCGCCGACCTCGCGGGCCTTGTCGTCGCGTACCGCGAGCAGAAGACCCGGCGCGGCCTGATCGACTTCGGCGACCAGATCGCCCTGTCCGCGACGCTCGCCCGCACCCGTCCCGAGGTCGGCGCGATGCTGCGGGACGAGTTCGCCGTGGTGCTCCTCGACGAGTACCAGGACACGTCGGTGGCCCAACGCCTGCTGCTCGCCGGGCTGTTCGGCAGCGGTACGGCCCATCCGGTCACCGCGGTCGGCGACCCCTGCCAGGCGATCTACGGCTGGCGCGGCGCTTCCGTGGCCAACCTGGACGACTTCCCCGCGCACTTCCCGGCCGCCGACGGCAGCCCGGCCCGCCGCCATTCGCTGAGCGAGAACCGGCGCAGCGGCGGTCGGCTGCTGGACTTCGCCAACGAGCTGGCGGCGCCGCTGCGGGAGCGGCACGCGGGCGTGGCGGCCCTGCGGCCCGCACCTGGCGCGGAGCGCGAGGGTGTGGTGCGCTGCGCCCTGCTGCCCACGCAGTCCGAGGAGATCGACTGGCTCGCCGACTCGATCCGCCATCTGACGGCGACCGGCACCCCACCCGGCGAGATAGCCGTGCTCTGCCGCACCGCGGGCCAGTTCGCCGACATCCACGCCGCGTTGGTGGAACGGGATGTGCCGGTCGAGGTCGTCGGGCTGTCCGGACTGCTGCATCTGCCGGAGGTCGCCGACCTCGTCGCCACCTGCCAGGTGCTGCACGACCCCACCGCCAACTCCGCCCTGGTCCGGCTGCTGACCGGCCCGCGCTGGCGGATCGGCCCGCGCGATCTGGCACTGCTCGGCCGCCGCGCGCGCCTGCTCGTACGGTACGGGCCCGGGGAGAGCGATCAGGACCGGCTGGCGCAGGCGGTCGAGGGCGTGGACCCGGCCGAGGTCGTCTCGCTCGCCGACGCCCTGGAGACCTTCCTGGACGCGGAGGGTCCGGACGACGGGCTGCCGTTCTCGCCGGAGGCCAGGGAGCGGTTCGCCCGCCTCGCCACCGAAATACGTGATCTGCGGCGCTCGCTGGCCGACCCGCTGATGGACGTACTGCACCGGGTGCTGGCGGTGACCGGTCTTGAGGTCGAGCTGTCAGCGTCCCCGCACGCGCTCGCCGCCCGCCGCCGCGAGACCCTGCAGTCCTTCCTGGACATCGCCGCCAACTTCGCCTCGCTGGACGGCGAGGCCACCTTGCTGGCCTTCCTCTCCTTCCTACGCACCGCCGAGCAGTACGAGAAGGGGTTGGACAGTTCGCTGCCCGGCGGCGACAACACGGTCAAGGTGCTGACCGCGCACAAGTCCAAGGGCCTGGAGTGGGACGTGGTGGCCGTACCGGGACTGGTGCGCGACGCCTTTCCCAGTACCAAGGTCCGTGAACTGTGGCCCTGGCACGGCAAGGTGCTGCCGCACGCGTTGCGTGGTGACGCCGCCACGCTGCCCGATGTCACCGAGTGGACCAAGCAGGGGCTGGACGCGTTCAAGTCCGCGATGAAGGAGCACAACACCACGGAGGAACTCCGGCTGGGATACGTGACGTTCACCCGCCCGCGCTCGCTGCTGCTCGCCTCCGGGCACTGGTGGGGCCCCACGCAGAAGAAGCCGCGCGGCCCGTCGGACTTCCTGCGGCGGCTGCGTACGCACTGCGAGGCGGGCCACGGCGAGATCGAGCACTGGGCGGAGGAACCGGCCGCCGACGCGCAGAACCCGGCGCTGGAGCGCGGCACCGACCACGCCTGGCCGCTGCCACTCGACCCCGAAGCGCTGGACCGCCGCCGCCAGGCCGCCAAGACCGTACTGTCGCTCCTCGACGCACCACCCGAGACGGGCGCGTACGACGCGGACTGGCCTGCGCCGCCGAGCAACGACGTGCATGGTTTCGCCCCGGACGAGGACCTCCCGCCGGACGAGTACTTCCCCTCGGACGAAGATCTCCCCCCGGCTGAAGACCTCTTCCCGGACGACGACTTCGCGGAACCGGACGGTGACTGGGCCGACTGGCCAACAACTCGCCCCATACCGGCGCAAATCCACCTCGATTCAGACCATGGCCCAGCCGCCGAGCCGGAGAACGGCGCCCGCGAACACCCGTCGGCCGTCTCCGGCGACGGCCTCACGCCGGAGGAGGCCCGGCTGGTCGAGTCCTGGGACCGGGACCTCGGTGCGCTCACCGGGGAACTGCGGCGCGCCCGCGCGACCGTACGGGACGTGCCGGTGCCGCCGTCGCTGTCCGCCTCGCAGCTGTTGCGGCTGGCCGCCGACCCCGACGGCTTCGCCCGGGAGCTGGCCCGTCCGATGCCGCGCGAGCCGCGGCCCGCGGCCCGGCGCGGCACCCGGTTCCACGCCTGGGTCGAGTCCCGCTTCGAGGAACTCCCACTGATCGGCCTGGACGAGCTGCCCGGACTGGAGCCGGACAGCGACGAGGAGATCACCGACGAGCGGGACCTCGCGGAGCTCAAGGAGGCGTATCTGCGCACGCCTTACGCGACCCGCAGCCCGTACCGCGTCGAGGCCCCCTTCGAGCTGGCCCTCGCCGGGCGCGTCGTCCGCGGCCGTATCGACGCCGTGTACCGGGACGGGGACGGCTTCGAGATCGTCGACTGGAAGACCGGCCGGACACCGACCGCCGACCCCCTGCAACTCGCGGTCTACCGGCTCGCCTGGGCCGAGCAGCACGGCGTGCGGCCGGAGCGGGTGACGGCCGCGTTCGTGTACGTCCGCACAGGGGAGGTCGTCCGCCCGGCCGACCTGCCCGACCGGCCCGCGCTCGAGCGGCTGCTGGCCGGCGAGGCCGCTGACGACCCGGCGGGGTGAAGTGCTCGGATCGTCCCCGTTAGGCTCGCCGCATGAGCACCGCACCGGACAACGCCGTCCGCGCGTACATCGACGCGCACCGCGCCGCCTTCCTCGACGACCTGGTGGAGTGGCTGCGGATCCCTTCCGTGTCCGCCGATCCGGAGCGTACGAAGGACGTGGAGCGCAGCGCCGAGTGGCTGGCGGCGGAGCTCAGCGCCAGCGGCTTCCCGGTCGTGGAGGTCTGGCCGACCGCGGGCCTGCCCGCGGTCTACGCGGAGTGGCCGTCCGGCGACCCCGCCGCGCCGACCGTCTTGGTCTACGGCCACCACGACGTCCAGCCCGCCGCCCGGGCGGACGGCTGGGACAGCGAGCCGTTCGAGCCGGTCGTCCGGGACGGCCGGATGTACGCCCGCGGTGCGGCCGACGACAAGGGCCAGGTGTTCTTCCACACCCTCGGGGTGCGGGCGCACCTCGCCGCCACCGGCCGCCACACGCCCGCCGTCAACCTCAAGCTGCTGATCGAGGGCGAGGAGGAGTCCGGCTCCCCGAACTTCTCCGCCCTGTTGCGTGAGCGCGCCGAGCGCCTCGCCTGCGACGCGGTGATCGTCTCCGACACCGGCATGTGGTCCGCGGACACCCCGACCGTCTGCACCGGCATGCGCGGCCTCGCCGACTGCCAGGTCGACCTGTACGGGCCCGACCAGGACATCCACTCCGGCTCCTTCGGCGGTGCGGTGCCCAACCCGGCCACCGAGGCGGCCCGGCTGGTGGCCGCCCTGCACGACGAGGACCGCAAGGTCACCATCCCCGGCTTCTACGACGATGTGGCCGAACTCACCGACCGCGAGCGGCAGCTCTTCGCCGAGTTGCCCTTCGACGAGGCCGCCTGGCTGCGCACCGCCAAGTCCCATGCGGCACTCGGCGAGTCCGGGTACACCACCTTGGAGCGCATCTGGGCCCGCCCGACCGCCGAGGTCAACGGTGTCTACGGCGGCTACACCGGGCCCGGCGGCAAGACCATCGTCCCCGCCTCGGCCCATCTGAAGCTGTCGTTCCGACTGGTCGCGGGGCAGGATCCAGCCAAGATCGAGCAGTCGGTACGGGACTGGGTGGCCGACCGGCTGCCCGCCGGGATCCGGCATGAGATCACCTTCTGGGGCACCACCCGCCCCTGTCTGACCCCGCTCGACCACCCCGCGCTGCGCTCCACGGTGCGCGCGATGGAACGGGCCTTCGGGAAGACCGTACGGTTCACCCGTGAGGGTGGCTCGGGGCCCGCCGCCGATCTGCAGGACGTGCTCGGCGTCCCGGTGCTCTTCCTGGGAATTTCCGTGCCTTCCGACGGTTGGCACTCAGTGAACGAGAAGGTCGAACTCGATCTGCTCCTCAAGGGTGTGGAAACCACCGCGTACTTGTGGAGCGACCTGGCCGAGAATTGGCAGCGCTGAGCACCCTTGTGATCTGCTCGGGCTCGGCTGAGTGAGTAACCATCCACGCTATACGGGGAGTTGGAAGCCGTCTTGTCCGTAAGTGACCTGCCCCTCGCCCCGGGCACGGAGAACCCCGCAGCCATCGGCATGGTGAGCGGCAAGCCGCTCGCGCTCGCCCGCCCCGGTATCGACCGGGCCGCCCACCACCGCCTGGACGAGGCCTGGCTGGCCGCCGCCTGGAGCCACCCGTCCACCCGCGTCCTGGTGGTCTCCGGCGGCCAGGTGCTGGTCGAGGACACCGCCGACGGCCGTACCGAACTGGTCCTGGTGCCGTCCTTCGACGCGCCGGTGACCGAGAAGCACCGCTACTTCCTGGGCACCGACGAGCAGGGCGTGAGCTACTTCGCGCTGCAGAAGGACGCGCTTCCCGGGCGGATGGACGCCGCCGCCCGCCCGGCCGGACTACGTGAGGTCGGCGGACTGCTCTGCGAGCGTGACGCGGGCCTGATGGTGCACGCCGTGGCCCTGGAGAACTGGCAGCGTCTGCACCGTTTCTGTTCGCGCTGCGGCGAGCGGACGGTGATCGCCGCCGCCGGGCATGTGCGCCGCTGCCCGGCGTGCGGCGCCGAGCACTACCCGCGTACCGACCCGGCGGTGATCATGCTGGTGACCGACGACCAGGACCGGGCGCTGCTCGGACGTCAGGTGCACTGGCCGGAAGGGCGCTTCTCGACGCTGGCGGGCTTCGTCGAACCTGGCGAGTCCATCGAGCAGGCGGTGGTCCGCGAGGTCTTCGAGGAGGCGGGCGTCCGGGTCGGCGAGGTGTCGTACGTGGCCAGCCAGCCCTGGCCGTTCCCGTCCAGCCTGATGCTCGGCTTCATGGCGAAGGCCACCTCGTCCGAGATCAAGGTGGACGGCGAGGAGATCCACGAAGCCCGCTGGTTCTCCCGAGAGGACTACCGGCGTGCCATCGGGACCGGTGACATCCTGCCGCCGTCCGGGATCTCCATCGCCGCCCGCCTGATCGAGCTGTGGTACGGCGAGCCGCTGCCGCGCGGCTGATCGCCTCAGACCCCTACCTTCGCCTTGACCTGGGCGAGGGAGGGGTTCGTCAGCGTGCTGCCGTCCGCGAAGAGGACGGTCGGCACGGTCTGGTTCCCGCCGTTCGCCTTCTCGACGAAGGCCGCCGACTCCGGGTCCTGCTCGATGTTGATCTCGGTGTACACGATTCCCTCGCGGTCCATCTGGCCCTTCAGACGGCGGCAGTAGCCGCACCAGGTGGTGCTGTACATCGTGATGGTCCCCGGCATCGGTCCTCCTGATCCTCGGTGGTCGGCGCGGGCGTTTCGGCATGGGTGATCCGCTTGGCCGCGGCCGTGGTGTGAGTGCAGTACTGGAACGCGCAACTATTGCGGACCATTCCCAGGCACCTGCCCGACCGACAGTAGCCCGGCGGTAGACCGTCACATCAGGCCTGTGGACAACGTCACCTGTGGATAACTTTCCCGGGTGTTCCGGCAGACCTGGCAGCATGGCGGGGTGACTGCAGCAACGGACTCCCCTCTGTTCCCGGCCGTGCCGCCGTCGACCCAGTTCCCGGAGACGCCGGAGGGGGCCGACGCGGTACTGGAAGGGCTCGACCCCGAGCAGCGCGCGGTGGCGACCGCGCTGCACGGTCCGGTCTGTGTGCTCGCGGGCGCGGGCACCGGCAAGACCAGGGCGATCACCCACCGGATCGCCTACGGGGTGCGCGCGGGGATAGTGCAGCCCGCCAGCGTGCTGGCGGTCACCTTCACCGCCCGGGCGGCGGGCGAGATGCGCGGACGACTGCGCCAACTCGGCGCGGGTGGAGTGCAGGCACGTACGTTCCACTCGGCGGCGCTGCGCCAGCTCCAGTACTTCTGGCCGCGCGCGGTCGGCGGCCCGTTGCCGCAACTGGTGGAGCGCAAGATCCAGGTGGTCGCGGAAGCGGCCGCGCGCGGCCGGATCCGGCTGGACCGCAACGAACTGCGGGACGTGGCGGGCGAGATCGAGTGGGCCAAGGTCACCCAGACGGTTCCCGAGGACTATCCGGCCGCCGCCGCCAAGTCCGGCCGTGAGGCCCCGCGCGACCCCGCCGAGATCGCCCGGATCTACACCGCGTACGAGCAACTCAAGCGTGAGCGCTCGGTGATCGACTTCGAGGATGTGCTGTTGCTCACAGTCGGCGTGCTGGAGGAGCGGTACGACGTGGCCGAGCAGGTCCGCTCGCAGTACCAGCACTTCGTCGTCGACGAGTACCAGGACGTGAGCCCGCTCCAGCAGCGGCTGCTCGATCTGTGGGTGGGCGGACGCGGCAGCCTGTGCGTGGTCGGCGACGCCAGCCAGACCATCTACTCCTTCACCGGCGCCACTCCCGACTACCTGCTGGGGTTCCGCAGCCGGTATCCGGACGCCACCGTGGTGAAGCTGGTGCGCGACTACCGGTCCACCCCGCAGGTGGTGCACCTGGCCAACGGTCTGCTGGCGCAGGCGCGCGGTCAGGCCGCCGCCCACCGGCTGGAGCTGGTCTCGCAGCGCGAGCCGGGCCCGGAGCCCGCCTTCACCGAGTACACCGACGAGCCCGCCGAGGCCGAGGGCACCGCCCGCCGCATCAGGGAGCTGATCGCCAGCGGGGTCCGGCCCAGCGAGATCGCGATCCTCTACCGCGTCAACGCCCAGTCCGAGGTCTACGAGCAGGCCCTCGCGGACGCCGGAGTGCCCTACCAACTGCGCGGCGCCGAGCGGTTCTTCGAGCGCCCGGAAGTACGGGAGGCGGGAATGCTGCTGCGTGGCGCGGCCCGCGCCGGGGGAGGGGCGGGGGCGGGCCTGGACGAGGCCGATGTGCCCGCGCAGGTGCGCGCGGTGCTCGGTACGCGCGGCTGGACCCCTGAGCCGCCCGCCGGTTCCGGCGCGGTCCGCGACCGTTGGGAGTCGCTGGCCGCCCTGGTCCGCCTCGCCGAGGACTTCGTGCGGGCGCGGCCCGACGCCACGCTCGCCGATCTCGTGGCCGAACTCGACGAGCGGGCGGGCGCCCAGCACGCGCCCACCGTCGAGGGCGTCACCCTCGCCTCGCTGCACGCGGCGAAGGGCCTGGAGTGGGACGCGGTGTTCCTGGTCGGCCTCACCGAGGGCATGATGCCGATCACCTACGCCAGGACCGATGAGCAGGTCGAGGAGGAGCGCCGACTGCTCTATGTGGGCGTGACCCGCGCCCGCCGCCATCTCACGCTGTCCTGGTCGTTGTCCCGTGCGCCCGGTGGCCGTGGCGGTCGCCGTCCCTCGCGCTTCCTGACCGGGCTGCGTCCGGGCTCCTCGCCGCGCGCCGCCGGTACGGGCGGTGCCGTACGGGCAGGTGTGGAACGGGGCTCGGGCGGACGGCGCAGGCGCGGTCCGGTGCACTGCCGGGTCTGCGGACGCAGCCTGTCGGAAGCGGGCGAGATCAAGCTGATGCGGTGCGAGGACTGCCCCTCCGATCTGGACGAGGGGCTCTACGAGCGGCTGCGCGAATGGCGTAGCGGGCAGGCGCAGGAGTTGGGGCAGCCGCCGTACTGCGTGTTCACCGACAAGACGCTGCTGGCGATCGCCGAGACGGTGCCCTCGGACGCGGCCGAGCTGACCCGGATCGCCGGGGTGGGCGCCCGCAAACTGCAGCGGTTCGGCGCCGATGTCCTGGCGTTGTGCGCGGGCGAGGAACCCGGAGCCGGGGGCAGCGAGACCGGAACTGCACACTCCGCTAAAACGCCTGATGGGGCTCCTGGTGAGCCTGCTGAGGATTCGTTGGAAAAATAGTTTGCGCCCGCCGAGGGAATCCTCATAGCCTGCGGGAGCACGGTCTCCGAGGCCCCTTCCAGGGGGCAAGGGAGGCGTGATGTACTGAACCAGCACGACTTTGCACGGCCCAGTTCCATACGCCCTACGAGACGCCGAGAGGAGGCGAGCCCAATGACCAACATCATCAGCAGCGTGAAAATGACCGGTCGCCCGGCCATCGCCTCCTGCCTGCCCAGCTCCTCCGTGATCCCGGCCGCCGTCCTGCGCGGCAACGGTCTGCGTGGAACCGGTCTGCTCGGTGTCATCAGCGAGCGACCGACCCAGGCATCGGCGGCACTGGCGGCACAGGCCTACGCCTATGCGCCGTGGGCCAACGGTGCCGGACTCCAGCAGCTTGAGGCGAATAGCGACTTCGGCGGCTCCGCCGCCTTTGCCGAAGGCTCCGAGGCCGATGGCAACACGACCGTAGTGACGCAGCACCACCGCAAGATGCGGGCCTTCCGTGGGCTCAAACCCTGGAGAGATCCAGCCTGATCCAGCATCAGGTCGGCACCTTCCAGGGCCGCGGAACCCGCAAACCGGGATCCGCGGCCCTTCTGTTTGCACAGGTGAGACAGACGAAGGGGCCTCGGAACAGCCGACCCGGTACCGACCACGTCCGGCCGACCGCCGGACCGACAGACGAGGAAACACAGACCGTGCACTCCGCATCGCACGCCCCGTCCGTACCGCCTTCCGAAACGATCCCCCCGCCCACCAAGACCGCTTCCTCGGAGGTTCCGTTGCTGCCCCTCACCGCGCTCGACGACGAGATCGAGCGCCTCGGCGTACCCGTCCCGTGCCGGTCGTACGACCCGGAGGTCTTCTTCGCCGAGACTCCGGCCGACGTCGAGTACGCCAAGTCGCTGTGCCAGACCTGTCCGGTGCGTGAGGCCTGCCTCGCGGGCGCCAAGATGCGGCGCGAGCCGTGGGGCGTCTGGGGCGGTGAGCTGTTCGTGCAGGGCGTCGTGGTGCCCCGCAAGCGGCCGCGTGGCCGTCCCCGCAAGAACGAGGTCGTGGCATGAAGCTCCGTGCCGCCCTCGGAACGATCGACAACCCCCCGACGCACGACCCTCAGAAGCAGGCCCCGATGACCACGTCCGCCACCGAGACACCCGCCCGCCCAGCAGGCGCGGAAGATCCGCGCCAGAACAGGACCCATGAGATGCATCTCATCCAAGAAGCCCTTGCCCGGGCTCATGTGCAGGAGCGCCTCTACGAGGCCGAGTCCGAACGGGTCGCCCGCCGTCTGGCGCAGGCCCGGCGGCTGCAGCGGCGCGCCGAGCGCGCCTCGCTGCGGGCCCGCCGTGCGCTCGCCCTTGTGGTGATGCAGTAGGAGACACCGTCCCGCGGGACCGGTTCCTTACCGGACCGGTCCCGCGGTGCGTTGTGTTCCGTTCCGTCCGGCGGGCGGAGGTATCGTCAGTAGGTGGATCAGAAGACTCAGCAACCCGCTTCTGAAGACGCCGGCGCGCCATCGGAGCCCATGGTGTGCGCCCGCTGCGGGACTGTCGCCGAATCCCTGCCGATCACCTGGACCTGCTCCGTGGAGGGCGGTGCCCGCCGCTACTTCTGCGATGACTGCGCCCGCGCCAACATCCGCGGGATCGAAGGCCGTCTCGACTCCGCCTGGTGGTAGCTCACGCCGTCTCGGACTCGTCCTCCTCGGCGAACCCCGGCAGCCAGTCGAGCAGTTCGTCGCGCAACCGTACGGTGGCGTCCAGCTGGCAGAGCACCCCGATGGTGCTCAGCGTCACCCGGTGGATCAGCAGATATGACGGCGGCAGGTTCAGCTGCTTGCCCAACTGGTAGGCAGGCGAGCGCGGATCGGCGACCCGGGCCGCCTGATTGCGCATCCAGCCGCGCCCGAAGGTGAACTCCTCCACCCGGGCCGGTTCGATGATCGGCCGCAGATAGTCCAGCACCGCGTCCGGGTTGAGCTGGATCGACGGCTTGACGAAGCCCTCCTGGCGCAGCATCGAGTGCACCGACTCCGCGTCGCCGTCCAGCGCGAGCCGCAGCGATGCGCCTATCGGCAGCGGCAGCCCCTCGGGCAGCCGGTCCACCGTGCCGAAGTCCAGTACGCCCAGGCGCCAGCCGTCGGCCGGGCCGTCATCGACCAGCAGCCGGAAGTTGCCCGGGTGCGGGTCGGCGTGCAGCAGCCCGGTGCGGGCCGGTCCGGCGAACAGGAAGCGCGCGAGCAGTTGTCCCGCCCGGTCGCGCTCCTCCTGGCTTCCGCCGGAGATCACCTCGGCCAGCGGCACACCGCCCAGCCACTCGGTGACGAGCACCTGATCCGCCTGGTACACCACATCGGGAACGACCACATCGAGGTCGTCGGCGAATTCGGCGGCGTGCGCGTGCTGGGCCGCCGCCTCCAGCTCGTAGTCCAGCTCCTCGGACACCCGGTCGCGCAGCTCGGTGATCAGCGGCTTGATGTCCATGCCCGGGATCAACGGGCCGAACAGCCGCGCCACCCGGCCGAGTTGCGACAGATCGGAGAGCAGTGCCTCACCGGCGCCCGGGTACTGCACCTTGACCGCGACCTCGCGCCCGTCGTGCCACACCGCGCGGTGCACCTGGCCGATGGACGCCGCCGCGGCGGGCTTGTCCTCGAACTCCTCGAACATCTCCCGCCAGCCCTCGCCGAGCCGCTTCGCCAGCACATCGTGCACGGTCCGGGCGGGCATCGGCGGCGCCGCGTCCTGGAGCTTGGTCAGCGCCGCCCGGTACGGGCCCGCGACCTCTTCGGGAAGCGCGGCCTCGAAGACGGACAGGGCCTGACCGAACTTCATCGCACCCCCCTTCAGCTGGCCCAGCGTCTTGAACAACTGCTCGGCGGTGCGCTGCTGCAACTCGCTGGCCACAACCTCGGCCGGCCGCCCCCCGATTCGCTTGCCCAGACCCAAGGTGGCTCGGCCCGCGAAGCCGAGGGGTAGCGCGGCGAGCTTCGCGGTCCGGGTCACTGCCTTACGCGGAAGATCCGACATGCGCCCCTCTTTCGTATCCCCGTGCCGCCCGCGATCGGCGCGGGGTGGTCACCCGGTCATTGTCGCGCGCCGCCGGTGCGTCAACCGCACCGCACCCGCACCCTGGGTGGGGCGCGACGTCCACCATCCGCATCCCCAGCCCGGCCAGCGAGAATTCCACCCGGGCGCCAGCACTCGGCGGTATCCGACCATCCAGCAGGGCCAGCGCGTGCGCGGCGGCGAGACCGGCGACGAGCGTCGCCAGCGCGATGTCGCAGGCCTGCACCCCGGGCGGCCGTCCCGACCGCAGTTGGGCGAGTATCCGCGGCCATGCGGGGTCCGCCTCGGCCGTGGTGCGTTCCAGGCACTCCGCGCACGCCGACCGCCCCGGCAGCACCAGCGGACCCACCACCCCCAGGCCCTCGACCACTCCGGCGTACAGGTGCGGGATCCGCGCCGCCATCAACGGCTCGGCGGCCCGCGGATCCGGCGCGTAGGCCGAGAGGCCGTCACGCGGGGCGATGACCGCGAGGCCCAGAGCCGCCTCGGGGCGAGCGGACCGGGCCGCGGGGCGCGGATCGGGAGCGGCCCGCCGTACCGCTCCACGCGCCGCCGTCTCCCGCCGTTCGCCGACCGCCGCCGCGGGGATCCCGCACGGTGCCGTGTCCCACGGCTCGACCTGGCCGCCGTCCGCCACATCAACCCGGCCCACCCCGGCGGCGGACAGTACGGCGGCCACCGAAGCGCCGACCCGTCCGGCGCCGCACACCTTCACCCGCGCGGCCCGGCGCGCCGCCAGCCGGGCGGCGGCCGCGCCCGGCTCGGGGTGGACCACCGACAAGGACGCCAGATCGGGCCGCAGCCGCTCCAGCGCGCCGCCCTGGTGCCGTATCACCGCATCGAGTGGACCCGCGCTGTCGGCGTCGTCCAGCACCCCGCCGTCCGCCAGGACGCCGAGCAGCCGTTCCGCGCGGTCCGGGGCGAGCCCGAGCGCTACCGCCTCCCCGCGCAGCAGAGCGGGGCCGCGCGTGCCGTCCAGCAGGCCGAGGAAGCGGGCGGACGGATCGTCCAGTGGTCCGAGTACCACCGCGTGTGCCGGATCGATACCGAACTGCAGGGTCTCGGGCTCCCGCCAACTGCGGCGCATGGCGGGCTTGAGCATCGGATGTCCGGCTTGAACGGTGCGCATGGCTACCCCCTGTGGCGGTCAACTCCCCATGTGGAGTTGGGGATTGGGATCTGAAGCGGGTCCGGCGCGGACCCGATCAGGACTCCAGCTTGCCCGCGGGCGCGGACGCCCGCCGAAAGTTATCCACAGGCTGTGGGGAATAGTCGTTTGATACGCCTACGGCGGCCACCTGTCGAGGAGACGGGACTTCACCGCGCCCGAGCCGGTACCGTCGAACCGTGCCCGCCGACCCCGCCCATCACGTCTCCCGCAGCCAGCCCCTCGGCAGTCAACCCCTCAGCAGTCAGTCCCTCGGCATCCGGGCGAGCGCAGTGGAGGTGCGCCGAAGCGCGCGCCGCCGTAGAACGGTCTCGGCCTACCGTGAGGGCAGCCGCACCATCGTTCTCATCCCTGCCCGGATGTCCGCTGCCGAGGAGCAGCGCTGGGTCACGGTGATGCTGGACAAGCTCGCCGCCCAGGAGAGCAAGCGCATGCTGGGTGACGCCGAGCTCGCCGAGCGCGCGGAGCGGCTCTCCGACCAGTACCTCGATGGCCGCGCCGCACCCGACACCGTGCGGTGGGTGACCAACCAGAACACCAGATGGGGCTCGTGCACCCCGTCGGAGGGCAGCATCCGGCTGTCGCACCGACTCCAGGGCATGCCCGAGTACGTCATCGACTACGTACTCCTGCATGAGCTGGCGCATCTGCTCGTGCCCGGCCACGGGCCGCGGTTCTGGAAGCTCCTCGACGCGTACCCGCGCACCGAGCGGGCGCGCGGTTATCTGGAGGGCGTGGTGGCGGCCGGTCGGCTGCCCCACCTGCCAACCGTCCGCGACGAGCCCGAGGACTGAACCAGGGCGGCCGATCGGTACGGCAGCTGCCGCTACAGCAGCTCCCGTACCCGGTCCACCAGCCGTACGACCGATTCGTCGGCCACCGACGGGACCTCGTCGTACCGGTACCAGCGCAGGTCCAGCGACTCATCGCTGATCGCCTCGACCGCGCCCGGCGGTGCGACCGCCGCGTACTGCACGTCCAAGTGCCAGGCGCAGGGCGTCAGATGACGGTCCAACCGCGCGGGCCCGCCGGGGAGCAGCGTGAGGCCGCTGACCCCGGACTCCTCGGTCGCCTCGCGCAGCGCCGCGTCCGCGAGCGCCGGATCAGCGGGTTCGCAGTGGCCGCCCATCTGCAGCCACATGCGCAGCTTCCTGTGCAGGGTGAGCAGCACGGTTCCCCGCGACGGATCCACCACCAGGGCACTCGCCGTGATGTGCCCCTCGCCGCAGGACTTCCACATCCCGTCCGGGTGACGGGCGAGGTGTTCGAGGTAGGTCAGGCGCAACTGCTCCTGATCGGGCGAGGCGACCGGTGGCGCCCACTCGTTGAGGACGCGCGCCGCGTCCGTGTGCAGACTCACTTGTCCCCGTCGTGCTTGCCGTCTTCCTCGCCGCTGTCCTTCTTCGGCTCGGCGTCGCCGCGTTCCCGGCCCTCGGCGGCCTCGCCGAGCATCTTGTCGAGCGCGTCGAAGTCGAGGCCCTCCTCGCGGTGCACGAACCCGTCCGGGTCGTCGAGGTCCTCGGCGGTGGGCAGCATGTCCGGGTGCGCCCACAGGGAGTCGCGCCCGTCCGCACCGCGCGCGTCCGCCAGCGACGCCCACAGTCTGGAGGCGTCCCGCAGCCGCCGCGGCCGCAGTTCAAGACCGATCAGCGTCGCGAAGGTCTGCTCGGCGGGGCCACCGGTCGCCCGGCGCCGCCGCAACGTCTCACGCAGCGCGCCCGCCGACGGCAGATGGGGTGCGGCCGCGGCGTGCACCACCGCGTCCACCCAGCCCTCGACCAGCGCCAGCGCGGTCTCCAGCCGGGCCAGCGCGGCCTTCTGCTCCGGAGTGTCCTCGGGCTGGAACATGCCCTGCTGCAGCGCCTCCTGCAGCGCCTCCGGGTTCGCCGGATCAAGCTGGCCGACCGCGTCCTCAAGACGGGCGGTGTCGACCTTGATTCCGCGCGCGTACCCCTCGACGGCACCGAACAAGTGCGCCCGCAGCCACGGGACATGAGCGAAGAGCCGCTGATGGGCCGCCTCGCGCAGGGCGAGGTAGAGCCGCACCTCCTCCTCCGGCACACCGAGGCCCGAGCCGAACGCCGCGATGTTCACCGGAAGCAGCGCCGCCTTGCCCGCCGGGCCCAGCGGCAGTCCCACGTCGGTGGAGCCGACGACCTCGCCGGCCAGCACGCCGAGCGCCTGCCCGATCTGGGTACCGAACATGGCACCGCCCATGGAGCGCATCATGCCGAGCAGCGGGCCCGCCATGGCCTGCATCTCCTCGGGCAGTACGCCGCCCATGGCCGCGCCGACCCGCTCCGCGACCGGGTCGACCAGTTCCTTCCACGCGGGCAGCGTCGCCTCGACCCACTCGGCCCGGCTCCACGCCACCGACGAGCCGGAACCGGACGGCAGCGACGTCGCACCATCGAGCCACAGGTCGGCCAGCCGCAGCGCCTCCTGGACGGCGGCGCGCTCGCTCGCTCCGACACTGGCGTCCTTCGAGCCGTTCTGCGCGCCCTGGGCAACGGTCTGGCGGGCGATGTCCTTGGCCATGTCCCAGTTCACCGGCCCGCCCTCGTAGGAGAGCATCTGGCCGAGCTGCTGAAATGCCGCGCCCAGGTCGTTGGGGTTCAGCGAGCCGAACATCGCGGCCAGGGGATTGTCGCCACCGCCTGCCGCACCGCCGCCGTAGCCGAACGGGCTGCCGCCGCCGAAGGGGTCGCCGCTGCCTGGCAGACCCTTCTTCTTGCCCTCGTCCCCGTCCTCGGGCTCCTCAGGAGGGACGCCGAATCCAAATGGGGTCTCACTCACGGGCTTCCTCGGCTCTGTGTGGTCGGAACGTTTGCCTTGTGGGCTTTGTCAGGGCTGTACCACCAGCCTAGACACCTCTCAGGCAGGATGGGACCTGCGTAGCTCGTACCAAGACAACAGTGGGAGACACCCGGTGAGTTCCCCGGCACCAAACGTTCGCTCAGGGCGGATCCACGCCTCAGGACCGGTCGTGGCGATCACCGGCGCGGCGTCCGGTGTCGGACATCTGCTGGCCCTGCGGTTGGCCGCGTCGGACGAGGTCAGAAAGGTCGTGGCGATCGACGAGCGGCGCGGCGAGGTGCCCGGCGCGCAGTGGCGCGTGATGGACGTACGGGACCCGGCCATCGCCGACCGGCTGCGGGTCGAAGGGCACCCGGTGGACGTCCTGGTGCACCTCGCGATGGACCTGAACCTGGAGTCCGATCCCAAGGCGCGCACCGCGTTCAACGTGCGCGGTACCCAGACCGTGCTCACCGCCGCCGCTGCCGCCGGGGTGCGCAGGGTCGTCCTGGTCACCTCCGCGATGGTCTACGGGGCGCTGCCCGACAACGATGTTCCGCTCGCCGAGGACACCCCGCTGCGGGCCACCGCCGAGGCCACCTGCGTCGGCGACCTGCTGGAGATCGAGCGGCTCGGCCGCCGGGCGCCACGCGCCCACCCGGGCCTCAACGTCACCATCCTGCGGCCCGCCGTCCTGGTCGGCGGTACGGACACCGCGCTCACCCGCTACTTCGAGTCACCGCGTCTGCTGGTGGTCGCCGGGAGCCGTCCCCGCTGGCAGTTCTGCCATGTCGAGGACCTGGTGTCCGCGCTGGAGTACGCGGCGCTGGAGAAGGCCGAGGGCGAGATGGCGGTCGGCTGCGACGGCTGGCTGGAGCAGGAGGAGGTCGAGGAGCTTTCCGGGATCCGGCGCATGGAGCTGCCGCAGGCGGTGGCGCTGGGCGCGGCCGCGCGGTTGCACCGGCTCGGCCTGACCCCGTCTCCGGCCGGTGACCTGGAGTACACCATGCACCCGTGGGTGGTCAGCGGCAGCCGGTTGCACGAGGCGGGCTGGCGGCCGCAGTGGACCAACGAGGAGGTGCTCGCCGAACTGCTGGCGGAGGTCGCGGGCCGCCACACGGTCGCGGGCCGGCGCCTGGGCCGCAAGGACGCCGCCGCCTCGCTCGGCGCGGCCGGGGCCACCGTGGCCCTGGTGGGCACCGCGGCACTGGTGCGGCGGGCGCGCAAGCGGCGCGGGATCTAAGCGGCGGCCGGGGCACCGGCTTGCTGGGGCGGCAGGAATTGTTCGTCGGATCCGACTGTCCGGCCCTTGGATATTCATACAGGAACTGGCTTTCCGTATGCGTCGCCCGTGCGGCACCATTGCCCACATGGCACGCACGTACGACGAGGGCCAGGAGCTGCTGGACCCCATCCGGCTTCTGGCCGTCCGCGACACCGCCCTGTCCGTGGACGAGGTCTTCCGCGCTGTCGGTGATGACGCCGCCGGTGGTACCGCGCTGTTCGTCGGCACGGTCCGCGATCACGACGGCGGATCGGCGGAGGTCACCCGTTTGTCGTACTCCGCGCACCCCAGCGCCGAGGCCGAGCTGCGCCGCGTCGCGGAGAAGGTCGCCGCCGACTTCCCGGTGCGCGCGCTGGCCGCGGTCCACCGCGTCGGCGATCTGCGGGTCGGCGATCTGGCGGTCGTCGTGGCCGTCTCCTGCCCGCACCGCGGCGAGGCCTTCGCGGCGTGCCGCCGCCTGATCGACGACCTCAAGCGCGAGGTCCCGATATGGAAACACCAGACCTTCGACGACGGCACAGAGGAATGGGTGGGCGCGTAGCGCCCTCGTTGAGGGGTGGCGGTCGGGCGACGGGTGGGCGGGTGGGCGCGTAGCGCCGTCGTTGAGGGGTGGCGGTCGGGCGACGGGTGGGCGGTGGGCGTTTGGCGCCCGCGCCTTTGAGGATGCCCCGCATCCTCAAAGGACCGCACTTTGTGCGCATTCCGCTTCATCGCTGGGCGCGTCAACTTGCGTAACTCCGTACCCGGGCTGAGCGTTGGATCAGTGAGTGATTAATCTGCTCATAGGTCCTGCGTTGGTATGTGCGTGGTCGGGAGGCCGGTATGGCGGCTCTGGCTTGGTTGCTGATTCCGGTCATCGGCGCGGTGGCCGCCACGGTGTGGGCGGGCTGGGCGGGGCGTACCCGTCGCACGGCCGGTGACGTCCACTCGCTGGCGGGGTACGAACGGTTCCGCGAGGCGATGACGAAGACGCACTCCGGCTCGGACGCCTGACGCGCACCGAGCCGGATCAAACTGGCCGGATACCCGGACGGACCGGCCCCGCAAGCCGCTTGTCATACCTGTCCCGTACTGTCATGGCATGCCACGCCGCACCACGACCATGCTCGCATCGACGCTGCTGCTGATAGCGCTGCTCTGCGTCGGGGTGCTGATCCCCGTGCCGTACTCCGCGATGTGGCCGGGGCCGACCGTGAACACCCTCAGCGAGAACGAGGGCGAGCCGGTGCTGCAGATCTCGGACCACCGGACCTATCCGGTGACCGGCCACCTCAACATGACGACGGTCCGGGTGACCGGTGCGGACTACACGATGAACCTGGTCGAGGCGGTCTCGGGCTGGCTCTCCAACGACCACATCATCGTTCCGCACGACACGCTGTACCCCAAGGGCCAGACCGCGCAGCAGGCGGACCAGCAGAACGCCGAGGAGTTCAGCCAGTCCCAGGACAGTGCCAAGGTCGCGGCCCTCAACAAGCTGCACATCCCGGTCGGCTCGCAGGTCGTCGTGGGGTCCGTGGTCAAGGGCAGCCCGGCCGAGGGCAAGCTGCACGCGGGCGATGTGATCAAGACCGTGGACGGCACGGGGGTCATCCAGCCCGGCGATGTCGCCAAGCTGGTCACGAAGCACAAGCCCGGTCAGGACGTGGTGTTCACGGTGGTCCCGGCGGGCGGCGCCGGCAAGGCGGGCGCGGCGGCGCGGTCGGTCACCATCAAGACCGCGAAGGCGGACGGCGGGCGGGCGATCGTGGGCATCCAGGCCGTCCTCGGCCACATGTTCCCGTTCCCGATCGACATCAAGCTGGCTGACGTCGGCGGTCCGAGCGCGGGCCTGATGTTCTCCCTGGGCATCATCGACAAGCTGACGCCGAACGATCTGACCGGCGGGAAGTTCGTCGCCGGTACCGGCACGATCGACGACAACGGCGCGGTGGGCCCCATCGGCGGCATCTCGATGAAGATCATCGGCGCGAGGGACGCGGGCGCGCAGTACTTCCTGACCCCCAAGGACAACTGCGCGGCCGCGGCCAAGGACACCCCGAAGGGGCTGCGGCTGGTGAAGGTCAACTCGCTGGACGACGCGCTGAACGCCCTCACCGACATACGGACGGGGAAGACGGCCGACCTGCCCAGCTGCTCGGCAGGCTGACCGCCAGGGGCGCCGTCGGTCCGGCCGACGGCGCCGCCTCGATGACGCCGTGACTACTCCGCGAAGGTCGCGGTGAGCGCCTCGGCCAGCCCAGGGACCAGGTCCCTGCCGGTCAGCACCTCGGTCGGTGAGTCCTTCTCGCGCAGCCGGATCGCCGACTCGCGGCTGCCGTCGCGCAGCACCCCGACCGTCAGCCGGACCTCCTGGCGCTCCGGGTGCTTGGCGACCCACGCCGTGAGCCCGGCCTCGTCCAGGCCCTCGGGGATCGATGCCTCAGCGGTCGGCGGGAGCATCAGCCGCTCCACGGTCAGGGCGCATCCGGCGACCGCGTCCGGCCATGCGATGGTCGCCAGGAACTCGTCGAGCGGGGTGTCGGTGGGAACCTCGTCCTGTTCCACGGGGGTCAGTGCCGCGGCGGACTCGCTACCGTCCCCGTCGAGGCCGAGCTGTGCGAACAGCATCGGCTCCTCGGTGCGGAGGCGTTCGGTGTCGACGAGGGCGAAGAGACGGGCGGGCTGGTCCCAGCCGAGGCCGGACGCGTACTCGTCGATTTCGAGTACGGCACGGGTCAGCGGGGTCGCGGCGAGGGGTGCGCCGCCGGTGGGAGTGTTGGACATGCTCAACATCCTGCCCGTTCCGGGCCCCGGAACGGGAACCACGTAAAGCGTGAGTAAGTTGCATGGATGGGTGTCCGCCCCCGGACGCCGTACGGACGCGACGTAACGACGTATTTCGAGGTGCGCACCTTGGCTTTCCAGATGCCGGACCGAGGCGGAGGTCCCATGGGGCCGCGGATCACCGTAGGCCGGCCGTCCCGGCGTACCCGGACCCTGTTGATGACGCTCGCCGCGCTGGCCGTGCTGGCCATGGCCTTCGTCATGTTCTCCGGCTTCTGGACGGACTGGCTGTGGTACCGGTCGGTTCACTACTCGTCGGTCTTCACCACCACGTTGTGGACCCGGATAGCGCTCTTCGCCGTCTTCGGCCTGCTGATGGCCCTGGCGGTGGGGGCCAATGTCTACCTCGCGCACCGGCTGCGACCGCAGTTGGGCGCGATGTCGTTGGAGCAGCAGAGCCTGGACCGCTACCGGCTGGGTATCGCCCCGTTCCGCAAGTGGCTGCTGCTCGCGGTCTGTCTGCTGGTCGGACTGATCGGCGGGGCGTCGGCCTCCGGCCAGTGGAGCACCTGGCTGCAGTACGTCAACGCCGTCCCGTTCGGCACCAAGGACCCGCAGTTCAAGCTGGACGTCTCGTTCTACGCCTTCGAGCTGCCCTGGTACCGCTTCCTGCTGAGCTTCGGCTTCGCCGCGGTCGTGCTGTGCCTGGTGGCGTCGGCCCTGGTGCACTACCTGTACGGAGGGCTGCGGCTGAGCAGCCCGGGGGCGCGCGCGACGGCGGCCGCGACCGGTCATCTGTCCGTGCTGCTGGGCCTGTTCGTCTCGCTCAAGGCGGTCGCGTACTGGCTGGACCGGTACGGGCTCGCGGTGAAGTCCAGCGGCTTCCATCCGACGAGCGGCTGGACCGGGCTGCGGTACGTGGACGCCAACGCCTACCTGCCCGCCAAGACCATCCTGTTCTGCATCGCGATCATCTGCGCGCTGCTGTTCTTCGCGACGCTGTGGCGGCGCACCTGGAGCCTTCCGATGCTCGGCTTCGGGCTGATGGTGCTCTCCGCGATCCTCATCGGCGGCCTGTACCCGGCGATCGTGCAGAAGTTCCAGGTGCAGCCCAACGAGGCCGCCAAGGAAGCCCCGTACATCCAGAAGAACATCAACGCGACCCGCGCCGCGTACGGCATCGACAGCAGCAAGGTCACCGACTACCCCGGGGCCAGTTCGACCCAGAACACCGCGCTGCGGGCGGACGCCGACACCGCCGCGAGCCTGCGGCTGCTGGACCCGAACGTCGTCTCGCCGTCGTTCCAGCAGCTTCAGGGGATCCGCGGCTTCTACTCGCTCGCCGCACCGCTGGCCGTGGACCGCTACCAGATCGACGGCAAGGAGCAGGACAGCGTCGTCGGACTGCGCGAGCTGAACACCAAGGGCATCCCGGAGAGCAACTGGATCAACGACCACTTCAAGTACACCCACGGGTACGGGATGGTCGCGGCCAAGGGCACCTCGGTCACGGACACCGGCGCCCCGGACTTCACCGAGCACGATCTGCCGCCGAAGGGCCAGTTGGGCTCCTACGAGCCACGGATCTACTACGGCGAGCAGACCAAGCAGTACTCGATCGTCGGCGGCCCGGCCAAGGAGATCGACTACTCCGACGTCAACGGCGAGAAGAGCTACTCGTACACCGGTCACAGCGGTGTCAGCCTGCAGAACCCGATCACCAGGGCCGCCTACGCGGTGCAGCTCGGCCAGCCGCAAATACTGTATTCGGGCGCGATCGGCAAGGGCTCGAAGATCTTGTACAACCGCACGCCCAAGGAGCGCGTGGAGGCCGTAGCGCCGTGGCTGACGATCGACGGCGACCCGTATCCGGCGGTGGTGAACGGGCACGTCCAGTGGATCGTGGACGCGTACACCACGACCAACGGCTACCCGTACGCCTCCCGCACCACCCTCGGTGACACCACCACCGACTCGCTGACCGGCGGCAACCGCTCGGTGCTCGCCCAGCAGAACCAGGTCAACTACATCCGCAACTCGGTGAAGGCCACGGTGGACGCCTTCGACGGAACGGTGAAGCTGTACCAGTGGGACACCCAGGACCCGGTGCTGAAGACCTGGATGAAGGCGTATCCCGGCACGGTCGAGCCGCGCAGCGCCATCTCCCCGCAGCTGATGGCCCATCTGCGGTATCCGCAGGACCTGTTCAAGGTGCAGCGCCAACTGCTGACCCGCTACCACGTCACCGACGCGGGGACGTTCTACAGCGGCAGCGAGGTCTGGCAGGTGCCCAACGACCCGGCGAAGCGGGACAGCGGGGCGGTGCCGCCGTACTACTTGAGTGTGAAGATGCCGGGGCAGGGTTCCCAGGCGTTCTCGTTGACCACCACCCTCACCCCCAACAGGCGGGACAACCTGGGCGCCTTCATGACGGTTGACGCGGATGCCAACAGTCCCGACTACGGAACCATCAGGCTGCTGCAACTGCCGTCCAGCAGCAATGTGTCGGGGCCGAAACAGGTGCAGAGCAAGTTCAACTCCGATCCCAGAGTGGCCAATCAGGTCAATATCTGGCAAAGGGGTGACTCCGAGGTCGAGTACGGGAACCTGTTGACGGTGCCGCTCGACGGCAGCCTCCTGTACGTCGAGCCGGTCTATGTGCGCGGCGCCGGTACCAACTACCCGCTGCTGAAGAAGGTGTTGGTGGACTGGGGCGGCGACAAGATCGCGTTCAGGGACACCCTCGGCGAAGCCCTTGACGAGGTCTTCAACACCTCGTCCAGCCCCGCCCAGCCGCCGCCACCGAGCGGCAGCGGTTCCCAGCAGCCCGTCAACCAAACGGTGAAGCAGGCGCTGCAGGATGCGCAGAACGCTTACGACCAGGGCCAGCAGGCGTTGAAGAGCGACGACTGGACGGCCTACGGGAAGGCGCAGCAGGACCTGCAGAACGCCCTGAAGCGAGCCGAGGAGGCGGAGAGCACACCGCCCAAGAAGCCCTGATCGGGTGATCTCCGCGCGTCATGGTACGGTTGTTACACAACGACGCGGGGTGGAGCAGCTCGGTAGCTCGCTGGGCTCATAACCCAGAGGTCGCAGGTTCAAATCCTGTCCCCGCTACTGGATAGTTCATCAGCGGCTGAGGCCGTAGGAGAGAAGGCCCGGAGTCAACGACTCCGGGCCTTCTCACTTGTCTGAGGGGTCCACGGAACCGGTGGTTTGGTTTGATTGCGCTTCGGGAAGTCGGGATGTCGTGAAGTCGACAAAACGCTGAAGTGACCTCGGGGATGCGGTATACCAGGTGTACGCCGGTTTCGGGTGGTGCGACGATGGATCCCATGGGGGATGGTGTAAGCGTGCTTGAGGCGCGTCCGCTTCCGCAGGAGGCGGGCGTAACTTCCGTGTCCGAGCAGCCGGTTGAGGCTGCGACAGTGCTCGACGACGACGTACTGACCGCTCGTGAGGAAGCCGAGCTGCAGGCGCGCTACCGCCGCGCCGCCGACCTCGGCGACACCGCCGCACAGGGCAAGATCGGCACCCTGCTGCTGCGCAGGGGTGATCTGGACGGCGCCGAGCCGTATCTGCGCGCGGCCACCTCGGCCGGAGACCGGGCCGCCGCCAACAACCTCGGGGTACTGCTGCACCAGCGCGGGTACCCGGACGAGGCGGCCGGATGGTGGCGGATCGCCGCCGTCGCGGGCAGCGCCGCCGCGGCGCACGCGCTCGGCCGCCACTACCGCGAACGCGGCGACGAACCGGCCGCCGAGTACTGGCTCCGGCAGGCCGCGGAGACCGGGCACGTGCTCGGTGCGTACGCACTGGCCGATCTGCTGGAGCACCGCAGCGATGTGGGCGCCGAGCGCTGGTACCGGGCCGCCGCCGAGCACGGTCACCGCGAGGCGACCTACCGGCTGGCCAGGAT
The DNA here is from genome assembly GCA_040631425.1 of Streptomyces sp. NPDC020096. GTDB lineage: Bacteria > Actinomycetota > Actinomycetes > Streptomycetales > Streptomycetaceae > Streptantibioticus_A. Next base: position 163,203 of record JBEYJY010000008.1, read on the forward strand.
CTGTGCCGAGCGCGGCGAGGAGGCCGAGGCCGAGCAGTGGTACCGGCAGGCGGCCGCCCGCGGCCATACGCGGGCCTCGCTGCGCCTCGGCACGCTGCTGGAGGAGCGCGGCGAGACCAGGGAAGCGCGCCGCTGGTACCTGACCGCGGCCAAGGACGGCGACCCGCGTGCCGCGTGCGCGCTGGGCTTCCTGCTGCGCGACGCGGGCGATGTCGACGGCGCCGCCGAGTGGTGGCGGCGCGCCGCCCAGGAGGGCGACGGCCAGGCCGCCAACGCGCTGGGAGCGCTGCACGCGCAGGAGGGCGAGACCCAGACCGCCGAGCGCTGGTACCGGGCCGCACTGGAGGCGGGCGACGACAACGGCGCCTACAACCTGGGCCTGCTGTGTGCCGCCCGCGGCCGAGCGCCGCAGGCCGAGCAGTGGTACCGCCGGGCGGCCTACGCGGGCCACCGCGAGGCCGCCAACGCACTCGCCGTGCTGCTGCTGCAGCACGGCGACGCGGCGGGCGCCGAGCCGTGGTTCTCCAAGGCCGCCGAGGCGGGCAGTGTGGACGCCGCGTTCAACCTGGGCATCATCTGCGCCGGGCGCGAGGACCACACGGCCGCGCGCCGCTGGTACGAGCGGGCCGCCGCGGCCGGGCACACCGAGGCGGCACTCCAGGTCGCCATGGCGCTCCAGCGCGAGGGCGATCTGCGCGGCGCCGAGAAGCACCTGCGGTGCGCGGCGGGCGGCGGCAGCGCGGAGGCGGCCTTCCGGCTCGGTGCGGTACTGGACCAGGAGACGGCGGAGGGCTCCGCGGAGAGCGAGGGGTGGTACGAGCGGGCCGCCCGGCTCGGGCATCGCCGGGCGCAGGTGCGGCTCGGTATGTGCGCGGCCCGGCGCGGGGACTCGGTCGACGCGGCGCGCTGGTACCGGCTCGCGGCCGAGGCGGGCAGCCGGAACGGGGCCTTCAACCTCGGCCTGCTGCTGGCCCGCGAGGGCAGCGAGGCGGAGGCCGCGCTGTGGTGGACGATAGCGGCCCAGGGCGGCCACGGGCGCGCCGCGCTGCGGCTGGCGCTGCTGGCGGCCCGGCGGGGCGAGCTGAACGAGGCCAGGAAGTGGTGCGACCAGGCGGTGGAGTGCGGCCCGGCCGAGGTCGCGGAGCGCGCCGCACGGCTGTCGGATGTGCTGCGGCAGGAGCTGAGCGCCCGAAGCTCCGCTTAAGGCTCCGTGATCATCGATTTGCTCTGCAGGTCGCGCGTCGTTTACAGTAGAGACACAACGACGCGGGGTGGAGCAGCTCGGTAGCTCGCTGGGCTCATAACCCAGAGGTCGCAGGTTCAAATCCTGTCCCCGCTACTGAAAGAGTAGGGCCCAGAACCCAACGGTTCTGGGCCCTCTCGGTTTTCCCGAGCACTCTCAGTTCTGGGTCCCGCAGTTCTCGGTCCGGCAGCTCTCGGTGTGGCTCAGTTCTCGGTCTGGCCGCCGTCGTCGTTGATCGCCTGGGTGAGCAGGGCCTTCGTCGCATCGGTGAAGTACGGGCTGTACGAGATGTCGTCCACATGCGGATCGTCGTCCGCCGGGCCGCCGCCGTTCCAGCCGCCGATGACGCCGACCAGGGCGCCGGTCTTGGCGCCGGGCGCCAGTTCCAGCCAGGGGCCGCCGGACACCCCGGCCGAGTAGCCGCCGCAGCGCATCTCCCGGTACTGGTCATGGGCGCCGGACTGGAACGTCTCCAGGTTGCAGCTGAGCTGGGCGTCCCCCGGATTGCTGCTGTCCGGGTAGCCGATGGTGGTGATGCCGCGCAGATGGTACGGCTGGTTGACCTGGAGGGTGTTGCCGCCGACCGCGTCCTCGATCTCCGGGCCGCCGGAGCGGGAGACCCGCAGGAAGGCGTAGTCGTACTGCTCGTCGTTGTCCTTGGTGTAGTGCGGGTCGACCCAGATCTTGTCGACCTGCCAGGTGCCGTGCGGGCTCTTTCCGCCGGTCCTGCCGGGGGCGACGCTGAGCGCGGAGGCGTAGGAGTTGTCGCCGTACACGCAGTGGGCCGCGGTGATCACGATGTCCGCGCCGGGGCTGTGCACCACGGCGCCGCTGCAGTAGGGGGAGCCGTCGCTGCCCAGCACCTCGACCACGGACGGGTTGGCCTGGTCGGCGCTGAGGAAGCTGCCCTTCTTGGACCAGTCGTCCGGTGGCCTGGGTCCGGTGTGGTGCTTGGCCTGGGCCAGTGCCACCACGTCCGGCGCGTACTGGATGAGACCGGCGGCGGCGAGGGCGCCGACAGCTGCCAGCGCGGCGACCCTCGTTCGACTGCGACGGCGCACCCACAACCTCCCGTCGGCTCTCGCCTTACCGCTGATGAAGACGACTTGAGCAAGGATAAGGGCAGTATCCGAGAACGGCCTTATAACAATCAAGAAACGGGGGCAACGGATGTCCCGTGTACCGATACATGACGGTCCGTCAGATTAGTTGGGGCGGTCGGGACCGCGCCTGTGGGCCGTGCCAGGCTTCGGTAGAGGAGCGGTATGGCCTGAGCAAAGCCGAGCAAACTCTCTTGGAGCGACGCTCGCGCTGGGTGATGCTGGACTTCTGGACAGCGCGAAGAGGCGGCGGAGGCGGCATTGCTGCGCAGAGGGCAGGCGCGATCCGTATTGCGCCGCCGGGGTCCGCACCCCGAGGTGGAGGACGTCGGCCGCTGGCAGGAGTTGTGCCTGGCCGCGTCGTCCGGCCGCCGCGCCGCTGTGCGCTCGCTGCTCGCCGAGCTGCGGACGGCGGATGAACGCGGTTCCGCCGAGGACCGCAAGGCCGCGCTCGACGAGCTGGTACGGGCCTCGCCGCGGCTCTGGCTGCATCTGGACCGGTCCGCGCGCTTCCCGGACGCCGCCGCCGGTGCGCGTCCGGCCGACGACTCGGGACCGCTGCATCTCGTCCTCGCCTCGTTCGACGCCAACGGCCGGATCCGGCAGGCCGCCGTCGAGCGGCTCGCCCGGCGCAGCGGGCGGTACGCGGCGAGCGCGCTGGCGCTGCGCACCGACGACTGGGTGCCCGCGGTACGGGAACGCGCGATGACCGCCCTGCTCGGGCATGTGGCCCCCGACGAGGCTGCGGCGGCGGTCCGGCTGCTCTCCCGGCTGGAGGGGCGACGTCGCACCGCGGGCGTGCTGGCCGCCTACCGTACGGCGCTGTCCGCGCCCGAGCGGCGCCGCACCGTCCGCAGGCTGGCCGCGGAACCCGATCCGTACGCCCGCCGGTTCGGCGTCGAACTCGCCCTGGAACTGGGTGAGTACGTACGCGGTGACCTGGCTCGTACCGCTCTGCACGACCATGACCAGGTGTGCCGCACGCTGTGCGCGGCGCGGCTGCTGGAGCTCGACCCGGACCAGGCGGGGCGGCTGATGTGGGCGCGGTCCGCGGCGGTACGGGAGTTGGCGGTGGCCGCGCTGCCGGACGATGTGCCCTCCGCCCGGCTGGTCGGGCCGCTGGCCGACCGGTCGCGGATGGTGCGCGCCCAGGCCCGTTGGAAGCTCTACAAGCGCGGCGAGCCGCCGGTGGAGGTCTACCGCAGGCAGCTGCGGCGCTGCGGCCGCGCCACCCAGCCGCGGCTGGTCGCCGGGCTGGCGGCCGGGCTCGGTGAGTGCGGCGACTCCACCGACCTGACCATGCTGGAGGTGCTGGCGGCCGACCCAAGCTGGGCGCCGGTGGTGCGCCGGGCGGCGGTCCGGGCGCTCGGCAGGCTCGGTCATGTCCAGGAGCGGCTGGCGGTGCTGGCCCCGCTGGCGGCGGACGACTCGCCGAGCGTCGCCCGCGAGACGCTGGACGCGCTGGCCGCGGCCTGCTGCGCCACGCCGGAGCCGCTGCGGGCGGCGCTGGCCCGCCCCGAACCGCCGGTGTGGAAGGCGGCGGTGCGGGCGGCACGCACCTTGGCGCACTGGGACCGGCTGGAGTTCATGCTGTTCGCCGCCGCCGACCCGCGCCCAGAAGTGGCCGAGCGTGCGCGGGCGGAGCTGCGGCACTGGATGCATGCGCGGTGGTCGGGTGGTGCCGCCGATCCGACCCAACTGCGCCAGATCGGCAGGCTGTTGCGGAAGGCGCCGTTGGCGGAGCCGAATCGCGCGAGCATCGAGTGGGTTCTGCGGGCGGCGGCGCGGGTAAGCCGCCTGTCGTGAGTCCGTTACGCCCCGGCGCAGTTGGGGCACAGCCCCCGGTACGTCACCTCGACCTCGGAGACGGTGAAGCCGAACCGCTCCGCCGCGGGCAGGTCCGCTAGTAGGTCGCCGCTGGGGTGCACATCGCGGATGGCGCCGCAGCGGGAGCACACCAGGTGCTGGTGCGGACGGTGGGCGTTGGGGTCGTACCGCTTGGCGCGGCCGTCGGTGGCGACCTCGATCACCTCGCCGAGCGACACCAGCTCGCCGAGGGTGTTGTAGACGGTCGCGCGGGAGATCTCGGGGAGCCGGGCGGCGGCTCGTGCGTGCACCTCGTCCGCGGTGAGGTGGACGTGGTCTCCGTCGAGCACCTCGGCTACGACCCGGCGCTGTGCGGTCAGCCGCCAGCCACGTCCGCGAAGTCGTTCCAGCAGGTCACTCATGCCCACCAGCCTAACAGTGCGGGATCCGGATTCTGAATCCGTACGGGTTTGACCATCTTCTTGACTTAGACTCTGTCTATCGTAGGATCGGTTCTGGCGACAGCCAAGGGACAGGATGACTCCAGGGAGATGCACGTGACGGTTCAGCAGACGGGCCCGCTGACCACCGAGGCCGGCGCCCCGGTAGCGGACAACCAGAACAGCGAGCAGGCGGGCATCGGCGGCCCGGTGCTGGTCCAGGACCAGGTGCTGCTGGAGAAGCTCGCCCACTTCAACCGGGAGCGCATTCCGGAGCGCATCGTGCACGCCCGCGGTGCCGGTGCGTACGGCACCTTCACGCTGACCGCGGACGTCACCAAGTACACCCGCGCGAAGTTCCTGTCCGAGATCGGCAAGCAGACCGAGGTCTTCCTGCGCTTCTCGACGGTGGCCGGCAACCTCGGCTCGGCCGACGCGGTGCGTGACCCGCGCGGTTTCGCGCTGAAGTTCTACACCGAGGACGGCAACTACGACCTGGTCGGCAACAACACGCCGGTCTTCTTCATCAAGGACGCCATCAAGTTCCCGGACTTCATCCACACCCAGAAGCGCGACCCGTACACCGGCTCCCAGGAGGCGGACAACGTATGGGACTTCTGGGGCCTGAGCCCGGAGTCGACGCACCAGGTGACCTGGCTGTTCGGCGACCGCGGGCTCCCGGCCTCGTACCGCCACATGAACGGGTACGGCTCGCACACGTACCAGTGGAGCAACGAGGCGGGCGAGGTCTTCTGGGTCAAGTACCACTTCAAGACCGACCAGGGCATCAAGAGCCTGACCTCCGAAGAGGCCGCCAAGCTCGCCGGTGAGGACCCCGACAGCCACCAGCGCGACCTGCGGACCGCCATCGAGCGCGGTGAGTTCCCGACCTGGACCGTGCAGGTGCAGATCATGCCGGCGGCCGAGGCGGCGGGCTACCGCTTCAACCCGTTCGACCTGACCAAGGTCTGGCCGCACGAGGACTACCCCCCGATCGAGATCGGCACGCTGGAGCTCAACCGCAACCCGGAGAACATCTTCGCCGAGGTCGAGCAGTCGATCTTCTCCCCGGCGCACTTCGTGCCCGGAATCGGCCCGTCCCCGGACAAGATGCTCCAGGGCCGCCTGTTCGCCTACGGCGACGCGCACCGCTACCGCGTCGGCATCAACGCCGACCACCTGCCGGTGAACCGCCCGCACGCTACCGAGGCGCGCACCAACAGCCGTGACGGCTTCCTCTACGACGGTCGGCACGGCCGCGCCAGAAACTACGAGCCGAACAGCTTCGGCGGTCCGGTCCAGACCGGCCGCCCGCTGTGGCAGCCGATCGCGGTCACCGGCCCGACGGGTGAGCATGAGGCCCCCTCGCACGCCGAGGACAACGACTTCGTACAGGCGGGCAACCTCTACCGGCAGATGTCGGAGGACGAGAAGACCCGCCTGATCAACAACCTCGCGGGCTTCATCGCGCAGGTCTCGCGGGACGACATCGCCGAGCGGGCGATCAACAACTTCCGCCAGGCGGACGAGGACTACGGCAAGCGGCTGGAGGCCGCGGTCCAGGCCCTTCGCGGCTGATCCGACGTTTGCCGTGGCCGGAGGCTCGCACTGAGCCTCCGGCCGTAGACCCGGAGGGGCCGGAGCCTTGGCGGCTCCGGCCCCTCCGGCGTTCCAGGGGTCACACGATCGCGGCCTGCTCCGCGGGGACGTCCACGCGCCCGCGGGTCCAACACCCGATGATGTCCCGTACCGACACCACGCCCACCGGGGCCTGGTCGTCCAGGACGATCAAGTGGCGGAAGCCGCCGCGGACCATGGCGTTCGCCGCCTCCTCCAAGGTCCACTCCGGGGCCGCGAAGACCACGTCCGTGGTGGTGTGCGCGTGGGCCGCCTCGTCGTCGGGGCTCAGACCGGAGCCGATGGCGTTGAGGATGTCGCGTTCGGTGAGAATGCCGAGTCCGCAGGTGTCGGGGTCGAGAACGACGGCCGATCCGACGCGGCGGGCGGACATCAGTCTGGCCGCCTGGCGGAGGGTGTGGGTGGGGCCGATGGTGAGGATGACGGTGCTCATGGCGTCGCGGACCAGCATGGGCGCACCCCTAGGGAGAGAATTCACAAGTTCACAAGCTGGCGTGTTCTCATGTTCACATGCGCCCGGTGGGCCGGGCAAGGGGCGCGCGGGGTTACCGGGGCTCGTGCGGGGTCACACAGATCGGCGCGTGGGATTCAGGTAGCGCAGCAGTTCCTCGTGCAACAACCCGTTGGACGCCGCGGCGCTCTCGCCGTACGGGCCGGGGGTACCGGCGAGGTTGGTGAAGCGGCCGCCCGCCTCCCGTACGACCACCGAGGTCGCCGCCATGTCCCAGACGCTCAGCTCGGGCTCGGCGCAGATGTCCACCGAGCCCTCGGCGACCATCATGTACGACCAGAAGTCGCCGTACGCACGGGTGCGCCAGCAGGCCCGGGTCAGGTCCATGAACCCGTCGAGACGGCCCTGCTCCTCCCAGCCGCTCAGCGAGGAATAGGACAACGACGCGTCGGAGAGCCGGTCCACTCCGGAGACATGCAGCCTGGTGGCCGCGGACAGACTGCGCCCGGTGTACGCCCCGCCACCCTTCACCGCCCACCAGCGGCGGCCCAGCGCGGGCGCGGACACCACGCCGACGACCCCGTCGTCACCCTCGGGACCGCCCTCGCCGCGCACCGACAGGGCGATCAGCGTGGCCCAGACCGGCACGCCGCGCACATAGTTCTTGGTGCCGTCGATCGGGTCGATGATCCATCGGCGGGCGCCGCTGCCCTCGGTGCCGTACTCCTCGCCCAGCACCGCGTCGCGCGGCCGGGCCCGCTGCAGTTGGCTGCGGATCAACTCCTCGGCGGCCTTGTCGGCCTCGCTCACCGGTGTCATGTCCGGCTTGGTCTCGACCTTCAGGTCGAGCGCCTTGAAGCGGTCCATGGTCACGGCGTCGGCGGCGTCTGCCAGGATGTGGGCGAGGCGCAGGTCGTCGTAGAAGTCGGGCATGTGCGAACAGTAGCGATCGTGGCCGTACCCCGGCTACGTCGCGTGGTGGCCGAGGCGTGTCCCTCGCCGTGACGGCGGTCTTGACACCCGTCTGGGGCGAGTCAATTCTTGCCGCACCGCTCGTGCCATGACTGTGCGCCCGGCCGCTTTCCGGCCTTGGAGGCAGTGCCTTGGAGGCGATGATGCCGACAGCGCGTGATTCCTTACTCAACGCGGCGTTATCCGCCCTCGACGTCCGGGCCTGGAGTTCGGTCCGGATGGTCGATGTGGCCGCCGCGGCGGGAGTCTCCCGGCAGACCCTCTACAACGAGTTCGGGACCAAGGAGGGCCTCGCCCGGGCGCTGGCCCGCCGCGAGACCGATGACTTCCTGTCCGGGGTCGACCAGGCGGTGGCCACCGCCCGGCAGCACGGCGCCGACGACGCCGACTGCCTTGCCGCGGCCACCGCCTGGACCCTGCGCACCGCACGCCGCAGCCCGCTGGTGCGCGCGGGCATCACCGGCTGCCGTACCGACCGGCTGCCGACCGCCGTGCAGCCCCCGGCCGGCGAGCTGGCCCGCACGTTACGGGACCGGGTCGCCGCCGTACTGGGCAGCGGCCCGAACGGCGCCGGATGGGTGTACGAGGCGGCGGTGCGGCTGGCCGTGTCGTACATGGTGGTGCCCGCGCCCTCGGACGAGGACGCCTGCGCGCAGGTGGCGCGCCTCGTCCGGGGCCTGATCGGGGCTACTTGAGCCAGCCGGCCTTGGGGTAGTCGACGATGTACGTCAGCCCGAACGCGCCGTAGTCGGCCAGGCCCCTGCGGACGGCGTCGATCTGCGGGCGCTGGTAGAGCTCGATCGAGTGACCGAGCTGCCAGATCTGCGCGTCCGCCTGGTTGTAGAGGCTGATCTCCTGGTTCCGGTCGGTGGTCTGGTTGGCCTGGTTCAGCAGCGCGTCGATCTGCGGGGAGCCGACCGAGCCGAAGTTCTGGAAGAGGTTCTCGTCCTGCGGCTGCCGGAAGGTGGGATACGACAGGGACAGGAAGATCTGGTCGACATTGCGGAAGCTCGCGAGGTCGAAGTTCCCCAGGCTCCAGCACCCGGTAGATGATCGCGCCCAACTTCGGCTTGGCGCCCCACCAGTTGACGAGGGTGATGGTCTGGCCGGTCTTATCGTGCTTGGGCTTTCGGGAGGTCTTCGAGCGGCCCCGACACCCCTACTCCCAGGCCCTGTTGGCCGGGGACCCGCCGAGCCCGACGCGGCGGCACACCGCCTGCCGCTTCCCGCGCCCGCGCACGGTGCTCACAGCGGAAGCTTGAAGCCGATGTGGGTGGCCTGGAAACCCAACTTCTCGTAGAAGCGGTGCGCGTCAAGCCGGGTGACGTCCGAAGTCAGCTGGACCAGCGCGCAGTGGTGCTCGCGCGCCCGGGCCACGCACCACTCGATGAGCCGCGAGCCGAGCCCGGTTCCGCGCTCCGTGCCGCTGACCCGTACCGCCTCGATCTGCGCGCGGGTGGCGCCCTTGCGGGACAGTCCGGGAAGGTACGTCAGCTGGGCGGTGCCCACCACCTCGCCGTCGCGGTCCGCCACGACCAGCAACTGGTGCGGGTCGGCGTCGAGTTCGGCGAACGCCGCGTGGTAGGGGTGGAGGTCGTCCGGGGTCTCCCTGGCGGCGCCCAGTTCGTCATCGGCGAGCAGGGCCACGATCGCGGGGATGTCTTCGGCGGTGGCGCGTCGAATGGTGATCTCATCCATGGGGCGCATCCCATCATCCGCCGCGCGCCGGTGCACGCCTGGGGGCGCGGTCAGTGCGCCGAGCCGGAGAGCTGCAGGCCCACCACACCCACCAACACCAAGGCGATGGAGACCAGTTTGAGGGTGCTGACCAGATCACCCAGAAAGATCATGCCGTAGATCGCGGTGCCCGCGCCGCCGATGCCCGTCCACACCGCGTACGCCGCACCCACGTCCAGCTTCTTCAGCGACAGCGTCAGCAGGCCGAAGCTGCCCAGCGCGAAGCAGGCGAAGGCGATGGTGGGCCACAGCCGCGTGAAGCCGTGGGAGAGCTTGAGGCAGACCGCGAAGCCGGTCTCCAACAGCCCGGCCACCACGACGAGCAGCCATGCCATATACGAGCCTCCCGTTCCGCACGCCGTGCCCCGGACAAACGTTCAGTCGATCATCACACATACGGCTCGACGAAACCGGTCAATCCCGTCGATCGACGGGACCGAGCCGCGTCACCGGCGTGGCCTCGGAGGGGTCCCGGCTGGGGGTACGGGGGTTGCCCCCGGGAAGGAGGGGTACCGGCGTGGCCTCGGGTTCCGGGGAAGCCCGGGGGTTCCCGGGAAAACGGGGTCAGTCGCCCTCTCGCCGCTCCCTGGTGGCCAGCAGCCGTCGCAGCGAGTGCAACCGGGCCGGTTCCGCATGCCCGGCCGCCACCCACGCGTCCAACGCGCAGTCCTGCTCGTCATGGCTGCACGCCCGCGGACACTCCTCGGTGCCCGGCTCCAGATCGGGGAAGGCGTGGATCACCCGGGACGGCTCCACATGGTGCAGTCCGAAGGAGCGCACGCCCGGGGTGTCGATCACCCAGCCGCCGATGTCGCCGGGCAGCGGCAGGGCGAGCGCCGACGTGGTGGTGTGGCGGCCGCGCCCGGTGACCGCGTTGACGTCGCCGGTGGCCCGGACGTGCTCCGGCACCAGGGCGTTGACCAGCGTCGTCTTGCCGACCCCGCTGTGCCCGACGCATGCGGTGATCCGTCCGGCCAGCCGCTCGCGCACCTCGTCGGCCGCCGCGCCCTCCAACTCGTCGCTGCGGGTGACCACATAGCGGATGCCGAGCAGTGCGTAGGTCTCCAACAGCGTTTCCGCCGGGGCGAGATCGGACTTCGTGAGGATCAGCAGCGGCTCAAGACCGGCGTCGTAGGCCGCCACCAGACAGCGGTCGATCAGCCGGGGGCGCGGCTCGGGATCGGCGAGCGCGGTGACGATCGCCAACTGGTCGGCGTTGGCGACCACCACCCGCTCGTACGGATCGTCGTCGTCCGCCGTCCGCCGCAGCACCGAACTGCGCTGCTGTACGCGGACGATGCGCGCGAGGGTGTCCTTGTCGCCTGACAGGTCACCGACGATGTCCACCCGGTCGCCGACCGCGATGCCCTTGCGGCCCAGCTCCCGGGCCTTCATCGCGGTGATCTGCCGGTCGCCGATCAGGCAGGTGATCCGCCCGCGGTCGACGGTGAGGACGAACCCCTCGGCCGCGTCCTCGTGCTTGGGGCGGATCCGGGTGCGCGGGCGGCTGCCCTTCCTGCCGGGACGTACCCTCACGTCCTCTTCGTCGGTGTCCTTGCCGTAGCGCCGCATGGCCTGGGGTCAGGCTCCCTGTCCGGCCAGCGCGTCGCCGCTCGCGGCGCGCGACAGCATCCCGGTCCACAGCTGCGGGAAGTCCGGGAGCGTCTTGGCGGTGGTGGCCACGTTCTCCACCTGTACGCCGTCGACCACCAGGCCCAGCACCGCCGCGGCGGTCGCCAGGCGGTGGTCCTCGTAGGTGTGGAAGACCCCGCCGTGCAGCGTGCGGGGGCGGATCCGCAGGCCGTCCTCGGTCTCGGTGACATCGCCGCCGAGTTCGTTGAACTCCTTTGCCAGCGCGGCCAGTCGGTCGGTCTCGTGCAGCCGCAGATGCGCGATGCCCCGCAGCACCGACTCCGAGTCGGCCAGCGCCGCCACGGCCGCGATGACCGGGGTGAGCTCGCCGACCTCGTGCAGGTCCGCGTCGATGCCCTGGATCCGGCCGGTGCCGGTGAAGGTCAGGCCGCGCTCGTCCAGGGTGTACGTACCACCCATCCGGGTGAAGATCTCACGCAGTGCGTCGCCGGGCTGGGTGGTGTGCGACGGCCAGTCGGGGACGGTCACCCGCCCGCCGGTCACCAGCGCGGCGGCCAGGAACGGTGCGGCGTTCGACAGGTCGGGCTCGATGGTCAGATCGCGGCCGAGCAGCGCGCTCGGGTCGACCCGCCAGACGTTGGGCTCACCGCCGCCCTCGGGCGAGTCCACCTTGGCCCCGGCCAGCCGCAGCATGTCGACGGTCATCCGGATGTGCGGCAGCGACGGCAGGGTGGCGCCGGTGTGCCGCAGCTCCACGCCCTGGTTGAAGCGCGGGGCGGACAGCAGCAGGGCGCTGATGAACTGCGAGGAGGAGGACGCGTCGACCTCGACCCGGCCACCGGCGAGCGAGCCGCTGCCGTAGACGGTCAGCGGCAGCGCGCCGCGTCCGTCGTCGTCGATCCGGGCGCCGAGGGCGCGCAGCGCGTTGATCACGCCGTGCAGCGGGCGCTCATGGCTGCGCGGGTCACCGTCGAACCGCACCGGTCCGTCGGCCAGGGCGGCCACCGGCGGCAGGAAGCGCATCACCGTACCCGCGTTGCCGACATCGACCCGTGCCGGGCCGTGCAGGCCCGCCGGGATGACGCGCCACGCCTCGCCCGCGGTGCTGGAGGCGCTCGACGAGACGACCTCCTCGATGCCGACGCCGAGGGCACGCAGTGCCTCCGCCATCAGCAGGGTGTCGCGGCTGCGCAGCGGCCGCCGCAGCCAGCCGGGCTCGGAGGCCAGCGCGGCCAGTACCAGGGCGCGATTGGTGACCGACTTGGATCCGGGCACGGTGACGATCGCGTCGACTGCGCCGGATGCGGTCGGTGCGGGCCAGGGGGCGGTGTCCGCGGGAATACCGGTCATGGAAAGCAACTCTAGTGGCTGCTCGGAGGGGAGGATCTTGATCAGATCGGGGGAAACCTGGGTGAAACAGAGACTTGGTATGAGCCTACGGGACCCTGACCAGGTACGTGCGGCACTGGGTGACGGCAATCACGGTCGCGTCAAACCCGCCCGCTCGCAGCACGCCGTCGGGCGCGGTCCGAGAAGCCCCTCACACCCCGAGCAGCCACCGGCCGCCGCCGATCAGCGCACACAGTGCCACCGCGTAGAACAGCACCAGCCACATCGCGGGCGGGACGTCGGTGAGCCGGGCCAGCTGGTCGGCGTCGGAGTCCGGCGCGCCGCCGCGCCGCCGCTTTCCCTGCAGCTCGAAGACCGGCCGTACCCCGCCGAGCAGCAGGAACCACACCGCCAGATAGGCGAACGCCGCCTGCGTACGGGCGCCGGTCAGCCAGGAGATCAGGAAGAACGCGCCCCCGGCGATGACCACCGTCAGCACCCCGTACGCGTTTCTGATCATCACCAGCATGGCCACCAGCAGCGCCACCGCGCCCCACAGCAGCGCCGTGATGTGCCCGGCGGCCAGCAGCCACGCGCCGCCCAGACCGAGCAGTGACGGCGCGGTGTACCCGGCGGCGGCGGTGAACACCATGCCCAGGCCGTGCGGCTTGCCGCGGGAGACGGTCAGGCCCGAGGTGTCCGAGTGCAGCCGGATGCCCTCCAGACGGCGCCCCATGAGCAGCGCCACCAGTCCATGGCCGCCCTCATGCGCGATGGTCACGGCGTTGCGGGTGATGTGCCAGACGTTGTGCGGTATGACCGCGGCCAGCGCGATCACCCCGGTCAGCACGACCAGCCAGGCGGGCGGGTCCGGCTGGGTGCCGACCACCCGGTCCCATACGTCGGTGATGTTCTTGATGTCCATCGTTCCCCTGCGACGCGCGGCGCTGCCCGGCCGGTTCCCGGGCGGTTCCCGGGCCGTTCCGGGCAACGAGCGGCGCCGATCCGAAGTGCCGTGGCAGTGTTGCACTCATGTGCGGGCGATATGCAGCGAGCCGGAAACCCGAGGATCTGGTCGGGATCTTCGACGTACAGAAGTGGGAGCCGACCGAGGCGCTTGAGCCGGACTACAACGTCGCGCCGACGGCCAGTGTCTACGCGGTCCTGGAGCGGCCGGAGAAGGGCTCCGCGTCGCCGGATCCGGTACGGCAGCTGCGGGCGCTGCGCTGGGGGCTCGTACCGTCATGGGCCAAGTCGCCCGAGGGCGGCGTGAAGATGATCAACGCGCGGGCCGAGACACTGCACGAGAAGCCCTCGTACCGCCGCGCCTTCGCGGCCCGGCGCTGCCTGCTGCCCGCGGACGGCTACTTCGAGTGGGTCACCGGCACGCAGGAGCGGCAGCTGGAGGAGCAGGGGGTCAGGAAGCGGCCGCGCAAGCAGCCGTACTTCGTGACCCCGGCCGACGGCTCGGTGCTGGCGATGGCGGGCCTGTACGAGTTCTGGCGCGACCGCACGCTGCCCGATGACCATCCGCAGGCGTGGTGGGCGACCTGCACGGTGGTCACCACCGCGGCCGAGACCACGGCGCTGCCGGGTGCCGAGGACAGCGGCGGGCCGCGCTCGCTCGCCGACATCCACCCGCGGATGCCGCTCGCCCTTCCGCCGGACCGGTGGGCCGCCTGGCTCGATCCCGCGATCACCGACACGGCCGTGCTGCGCGATCTACTGGCCCCTCCACCGCCTGGGATGATGCGGGCGTATCCGGTCTCGACCGCGGTCAGCAACGTCCGCAACAACGGACCCGAGCTCGTCGAGCCGCTGCCCGCCCCGGAGGAGGAGACGCTTTTTTGAGCACGTCCGAGCTGGTGCCGACGCCGGTCGGCGAGGCCCGCATCACCTGGTACCCGGCCGCCCGGCCGCACACCGTACTGGCCCTGGGCCATGGCGCCGGAGGCGGCATCGAGGCGCGCGACCTCCAGGCGCTGGCCGCCGCGCTGCCGCCGCGCGGCGTCACCGTCGCCTTGGTGGAACAGCCCTGGCGGGTGGCCGGCAAGAAGGTCGCGCCCGCGCCCAAGACCCTGGACGCCGCCTGGACGGCGCTGTGGCCCGCGCTCGCCCGGCCCGGCCTACCGGTCGTGGCGGGCGGCCGCAGCGCCGGAGCGCGCGTCGCGTGCCGTACCGCCGACGCGCTGGGGGCGAAGGCGGTCCTCGCGCTGTCCTTTCCGCTGCATCCTCCGGGCAAGCCGGAGAAGTCCCGCGCCGACGAGCTGCTGGGCGCCAAGGTGCCGGTGCTGGTCGTGCAGGGCGGACGGGATCCGTTCGGGCGGCCGGAGGAGTTCCCGCCCGGCGTCGATCCGGTCGAAGTCCCTTACGGGGACCACGGTTTCGCGGTGCCCAAGAAGGCCGATGTCGGCCAGGACGAGGCCCTTGAGCGGCTGACCGCCGCGGTCGCCGAGTGGCTTTAGGCCCTTCCGGCGGATCTTCCGGGGGCGGCGGCCGGTTCGGCGCCGCCGGGCCGCCGAACCGCCCGTAACCCATGGACACCGATCCGCAGCCGGAATCCTCGCCGGGGGAATGACGCGGGGCATCCCCGCGTTGTCCGAGGCGACGCAAACGTCGACGAGCACAGAACCGAGGAAGGCTGCCGCATGGTTTCAGTCGTATGCCAGGCCCGCGCGGAGGCCCCGTACCTGTCGTGGCCGCAGTGGGCCGTTGATGGGGGCGCGTCCGGCGGACGTCGGTCGTCCGAGATATTCTCCGAATCGGGTGATGCCGTGCAGGGCATCGCCACGGTGGCGGAGGAGGTGGGTCCGGTCACAGGGACCGAGAACGGTACGACGGACGAGCAGCCGCAGCCACGTTCCGCGGAATCGGAGCCGGTTTCCGAGTCGTCCCGGGAGCGCAGTGCGCGCTTCGAGCGGGACGCTCTTGCCTTCCTCGACCAGATGTACTCCGCCGGGTTGCGGATGACGCGCAACGCGGCCGATGCCGAGGACCTGGTGCAGGAGACCTACGCCAAGGCGTACGCGTCCTTCCACCAGTTCCGTGAGGGCACCAACCTGAAGGCATGGCTCTACCGCATTCTCACCAACACCTTCATCAACTCCTACCGCAAGAAGCAGCGCGAGCCACAGCGCAGCGCCACGGAGGAGATCGAGGACTGGCAGCTGGCGCGCGCCGAGTCGCACATGTCGACCGGGCTGCGCTCCGCCGAGTCGCAGGCACTTGACCACCTGCCCGACTCGGATGTGAAGGCGGCGCTGCAGGCGATCCCGGAGGAGTTTCGGATCGCGGTGTATCTGGCTGATGTAGAGGGCTTTGCCTACAAGGAGATCGCCGACATCATGGGGACACCCATCGGTACGGTGATGTCCCGGTTGCACCGCGGACGGCGCCAACTGCGCGGTCTGCTGGAGGACTACGCGCGCGAGCGCGGGCTCGTACCTGCCGGTGCGGGCACTGTGGCGGGGGAGTCGCACGATCGGAAAGGCTCGGATACATGAGCTGCGGCAACCCGCACGAGACGGACTGCTCCGAGGTGTTGGACCACCTCTACGAGTACCTCGACAGCGAGATGTCCGAGGGGGACCGGCACAGGCTGGAGGAGCACTTCGGAGAGTGCCACCCGTGCTTGGAGAAGTACGGCCTGGAACAGGCCGTGAAGAAGCTGGTCAAGCGGTGCTGCGGGCATGATGACGTGCCCGGCGACCTGCGCTCCAAGGTGCTTACCCGGATCGAACTGATCCGGGCCGGCGAGATCGGGCCGGTCACCGAACCGGCGGTGGAGGGGCCGTCGGCGGCCGCCGCCGAGCCCGATACGAGCCGCCCGCAGACCACTTCGTAGTTCGGCTCACCGCACCTCTCCAACGGGCGCGGTCGGCCCCTGACAGCCCAGTGTCCGGGCAGGGGCGGATCGCGCCCGTCGCGCTACCCCGGGGTGAACTCAGCGGTAATGAGCGGCCTCTCGCGGCAACGTGGTTGGATGCGCACACAGGGAGGGTAGGGGCCCGCTACGGGGTGAGGAGGAGCGGTGGCCGTCGAAATCCAGGCGGAAATGGTGGCGAATGTATGGCAGGTTGTCGCTCAGGAGGGCGATGACGTGGTGGAGGGGGACACCGTGCTGATCCTGGAGTCGATGAAGATGGAGATTCCGGTGCTCGCCGAGGCGGCGGGCGTTGTCGCCGAGGTGAAGGTGACCGAGGGCGATGTGGTGCAGGAAGGCGACGTACTCGCCGTGATCGTGTGACGGATGCCAGCTGACGGCTGTCATCCGCTGATCGCGAGCGGTCGCGGCGCGCGACCCACCCCGTTCGGCACCACCGCAACACCAGTGAAGAGCAGGACGAGTAACCGGCAGGCGGGAATCGTGAGGATCTTCGGCAGAGTGCGGCACAGGCCCTCCGCCACGTGGCGGCAGGCCACCGACCGCGCGTTCACGTTGATCGACGACGGGCGTTACGAAGACGCCGGCGCGCTGCTGACCCGCGCCGCCGACCTGGAACCGTGGCTTCCGGAGTCCTGGTACAACCTGGCCCTGCTGCACAAGTTCCGGCACGACTGGGAGCAGGCGCGAACCGCCGGTCTGCGTGCCGTGGCCCTGCTCGACCGTGACTCCGGTGCCCCCGATTGGTGGAACATCGGCATCGCCGCCACCGCCCTGCAGGACTGGCCGCTGGCGCGCCGCGCCTGGCAGGCCTACGGGCTGCGGATGCCCGCCGCCGAGGCCGGCGCGCCGTCCGAGGCTCCGGTGCGCATGGCGCTGGGCAGCGCCGCCGTCCGGCTGTCGCCCGAGGGCGAGGCCGAGGTGGTCTGGGGCCGCAGGCTCGACCCGGCCCGGCTTGAGGTGCTGAGCATCCCGCTGCCGTCCTCCGGGCGGCGCTGGGGCGAGGTGGTGCTGCACGACGGCGTCCCGCACGGCGAGCGCGTGGCGGCCGACGGCGGGGCGTTCCCGGTCTTCGACGAGATCGAGCTGTGGGCGCCGTCCCCGGTACCGACCTGGCTGGTGCTGCTGGAGGCGGCCACCGAGGCCGATCGGGACGCACTGGAGCGATTGGCCGCCGACGCCGGGTACGCGGCCGAGGACTGGTCGTCCTCCGTTCGGCTGCTCTGCCGCACCTGCTCGGAGAGCAGGATGCCCACCGACGACGGCTCCGACGCCTCCCGCGACCCGCACGACAAGGGCGAGCCCGGTCACCCCGGCCATCTGTCGCACCGCAGCCCGGGGGCCCTGTGGGTGCCGGAGCGCGAGTGCGGGATCGCCGCCCCGGCGGGACTGGTGCGCGGCCTGCTGGAGAGCTGGGTGGCGGACAGCCCGGACACCCGCGACTGGCGTGATCTTGAAGAGGTCTGTTGACTGCCGTCGAGGAGATGACCGCCGCCCACGAGGGCCGCTGGTCCGTACGGGTGACCGTACCCTTGACTGGCAGAACCGTGAGGACCAGGAAGGCGCACCGCAGACCATGACCCAGCAGGACCAGGCTGAGCAGCAGTCGGAGTTCATCGACGACACCACGGACGCCGAGGCCCGGGAAGCGGCACACCGCGCGCGCGGCACCGCCCGCCCGATCACCGTGGTCGGCAACCCTGTGCTGCACCAGCCGTGCCGGACGGTGACCGAGTTCGACGACAAGCTCGCCGCGCTCATCGACGACATGTTCGCCAGCCAGCGCGCTGCCGAGGGCGTCGGCCTGGCCGCCAACCAGATCGGCGTCGACCTGCGCGTCTTCGTCTACGACTGCCCGGACGACGACGGCGTACGGCACGTCGGCCATGTCATCAACCCCGTCGTCGACGAACTCCCCGCCGACCAGCGGGTGTTGGACGACTCCAACGAGGGCTGCCTGTCCGTCCCCGGCGCCTACATGGAACTGGCCCGCCCCGACTACGCCGTGGTCCGCGGCCAGGACCTGCACGGCAACCCGATCACTGTCGAGGGCTCCGGCTACTTCGCCCGCTGCCTCCAGCACGAGACCGACCACCTGAACGGCTACCTGTACATCGACCGCCTCTCCAAGCGCGAACGCAAGGACGTCATGCGGCAGATGGAGGAGGGCACCCCGAAGTACGAGACGGTGCCGAACGGCTGACGCGACCCAGGTCAGGGCGCCCAGCACGGTGCCACTCAAAGGGGTGATCCGTAGTTCGTGTGCACGCCGGGGACGGCTGAAGCGGCGTAGCTTTTTCGCGATGTACTGGTAGGCGACTCGCGAGAGTGTCGGTCATGGCCGCACGGAACTGGGGGATGCCAGCCCATGACCAGTTGCCATGGCGACGAGTTACGGTCGTCTTTCGACGACGTCTTCTGTGAGTTGCTGCCCAGGCTGTACCGCAGGGCCGTCCTGCTGGCCGGGGCGCACGCGGCGGAGGACGCGGTCCATGAGGCGTATCTCAAGCTGGTCGCCCGACCGCAGCGGTTCCTGTCGCATCCGGAGCCGTACGCCTACGCCTTCAGCGCCCTGGTGAGTGTCGTACGGGACGGATATCGCCGCAGCAGCAAGCATGTGCTCGTGGCGGAGATGAAGGAGTCCGGTTCCGGCACCGACCGCTGGGACGGCGGATTCGAGGAACGGGCCGCCGAGCTCGAAGCGGTGCGCCTGCTAGGGCGGTTGACGGTTCGGCAGGCGGGCGTCGTCATACTCATCGACCTGGACGGGTACACCATCGATCAGGCGGCTGAGGCGCTGGAGCTGCACCGCGGGACCGTCTCCCGGTCCCGCGCACGGGCTCTGGACAAGCTGCGACGCCTGTTGGCGGAGCACCAGTTGTAGACCGCGGAAGGGCGGGAGGATCCATGGGCGGCAAGGCATCGCACGAGGACGTCGCGGCCGCGTTACGGGATCGACTGCGCGCCGCGGACGAGCGCATCGTCCCGCCACCGGGACTGTGGGAACGGATTCAGGCGCCGTCGGCCGCGCCGTCGGGCCCCCAGCGGCAGCCGCGGCCCCGACGGCGCCCGGTCTACGCGGTCGTCTCGGCGGCGGCGATCGTGGCGGCGATCGCCGTGATCGCCCTGGGGGCCTCGTGGTGGCAGCGCTCCGGCCGGTCGTCGCCCGCCCTGCCCGCACCGTCGGCGACGCTGACGGTCTACAACGCCGAGGGCCCCTGCCAACCGCTGCGCACCATGGAGTGCG
The DNA here is from genome assembly GCA_040631425.1 of Streptomyces sp. NPDC020096. GTDB lineage: Bacteria > Actinomycetota > Actinomycetes > Streptomycetales > Streptomycetaceae > Streptantibioticus_A. The sequence goes on from JBEYJY010000008.1 coordinate 182,642, forward strand.
CGCTCCATCTGGCGCGGAACCCCTACGCGTCATACGCCGCGGCCGACAACTCGGCGGGCAAGGTCTGGCACGGCGACCGGCTGGGCGCGATCTGCGTCATCACCGACGGCACGTTGATACAGGACGAGAGCGGCATCACCTCCACCCGCTGGTACCTGGTCAGCACGGCCACCGGAACCCACGGCTGGCTGCCCGGCGTCCGCACCCGCAACACCACCGAGATCCGCACCTGCACCGCGGCCGAAGCGCGCTCCCGCTGAGCGGGCGCCCGGCGGTGGAAAGATCTTGGACCTTGATGTCATACGGGGACCCCTCGCCATGCGTATAGCAAGCGGCGAGCGCGAAAGTGTCGCGTACGTCACACCGCATGACAGGAGGACCCATGAAGGCAGGTCAGAAAATCGCTGGGGCGGCTTCCGCGCTGGTGCTCTCCCTCGGGAGTGTCGTGGGCGTCGGGATGGCCGTGGCACCGGCGGCGCACGCCGCCGCCTCGGACTGCGAACACGGCGCGAACGGGTTTGTCGACATCTCTGACAACGCCAGTGGCACGGTGGAGCGTTCGGTGTCCCACGACGGGGACACCATCTCCCTCCAGTCGGCCGGCGGCCGTGGATTCGCCAAGATCGAGGGCAACACGGTCAACGGCACCGAGTCCGTGTGGATGGACTGGACGCAGGACGGCGGGCAGACGTGGCTGCAGTGCGGGCCGTTCAACGTGAGCCACGGAAACGGCAGTTCGAAGACCAGCGCCGCCCAGCGGGAGAGCAGCAGCAACCTGTGGCGGTTCCGTGCCTGCGGCTACACCGCTGACGGCGCGATCACCTGCACCGACTGGTGGTGATCTAGCCAACGCCCGCACCGCGCACGGTGCGGGACGTTCAGTTGAGGGGCGCCATCACGGGGGGTGCCCCTCCTGGGGAACGGCGGCCGCTCCCAGCCCTGTGGGGAGCGGCCGCCGCCGAGGCCGACTCAGAAGTCGTCGTCGAACGAGACCGAACCCTCCACCGCGACCTGGTACGCGGACGCACGGCGCTCGAAGAAGTTCGTCAGCTCCTGGACGTTCTGCAACTCCATGAAGGAGAACGGGTTCTGTGAGCCGTAGCGGACCGGAAGGCCCAGCCGGGCCAGCCGCTGGTCGGCGACGCACTGCAGGTACTCGCGCATGGACTCGGTGTTCATGCCGGACAGACCGTCCCCGCACAGGTCGCGGGCGAACTGCAGCTCCGCTTCCACCGCCTCCTCCAGCATCGCGGTGACCTGCTTGGCCATGTCGTCGTCGAAGAGGTCCGGCTCCTCCGCGCGGACGGTGTCCACGACCTGGAAGGCGAAGTCCATGTGCATGGACTCGTCGCGGAACACCCAGTTGGTGCCGGTGGCCAGGCCGTGCAGCAGGCCGCGGGAGCGGAACCAGTAGACGTAGGCGAAGGCACCGTAGAAGAACAGGCCCTCGATGCAGGCCGCGAAGCAGATCAGGTTCAGCAGGAAGCGGCGGCGGTCCTCCTTGGTGCCGAGTTGGCCGACCTCCCCCACCGAGTCCATCCACCTGAAGCAGAACTGGGCCTTCTCGCGGATCGACGGGATGTTCTCCACCGCGGCGAAGGCCGCCACCCGGTCGTCGTGGTCCGGGAGATAGGTGTCCAGCAGCGTCAGATAGAACTGGACGTGCACGGCCTCCTCGAACAGCTGGCGCGACAAGTACAGCCGCGCCTCGGGGGAGTTGATGTGCTTGTACAGCGTCAGCACCAGGTTGTTGGCGACGATGGAGTCACCGGTGGCGAAGAAGGCCACCAGGCGCCCGATCAGGTGCTGCTCACCGGGGGAGAGCTTGGCGAGATCGGCGACGTCGGAGTGGAGGTCGACCTCCTCCACCGTCCAGGTGTTCTTGATGGCGTTGCGGTAGTGCTCGTAGAAGTCCGGGTAGCGCATGGGGCGCAGGGTCAGTTCGAAGCCCGGGTCCAGCAGGTTCTTCATGGGGGACTCGGCGGTCATTACTGGCAGGCCTCGCAGGACTCGGGGTTTTCCAGGGAGCAGGCGACCGCTTCTTCCTCGGCGGTCTTCTGGGCGGGGACGTTCACGGCCCCGGAGGCCGCGCGGGCGATCCTCGTCGCCGGGCGCGAGCGCAGGTAGTACGTCGTCTTCAGGCCCTTCTTCCAGGCGTAGGCGTACATCGAGCTGAGCTTCCCGATGGTGGGCGCGGCCATGAAGAGGTTGAGCGACTGGCTCTGGTCGAGATAGGCGGTACGGGACGCGGCCATGTCGATCAGCGCGCGCTGGGGCAGCTCCCAGGCGGTGCGGTACAGCGTGCGTACGTCCTGGGGAAGCCAACCGAAGTCCTGCACCGAGCCGTTGGACTCGCGCAGTGCCTCACGGGTGGTGGTGTCCCAGACGCCGAGCTCCTTCAGGTCCTCCACCAGGTAGGAGTTGACCTGCAGGAACTCGCCGCTGAGGGTCTCGCGCTTGAAGAGGTTGGAGACCTGCGGCTCGATGCACTCGTAGACCCCTGCGATCGAGGCGATGGTCGCGGTCGGCGCGATCGCGAGCAGCAGCGAATTGCGCATCCCGGAGCGTGCGACACGTTCCCGCAGCGCGGTCCAGCGCTCCGGCCACCGCTCGGTGGTGTCGTAGTGGTCCGGGTGCAGTACGCCGCGCGCGGCGCGGGTCTCGGACCAGGCCGGAAGCGGGCCGTGCCGCTCGGCCAGCGCACAGGACTGCTCGTAGGCGGCGAGCATGATCCGCTCGGCGATCCGAGTGGACAGCTCCTGGGCCTCGGCGGAGTCGAACGGCAGCCGGAGCTTGAAGAACACGTCCTGCAGGCCCATCACGCCCAACCCCACCGGGCGCCAGCGCTGGTTGGAGGCGGCGGCCTGGTCGGTCGGGTAGAAGTTGATGTCCACCACCCGGTCCAGGAAGGTCACGGCGGTGCGGACGGTGGCGTCCAGCCGCTCCCAGTCCATCTCGCCGTCGGCGCCCAGGTGCGCTCCCAGGTTGACCGAGCCGAGGTTGCACACGGCGGTCTCGCCGTCGTCCGTCACCTCCAGGATTTCGGTGCACAGGTTGGAGGAGTGCACCACCCGGCCGGGCTCGGCGGTCTGGTTGGCGGTGCGGTTCGAGGCGTCCTTGAACGTCATCCAGCCGTTGCCGGTCTGGGCGAGGGTGCGCATCATCCGGGCGTACAGCTGGCGCGCCGGTACCTGCTTGACGAACCGGCCCTCCGCCTCGGCCCTGCGGTAGGCGGCGTCGAACTCCTCGCCCCACAGGTCGACCAGTTCCGGCACATCGGACGGCGAGAACAGCGACCAGGCGGCGTCCGTCTCCACCCGGCGCATGAACTCGTCCGGGATCCAGTGCGCGATGTTGAGGTTGTGGGTGCGGCGGGCGTCCTCACCGGTGTTGTCCCGCAGCTCCAGGAACTCCTCCAGGTCCGCGTGCCAGGTCTCCAGGTACACGCAGGCCGCGCCCTTGCGGCGGCCGCCCTGGTTGACCGCGGCGACGGACGAGTCGAGGGTCCGCAGGAACGGCACGATGCCGTTGGAGTGGCCGTTGGTGCCGCGGATCAGCGAACCACGGGAGCGGATGCGGGAGTACGGCAGGCCGATGCCGCCCGCGTGCTTCGACAGCCGCGCGATCTGGTGGTAGCGCTCGTAGATCGAGTCGAGCTGGTCGAGCGGGGAGTCCAGCAGGTAGCAGGAGGACATCTGCGGGTGCCGGGTGCCGGAGTTGAACAGCGTCGGCGAACTGGGCAGGTAGTCCAGGCGGCTCATCAGGCCGTAGAGCGCGGCGACTTCGTCCAGGGCGCCGACCGACTCGTCCTCGGCCAGGCCGCAGGCGACGCGCAGCATGAAGTGCTGCGGGGTCTCGATGACCTGCCGGGTGGTGGGGTGCCGCAGCAGGTAGCGGCTGTGCAGGGTACGCAGCCCGAAGTAGCCGAAGCGGCCGTCGCCTTCGGGGTCGATGAGCGCGTCGAGTCGGGCGGCGTGGGTGCGGACGAAGGCGGCGGTGCTGTCGGCGATCAGGCCCTCGCGGTGCCCGGTGGCGATCGACTCGGTGAACGTGGTCACGCCCTGGCCGGCCGCCTCATCGGTGATCGCGCGGGCCAGCAGCCGTGCGGCGAGGCGGCTGTACTGCGGGTCCTCGGAGATCAGCCCGGCGGCGGCCTCGGTGGCCAGCCCGCGCAACTCGGCCTCGTCCGAACCGGCGTGACGGCCACGCAGTGCGGCGGCGGCGACCCGTCCGGCGGCGGTGTCCGGGAGATCGGTGGACAACTCCGTCAGGGTGCGGAGCAGTTCCGTGCCGGGGTCGGCCTCCGAGTCAGGGGCGGTGGCTGACTCGGGGGCTGCGGGCGCGATGGTCACGGTGGTCTCTCTCCCTCGTAGGCGGCGGCGACGCGAGAGGAGCGCGGGCGCGCACGGGCAGCCCGAACCGTCAGGAAGGCACCCCGTATCGCGTCCGCTGGCCCAACCCGCGAGGCCCGGACAACACTGCACCGTCCGGTCAGTCCGGAGGGTGCGCCGTCGGCAGGTCGTCGGACTCGCGGGTACGGCAGCGCACCCGTACACCGTTGCGGGGCAGTCCCGGATTCCCACCGAGTTCCCCTGCGGCGACAGCGGTGACGAGCATACATCTAGTGCCGCGTGGAGGAGGCACCCCTAGATGTTGTGTCGGCGGATCAGAAATTGGAACTGGAGTTCCGGCGCCGAAGTGGCTACAGTTCCACCGCGAACGTCCACAGCACGGCGCCGGGCGCCACTTCCCAGTCCCGTTCCGGGGTGCGCCGGAAGCCGAGTCGGCGGTACAGCCGGTGGGCCGCGGTCATCTGCTGGGCGCTGGATATGACGACCCGTCGCAGCCCCAGTGCGCGTGCCCGGTCGAGGCAGGCGCGCACCAACTGCTCGGCCGCTCCGCACCGCCGCGCGTCAGCCGCCACCACCAGCATCCGGAACTCGCCCTCGCCGGGCCCAGCGACTTCCGCGTACGCGCTGCCGGGTGCGGCGAACGTCACGGAGCCCAGCAGCTGGTCGCTCGCCGCGTCCGTGGCCACCAGGACCTCGGCGTGCGCCGCCCGGTGCCGGGCGGCGCGCAGCACCGGCACGTAGGGGCTGTCGGGGCCCCGGGCGAGCAGGCCCTCGTCCACATAGGTGCGGGCGGTGAGTTCGCCTACGGCGTCCAACTCTTCGTCCCGGGCACCGCGAATGATGATGTCCATGGCGGCAGTCTGCCCCAGGGGTCTGACAACGGGCCGCCCCTTTTCGCGGGGCGGCCCGTGCGTGCGGTACGGGTCAGTGGCCGGTGGTGGCGACCGGCGGCAACTCGTCACCATGCGGGGGCAGTTGCTCCCGTGCGGTCGACCGTTTGCCGTCCGCCGTGTAGTCGGCCGGAGCCGTCTCGTCGAAGCCCTCCGGGGTGCCCAGCGCCTTGAGGACCACGGTCAGGACGATCGCGACCGCAAGGTTCAGCACGAAGGCGGTCATGCCGATGTAGCCGATCTGGCCGATGCCCGGGATCAGCTTCGAACTGCCCCCGAAGTGGGCCTGGGTGGGACTGGCCACCGTCCACGCGGTCCACGTGCCGTACACCATGCCGACCAGCCAGCCCGCCAGCAGCGCCCAGCGGTGGAACCACCGGGTGTACAGGCCCACGACGATCGCCGGGAAGGTCTGCAGGATCCAGATCCCGCCCAGCAACTGGAAGTTGATGGCCACCGTCTTGTCCATGGTGAGGACGAAGACCAGCGCTCCGAGCTTGACCACCAGCGAGACCAGTTTGGAGACCCGGGTCTCCTGCTCGGGCGTGGCGTTCGGCCGCAGGAAATCCTTGTAGATATTGCGGGTGAACAGATTCGCGGCGGCGATGGACATAATGGCCGCCGGAACGAGTGCACCGATTCCTATGGCAGCGAAGGCAAGGCCCGCGAACCACGACGGGAACATGTTCAGGAACAGCTGGGGGATCGCCAACTGTGCGTTGAAGCCCTTGACCCCCTTGCCGACCCCGTCGGCGATCGCCATGAAGCCCAGCATCGCCAGCAGTCCGAGCATCAGTGAATACAGCGGCAGGATGGTGGTGTTGCGGCGCACCACATCACGGCTGCGGCTGGAGAGGGTGGCGGTGATCGAGTGCGGATACATGAACAGCGCGAGCGCGGAACCCAACGCCAGGGTGCCGTAGGCCCATTGGTTCTTGGCGCTGCTCACCAGTTCGCCGCGCGGTTTGCCGGTAGCCGGGTTGACCTTGGAATATGCCTCGCTCGCCGTGTGGAAGATATGGCCGAAGCCGCCCAGCCGAATGGGGATGTAGATGATCGCCACCGCGATGACAATGTAGATCAGCGCGTCCTTGACGAAGGCGATCAGCGCGGGCGCGCGCAGCCCCGAGGAGTAGGTGTACGCGGCGAGCACCGCGAAGGCGATCAGAAGCGGCAGGTCCTTGACGAACCAGTTGGTGGAGGTGCCACCGCCGATGCCCAGGACGTCCAGCACGGCTTGAATGCCGACGAGTTGGAGGGCGATATACGGCATCGTGGCGAGGATTCCGGTAATCGCCACCGCGAGCGACAGACCCCGTGACCCGTAGCGCCCCCGGACGAAATCCGACGGGGTGACGTAGCCGTGGCTTCGGGCGACCGACCACAGCCGGGGCAGGAAGCAGAAGATCATCGGGTATACGAGGATGGTGTACGGCACCGCGAAGAAGCCGGAGGCACCCGCCGCGTAGACCGCCGCCGGAACGGCGACGAACGTATACGCGGTGTAGAGGTCGCCGCCTAGCAGGAACCAGGTGATCCAGGTGCCGAAGCTGCGGCCGCCCAGCCCCCACTCGTCCAGGTTGAGGGCGTTCTCGGCCCGCCGCCAGCGGGCGGCCAGGAAGCCGAGCACGGTGACGACGAGGAAGAAGAAGACGAAGACGGCGAGCGCGACTCCGTTGACGTTGTGCTTCATGCCGCCTCCTCGGACCCGTCGCTTCTGCGGGCCCGTTCCTCACGCCGGATCAGCACATAGGCGATCGAGGTGAGTCCGGTGGAGATGACCACCCAGGCCATCTGGTACCAGTAGAAGAACGGGATGCCGATGAACGCCGGGGTGGGCCGCGCGTACGAGCTGACCCACAACGTCGCGATGAACGGAAGGACCAGGCAGACCGCCGCCACCAGCCGGGAGGCGGTGATGACCGGTTTGGGCTGCGGTGGCGGTTCTGTCATGGTGGCGGCTCCCCGATGCGATAGGTCTCCCAGGTAATGCGCAGGCAATCTAGGGCAGCGCACATGATGTAGTCACTACCCGTCCGCATACCAGAAGAGTCACGGGGGTTTCCGGGGGCCGCGCCCCCCGGACCCGCTTCAGCTGGGACGTTGGAGTCTCGCCACGAACTTGTAGCGGTCGCCGCGGTAGACCGAACGGACCCATTCGACGGGTTCGCCCGTGGTGTCGATGGAGTGCCGGGAGAGCAGCAGCATCGGTAGGCCGACGTCCGTGCCCAGCAGGCCCGCCTCGCGGGGGGTGGCGAGGGAGGTTTCGATGGTCTCCTCCGCTTCAGCCAGATGGACGTCGTAGACCTCGGCCAATGCCGTGTACAGCGAGGTGTGTTTGGCGAGGTTGCGGCGCAGCGAGGGGAAGCGCTTGGCGGACAGGTGGGTGGTCTCGATCGCCATCGGCTCACCGTTGGCCAGCCGCAGGCGCTCGATGCGCAGGACGCGGCCGCCCGCCTTGATGTCCAGCAGCCCGGCCAGCCGGTCGTCAGCGGCGACATAGCCGATGTCGAGCAGTTGGGAGGTGGGCTCAAGGCCCTGCGCCCGCATGTCCTCCGTGTACGAGGTGAGTTGCAGCGCCTGGGCGACCTTGGGTTTGGCGACGAACGTGCCCTTGCCCTGGATGCGCTCAAGGCGCCCCTCGACGACGAGTTCCTGGAGCGCCTGGCGGACCGTGGTGCGCGAGGTGTCGAACTCGGCCGCCAGCGTGCGCTCCGGCGGTACGGGGGTGCCGGGCGGCATGGTCTGCGTGATGTCCAGCAAGTGCCGCTTGAGGCGGTAGTACTTCGGGACACGCGCGGTGCGCGTGCCCGACGTCCCCGCTCCGTTCTCGGGCGTCTCCGACGCGCCGACCGGCGCGTCCGTGGCCGGTGCCCCGGCGCCCCCGTCGGTCTCCATGGGTTGCGCTCCCGACTCCTTCTCGGCTGCCGTCACCGGCTCCTCCGTCCAACTAGCGGCTCACATGGTGGCACGGCGTGCGCCGCGCACGTAGCGGTAAGCGGGCGTCGTAGGTCAGGTGTCGGTCCGGTAACGGACTCGACAGCCGCTCTTATACACCCTTGACACCCCTAAAGGTCTAGGCCAAGCTCCCCGTACTGGTCTAAACCATTAAAGACCAGGGGGGAGTCTCTGGCACCTTCAGGAGGGTGGCGTGATGCGCAAGCGCAGGGCGGCGATAGCCGTATTGGGTGCCACCGCAATGGCCGTGTCGGTTGCGGCGTGCGGGTCCAGCGGCAGTAAAAGTGACAAGGCGTCGGGTCCGGGGGACTTCAAGGGCAAGACCCTGACCGTCTGGGTGATGAGCGGCTCCAACCCACCCGGCTGGACCAAGGACATCACGGCCGCCTTCGAGAAGAAATACCCGGGCGCCAAGCTCAGCGTTCAGGTTCAGCAGTGGGGCGGTATCCAGCAGAAGCTGACCACCGCCCTGTCCGAGAACACCCCGCCGGACGTGGTCGAGGTCGGCAACACCCAGACCCCGTACTACGCGGCCACCGGCGGTCTGATGGACCTCACCGGTGACAAGGCGGACCTCGGAGGCAACGACTGGTCCCCGGCGCTGAACGCCTCCGCGCTATACCAGGGCAAGCAGTTCGCCGCTCCCTGGTACTTCTCCAACCGGGTCGTCGTGTACAACAAGAAGATCTGGGCCGACGCGGGGATCAAGGACACCCCCAAGACCCAGGACGAGTTCTTCAAGGACCTGGACACCCTCAAGTCCAAGGGCACCCAGGACACGCTGTACGCGCCGGGTCAGGACTGGTACTCCTTCGACGGGTTCCTGCTGGACGCGGGCGCGGACCTGGTGAAGAAGAACGGCGACAACTACGCCTCCAACCTCGACTCGCCGCAGGCAGCCGAGGCCATCAACCTCTACAAGAAGCTCAACTCCTACGGCACCGCGCCCAAGGACAAGGACGAGGCCACCCCGCAGCAGTCGGACGTCTTCGCCAAGGGCGATGTCGGCTCGTTCATCGGCTTCGGCTGGGAGGCGGCCGGTGCGATCGCCAAGAACCCCCAGCTGAAGGACCAGATCGGCTACTTCCCGATTCCCGGCAAGACCGCCGACAAGCCCGCCAAGGTCTTCCTCGGCGGCTCCAACCTGGCCATCGCCCAGGCGAGCAAGAACCCCGAGCTGGCGAAGGACTTCCTGAAGCTCGCGCTGTCCGACCAGTTCGAGGGCGCGCTCGCCAAGGAGGGCGGCGTCATCCCGAACAAGACCTCGCTCAACGCCAACCTGACGGGCAACCCGTTCGCCACCGCCGCCTCGGCCGCCGCCGCGGGCGGCGGCACCACCCCGCTGATCCCCGCCTGGGGCAACGTCGAGAACAAGCCCAACCCCATCTCGACCATCTTCATGACCGGCGTCCTCCAGGGCCAGGACCCGTCGGCCGCCGCCAAGCAGGCCGACGCCGAGATCAACAAGCGGCTCAGCCAGAAGCAGTGAGTCGTACGGGTGGGGCCGCCGATCCGGCCGCCCCACCCGGCAGCAGCGGGCACAGCGGGAGGAAGACAACAGCATGGGTGCGCCATCGACCAGGACGCCGACGCGTCCCCCCAGCGCGGGCACGCCGCCGACCCCTCCACCGCCCGCGGGCCGCAAGCGGTCGGCGGGCGGACTGGCCGCACGCGGCGCCCCGTATCTGCTGATCCTCCCGGCGCTGCTGGCGACGGCCGCGCTGCTCGCCTATCCGCTGCTGCGCAACCTCGTCATCTCGTTCCAGAACCTCAACGCCTTCCAGCTCATCCAGCACACCACCGAGTGGACCGGGTTCGGCAACTACACCGACCAGCTCACCAGTTCGGTCTTCTGGCACACCACCTTCCGCTCGGTCCTGTTCACCGCCGCCAACGTCGTGCTGATCATGGCGGCGGGCACACTGGTGGGACTGCTGCTGAACCGGCTGGGCAAGCGGATGCGGCTGTTCCTCTCGCTCGCCCTGATCCTGGCGTGGGCGATGCCGATCGTCGCCGGAACCACGGTCTACCAGTGGCTTTTCGACTCGCAGTACGGTGTCGCCAACTGGGGGCTGGCCAAGCTCGGTTGGCACTCGATGGCGGGATACAACTGGTTCGGCGGCCAGTTCTCCACCTTCTCCGTCATCACCCTGATGATCGTCTGGCAGTCCGTCCCGTTCGTCGCCCTCAACCTCTACGCGGGACTGACCACCATCTCCGCCGAACTGCTCGAGGCGGCCCGGATGGACGGTGCGACCGCCTGGCGCACCTTCCGTTCGGTCACCTTTCCGATCCTCAAGCCGTTCTTCCTGAGCACGGCGTTCCTGGAGATCATCTGGGTCTTCAAGGCGTTCCCGCAGGTCTACGCGCTCAACGCCGGGGGACCCGCGGGCACCACCCAGACCCTGCCCGTCTACGCGTTCGTCGAGGGCGTCGGCAACCAGCACTACGGCGTGGGCGCGGCGATCTCCACGCTCACCATCCTGATCCTGCTGGCGCTGATGTCCTATTACTTCCGGATCATTCTCAAGCAGGAGGACGACCTGTGAGGCGCTCGCTTCTCGGACGCTTCTGGCCCAACGCCGTCGCGGTCCTCCTGTTCGCGTTCTTCGTCTTCCCCGTCTACTGGATGGCGACCACGGCCTTCAAGCCGGACATCGACATCATCAGCAAGACCCCGGTCCTCGTCCCGCTCCACGGCACGTTCGCGCACTTCGGCAAGGCGGTGCGGGCCGCAGGCTTCTGGGGCCTGGTACGCAACAGCTTCACCGTCACCCTCGGCGCGGTGCTGCTCTCCCTGGCGATCGCGCTGCTGGCGTCGTTCGCGCTGGCCCGGATGCGGTTCAGAGGCCGCAAGGCGTTCATCCTGCTCATCATGATGGCGCAGATGGCGCCCTGGGAGGTCATGACGATCTCCGTCTACATGATCGTCCGCGGCCAGGACCAGCTCAACAGCCTGGTCCCGCTGACCCTCTTCTACATGATGATGGTGCTGCCGTTCACCATCTGGACGCTGCGCGGGTTCATCGCCGCCGTGCCCAAGGAGTTGGAGGAGTCGGCCCTGGTCGACGGCTGCACACGTACCCAGGCGTTCATCAGGGTCGTCTTCCCGCTGCTCGCGCCCGGACTGATGGCCACCTCGCTCTTCGGCTTCATCACGGCCTGGAACGAGTTCCCGCTGGTCCTCATCCTCAACAAGCAGAGCGGCCAGACCCTGCCGCTGTGGCTCACCCAGTTCCAGACCAACTTCGGTGACGACTGGGGCGCCACGATGGCCGCCTCCACCCTTTTCACCATCCCCGTGGTGATCGTGTTCCTGATCCTCCAGCGCAAGGCCGTCGGCGGACTGACCGCAGGGGCGGTGAAGGGATGACCATGCTGACTACGGACACCGTGACGCGTGACGCGCTCGGCGTACTCCAGCCCGGCTTCACTGGAACCACCGCTCCCGACTGGCTGCTGCGGCGGCTCGACGAAGGGCTTGGTTCGGTCGCGCTGTTCGCCCGGAACATCGAGTCACCGGAGCAACTCGCCGCGCTCACCGCACGGTTGCGTGCGGAGTCCCCGGAGCTGATCGTCGCGGCCGACGAGGAGGGCGGCGACGTCACCCGCCTGGAGGCCCGCAGCGGCTCCTCCTTCCCGGGCAACCACGCCCTCGGCGCCGTCGACGACACCGAGCTGACCCGCGCGGTCGCCCGGGAGCTCGGCCGCAGGCTCCGGGAGTGCGGCGTCAACCTCAACTGGGCGCCGTCCGCGGACGTCAACTCCAACCCCGACAACCCGGTCATCGGGGTACGGTCCTTCGGCGCCGACCCCGAACTGGTGGCGCGGCACACCGCCGCGTACGTCGAGGGCCTGCAGCAGGCCGGGGTCGCCGCCTGCACCAAGCACTTTCCCGGCCACGGCGACACGGCCGTCGACTCGCACCACGACCTGCCGCGGATCGACGCCGACCTGACGACGCTGTACGCCCGCGAGCTGGTGCCGTTCCGAGCCGCGCTCGCCGCCGGGACCAAGGCCGTGATGAGCGCGCACATCCTGCTCCCGGCCGTCGACCAGGCACTGCCCGCCACGCTCAGCCCGGCGGCGCTCACCGGTCTGCTGCGGGCGCCCGAGGCCGAGGGCGGCCTCGGCTACCAGGGGCTGATCGCCACCGACGCGGTGGAGATGCGCGCCATCACCGCCACCTACGGCATCGAGCGCGGCACCGTGCTGGCCCTGACCGCCGGGGCCGACGCGATCTGTGTGGGCGGCAACCTCGCCGACGAGGAGACGGTGCTGCGGCTGCGGGACGCCCTGGTACGGGCGGTGCACACCGGTGAGCTGCCCGAGGCACGGCTCGCGGACGCCGCGGCGCGGGTACGGGCGCTGGGGGAGTGGGTCCGTACGAAGGGGGCGGGCGCGGTGGAGGGGAGCGCGCCCGACCCCGGCATCGGCCTTGCCGCCGCCCGCCGGGCACTGGGGGTGACCCGGCGCGGCCCGTACCAGGCGCCCGAAGGCCCGGTCTACGCGGCGGCCTTCACTCCGGTCGCCAACATCGCGGTCGGCGACGAGACACCGTGGGGCGTCGCCGCCGAGCTGGAACGTCTGCTGCCCGGCACCGGAACCGGCACCTACCGTGAGTCCGATGTGGCGGAGCGCGGTCTGCCCGCGTTGGTCGCAAATGTGCTGCACTCCGCGGCGGACCGTAGGATCGTCATCGTGGTTCGCGACGCACACCGTCACCGGTGGATGGCCGATGCGCTGGATCGCCTGGTGGCCGCCCGGCCGGACTCGGTGGTGGTCGAAATGGGCGTCCCGCAGGCCCCGCCGACCGGCGCACTGCACATCGCGACCCACGGTGCGGCCCGCGTGTGCGGGCGAGCAGCCGCGGAGGTCATCGCCGGCAAGGACGCCGGGCGCTGACGCCGCGGAGGCGAGCGAACACAATTCAAGCAGCCTGGAGGCTCATCGCATGTCCGCCCCGACTCCGACCCAGCAGGACCCCCAGCCGGGCCGGATCATGTCCGGCGAAATGGCCCAGCAGCCCGCGGTGCTGCGCCGCATCCTCGAAGAGGGCGCCCCGAAGATCCGGGAGATCGCCGAGCAGATCGCCGCACGCAACCCGCGCTTCGTGCTGCTCACCGCGCGCGGCACCTCCGACAACGCGGCGCTGTACGCGAAGTACCTGATCGAGGTGCTGTTGGGCAAGCCCGCGGGCCTGACCTCCATGTCCACCACCACGGCCTACGGGGCCCAGCCCGACCTGACCGATGTACTGGTCATCACGGTCAGCCAGTCCGGCGGCTCGCCCGACCTGGTCGCCTCCACCCAGGCCGCCCGCGAGGCCGGTGCCATCACCCTCGCGGTGACCAACAACGCCGACTCGCCGCTGGCCGAGGTCTCCGAGTTCCACATCGACGTACTGGCCGGGCCGGAGAAGGCGCTGCCCGCGACCAAGACCTACACCGCGGAGCTGCTGTCGCTCTACCTCCTCGTCGAGGGACTGCGCGGGGGTGACGGCTCGCCCGCCAAGGTGCTGCCGGAGCTGGCCGAGCAGATCCTGGCCCGCCAGGCCGAGGTCAAGGAACTGGCCGCGCGCTACCGGTTCGCCGAGCGGCTGGTCATCACCTCGCGCGGCTACGGCTACCCGACCGCGAAGGAGGCCGCGCTGAAGCTGATGGAGACCAGCTACATCCCGGCGCTCTCCTTCTCCGGCGCGGACCTGCTGCACGGCCCGCTGGCCATGGTCGACAACGTCTCGCCGGTGATAGCCATCGTCACGGAGGGCAAGGGTGGCAATGCGCTCCAGCCGGTGCTCGACCGACTGCGCGGCCGCGGCGCCGACCTCGTCGTCATCGGCAACCAGGCCCAGGTGGACGCCGCCTCGGCCGGTTTCGTCCTGCCGACGACCGGGGTGGCCGAGGAGGTCCAGCCGATCCTGGAGATCATCCCGCTGCAGATGCTCGCCTACGAGGTCACCATCGCCCGCGGCCAGGACCCGGACGCGCCCAGGGCCCTCGCCAAGGTGACGGAAACCCGCTGACGCGCGCTTCGCGTTCCGACTGGCCCCTCGCCCGCATGCCGGGTGGGGGGCCACTCCGTTTCTTCGGCACTCACGACCGTGATGGATTTCTCCGGGTGCCCAACTCGCCGCAAGGTGAGCGAGCCAAAGGGCGCGCCGATGCCGAAAGCGACGAGGAGGAGGGAGCGTAGCGACCGCGCGACGAGGAGTGTCGGCATCGGGTAAAGCGCCCGGCGGCGAGCGAACACAAAAAGGGGCCGCCCGGCGGCGAGCGAACACAAAAAAATCGCCGCGGGCCGCGGCGCCGGGAAGGGACCCTCAGCCCTTCCGGCACCGCAGCCCGGAGCTACCGTCGGCGCCGGCGGTGCGTGGTGTGCGGTCCCCGCTGCCGGTGGTGCCGACTTGTGTGGGGACCCCCGGCGCAGTCAGGGCAGAGAACGCCGATCGGGGTCCCGTTCCGTCCTCCTGTGCGGGGAGGGCGGAAGCTTTTTGCAAGCCCATTGTGGACTAGACCATTACTCTGTGTCTATAGGGCTCCTGGAGAAGGCAGATGAACTTCCCGTGAAGTCCCAGAGGTACGCTCCACAGCGTGCCCTCCATGAACGACCTCGTACGCCAGCACACCGCGCTCGACGACTCCGATCTCGAGTGGCTGCACCTCCTGGTGTCCGAGTGGCAGCTGCTCTCCGATCTCTCCTTCGCCGACCTGGTGCTCTGGGTGCCGACGAAGGACGGGACGCGCTACGTCTCGGTGGCGCAGATGCGGCCCAACACCGGGCCGACCTCGTACCAGGACGACATGGTGGGTCACCTGGTGCCGCGCGGCCGCAGGCCCATGCTCGACGCGGCACTCGACGAGGGCCGGATCGTTCGGGAGGGCGACCCGGAGTGGCGCGAGGAGGTGCCGGTCCGCGTGGAGTCCATTCCGGTGCGGCGCGCGGGCCGCGTCCTCGGCGTCATCGCCCGTAACACCAACCTGCTCACGGTCCGTACGCCCAGCCGCCTGGAGCTGACCTATCTGCAGAGTGCGTCCGACCTCGCGCAGATGATCGCCGCGGGCTCCTTCCCGTTCCCCGCGGAGCAGGTCGACATGGACGCCTCGCCGCGCGCCGGTGACGGACTGCTCAGGCTCGACGCGGACGGCGTGGTGCAGTACGCGAGCCCCAACGCGCTCTCCGCCTACCACCGGCTGGGACTCGCCACCGACCTGGTGGGACTCCACCTCGGCCAGACCACCGCGGACCTCGCCCCGGCGCGCGGACCGGTCGACGAGGCGATGGTCAAACTCGCCAGCGGCTGGGCGCCCCGGGAGACCGAGGTCGAGGGCAACGACGCGATCATCCAACTGCGCGCGATCCCGCTCAAACCCAAGGGCACCCGCATCGGTTCGCTGGTGCTGCTCCGCGATGTCACGGAACTGCGCCGCCGCGAGCGCGAGTTGATGACCAAGGACGCCACCATCCGGGAGATCCACCATCGGGTGAAGAACAACTTGCAGACGGTGGCCGCATTGTTGCGGCTGCAGGCCCGTCGCATGGACTCCGACAAGGCGCGTGGCGCACTGGAGGAGGCGGTGCGACGGGTCGGGTCGATCGCCATCGTGCACGAGACGCTGTCGGAGAACCTCGATGAGCGGGTCCAGTTCGACGACATCGCCGACCGGGTCATCGCGATGGTCGCCGAACTCTCCCCGGGCCGGGTCTCGGCAAGCCGCACCGGCCGCTTCGGCATCCTCACCGCGGAGACCGCCACCCCGCTGTCGATGGTGCTGACCGAACTCCTGCAGAACGCCCTTGAGCACGGCTTCGGCCCGGGGCAGCGCGGCACGGTGGACGTCACCGCCGCGCGCGGCCCCGAGCGTCTGCTGATCACCGTCGAGGACGACGGCCGCGGTCTGCCCGAGGGCTTCGACCCGCAACGCGCGGGCAACCTGGGACTGCAGATCGTACGAACGCTGGTGGTGGGTGAGTTGGGCGGAACCTTCGACATGGTCTCGGGCGAGGAGGGCGGCACGAAGGTTCTGCTGGACATTCCGGCGGAACCACTCAAATAGCCCGCGGCCGGGGGCCGCTGATGGATGCTTCGCCGCAACCAGAGGCGGGCTGGGGGCGCAGCCCCGCCACGAGAGGCGCCACCGTTGACAGCGCGGGCCCGAAAGGGCCCGAAAATAGCATCGAGCCCCGGTCGACCATGTCGACCGGGGCTGTTGCCTACTGCCTTGTGCTCTGTCTGCATTGCGCTGCCTGTGTGCTGCGCGCTGCGGTTCGGGGGCAGCCACCGCGTTCCGTACGTGTGCTGTACGGCGGCGCGGGGGCCGCGGGGCCTGGCCGGTGAACCGGACAGGCCCAAGCACGAAGGGGCGGGCGTCAGGCGCTGACGTTGCGCGCCCGGTTGCGGGCGGCGCGGCGCTTCATCGCGCGGCGCTCGTCCTCGCTGAGGCCACCCCAGACGCCGGCGTCCTGACCGGACTCCAGCGCCCACTGCAGGCACTGCTCCATGACGGGGCAGCGACGGCAGACGGCCTTGGCTTCCTCGATCTGCAGCAGCGCAGGACCGGTGTTGCCAATCGGGAAGAACAGCTCGGGGTCTTCCTCGCGGCAAATGGCGCGATGACGCCAGTCCATGTCTGCTCCAACTCCTGGTGTGTTGCTGGCACGTTGCTTGTGAATGTGAACGCTTTCACGAATCCCCCCGCAGGCAACGGACCGACAGCCAGTCTCCTGGCGCGGACCGCAGAAAGAGGAAGAGGATTCGGGCGACGAACGAGGATCCAAGGGGTGCCCCGGAAACGCCGTCCCGATCGCCATGTAGAGACTCGCAAACCTGGGCTGCGGATACAACCCCTTCCGGGAAGTTTTTTTGGATTCCTCGGTGTCGCCTCGATCACAGCCGTACTTCCATGGGGTGCAGGTGAGGCTAAACGTTCGAGTGAAAGGACTTTAGGCCCTGCCACTCACACAATCACACGCAGTGCACGGCGAACGCCTGTGAAGGTCGCGCTCACTCGCAGCCCTAGGTGGTCACCGTCCACCTGAAAGGGCAGTGGCACCTGGGATTGCAAGGTGAAGTCAGTCAGGTCGTGCAGTGTCGTCACATGCTTGCCGTGCGGACCGCGCTCCGGGGTTGACCGCAGCAGCTGACTGGCGTGCCGGGCGATCGTCGCCGACGACAGCTTGGACAGAGCGAGCACGTCAAGGGCGGTGTCGAAGGAGGCCTGCGGCGTGGCGTACACCGGCCGGTTGCCGAAGAAGGTCCATGGCGAGGTGTTGCAGACTATGGCCAGTACCAGATCGCGCAGCACGGTGTCCGGACCTTCGGGGCCCTCAGGTTCACTCAGAGTGAGGGTGCCGTGTTGCCGGTTCTGCTCGCCGAGGAACTGCCGCACCATCTGCCGTACGTAGAGCGCATGGGTCGACCGCTTACCGCGCACCCGCTGCTGTTCGACCCGGCCGACCACGCCCGCGTCGAAACCGAATCCCGCGCAGAAGGTGAACCAGCGCGGCGGTACGCCCTCGTCGTCCGTACCCGGTGTTCCGCTCACCAGGCCGAGGCCGATGGTGCGTTCGCTGCTGTCGCGCAGCGCGTCCAGCAGTGCGCCGGTCGCCTCCACGGCGTCGTTCGGCAGACCGAGGGCGCGGGCGAAGACGTTGGTGCTGCCGCCGGGAACCACCGCGAGCCGGGGCAGCGCCTCGGGGGCCGGGCCGTTGTGCAGCAGGCCGTTGACGACCTCGTTGACGGTTCCGTCGCCGCCGAGTGCCACCACCAACTCGACGGAGCCGCCCTCCGCCGCGCGCCGCGCGAGGTCGCGGGCGTGGCCGCGGTACTCCGTGGTGACCACTTCGAGCTTCAGATCGCTCGCCAGGGCGTGAATGAGAACGTCACGGGTCCGCGCTCCGGTGGTGGTGGCCTTCGGATTGACCACGAGAAGCGCGCGCATGAGAGGAAGGGTACCCAGCGCCGGTCCGGCGGATCTTGCCGGTCCCTTGTCGCGGCCGTCGGCCGCTGCCAAGGCCGCGCCCGGGGTGGGGGCTACCCTGCTCGGGTGAGTCGGAAGCATGAAACCGCCCCGGAGCCCGTACCCATGGCAGCCTCCCGCATCCCACGGCTGACCGCCGCCGCGGCACTCGCCGGACTGGAAGGTCTGGCACTGGCCGCGGGCGGCGTCTATCTGGTGGCGATGGGGTTGTTCGGCCACCACGCCAGTACGCAGACCGCCGTGATGGGCGGGCTCACCGTGCTCGCGATGGCCGTACTGCCGCTCACCGCCGCCTACGGGCTGCTGCGGGCCCGGCGCTGGAGCCGCGGGCCCGCGCTGATCATCCAGCTGATCGCACTGCCGATCGCCTGGACCATGGGCCAGAACGGCGGCGTGCTGTTCGCCGCCGCTGTGGCGATGGGGGCGGTGGCGGTGGCCGAACTCGTGCTGCTGGTCCACCCGGCGGCGACCCAGGCGCTGGGCGCTGGCGCTGGCCGGAACGGGGATTAGGGGGATCGTTGCCTGGGGGCAAGCCCCCAGGCCCCCTTTCCGGGGCAAGCCCCCGGGACCCCGGGAGTGAGCCCCCGGGACCCTGGGGGCAAGCCCCCGGAGCGGGCTTACTCCTCCACGAGCAGCCTGTCGCGGAGTTGCGCCAACGTGCGGGCCAGCAGGCGTGAGACGTGCATCTGTGAGATGCCGACCTCCTGGGCGATCTGCGACTGGGTCATGTTGCCGAAGAAGCGCAGCAGAAGGATCTTCTTCTCCCGTGGCGGCAACTGCTCCAGCAGCGGCTTGAGGGACTCCCGGTACTCCACACCCTCCAGCGCGTCGTCCTCCGCGCCGAGGGTGTCGGCGACCGCCGGGGACTCGTCGTCGGTGTCGGGTACGTCGAGCGAGAGCGTGCTGTACGCGTTGGCCGACTCCAGGCCCTCCAGCACCTCTTCCTCGGAGATCTTCAGATGCTCGGCGAGCTCGTGCACCGTCGGCGCCCGGCCGTGCGCCTGCGACAGTTCGCCGGTGGCCGTGGTCAAGGCCAGCCGCAGCTCCTGCAACCGGCGCGGGACGCGGACCGCCCATCCCTTGTCGCGGAAGTGGCGCTTGATCTCGCCGACGACCGTCGGGGTCGCGTAGGTGGAGAACTCCACTCCGCGATCGGGATCGAAGCGGTTCACCGACTTGATCAGCCCGATGGTGGCGACCTGGGTCAGATCGTCCAGCGGTTCGCCGCGGTTGCGGAACCGCCGGGCCAGGTGTTCGACCAGCGGCAGATGCATCTGCACGAGTCGATTGCGCAGCTCCTCCCGCTCGGACGAGCCATCCGGGAGCCTGCTCAACTCCACGAACAGTGCCCGCGCGCCCGACCGGTCGTGCGGGCTCTCCGGCGCGTGCGCACCGTTGGAGTCGTGCTGCCCGACCTGCTCCATGCGATCCGCCTGCTCCACCGCGTCCGTTCCGTCGGCGCTCGGCACGGGGTGGTGCCGCGCGTGCTGCCGCCTGGCCGCCGGGGCGGCCTGGGCGGGCACGGCGAGGCCTCGCCCGCCGGAACCAGTGCGGTGCCCTGGCTTCTCGGCCGGCGACCCGGCGGGCGGCTCCGTGGCGCGCCCCGGAACCCGGCCCGCGGCCAGCTCGGTGGCACGCTCCGGGGTCAGTTCCCGAGGAGACTCAGTGCTCATGGCGATCCCCCGTTCCGTTCACGGTTGAACCGTAATCGCCCGGCACGCCGACCGGGACACGCTGACCCCGCGCGGGGCCGGACCTACGGCCGCCGCGGTGCTCGCGGTCGCCGGGGCTCCTTCGGAACCTGAGGACTTCCTGCATCTGGGAACCTCACGACTGTCCAGGGCCGGCGCCGCGCTTCTTGTGCAGGCTGATGCTGACCGTTTTGTCCTCGGCCACGCTGGAGTCCACCTCGCCTGCCAGCGCGGACAGCACCGTCCAGGCGAAGGTGTCGCGCTCCGGGGCGCGGCCGTCGGTGGTGGGCGCCGATACGGTCACCCACAGGGCGTCCTCGACCAGCCGGAAGACGCATGAGAGCACGCTGCCGGGGACGGCCTGCTGAAGCAGGATGGCGCACGCCTCGTCCACGGCGATGCGCAGGTCTTCGATCTCGTCGAGGGTGAAGTCCAAGCGGGCTGCGAGTCCGGCAGTCGCCGTTCGCAGTACCGAGAGGTAGGCCCCCGCCGCGGGCAGCCGGACCTCCACGAAGTCCTTCGACCCGGGCTCGCCTGCGATCTGGGACACCCTCACCTCCAAGGTGGCACACGGTGGTTGAGCTGGATGGCCGCCGTTCCATCGCGCATAGCGGTGGCACGGTTGGTACGCGGTCCGTACACTCCGAGTAACAACACTCGGCGCGCACCGTCCAGGGACGGTATCGCGATCTGTGCCCCGGTGTCGCCCGGACCAAGCACGCCTGTCCCCATAGAAGAGCTCAGTTTCAGCACCTCCCGGTTGTCACTCATGGTAAGCCTATGAGTACGGACAGTGGCTAGGGGTCTGCGGTCTCAATTCGAAAGTGGTATCGCGCCGTTGGGGTTTGGCGAGGCCAGCGTGGCAGATGAGGCCAGAGCGCGCAGTGGTTCACCGGTCAACCGGTGGACCGTCCACTCGTCCATGGATACAGCACCCAGCGACTTGTAGAACCCGATCGACGGCTCGTTCCAGTCCAGTACCGACCACTCGAAGCGCTCGTACCCCCGCTCCACGCACATCCGGGCCAACTCGGCGAGCAGTGCCTTGCCGTGCCCGGCGCCGCGCGCCTCGGGACGTACGTACAGATCCTCCAGGTATACGCCGTGGGTGCCGGTCCAGGTGGAGAAGTTACGGAACCACAGCGCGAAACCGACCGCCCGCGGCGGGACGCCGCTATCGGACTGCTGTGCGCCGGGCGCGTCCTGTGCGATCAGCGCGAATGCAGCCGGATGCTCGCCGAACAGCGCCTCGCGGAGCTGCTCCGGGGTGGCCCGCGCGTCCTCCAGCGACCGCTCGTATTCCGCCAGTTCGCGGATCATGGCGTGGATCGCCGGGATGTCGGCGGGGCTCGCGGCTCGAATCATGCCCCCCAGGCTAACCGGACGGTCAGACATCCGGGCCAGGGCCGTGGTGGGCGGTCACGTCAGCAGCTGGTCCAGGTAGCACCAGCGCCAGGACTCGCCCGGCTCGAAGGAGCGGATGACCGGGTGGCCGGTCTGCGAGAAGTGCTGGGTGGCGTGCCGCAGCGGCGAGGAGTCACAGCACCCCACATGCCCGCACTCCAGGCAGAGCCGCAGGTGTACGGGGTGGGCGCCGACCTTGGCGCATTCGGAACAGGTGTTGGTCAGCGCTGTCGGCTCGGGGCGTGGCAGATCGGAAATATGTACACATTCCCTCATGATTCCTAGGTTAGGCGCGACAACCGCGTGGGCGTGACGGACGCGGGCCAGCCACGGAAGCGGGTGCGCGGAGCATGTCAGGGGCGATGGGCGGGTCGGCGCCGCTGATCCTGGTGGCCGCGAGCGCCGCGGTGGCCGGTGCGGCCCGCAGGGCCGGGCTCTCCGCGCCGCTGCTGCTGGTCACCGTGGGCCTGGCGGCGTCGTACCTGCCCGGTGTGCCGCACTACAGGCTCGACCCGCACCTGGTCCTGCCGTTCGTACTGCCTCCGCTGCTGCACACCGCGGCGCTGGACAGCTCCTATCTGGGGCTGCGGGCCAATCTGCGGCCGGTGGCGCTGCTGTCGGTCGGGTACGTGCTGTTCGCCACCGCGGTGGTCGGCGCCACCGCGTACGCGATCGTCCCGGGTCTGCCGTTGACCGCGGCGCTGGTGCTCGGCGCCGCCGTCGCACCGACGGACGCGGTCGCGGCCACCGCGATCGCCCGGCGGGTGGGACTGCCCGACCGGCTGGTGACGATCCTCCAGGGCGAGTCACTGGTCAACGACGCCACCGCGATCACCGCCTACCGGGTCGCCGTCGCGGCCGCGGTGGGCGAGGGCATCGGCTGGCTCCAGGGCATCGGCGACTTCCTGCTGGCGGCGGTCGGCGGCATCGGCGTCGGCTTGGTCGTGATGGTGCCGTTGCACTGGCTGCGCACCCGGCTGCGCGAGCCGCTGCTGCAGAACACGATGTCGCTGCTGATCCCGTTCGCCGCCTACGCCCTGGCCGAACGCGTCGGCGCGTCGGGCGTGTTGGCGGTGGTGGTCGTCGCGCTCTATCTCGGCCACCGCGCCTATGAGGTCGACTTCGCCACCCGCCTGCAGGAGGCGGCGGTATGGAAGATGGTCTCCTTCGTCCTGGAATCGGCTGTCTTCGCGCTGATCGGCCTGCAACTTAGGGTCGTCCTCAGGGGGCTTGGCCAGTACGGGGCCTGGCAGGCGACCGGGTACGCGGCCGTGCTGCTGGCCGTGTTGATCGCCTCACGGTTCGTCTGGGTGTTCCCGGCCACCTATGTGCCGCGCAGGCTCGTCAGGTCGGTGGGGGAGCGGGATCCGATGCCGCCGTGGACGTCGCCGTTCGTGATCTCCTGGGCGGGGATGCGCGGAGTGGTCTCGCTCGCGGTCGCCTTCTCCGTTCCCTTGACCACGCGCGACGGCGCCCCGTTCCCGTCCCGCGACCTGCTGCTGTTCCTGGCGTTCGGCTGTGTGATCGGCACGTTGGTGGTGCAGGGGTTCTCACTGCCCGCGGTGGTACGGGCGTTGCAACTGCCGCGCCACGACGAGCAGCGCGAGACGCTGATTGAGGCCCAGGCCCAGAGCGAGGCGTCCACGGCCGCGGAACAGCGCCTTGACGCGCTGCTCGCCGCCCCGCACAACGCACTGCCCGGCCCGTTGGAGGACCGGCTGCGCGCCGTGCTGGCCCGGCGCCGCAACGCCGTGTGGGAGCGCCTGGGCGGGGTGAACGAGGTGACCGGCGAGTCCGCCGACGCCACGTACCAGCGGCTTAGCAGGGAGATGATCGCGGCGGAGCGGGATGTCTTCGTCGAACTGCGGGACCGGCGGCGGATCGACGACGAGATGCTGCGGACGCTGCTGCGCCGACTGGACCTGGAGGAAGCGGTGTCGGAACGCTAGCCCGGCTCAGCCGGTGATGACCGCCGCCACCCGTGTGCCGGGGGCGAACTGGCCCTCCTCGGCGAGGACGTAGGTGCCGTACAGCATTTTCGCCACATACGTGAGGTCGGGTGCCAGGCCGTGCCGTTCGGCGAACTCGCTGGCGAACTCGCGTAGTTCGGGAGTCGTACGCGCGTAACCTCCGCAGTGGAAGCGGGTGTCGAGCCGCCAGTCGCCGCGCCGTCCGCCGAAGGCGGCGTGCTGCAGCCGCTGGATCTCGCCGTCGAGGAATCCGCCGCCCTTGAGCACCGGAAAGCCGATCACGCACTGCGTGCCGCGGTCCAGTCCGGCGGCGAGCCCGGCCAGCGTGCCCCCGGTGCCGCAGGCGACGGTGACGACATCGGCGACGCCGCCCAGCTCGCGGCCCAGCTCGGCGCATCCGGCAGCGGCGGCCGCGTTGCTGCCGCCCTCCGGGACCAGGTAGAAGCGCCCGAAGCGGCGCTCCAGGTCGGCGATGACATCGGGGTCGGTCTTGCGCCGATAGGCCGAACGGTCGATGAAGTGCAGCCGCATGCAGTCCTCGGCGGCCCGCGCCAGCGATTCGTTGAGCGGCCGGTCGGCGAGTTCCGCACCCCGTACGACGCCGATCGTCGCGAAACCGAGCAGCCGCCCGGCGGCCGCGGTGGCCCGCAGGTGGTTGGAGTACGCGCCGCCGAACGTGAGCAGCGTGTGGTGGCCGCTCTCGGCGGCGGCCCGCAGGTTGAGCCGCAGTTTGCGCCACTTGTTGCCCGGTATCCGGGGATGGATGAGATCGTCCCGCTTGAGCAGCAGCTGGACTCCGTAGCGCGCCAGCCGGTCGTCCGCGACCTCCACGAGCGGCGAGGGCAGCCGCGCGTGCAGCGCGTCGAGCGGGAGAGGTGCGGTCACCCCACCATTCTCACCGACAACGCCGTGGAATTCCGCACGGCGGAAAACGACCGCCCCCGGTCCGTGCTGGACCGGGGGCGGCGGTTGATCTGTGAAGGTGGTGCCTTCGCAGACAACAGAGCTGAGCGAAGGTCAGGCCTTCTTGGTCTCCCAGTGACGGGTCGGGTCAGCGACCTGCGGTGATGGCTGCCACAGGTCGCTGACCTGGCCTTTTTTGGTGATGGTTGGCGTTGGCGACCGGCGGGCGTGATCGGGTGTCTTGCGGACTGTGTGCGGACTGGTCGACGCCGCGCACGAGCAGTGGCAGCTACTTGGGCCGGCGAGCGTCGGCGGGTGTAGCCGCTTCAGGTACCGGCAGGGGCGGGGCGGCGGCGAGGGGCGGACCCTCTGCAGGCGTACTGGTTGGTGATTCGCGTTGGGAGGTTCGGGGTGGGCGTTTCGCCACCCTGCAGCGTGGGGATGAAAGGAATAATTGGAACGGTGGGCTGCCCATCCCTCCCCGGGGTGGGCAGCCCGATGCGTTTGGTGACGTTCGGTTCGTTGTTGCGGTGCCCCCGGAGAGGAGCTGTGGGCCCTGTGCTGATGCCCGGTCCCCGGGTGTTGGCTTGGCAGGCCGGGGTGGCCCCCTCTACCCGAAGGGGTCCGTATGAGTCCGAACGTTCAGCCGCGGTTGCCTGAGCTGCTGCGGATCAATTCCCTTCCTGGCCAAGAGCGGCCGAGCGCCGACGGTGCGGGTGAGGTGAGCCGATCGGCGACTCCGGCGATCGACGCCCTGGCACTGACGACGATCCCGGTCGGCACCCTCCCGTTCGGGGTGGCGGTCGCCGCCAACGGCAACGCCTACGTCACCAACTTCGGGTCAAACGGCGTGACGGTGATCGACACCGCCACCGACCTCGTCGTAGGCACCCCCATCCCCGTCGGCACCAGCCCGTTCGGGGCGACGGTCGCTGCCAACGGCAACGCCTACGTCACCAACTACAACTCGAGCAATGTGACGGTGATCGACACCGCCACCAATCTCGTCGTAGGCACCCCCATCCCCGTCGGCAGCAACCCGTCTGGGGTGGCGGTCGCAGCCAACGGCAACGCCTACGTCACCAACGTCAATTCGAACGATGTGACGGTGATCGACACTGCCACCAACCTCGTCGTGGTCCCCAGCATCCCCGTCGGCACCGGCCCGTTCGGGGTGGCGATCGCTCCCAACGGCAACGCCTACGTCACCAACTTCGGGTCGAATGACGTGACGGTGATCAATACCGCCACCAACATGGTTGTGGGCACTCCCATCCCCGTCGGCACCCACCCCCTCGGAGTGGCGGTCGCTCCCACCGGCAAGGCGTACGTCACCAACGAGGGGTCGAATGATGTGACGGTGATCGACACTGCCACCAACCTCGTCGTGGTCCCCAGCATCCCTGTCGGCGGCAGCCCGTCTGGGGTGGCGGTCGCTCCCACCGGCAAGGCGTACATCACCAACCAGGGGTCGAATGATGTGACGGTGATCGACACCGCCACCAACCTCGTCGTGGTCCCCAGCATCCCCGTCGGCACCGGCCCGTACGGGGTGGCGGTCGCTCCCAACGGCAAGATCTACGTCGCCAACATCGATTCGAACGATGTCAGCGTCCTACCTCCGTTCCCCATGCTGGCGGGTATCAACCCCACGAGCGGAGCCTCGACGGGTGGGACTGTGGTGACGATCACTGGCACCAATCTGGCTGGTGCGAGTGTGACGGTGGGCGGTAGTCCGGCCACGGGGGTGAGCGTGAACGCTGGTGGTACGCAGATCTCTGCGACCACTCCGGCGGGGGCTCCTGGCCCGGCTACGGTCACGGTCACTACTGCGGGTGGTAGTGCCAGCCTGGTGAACGCCTTCACCTACCTGGCCGCGCCGACGCTGGCGGGTATCAGCCCAATTGAGGGGCCTGCTGCGGGTGGCACGGTCGTGACGATCACTGGCACCAATCTGGCTGGTGCGAGTGTGACGGTGGGCGGTAGTCCGGCCACGGGGGTGAGCGTGAACGCTGGTGG
>JBEYJY010000009.1:0-205296 GCA_040631425.1 Streptomyces sp. NPDC020096
GAGCCCGGGGTTGGTCTGTGGGGTGGGGGGGGGGGGGGGGGGGGGGGGGGTGGGGGGGGGGGGGGCGGGGGGGGGGGGGGCGCCCCCCCCCCCCGCGCCCCTGGGTCAGCGGTTGCGCTCGCGCCGGTCCACGACCGCCAGGAGTTTGCCGCTGGCGGCCGTACCCTCGAACCGCTCCGCGGGCACTCGCTCCACGTGCAGCTCCACCATGCGGTCCCGGCGCACCGCGATGCCCAACTCGTGGTACTCGTCAAGGAAGGCGTGCACCGCGTCCGCCGCGGGCCGGGAGTCGTCGTCCTCCAGTAGGACCGTCAGCCGCTCGTTGCCGTCGTCGTCCTCGTCCAGCAGGATCTGCAGGGCGCCATGGTGGCCCAGCGCCTCCTCGGCGACGGAGACGAACCTGCGGTAGTTGAGGAAATGGCTGCCGCTGCGGAAGATGTCGCCGAACCGGCCCAGCAGTTCGAAGCGCGGCGTACGGCGCCCGCAGCCGCAGTCGCCCGCCACCCAGCGGCCCAGGTCACCGATCTCATAGCGGTCCAGCCGCTGACCGCGCCGGGTGTGCGCGGTGAACACCAGCCGTCCCGCCTCGCCGACCGGCGCGGGGCGGTCCTCCTCCAGCCGCAGGATCTCCAGTGTCTGCAGGCCGCTGAAGAGATGGTGGATCCGGGCCGGTGCACCGGCGCACTGATAGCCCAGCGGTCCGGCGTCCACGCTGCCGTAGGCGGCGGAGCGGATCAGCTCGACCCCGAACTCCTCGCGCAGCCAGGCCTGCTGACGCTCGGGGAAGTGTTCACCGCCGTAGAAGATCTTGCGGACTCCGCCGTAGCGGCGCAGGTCCTCGGCGCCCTCGGTGAAGACCCTCAGCAGGTAGTTGGGCATGCCGAGGAGGGTGTCCACCCGGTGCTCCACGATCGAGCGGGCCACCTCGGCGTGGTCCTGCTGCGCGGCCATCGGGAACTGCACCGCGCGGAGGTTCTCCAGCACCGAGAAGAAGCTGGAGAAGCCGCCGTAGAGCAGGCCGCCGAAGAAGAGGTTCATGGCACGGTCCGTGCGCGGCTCGAACCCCGCGGCCAGCAGGCCCTCCGCCCCGTAGCGCATGTGCTCGTGGTAGTCGTCCCAGGTGAAAGCCGACAGCTTGGGCGCTCCGGAGCTGCCGCCGCTGCGGAAGAACACCTCGGCCCGGCTCAGGTCGGTCTGCAGCCGCTCGAAGTCGGCCTTGGCGGTGATCGGGACCGCGGGTGGCGGCAGTTCCCGCGCGGCGACCAGGTCGTCCAGGCAGGCGTCGGCGGTGAACCTGTCGTCGAGTTGGGCGTCCACCCGGCGACTGTAGCGCTGCAGAGCGTAGACACCGTCGTGCGGTTCGCCGTTGTAGCTGCCGAGCATCCCGCCGGGCGTGGTGACCCGCTGGGCTCCGGCCACCAGCACGGCCGCGGCCAGCTCCGCGGTGTCGCGGCGGTCCGCGCCGAGGCCGACGGTCTGCAGATAGCGGCGCATGGGGCGCAGCACTTCCTGGATCCGCTTGCGCGGAAGGGGCTTGATCCACACCGTACGGTGCAGCGGGGAGGCCCGCAGCGCGCTGCGGGTGTCCGCGAGCACATGCCAGCTGCCGTCCTGCGCGGCGTGTACCCGGGTGAGGCCGAGGTGCTGCTCCTGCTGGGCCACCAGGACGGTGTTGGTGATCTCCGCGCTCTCCAGCAGCTCCGGCTGGGCCGGGCGCAGGGCGCGGACGGTGTCGGCGAGTACGGTCGCGAACCGCTCGGCGAAGGCGAAGACCTCCTCCGGGTCATCGGTGTCGAGGTAGACGACCTGCGGGCTGGAGCAGGCCTGTTGGTCCAGGCGGCAGATGTCCGCGGCGACCCCGCGCAGCGTCTCGGGTGCGGACCAGGCATCCGCGGTGAGGTAGGCGAAGGAGAGCTTGGGCCCCCAGTCGACGAGTCGGCAGCCCGGCCGGACCAGCGCCGCGACCCCGGCGATGGCCTCCTCCCCGCCCCAGGCGGCGACCGCGTCGGCGGCGGCGCACAGGCGCTCCAGCCAACTGGTGCGTGTGGAAGGGAAGGCGAGCACGACCACCCGGCCGGCGATCTGCCCGGTGGTGTCGAGCTCGGCCAGGGCGGCGAGCAGACCATGGGTGAAGCGCGACCCGCCACTGGTCTTGATCACGTTGAGGTTCCCGGCGAGCAGTCCCTCGACGACGCTGAGGGCACCCGCTGCGGGAGCGTTGCCCGGGGCGATGTGCACCAGAAGGCCGACCGGCAGCCAGGCCTCGAATACCTCGCGGTGCAGGTCGAAGCGGGCGAGCCGACCGGGGTCGATGCCTCCCAACTCGCGCGTCAGCTTGGTCTCCAGGGCCTCCCGGCCGAGGGCCTCGGCGATGTCGCGGAGGGTACGCGCCGTCTCCTCCTCGGGAACACCGGCCTCGCTCAGCAGCGCGGCCAGCCGCAGGGTCTGCGGACTGTCCGGGTCGGCCAGCGCGACGGCCAGACGGTCGCAGGCCGCCACGACGACCAGCGGGCTGACGGGACGCGCCAGCGCCTCGCGGACGACGTCGTCGAGCGCGTCCAGTCGGCGGTCCGCCTCGGCGTCCACGACCCACTCGCCCTGCCAGTAGTGTCCCTGGCCGGTGGCCATGTGATCGGTGGTCATGACTTCCCCTTGAGCAGTTCGGCGGCGGCGACGGCACAGCTGCGGTTGCGGCTCAGCCCGGCCCGGCCGTGCACGGTGAACCAGGGCGTGGGCAGGCCGCAGCCGCACTCCTCGGGGCCGTGCTGCGAGACCAGGTCGCCCATGAGGACGGACTGCGCCGGGACCGAGGTGATGTACGGGGAGATGAACTGGGCGTAGCCGAGCTCCCCGTAGGGCAGGGGCTCAAGGGTCCGCACGGAGCGGACCAGCATCCTCGACCAGGTGGGCACATGGAGGCGGTGCCGCGGGCACTCCATGTACAGCACGGAGTGTTCGACGGCTCCGTACCCGTCGCGGATGCGCTCGTCCGGGATGCCGAGCTGGTCCTGGATGCGGCGGTAGAGCTCGGGCTTGGCCACCTGCTTGTCCGCGTGGCCCTTCCAACCGCCGCCGAAGACGACCAGTGATCGCGGGGAGAGCTCCAGGGGCGGGACGCCCAACTCCCGCATCCGGTCAAGGGTGAAGGAGAGGAAGGCCGGGAACCCGAGGATGCGTACCGGCGCGCCCTCCTCGGCGTAGCGGATCAGCGCGCGGACGCAGCCGAACGGGTCGAACTCGTGGCCGCCGCCGGTGTGCTTCAGCGCGTACTCGACGGACCGCACCGGCGCGAAGTGGCACAGGTACTCGTCGGTGAACGAGGTGCCGAGGTTGAGCCCGGGGCGCGGCTGGTAGTTGGACAGCAGGTAGTTGACCGGCTCCTCCTCCCCCATCCAGCCGTAGTGGTCGAAGACCCGGGCGACCATGCGCTGACCGGCGCGCAGGGTCCAGTCGTCGAAGAACATCTGCGACTTCTGCCCGGTCGTCCCGGAGGAGGTGACATGCAGTCGTACGTCGTCGCCGGGTATGGAGACCACCTCGTGCGCCTTGAAGAAGTTGGCGTGCACGAAGGGCAGTCGGTGCAACTCGTCGGCGTCGGCGAGGGGTTGGTCGGCGGCGGCGCTGGAGGCCAGCATCCGGGCGAAGAACGGCGACCGGGCGGCGTGCCAGGCGTTGGACTCGTTCATCGCCTGGGCGAAGAGCCGGTCGTTCTCGGGACCGACCGCGTAGGGCTCGGCGATGTCGCACAGCCGCTGTACGGCGGCGAGGGCGTCGGAATCGGGTACCGTGACCGGCCCCAGGTACTGGTTCACTGGAAAACCCCGCGGGTGTTGAGGTATTGCTGCTTCCACAGCTCGATGTACTGCTCGGTGAAGGGCTGGAAGGCCACATCGAGGGCCAGGTCACGGAAGTCCAGCGGCTGCAGGGTGCGGGCCATCACGACGTAGTCGCGGAACCGTATCCCCACCCGGCGCATCGCCGGGTAGGCGGCGGCGGGCAGGAAGCCGTGGGCGAGTAACTGGCACAGCTCGTCGTAGCAGTCCAGCGGCACCAGGGTCTCGATGTAGGAGGCGCCGTAACCGCCGAGGCGCTCGATGAGCGGTTCGAGGTCGTCGCCGAGGGCGTCGATCCCGGGTGCGGTGCCAATCAGTGTGCAGTAGCCGTCGGCGCGGCTGAGTTGGGCGTAGAGCTCATAGGCCCCGTCCGTGGCGGCCAGCATGATGTTGGGCGAGTGGAAGGGGTAGAAGCGTCGCGCCGGGTCGGGCACGACCTCGGCGAAGCGGCGCAGTACGAACTCGGGTGCGTCCACGAGTTCGACCTCGCGGGCCGCCGGGCGGCTGCCCGGGACACGTTCTGGCGTCTCGGGCGTGATCTCGGTGTCAGTCGCGAACCCGGCCGCGCGCAGCGCCCGGACCAGACCGGCGAGTCCGGCGGGGACGCGCGGCACGGGTAGCCGCCGTTCGAGCACTCCTTCGCGGTGCCGGGCCAGCAGCACCATGGTCTCGTGGCGGGCGGCTTTGCGGAGGTTGGGGAAGATGCCCAGGGCCTGGAAGCCGCTGCGCAGGCAGATCCGTTGCGGCGCCGTGGAGTTGGTCCGTGCGGTGGCGTACACGGAGTCGGCGGGTTGGTCCCCGCTGAGCAGGCTGTCACTGAGCTGCCGGACCGCCTGGCGGGCCGCGCCCGAACCCCGCACGTCCGGGTGGATCACCAGTCCCTGGAGTTTGCCCAGGCCGTCGGACGGATCGTGGGTTCCGACGATCGAGCCCACCAACCGTCCGGTCCCGGGCTCCCGGGCGGCCAGCCAGGTGGTCAGCGGCGAGGAGATCTCCCGGGCCATCACCTCCGGGTCGGTGCCGAGCGGCAGCGCGTAGTCGCGCCCGTAGACCTGCTGGTAGAGCCGGAGTAACCCGTCGATGTCATCCAGACTCGCGGCGCGGAAATCGAGGGCCAAGGTACCTCCACACAGACATGGCGCACCGGCGGATCGTCGCGGGTGCACAGGTGAAGCGATTCCGCGATCGGGTGCGGGGTGCCCGGTAGGGGCATCCGCTCCACACCGTTCCCGAATGTGGCGGAAGCGAAGGAGAAGTCAGCCGCCCCGGGGGGCGCCGACACTTCCCACACTAGCGCGCGCAGGCCGATGATGATCGCCCTGAAAGGCCCTGACCTGCCGGTATGGAGAGCTTGTGCGACGAAGCTCACAGAATGAACACATCTGGGAACCACACGCTGTTGTAGGGGAGTTGGCACCACAGATCGCCAACGGCGAGCAATCACCACGATGCTGACCGGCGGTCATGCGACGGCCGCAACCCGCGGCACCCCATGGTCAAGGCCCGCCGGACACGCCCTAACCGCACACGCCCAACCGCGACTCGGCGATGTCAGGGTGCTGCGGTGCGCTCTCCGGCAGGAGTTGCTCGGCCCAGATGGTCTTGCCGTCCGAGGTGTAGCGGGTGCCCCAGCGCTGGGCGAACTGGGCCACCAGGAACAGGCCTCGCCCTCCTTCGTCGTTGGAGCGGGCGCGCCGTAGGTGCGGGGAGGTGTTGCTGCCGTCGGAGACCTCGCAGATCAGATGCACATCCCGGATCAGGCGCAGGCTGATCGGTTCGGAGCCGTAGCGAATGGCATTGGTGACCAGCTCGCTGACGATCAGTTCGGTGGTGAACGACAGCTCGTCCAGGTCCCAGTCCGCCAGTTGCCGACCGGCGATGAGCCGGGCGTGGCCGACGGCGGCGGGCTCACAGGTCAGGTCCCAGGTGGCCACGTTGTCACCGCGCAGCGCGTGGGTACGGGCGACGAGGAAGGCGACGTCGTCGTGGGGGCGGTCCGGCAGCAGGGTGCGGACCATACCGTCGCATATCTCCTCCAACGGGCGGTCGGGATGGGCCAGGGCGAAGCACAGCCGCTCGAAGCCGGTCTCGACGTCGCGGTCGGCGGAGGCGGTGATCAGACCGTCGGTATAGAAGGCGAGGACACAGCCGTCAGGGATCTGCAACTCGGCCGACTCGAACGGCAGGCCGCCCAGGCCGAGCGGGGGTCCGGCCGGGATCTCGGGGAATTCGACAGCCTTGTGCAGGTGGGCGATGGCGGGTGGGGGGTGGCCCGCGCGGGCGAAGGTGGCGGAGCAGGAGATCGGGTCGTACACGCAGTACAGGCAGGTGGCTCCGACCACCCCCGTGTTGGGCCGGGCCGCCGCTTCCTCCTCCGCGGCGAGGCGGATCACCAGATCGTCGAGGTGGGACAGGAGTTCATCGGGCGGCAGGTCGAGATCGGCCAGGGTGTGCACGGCGGTCCGCAGCCGTCCCATGGTGGCCGCGGCGTGCATGCCGTGGCCCACGACGTCACCGACGACCAGCCCGACCCGGCCGCCGGACAGCGACAGCACATCGAACCAGTCTCCACCGACCCCGGCCTGGGTGTCCGCAGGCAGGTAGCGGTAGGCGGCCTCCACCGCGGTATGGGCTGGCAGGTCCTGCGGGAGCAGGCTGCGCTGGAGGGTGAGGGCCGCGCGGTGTTCACGGGTGAAGCGCCGGGCGTTGTCGATGCAGACGGCGGCGCGAGCGGCCAGTTCCTCCACCAGCAGCAGGTCGTCGGCGTCGAAGGCTTCGGCGTTCTTCCAGCGCATCAAGGTGGCCACACCCACGGTGATGCCCCGGGCGCGCAAGGGGACCACCAGGTGGGAGTGGATGCCCAGCTCCCGCAGCTTCGCCTCGCGCAGCGGGTCCTTGCGCAGCCATGGCGTGGACAGGTCCAGGACGGCGTCCAGTACCGGCCGCCCGGTGGCCAGACAGCGGGCCTGCGGCGACACCTCCGCGTACGCGACCGCTTCACCGATGGCCACCAGGGCTTCCGGGAGATCCGCCTGGATCGACCGGTGGGCGGTCCGCCGCAGCTCGGCGGGGTCCTCGACGAGGACCGGTTCCGGGTCCTGCTCGCCCAGCACGGCGGCCAGCAGGTCGACGGCGACGAAGTCGGCGACCGGTGGGACCAGGACCTCGGCCAGCTCCTCGACCGTGCGGTCCAGGTCCAGGGTGCTGCCGATGAGGACGCTGGCCTCGTTCACCAGGGCCAGCCGCTGCCGGGCACGGTGGTGACTGGTGACATCGAGCACCGCGTGTCCCACGCCCACGGTGCGACCGGCGGAGTCCTGCAGCCTGAAGGAGGAGCCGGACCGGACGTGCTGCCGGTGCGGATCGGCCGCGGAGTCGACGTGCTCGACGGTGACCAGTGGCTCACCGGTCTCCAGAACCTCCCGGGCCCGCGCTTCCGCCATCGGGCCCGCGGCCCCGGGCACCGTGTCACGCAGTCGACGGCCCAGCCGCAGCCGCGCGGGGACACCGTCCATCCGCTCCAGCGCGGGGTTGATCATCAGGAACCTCAGCTGCGGGTCCACCACGGCCATACCGAACGGGGACTGGGTGAACAATCCGCGGAGCACCGCCTGCTCGCGGTCCCACCCCTGCACGGTGGCCAGGTCGGTGGCCACCACGAGCCAACTGGCACCGCGCCGGTCCGCGCCCAGCGGGCAGGCCTGCGCGCTGAGCTCCAGGCGGCGGCCGTCTCGGTGGTGCACCGCGAGCGACGCGTGCCATCCGCTCCCGACCCGGCGGCGCTGCGTCATCGCCGAGGCCGCCTCTTCGCTATGGGTCGCCAACAGGTCCGTGGCGGGTTGTCCGATCACGTCCCGCGCCCGGTAGCCGAGCAGCGCCTCCGCCCCTCGGCTCCATCCCTCGATCAGGCCTCGCGGACCCACCACCGCCACGGCGGCATCGGTGACGTCGAACGGGCAGCGCCGAATATCGCCGCCGGACGCCTCGGGTATGTTCATCACCCCTGGCCGCACCCGTTAATTATGTCCCTTTTGGCGATCAACTGCATGGTGCGAGCCGGGTTGTGCGCCAGCGATCTCGCGCGCGGTCCGTCGAGGACAGCGGGGATAATTGAGGAAGCCCGTCCGTCGTCCGGAGGGCGGACAGGCACGGCGCACGGCGGGTGGAAGGGAACAGCTGGTGCCATCAGATCGGCCGGACGACGAGGATGCCCACGGCCCGTTCTGGTCCGAGCCCGGGACGCTGCTGCAGCATGTGGCCGTGGCGATGTTCGGCGTGGACGACGACGACCGGATCTGCTACTGGGGGCCCGGCGCCCGGCACCTTTTCGGCTACCCCTCCGCGGAGGTGCTGTCGAAACCCGCCGCCGTCCTCTTTCCCACTCCACCGGGAGAGGGCTTCCCCGGCTCTCCGGTAGACGGCCCGGACGCCTGCGCCCATATGACCGCACAGAGCCGAGCCGTGGGGTACTGGCGCGGGCGGATGCCGAGCAGGCACCGGGACGGCACGGTCATCGACTGCGGGTTCCGGGTCTTCCCGGTGGCCGGCGCCGGGGGACGCTCGGTGGTCATGGCCCTGGCCAGCCGGGGCGACGAGCTGGACCGGGTCAGGACCAACCTCGCCTTCCTCGACGCCCTCTTCGAGACCTGCCCCATCGGGCTGGTCATGCTCGACGAGGAACTGCGCTACGTCCACCTCAATCAGGCACTCGCCGACATGGACGGGCTGCCCATCGCGGAGCATCTCGGACAGCGGTTCACCGAGATCGCGACCACCTCAGACGGGGGTGAGTACGAGCGCAGACTGCGGGCCGTCGCCACCGAGGGGCGCCCCATCGTCGGCATGCTGGTCGGCATGCGCACCCGCGGCCGCCCCGACCGTGACCAGGTGCGGTCGGTGAGCTTCTTCCCGCTCAGCCAGGCCGGTGGCACCCGTCCCGGACTGGGCGGGTTGCTGGTGGATGTGACCGATCGGGAGCAGGCCATCGTGGAGGCGTCCGCCACCCGCCAGCGGCTGGCGCTGCTGGACCGGGCCAGCGCCCGGATCGGCACCACCCTGGATGTCCGGGTCACCGCCCAGGAGCTGGTCGAAACCGCGGTTCCGGACTTCTCCGACTGCGCCGTCGTCGAACTTGTGCAGTGGATGGACGAGAGCCAGGCGTTCGATCCCGACCTCCCGGTGGCCACCCTCCGGATCGCCTCCGGGACCACGCTGCCACAGCGCGGCGCCGAACCCGCCAGCCGGACGGAGAACGTGCGCTACCCGCCGGGCTCCGCGGTCCACCGGATACTCGGCACCGGCCGTCCGATCAGCGCCCCGGTGGACGAGGAGTTCCTGACCCGTACCGTGCTGGACCAAGGGCGGGCCCGAGTGCTGGCCGAGAGTGATCTGGGCTGCCTGCTGCTCGCCCCGCTCATCGCCCGCGGCACGGCCCAGGGGATCGCCATGTTCGGCCGGTCCGTGGCGCGGCCGGTGTTCACCGAACAGGACCTCAACCTGGCCGGCGAGCTCGCCTCCCGGGCCGCGCTCTGCCTGGACAACGCCCGCCTGTACAGCCGCGAGCGGGACATCGCGCTCACGCTGCAACGCGCGCTGCTCCCCCGCTTCCCGGCGACCAGCCCCCACCTGCGCGTAGTCCACCGCTACCGGCCCGGCAGCCGCGTCACCGAGGTCGGTGGCGACTGGTACGACGTGATCAACCTGCCCCGCCAGCGCGTCGCCCTCGTCGTCGGCGACGTGATGGGACACGGCGTGCCGGCCGCGGCGGCCATGGGCAAGCTACGCGTCACCGTACGGGTGCTGGCCCGGCGCGACCCGGAACCAGAAGCCATGCTCACCGAGCTCGACCAGATCGCCCAGGAAGCGGGCATCGAACTGGCCACCTGCCTCTACGCCGTATACGACCCCGCCACCGGACGCGCCCGCATCGCGAGCGCCGGACACCCGCCGCCGCTCGTGCTGCACCCCGAGGGCCATATCGAGACCATCGGCGACGTCCTGGGGGTTCCGCTGGGAGTCGGCGGCTGCCGCTTCCGGTCGACCGGGATCGACCTCCCGCAGGGCGCCACGCTCGTCCTGTACACCGACGGTCTCATCGAGGCGCCCGGTCGGGACATCGAGGACGGCCTGGACGCGCTCCGCGCCGAGCTGCGCCGAACACCGGACTCACTGGATGCCACGGCGGATCGCGTCCTGGCCCGGCTGCTCCCCAACCCCCCGACCGACGACACGGTCCTCGTCCTCGCCCGCGTGTGCCGGCCGCGGCCGTGACCAACTCCCGGACGGCCACGGCCGGTTGAGCGACTCAACGGCGGTGTTCCGGCTCCTTGGCCGCGGTGTCGGCGCCCGGACGGCGTATCCGAGCCAGGTCGCCGCCGAAGGCAGGCATCCCCACCTGCGGGCCGCCATGACCACGGCGGCGCACAGCTCCGACGACGACCCCGACGCCCTGTTCGATCCCGTGCCAAGTGGGACGCTCAGCGGACTGATCCGCTGACCGCGGCGGCTTTCTACTCGACCACCAGCTCGACCGGGATGTTGCCCCGGGTGGCCTTGGAGTACGGGCAGTACGCGTGCGCCTGCTCGACCAGCTTGCGGCCCGCCTCACCCTGCAGCGACTCGGGCAGTTCGACGCGCAGCGTGACCGCCAGCCCGAAGCCGCCGTCGGTGTCCTTGCCGATGCCCACCTCGGCGGTCACCGAGGCGTCCTTGGTGTCGATCTTCGCCTCACGGCCGACGGCGCCGAGGGCGCTGGCGAAGCAGGCCGCGTATCCGGCGGCGAACAGCTGCTCGGGGTTGGTGCCGTTTCCGTTGCCGCCGAGCGCGGCCGGGAAAGCGAGCTGAAGGTCGAGCCTGCCGTCCGAGCTCACGGTGCGGCCCTCGCGGCCGTTGGCGGTGGCGGCGGCGGTGTACAACGCGTCCATGGGAAAACCATCCCTCTCATCAAGAAAGTTGTGCGCAACTCGATTGCGCACAACTAAATAGTACGCTGAAGCCATGGTCAAGTCCACGACGAACCCGCACGGTGGCGATCTGCTCCAGCTCGACACCCAGATCTGCTTCGCCCTGCACGCCGCCTCCCGGTCCTTCGGCGGCGTCTACCGGCAGGTCCTGCGCGACACGGGGCTGACATATCCCCAGTACCTGGCGATGATGGCGCTCTGGGAGCACGGCGAGATGCCGGTCAAGCGCCTCGGCGAACTGCTGCGCCTGGACACCGGAACGCTCTCCCCGCTGCTGAAGCGGCTGGACACGGCCGGTCTCGTCAAGCGGGACCGCAGCCCGCACGACGAGCGCTCGGTGATCGTCGGCCTCACGGCGGCCGGTCGGGAGCTACGGGGGCAGGCCGAGCAGATCCCCTTGAAGATCCTGGCCGCCACCGGCCTTGAGCCCGAGGAACTGGTCCAGCTGCGCACCACCCTCAACCGCCTGACGGACGCACTGGACACGGCCGCCGCGACCCTGCAGGACTGACCGAAACCACCGACCCGCTGTGCTGAACGCGCGTCAGCCGCACTCCCCCGACTGGCCGACTCCCGTCCAGTGCCGGAAGATGGAGCACGGTTCCTTGCGTGGCGGAACCCACCTGGGGCCGAAGCCGCAGCCGTGAGGAGGCGGGCACCCATGAGTGAACCAACACGCAGACCGCAGCTGATCGGCGAACTCTCCGCCGAGTTCGCCGGAACGATGGTCCTCATCCTCTTCGGCTGCGGTGTCGTGGCCCAAGTGGTGGCAGGCGGCGCCCTCACCGATCCCAAAGGCGGACTGGGCAACCACGACAGCATCGCCTGGGCCTGGGGCATCGGTGTGACGCTCGGCGTCTACGTGGCGGCACGGATCAGCGGCGCCCATCTCAATCCGGCGGTCACGCTTGCGCTGGCGGCGTTCAAGGGATTCCCCTGGCCCAAGGTGCTGCCGTACACGGTGGCGCAGACCGCCGGGGCCTTCGTGGCCGCCCTGCTGGTGCGCTGGAACTTCACCGAGGTGCTGGCGAGGGCCGATCCCACGCACAGCACCAAGACCCAGATCGTCTTCTCCACCCTGCCCGGCAACGGCTCGCTGACCGCGGGCGTCCACGAGTGGGGCTCGTTCCGCGACCAAGTCATCGGCACGGCGCTGCTGGTGATGCTGATCCTTGCCATCACCGACCTGCTGAACACGCCTCCGGGCGCGAACATGGCGCCGTTCATCATCGGCCTGATCGTGGTGGCGATCGGCATGGCGTACGGCACCGACGCCGGATACGCGATCAACCCCGCGCGTGACTTCGGACCGCGGCTGGCCAGCTTCCTCACCGGCTACCGGGGCGCCTGGCGCGATCAGTTCGGGAACTTCTACTTCTGGGTGCCCATCGTCGCACCGCTGCTCGGCGGCCTGGTCGGCGCGGCCTTCTACAAGATCTTCGTCAGCCGCTACCTACCGGTCCCCGAGCCCCAGGAGCCCGGCGAGATCCCGACGCCTCCCGGCGGCTGACCCACCCCGCGCCGCACACACCCACGAGAGGCAGCGAGCCATGGCGGACTTCGTCGGCGCGGTCGACCAGGGGACCACGAGCAGCCGTTTCATGATCTTCGACCACGACGGCAACGAGGTGGCCAAGCACCAACTGGAGCACACCCAGGTCCTGCCGCGGCCGGGATGGGTCGAGCACGATCCGGTCGAGATCTGGGAGCGGACCAACGTCGCCATCCAGAACGCCATCCGATCCGCCGGTATCTCCCCGTCCGACCTGGCCGCCATCGGCATCACCAACCAGCGTGAGACCACGGTCGTGTGGGACCCGCGCACCGGCCAGCCGTACTGCAACGCCATAGTCTGGCAGGACACCCGTACCGACACCATCGCCTCGGCACTGGAGCGGAACGGCCATGGAGACCTGATCCGCCGCCGGGCGGGGCTGCCCCCCGCCACCTACTTCTCCGGGGGCAAGATCCAGTGGATCCTGGAGAACGTGGCCGGCGTCCGCGAGGCCGCCGAACGCGGCGAGGCGGTGTTCGGCACCACAGACTGCTGGGTGCTGTGGAACCTCACCGGCGGCCCCAACGGCGGCATCCACGCGACCGATGTCACCAACGCCAGCCGCACCATGCTGATGGACCTCGAAACACTCGACTGGGACGACGAGTTGCTCGGCCTCTTCGGCGTACCGCGCACCATGCTGCCGAAGATCAACCCCTCGTCCCACCCAGAGGCCTACGGCAAGGCCCGCACCACCAGGCCGTTGCGGACCGCGGTGCCCATCACCGGGGTGCTGGGCGACCAACAGGCCGCCACCGTCGGGCAGGTGTGCTTCGCCCCCGGAGAGGCGAAGAACACCTACGGCACCGGCAACTTCCTGCTGCTCAACACCGGTACCGAGCCGGTGCGTTCGGAGAACGGCCTGATCACCACGGTCTGCTACCGGTTCGGCGACTCCCCCGCGGTCTACGCGCTCGAAGGCTCGATCGCCGTGACCGGATCCGCGGTGCAGTGGCTGCGCGACCAGATGCGGACCATCCGGGACGCCGCCGAGAGCGAGACGCTCGCCCGCACCGTCGAGGACAGCGGCGGCATCTACTTCGTGCCCGCCTTCTCCGGACTGTTCGCGCCGTACTGGCGTTCCGACGCGCGCGGCGCCATCGTGGGCCTTGCCCGCTACCACACCAACGGGCACCTGGCCCGGGCCACCCTGGAAGCCATCTGCTACCAGAGCCGCGACGTGGTCGAGGCGATGTTCCAGGACTCCGGGGTGCACCTGGACGTGCTCAAGGTCGATGGCGGTGTCACCGCCAACGACCTGTGCATGCAGACCCAGGCCGACATACTCGGCGTGCCGGTCAGCCGCCCGGTCGTCGCCGAGACCACCGCGCTCGGCGCCGCCTACGCGGCCGGACTCGCGACCGGCTTCTGGCGCGACACCGACGAACTGCGCGAGCACTGGCACGAGTCCAAGCGCTGGCAGCCGCAGTGGAGCGAGCAGCAGCGCGCCGACGGCTACGCGGGATGGAAGAAGGCCGTTCAGCGCACCCTCGACTGGGTCGACGTCTCCTGACGCGAGCGTCGTCGGCGCACGCCAACGGCGCGTCCCCGGTGTCGCTCCGAGAGGGGGCAGCATACAGAAGTCGCGAGCCTCAACTGGCAGTTGCCGCAAAGAGAATGATTATGCGTCAGGCACAAGCGGAGCATGACTATGCTGCTTTGCGGCTCAGCGTGTTGCGGCAGTTACGCCAAGTCAGCCCTGTGTGCTGGGTTGCCGCTGATGCCGTATCAGCTTGTCGTTCCCTAGTCCGCTGACGGTTTGAGGATGCTGATGGTTCGTGCTGGATCGTCATCCGGAGTCTCGCGGCCTGCCTCGGTTGTCCCGTGGTTGCTGCCTGCTGCCGGGATCGTTGTGTGCGCGGCCGTCACCATGTCGGTCGCATCCGCTCAGGCGCGCGCGCTCGTCGCCTGGTGCGGCGTTGTCGCGACGGTGGCGGTGGCCCTGGTCGCGGCCGAGGCGGCACGCCGCGGGCGCGAGCTCGCGGTGCTGCGGGACCGGCTCGCCGAGCAGGAGAACGCCCTCAACAGTCGTCTGGCTCAGCAACGAGCCGAGACGCTGTGGCTGGCGGAAGTACTGCTCCCCGATGCCGTGGCCCGTATCCAGAAGGGTGAGTTCGCCGAGGACGTGTTGACGGCGATCGCCGCCACCCGGTCCGGGCGCGACCCCGACTCCGCAGCCGTGCACCTGAAGGTGGTCCGTACGGTGCTGGAGGCGGTGTCCGCCGAGGAGGACATGCGTGACTCCGCGCAGCGCGCCTTCGTGAACATCGCCCGGCGCGTGCAGGCCATCGTCCACCAACAGGCCCGCGGACTGCGGGAGATGGAGGACCGGCACGGCAACGACCCCGAGGTCTTCGGCGACCTGCTGCGGCTGGACCACGGCACGGCGCTGATCGGCCGGCTCGCCGACAGCATCGCCGTACTGGGCGGCGCCCGGCCGGGCAGGCAGTGGAGCAGGGCCGTACCGCTGTTCAGTTGTCTGCGCGGTGCGATGTCGCGGATCCTGGACTACCAGCGGGTGGAACTGCACTCGGTGTCGGAGATCGCCATCGTCGGTCCCACCGTCGAGCCGTTGATCCACGCGCTGTCCGAACTGCTGGACAACGCCACCCGGTACTCGCCGCCGGAGACCCGAGTGCATCTGACCGCGGTCGAGGTGCAGGCGGGCATCGCCGTGGAGATCGAGGACGGCGGTGTAAGCCTCAGCGAGGAGGCCCGGACCCGGGCCGAGCGGATGCTGGAGCAGGCGCAGGCGGGGATCGACCTGAACGACCTGGGCGAGACGCCGCGACTCGGCCTGGCGGTGGTGGGACGGCTGTCCCAGGCCTACGGCTTCCAGGTCTCACTGCGGTCGTCGGCGTACGGCGGGGTGCGCGCGGTTCTGATCGTCCCTCAGGAGCACCTCACCACGGCCTCCGCGGTGGGGCGGGCGCACGGCATCGGTGCGGTCTCGGTCACCCGGCAGGACAGCTCGCATCCGCGGATCTCGATTCCGCGGACGGTGTCGAGCCCCCGCCGCACGATGCCGGCCACCGCGTTGGACGACGACACGCCGGTCGTGACCGAGCGCACCGCGAACGGCCTGCCCCAGCGGCGCCGACGCCGCCCCGTTCCGCCGCCCCGTACGGCTTCCGCGTCGGCCGCCACCACTCCCGTCACCTCCCCCGACGCCCCCGGGCAGGCCAAAGAACCACAGCCCGGTATGTGGTTGGCCGCCTTCCAGAACGCTGTGTCCGGCGAGCCGCAGGAAGCCGATCCAGTCCACGAGAACAGTGACGAGTCGTTGGATAAGGGTGAATAGCCATGATGCAGTTGCGAGCCAACATGGACTGGATGCTCAAGGATCTGGCGTCGAGCGTCCCGTACACCCGACAGGTCGTGGTGCTGTCCTCAGACGGCTTGCGGATGGCGCAGTACGGCGCGGACACCGACGCCGCCGACCGCCTGGCCGCGGCCTGCGCGGGGCTGCAGAGCCTGGCGGCCGCGGTGGCCGCCGAATTCCCGCACAGCAACGGCATGATGCGGCTGGTCGTGATCGAGATCAACGGCGGCTTCTTCTATCTGATGGCGGCGGGAGCCGGAGCGTACCTGGCGGTACTCGCCGACGAAGGGGTCGACGCGGGCCTGATGGGACAGCGCATGCGGGACTTGGTGGCCCGTATCGGTGAGCACCTGAGCAGCCCGCCGCGCAACGACGGGCAGACCACATGAGCCAATCAGACCAGAAGTCGGATGCACAGGAGTGGGATGAAGGTGACCCGGAACGGCTCTACGTGATCACCCGCGGGCGCAGCGGTTCGACCGAGAAGGCCGCCATCGATCTGGTCACGCTGATCGTGTCGCGTGCGGGGACGACGCCGGGGATGCAGCCGGAGCACGCGGCGATCGTGCGGCTGTGCCAGTCCCCGCTCTCTGTGGCCGAGATCTCGGCGTACTTACATTTGCCGGTCAGCGTGGTCACCGTGCTGGTCGCGGACCTGTTGGCCGATGAACGAGTGGAGGCGCGTGCTCTGGTACCCCCCGCCCAACTTCCCGATGCTGCGCTCATTGAGGCGGTGATGCATGGACTTCAAAAGCTCTGAACTGGTCGACGCCGACACTGTCGTCGGACCGCGGCTAGAGGACACGTTGCCGTCATCGGCCACGGCCGCGGTGAAGATCGTGATCGTGGGCGGATTCGGGGTCGGCAAGACGACCCTGGTCGGTTCGGTGAGCGAGATCCGCCCGCTGACGACCGAGGAGACGATGACTCAGGCCGGGGTCGGCGTGGACGATGTGGCCGGGGTGGAACGCAAGACCGCGACCACCGTGGCCATGGACTTCGGCCGGATCAGCATCAATGACGAACTGGTGCTGTATCTGTTCGGCACACCGGGCCAGCAGCGCTTCTGGTTCCTGTGGAACGGCCTGTTCCACGGCGCGCTGGGCGCTGTGGTGCTGGTCGACACCCGCCGTCTGGAAGTCAGCTTCGATGTGATCGGACGGCTGGAGGAACGGGATGTCCCGTTCGTCGTCGCCATAAACACCTTTCCCGACGCGCCCGGCTACCCCATCGATGAGCTGCGGACCGCCCTGGACCTGCCCGCCCACGTACCCATCGTCGACTGCGACGCCCGCAAAAGAGCCTCCAGCCGCGACGTCCTACTGACGTTGATGCGCTACCTGCACTCCCTCGCCGTAACACCGGAGCCCTCGTGACCACTACTCCCTCGGACCACTCCCGC
Source organism: Streptomyces sp. NPDC020096 (assembly GCA_040631425.1). Lineage (GTDB taxonomy): Bacteria > Actinomycetota > Actinomycetes > Streptomycetales > Streptomycetaceae > Streptantibioticus_A. The sequence goes on from JBEYJY010000009.1 coordinate 17,075, forward strand.
ACCGACTCCCCGCTCATCCCGCCGCCTGGGTGCCCCGCTCATGGCGGCCTGGGCCCCGGCGGCCTACGCCGCATCTACGGCCCCGAGGCCGAAGCCGATCCGATGGGCCTGTACAACAAGCTGCGCGCCGAGCACGGCGCGGTGGCCCCCGTCCTGGTACACGGCGACCTACCGGCGTGGCTCGTCCTGGGGTACGCCGAAAACCTTGAGGTCATGCGGACGCCGTCGCGGTTCTCGCGGGATCCGCGGCGGTGGCGTGAACTGGTCGAGGGAAGAGTACGGTTGGACTCACCGCTGATGCCGGTAGTCGCCTGGCAGCCCATGTGCGCATTCGCTGACGGCGAGGAGCACGAACGTCTGCGCGCGGCCGTGACAGAGAGCATGGGACGCTTCGACCGCCGCGGGATCCGGCGGTACGTCCTCCGCTTCGCCAACCAACTGGTCGACAGCTTCGCCCGAGACGGCGAAGCGGAGTTGGTGGAACAATTCGTAGAACACCTGCCCATGCTGACGATGACACAGGTTCTCGGAATGCCCGATGAGTACGGCCCACGCCTCGTTGAAGCCGGCCGAGACATGCTCCAGGCGACGGAGACGGCCATCGCAAGCAACGAGTACGTGGTGAAGACGCTGCGTAAGCTCGTGTCGGTCAAGCGTGCCCAACCCGGCAACGACTTCGCGTCGTGGCTGATCGAGCATCATGCCAACCTCACCGACGACGAGGCGGTGGAACACCTACGGCTCGTCCTCATTGCCGCGTACGAAACCACGGCCAACCTCATCGCCAACACCCTGTGCATGGTGCTGACCGACCCTCGCTTCAGGGCTTCCCTGTCTGGCGGGCACATGACCCTCCCTGATGCTGTTGAACAGGTGCTTTGGGATGCACCGCCCTTCACGCGGGTCTATGGACGTTGGACCACCGGCGACACCGAGTTCGCGGACAAGCAGATCAAGGCCGGTGACATGTTGATCCTCGGTCTGGCCGCCGGGAACATCGACCCTGCTGTCCGTCCCGACCTCTCTGTCCCCATCCACGGCAATCGCTCCCACCTCGCCTTCAGTAGCGGTCCGCACGAGTGCCCTGGCCAGGACATCGGCCGGGCTATCGCCGACACCGGAATCGACGCCCTCCTGCTCCGGCTTCCCGACCTTCGATTGGCCGTGCCCGAGGATCAACTGCGCTGGGACACCTCGTTGTTGTCACGCCACTTGGTGGCCGTACCGGTGGAGTTCACCCCCCGGGAACCTACGGCCGTGTATACGTCGGGGTCCCCGGTGCTACCAGCGCCGCCCGAGGCGCCGGACCCCGCAGAGCTACCGCCGACCTGGCAGGAAGCGTCGGCTCCCAAAGCCGTTTCTCGGCGGGGCATGGCCTGGTGGCATTCGCTGAAAAGGTGGCTGCGGGCGCGGTAAGCCAGGGAGCGTCACGATGCGGGAGGCATGGCCTCACTTGCCTCGCATCCCGCATCGCGTGTCCGCACTCCTTCTCGTTCCGTTGGGCCTTCGGCCCGAGATCGTCTGGACGGCGGATACGGGGAGCATGCATCCCCGCGTCGTGGCCGTCGCTGCTCGTACGGCTCCGTGTACGGGCTACGGCCACCCCTCTGAACTCTTCAACTACCCGCCGGACAAGGGGATCCACCGCCCGGCCACAGGTCCATTGGCAGCGTTGGTGCTGAGCAGGCGGTAGCTGGCGGGCGCACTTTGGTCAGGTGAGGGAGACCCGCGCCGGGTGGGTCTCCCTCACCTATTCCGGCCAGCGATTTGGAGGCGAACCACAAGTGGCACCGCAACGCCGGGGGAAAGCGGCCGGATATCCGCGAACAACCCTGTCCCAGTGGCCTATTCCGGTAGGGCCCGGGGCAGCACACGCGCACGGTTGAGCGGAAGGAGCGGTTCCGTACGGCATATGCCATGGTCATGCCCAGGGCGGAGTAAGTGCTCCCTCGACGCTCCGTACGCCCCCCATAACAGGCTTGTTACCCCGATTCAAAGCGGGTTGGGTGTGGGACACGTCGCTTCCCGGCGTAAGTAGGCGATCACAAGGGTGCAAGCGGTCAGCGTGTTCACTCCTTGCCCGGTGGTGGCCGGCAAGCTTCACTGGCGCTCTCTGGCCCACTGGTGAGCCGCATCCGGCGCACAGGCCCCTCCGGACGCCGGTACGCGCATTGACTGTGGGCAGAGTGTCGCCGGCTGCGAGTCCTCGCTGTAGTGAAGGGCGGTTGTTTCCCGATGACGACTCAGGCCAGATCCCCACTGGAGGCGGTTACGGAGCTGGACGGCCTGAGGGCGGCGCCAGAGTCCGCGCCGCCGCACAGCAGATCCCAGCAGAAGTCACCCACGCTCCGCGCGGTTTCCTCGCCGCGCAGTGGCAAGCGGCTTCCCTGCTCTGGGTCATCGGCTGGCACACCGTCGACGGGTACGGCAGCGTTACCCTGATCCTGCATGTGACGGCGTCGCTGGAGTTGTTCAACGCCCTCGCCCTCATCCACGACGGCATCATGGACCACTCCACACCACCCGCCGCGCAGCGCCCACCGCGTGCCACTGCGCCCCGACCGCAGAGCACGACGACGGCCTCACCAAGGATGCCGCCGACCAGTTGGAGGCATCGTGGTCGGCTTCTGCAACGCGTCCACATTCAAGCGGCGGCTCAAGGTCGCCCTCGATGCCGGTGCCAAGGGCGCCGACCTCGCCGACTCCGTCGAGAGAGTCAAGGTGGCACAGCTCCGGGGCATCATCACAATCGGCATCGCCATCAATGCCTCTGCTCGAGAAATATCCGTTCTTGACGTTTAAAACCACTCGACCTGCCACGGCTATTGCCGCGTCGCGGAGATCCTCGCCGCCCAAGAGCACCAACACTTCGCCCTGCAACGCGCACTGCAAGGTCTCTCCCCCACATAATCAGCCATTTCCGCTTCCCGGAGACATGTCTATCGGCCGGGGTCCGGAACCGGGGAATGATGACTCCCGCGAGTGGGCGCAGAAGGAAGGAGAACAGCATGGCACTGGCTCCTAGCGGCATCTCGGCACCACCGGTCCGGCGGCCCGCGGAAGGCCTGGGCGCTGGACACATCGCGTTCATCGTCGACGGTAACCGGCGCTGGGCCCAGGCTCACGGCCTCAGTACGGTCCAAGGGCATCAAGCAGGGGCCCAACGGATCGTCGATGTACTGCGCTGGTGCGACGCGGCTGGGGTGCGGAGCACCAGCTGGTGGCTGCTGTCACCCGACAATCTTCAGCGCCCCGCTTCCGAGCTGGCCGGCCTCTTGGCCATCATCGGAGAACTCGCCAACAAGCTGATGGCGTATCGGCGCTGGCCTATCCGGCACATCGGCGACCCCACACTGCTACCCGACACTCTGGCTCGGACGCTGGCAGGAGTACAGGAAACCACCCGGCAAATGGCTGGTCCCCCCGTCAACCTGGCCATCGGCTACAGCGGGCGCCGAGACATCACCGCCGCCGTACGCGAACTGGCTGTTGCCGGTACGGCCATCACACAGGCCAGTATCGCTGCGGCCCTGTCCACCGGCGGCAGCCCAGACCCCGATCTGGTCATCCGCACATCTGGCGAACAACGGCTTTCAGACTTCATGATCTGGCAAACCGCGCTGGCGGAACTGTACTTCAGCCCGGTCATGTGGCCGGACTTCACCCATGCCGAGTTCACACAAGCGCTCGACTCCTACGCGCACCGCCGGCGTCGCTTCGGGGTCTGACCACCTAGCCGAGCCACGGGAGAGGCAGCCACACACGAGCTACCCAACCAGAACCCCAGGCATCGCAGGTCAGCCAAGACCAACGGGCACGAAGGGGAAGGAGTAGGTGACGTGGGCGAATTGAGTATTCCGGAGTTGTGTGTGCCGCTCTCAGGTACTGGGGTCAACCCCCGCGTGGAGGAGGCTGCACGGAGCGCGTATGCATGGGCTGATTCCTTCGGTCTGATCCCGGGGAGCGTTCCTGACCACATGGACCGCGGGCGTTTCGAATTGCTGTCGGGGCTCTACTACCCGACGGCAGACACGGAAACGTTCGACCTGGTCACGCAGTGGATTGTATGGGGAACCATCTTCGATGAGGTGATGGATGACGGCCTCGCCGAAGAGGACCCGGCCGTATCACGCAGCGCCATCAGTCAGGCGCTGGCCTGTATGGAGCTTGGGCAGCATGCCGCTCCGTCTGTCATCCAAGCTCTGGACGAACTATGGAGGCGTACATCTGCCGGACGGTCTGAAGACTGGAAGCGATCTTTCATCGGTCATTGGCGCGAGGGCTGGCGAAGTTCCTACGCCACACTGATCGACCGCGTGTCCGGGCGGACCCCGCCTTTGGCGGAGTACATGGAACGACGCCGGTATGACATCAAGATGCTTCCTTGCGCGGATCTCCTCGAAATCACCGAACACATCGACCTTCCCGAGTACGTGCGTCACCTGCCTGCCCTCGAGTCCCTACACAACTTGACAGCGGACTATGCTGGCCTCGTGAACGACCTGGTCTCGGGCGAGAAGGATCTCGCCGCGGGCGGCGCACACAATGTCATGACGGTCCTTCGCGCACAGGAGCACTGCACTATGCAGGAGGCAATCGACCGGACCGGCGAAATGGCAACAGCGTGCGTGCGAGCGTACCTAGCAGCCGAACGCGATGTGTCAGAACAACTCAATGCTACCGGCGCCACCGGTCGACAACGCGCGGAGGCCATACGGTACGCGCGCAGCCACCGGGCAACCTTCAACGGTAACCGAGAATGGCACCTCACAGTACCGCGGTACGCCCAAGTCCATTCCGTGTCCGATGACATGCGGACCACATATGCCATGGACCTACAGAAGACGCTCCGTGATGGCAGCGTCCCCGCGCACTGAGAGTGCCTCTGCCGTCGCCGACCTAGACCTGGTACATAAACGGCGTGGTCGCACTCACCCCAACAAACCCAAGCCGCCCCAAGATCGGCTGACTCTGGTCGGAAGCGTCGACCTGGAGATACCGGTAGCCGCGTTCGGTGGCGATGGAGGCGCGGAAGGCGATCAAGGCGCGGTAGATGCCCTTGCCGCGCCAGGTTGGGAGGGTGCCGCCGCCCCACAGGCTGGCGAAATCCGTGCCGGGGTGGAGTTCCAGCCGTGCCGCGCAGACCGGCTGGTCGCCTGCCATGGCGATGACCGCGGTGACCGTGTCGGGGGCCTCGGCGAGTTGGGCGAGCAGGCGGTGCCTGAGACGGGAACCGTCGGTGCCGAAGACCCGTTCGTGGACGTCCACCACGAGGTCCACCCCGGCGGGGTCGGTAACGGTGCGCAGGTGGATGCCTTCGGGTGGGTCGACCTCGGTGGGCAGGTCGCTGATCTGGGCGACCATCAGCGTCTCCTCGGGGCCGGGGGTGAACCCGGCCGCCCGGAGGCGCTCCGCGAGGTCAGCGGGGCGGTCGTGGGCGTAGAGCTTCCACTCGAATTCGCTGTGCCCCAGCGACGTGAAATGCGCTACCTGTGCGGCGATCGCGGCGTCCGCACTCTCCTCGTTCAGGTCTGACCAGACAATGCCGTTCCAGTCCTGTTCCGTGCCGACCTGCCGCACCACGTCGCCAACCCGCTCGACCCGGGCGCCGGGGCCGTCGGCCCGGGCGCCCTGCCGCATCTGCTGGTCGAACGTGGCCAGCACCGCATCGTTGTCCATCCGCTCACTCCAGCATCGGGCGGCCGATGGCGGCAACAAGATTTTTTTCCTCAGTCCCGGAACGTCAGCACCGCCGCGGACTCGGCGCCGTTCGACGCGTTGATCGGCGAGTCCGACTTCGGCGGGGACTGGCGGAGGAACACCCCGGCGTAACGGCCACCGAACACCAGGGGTGCCAGCACCACCTCGCGCTCGGGGGGAGTCGTGCCAGGTAGCTCGACCACCGACGGGTGCAGGCGCTCCTGCAGTACGTAGCGCTCGCGCTGGTCGGCCAGCCGTTCCCGTACCAGGGACCGCCACTGCCGGTCGTCCATCGCGCAGCCGAACGCCACGTTCTTGCCGCCGTAGGCCGACGCCGGTTTGCAGATCAGCCGTTCGCGGTCGGTGATGGCGCGGTCGGCGGTCTGCGCCCGCAGCCGGAACGTCGGCGGCACATGCGCCCGTACCAACGCCCGCTCGTCCGCGCGCAGATGGCTGTCGAACTCCGGGGCGGTGAGCAGTTCCAGGTTCGCCTTGTTGTCGAAGAGCGCCGCGGCCGGGGAGCCGATGAAGTCCAGCTTTCCCGCGGTGTCGAGCTCCATCAGTGCGCGGGTCCGTTCGGGCGGCACGAAGTTCTTGCTCTCGTGCCAGGTGTACATCGTCACCACCACGTCCACCGGCCTGCCCTCGAAGTACGCGCCCTCGTCGGTCAGTTCCAGGTCGGTGACCAGCCCGCAACTGATCTCATAGCCCGCGGAGCGGATCATGTCGACGAAGAAGCGACGGCCCGAGTCGATGTCCGCCGGGTTCGCGATCGCCTCGAAAACGTGCGGCGGCCCCTCGCCGCGCCCCCGCACCAGGCCGGCGAACATCTCCAGCCACACCTTCGAGGTGTCCGGCCCGCGCAGGCCCAGTCCGCGCCGCTCCAGGAAGCGGTTGTAGGCCGAATCCCGGGCGGCGGCGGTGTACGGGGCGAGTGTGCTCAGCCCGCCGAGCGAGGTGGCCACGTTCATCTCGACCAGTTTCAGGCCGTCGTCGGTCACCAGCAGGTCGGGGCGCATGAACGAGGTGGCGGCGCGGCGCAGCCGCGGGCTGCGCAGTGCCGTACACATCAGGTCGGCGTCCTCGGCCGGCACACCGAGGTACTCGGCCCACGCCGCGAGGTCGTCGCCGAAGACCCGTCGCGGGAAGCCGGCGACCAGCTCGGCCAGGCGCACCCCGGTCGTCGCGGTCCCGTCGGCCGCGGCGGTGGTGAAGAACTGCGGCGGGTACATATGACGCCAGTTGGGGCGGTGGATGCTGTCCAGGAAGCGTGCCCGGTCCGGCTCGGCGTCCGCGGTGGCCGCGAAGTCCGTCCACGCCGCCACGGCCCGTGGTTCCAGCCAGTTCCACGGGCTCATGACAGCTTCCCCGCCGAACGCAGCGCGGCCAGCACGGTGTTGACGGCCTCGGAGGACTGGTCGACGCCGGTGGCGCGGTAGGCGTAGCTCAGCCCGCCCGGGTTCACCAGGTTGAACTCCATGACGTACGGGTAGGCCAGGTCGATGCCCGAGTAGAAGATGCCCAGCTCCATCATCCGCTTGCCGAGCTGGCGCACGAAGTCGTCCTCCTGCGGGGTCAGGGTGAGCGCCTCGAACCTGGCGCCCAGCGTGACGTTGGCCCGGTCGTCGTGGTCGGGGTGGAAGCGCCGGAAGCCGCTCACCGGGACGTCCCCGGCGATGATCACCCGCTTCTCGTTGCTGCGCACGTTCGGTATGTACTCCTGCACGGCGGTGTAGCGCTTGGCCATGCCGATGATGTCGCGGCCGTACCTGCCGTAGCGCGGCGCCGCGTTGCCGGTGGCCGACTGCAGCAGCGCGGAGCGGTTGCGCTCGTTCCTGCTGAGGAAGTAGACGTCCGCGCCGATGCCGTCGTTCGTCGGCTTGACCACCCAGGTCCGCTCGCTGTCGGACTCGACGAGGCCGGTCAGGAAGTCGAAGTCGTTCGACACGTACGACGCGGGGAGGTTCTCGCTCGGCACCGCGGCGCCGAGGGTGGTCTTCGAGTTCATGTAGAACAGCGCGGACGCGTCGTTGACGAACGGTACCCTCCGGTTGAGCAGCCAGAGCAGCTGGAAGTGGTCGGTGAGCGCGTCGGGGTGGGTGCCCGCGAGCACCCACACCAGGTCGAACTCCTCGGCGGAGGCGTAGGTCTCGCTCAGTGCCGGGAAGTCGCTGCCGACGATGTACTCCTCGGTCAGCTTCACCCGGTCGCAGACCACGACGGAGTCATGCACGCAGAGCGTGTCGATGTCGCCGATGTACACCTCGTGGCCTTCGCGGTACAGCGCGCTGGGGATGATCGAGTGGTTGTCGAGCCGGAACGTGGCCGCCTCGGAGACCAGGACCAGGATCTTGTACGACACGGGAAGCGCCTTTCGGGTTGAACGGGCATGCCAGGGAGGGGAGTTGCGGGTTCATGCGCCTGCGGTCAGCGTGCGTACCGCGCGGGCGAGGTTGCTCTCCAGCTCGTCGCGGGTGTCGCCGGTGGCGACGACGAAGCCGTGCCGGTTCCCGGACTTGCGGACCTCCGGCGGGTGCTCCCCCGCTGGTACGGCGATGCCGACCTCGGTGACACCGGGCAGCGAGGCGACCGGTCCGGTGTCGATGCCGGGCATGGGCACCGTCCGGTCGAAGGTGACGTACCGGATCCCGGCGACGCGGGTACGGGTGGGCTGCGTGGGCATCGGCAGTCCGAAGACGGCGGACATCGCCTGCTCGAAGACGTCCTCTCCGAGGGCGAGTTCCAGCATGTCGCTGATCCGGTCGCCGCCGGGTCGGCCGTGCGACTCGATGAGCCGGGGCCCGGCCGCGGTGAGCATGACCTCGGTGTGCGAGGGTCCGTAGCGGTAGCCCGCCGCGTCCAGCGTGGCGGTGACGACCTCGGCGATGGCGGCCTCGGCGGCGGGGTCAAGGCGGACGGGCAGCGTGTGCCCGGTCTCGACGAAGTGCGGCGCGCCCGTGGTCATCTTCTCCGTGATGGCCAGGATGCGGTGCCCGGCGGGCGAGCTCATCGCCTCCACGCTGTACTCGGTGCCGGTCAGGAACTCCTCGACCAGATGGGGGGTTTGGAAGTCGAGCGCCGCCAGATAGTGCTCGGCCTCGTCCCGGCCGGTCAGGTACCGCACGCCGGAGCTTCCCGTACCGTCCACCGGCTTGACCACGCAGGGAAAGCCGATCCGGTCGATCGCGGGGCGGATCTCCTCCTTCGCGCGGCACGTCACGTGTGCCACCGGCACCCCTGCCCGGTCGCCGACCGCGGCCCGCAATCTCGCCTTGTCCTTGAAGGCTTCGAGCGCCTCCGGCGGGTTGCCCGGCCACCCCATCCGGCGGTTGACCACCGCGGACACCGCGCTGCCGAGTTCACCGAAGCCGAAGCAGCTGACCGGGCCGGGCAGGTCCAACGCACTTAACCGCTCGATGAGTTCACCGGGGTCGGTGTCCCAGAGGGTACGGATGACCGGCCCCGGCACCTCTTCGGGTTCGGGCGTGCCGGGCAGGGTCGCGACGACCATCGCGACGTCCAGCTTCCGCGCCGCGCTGATGACGAGGTCGCGCGGGTTGAGCAACACGGCGGTGTGCTGTGTGTCATTGGGCTGCGCCGCTCGGTTCCGCTCCGGGCGGGGCGGCAGGCCTGGGGTCTCGGCTGGGGGTGCGGGTGGCACCGCCGGGGACGTTGCTGGAGGCATGTCGGGCACGGTCTTTCGGTAGGAGGAGGCAGGCCGCCGCCGCGATGGCGGACAGCCCGATGATCACCAGCCAGACCCCGCTGCCACCGCGCAGAGTCTGCAGGAGGTAGCCGCCCATGCTGGCGCCGAGCAGGCTCCCGCAGGCACCGGCCGCGCTCATCGTGCCGAGCGCGCGCCCGGTGCCGCGCAGCGAACTCGCCTTGATCGCCTGCTCGTCGAGGCTGGGCCCGACCAGCATCTCCGCGGCCGTGACCGGCAGCACGAAGAGCAGCAGCGAGAACCAACCGGCGCGCGGGATGAGCGCCGCGTACGCACAGCCGAACGCGAGGAACCCGAGGACGAGGAGCGTACGGGTGGCGGTCCGGCGGAACACATGGCGCAGCAGCGTGTACTGGCACAGCACGACGAGTGCGCCGTTGACGGTGAAGACGACCGAGATCGCGGCGGTGCTGCCGGTCATCGCCCGCGCGGTGATCGGCATGACCACGTTGAGCTGGCTGTAGATCGCCCAGTAGGCGACGCCGGTCAGGCACAGCGGCGCCCACTGCCAGCGTGCCCAACGCGGGGTGTCCGGTGCGGAGTTGTCCGTCGCAGCGCCCGCGGCCGGTCGCGGCCGGGGTCCCGCCGCGAGCGGCCGGAACACCAGACGCAGGCCGAGGACCAGGTGCGAGAGCACGCAGGCGCCGAGGATGAACGGGAAACCGAGCGGGTACACAGCCGCGCCCAGCGCCGGTCCGAGCACCACGCCGATGTTCACGAACGTCGCGCGCAGCGCCAGCATGGTGCGCGGCTCCACGCTGTCCTCCGACACCAGCAGCGTCTTGATGGACAGGCCCAGCATCGACCCGCCGACCCCGATGGTCACGATGCCGGTCACGATCGGTGCCAGTTGCGTGCCGCCGCCAAGGCTGAGCAGCAGATAGCCGATGATCCGCAGCGCGAACCCCGCCATCATCACCCGCCGCGCGCCCAACCGGTCCACCAGCAGCCCGCACAGGAGCGAGAAGCCCTGACTGGAGAAGGCGAGCAGGCCCACGAGGAATCCCGTCCGGCTGGCCGGGATGCCCTGCGCGGTGAGCTGGATGGCCAGCAGCGGCAGGAACATGAACGTCGTCAGACCGGTGAAGAGCACCGCGATCAGCAGGGTGCGTCCGGTCGGTGACGTCTGCCGCCACGTTTTCACGGGTTCGGCCCTTCGTGGTTCGGCCCTTCGCGCAGGTTCGCCAGGAGCCAGCTCTCGACTTCCAGCAGCCGCCGCTCGACCTCCTGGGTGTCGGCGCCGCTGACGATCGCGAAGCACAGGTTGGATGTGCTGTTCTGCGGCGTCGCGCCCGGCGCGAGGCGGTCGTTCACCTGGTAGTGCCGCACCCATTCGAACGGCGTCCTGTCCGGCGCCCGCACCGGACGGCCCTGCGGAACGATGGCGACCGAGCCGTGCAGCACGGTCGGCGGTGCGCTCGGCGGCGGGTCGACGGGCAGACCGCAGGACAGCCGCAGCCAGGTGGTGAGCAGGTCCAGGCCGTAGGTGGCGCGGGTCAGCGCGGGAATGCGGGAGCCGCCGACACGTGAGGCGATCTCGCACAGCACCAGTTCGTCCTCGGGGGTGTGGAACACCTCAAGGTGGTAGGCGCCGGTCGTCGGGGGGTCGAAGGCCCCGAGCGTGCTGTCGAGGAACTCCTCAAGCCGCTTGGCGAGTTTGTCCTGCGGGTGCAGCTGCAGCGAACCGTTGTTCTGCCCGGACAGGACGCCGAGGCAGTTGCGCAGGTACCGCGAGGAGGCCACGAACCGGTAGTCCTCGGCCAGTACCGCGTCGACGTGGTAGATGTCGCCCTCGATGTAGTCCTCGACCATGAGGTCGTCACGCCAGTGGCGACGGCTGAACTCGACGAGTTCGCTCTCGTCGCGCAGCACCACGATGTCGCGTGAGCCGCCCTGCTTCACCGGTTTGACGACGACGGGGTAGGTGTTCCCGGCGATGAAGTCCGTCAGGTCGGTGATCGTCCCGAGCCGGGCGAAGCGCGGTGTGGCGACGGCGCGTCCCGCGACCTGCTTCATGACCACCTTGTCGCGGAACGACAGCGCACTGGCCGAGGACTGACCGGGTACGCCGAGGTCTTCCCGGATTCTGGCGGTGCGTTCGAGGTCGTATTCGTTGTCCGTGATGAGGTGGGTGAATCGCCGTTCCCGCACCAGCTGCCGGATTCTCAGTTCCGGGTACGGTACGAATTCACAGTCCGGCACGTATTCGTAAAGCGCGAAGCCCGCCGTGTTCGTCAGTTCGTTGTGGCTGAAGACATGCAGTCCATCGGCGAGTTCGGGGAGCATGGCGGCATAGTCGTTGAGTGGACCGTAGTTGATGACCGCGACATTGGCCATTTGACTTGTTTCCTTCACGCTATGAGGTCTGGAGTGCCAGTTCCGGAAGGTTGTCCTGCACACTGAACGGCCTCCTGGACCAGTTCGCGGTGCACCACGGACCGGTGATGTCGGCCAGGTCGGAAATGACGATCGGGCGGTACTCGGGGTCTTCGACGAGCGGCCCGTCCGCCGGGAACACCTTGTCGACGTAGCGGTGTCCGGGGTCGGCCGCCAGGAACACGATCGGTCCGCCCAGGGGCTCGGTCGAACGGAGGTGGCGTGCCACCTGCCAGCCCGCGCCCGCGGAAAGTCCGGCGAAGACACCGGTGGTGGAGAGCAGATGGCGGCAACCGGCTGCGGCGACGTCGAAATCCAGCCAGTGGATGTCGTCGTAGGCGCTGTAGTCGATGTTGTCGAACCGGATTCCGCTGCCGATGCCCGCGATGATGAACCCGTCGAGCGGTACGGATTCCGAGCCGAACGAACGGCTGCCGAACGGCTGGATTCCGGCCACCCGCACATCGGTGCACGAGGCCCGCAGGTAGCGGCTCATCGCACCGGTCGAGGCGCCGGTGCCGACCCCGCCGACCAGCGTGACTCCCGTCGAACCCAGCTCGCTGACCAGCGATTTGGCAACGCTCTCGTAACCGATGTAGTGCACATCGTCGTGGTACTGCCGCATCCAGTAGGCGTCCGGGTGCTCGTTCAGGTACGCGTGGACGAGCCGGACGCGGGTCTCCTGGTCGTGCTTGAGGCTCTCCGAGGACGGAACTTGGTCATAGGTCGCGCCGAGGTACTTGAGCTGGGTCCTGATCGCCGCGTCCACCGCGACGGAGGCGAAGATGTGGCACTTCAGGCCGAGTTCACGGCAGACCAGGGCGAGTGCGTGGCCGTAGATGCCGCTGGAGCTGTCGACCAGTGTCTGCCCCCGGTGAATCACCCCGCGAGCCAGCAGGTCCTTGACCGCCGCATAGACCGAAGTCACCTTCATTACTTCGAATCGAAGAACGTAGATCCTGTCGTCCAACTCGATCAGGTCCGGTTCGGCCAGTTTCTCCGCGAACGTTCTGTACACTTCGAAATCCTTTCCGGATAAGTCGCGTTCAGCTGTGCCCGCGGTAATTCGAGGAACTCGGAGTGCCGTCAGGCCCTGCAGACGCGTGGCGCCCGAGGTACGGCCGAGAACCTAGGAGCGGGTCGCCGCCCCCGTCAAGAAGTCATGTCAAGTCGGTGGTGGGAACCTTGAACCTGACAAGGTTCCGGACACCGCGTGGACAGAGTTGACGGTGCCGCAAAGGATGAACCGTCATGGGGAGCCTGCCTACATCTCATTCTTACTGCCCGGAACCTCAAACCCATGGAATGGGGACTGGGCCTCACCTACCCGAACCCGATCAACCCGTCTGCGACACAATCTTGGAACGCGCCCGGCTGCACCCGGACCGTACCGCCGTGATATGCGGGGACGACACTCTTTCGTACCGCGAACTCGCCACCCTGGCCCGGGATGTCTCCCGCCGACTGAACGCCGACCAGGTGTACGCCAGTTCCCGCAGAATCGGGATCCGGGCGTACCGTACGGCCGGTACACCGGCCTATCCGCTTGGCGTCGCACTGTCCGGCCGGTCGTTCGTCTTCCTCAATCCGGAATCCCCGGAAAGCGCCGTCCGGCATATCCGGTCCTCGGCCGGGGTGTCGGTTGTCGCCGATCCCCGCAGTGGCGAGCTGCGGAGACTCTCCGGGGGCGGCGCGCAGGCCCGGCCCGCGCCGACGCGGCCGACCCTGGAGGACGAGGCCTACGTCCTCTACACGTCCGGGAGCAGCGGCAAGCCGAAGGGCGTGTCGGTCTCCCAGCGCAACCTGGCGAACTCCAACGCTGCGCGGCTCGCGGTGTACGAAGGCTTCGGCGCTCCGACCTTCCTGCTGCTGTCGCCCTTCTACTTCGACTCGTCGGTGGCCGGCATCTGGGGCACCCTGGCGGCGGGCGGCACGCTGGTGATCGCTCGTGAGGACGAGCGGCGTGATCCGGCGGCGCTCGTCGGACTCATCGCGCGGCATCAGGTCACGCACACCCTGACCGTGCCGAGCTTCTACGCGGAGCTGCTGCACACCGCTCGGCAGGACGAGCGGCTCGTCGCCGACCTCGCGTCGTTGCGGTTGGTGATCTGCGCGGGCGAGTCGCTGGCCCAGGGCGTCATCGAGCAGCACTTCGCGCTGCTGCCCGAGGTCACCCTCGGCAACGAGTACGGCCCGACCGAATGCACCGTCTGGGCCACCTACCGGCTCTACGAAAAGCCCGGCGGCTCCAGCATCGGGTTCCCGATCCCCGGCACCTCGATCCATCTGCTCGACGACCGGCTGCGCGAAGTTCCGATGGGCGAGGTGGGGCAGATCGCCGTCTCCGGCAGCGGAGTGACCCAGGGGTATGTCGGCGCCGAGCGGGAGACACAGGCCAAGTTCGTCGACATCGAGGTCGCACCCGGGCGGACCGCGAAGGTCTATCTGACCGGCGACCTCGGCCGGTGGTCGGCGGTGGACGGGCTGGAGTTCGCGGGGCGGCTGGACAACGAGGTGAAGATCCGCGGCGTACGGGTGAACATCGAGGTCATCGAGGAGTCGCTGGTGGCGCATCCGAGTGTGCAGGCCGCCGCGGTGGCGCACGACGATGACACCTCGACGTGCTACGCCTTCGTCGTCAAGGACCCGGGCGCGCGGATCGATGCGGCCTCGGTGCGCCGCCGGGTGGCGGCGGCACTCGGCGCCGCGGTGGTCCCGGACCGGGTCGTGTTCGTCGACACCCTGCCGCGGACCGCACACGACAAGATCGACCGGTCCGCGCTGCTGGCCTCGGTCCGCCCGGCCGCGCCCGCCCCGGCGGCCGAGCCGGCCCACGCGGCACAGGCCGTTCCGGTCGGCGCTCTCGCGACACAGATCACCCGGGCCTGGGAGGAGGTCCTGGGCGTGTCGGTGCACGAAGCCGAAGCCGGCAACTTCTTCGAACTCGGCGGGAACTCCCTGTCCGTGCTCAGACTCTCCCGGGCGCTGGGCAGGATCGCAGGTCGTCCGGTCGCGGTCAAGCAGGTGTACCGCTGCGGCACGATCCCCCAGCAGGTGGAGCTGCTGTCCAGCCTCTGAACCGTTCCGGCGCACAACGCCACCGCACCGATGGGTACTTGCCATGTCTGCACTCACCTCCATCAGGAGGTTCGCTCCCCAACCCGATGCCGACCAGGCCGTGTTGTGCTTTCCGCACGCCGGCGGGTGCGCGTCCTTCTTCCGTTCCTGGTCGTCGCTGCTGCCTTCGGCGCAGGTGTGCGCGGTGCAGTACCCCGGGCGGGAGGACCGCATCGCGGAGCCGACCGCGGCCAGCCTGCTGGAACTCGCCGAGTCGGTGGCCGAGGAGATCCTCGCCGAGTCGATGCGGTTCTCCGTGCTGTTCGGGCACAGCATGGGCGCGTACGTCGCCTTCGAGGTCGCCCACTGTCTGCAGCGGGCCGGGGCGGCCGTGCCGACCCTGGTGGTGTCCTCGGCCGCGGCGCCCGCCCTACGGCCGCCGGTCCCGTTCGAGAGCTCCGCGGAGGTGCTGTCGTACCTCGAACGCTATGAACCGGTGAGCGCGGAGATCCGCGAGGACCCGGAACTGCTCGACCTGATCCTCGACTACATCAAGGGCGATCTCCGCCTTGTCGCGGAGTACCGGGAACACGCCGGAAAGCGGATCGACGCTCGGCTGGTGGCCGTGGTCGGTGCGGACGACGTCCCGGAGATCCGCTCCCGGTTCGCACGGTGGCAGGGCCACACCGAAGCCGAGTTCGCCCCGGTGGTGGCCCCGGGCGGGCACTTCTACCTACGCACCGATCCTCCGGCCCCGCTGATCCTCGCCGAGCTCGCTCGGTGCCTCACCATGGTCGGCACGAGTTCCTGATGGGAAGCGATATGAGGCACGACATCAGCCGCCTCGTCGACGGCGCGACATACCGGTCCGGCAACCCGTTCGCGCTGTGGCGGTGGATGCGGGAGAACGAGCCGGTGGTCTGGCACGAACCCGGGGTCTTTCCCGGGTTCTGGTCGCTGACCCGGTTCGACGAGGTGAAGGAGGTGCTGCGGGACGCCGAGACCTTCAGTTCGTCATCGGGCATCCTGCTGCGGCCGTTGGCGCAGGGTGAAGACCCCGGCAGCAACCGTACCCTCGCGCTGTCCGACCCGCCGCGGCACACCGTGCTGCGCGGCGCGATCGCGGGCTGGTTCGCGCCGCGGAACCTGCGGCTGCTGACGGATTCCCTGAACTGCGCGGCGCACTCCATCGTGCGGGCGGCCGTGCGGGCCTCACAGATCGACTTCGTCACCGACGTCGCCGCGAAGCTGCCGTTGGAGGTCGTCTGCACCTTCCTCGGCATCCCCGACGAAGACCGTCCGTCCATCGTGGAGTGGTCGACGGACGCGTTCTGCGCGGGCACGGCCGAGGAGCGCAGCATCGCGCATCTGCAGATCCTGGACTACTTCGGCGACCTGGTGGACAGGCGGCGCGCCGAGCCCGGCGAGGACCTGGTGAGCGTACTGGCGGGCGTGCGGTTCGAGGGCGGGTACCTGCCCCTCGACGAGGTGGTACTCAACTGCGACAACCTGCTGGTCGGGGGGACGGAGAACGTACGGCTGGCGATGTCCGGCGGCATGCTCGCGCTGCTGGACCGCCCGGACCAGTGGGCGCTGTTGCGCGATGGCTTCGACGATGTGGTGGACACCGCGGTCGAGGAGATCCTGCGCTGGACATCGAGCGCCACGCACATCCTGCGGCGTGCGCGGCGGGATGTGGTGCTCGGCGGGCAGCGGATCCGGCGCGGGGATCTGGTGGTGTGCTGGCTGACCTCGGCCAACCGCGATCCGGCGCAGTTCACCGACCCGGATGTGTTCGATGTCCGCCGCACCCCGAACCGCCATCTGGCGTTGGGCGCGGGCCCGCACTACTGCGTGGGGACACAGCTGGCGAAGCTGGAAATCCGGGCGGTGCTAAGGGAGTTCTTCGCGCAGGTGGGGCAGGTGGTCGCCGACGGCGATCCCGAGTACCTGGACTCCATCGTGGTCAACGGCCTGCGCAGGCTCCCGCTGCGGCTGACCGCGGCCGACCGCATGCCGTCTTCCGCCCGCCGGGACCTGGCAGGCACGCCCGGCTGACCCCCTGGGAAGGGAGGCAGCCGGAAGCGGGCCGCGAGGTGTGTCAGCTGTCCGCGGCCGGGCGGCGACGGGCTGCCAGGACCAGACCCGCGCCCGCCGTGAGCGCGACCGCGCTGCCGCCAACTGTCCACGGCGTGGCGGGGTTTGCGCCGGTCTCGGCGAGTTGGGCGCCGTCACCGGAGGTGGACGGCGCCGCGCCGGAGGTGCCGAGGTCCGACGCCGCACCGGAAGTGCCGGTCTGCGACGTGCCGGTGCCACCGTCGGGGTTGCCGCCCTTGGCGACCGCTGGTGTCACAACGCTGCCGGTGGACGGCTTCGTACCACCGCCAGCGGACGGCTTGGTACCGACTCCCTTCGACGGCTTGGCGTCATGGCCGGCGGAGGGATGCGTTCCGCCCTGGGTCGACGGCTTCTTGTCCACGGGCAGCACCGTGAACTCGTAGATGCTGGACCACTTGTAGCCACCCGCGTCACCCTTACCCACGGCCATCGCGCTGACACCGAACGAGCCGTGCGCGGCCGCGGTGTCCGGCGCGAAGCGGGCCCGCAGGTCGACGGTGAGCACATCGCCGGTGTCGACCTTGTACAGGTGGTCGGACCCGTGCTCGTCGATGAAGTGCAGGTCGACGTCATCAGACTGCTGGTAGGCCCGCACATCGTGCCAGGCGCCGTCCGGTCCCCGGAACTGCAGCTGGAAACCACCGATCTTGACGCCCCTGGCGATCGGGAACAGCACCAGACCGTTGAAGGACCTGCCGTGGCGGTTGTCAACGGAGAGCGTGAACTCCGACCAGCCGCCACCGGCCTTGAACGTCGCCGGGCCGCCGTGCAGCGCGACGGTCGTGCCCTGCATGTTCCAGCCGTGCCCGTCGGTGTCCATCCCGTCGCCCGACGGCTTCCCGTCGGTCGGCTTGGTCGTCGACGGGTCGGTCCCGGCCGGGCCGTTGGCCGAGGTGTCCGCCGCGTTCCCCGCGGGGGCGGTCGTCTCCGGCCCTTGGTCCGGGGCCGACACCCC
The DNA here is from genome assembly GCA_040631425.1 of Streptomyces sp. NPDC020096. Lineage (GTDB taxonomy): Bacteria > Actinomycetota > Actinomycetes > Streptomycetales > Streptomycetaceae > Streptantibioticus_A. Next base: position 35,005 of record JBEYJY010000009.1, read on the forward strand.
CGACGTCCTGGCGTCGGCGGCAGCGGCCGGGGAGGCGAGAAAAGCGGCCGGGGCTATCGCGGCGGCAGCCACAGCCGCCGCGAACCGGTGCAAGTTCATGTGGAGCGACCTCTATTCAGGTGTTCAGACGGACATCGAGATTCACAGCAAGATCACAGGAATCGTAATACGGGCTCAATGTCCGTCTCTGGCCGGGTAGTCCGAGCAGTACCCCGCGCTCAGGTACGGGTCGCGGTGCCGCAGACGCCCGGGTGGCTGGTGTCGATCGGCTTGCTCGCGTCGTACGGATCGAAGGTCGGGCCGGTGGGCAGCCGCGACGGCAGGTCCTCGGCGAACTGCGGGTGCATATAACCGTCGTAGACGCTGTGGCAGCCGACGTTGGTGGTGTCCGTCGCCTGCGCGAGGATCCAGAGTCTGCCCGGTGTCATGTTCCACCGGGAGCCCTCGGCGACCACACGGATGTCCATGGTCCGCCGGATGATGCTGCGGACGACGTCCTGGGTGGTGCCGTCCGCTTTGGTGAAGGGATAGACGAAGGTGTAGTCGGTGTGTACCTCAAGTGAGCCGTGCTGGCCCTCCTGGAAGGTCATCAACCCGTGCGTCTTGACCACTTGGCCGATGAAGCGCAGCTCCTTCGGGTTGTAGCGGCTGATGAACTCCAGCGGGTCCTGCCCCTTGGCCGGTGCCTTCAGAGAAGCGTTCAGCTGGTCAAGGGTCTTCGTCTCCAACGGGTCGAGCAGGTCGAACGCCGTCTGCGGCCGCTGCCCGCGCAGCGTGTTCGGGTCGAGGTCGGTCGCCACGAGGTAGCTCTTGATGTCATCCAGGGCTTGGGTGACCTGGCCTCGGGTCAGTGTTCCCACCGGCTTGGCTTCGGGCAGCACGATGCCGTCGGCCCCATCGGCCCACTTCTCGGCGGGAGAACCAGCGAACGGAGCGGACTCGGCGCTCATCGTCGGCGCCGCCGTGGTCGGTGCGGAGGTCGCGGGCGCCGTCGGTGCGGCGGAGCTACCGTCCGATCCGCCACGCACCCACGACAGCGCCGCGGACGGGTTGAGCGCGACCGCGGCCAGCCCGGCGGCGAGCAGGGCGGCCAGTGCGTTGCGCGCCCAGTTCGGCACTTTCCGGCGGCGCCGGAACGGGATCACGTTGGGCGCCGCCCGCCAAGGCTCGGGGTCGGCCCGCTTCCTGCCCTTGCCTTTTCCCTTTCGCGCTCCGGCGGCCGCGTCCTCGCGCCGCAACCGCTCGGTGACGATGCGTGCCCGTGCGGACGGCTCCTTCGGCGCCGATTCACGGATCGCGCGCTCATCGTCCTGCAGGAACTTCTCCCACACCTCGTCGGGTACCGGGGAGTTCTCCTCCGACGGGCTGGGCGGCTCGCCGGTGGACGGCGGTTCAGCGGTCATAGTGCTGCCTTGTTCTCCTACGCGGGCGGTGTACTGACGACAGCGGTCACCACCGCACGTGACACCACGTGTCGAGGAGCCCCCCACAGGCCAGTCGAAGAAACCCTGTTCTACTGGCGGCCGCGGCATCCAGACAAGATCCGCACGCCACAACCACGGGTGAGGTGAGCCACTCGGGCGCCGCCGCGGGCAAGCAGCCACTTCGGACGCGGACGGGCTGACCCCAGCTTTGAATTCCCCTTTACACGGATCCAACCTACGGTGACGTAACCTACGGCGCCGTAGGTATGCTGCAACACCCGTTCACCTGGAGCCGCTGTGACCACTGCCATCGTCCGTCCCCGCACCCCGGAAGGGTGGAGCGACGTCCAGCTGCTGCACGCTCTGGAGGAGGTGGTGGAAACCGAGCTCAACCGCCACCTCAAGGTGGCCAAGGAGTGGATGCCGCACGAGTACGTGCCCTGGAGCGACGGCCGGAACTTCGACGGTGTGCTCGGCGGTGAGGCCTGGGCTCCCGAGCAGTCCAAGGTGACCGACATCGGCCGGATCTCGCTGGTGGTCAACCTGCTGACCGAGGACAACCTGCCCAGCTACCACCACGAGATCGCCACCCTCTTCGGCCGGGACGGCGCCTGGGGCACCTGGGTGCACCGGTGGACCGCCGAGGAGGGCCGGCACGCCATCGTGATGCGGGACTACCTGCTCACCTCCCGTGCGGTCGACCCGGTCGAGCTGGAACGTCTGCGTATGCAGCACATGTCGGTCGGCTTCGAAGCCGACTACAGCCACAGCATGCTGCACATGGTGGCCTATGTGGCCTTCCAGGAGCTGGCCACCCGCATCTCGCACCGCAACACCGGACTGCACGCCGGTGATCCGGTGTGCGACCGGATGCTCGCCCGGATCGCCGCGGACGAGAACCTGCACATGGTCTTCTACCGCAACCTGCTGGCGGCGGCCCTCCAGCTCGCGCCCGACCAGGCGATGCGGGCCGTGGCGGACGTGGTCACCGGCTTCCGTATGCCCGGCCACGGGATGCCCGGTTTCGAACGGGCAGCGGCCAGGATCGCCATCGGCGGGATCTACAATCTGCGGATCCACCACGACGACGTCCTGCTGCCGGTGCTGCGCCATCTGAAGGTTCTGGAGATCTCCGGGCTCGGCGCCGAGGGGTTGCGGGCACAGGACGAGATCGGCCTGTTCATGGGCGGGCTCGACGATCAGGCCAAGCGGTTCGACGAGCGGCGGGCCGCCTTGCTGGCCCGCCGCCGCAACAGCTGAGCCGCACCGAGGGGCACTGCGAGCCCGCACGGCCCGAAGGCTGTGCGGGCTGGCGCACATCTACGCCAAGCTCGGCGTCGACTTCCGCGCCGCCGCCGTCGCCGCGGCCACCGCACAAGGGGTCGCCGCTGAGCCTGTGGAAACCGGCGCCCCGGGCGTGCAACCGCCAGCGTGCCAGCCGCGGTCTGTAGTCCGGGAAGAACCAGCGGCGCCACCTCGGCGCGCTCAGCGGCTGATGGAGCGGGATGGCGAAGCACGACGTTCGGGACGGGATCGCATACGGAGCGAGGCGGCTGCGGGCCACCGCCGCCTACGTGGTGGCGCTGCTGCTGACCGCCTGGTGGCTCAAGGGCCAACCAGCGGCGGAACAGGCCCGCTTCATGCGGCACAACAGCAGCAACGTGCACCATATGGAGGTCGGCAAGTGGTGGACCCTGTTCACCAGCGGCCTGGTGGTCGACGGTGTGCCGGTGCTGCTCGGTGTCGCGGCCGTGGCCGCCGTCCTGGGTACCGCGGAATGGCGGTGGGGCGCCCTGCGAGCCGTCGGGGTGTTCGTCTACGGCCACCTCAGTGCGACGCTGCTCACCGAGGGCGCACTGTGGCTGATGCGCATCGCCCATATGCCCGGAATCACGACCCGTGCCCGCGATGTCGGCATCAGCTATGGACTGGTCACCACGGGGACGTGTCTGCTCGCGCTCGCCGGAGGCCGACTCCGCCGGTACGGTCTGCCGCTGCTCACCGTGATCCTGACCGCCGCGTGGATGTACGACCAGCAACTCGCTGACGCCGGGCACCTGATATCCCTTGCCCTCGGCTGCCTCGCGGCGCGCACGCGGTGGCTGCGGGCCACCCGGCCACCGGGGCCGCGGCGCTTCGAGGAATCTCACTCGCCCGCCCCTGCCCCGCTGCGTACCCTCGACGCATGACCACGCGCAGGCCGCTTGTCGTCGTTCTCAGCGGCGCCGGGATCTCCACGGATTCCGGTATCCCCGACTACCGAGGGCCGAACGGCCTGTGGCGACGCGATCCCGAGGCCGAGAAGCTGGTCACGTACGACCACTACATGGCGGATCCGCAGATCCGTCGCCGGGCGTGGCGCATCCGGTGCGACAGCCCGACGCTGCGGGCACAGCCGAACGAGGCGCATCGGGCGGTGGTCCGGCTGGAGCGCTCCGGCGTGCCGGTACGGGTGATCACGCAGAACGTGGACGGCTTGCACCAGCGGGCGGGGATGCCCGCCAGGAAGGTGCTGGAGCTGCACGGAACCGCCCGCGAAGTGGTCTGCACGGGGTGTGCGGCGCGCTCCGCGATGGAGAAGGCCCTGGAGCGGGTGAGAGCGGGCGAACCGGATCCGGCGTGCGCGCGGTGCGGCGGGATCCTGAAGTCCGCCACGGTGATGTTCGGTCAGGCGCTGGACCCCGAGGTGCTGGCCCAGGCGATGGCCTTCACGAAGGCCGCCGAGATCTTCATCGCGGTCGGCACCAGCCTCCAGGTACAGCCCGCCGCTTCGCTGGCCGGGCTGGCGGCCAAGCACGACGCCCGCCTGATCATCGTCAACGCCGAGCCGACCCCGTACGACTCGGTGGCCGACGAGATCGTCCGCGAACCCATCGGCACGGCGCTCCCCGCACTCCTGGACGGCATCGCAGGGCAGCCAGGAGCGGCGTGAGTCCGCTCCCGGCGAGCGCGGTGCGGAACCCCCCTTTCCGGTTGCGGGAGTCTCCCGCCCTGGGGCGGGCTACGCCAGCGTTCGCCCCGGTTGGGGCTGGCCGACTCCGCTCTGCGCCGGGCTCGTTGTGCGGTCGCCTGACCTCGCTGGTGTGCCGAAGCGCGCGACGTAGTGCCAGACCTTCTTGAGGGCCTGCTCGTCGTGGCGGCCGGTGCGCGCGGCGTCCCCGATGATCCGGGGGTCGAGGTGTCCGTCGATCGCGATCCCGGCGCCCAGTTCGACGTATTCCCTACCGCGGTAGTGCGGGTGGCGGCCGAGTTCCTCAACCGCGAGCCGGAATCCGGAATGCCATTCGATCGGGCACGGCAGACGGAGGGCCGCGGCTTCCACTGCCGTACCGTGGAAGCTCGGATCCAGGACCAGGGCCTCCACATCGCGGTCCAGCAAAACCGGGCCGTGCACCTGGGCCTCGATGTAGTCGTCGAGCGCGTCCCGGTCGTCGTGTCTGGCCACCTCGACAAGCGACATGGCCGACGCCACACCGAACGCGGACGGTTCGAAGAAGCTGTCCGGATAGCAGAACGTGGCCCGCGACAGCGTCCCGGACGTCAGCCGGAAGTGCGCGGAGCCGAACCGCGGCGCTCCCCCGGCGGCCTCGCGGCGAAAGTTCAACGCGCCGTAGACGGGCCGTTCCTGCGCGGGCGCACCGTCGTACGCGCGAAGATCCTGCTCTCCCACCCCCACCGGTCACCTCCGCGGTGAGCGGTCAGGCCGCCGTTGCTCGTGCCGGTGACGAACTGCGAGCGGTAGCCGCCGTCCTCGGCCAGCGCGAGCAGGATCGGTCGACCGCGCACCATGCGGTCGGGGTGGAAGTTCAGGGTCAATCGCAGCGTACGGTCGAGTGGGGTTCCACGGGACAGTGACGCGACATAGCCGATGGCCCGCTCCTGCGGCGACGGTGGTGGCGGTGTTCCGGCGTTCACCATCGCAGTGTGCCCGGACGCCATCCACCGGCGCACTTGGTTTGGCCACGGGTCCGCCGCTCACGACCACACGTCCGGGCCGCCCTCCTGCCACTCGATCAACGCCGGATCGTCCAACGCCACGTCGTCCGGATCCAAACCGGCCCGGCGAAGGAACTCCTCGACGTCGGCCAAGCCGTAGGCCTGGCCGACCACCTCACCCTGAACCGTCACCCGCCGAGCGCCGCCCTCGACCGGATGCACAACAACAGGTGGATGTTCCATACCCCCAAGGCTCGGACACCCCCGGACCGACCGCACCCGGGGCTACTCCGGAGGCGGTACGGCAACCGGTGTGGCCCGGCTACGGGTTCTGCGGTCCGGAGGACAACTGGACGCGGATGCTGCCGCCTCGCGCCATGCGGGTACCGACGGCGGGGGCCTGCCCGCAGACGTAGTGCGGTGCCGCGCCGGTGTGCCTGGCGGGGTGCGCCGTGCAGATGCCGAATCCGCCCCGGACGACATGCAGGCCGACCGTCTGCGCCCCGGTCCGCGCTTGGGTGAGGGTCTTCCCGACGAGATCGGGAACCGGAACCGTGGTGGCCGCCTGGGCCTGGCCGGAACCGGAATCCGGCCCGGATGCGGCGTACGCTCCGCCCGCGACCAGCAGCGCCCCTACCGCTGCCGCAACCGGCCACAGCAGGCGGGAGCGCCGCCGACCGCGCTCTTCCGGTTGCCGACTCGTCGGCGACGCGGGCGCGGGGGTGTCCTCGTCGCGCGGGATCGCGGCCGTGGCGGCGACCGGGCTGCTCACCAGGGTCGGCGGCGCCGCAGTGGCGGCGCTGTCGAGTCGGAGGAGAGCGTGCTCGATGGCGGCGCGCATCTCCTCGGCGCTCTGATAACGCTCCTCCCGGTCCTTGGCCAAGGCCTTGAGGACGACACCGTCACACGCCTGCGGCAGACCGGGCACCCGGGCCGAAGGCGGCACGGGCGCGTCCCGTACCTGTGAGTAGGCCACGGCCAGCGGGTTCTCACCGGTGAACGGCGGGCGGCCGGTCAGCAGCTCGTACAGCAGGCAGCCGGTGGAGTACAGATCGGTACGGGTGTCCACCTCCTCCCCGCGCGCCTGCTCCGGGGACAGGTACTCGGCCGTGCCGACGACCATGGCGGTCTGTGTCAGCGTCACACCCTGGGCGCCAAGGGGCCGGGCGATGCCGAAGTCCATGACCTTCACCGTGCCGTCGGCGCTGAGCATGACGTTGGCGGGCTTGATGTCGCGGTGCACGATGCCGCAGCGGTGCGCGTGGGCCAGCGCTTCCAGGACACCCGAGGTGAGGCGCAGCGCCTGCTCGGGCGTCGGCGCCGGATCGCCGTGCGCCAGTTCGGCCAGCGTACGGCCCTCGACGTACTCCATCACGATGTACGGCAGGCTCATCCCCTGCGCGATGTGCTCACCCGTGTCGTAAACGGCCACGATGCCAGGGGTGTTGAGCAGCGCGGCCGACCGTGCCTCGCGGAGGAACCGCTCGCGGTAGGACGGATCGCCCGCGCATTCGGGCCGCAGGGTCTTCACCGCGACCGGGCGGTGGAGCTTCAGGTCATCGGCCAGATAGACCTGTGCCATCCCTCCCCGACCCAGCAGCCTGCTGACCGCATACCGCTCACCAAGCGGTCGTTCCTGGTCCATTCCGTGTGCCCTTCTCCGGCAGAAGCCGCACGGGTCCACGGCTCCGGCTTCGGCCTTCCCCGTACGGCGGGCGAATCCCGATCCGTGCGGCACGGTAGAGGGCAATCATGTGGATTCCTTGTGGAGCGGTACGGCGAGGCGGTGACGGCGGGCTCGCGACGCCTCAGTTGGCGCGCACGATGCCGAGCAGCCCGTCCTGCTCGCCGTTGATTCCGGCGGCGAACCAGACCGCGTCCTGTCGTGCCTTGTGGCTGCCGCGTAGCAGGCCCCACAGTCCGGGGATGCTGATCGGCTTTCCCTTGGAGTCCCTCAGGGTTCCCGCGAGGTGACCGGTGCGCGGGTTGAAGGCGTGGATGCGGCCGTCGCCGAAGTTGCCGACGAGCAGGTCGCCGGAGAACTTTCCGAAGTGTCGGGGCGCCAGTTCCATTCCCCAGGGGGAGTTGAGGACGCCGCGGCGAGCGAAATGCCGCAGCAGTCGGCCGTGCAGGTCGAACACGTCGATGAAGCCGTTGCCCGCACCCGCGACGTCATCGTGCTTGGCCGGGTCCTGCTTGGCGTAGGTCACGAAGACCCGCGAGCCGAAGGCCCTGATGTTGAACGGCGCGAAGCCGCTGGGGATGCTCGGATCGCGAAAGCGGTGGGACGGCAGGCGGTGGAAGCGCGCGTCGAACACGTCGACGCGGGCGTCCCGGAAGTTGGCGACGAGCAGCCTGGGTTGGTGGCGGTGACGCCGCGACGCCGCCCACTCGCGGTGGGACGGCACCAGCGTCAGCCCCTTGTACACGGCGTTGACGCCGCCCGTCTCGGTGTGGGCGACCCGGACGGCCGTTCGCCGCGACACGCGCGGGCTCCACGCGAAGAGGTCCCCCTCCTCGCCGGAGAAGATGATCCGTGCGGCACCGGACCGCCCGAAGGCACGGAAACGGAAGCCGTGCGTATCGTTGCGCACGTTGCCGGTCGGAGCACCGGCGCCGGGGATCGTCACCACCCTGCGCAGCACCCTGGCCGGTTTCCCCGGCCTGGCTCCGGTGTAGGTGGTCGCCTTGTCACTGCCGTTGTCCGAGACCCACACCACACCGTTGAGTCGCGACAAACCCCAGGGGTTGACCAGGTTCGGATCCGTGGCCGTCGCCCTGCCCGGCAGATTGGACACGAAGTCGAACTCCCGGTAGCCGCGGTGCGGTCGATGGGACGGCTGCCCCGAGGCGGCCGGTGCCGCGAGTGCGACTGCTCCGAAGGCGCTGAGGGCCACGGCGACCGCTACCAGTCGCTTGGGCCGGGACCGCCGGTGGTATGCGGGAACCTGGTGAGTCACCTGGTGGGTCATGACGTGTTCTTCCTCGCTGCTGAGTCAGCCGACGGAAGCATTCATTGACCAACCAGGTTGGTTAATTCTTAATACAAGGCACAAATAATGCGTTCGGTCTAATATTCGGGCCCGCAGCCCGGTCCGCCCACAAGCATCATGGGCGGACCGCACTGCGGACTCATCGCCGGAGCGGCCGGGTCAGTTGGAGAAGTCCTGCGTCATCCACACGGTGCCCTGGGCGTCCCGGTGGACGGCTATGCCGATGTGGGTGAAACCGCTGCTCAGGATGTTCTGGCGGTGGCCGTCGTTCGGCGGCTGCTCGTCCAGCATGCCCTGGGTCAGCGATACGGCCATGGCGGCTATGTCCTGGGATGCCGTGCTGACCGGGCCTCCCTCGCCTATGTTCTCCCCCGCCGAATTCCACTGCACGCCCGCGGCCGTCTCCCGGTCACCCAGCGAGGCCTCGCCCGAGCACTGGTGGGACAGGCCGCATCCGCCCGCCATGACCTGGTTGTGGGCTTCGGCGCTGCGGGTCAGTCCGGCGGTGATGGTGTAGGCGGGCAGCCCCTGGGCGGCCCGCGCCTTGTTGATCAGGGCCAGTACCTGCTGGACCGCCGCCGAGTTCTCGCCGGTCTGCGCGGTCGGGGCACTGCTGGCGACCGGGGCCGCCGGTGGCGTGGTGGGCGCGGAGTGCGACGGCGTAGCCGAGGGCTTGGGGGATGCGGGCCGCGAAGGTGCGGTCGAGGGCTTCGGGGCCGCGGTGCCCGTGGACCCGGCCGGTGCGGCGACCGGGCGCGTGGTGGCGGCGTGGTGCGCGTGGTGGGTGCCGTGATGCCGCTGGTGTCCCTGTTCGTGGTGCACATGCCGCTCGTGCTGCGGATGCCACTGGTCGTGCGTCGCGGACTGGTGGCCGCTCGGAGCCGCGGTGGCGCCGCTGGCGCCCACCAGCGGCAGCATGAGCCCGGCACCGGCTATCCCGGTGGCGGCAAGGCGGCGAGTGGAGCTCTGGTGCGGACGGCGGTGCCGTCCGGAACCCGGTATCAGCATGCAGGCTTCCTCCACGACGCCTGCGAGGTGAGCTGTCGGGTTCGGGCAGTGAGGTAGCCCGGCCGCACGAAAGGCGGCTTCACCCCGAGCCGTGCCACGCGTGCCCGGGCGCCGGGCAGGGCGTGAGACGGCGACTTACCTGGTTCCCCCGCTCCTGCCCGTTACGGTGATCGGCTGCCCGTCGGCCGGTGGACAGGACTCGGCGTCCCGGCTGCGGGGTACGCGTGTGCGAACACCCCGCACGCTAGGCAGGCCGGATCGCGACCTACAAGCATGTGTCGTGCACATCACACAGGCCGCACCTAATCTGACGCGCCATCATGGCGTGTGGGCCGATATGCCCCTACAAATAGGGTGACTTCAGGACACTCTGGGGTGCTCGCCACCCGACATGGTGGCCCATAGGCATGGAAACCACCACGGGTCAGGCGTCGTACGCAGGAGTCCACTGGGTCGCCGCGACCGCTGCCCGCACTTCCGGCTCGGTCATCTTCGGGGCCACCCCGTCCTCGACCGCCGCCAGTGCGGCCGCGACGGCGATCTCGCGGGCCGCCTCGCGCATGCCCTTCAGCGGCGGCAGCAGCGGGGCCGGGCCGTCGGCGGCAGCCGCCTGCGCGGCGCAGCGCCCCACCGCCCGGGCCGCGGCCACCATCATCCGGTCGGTGACCCGGGTCGCCCGGCAGGCGGTCACCGCGAGCCCGATGGCCGGGAAGACATACACGTTGTTCGCCTGTGCCACCGGCACCGGTCGCCCGTTCACCTCCAGCGGCGGGAACGGCGACCCGGTGGCGACCAGCACCCTGCCGTCCGTCCAGCGGGCGAGGTCGGCCGGATCCGCCTCGGCGTGCGACGTCGGGTTGGACAGCGGGAAGATGATCGGCCGCTCGCAGGCGGAGGCCATCTGCCGCACGATGCCCTCGCTGAACGCGCCCCGCGCCGTGGACAGACCGATCAGCACGGTCGGCGCCACCCGCCGCACCACCTCCGCCAGCGCGGAAGACCCGGTGACGGACCAGCCGTCGACCTCGTCGTCATCGCGGGCGTAGACCCGCTGCTCGTCCGTGAGGTCGGTACGGGACCGCACCAGCAGCCCGTCGACGTCCACGAACCAGAACCGCGCGGCCGCCTCCCGCTCGGTCAGGCCCTCGTCGACGAGCGCGGTACGAATCATGTCCGCGACCCCGATGGCCGCGGAGCCAGCGCCCAGGACGACGAACCGCTGATCGGCCAGCCGTCCCCCCGCGACCGAGACCGCGGTCGTCAGCGCGCCCAGGGCGACGGCCGCGGTGCCCTGGATATCGTCGTTGAACGTCAGCAGCCGCTCACGGTAGCGGGTCAGAATCGGGCGCGCGTGGGCGGTCGCGAAGTCCTCCCACTGCAGCAGTGTTCCCGGCAGCTCGGCCTCGACGGCCGTGACGAACGCCTCCACCAACTCGTCGTACTCGCGCCCGGTGAGGCGGTGGTGCCTGCGTCCGAGGTAGTGCGCGTCGTGCAGCAGCCCCTCGTTGTCGGTGCCCGCGTCCAGCAGCACCGGCAGGGTGCGCGCGGGCTGGATACCGCCGATCGCGGTGTAGAGGCTGAGCTTGCCGATCGGGATGCCCATGCCGCCCACGCCCTGGTCACCGAGGCCGAGGATGCGTTGGCCATCGGTGACGACGATGACGTCCACCTCCTCGTTCGGGCGGTTGCGCAGGATCTGCCGGAAGCGGTCGCGGTCTTCCCAGGACATGAACAGTCCGCGCGGGCGCCGGTAGATCGCACTGAAGCGGCGGCAGGCTTCGCCGACCGTCGGCGTGTAGACGACGGGCAGCATCTCCTCCAGGTACCGGGTCACCAGGCGGTAGAACAACACCTCGTTGTTGTCCTGGAGTTGGCGCAGATAGATATGCCGGTTGAGCGGTTTGTCGTAGCCGAGGAACGCCTCGTAGGCCCGCTCGACCTGTTCGTCGAGGGTCTCCACGGCAGGCGGTAGCAGCCCGTCGAGCCCGAGTTCGAGGCGCTCCGCGACGCTGAACGCGGTGCCCTTGTTGCGGAGCGGATCAGTGAGCAGCGCATATCCGCGGACGTCGGCGCTGGAGATCATGTGTATGTCCCGGGAATCGAGCGGCGGCATGGGGGCATGCCCACTATCGCGGCTGTACGGGCCGAGCGACCGTGGCACGGCGCAACGGTCACCGCTCCCGTCCTCCAACCGGCGGAAACGGTGTGGCCCCGCGGCCACGCCCCTGCCGCGTCCCGGGGCAGCTCGGTACTGAAGATCAGCCGGACAGGCCCAGGCCTCAGGCCGCCGCGCCGGACGGAAGTTCCAGCTCGAACCAGACCACCTTGCCGTGGCGCGTGGTGCGGCTGCCCCAGCGATGGGCGAACTCGTTGACCAGCCGCATGCCGCGACCGCTCTCCACGTCCTCGTCGATCGGGCGCAGCAGAGGGATTTGGCGGCTGGTGTCGGCAACCTCCACCGTCAGCGTGCGGTCCTGGAAGAGCCGCAGCTGCCGTGGCGGGCCGGCATGCCGCAGGGCGTTGGTGACCAGCTCGCTGACCAGCAGTTCGGTGATTTCGCCCAGTGACGCCAGCCCCCACGACTCAAGTGTGCTGTGGGTGAAGCGCCGTGCCTCTCCGGCGAGAGCCACATCCTCGGCCAGCGGCAGCGTGGCGATCTTGTCTTCGGGCACTGGAAGGGCCTGGGCCATGATCACCGCGATGTCGTCCTCGGCCCCGTCCGGCACCAGCTCGGTGAGCACGGCGTCACAGGTCTCCTCCAGGCTGCGTCCGCCGTCGGCCAGGGTCCTGCACAGCAGGTCCAGCCCCTCGTCGATGTCCTGGCCGCGCCGTTCGATCAGGCCGTCGGTGTACAGCGCCAGAATGCCGCCCTCCGGGATGGTGATCTCCACGCTCTCGAAATCCACCCCTCCGACGCCCAGCGGAACCCCGGCCGGAAGTGCGACCGGCCGGGTGCCGCCGTCGGGTGCCACCACCACGGGAGGCAGGTGCCCGGCGGACGCCATGGTGCAGCTGCGATCGACCGGGTCGTACACCGCGCACAGACAGGTGGCGAACTGCCCCTCCCCGACGCCGGAGGCCGTCTCGTCGAGCCGGGTCAGCAGTTGGTCGGGCTGCATCTCCAAGGTGGCCAACGTGCGGGCCACCGTGCGCAGTTGGCCCATCGTGGCGGCGGCCCGGATGCCGTGCCCCATCACATCGCCCACGACGAGCGCGACCCGCCCGCAGGACAGCGGCACGACATCGAACCAGTCGCCGCCGACCTCACTGCCCACGCTGCTCGGCAGATACCGGTGGGCGATCTCCATGCCCAGCGTGTGGCGGACTTCCTGGGGCAGGAGGCTGCGCTGCAACGTGAGTGCGGTCTCCCGCTCCCGCCGGTAGAGGCGGGCGTTGTCGATGGACACCGCGGCGCGGGCGACCAGTTCCTCGGCGAGCGCCACATCGGCGGCGGTGAACGGCGCGGGATTGCGGGTACGGATGAACTCCGCCCCGCCGAGGACCGCGCCGCGGGCGAGCACGGGCACCATCAGATACGAATGGACGCCCGCGGCGAGGCCGGGCGCCACCCGGTCCGGCGAGCTGACGATGGCGGCGAGGCTCTCCTCGTCCACCTCCGGTACGAGGATCGAGCGTCCCCTGCGCAGGCTCTGTGCGTAGACCTTCCGGGACTCGAACTCGGAGGTCTCCCCCACGGAGTCGGCGACGCTCGTCAGCCCTGACCCGACCGCGTCGCCGACCGCGACCGCGCGCAGCACCAATGGCTGGTCGTCTCGAAGCTTGTCGGGCTCCTCGCCGCGCAGCACCGGGTCCAGCAGGTCGACGGTGACGAAGTCGGCGAAGCGTGGAATGACCACCTCGACCAGCTCCTCCGCGGTGCGCTGCAGGTCCAGTGTGGTGCCGATGCGGCTGCTTGCCTCGTTGATCAGCGCGAGCTGCTCCCGGGCGGCGTTGGCCTCACGCAACGCCGCCTGACGCTCCATCAGGTTCTCGTGCTCACGCAGATACAGCCGGGCGTTGTCGATCGAGGCCGCGGCTCGCGAGATCAACTCATCGCCGAAGGTGCTGTCCTGGGCGTCGAAGGGCTCCCGGTCGTTGTTACGGGCATAGATCACTATGCCGAGCACCGTGGCGCGGGCGACCAGCGGAACCACCCGCACGGGTTGGTACTCGTGGGCGAGGCAGGAGCGCACCCGGTCGGGCCTGACCTCGGTGAGCGGCGGCAGCTCCGCGCCGGGGACGATCACGGTGCGCCGACCCATCATCGCCTGCTCGTACGGTGAGCCGGGCGGTATGCGGTACACGCCCTCCGTCGGCAGGTCGGCGACGGGGAAGTCGCGGCGCGCGGAGACCAGCGCCAGGCGCCGGACGAAGAGGGACTCCGCCGCGTCCGCCGGTTCCGGGTCCATGCCGCCGACCAGCCGCTCAAGTACGTGCACCGAGCACACATCGGCGAGCTGGGGGACCATCGCCTCGGACAGTTCGCGCGCGGCCCGGCGCAGATCCAGCGTGGCACCTATCCGGGCGCTGGCCTCGGCCAGCAGGGAGAGCCGCTGCTGGGCCTGCTCCGCCTGGGCCTCGGCATGGAACCGCTCGGTGACATCGATGATCGAGGAGCTGACTCCGAGGATCTGGCCGGACGGCGCCTCCAACCGGAAGTACGAGGCCGACCAGGCCCTGTCGTGCTCGGGATCGCCCGGTGTGCGGCCGTACGACCTCGCGTCGACGACCGGTTCGCCGCTGGCGAGCACCCGACGCATCACCTCCTCGATCTCCTTGGCGTTGATGCCCGGCAGCACCTCGCTGAGCCGTCCGCCGATGTGCTGCTCCGGCGACAGGCCGTTCATCTTGGCCAGCGCAGCGTTGATGCGGATGAACCGCAGGTCGGTGTCATAGACGGCCAGGCCGATCGGGGACTGGCTGAAGAATCCGTCCAGGACGGCGAGATCCTGCTCGACCTGGAGCAGTGCCTGCACCTCGGAGGCGGTCGCCAGAACGAAGCGCCGCCCCTCGGGACCAACGATGGGGTAGGTACGAAACTCCAGGTCAACGTAGTGGCCGTCCTGGTGCCTGACCGGGAACACACCGGACCAGCCGCGCCCGGAGCTGATGCTGTCGAACAGGGACAGCACTTGCGTCCATTGATCCTCGTCCAGCAGCAGCCGAGCGGCGAACCTGCCCACGGCCTCGCTCGCCGGATAGCCCAGCAGCGCCTCGGCGTCTTCGCTCCAGTGCAGGATCCGTCCGTCGCCGTCGAGCAGCGCGGTCGCCAGGGGTAGCAGCCGATGGCCCTGCAGTCGCGCCCCTACGGCGCCCGCCGAGTCCTGGCGGGCTCCTTGCGCGGGATCCGCCTCGTATCGGTGCATGGCCAAGAAACCACCAGACGTCCTCGTCCCGGTCCAGCCCGCTCACATTCCCGCCGCCGCACCTCCAGAGTGCTACGCCGCCTGCCGGACGGCGAGCGCACACGGCCCCAGGCCCGTCAGCAAGCCGTTCCGCGAACCGGCCCGCGCCGGCCGAGCCGGTGACCGAGCGACGGCACCGGGCCCCTCGACCCCCGTGCGCGGCGGCCTGACCAGCGCCGACACGCAGCAGCGGGACCTACTACGCCGTGCCCCGGCCCGGCCTTCCCGCCGCGCACACCGCGGCACGCTTTCCCGCCGTGCTTCAACATGATCAAGCCAAAGCCTGCTCCTTCCGGGCCGATTCGGCGACCCCTGCGCACTCTTCCCCGTTAGGTCTCCCGCCAGGAGCCGCACCGGTGCCCCCACCGGTCGGCCGCCGCCGGGAAAGGGATGAAGCACACGCATGTATATCAACCGCACCGTCACCCGGGCCGCGACCGCGGCCGCGCTGGCCGCAGTGCTCAGCATGGGCGCGGTCCAGGGCGCCACCGCCTCGGTCCCGGCCGGGGCGCCCCACCAGACGGCCGGCAAGACGGTCCAGGCCACCCGGCCCATGGACGACGGCGGCGGATGGCACGGTGACGGCCTGGCCCTCAACGCCACGGACAACAGGAAGGTCGACGCCTTCCTCGACCGGGCCCGGACCTCCGAGCGGTCCATCAGCCCCCAGGTACGGGCGGCCGCCCTCCTCAGTCATGCCCAACTGGTCGGCTTCGACCACCGGTTGAAGTCCCCGGACTCACTCAAGCGCAAGGTCGCCACCTCCTTGAAGGAGTCCCCCGGCCAGACGCTGGACGAAGCCCTCGCCAAGATCAACGACTCCGTCCGCTACACCCTGCAGTGGCCGGACGGGACGTACAGCTCGGGCGTCGTCATCGCCTCGACGGTGCTGTCCGAGTGGCGGAACGACAGCGTCAAGTGGTCCAACACCTGGGGCCGGAAGAAGGGCTACAAGGCGATCAACTCGGCCTGGCGTGCCCCCCGTTCGGGGCAGGTCTTCGAGGTCCAGTTCCACACTCCGGAAAGCAAATGGGCCCAGGAGGCCACCCACAAGCTCTACGAGGAGCAGCGTCTGCCCAGCACCTCGCCCGAGCGGGCGCGGGAACTCCAGCGACAGCAGGACGCGATCTTCGCGTCCGTTCCGGTACCCGCCGGAGCCAAGGAGCTGACCGCCCCCGCACCGGCCCTGCCGGTGGGCGCCCGTCGCGCCCCGGCGCCTACCCGCTGAAAGCGGCCGCGGGCCGAACCGCGGGGCCGGGCGGTGCCTGTGCGGCGCCGCCCGCCCCGTTCGGTGCGCGTGTCAGTGGCTGATCACCTTGGTGAGGTCCTGCTTCAGTTGGTCCAGACTGAAACCGTCGGGGTCCGGCCGGTTGCCGTCAGCCCAATTCGATAGTCGGCGACGAAACCGTCGTTGGTCGCGGCCGGGTCGAGACCCGCGAGGCGAGTGGCCCCCGTGTTGCTGGCGGCGGCCTTCTTCTGCCTGATGGCGTTCCTGACGATCGCCGCGCTGGACAGCGACAGGAGGCTGCCGAGCATGGCCCCGGTGGTGTCGTTCCTCGTCTCCGGACTGCTCGGCCTGGTGACCAACCCGCAGGCCCTGTGCCGTACGTGGGTGTGGGTGGCGATGGCGACGACCTCCCTGGCGGTGGGCCTCCTGGCCGGGGTCATGGTCCTGGTTCGCCCGGCGCACGTGGACGCCCTACCGGTCTTGGTCGCCGCCCTCGCCGCGTTCGGCGGGCTGTTCGTCGACACCGCGAACAGCACCCACCCCACCAGCGGGGCCTGAAACCTCCGCCGCCGCCCCTTCGCCTCAGGACCGGTGCGCCACCGGCACCAACCGGGTGGACAGCGGGATGCGTGCGGCGGAGGTTCCCAACCCCGTGGGGCCACCGAGCCGCCACAGTGCTCCGGCGCGGTGCCGCAGCTCGGCCTCCTCGTAGCGATGGCAGCCCTGATGCCAGGTCAGGATTCCGGCCATCCAGTTCTGGAGTTCCCGCACATAGCCGTCCAGGATCCGGCGGGCGGCCTCCCCGAGCTTGAAGTCGTCGTACAGGACGGGAAGTTCGTGCGCGGCGACATGCTCGAACTGGCGCATCCGGGAGGTCATCAGGTCATCGACGATGGCGAGCCCGGTCGGGTAGTCGCAGTTGAAGAAGTTCTGGACGACGAGGATGCCGTTGTGGATCTCTCCCTCGAACTCGATCTCCTTCTGGTACGAGAAGACGTCGTTCATCAAGCATGCGTAGTCGGCGGCGGAGTTCTCCAGGGACCGCATCGGCCCGCTGTGGTAGATCTCCGGCGGGATCTCCTTTCCATGAGCCAGTCGGCACAGGCTCATCGTGAGATCGGAGCCGAAGGTGGCCCGGCGCATCTCGATGTAGTCCACCGGGTCCGGGATGCGGTTCTGCGCCTGGTTGGCGAGCTCCCACAGCCAACTGGAGATCATGTCCTCGATGGCCGTGCGGAACCTGCGGCGCGCGCTGACGGCCATCGGCCCCGCGGTGCGGGCCCACAGATCGGCCAGACCCCGTTCCAGCGCGTTCGCCGGGGCCGGGGCGGCGTCGGAGCCGATCGGCATGAACGTCGCGAGTCGTTCGTTGCAGGCCTGCGCGCCGACCAGGTTCCGGAGGCGCCCGAAGACGACGGGATAGTAGTCGTCCGCGTAGGTGCCCCAGGTCAACCACTGGGATGACAGGTCGAGTTCGTCGGGGGACGCGTCCGGATGGATTCCGGCCGCACACAGCGGGAAGTCGAAGGCGGCGACCTTGTGTTCGTCCCAGATGTGCGAGCCGGGAATGCCGGGCTGTGCCTTGAGCATCCCCATCCGGTGCGCCCACTCGACCGCGTTCTGGCGTGCCGTGTGCAGATGCGGGCTGAGGGTGACGGTGAACGGCATGTAGAAGTCCGGCAGTTGGGACGCGCCGACCCTCTGGAAGGGGACGTGGGTGAAACGTCGGACCCGGTCGGCCCCGATCCGTCCCCCGGTCAGCTTCACGTCCGCCGCCGAGGTGCCCAGCCCGCTCGGGATGAACGGGGACCAGCGGGCGGACGGAGCGGACCGCGCACCGCCGTTCATGTACCGGCTGGAGCGCATGTGCCATTCGTGGCCGCCCGACTGCCAGTCCTGAAGGCCCTTGACATACGCCAGGACATCAGCGTAGGACCGCGCGTCCAGGCCCTTCTCGACGAACAGCGGGCCCAGTTCCGTCAGGGCCGTGTTCTCGAACTGCTGCAGCCGTGAGGTGAGTAGGTCATTGACGGCGTCCGCGGCCTGCTGGGTGGTGCAGTCAAGGAACTTCTCCAGCACGAGGACGCCGTTACTGAGCTCGCCCTCCTGTTCGATCTCCCGCTGGTAGGAGAACAGGTCGTTGCGCAGGTGAACACCGTCCGAGAAGGTCTCCTTGAGAGCCCGCATCGGCCGGGAACCGGCGATCACCGCGGGGACCTCCGCACCCACCGCATGTTCGATCAGATCGGCAGACCACGGCGCTCCGCCGACCTTGCGGCGCATCTCGATGTACTCGACGGGATTGGGGATCCGGGCCGCGTTGATATTGGCGAGTTCCCAGAGCGACTCGTTGAGCAGGTTCTCGGTGCTTTCCGCGAACCGGGCGCGCCAGTCCGGGGACATGGCGGGCACCGTGCGTTCCCAGAGGTCGATCAGGCCCGCCTCGACGGGATTTGTCGGCGCGGGGGTTCCGGTGGTCAGATCCATCGGCATGAAGGCCGAAAGCCGGTCCAGGTACTCCTTGCCGCCTTCCCGGTCCCCGGATCGTTTGAAGACCTCCAGGAAATGGTCGTCGAAGAAGAACACCCACACATACCAGTCGGTCACCAGCGAGAGCTCGGGACGGGAGGCGTCCGGGTGGGTGTAGGCGCACAACAGCGCGTAGTCATGGGAGTCGAGGTCATGCTCGACCCAGATGCCCGAGCCCTCCAACATCCCCATGCCACGGGCCCACTTCTTGGAGTGCGACCGCGCCTCCTCCAGGTGGGGATTCAGCCGCGCCGGATAGGGCATGTAAAACTCGGGCAGTTCAAAAAGCTGTGTCTGTGTCACTGACGGCGGCCTCTCTTGACTTTATCGCCACGGACATGGGATTGAGCGACCGGAGGCCAACTGCCTGCCAGGCCGGTTCGATTCGCCGGAAAGAGGTGACCGGGGACGAGCTTTCAGAGCGTGCCGAATTCGTCAGTATCGCGCGGACCGCCCCTCCCCATGCCATGCGACCCGGTCGCATCAGCACTACCCAGGGTGGCAGTCGATTACCCAACCCCGCGAATCATCATATAAACATGGGTATTTCAGGGGCCGCTGCTGGTCCCCACACTGACCGGCAAGCTGGTGCTGATGCTCGACTGGCAGCGCCACAGCGCCCGCTTCCGCCGGACCGCCGGGCCCGCCGCCACGAATCTGGAGCGCCTGCGCGGCGAAGTCGCCGTCCCAGAACGGGGTGTGAGTTCCTAGGGTTGAGTCTCCCCTGACAGGAGACTCCAAGGTGTTGGACATGGACGACGACGCCCTCTGGACCATCGGGGAACTGGCCCGGCTGACCGGTCTCACGGTCAAGACCATCCGGTTCTGGTCCGATGCGGGAGTGGTGCCGCCGACCGACCGCACACCCGTCGGCTACCGGCTCTACGGCCATGCCGCGCTGGCCCGTCTCGGTCTCGTCCGTACGCTGCGCGACCTCGGCATCGACCTCGCCACCATCCAGCGGGTGCTGGAGCGCGAGGTCAGCGTCGCCGACGTCGCGTCAGCGCACGCCGAGGCCCTGGACGTGCAGATCCGCACCTGGCGGCTGCGCCGGGCCGTCCTGCGAACGGTAGCCAGCCGCGGGTCCACACCAGAGGAGATGCAACTCATGCACAAACTCGCCACTCTCTCCGACCAGGAACGCCGCCGTATGATCCACGACTTCATCGACCAGGCCTTCGGCGGTCTCGATGTCGACGACACGTTCCTCGCCATGATGCGAGGCGCTATGCCCGAGCTGCCGGACAACCCGACGACTCAGCAGCTCAACGCCTGGGTGGAGCTGGCGGAGCTGGTACAGGACGATGACTTCCGCGCCCGCATACGTCGGGCGGCCGCCGATCAGGTCCAGGCCCGAGCGGATGCCGGACAGCCCGACGAGGACGACGCCCGTCGGCTCGCGGAGCTGATCCGGGAGCGAACCGCCTCGGCACGGGAAGCCGGAATCGAGCCGACCTCCGACGCGGCCCGACCAGTGCTCGACGAACTCGTCGCCGAGTGCGCGCGGCTGTCAGGGCGCGAGGACGGACCGCGGTTCCGTTCCTGGCTGCTGGAACGCATGGAGACCGGTCACGACTCGGGCTACGCCCGGTACTGGGAGCTCATCGCGGTGATCAACGGCTGGCCGCCCGCGCCCAGCCTCACTCCCGCCATCGAGTGGCTGATCGCCGCACTGCGGGCCGGCTGACCCGAGGGCCGGTGGCCGTGACGGTGGTGAACTCCCGCCGCCGCCAGGGCCGTTCGCTCTCCCTCTGGTGCGGTTCCGCGTGCGGCGGCGGGTCGCGGGGCGGTCAGCGGACCACCCGTACGATCGGGCGCAGCCGCGACTCGACGTCCGACAGCACCCGTTCGGCGGTCGGCAGCACCAGCGGGCCCAGTGCCGCGACCCCGATGGCGGTGGTGACGCCCGCCCAGGCCACCGGGCCCAGCGGTGTGCATCCGAAGAAGTGGCTGACCACGGGCGTCTGTACGAGGGCGACCAGTGCCGCGGCCGAGCCGAGCACGGTCAGCAGTACCAGCGGGCTGTGGCGGCGGCCGATGACCGTCTGGGTGAGCTGGGCGCCCACCACCCCGCAGAGGGCCATCGTGCTGGTGCGTCGGGCGGATCCGGGGGTGAGGGTGCCGATCAGCCACGCCGTGCCCGCGCCGAGCCCGGTGATGACACCGCGTTGCCGGATCTGGCGGGCGAGCGGTTCCCCGAGGGCGGCGATGCCCACGGGAGCGGTGCCCGCGGGAGCGGACTCCCCGCCGGATTCCCCGTCCGCGGGCGCCGGGGACCGCTTGGGGTCCTGGGGAGTGACCGCGACCGCCATCGCCGGGAACATGTCGGTGAGCAGGTTGACCAGCAGAAGCTGACGCGTGGACAGCGGCGAGGTCCCGGAGACCAGCGTGCCGAGCACGGTGAAGCCGACCTCTCCGGCGTTGCCGCCGATCAGGATGCTGATCGCGTCCGCCACGCTGCTCCACAGCGCCCGGCCTTCGCCGATGACGTCGATGAGGACCGACAGGTCGTCTGTGGTGATCACCAGGTCCGCGGCGTTGCGGGCGGCCGCCGAGCCCCGTACGGCGATGCCGACACCGGCGTCGGCGGCGCGGATGGCGGCGGCGTCGTTCGCGCCGTCCCCGACCATCGCCACCACCCGTCCGGCCTCCTGGAGCGCCTCGACGACCTGCAGCTTCTGCTCCGGCGCCACCCGGGCCACCACACCGCAGTCGCGCAGCCGCCGGGCCCGCCCCGCCCGGTCCAGGTCGGCGAGTTCGCCACCGGTGACCACGGTGACGTCCTCCGGCCAGCCCAGCGCGATCGCCACCGCGCGTGCGGTCTGCGGATGGTCGCCGGTGAGCATGACCGGGCGGACGCCGGCCCGGCCGAGCCCGGCCACCAGAGGGGCGGAACTCGCGCGCGGGGCGTCGGCGAGTGCCACGAACCCGACGAGTTCCAGCGATTCAAGGGGCTTGCCGAGCGCCTCACTCGCCTCGCCGCGGGCCAACCTGCGCCGGGCGACGGCCAGTACGCGCAGTCCTTCGGCCGCGAGGGACTGGGCCTTCGCGGCGGCATCCGCGCCGACGTCCAGGCAACACGCCAGCACCACTTCCGGTGCGCCCTTGACCACCAGGACTTCCGCGCCCTCGGCGTCGCCCCCCACGGCGGAGGCGTACCCTCGGCTGGCTTCGAACGGCTGCACCTCAAGGGGCGACCACCGCGGATCCGGCGGGGCCGCGGCGAGGACCGCCTCGTCGGTGGCGTGCGCGTGGATGCCGGTGTCCTCGGCGACGTGCGGGCAGGCGCGGGCCGCCATCCGCAGTACGGGCGCCGCCTCGGGGGCGTCTGCCGGGTGCGCGGCGCCGTCGGCGGTGACGGTACGGACGACGTGCAGCCGGTTCTCGGTCAGGGTGCCGGTCTTGTCGAAGCAGACCGTGTCCACCCGGCCCAGTGCTTCCAGGGCGCGCGGTGTGCGTACCAGTACGCCGTGTCTGCTGAGCCTGCGCGCGGCGGCCATCTGCGCGACCGTCGCCACCAGTGGCAGCCCCTCCGGCACCGCGGCCACGGCGACCGCGAGGCCGCCCCTGACCGCCTCCCGGACCGGCCGCCCGCGGATCAGGGACAGTCCGGTGACGGCGGCGCCGCCGGCGAGCGTGAGCGGCAGTACCCGGCTGGTCAGTTCGTGCAGCCGCGCCTGCACCCCGGCCGCGGGCGCCAGATGCGACGCGAGATGCTCCGCCCGGCCCGCCTCCGTCTGGTCGCCGGTGCCGACCACCACCGCCCGCGCCCGGCCGGCCACCACGGTGGTGCCTTCGAACACCATGCACTTGCGGTCCGCGACCGCCGCCTGCGGTGTGGCGGACACCTCCTTGCGGGTCGGCAGCGACTCGCCGGTGAGCGAGGACTCGTCCACCTCCAGATCGTCGGCCTCCAGCAGCCGCGCGTCCGCGGGGACCACGTCGCTCGTCCGCAGCTCGATCACCTCCCCCGGTGCCAGTCGCCCGGCCTCGACGGTGGTGGTCGCACCGCCGCCCTTGTCGGCCACCCGCCGGGCCGTTCGCCGCTGGCCCTCCGCGAGCGCCGAAAGCGCCCGTTCGGCGCGCAGTCGCTGCACCCCGCCGACCAGGGCGTTCATCCCCATCGCACTGGCGACCAGCAGCGCGTCCACGGTCGACCCGAGCAGCGCCGACGCGGCGGCGCCGACCACGAGCACGGGGGTGAGGGGGTCGTCCAGTTCGGCCCGTACCGCGGTCACCAGACGCACCGTCAGACGCGCCGGGGTGAACACCGGCAGCCGCGCCACGGCGCTCGCCCGGGTACGCAGGACATGCAGCGCGGACGGCGTGGGACGCGGCATGCTGGCCAGCCGGGCGAGCACCTCGTCGGGGTGCAGGGCGTGCCAGGGCACCCGTGGCCTGGGGTGCGGGGTCGCGCGGGCGCTGACCCGGACGGCGGCGCGCCAGCCGGACACCAGGGCCGAGGCGGCGGCGACGTTGACCGGGCTGAGCCGGAAACCCAGGCTGAACGGCGCGCGTTGGGTCCGCGTGCCCCGGGTGAGCACCAGCAGCCCGGACAGCGCCGCGCCCGCCTCGGCGAGGATCTTGGAGTGCCGGCTGACGGTGCGCGCGGCGGGGACGGCGGCCAGCAACCGCCACACTCCCTCAAGTCCCCCCAGCGGAAGGACATCCGCGCCCCAGACCACCGCGCTACGCTCGTCGGTGATCGAGACGGCGAGGTCGCTCTGCAGCAGTCCGGCGAGCACCTCGCGGTCGGCGTCAGTCAACTCCCGTTCCGTGGTGGCGTCTTCGCATGGAACACGCGCCACCGTGAGCACCACCCGGCCGTCTTCCTGCAGTCCGCGTACGACATCGGCCAACGGCCGGTCGGCGGAGACGAGTTCGTCGACCAGGGCGGCAAAGTCGCCGAGCGAGGCGTCGTCCACCACGACGACGTGCAGACCGGCCCGGCGGGCCGCGTCCAACCCGGCCTCGGCAAGCGGGTCGACCTCCCAGCCGACCAGTACGGTGCCCACGTCCTTGCCGTGCGCCGACGCGATCATCAGCCCCGTCTGCGCCGCCTCCTGGCCGGGCACAGGCCGCAGGCGGAGCCCCAACTCGGCGGACGGCGGCGCCCATTCGTCCGGCGGGCGCAGCGCCACGGCCGCGGCGCGCCAGAGCCGGTCGTGGCCCCAGCCGGGCGCGCTGGGGTGCACGTCGAGCACGGTACGGCGCGTGCCGTGCAGCGCCTCGGGGTGCAGGACCACGGTGTCCACGATCTCCAACTGCCGCAGCCGCTCGGTGTCGCGCACCAGCACCCCCTCGCGCGCCAGGGCACTGCCCAGCACCGCGGAGAAGGCCGCCGGTCCGTAGCGGGCGGCCTTCGGTGAGCCGGCCAGCACGGCTTCGGCCGCCTCCCGGACGTCGCGGGTGAACAACAGCGTCGCGGCGGCGCCGACCAGGCTTCCGGTGACCGCCTGATCCGCGTACTCCTCGCCCGGATACGGCCGGATCGCGGGCCGCTCCACCTGCCCCGCCAGACTCAGCCGCCCCGGGGCGCAGACGCTGTCGTGAACGGCGTCGAACGCGGCGGCGCGGGCGAACGACTCCACCAGCTGGGCGGTGCGCAGCGCCGCGTCCAGCACCAGAGCGGTGGGCGACTGGCCGAAGCCGTGGGCGGCGGCGTTGGCCGCCGCCAGCGCGAGATCGGCCGGGGCGGTGCCGAGTCGGCGGCGCAGCACGCGGCGTACCCGCGAGTCCTCCCGCAGCAGCGTGACCACCGCGGTGACCATCTGCGGGGAGCTCTTCAGGCCCACGGTCCGCGCGGTGACCGCGGTGGTGATGCCGGCCAGATCGCAGGCGAGCGCGAGCGCCCCGGTGCGCACACTGCCGACGTCGCCCGGATGAACACGCTCCAGCACCCGCTCACCGGGATGCGCGAGCCCTTCCCTGTCGGCCAGTTCGTACGCCTTTTCGGCGACCCGGTCGGCGACCGCGTCCTCGGTCGTCTGGACCACCAGCCGGGCCAGCCCGCCGTCCCAGTAGGCGGCCAGCACATCGGGGTGCTCGGCCAGCGTGACCGCGATCTTCTTCGCCGCCGCCTCCAGATCGCGTACGCCGCGCCCGGCGGCGTCCGGCGACGGTCGCAGGGCGAGGTGCAGCCGGGATCCGGCGCGCCAGTACCCCGTGCCCGGCGTCAGGGCGTGCCGGGCGACCCGTCCGAGGCGTACCGCGGTGCTCGACACCGCCGCCGCGCCGCTCGCCGTGGCGTGCACGCCGGCGTCCGCGATATCGACCGCGACCCGGGCGGCGGTCTCGGCGGGTGCTACGACACGCCGCGTGACCTGGGCCGGAGCGGCCATCGCAAGGTCGAGCCCGATCAGCGGCAGACGGGTCAGCAGGCGCAGAACCATGCCTCACCTTCACGGAGAACCGGCGATCGCACGGGACGTGACGCGCGGCGTCAGGCTTTTTGACCGCTAGTGGCGGATGGCGAGGTTCGGGCGCGTTGCGGTGCGCCGTGCTGGGCGGACGTACGGGAGCGCGCTGCCGTGGCCGTCCTGGCCGTCTTCCGTGCGGCCGTCTTCTTCGCGGCCGTCCGTTTCGACGTCGTCTTCTTCGGCGCGGTCTTCTTGGCCGCGGACCGCTCGGCCGCCGACTTCGTCTTCGGCCGGTCCGCCTGTGCCTTGCGGGTCCTCGGCTGCTGACCGGCCTGCTGCGCCGCGGTGTGGCCGTTGTGCTCGGGGCGCGACTGGGTCAGCCATACGACCGCGGCGCCGGCGGCGGCCACCGGCCACTCGACCAAGCCCACGACGCCCAGGAGGCCGACACCGGCGTAGGCGGCGACGCGGCGGGCATGCGGCGACACGGCGCCGACCGTGTCCAGCACACCGTCCACGACCCCCTTCACGACGGGGGCGCCGGGCACCTGGTTCACTGCCTCCGTCATCGTTTGGACCGGATGTGACAATTTCGACATGGCTGTCGAGGTTGTATCGGGGCGCTCACTCATGGTGTCTCCGATCGCGGCTACGGGGCAGGACACGCCGCACTTAGGCCGACGGTCTGCCCGCGTTCATCTGACCCTCCCCTTTTGTTTGCCAGAACTCTCCTTGACAACTTACGGCAATAACCGCAAATCTCGTCATATGACAGCACCTCGTTAGGCGAGGCGTCTGCGCGGACACAGGCCACTGACCTCGAACGTCGAGAGACGCCCCCGGTCAGGACAGCCCACCTCGGCACAAGGGGTGGATCCAAGTGGCTACCGGGCCTGCGGGCCGGGGATACGCCGCGCAGTGCTGAAGCTCAGACGAGAGGGGTGCCCTCGCGTTGTACGCGGGGCTCCTCGGCCCGTTCGATGACACCCGCGCGTGTCCTGGCCGCGAGGAGGTGAGGGGAAATGAGTCCCAAGCCCAGTCCAGAGCCCGATCCGGGGCAGCTTCCCCCATTCCCGTCCGATCGCGGCCCCCGCGCCCGCTGAACCGCACCTCGCGCATCGTCCTGCCCGCCCGCCGTGGCGGCGAACGTGACCTGTGCGCTGGCGGCGGCACGCGCGACCGCACGCGATCCGGCCCGTCCCATGAGGGAGACCAGCCATGCGCATCGAACTGACCTGGCCGCGTTCCGACGCCGCCGACCGCACCCTGACCGTCCCCGTACCCGACGTCCCCGTCGCCAGTCTGTTCCGCCCCGTGCTGCACCACGTACGCCGGGCGTGGACCCCCGCGGCGGCGCGGCGGGTCAGCACGTACGCCCAGCCCGTCGTGGGCAGCGCGGCCAGCGCCGCGGGCGCCGGGGTGCTGGTGCAGCTCGCCCTGCCGTTCGCCGTTCGGCTGGCCCAGCAGGCACTCGACGACGCCACGGCCCGCCCCGGGCGTTCCGCCGAAGGCTGATACGGCAGGATGGCGCCATGAGCGTCGTCAAGATCAACGTACTCACCGTCTCCCCGGAGATGCGGGAAACCCTTGAGCAGCGCTTCGCCGCGCGAGCCGGGGCCGTGGAGAGCTCCGACGGATTCGAGTGGTTCGAGCTGCTGCGCCCGGTCGAGGGCACCGACCAGTACCTGGTGTACACGCGCTGGCGCAGCGAGGAGGACTACCAGAAGTGGGCCTCCGGCCGGATGCAGGCCGCGCACCGCGGTGCCGGTCCGGCCTCGGGACCTGGAGAGGGGCAACCCAAGCCCGCCGCGTCCGAGGCCACGCTGTGGTCCTTCGATGTCGTGCAGCAGGCGGCGCCGAAGACCGACTGACCAGGCCCGTCGATGGCGGTGCGGATGCCCGGGCGGCGTCCGCACCGCCATCGTGCTTCCACCTGCCTTCTCCGGCGCCGCCCCGCCGCCACCGCCCGGCGCGCTCGCGGCGCTCCCGGCGCTCCCGGCGCTCCCGGCGCTCCCGCTGCGGCGCTGACGGAGCATCAGCCCTCAGGCACTCCTGTGCGCAGGCATCCTGACTTCCCGTCACCGAATTCTGTCGAGCATCCGGACGTACCTCGTACGAGCGATCTAATGATCTGACTACTCACCTGCTCGGCAGTACTGGGGATCATCCACAACGCCGTGTACTGCCGCCGTCTCGGCGTCGCAGCTGCGTTCACCATCCCCATCCTGTGCACCGAGGAGTGTCATGTCCAAGAAGAGACTGGCGGCGGTGATGTCGGCGTGCGCCGTCATCTCCGCCCTCACCACCACCACGGCCCTGACCAACCCCGTATCCGCCAGCGCCCGTACGGCACCCGCACCGGCCGCGCGCAAGGCAGCCCTGCCGGGAATGTTCAGCGCCCGGCGGGTACAGGCCGAAGTGCGGCCCGAGGAGGTCGCGGCGCTCGGCCAGGACCAGGCCAAGGCGCTCGCATGGGCCCGACTGGTCGCCCGAGCCACGCAGGACGACTACCCGCAGTCCACCCGTACGGCGAGCCTCAGGCGGCTGACCAGATCGCAGCGGAAGGCCAACGCGAACTTCGACCCTTCGGAGTTCGGTGTGTTCCGGAAGTACTTCCAGTCCCCGGACTTCGGCGACCACATCGCGCTGCTGCCCACCGGCAAGGTGCTGGTGTTCTCCTTCGAGCGGATCGAGACCAACCCGACCAAGGAGCCCGCGCCCACCAACACCATCGGCGCGGACAACGCCGGGCGGGCCTGGCTGTGGGACCCGTCCAAGGGTTACGGCACCTCGGCGTTCAAGAAGGTCACACCGCCGACCGTGGACATGCCGGACGGCACCGACAGCCCGCGCCCGGCGCCGTTCTTCTGCGCGGGCCACGCGTACCTGCCGAACGGGATGCTCGGGGTGTTCGGCGGCAACCTCGGCGGGAAGGGCGGCAGCGGCGCCAAGTTGGCGCTGGTGTTCAACCCGTGGGACGAGCAGTGGTACCTGAACAAGGACATGTCGGTCGGCCGCTGGTACCCCTCGGTTGTGACGGGGGCGGACGGACGGCAGCTGATCTTCTCCGGGCAGTCCGAGAACGGCTGGGGCACGCCGACCCCCGTGGTGGAGCGCTTCCCGGCACAGCGCTTCCGGCTTCCGGTGAACAAGACGGACATCCCGCAGGATTGGGCCGCTGACCGTTTCAAGGAGGACGCCCCCTTCACCACCGACTACCCGCACCTGTTCTCCCTACGGGACGGCAAGATCTACGCCCTCGGCCGCGACGCCAGCCAGCAGTGGCTCTTCGACCCGGTCAAGCAGACCCGCACCGACCTGCCGCCGCGCCCCGACGGCATGAGCCGCAACTACGGCTCCGCGGTGGCGCTGCCCGGCGGCTACCGCGGCCCGAACTCGGTGCTGGTGCTCGGCGGCGACCGGGACAACCCGAACACCTACAAGCTCTCCGGCGGCAAGTGGACCATCGAGAAGCCGCGGGCCTTCGGCCGCACCCAGGACGACACCCTGGTGCTGCCGGACGGCACACTGCTGACCGTCAACGGTGCGCATGACATCCGGGACTACGGCAACGGCGAGTACAACCCCAACGCCGACCTGAAGTACCGTCAGATCGAGTTGCGCGACGCACAGGGGAACTGGAAGCTCGGCCCCGTCCAGCGGCTGCCTCGCGGCTACCACTCCAACGCCGTGATCCTGCCCGACGGCCGCATCATGATCACCGGAGACGAGCTCCAGCAACTCGCCAACGACCCCGACATCAACGACGACATGAACGGCAGCATCGAGATCTACGAGCCCGCGTATCTGCACCGGGGCGCTCGGCCGAAGCTGGACAGCGTCTCGGAGACCTCGCTCGCCTACGACGCCGAGTTCAAGGTGACCACCTCAACGCCGAGCGACGTCGAACGGGCCGTACTGGTGGCCCCGATCACCTCCACGCACTCGGTGGACACCAGCCAGCGGCAGCTGGACCTGCAGATCACCAAGCGGGACGGCGGCACGTTCACCCTGGAAGCACCGCCCCAGGCGGAGGCCGCACCGCCCGGCTACTACATGCTGTTCCTGCTCAACGCCCGCGGCGTGCCGAGCATGGCCAAGTGGGTACAGCTCAACCCGGACGGAGAGATGGGGTAGGTCCCGGCGACCGCCGGATCCCTCCCGATGCGCCCGCCGGCCCGGCGCGGTCGACAGACCGTGCCGGGACCGCGGGCGTCACGGGTCAGACGGCCGTGTCCGTGTGCCACACCGGCTTGCCGTTGGAGTTGCCGTTGGGGTAGATCGCCACGTTGCCGTCGGTCTGTACGACGAGCCTCGCGCCCTTGCGGCCGCCGGTGTCCGACTGCCACACGGTCTTGCCCTTCTTGTCCTTGATGACGAGATTCCCGTCCGCCTGGAAGACCGCCTGGTTGCCCTTGCCCGGTGTGTTCGTCGACCACCGGACCTTGCCGCCACGGCCTCGGACGACGAGGTTGCCGTCCTTCTCCATCACCAGCCGCGCCGGGCCCGAGTCGACCGTGTCACCGGCCTTGAACACCGTGGGGGCACACACGACCAGGTTGTCCGGCAGCCGACCGCCCGAGAGCTTCCGCAGCGTCGTCATGGACGGGACGACGGTGTAGACGCCGCCCTCGGTCCTGACGAACTGCCCGAAGGTGACCTTCGTCGTACCCGACTCGCCCTCGAAGGCGATCTCGCTCTCCAGGCCGATCATCGGGTCCCGGCCGGGGGTACGGTCGCTGTCCGGGTCATCGGGGTTCCCGCGGCCGTGCGGGAAGTCCGGGTCGTTCACCCACGCCTGCTGGCAGAACTCGAACTGCGTGACCAGATCGGCCTGGTAGGAGATGAACAGCAGCCCGCGCGGGGCGTCCGGGCCGCACCCCTGGCCGCCCGCGGGGTCGAACGGCTGGCCGTACGGCGCGCCGCGCCGGATCATCCGGCGCCGGTCCATGAACTTCTCGTCGACGAGCTCACCGCCGTCCACCAGGCCGTCCCGCGGATTGCACTTGCGGATGTGCGAGAACAGCGGGGTCAGCAGCCCGTGAGGGTCGTCCTTGAAGCTGAGGTCGTTGTCCGTCGCCGCGTCCGGATCGGAGAAGTTCTCGGCGTCCGGACACTTCGCCACCGGTGTGCCGGAGCGCCAGCGGCCCACCATCCGGGCGGCCAGCCATTCGGCGGTGGTGCCGCGGTCCACGGCCTTTTGCTCCTTGAGCACCTCCAGTTGCTCTGTCACCTGCGCCCACCAGCCGGGTACGTCCTGGGCCAGCCGCCGCACCACCTGGAAGGAACCGTTCAGCGCCCATTCGGGAACCGCGGACAGATGCTCGCTGGCGCGCTCCTCGCCGATGACGAACTCTCCGGCGGGAATGATCCGGGTTCCGGGCTTTCCGTGCTCGTAGTCGGGGTGGGCGGGATCGGCCTCGTCGAAACCGCGGACGGCGGGTTCGCTGACGCCGTCCTTGAAGCCGAAGTGCTCGTGACCGCGGCGGGACGCCGGCAGTGTCGCCGCGTCCTGCTGGAAGATGATCAGGACCTTGTTCCGTACCGCGTCCTCACGCTGGTTGGTGAGGGCGGCCCGCAGATCCTGCGGCCGATCGGCCGCGACGGTGAGTACGGCGTGGACCTCCTCCCCGACGCTGTTCCCGAACAGCCAGTCCTCCGGCGAATTGTCACCGGTGTCGCCGTTGATTCCGGCCCGATAGGCCGCGCCTTCCTTGAACGCCCTGGCGGTGCCCGGCTCGGGATTGCCGGGAATGGGTTCCTTGCCGCCCGTGAGGAACTTCAGACCGGCATAGGTGAAGCTGACATTGATCCAGGTCGCGTTCATCGCCCCGGGATCGTCACCGCCCGAATGACGCCGCGCGTCGCTGAAGGACTTGTTGAACGCCGCGACCTGTCTGGTGGTCGAGATCTGCGGGGTCAGGCCCTTGAGCCACCTGCGCGCCTTCGCTTCGTCCTGGAACTTCAGGAACAGCAGCGTCATCTGGTCCTTCCGGAAACCGGCGAGGACATCGCCCTGGATTTCCCGGCTTTCCCGCAGCTTCAGGGCAGCGGCGGACGATTTCATGTTTCCTCCAGCCAAGTCGAAATGAGGCCCCTCCGACCTGTGGGCTACCCGAGCGACCTGGCACCCGAGACGGCC
The DNA here is from genome assembly GCA_040631425.1 of Streptomyces sp. NPDC020096. Taxonomy (GTDB): domain Bacteria; phylum Actinomycetota; class Actinomycetes; order Streptomycetales; family Streptomycetaceae; genus Streptantibioticus_A. The sequence goes on from JBEYJY010000009.1 coordinate 66,029, forward strand.
GCGGGCATCCTTCACCCCGACAGCGCTACCGGCTCACTCCATGGCAGTACCGCCGGTCGGCGCGGCCCCGCATCCCCGGCCCGGCCGCGCCCGGCCGGTGGACGTCGCCGACGTACGGGGCGCGGCCGTCGTCAGCGTCCCGCTGTCAGTCCGCGACGGGTCCACCGCGCCACGTCGGCAGGGCGCGGTGCCCGACGGCGACGTCGAAGGCGGCACGGGCCAGCAGGCGGGTCGAGTCCAGCGTGGGCAGCGGAGAGGCGTCGGGCGTCACCAGGAGCGGGATCTCGGTGCACGCCAGGGCGACCGCGTCACAGCCCCGGGCGGCCAGCCGCTCGATGACGCGAACGTAGCGCTGCCGCGAGCTGTCGGTGAAGACGCCGTTCACCAGTTCCTCGAAGATGATGCCGCTGATGATCTGGCGGTCATCCGCCTCCGGCACCTCGCAGGCGATCCCGCGGCTGGCCAGCGCCCTGGGATAGACCGGACCGTCCATCAGATAGCTGGTGCCGAGCACGCCCACGCGGGTGTGTCCGTCGCGGGCTGCCCGCTCGGCGACCACCTCGGCGATGTGCAGGCCGGGAAGCGCGAGATCCTCCCCCGGCTGTTCGAGAGCCTGGTGGGCCGTGTTGTCCGGGCAGACGAAGAAGTCCGCGCCCGCACTGGCGAGTCGCCGCACGCTCACGGACAGCGTGGCGCGGATCGAGGCGTAGTCCCCTTCGTCCCAGGCCGGCATGCTGCGCGCCAGCGCGATGAAGTCCAATGTCACATCGGGATGTTCATGCGGGCCCAGTTCACGGAACCCTTCCTGACAGAAGGACCGGAAGCACAGCGCGGCGCCTTCACAGCTGTGCGCGACAATGCCGAGGTGGTGCATGAGGTCTCCCGCGGTGTCAAGATGTGACGTGCCGTTACCACTGTCGAAACTCAAGCCTCCATCGTAAAGATCTCACTCATGGGACCAACGACCGGGATCCGGCGCCGAGTTCGCGAGTCGGCGGCCATCCGACGCGGCTCCACCGCCAGCGACCCGCGCAGGCGGCGGCTGTTTGACTGCCGCCGTACGTCCGCTGGCCCGGCGATATCCAATAGGCATGTGCATATCGCTCCCCCGAATGCCGATAGTCGTGAGCTGCCCGGGGCGCAGGTAGCGGATGGTTCTGTCGCTACCGCGGAAGTCCGCCGACTTCCACCGAGCCGCATCACTCCTGGTGGGCATACGGCTGCAATCCGTCAACTCGCCGGCGCTTCCACCGGTCGTGCGGGAATTCACATCCCACCGGGACTTCCTCACCCAACGGGCCGTCTTCGCAACCGTATCGGCCCTGGCGTCGTCATTCCTGTCGTGTCAGCCCCGATCCCCCCGCACGCCTGGCAGAGCGCCGGCCGACGACCGTTATATTCAACTACCCGGCACCGACCGGGATCAGGTCGGAACGGTCGCCGGTGGTTTACCTGCCGTGTCCGGGACACCGCCCTGGCGGCAGTGGAGAAGAAGGAGCCCCGGCCCGTGGCGCCGCCTTCGAACCCACTCCCGCGCTTCCTCGTATGTTCCATTGACTGTGCGCGCCCGATGGTTCGCGGCGCAGACGCGCACGACGAGATGCAGGAATTGGCGACTGATGGCAACTAACGGCTATCCACCGGTAACTGACGGTGCACCAGGCAGGCACGGTCCCATCCCCACGATCGTCTATGTCTGCGAACCCGATACCGCAACCGCCGAGCAGATCGCGGAGCTCTGCCGGATCCACGCGGCGCACCGGGCGTGGTGGGTTGTGGACACCGTGATCGAGCAGACCCCGAACGCCCCGCTCAACAAACGCGAGGGGTGGGCGCGGGTCAAGGCGGCCCTCGACCAAGGTGCCGTAGGCATAGTCATCACCTGGAGTCCGATATCCGTGGCCACCGGTCTCGCCGAATTCCAGGTCCTGCAGGCGGAGTTCCGCGTCAATGAAGCGGTTCTGGTCGCGGTGACCGGTATACCGGATCCACCACCCGCGCGTCGCAGCCCAGCGGACTGAAGCCACCGCAAAAACTCCCCGGAGCCACAGGAGAACCGCGTCGAACGCGGGCATCCCTCGACACCTTGGAAAGGCCATGCGACCATTTGCCCTCACCTACGCCCGGCGCCCGATACCTGAGCCGGAGACGTCCTTCGCCTACGACCCGGAGCAGCAGCTGAACGTCCTCGCCGACGGCACCCCGGCCGTACGGAACCACAAAGTGCTGCTCGAAGCCGGTTCCACGACCTCGACCGCCGGGTCCAAGACACACTTTGACGACTGATGACGGTTCTGGTCCTCACCTGCCCTGAGGATGTCACCGCCGATATGGTCGTCGACCATCTCAACGCGATGGACGCGCCGGTGCTGCGTGCCGACCCGGCCGACTTCCCGGAAAGGGCGTCGCTCACCGCGAGCTTCGCGTCCGGCGCCCTTACCGGAAGGATCACCACCGGACACCGCAGCACCGACCTTCGCGATATCCGGTCGATCTGGGTGCGACGCCCGGGCCCGCCGGGCAACGGCGCGCGGGCGCAGGCCGCTTGGGTGGCCCTGGAATCGGATCACGCCTGGTACGGGACGCTGCGGGCGCTGCCGGACGTGCGGTGGATGAACCACCCGGACGCGCATACGGCATGCCGTTACAAAATGCGGCAGCTCGTACTCGCCCAATCGGTCGGATTCACCGTCCCGGCAACGGTGTTCACCAGCGTGCCCGTGGACGCGAAAGGCTTCGCCGATACCCGCGGACCGCTGGTGTGCAAGTCGGTCTCCGGCCAGGCGCCGGACGATCCGCCGCTGGCCCTGCCCACCACGCCGGTACCCGACGGCACGGATTTCACTGCCGTCGGCGAAGCACCCACCTGTCTGCAAACGCGGGTCGACAAGCGGAGCGACATACGCCTGACCGTTGTGGGATCCGAGATGTTCTGCGCGCGCGCCGACCAATCCTCCCCGGGGCAGGCGGAATTGGACTGGCGCTACGCGGATCCGGAGACCGTACGGTGGCGCGCCGTCGCCGTGCCGCCGGACATCAGAAGGAAAACCGAGAGCTTTATGAAGCTCGCCGGACTGGTGTACGGGGCGTTCGACTTCGCGGTCACCGCTGATGAAACCTGGCACTTTCTGGAATGCAACGCCTCCGGTCAGTTCGGATTCATCGAGTTGGCCTGCGGACTTCCCATCTCCCGCGCGATAGCCAACTGGCTTGCCGGGCCCCGGAGTCCGGCCTAGGGGGCGCCACCCCGGCCAGAGGGTCCGTGCGGCCCCCTGGCCGGACCCGATCAGCGGGCGGTGGAGAACCAGCGGCGCGGATGGCGGGTCAGGCTGTACCCGGCCACGCCCGCGACGGCCGCGAGCACGCCGCCCGCGGTGGTCCACAGCCATCGGGAGGACAGGCTGGAGAACCAGCCCTTGGCCCGCTCCACCGGCCGCGGCGCGGAGGCGGCGGCCGACGGAGCCGACGAGGGGACCGCGTCCGGGGCCAGCGTCGCTCCGGGGTTGACCGGGGGCGACAGCGGGGCCTTGAGGGTGGCGCCGTCCGGCTGGGCGTCGCCGTTCTCAGCGGTGACCCGCAGATCCGTCTGGATCGGGAGGCCCAGGTCGGGTTCGGGCAGATCGGTCGCGGACAGCCGCAGGTAGTAGGTGCCTGGCAGCGGATCGCCCGACCAGGACTCGGCCCATGAGCGGACCTGCCTCAGGGTGCAGCCGAGCGACACGGTCGCGTCACCGGTTGCCGCGGTGACGGTCTGCGCGCCCGCTGTACAGGCCTGGCGGCGGCGCAGACCGTCGAAGGCCTCGACGGTCCAGGTGGCGCTGCCGTGGCGGCTGGCGGCGGGTGGCAGGGTGATGGTCACCTCGACCCGGTCGGTCTGACCGGCCGCGGCGGCGAACGACCAGTACAGGTAGTCGCCGGTCGAGGCGGGCAGCTTCGCCGACTGTCCGGGCCGCACGGTGGTCGCGGTGAGGAAGGACGTGCCCGCGGTGCTGACCGTGGAGCTCGAAGTGGGGCTTGGGCTGGGCGAGGCCGAGCCGTCGGCGGCGGCCGGTCCGGCGGCGGCCAGCAGCAGGACGACGCCCGCGGCAGGCACCGCGGCAAGTGGCATGGCGCGCATGGTCAGTTCTCCTTCCAGACGGCGATCCGCCAGCGGGCGAGCCAGCCGGTGAGGAGACCGGCGAGCAGGCCGACCACGGCCAGCACGGCGAGCAGAGCCCAGCCGCGGCCCAGGTCGGGACCGTGCGGGGCGGCCGAGGAGGGCGCCACGTCGACGGTCAGTTCCAGGGGCATGCCGGGCGCTGACTGTACGGCGGTCGGCGCGGAGAAGGAGTTGCTGACCACCAGGCAGACGGTGTTCGGCCCCGAGCCGGAAGACGAGGGTGACGCGGTGGGCGTCGCCGAGGTCCCCTGGTCCGACCAGCGCAGCCCGGTGGACAGCACATCGGTGCGCCCGCTGCCCGCGTCCGTACCGCGGACCAGCTCGCGGCCGTCCTGAGCGGTGGCGCGCAGCAGCACCCCGTAGTCCGGGTTGAGGGAGCGGTCGAGCGCGACGCTCACCGAGGCACGCAGTTCCTGCCCCGGCCGCACCGGCACCCGGTACCAGCGGTGCTCGGCGAACCGCTCGCGGTCGGCGTAGACGCCGGGCGCCAGGATCGGTGCGCTGGCGCACTGTTCGGTCCCGGACACCTGCTGCGGGGTCTCCTGGTACGTGTCGTTGGCGCGGTGCACCAGTTGGTCGAGTCGGCCGGTGAGCTGGTTCTGGCTCTGAACGGCCGTGTAGGTGCCGCCGGTTGCCGAGGCGATGCAGGTGAGCTGCCGTCGGACCTTGTCGTCCAGGGTGAGTCCGAGGGTGTCGACCACCAAGTGGGTTCCCTGGGCGGCGAGTTCCCGGGCGACGTCGCAGGGGTCGGGGGGTGCGCAGTCGTCCTCGCCGTCGGTGATCAGGACGATCCGCCGGGTGGTCTCACCGGTGCCCAGGTCCTTGGCGGCGGCGCGCAGCGCGAGCCCGATGGGGGTCCAGCCGGTGGGGCGCAGTGTGGCGATCGCGGTCTTGGCCTCGGTCTTGTCGACCGGGCCGACCGGCGATATCTGCTGGGTGTCCTTGCAGCCGACCGCCTTGTCGTTGCCCGGGTACGTGGAACCGAGCACCCGGATGCCCAGTTGGGTCTCTGCGGGCAGGGCGTCCACGACCTCGTCGAAGGACTGCTGGGCTACGGATATCCGGCTGCGGCCGTCGATGTCGGCGGTTCGCATCGAGCCGCTGTCGTCGAGCACCAGCTCGACCTTGGGCGGTTCCTTGGTGGTGGGTTCGTCGGCGGCGGCAGGGGGCGCGCCGAGCATCGTCAAAGCGGCCAGCATGCTGAGCAGGCCGGCCGCGGACCGTCTTCTGTTGATCACCAGACGATCGTAGTGATCTTCAGCTCACCTTCTCGCCACGGTTGTTGACCGCACGACCATGGATTCACGCGCCTCGGAGCGGTAGAACTGATGCCCGGACCGGTGGCAGATGATCACGAACGTTGGAGGTTAACGCAGGCTTTCCCGCGGATTTCCACCTCCGCCGACTACTGTTCTCGATCGCTTGATGAGACTCCCTCCGGACCCGTTCCACCCTAGACCAGCCAAGGAGACAGGCTCTTTATGACCGGGATCAACCGTCGCAGATTCATGCAACTGGCCGGCGGTACAGCCGCTACGTCCCTGCTCACCAGCGCTATCGCCCGCGCGGCGGAGATTCCGGCCCATCGCCGTACCGGCACCCTGCAGGACGTCGAGCACATCGTCGTGCTGATGCAGGAGAACCGTTCCTTCGACCACTACTTCGGCACGATGCGCGGCGTACGCGGCTTCGGCGACCCGCGTCCCGTGGTCCTGCCCAGCGGCAAGCCGGTCTGGTACCAGTCCGACGGGACGAAGGACGTGCTGCCGTTCCATCCGGACGCGGACAACCTCGGCCTGCAGTTCCTCCAGGACCTCGACCACGGCTGGGACAGCGGCCACAAGGCCTGGAACCAGGGCAAGTACGACCAGTGGGTACCGGCCAAGACCGCCACCACGATGGCCTACCTCACGCGCAAGGACATCCCGTTCCACTACGCGCTGGCCGACACGTTCACGATCTGCGACGCGTACCACTGCTCGCTGCTCGGCCCCACGGACCCGAACCGCTACTACATGTGGACCGGCTACGTCGGCAACGACGGCACCGGCGGCGGCCCGGTCATCGACAACGCCGAGAAGGGCTACTCCTGGACGACCTACCCCGAGCGGCTGGAGAAGGCCGGGGTCTCCTGGAAGATCTACCAGGACGTGGGCAACGGCCTTGACGCGAACGGCTCCTGGGGCTGGACCCAGGACGCCTACATCGGCAACTACGGCGACAACTCCCTGCTGTACTTCGACGAGTACCGCAACGCCGCCCCGGGCAGCCCGCTCTACGAGAAGGCCCGCACCGGCACCAACGCCACGCAGGGGGAGGGCTTCTTCGACATCCTCAAGGCCGATGTGAAGTCCGGCAAGCTCCCCCAGATCTCCTGGGTGGTGGCGCCCGAGGCGTTCACCGAGCACCCGAACTGGCCGGTCAACTACGGCGCCTGGTACATATCCCAGGTGCTGGACGCCCTGACCTCGAACCCCGAGGTCTGGAGCAAGACCGCGCTGTTCATCACCTACGACGAGAACGACGGCTTCTTCGACCACGTCGTGCCGCCGTACCCGCCGTCCTCGAAGGCGCAGGGGCAGTCGACGGTGGACGTCACCGGGGATCTGTTCAGCCCCTCCGGCTCCGACAAGAGCGTTGCCGGGCCCTACGGGTTGGGCCAGCGGGTCCCGATGTTCGTGGTGTCGCCGTGGAGCACGGGCGGCTATGTCTGCTCCCAGGTGTTCGACCACACCTCGATCATCCGGTTCATGGAAGAGCGCTTCGGGGTCCACGAGCCGAACATCTCCCCCTGGCGCCGCGCGGTGACCGGCGATCTGACCACGGCGTTCGACTTCGCGAAGACCGACGCGAAGGTGCCGACGCTGCCGGACACCAGCGGCTACATCCCGCCGGACCACAACCGGCACCCCGACTACGTGCCCAAGCTCCCGGCGAATCCCGCGCTGCCCAAGCAGGAGCCTGGACTTCGCCCCGCCCGGCCGCTGCCGTACGACCTGTCCGCGGACAGCCGCGTCAACGCCCGCGGCGACCAGCTGTCGATCGACTTCGCCAGCCACGGCAAGGCCGGTGCGACCTTCCACGTCACGTCCGCCGTCCAAACGGACGGGCCGTGGACCTACACCGTGGAGGCCGGACGGCAGCTGTCCGGCAGTTGGAGCCTGTCTTCGCAGCAGCACGCGGAGTACGACGTCACGGTGCACGGGCCCAACGGCTTCCTGCGGCAGTTCAAGGGGCGCCCCGCCGGTGCGGGCCCTGAGGTCAGCGCTCGCAACGAGGCGGACAGCGGGCAGGTCCGGTTGGTCCTCGTCAACGAAGGACCCACGGCCGTGAAGCTCACCGTCACCGACGGCTATGGGAACGACCACCGGGCGGCGTACCACCTCCGGCCCGGCGCACACGTCGTCCACACGGCGAACACCCGGCGCAGCCACGGCTGGTACGACCTGTCGATCTCCTCCGACCACGACAGCACGTTCCAGCGCCGCCTGGCCGGTCACGTGGAAACCGGTCACGTCAGCACGAGCGACCCGGCGATCGCCACCAACTGAGGTACATCGCCTTCCCGTACAACGAAAGGTGCCGTCCGCCGGTTTCCACCGGGGGGCGGCACCTTTCGTTGCGATACCCGGTGGGCCGCGGACGCTCGTCGGACCGCGGACGCTCATTGGGCACCGGCCACGTGATCGCCCCCGGGCCCCGGCTACGGCGCGGTGTTCGCGGTCAACTCCCCGTCAGCCTGGACCAACCGGGACGCGATACACGAGTACGCTACCCGCCTCGGCAAAGCCGCCGAACAGCTGACGCGGCCATCCCCAACAGGCGACCAGCGCGACAGCACCCGCCCCCGCCCTGGGTTCACCCCCGGGACCTGATCCCCCCACACGCTCCCCCATGTCCACACTCACGCGGAACACCCGCCTGATCGGCGATCCGCCGCAGGCCGCCCCCGAGCCACCGGGCGATACCGGACAGGCCCGGCCGCCCCGGCGGTGGCCCGAGGCGCTACGCCACGCCGCTCCGGCGCTGGCGGGCTATGCCGCGATCCGGACGGTCAGCCTGGCGCTGTTCACGGTATGGGGCGCGTGCCGGGACGTGCCGGTGTGGCACCGGATGGGGACGCTGTGGGACGCCACCGCCTACCTGCGCATCGCGGCCCGGGGCTACCCGGAGGCCATGCCCGCGCCGGACGCGCACGGCCGTCGCTACTCCGATCTCGCGTTCTTTCCGCTGTATCCGATGTCGGTCAAGGCCGTGCACGCCGTGCTGCCCGTGTCCGTGCCGTGGGCCGCGCTGCTGGTGGCCTGGGTGGCGGCCGGGGCCGCGGCGTGCGGGATCTTCGCCGTCGCCGCGCATCTGTACGGCCGTCGGACGGGGATCGCCGCCACGATGGTGTGGGCGGCGCTGCCGCACGCGGTCGTGGCCAACCTCGCCTACACCGAAGCCCTCTTCGCCGCGCTGACCGCGTGGACGCTGTACGCGGTACTGACCCGCCGTTGGCTGTGGGCGGGCGCGTTGAGTTCAGCGGCGTGCCTGACCCGGCCGACGGGCATCGCGGTGGCCGCCGCCGTGGCCGCCGCGGCCGCGGGGCAGGTGTGGCGACAGTGCCGCGAGCAGGCCGTACCGTGGCGGTTGCGGCGGCAGGCACGATTCTGCTGGCGGCCGGTGCTGGGCGCGGTCATCGCGCCGCTCGGGTGGTTCGGCTTCGTGGGCTGGGTGGGACACCGCCTGGGGCGCTGGGATGGGTACTTCGCCGTGCAGATGGCGTGGAACTCCCGTTTCGACTTCGGAGTCACCACTGCCGAGCAGGTCTTCCAGGTCCTGCGGAACCCCATGGCCTGCGGGTTCAGCGCCATCGCGGTCACGGTGGTGCTGCTGGCGGCGGTGGTGCTGTTCGGATGCTGCTGTACTGAGCGGCAGCCAGCGGAACTTCTGGTGTTCAGCGCCGCGATGCTGACCATCACGCTCGGGGACGCCGGAGCGTTCCTGTCGCGCGCCCGCTTCCTGCTCCCGGCCTTCCCGCTGCTGCTGCCGCTGGCGACCACCGCGGCCCGGACCCGATCCCCCCTCGCGGCCGGGCTGGTGGTCGGCGCCGCGACCGTCGTATCAGCGGGATTCGGGCTGTATCTGACGTTCATCAGCGCCTCATCGCTGTAGGTCCGGGCGCATACGGGTCCGGTTGACACTCTGGCCGGATCTGCGAACGCCGGGCTGGGACAGCTGGTGGTCGGCAGCGCGCTGCTCGGCACCGACCGCGGGCGAACCGATACGATATCGGTTGATATCTCCCATCTGGGAGGAGGGTGAGCAGTATGACCGCGCCGCACGGCAGCGTGGCGTCCGCCGGGGCGGCGCGGTGGGCCGGGGCGGTGCTGTGCCTGGCGGTGGCGGCCATCCATGTGGTGGACCAGGGCGGAGTGCCCGGGGCGAAGGACCCCTTCTACATGGGCGTCTCCTACCACGTACTGGAGATCGCCGGACTGCTGGCCGCCGGGCTGCTGCTGAGCCGTCTATTCCGGGTGGGATGGTTCCTGGCAGCCGCGGTGGCCTTGGGCCCGCTGCTGGGGTACGTGCTCTCCAGAGGCCCTGGCCTGCCGGACGACCCCGATGACATCGGCAACTGGGGCGAGCCGCTGGGCGTGCTGAGCCTCGTGGTCGAGGGCCTGCTGCTGGCGCTGTCGCTGGTGATGCTCACCCGCCGACGGCACGGCCCCTGACGAGGCCACGGCCTCCCGGCCGGGTGGGACGCCGTCATCCGGCGACCGCTTCGGAGACCAGGACGTCCAGCCCCGGCTGCACCGGCCCGGGCCGGGACAGGTACAGCGCCGTGTGGTAGAAGCCGTCCGCCTCCTTGCCCACGGGGTCCTCGCCCGCGGCGGTGAGCGTCTCGATGGCCCTGCGCTGTTCGGACGGGCCGGTGAACAGCCGCTGCGGGTAGGTGCGCACGGTGTCCTGCTCGGTGGCGAGCCCCTGCGCGGCCAGACAGCGGGCCACCGGCTCGTACGGCACGGTGCGCAGCACGAACGCCGCCACCCACACCGGGAGTTGGGCGCACTCCAGCAGCGCCTGGAAGGTGCGCGCGGAGATGTAGCCCACTCCGCCGGTGACGGTGATCAGGCCGACACCGGCCATGGCGCGCCGCAGCCGCGGACTCGGCGCGTCGGACTCCAGGTCCTCGACGAAACCGTCGTCCAGGAGCCCGACGTCCTGCGCGTACCGGACGGCGTTTCCGGCGGCGTCCAGCCCGATCACACGGACCGGGTCGGCTCGGCGGCGGGACGCGTAGAACTCCTTGTCCCACTCGACGAGTTCGGCTCGCGAGCATGCCCGCGCCTCGGAGCTGGTGTAGTGCGCGTACAACTCATCCAGCGTCATGTGGTGGTTGAGCAGCGCGGCGTTGATCCCGTACGAACAGCACAGGTCGAGGACGGTCACCGGATCCCGAGGGCCGGGCATCGCGGCACGTGCGGTGAGCACACGACGGAACACCGGCTGGGCAAGGTGCGGAATGCGGTATTCCAAAGGTGCGAGTCTGCGGAAGTAGGCGCGTGGGTCCGGCTGGTCGTAGATGTCGTCGAAGCGGCTCTTGCCCGGAACGGTGTGGGTCCGCCTACGGGTCATGCAAGCCTCTCCTTGCTGCCGTCGGTCACGCTGGGCAATACCATGCAGGTTGTAGCGTCGGCGGTAGACAATGGTAGAGCGCGGGTCGAAAACCGGTCATCTCGGCGCGCCGCCGGTCCACCGCACAGGCGTCACGCCACGTTCCGGGAGAGTTCCGCCCAGATGATCTTTCCGTCGGGCGTGTAGCGGGTGCCCCAGCGGCGCGAGAGTTGGGCGACCAGGAACAGGCCGCGGCCTCCCTCGTCGGTGGTGCGCGCGTGGCGCAGTCGCGGCGAGGTACTGCTGGAGTCGGAGACCTCGCAGATCAGCGAGGCCTGTCGGATCAGGCGCAGTTGCACCGGGCCCGACGCGTAGCGGATGGCGTTGGTGACCAGCTCGCTGACGACCACTTCGGCGGTGAACACCAGGTCCCCCAGGCCCCATCCCTCAAGGCAGCGGGTGGCCAGGACACGGGCTTCGGCCACGACCGCCGGATCGGACGGCAGCTGCCAGGAGGCCACATGGTCGGCGCCGAGGGCGTGGGTACGGGCGAGGAGCAAGGCGACGTCGTCATCGGGAGGCCCGGTGAGCAGGGCGTCCAGCACCGCTCCGGAGAGTTCTTCCAGCGGTTGGTCCGGATGGGACAGGACCGCGCGCAGCTGGGCCAGTCCCGCCTCCGCGTCCCGTCCGTCGGCTTCGATCAGGCCGTCGGTGTAGAGGGCCAGCAGGCTGCCCTCCGCGAGTTCGAATTCGGCGCTCTCGAACGGCATGCCGCCCAGTCCGAGCGGCGGCCCGGCGGGCAGTGGCGCAAAGGTGACCGTGCCGTCCGGTGCCACGATCGCGGGCGGCGGATGGCCTGCGCGGGCCATCGCGCACTTGCGGGTGACCGGGTCGTAGACGACGTACAGGCATGTGGCGCCCACTCCCGCCAGGGCCTGTGCGTCCTCCTCTATTGGCTCCTCGCCGCTCGGTGGGAGGACCAGGTCGTCCAGGTGGGCGAGGAGTTCGTCCGGTGGCAGATCCATGTCGGCCAGGGTGCGGACGGCGGTGCGGAAGCGGCCCATGGAGGCCGCGGCGTTGATCCCGTGTCCCACCAGGTCGCCGACGACCAGGGCGGCCCGGGCCCCGGACAGCGGGATGACGTCGAACCAGTCGCCGCCCACGCCGCCGGTGGCGCCCGCGGGCAGGTAGCGCGAGGCGACCTCCAAGCTCGTGCGGGTGATCAGCTTTTGCGGGAGCAGATCACGCTGCAGGGCGAGCGCCGTGCTGTGCTCACGGGTGAACCGGCGGGCGTTGTCGATGTTGACGGCCGCCCGGGCCACGACCTCCTCGGCGAGCAGCAGATCGTCCTGCTCGAAGGGGTCGGGGCGCTGCCAGCGGATGAACGTGGCGACGCCCAGTACGTTGCCGCGAGCACGGATCGGAATCAGCATCAGCGACCGTAGACCGAATCTGCGGAAACTGGCCGACCGACTGGCGTCCTCGGTCATCCATCCGCTGGGCCCGGTGCCCAGTTCGGGCTCCAGGTACGAGGTGCCGTCGGCCAGACAGCGCCCCCACGGCGAGGACGGGTCGATGTTGACGGTCTCCCCCGTCGCCGCGATCGACTCGGGGCAGCCCTCAAGCACCGACTTCTGTCCGGCCCGCCGCAGCTGCCTGACGTCAAGGAGCGGACCCGCGCGGGGCGCGTCTCCGCGCAGCACCGTGTCGAGCAGGTCCACGGCGACGAAGTCGGCGAGCCGCGGGACGCCGATCTCGGCGAGTTCCTGTGCGGTGCGGCCGACGTCCAGGGTGCTGCCGGTCCGTGCCCCCGCCTCGTTCAGCAGGGCGAGCCGATCCCGCGCCCGCCACCGGTCGGTGACGTCGACGACCATGTAGCACACGCCCAGCACGCGGCCGGAGGCGTCGTCGAGCCGGAAGAACGATGTGGCGTAGGCGTGTTCGCGGTGCGGGTCCGCCGGGGTGTACCCGCGGTACTCGAAGTCGATGGCGGGCTGCCCGGTATCCAGCACCTCCCGCATCTGACCCTCGATCTTCTCGGCGTCCAGCCTCGGCAGCACCTCGCCGAAGCGCCTCCCCAACCGCTGCTCGCGCGGCACCCCGCCAGTGCGCTCCAGCGCGTCGTTGAGCCACACGTACCGCAGATCCGGGCTCATCACGGCCATGCCCACCGGTGAACTGGCGAGGAACCGCTCCAGCATTGACCGGTTGACCTCCCACCACGGGGTCCGGCCGATGTCGATGGCGGCGAGCAGCCAGCCGTGCTCACCGCGCGGGTCGTCCAACGGCCAGATCCACAGCCCCAGCCGGAGCGGGTGCCCGTCGCGGCGCCGTACGTCGACCAGGCCGACCCAGCCTTCCGGCGTCTCCCGCCCGCGGACCGTGGCCACCACCCGGACGGCGTCCCGCTCGTCCAGGAGCAGGCGGGTCACCGGTCGGTTCAGCACCTCGGCGGCCGGATAGCCGAGCACCGCCTCCGCGGTCCGGGTCCAACTGACGACCAGACCCTTCGCGTCCACCGCCCCGATCGCCACGCCCATCAAGTCGAAAGGGGGCACGGCCCCTCCGGGCGCTGTGGTGGTGCGGTCGAAGGTGCCCATCGCGTTAGATCGTCCACCCGTCCATGAAAGGAGTTGCCTCTCCCTTCCCCGGCGCGTCGGTCGCGGTCAGCCGGTGGTCCTCCCAGCATCGCACCAATGCGGTCGCCGGGTCGGCCGAACTCCCGGCCCGCCGCTCACCAGCCCTGTTCCCGCGGACCGCATGGATTCGCGTTCGCAAATGCCTTCCGGCGACCGCACCATCCGACTCCTTCCCTGAAGCGGTGGAGCGCGGCGGAAAGCCCCGCTCCACGTTCACCACAGTCTGTCGATCTCGCCCGGATACAACTCGATGCGCGCTTGCTCGAACGCGAGGCGATGACGGCGACCCTCGGCGGTGAAGAAGTCCGCCATAGTGACCTTGTCAAAGCCGGGCTGGTCGCTGGGAAACGGGGACTGACGAGTCCCTCCGATCAGCACCGCGCCGGGCAGCGACTGCCAGCCTGCGCTCTCGTAGAACGCGCGGAGCGGGCGGTCGCATGTGAACAGGCCCAAGTCCAGTGGGCCCGCGGCCATCATCTCGCGGGCCGCTGCCACCAGTTGGCGGCCGAGGCCCTGCCCGCGCATCTCCCTACGCGTCACCACGGCGCTCAGGCCCCCGGCGAGGAAGTGCCGCCCGGCATGGGCGATCTGCTGGGAGAGGATGTCCAACGCGGCCAGGACGGTGCCGTCCTCGACGAGCAGCACCGATTGGGGCCGCAACTCGGGGTCATGGGTGAGCGCATCGATCTGCCGCGCCGCGGCCCCCTCGGTCGGCCACGCCTCCTGCTGCAGGGCGATGACCTGCCGACGGAACTGCGGCGGGGTGGCGGCTTCTGCGAATGACATGGTCTGCACACGCCGATTGTCGCGGCGCGGCGTGTGCGCACAAGCCGATTTCCCACCGCCCATGGCGCGTTGCCCCGCCCTGGGGCCCGCGGTATTCCGGTCGCCTCGCGATCAACTGGCGGGGAGGATAACGGGATGTTGAGCATCCTCCTCCCCTTCCTGGGCGCGTGCGTGGTCATCGCCGCCGTGCCGGGTCCGAGTACGGCGCTGATCATCCGGCATTCCCTGCGGGGCGGGCGACGGGCCGGGTTCGCGACCGTCCTCGGGAACGAGACCGGGGTCTTCCTGTGGGGCGTGGCCGCGGCGCTCGGCTTCACCGCGCTGCTGGCCGCCTCGCAGGTGGCGTACGACGTCATGCGGTACACCGGAGCCGCGGTACTGATCTGGTTCGGCCTCCAGGCCCTGCGGGCCTCTCGGCGCGCGGGCGGGGGCGACGAGGGCGCTGAGCCCGCCGCGGCGGCGCCCTCGGCCTGGCGGGCGTACCGCACCGGTGTCTGGGTCAACCTGGCCAACCCCAAGGCGGCGATCTTCGCGATGTCGTTCCTGCCGCAGTTCGTTCCGTCCGGCGCGCCCCAACTGCCCACGGTGATAGGGCTCGCCACGCTGCAGGCGCTGTTCGAGGTCGCCTTCTACGGGACGTACGTATGGTTCGTGCACCGTATGAAGTCGGTCTTCGACCGCGCTTCGGTGCGGCGTCGAATGGAGCGGATCTCGGGCGGGGTGCTGGTGGCGCTCGGCCTGCGGCTGGCATTGGAGGGCTGAGCAGCGGAACGGCGGAAGCCACGCCGCGCGGATATGATGACCGCGGGGTTCCCTGGGCTGCCACAGGTCCAGCTTGGGTCAGCCGCCGGTACGGTGAGGAACCGGCCGGGTCGGGCAGACAAAGGCATACGCCGCGCGAGAAATTCCCCGCCGCGGCCCATGACCCGACGCACCTCGGAGGGTCCATGACCCGACGCCGTCCCACCCGGTCCGCCGACGACCTGCTGACCGCGCTCGGGCGGCTGACCGCCCAAGCGCTGGAACGGGCGGAGCTGCAGAAGGCCCGAGTGGAACTGGCGGTGGCGTTGCAGCGCGAGCTGCTCCCGTCCGCGTTGCCGGAGGTGCCGGGACTGCGCTCCGCGGCCCGGTACGCGCCCGCCCGGCACGGTCTGGACATCGGCGGCGACTGGTACGACGGTTTCTGGTTGCCCGACGGGGCCATCGGGTTCTCCATCGGCGATGTGCAGGGCCACGACGTCGAGGCGGCCGCCTTCATGGGGCAGATCCGCATCGCTCTGCGCGCGGTGGCTGCTGCCGTCGACGACCCTGGCGAGGTGCTGTGCCGGGCCAACGACCTGCTGCTGTCGATGGACCGCGGCCTCTTCGCGACCTGCAGCTTCCTCCGCTTCGATCCGGCGACCGGGGAGCTGGCCGACGCTCGCGCCGGGCATGTGCCCGCGGTGTGGGCCACGGCGGACGGCGACTGCGGAATCGTCCAGAGCGCCGGTGGCGTACCGCTCGGCATCCTGCCCGGGGAGGCGTACCCGGTGACCAGGCGCCGGATGTCTGACACGGAAGTCCTGGTGCTGGTCACGGACGGTGTGGTCGAAGGGCCCTCCTTCTCCATCGAGACCGGTCTTGAGCAGGTGACGCGGCTGGTCTGCGCCGGGGTCGGCACCGATCCCGGGGAACTGGCCAGCCAGGTGATCAAGGTGGCCGACCTCACCGGCCACACGGACGACGCCGCGGTCCTCGTCCTGAGCCATGAGCGGGCGACGGGCGGCACCGGGTGACGTAGACGCCCCCACAGCGCGTGTCACGGCCGAAGCCGGGTGGCAAGGCTGTCTGATGGCTGCTGTGGTGCGCAACGAGGAAATCCGGCGTCTCGCCGCAACAGCTGCTCGGATCCTTGCCGTCGCCGCCGCCTACTGCGTGACCGGCAGACTCGGCCTGCTACAGAAGGTGACCATCACGGGTGCGGTGGTCACTCCCCTCTGGCCGCCCACCGGCATCGCGCTGACCTGCCTGCTGCTCATGGGTCCGCGGATCTGGCCGGGGATCACGCTCGGCACCCTGCTCGTCACCAGGTTGCTCGGGCCGCTGCGCCCCACTGACATCGGCATCTTCGCGGGCAACACACTCGCCCCGGTATGCGCCTACCTGATGCTCCGGCGGGTTGACTTCCGTGTCGATCTGGAGCGGCTGCGGGACGGAGCGGCCCTGGTCTTCCTGGGCGCGCTGACCGGCATGCTGGTCAGCGCGACCGCGGGGGCCAGCTCACTGGTGGCCTCCGGCTCCCTGCCGGTGAGCGGGTTCTGGCCGACGTGGTCGGCGTGGTGGGCGGGTGACGCGATGGGCGTACTGGTCGTCACACCGCTGCTGCTCGTCCTGCGCAGGGCGCGGCTGCCCCGGGACGTCCACGGGTACCGGTGGGCGGAGGCGGCGGCGCTGCTCGTCAGCACCGTCGCCGTCACCCTGCTGTCGACCAGTACCCACATGTCCCTGCTGTTCCTGATCTTCCCCGTGCTCATCTGGGCGGCCTTGCGCTTCCAACTGGCCGGTGCGGCGCCGTGTGTCCTGTTCATGTCCGTACTCGCGGTGGTGGCGGCGACCCATCGGGCCGGGCCCTTCGCCCACCACGGGCTTTTCGCGGTCATGGTGAATCTGCAGGCCCTCAACGGTGCCGCGGCGCTGACCGCCTTGCTGCTGGCCGCGGTGATCACCGAGCAGAAGAACACCCACCGCAGGATCCAGCAGGCCTGCGAGGCGCTGGCCGAGGTGGTGGCCCGCCTCGCGCCGGGCGAGACCACACACCGCTGGCCGCCACCGGAAGACGAGGACCGGTCAGCCCCGTAGAACCTCCGCCTCCGCGGCCGGGTCCAGCCCGACGCGGGGGCGGTCGGGCCGCTGGGGAGGCACTCCGCCCAGTCCCTGGAGCCAGGTCCAGGTGTCGGCCACCGTCTCCGCGACGGGGCGGCAGCGCAGCCCGGCGGCAAGCGCCTTGGACACGTCTCCCTGGTGCACGGCGTCGTACAACTCGCCCGGTGGCAGCCAGATGGGGAGCTGCGTCCAGGGCTCGACACCGGCCTTGAGGATCGGTTCCGGGTCGGTCCAGCGCAGCTCGGCACCGGCTCCCGTGACGCGTACGCACGTGTCCAGCAGCTCGCCCATCGTGGTGTGCCCCGGCGGGCTGACGAGGTTGTAGGGGCCGCCGAGCCCCCGCTCGGCGGCGTCCAGGGTCCAGACGGCGAGATCGCGGACGTCGATGTACTGCAGCGCCGACTCGCGCGGCCCAGGCGCCAGGACCGGACCGCCGCGGGCGACACGGCCCAACCACCACGGCAGCCGCCCGATGTTCTCCCCCGGGCCGAGGATCAGCCCCGCCCGTACCAGCAGCGCCTGGTCGCCGAAGGCCGCGGCGGCGGCCAGCTCGCCTCCCCGCTTGGCCCGCCCGTACTCGACCTCGCCGTCATCGGCTGAGGCGTCCACCAGCGGGCCGTCCTCGGGCAGCCCGGCCGGGCAGGGATACCGGTAGACGGAGCGGCTGGACACGTAGACGTACTGTCCGACCCGGCCGACCAGCGATCGGGCCGCGTCGCGCACGGCCGACGGCGTGTTGGCCCAGGTGTCGACGACGACGTCCCACTCCCCCTGGCCGAGCGCCGCCAGGCCGTCCACGGCTCTTCGGTCACCGCGCAGAGCGAGGACGCCCGGCGGTGGCTCATGATGACCGCGGTGGAACACGGTCACCTGCCAACCCCGCGCCAGCGCCTCATCGGTGACGGCACGTCCCACGAATTCCGTTCCACCCAGCATCAGCAGCCTCATGACCGTGACTCTGCCCACCGCCACCCGCTTTGGGAACCAACGCACGCTCTCAGCGGAATCGCCGATGGCGAACCGACTGGCCCGTTTGAACACCTGAACCGGCGTTAACGTACGGCTCGGGCGGCAGCGCTGTGCGGCTCTACCGGCAACCGTCCGTCGCGCAGGTCCGCCAGGGCCCCCAGGGCCCGCCGGGGGCGAGTTGGGAGATCTCGCAGTAGTAGCCGGACGACGCGTTCCACAGGTGGGCGACGACCGTCAGCCGACCGTCCGGACTCTCGGTGACGCTGGTCGGAGTGCCGACGGGTTCCGGCTCCGGCCCGGCCCCCAGGTCGGTCCAGCGGCCCCACACCCCGCTCGCGCTCTGCTCCGCGGTGAAGAGCGCATTGCCGTTGGCGTCGCCGTACACCGCGAAGTAGGCGAGCCTGCCATCGGCGGTTCGGTAGAGGTACGGATAGCCGAAGTAGAAGGGGATGGCAGCGCCCGAGGGCGGGCCGAACACGGTGGGCGCGGACCAGGGGCCGTCCGGACGGCTCTGGTGGATGCGCACCACGTCGGTGGTCTGGAACCCGGCGGTGAACACCTCCAACCGCCCGTCCCCGTCCTCGGCCGCGGACAGCACCGGGTACTGGTTGTTGATGCGCGCCGTGGTGACCTGCGACCAGGGAAGATACAGCCCGCCCGGCGCGGCCTGCGTGCGGTACCAGAGGTAGTCGGCACCGGTCCGCGGGGCGGAGAAGACGCCGAACTCGGCGGTACGGCCGTCGGATCGCCGTACGGAGACGGACTCCACCCGGGTACCCGGTGAGCCGCCGGAGGCGTCCCCCGGGGTTTGGTGCCGCCCCGGTTCGGCGGCCGGATGCGGCAGCGCCTGGGCGGAGGACGGCGTGAGCCACGCGATGCCGCCGACCAGGACTCCTACGAGGGCGGCCGCCAGCGTGCCGCGCTTACGTCTCCCAGGCATGTGCCGATCCTGCCCGCACTCCGGTACGCCGGTCGTCAACTTGCCGGCATTCGACGGTCGTTGGCGCAAAACGCTCCATGACCTTCCTGTACATGTCATGGCTGTGTAACACGCGGAACCAGTGATCATCCGGCTTGCGTGCCCAGTACAGGTACATACGACCGGGCCCGGATGCACGACGGGCCTCGCAATCCACGGGAGTTCACATGCGTATGCGGTCTGTCTCGGTAGCGGCGATGGCGATGCTGGCGGGAAGCCTGAGCCTGACCGCCTGCGGCCCGGACAACAGCGGGGGCAACGGCGCTTCGAGCGCTCCCAGCTCCTCCAACTCCTCCAGCGCGAGTTCCGCGCCGGGGACCAACGCGCCCACGGCGAACGGCAGTTCAGGCAGGCACACCGGGACCGGCTCCACGGCGAACGCATCCGGTGTCGAGCGCTGCCACGCCTCGGATGTCTCGATCACCATCCTGGCCAGCGACCACCACGCCACCACCGGAGGCCCCGCCACCGGCACCGTGCACGTGGTGAACGTCTCCGGTCGCAGCTGCACCCTCAAGGGCTTCCCGGGGCTGAAGGTCAGCGACGACCACGACGGCGCCCAGCCGATCACCGCACGCCGACAGTCCACGTCCCCGAGCCCGCTGGTGAAGCTGGCGCCCAAGAAGGCGGCCAACGCGGCCCTGGAGTACGACAACACCAACTTCGAGGGCAGCCCCAGCGGCCGCTTCGCCTGCGGCGTCGAGGCGCACAGCGCCGATGTGATCCTCCCGAACGAGACGCAGACGGTGAAGGCACCGGTCAGCGGCGGCATAGACAACGGCACGCTGAACATGTGCGGCAGCGACGCGCAGGTGTCCGCGTTCCACGCGGCCGAGTAACTCCCACCGGGCCCGTTGAATCACCGACCGGCGACCAGGTCCACCCGTGGGAGTGGACCAGGACGCTGGCCGGTCCTCATCTGCCGGCCTTGGTGAACTCGGTGACGAACGCGTCGTCGAAGGCCTTCAGGTCCGCGGGCTTGCGGCTGGTGATCAGGACGTTGGAGCCCTCGGTGCAGACCTTGACCTGCTCGTCGACCCAGTTGCCACCGGCGTTGCGGATGTCCGTCTGGAGGCTGGGCCACGAGGTGAGCGTGCGGCCGCGTACGACATCGGCTTCGACCAGGGTCCATGGGGCGTGGCAGATCGCCGCGACCGGTTTGCCCGCCTCGAAGAAGCCCTTGACGAACGCCACGGCCTTGCCGTCCATGCGCAGGAAGTCCGGGTTGGCGACGCCCCCGGGGAGGATGAGAGCGTCGAAGTCCTTCACCGAGACGTCGGAGACGGTCTTGTCGACCTTGAAGGTATCGGCCTTGTCGAGGTGGTTGAAGGCCTGGACCCGCCCGGGTTTCGTCGAGATCAGGCTGGGTGTGCCCCCGGCCTCGTACACCGCCTCCCATGGATCGGTCAGCTCCACCTGCTCAACGCCTTCGGGGGCTACGAGGAAAGCGACCTTCATCAGCGCGGCTCCTTTCCTGTCCGCCTACCAGTAGTGCCGCCGACCGAAGACCGCGTGGCCCAGGGAACCGAGAAGCCACAAGATCGCTCCGATGACGACCAGGATGATGCCGATGGTCCACAGGATGGCGATCTTGGCCAGGAAGCCGACGATCAGCAGAATGATGCCGAGGACAATCATGATGTCCTCCGAATTCGGCGTGTGGTTTTCCGGTGCGGGATCCACCCGCGCGACCCTGCACGGGACTCACAGGGACCGGTCCCGCTTGACCCCGAGGATCTCTTCCAGGGGCCTTTTCGGCTGACGGTGAGCACCTACCCCTCTCCAGCCTCGGCAACCGACCGCATGCGTAGCGCGGGCGTACGGTGACGTTCCGCATACGGACGCACGGTTCCCCGCAGCTACTGACCGCTATCGCCGGTCACGGCGTGAAAGATGCCCCACACCAGATGGCCGTTTCGGGCGGCGCGCACCCACAGCGGCAGGTTCTCCCGAAGACGGTCCAGATAAGCGGGGCTGATGGCGTCGGTCAACTCCTCGCCGCGCTCCTGGACTTCCTCGGTGAGACGGACGTAATGCGTCAGCAGATGGTCACTCAGGTTCTCGAAGTCCACACGTGCCATACCCAGTTCATCGAGTCGCCGGCGATAGAAGCCGGGCGTCGCCAACTCCCCTACCGCGAGGCGCGCGGTGAGCGGCGCCAGTTCCCCGGCGGGGGCGTCCCCGGTGGCCATGATGTCGGTGAAGACCAGTTCACCGCCCGGCCTCAGAACGCGCGCGGCCTCGCTCAGCGTCCTGGTCCGGTCGCCGCTGTGGCACAGGGCCTCTTGGGACCACACTACGTCGAAGCGCCCGTCAGGTGCGGGGATGTCATTGAAGGAGCCCGTGACCACCTCCACCAGTCCGTCAAGGCCGCGTGCGGCGTTGATCTCGCGGTGCCGCCGGTTCTGGGCCTCACTGATGTTCACCGCGACGACCCGGCAGCCGAAGCGTGCGGCCAGGTAGCGGGCCGCACCGCCGTAGCCGGAGCCCATGTCCAGCACCGTACGGCCGGGGCCCAGCAGGCCCGCGGCCTTCGCCGCCACCCGCTCGACGGTGCGCCGCGAAGCCGCGCCGATCGCCTCACGGGGATCTGTGTAGATTCCGGTGTGGATGTCCTCGCCGCCCCATACGGTGGCGTAGAAGCCGTCGACATCAGCGGTCTCGTAATAGCCGCGCGCCGCATCCGCCGCCTGCGCCGTGTTCTCTTCCGTCATAGCAGCTGCCTTGACTCAGCGGCCCCGCAGCAAACCTCGGGGCCGGATCCGGGGTAGTAGCCGGACAACCGTGACGGTTTGTCGGGCTGGCACGGGGACGTACCGCACGGCTGAGCGGTTGGCGGTCCGGGTCGCTTGCCGCTCCCCGCCTGCCAACCGCTCACCGGCCTTCCTCAGGCCAGAACACTTAGGACCTGACTGTAGCCGTGGTCAGTCGCCACCGCCGTAGTCACCACCGCCGTAGCCGTAGTCACCACCGCCGTAGCCCCAGTCGTCACCGCCCCAGCCGTAGCCGCCGCCCCAGCCGTAGCCGCCCCAGCCGAAGCCGCCGTAGCCGAAGCCGCGGTCGAAGCCGCCTCGGCCGAAGCCGAAGCCGTGGTCGAAGCCGCGGTCAAAGCCGCGGCCGAAACCGTGGCCGAAACCGTGGCCATAACCACCGCCCCAGCCGTAGCCGCCGCCCCAGCCACCGTCGCCGCGGATACTCACGGTGGCGACGTGGCTCGCGGTGTGCGGCGCAGCTGACGCAGTGGCCAAGCTGCCGGCGGTCGCGAACGCACCGACGGTGAGAACCCCGGTGGCCGCAGCCACGGCGAGGCGCCGTATCGGCTTGCGCATGGCGCTCTCCTTACCTCTGCGGGTGCGGCGGGTTGCCGCTCCTCCACTCCAGGATGTGCCCACTTACGCCACATCTACAAGCAAATCACCATAAAACTGACAGAAACCGGAGAACTCCGGCATGACGCTGCGTCCGCCAGCCAGGACTACCGCACCGTCAGCACCCGGGACGCACGCCATCGTCCCTGGTCACGACGGCCCGTCGAGAACCCGACAGTTACCGCGACCCGGCGGCGGGCATGACCTACTACCGACGACCTAGTACGCCCGACCTACTACAAACGACTAATCAAACCCGCGTCACTCCTCCGCGTGATCAGGCCCGGACAATGGCCCCCGCGGCGGGCGTACGGGCGTAACCTGCCCGAACCATGACGGATTTTGCGGATGAGGCGCGGTCGCGTGCCGCGCATCTGTTGCGGATGGCGAACACGGTGGATGCCCGGATGCGTGCGCAGATCATCGAGTACGCGGATTCGACGCCCGATCCGCCGGTGATGGGCCCGGCGGGCATTGCTACGGCGGGGTGTCCGCGATGTCTGCGGACGATGTGGCGGCAGCGGGACGGCTGGGTATGCGCGTCGTGTGGTCATGTTGAGGAGGAGCTGCCGGTGAAGTGCCCGAACTGCCGGACCGTGATGAAGTCTCCGCCAGCGAGCGCGCCGGATCGCTGGTGGTGTTCGCGGTGTGGCCGGGTGGCGACGGTTGGTGACTCCACGACGGAGATCGAGAACCGGGAGCGGGGCCGCCTGGAGGCGGTTCGGCTGCTGGACAGGGCGATGGCCGAGCGGAACGATCGGCGGGGGGACGCGGAGTCCGCGGCGGTGTCGTGGACGTTCTCTGCGGCGGTCACCGAGCGGGAGCGGCTGAGGGTGGAGCGGGCGGCTCAGCGGCTGCGCGCATAGTCCGAGCGGACGGCGCGGGCGGCCCCGCGAGGCCGTGGCGGGGCACGAAGCCGTGGCGGGGCGTGTCCGCCTGCGGAAGCCGCACTGGCCGACGCGTGATCGTCCATCGGCCCGGCGGCCTGGATCCGGTGCGCTCGTGGGGTGGGATCAGCGCGGGCAGGTCCCCCGCGTGTAGTCGACCGTGGCGGTCTGCCGCGAGTACTTCCATTCGGGGTCGAGCAGCTGGTCCCGCAACTGCCCTGCGGCGGCCGGGCTTTCGACGATGTAGCCGAAGTCCTGCAGCCAGGACGGGTAGAGGTTCTTCGAGCCGATGTAGAACGCGGAGTCGTCGACCGAGATCACCTTGTGGTGCAGCGCATACGGGTGGCCGTCGGCCCAGTTGGCCGTCGGGGCGCTGCGGAAGGACGCGAGTTGCAGGTTCGCGCACATCGTCGCGCTGGCGGACCGCTGGTCACCGGTGATGCGGGCAAGGCGTCCGCGCAGCGTGTCACTGATCTCCGAGAGGGACCTGATCTGCGAGTAGCCACCGCTGCCGACCGCTCCGCGGTTCGCCGGATTGCTGAGCACGATGCGGACCTTCACTCCCGCGGCGAGTTTCGCGGCCAGGGTGTCGTACAGGCGGATGTCGTAGCGAGGGAGCGGCGGGCAGGTGCCGTTGAGGTCCTGCTGGGAGATCTCAACTCGGCTGCGGGCACTGCCGATCAGCGACCGCAGGGCGCTCTCCTCCGGGTTCACGGTGTCGTAGCCGCGGTCGCCGTTGGTCTTGTCGTGCACGCCGATACCGCACCTGGTGTCGGACGCGGTGGGCAGGCGGGGTTTGAAGGCCGATGCCGGATCGGAGTCCTTGATGCCTACGCCGAGGCCGCCGACCGCGATGACCGGGACGTCTCCCTCTTCCTTGACGGGTGCGGGCTGCGCGTCCTTCTCCAACGTCGGCATGCAGCCGACCCCGTTGGAGGAGGCGAGCCAGACCTGGTTGGGGTTGCCCGAGTTCCGGCAGGTCCACCTCCACAACGTATCGAGGTACTTCCCGGCGGTACGGGCGGCGGGCCCGCGCAGCGCCAGGTCGACGTCCGACACCGGGTGGGTGGTGTCGAGGTAGTCGTTCTTCCAGTTGTTGATGCCGCCGGTGATCACGGTCTCACCGTCCGCCACGATGAGCTTGGTGTGGTTCCAGGAGAACGACGTCTTCGACGCGGTCATCGAAGCGACGTTCAGGGTGATGCCCGTGGCCGCCTTGCCGAGCTTGCCGACCAACTGGTCCTTGTACAGCGCCGGTATCACGTTGAGGTGGTAGACCGGCGCGACCCCGACCAGGACACGTACCCGCAGCCTGTGCCCGGCGGCCACCGATGCCTTGAGGCCGGAGACGATCGCGTCCTGGAAGGCGCCGTTCGGCAGTGGGGCGAGTGCGGAGATGTCGACGGTGTGCTGCGCCCTGGAGATGTTCTCGGTCATCTTGGCGAGCAGCCGCCGCGTACCGACGCGGTCAGCGCAGGCGGAGTCGCCCCAGCACCCGGGGGTCTGCAGCAGCCAGCCGCCCGGGTCACCGGCTGGCGCGTCCAGGCTGTTGCCGCTGGTGCGCTGCCACACCTGCCCTTCGAGGCCGGGCGAGACCTCACGCAGTGTCCGTTCCACGGCATCGAGGTGCCGGGTGGTCGAGGCGGCGTGCGCCGGGGCAGCGGGGAGCACGGCGAACACGGCGGTCAAAGCGGCGGCGCAGGGCAGCAGGCGGCGGGAGCGGTGGCGGAGCAAAGGTGCTTCCTTAACATCGAGTTGACAGGGTGTGAACCATGCGGATCCACAAGGCAACGCAAAAACTTCCGCACGGTGAAACTACCCTCCGGCCAACAAGACCGCCGCCAGCGGGGATGATCACCGGCCAGACAGCCCCGGCCACCCACCGGTCCAGCCGCCCGGGCTTCCCCCAAGAGGGCCAACTTCCTTGCGGTCTCCGCGGTTTCGCGATCAGCCACCGCCATACGGTGCGGAGTTGGCCCGAATTGATCGCCCCACCATCACCAGCGCCGGTACCGCCGTCATCCCCGGTCAAGCCACCGTGTCTGCCGGGTACTCGCCCAGCCGGGGCGTTTGACGGCGGTGCCGACCAGGACGGTGTCGAGGGACTGGATGCCAAGCCCGGCGAGGTCCTCGCTGCGACGGTGCGCCTATCGCACCGTCGGCCAAGACCGAAGGGGCCGCTACGGTCATCGCCACCAGCCACCCGGCGTTCGCCGCCGAACAGCCCACCGCCATAGCCCGGGCCGGGCGGTCCTACAGCGCGCTGCTGCCCGAGGTCATCGCCATCCGCAACCTCGGCCCCACCTCCTGGCAGATCGCCGACACCGCGGCCGGGCGGCTCGACGCGTTCTGGATGTACGGCACCGATGACACCAATCTCCTCGGCGGGACACTGATCGCCCGCGAGGCCGGGGCCCGGGTCACCGATGCCAGGGGCGAGCCGTGGACGGCCGGGGCGGACAGCCTGCTGGTCACCAGCCGTCAACTGCACGGCCAGTTCGTCCAGTTCCTGCGCGACGTGCGCTGACGCGCTCCGGCCCGTCTTGGCGCGGACCGGGCCGCTCCGCGCCAAGACGGGCCCCGACCAGCGGTTTACCGCCGCGGCTCAGTAGAGTGCGGTGCCGCCGCCCATCATCGGCCGCCCACTGGGCGCGGCCCGAGGAGAGAAACTTTGACGGTCTACTTCATCGGCGCCGGCCCGGGCGCCGCCGACCTGATCACCGTGCGCGGCCAGCGCACGCTGGCCCGCTGCGAGGTGTGCCTGTACGCGGGCAGCCTGGTGCCGCGCGAACTGCTGGCCGAGTGCCCGGCCGACGCCCGGCTGGTCGACACCGCGCAGCTCAACCTGGACCAGATCACCGGAGAACTCGTCCGCGCCCATGAGCAGGGGCACGACGTGGCCCGGCTGCACTCCGGCGACCCGTCCGTGTTCAGCGCGGTCGCGGAGCAGATGCGCCGCCTCGACGCGGCAGGCGTGCCGTACGAGGTCGTGCCCGGCGTACCCGCCTTCGCGGCGGCAGCGGCGGCGCTGAAGCGGGAGTTGACCGTCCCGACGGTCGGGCAGACCGTGATCCTGACCCGCCTGGCCCACCGCGCGACGCCGATGCCGGACGGCGAGGACCTGGCGACGCTCGGCCGCAGCGGCGCACTGCTCGTCCTGCACCTGGCCGCCCGGTACGTCGACCGCATCGTCGAGGAGTTGCTGCCGCACTACGGGGCCGACTGCCCGGCCGCCGTGGTCGCGATGGCCAGCCGCCCCGATGAACTGGTGCTGCGGGGCAGCCTCGGCGACATCGCCGAGCAGGTCAAGGCGGCGGGCATCGTACGCACCGCGGTGATCCTGGTCGGTCGTACGCTCGGCGCCGAACAGTTCCGCGACAGCCATCTGTACTCCGCGGAGCGCGAGCGGCCGCACGGCACCTGTGATCAGCCGTAGGCCCTACCGGGTTCCACCTGGCCGACGATGGTCCCGGCGCGGTCGATGCAGATGACATCGACCGCCACCGGTGCCTCCCGCAGCACACCGAGGGCGGTGGCCCTGGCGGCCTCGGCCACCAGGTCGCCCAGCGGCACGCCGTGCGCGGCGCACAACTGGACCGCTTCCAGGCCGGTGTTGGCGCCCGCGACGGCCGCGGCCAGCGCGTCGTCGGCGCCGCCCTGCCGGGCAAGCCCGGCCAGGTAGCCCTTGTCCACCTGGGAGCGAGAGGAGTGCAGGTCGAGATGGCCGGCAGCGAGCTTGGAGAGCTTGGCGAAGCCACCGGCGATGGTGAGCCTGGGCACCGGATGGCGCCGCAGATACTTCAGTACGGCCCCGGCGAAGTCGCCCATGTCCAGCAGCGCGTCCTCCGGCAGGCCGTGCACCGCGACCGCGACCTTCTCGGACGTCGACCCGGTACACCCGGCAACATGGGTCCGTCCGGCGGCGCGGGCGACGTCCACACCGCGCCGGATGCTGTCGATCCACGCGGAGCAGGAGTACGGCACCACGATGCCGGTCGTGCCGAGGATGGACAGTCCGCCGAGGATGCCGAGGCGGGGGTTCCACGTGCTGCGGGCGATCTCCTCTCCGCCGTCCACCGAGATCTCGATCTCGACGTCCGCGGATCCGCCGTGCCGCCGCGCGACGTCGGCGATGTGCTCGCGCATCATCTGGCGGGGCACCGGGTTGATCGCGGGCTCGCCGACCGGCAGCGGGAGTCCGGGGCGGGTCACCGTGCCGACGCCGGGCCCGGCCCGGAAGACCACGCCGGTGCCGGGATCGCCGCGGCGCACCGTGGCACGGACCAGCGCGCCGTGGGTGACGTCCGGGTCGTCTCCGGCGTCCTTCACCACGGCGGCCATAGCCTGCCCTTCGGCCAACTCCTCGGCCGCCAGGGCGAAGGCGGGCCGCTGCCCCTTGGGCAGGGTGATGGTCACCGGGTCGGGGAACTCACCGCTGAGCAGCGCGGTGTACGCGGCCGTGGTGGCCGCCGTGGCACACGCACCCGTGGTCCAGCCGTGCCGCAGCCCGGTGCGCTCAAGCTGCGCCGACCGGCCGCCCTTCGGCTTCGTGCCCTCAGCCACCGGACGGTCCGATGAGTACGCGTCGCCATGTACTGATCCTCGGCGGTACGGCGGAGGCCCGGCGGCTGGCCGCCGAGCTGCACACCGACCCCGGCCTGCTGGTCACCAGTTCACTGGCCGGACGGGTGGCCCAGCCGAGGCTGCCCGCGGGGCAGGTGCGCATCGGCGGCTTCGGCGGGGCCGCGGGCCTGGCGCAGTGGCTGCGCGAACACCGGGTAGACGCGCTCATCGACGCCACTCATCCTTTCGCCGAGAAGATCAGTTTCAATGCGGCCGAGGCGGCCGCCATCGCCCATACTCCCCTGCTCGCTCTGCGCCGTCCCGGGTGGGTGCCCGGTCCCGGCGACCGCTGGCACGAGGTCGGCTCGCTGTCCGAGGCGGCGGGCCTGCTGCCGTCGCTCGGGCGGCGCGTCTTCCTCACCACCGGTCGGATGGGCCTGGCGGCCTTCGCCGGGCTGGGCGAGCTGTGGTTCCTGGTCCGCTCGGTCGACGCGCCCGAGCCGCCGTGTCCGGCACGGATGGAAGTCCTGCTGGACCGGGGCCCGTTCACTGTCGAGGGCGAGTCCGAGCTGCTGCGGCGCCATCGTATCGATGTGCTGGTGACCAAGGACAGCGGCGGCCCGGCGACGTCCGCCAAGCTCACGGCCGCCCGCGAAGCGGGCGTGCCGGTCGTGGTGGTGCGACGACCGGCCGTTCCCGACGGCGTGTCCGTCGCCCCGGACGTGGCGGGGGCGGTCGCCTGGCTTGGCGCCCTGCGTTAGGCCTGTCCGGCGGATCTTGGGCGTGGGCTGCGGCCGGTTCGGCACCGCCGGGCCACGCCGTGGGGGTTGCTCGCCGCTGCGGCGGGTTCATGTTGGGGGGCAAGCCCCCCAAACCCCCACCGGGTGGGCCTCCTTGGGGCAGCGCCCCCAACCTCTCAGGGGGTGTCGGGGGCTTGCCCCGACAGTTTGTCCCGCCGCGGCGGTGCCGAGCCGACCGCAACCCCGCCAAGGCCCTACCCCCCGGAGGGATAGTTACGCGGCGTCCACACCACCATCGCGCCGTCGGCACGACGCACCGCTCGGGTCTGCGAGGAACCGACGAGCAGGATGCAGCGCATGTCGACGGTCGCCGGGTCGAGTGCCTCCAGCGTGGTGACCCGGAGCTCTTCCTCCGGGCCGCCGACGTCGCGGGCGACCACGACCGGGGTCTGCGGCGCGCGTGCCTCCAGCAGCACCTTGAGGGCGGTCTCCAACTGCGTCTTGCGGCTGTTGGACGCCGGGTTGTACAGCGCCAGTACGAGATCGGCCGCGGAGGCGGCGCGCAGCCGGTCCTCGATGATCTGCCAGGGCTTGAGCCGGTCGGAGAGCGAGACCACGGCGTAGTCGTGGCCGAGCGGCGCACCGGCCAGCGCGGCGGCCGACTGGGCGGCCGTCACCCCGGGCACCACCCGTACCCGTACACCCAGATACGGTTCGGCGGACGCGGCCTCCAGCACCGCCGTCGCCATGGCGAACACCCCGGGGTCGCCCGAGGACACCACCGCGACCTTCCGGCCGCGGCGGGCCAGGTCGAGGGCGAACTCGGCGCGTTCGGCCTCCACCCGGTTGTCGGAGGCGTGCCGTTGCTGTCCGGGCCGTTCCGGTACCCGGTCCATGTACGTGGTGTAGCCGACCAGGTCCTCGGCGGCGGCGAGCGCCGAACGGGCCTGCGGGGTCAGCCACATGGGCCCGGCGGGGCCGAGCCCGACGACGGTGACCTCGCCGCCGGTGCGCTCGCGCGCCGGGGGTCGTGCGTCAACCCGGCTGGGCAGCAGGGCCATCGAGAAGTACGGCACCGTCTCGGGGTCGACGTCGGCGAGTGGCGCGACGCGTTCCGCGCTCATCGTGGCCCGCTCCACATAGCAGGCGTCGTCCAACCGGCCTGCCCGCTCAAGTGCGCGCCGCACCGCGGGGAAGGTCCGCCCCAGCTTCATGACGGCCGCCGAGTCGGCGCAGGCCAGCCGGGCGGCCAGTTCGTCCTCGGGGAGGGTGCCCGGCAGGATGGTCAGCACCTCCTCGCCTTCCACCAACGGCCGCGCCACGCGGGCCGCGGCGGCGCTCACCGAGGTGACGCCGGGCACCACCTCGGTCGGATAGCGGTCGGCGAGCCGCTTGTGCATGTGCATGTACGAGCCGTAGAACATCGGGTCGCCCTCGGCGAGTACCGCGACCGTGCGTCCGGCGTCCAGGTGTGCGGCGAGCCGGGCGGCGGCCTCGGCGTAGAACTCCTCCATCGCGCCGCGGTATCCGCCGGGGTGGTCGGTGGTCTCGGTGGTCACCGGGTAGACGAGCGGTTCCTCGATGTGGTCCGAGCGCAGGTAGCGTTCCGCTATGGAGCGGGCGATGCTGCGGCCGTGCCGGGCGCTGTGGTACGCGATGACGTCGGCGCCGGTGATGACCTCCACCGCCCGTACGGTCATCAGCGACGGGTCACCGGGGCCGAGGCCGACCCCGTAGAGGCGGCCGACCGGCTGTGCGGCTTGCGTGTTCACTCTTCCTCGCTCGCAATCGCGTTGATCGCGGCGGCGGCGATCGCACTGCCGCCGCGCCGTCCCCGTACCACCAGGTGCTCAAGGCCTGACGGGTGTTCGACGAGCGCCTGCTTGGACTCGGCGGCGCCGACGAAACCGACCGGAACGCCGATCACTGCGGCCGGGCGCGGGCCGCCCGCCTCGACCATCTCCAGCAGCCGGAACAGCGAAGTGGGCGCGTTGCCCACCGCGACCACCGCGCCGTCCAGCCGGTCCCGCCACAGTTCCATGGCGGCGGCCGAGCGCGTGGTGCCCAACTCGGCGGCCAGCGCGGGCACCGAGGGGTCGGCCAGGGTGCACACCACGTCGTTGGCGGCGGGCAGCCGCTTGCGGGTGACCCCGCTGGCGACCATGGCCACATCGCACAGGATCGGGGCACCGGCTCGCAGCGCGGAGCGCGCGTTCCGTACCGCGGCCGGGCTGTACACGAGGTCGCGTACCAGGTCGACCATTCCGCAGGCGTGGATCATGCGGACCGCGACCTGGGCCACGTCGTCCGGCAGTCCGCTCAGATCCGCCTCGGCGCGAATGGTGGCAAAGGACTGGCGGTAGATCGCCGGGCCGTCCTTCTCGTACTCGATCACGTGGTCCTCGTCTGGAGTGTGCTGCGGGCCGCCGCGATGGCGGCCGATATCTGCTGGGTGCCGGGCAAGTCTGCCCGATCCGTTCCGTGCACGCTGACCTGGTAGCCGTCCGCGGTGGCGAGCACATCGACCCAGCGGCCGCCGGGGTGCCCGCAGCGCCGTTCACAGCCGGACCAGTGCACCGGCAACAGCGGTGTGCCGAACGGTGGTTGTGCGGCGATCGCGTCGGCCGCGTCACGGCGCACATCCGCCAGGGACTTCGCACAGCCGGGCAGCCCGGTGCAGGCGCTCGCGCCCTGCCAGGGTGAGGCGGGATCGGTGATGAATCCGGCCTCGGACAGGTCGTGCGCGGCGCGGA
This sequence comes from Streptomyces sp. NPDC020096, assembly GCA_040631425.1. GTDB lineage: Bacteria > Actinomycetota > Actinomycetes > Streptomycetales > Streptomycetaceae > Streptantibioticus_A. The sequence continues at coordinate 97,334 of JBEYJY010000009.1, forward strand.
GCGCATCGGCCGCCGTCAGGCCGGGCAGCACCACACCGCGCCAGGGCGTCAGCCGCAGTTCGCCGCCGCCGCGTGCCGCCGCCCCGGCCAGCAGCCGCCACTGCCGCGCGGACGACCGCCCGAACCGCACGCCCAACGACAGGCCGACGCCTTCGCCGCGCGCGTCGCGGACGGTCCCGAAGGCCGGCGGCGGGCAGCAGGCGACCGCTTCCGGCGGGGCCGACGACCCGCCGAGCCGGGCCCGGATCAGGCTCCCGTCCGGGTCCACCTCCCGCACCCGCCAGGCGCGTTGACCGGTGCCGCGCGCCAACCGAAGGAACTCCTCGGCGGCCCGCAGGACCCAGCGCGGACCGTCCACGGCGGGCACGGCGATACCGGTGTCCGGCGCGACCGGTCCCACATGGAGCACCGCGGCGCCGCCCGGTCGCGCGATCAATGTCACATCGCCGCCGAGCGCCGCCACATCCGCGCGGCCGTCATCCAGCACGAAAAGGAACCGGCCCGACAAGTCGGACGCGGTGTCACTCCCGCACAGCAGGGCGTCCAGCTCACGCGTCCAGGCCTGTACGTCGGCGTATCCGCGGCCGTCCACCCCCGCGAGCGGTGACGCGACGATGTTGCGCACCCGCTCGTGCCGGATCGACGGCAGCAGGCCCGCCGCGCTCAGCCGGGCGCCGAGTTCGCCGCCCGCGTCGGACGGCAGGCCGCGCAGTTGGACGTTCCCGCGTGAGGTCAGGTCCAGGTGCCCGTCGCCCAGGTCCACCGAGAGCCGCGCCAACGCCTCGGCCTGAGCGGCGGTCAGCAGCCCGCCGGGGATCCGGACCCGGGCCAGCGCACCGTCGTCCGCCGAGTGCAGCCGCAGCGCGCCGGGGCAGGCGTCGTCCCGCCCGCGACCGACCGCGGGCGCGCCGAAGGGGCTGGTCACGGCGGCTCCGAGGGTTGTTGGGCAGGGCGGCGGGGGCGATCGGCGGGAGGTCTCAGCATGTAGGACACGGGCGACTGTCGCAAGCCTTACTATGCTCGCGGACGTTCCAGCACGGCACGTCCTTGCCCGTGACGGCAATTGGGAGGAAACCGGTGCGAATCCGGTGCGGTCCCGCCACTGTCACCGTGCCTCGATGATGCGGTTCGCATCTCTTGTCGCGGAAGCCAGGAACTCCACGCCGTCCTTCACCAGCCCGGGGCGCGGACCCCGAGGAAGGCACTGCCGACGTGATCCTGCTGCTGTCGACGTCCGACACCGACCTGCTCAGCGCCCGGGCGGCGGGCGGTCCCGTGCCGTACCGCTGGGCCAACCCCGCGCGGCTCTCCCTCGACGAACTGCCCGCGCTGCTCGACGGCACCGACCTGGTCGTCGTACGACTGCTCGGCGGGATCCGCGCCTGGCAGGACGGGCTCGACCTGCTGCTGTCCGGGCCGCGTCCGGTGGTCGTGCTCACCGGTGAACAGACCCCGGACGCCCAGCTGATGGCCTCCTCCACGGTGCCCATCGGTATCGCCACCGAGGCGCACGCCTACCTCGCCCACGGCGGTCCGGACAACCTCGACCAGCTCGCCCGGTTCCTGTCCGACACCGTGCTGCTGACCGGCCACGGCTTCGCCGCGCCCCAACCGGCGCCCGCCTGGGGCCCGTTGGAGCGCGAGCCGCGCCCCGGGGCGGCCGGTCCGGTGGTGGCGGTGCTCTACTACCGGGCGCACCACATGAGCGGCAACACCGGTTTCGTGGCGGCGCTGTGCTCCGCGATCGAGGACGCTGGCGGCCGGGCGATGCCGCTGTACGTCGCCTCCCTGCGCGCTCCGGAACCGGAACTGCTGGAGGCGCTCGGCGCCGCCGACGCCATCATCACGACCGTGCTCGCCGCGGGTGGCACCCGCCCCGCCGACGCCTCCGCCGGCGGCGACGAGGACGCCTGGGACGCGGGCGCGCTGGCCGCCCTCGACGTACCGATCCTGCAGGCGCTGTGCCTGACCGGGCCGCGCAGCGCCTGGGAGGAGAACGACGAGGGCCTCTCGCCGCTGGACGCCGCGACCCAGGTCGCGGTCCCGGAGTTCGACGGGCGGCTGATCACCGTCCCGTTCTCCTTCAAGGAGATCGACGCCGACGGCCTGCCGGTCTACGCGGCCGACCCGGAGCGCGCCGCCCGCGTCGCCGGGATCGCCGTGCGCCACGCGCGCCTGAGGCACATCCCGGCCGCGGACAAGCGGCTGGCGCTGGTGCTGTCCGCGTACCCCACCAAGCACTCCCGGATCGGCAACGCGGTGGGCCTCGACACCCCCGCCAGCGCGGTCGCCCTGCTGCGGCGGCTGCGCGAAGAGGGCTGGGACCTCGGACCGGAAGACGGCCCGGACGCGCTGCCCGGCCTTGCCTCCGGTGTCGGCGACGACCTGATCCGGGCGCTCATCGACGCGGGCGGTCATGACCAGGAGTGGCTCACCGAGGAGCAGCTCGCCCGCAATCCGATCCGCGTCCCGGCCGCCGACTACCGTCGCTGGTACGGGCAGTTGCCCGCCGAACTGCGCGAGAACGTCGAGCGGCACTGGGGGCCGCCGCCCGGCCGGCTGTTCGTGGACACCAGCCGCGACCCCGAGGGCGAGATCGTGCTGGCCGCCCTGCGCGCGGGCAATCTGCTCGTCCTCATCCAGCCGCCGCGCGGCTTCGGAGAGAACCCGATCGCGATCTACCACGACCCCGATCTGCCGCCGTCGCACCACTACTTGGCCGCCTACCGCTGGATCTCGGCCGGGCACGAGGACGGCGGCTTCGGCGCCGACGCCATGATCCACCTCGGCAAGCACGGCAACCTGGAGTGGCTGCCGGGGAAGAACGCGGGGCTGTCCGCCGCCTGCGCGCCGGACGCGGCACTCGGCGACCTGCCGCTGGTCTACCCGTTCCTGGTCAACGACCCCGGTGAGGGCACCCAGGCGAAGCGCCGGGTGCACGCCACCCTCGTCGACCACCTGGTACCGCCGATGGCCCGCGCCGACTCCTACGGGGACATCGCCCGGCTGGAACAACTCCTCGACGAGCACGCCTCCATCGCCGCGATGGACCCGGCCAAGCTCCCGGCCATCCGCTCCCAGATCTGGACGCTGATCCAGGCCGCGAAGCTCGACCATGACCTCGGGCTCGAAGACCGGCCGCACGACGCCGAGTTCGACGACTTCCTGCTGCATGTCGACGGCTGGCTCTGTGAGATCAAGGACGCCCAGATCCGCGACGGACTGCATGTCCTCGGCCAGGGCCCGACCGGTCCCGAGCGCGTCAACCTGGTGCTGGCGATCCTGCGGGCCCGGCAGATCTGGGGCGGTACCACCGCACTGCTGGGACTGCGCGAGGCGCTGGGCCTGGACGAGTCGGCCGCGACGCGGACCACCGCCGACGACGCCGAGGCCCGCGCCCGTACGCTCGTCCAGGCGATGGAGGACGCCGACTGGGATCCGCGGGCGGTCCCGGAGGTCTGTGCCGGGCTGCCCGACGAGGTGGGCCGGGTGCTGGACTTCGCGGCCCGCCAGGTGGTGCCCCGGCTCGCCCGCACCGGCGACGAGATCGAGGCGGTCGTCCACGCGCTGAACGGCGGCTTCGTTCCCGCGGGCCCGTCCGGGTCTCCGCTGCGCGGCCTGGTCAACGTCCTGCCGACCGGGCGCAACTTCTACTCCGTCGACCCCAAGGCCGTGCCCAGCCGCCTCGCCTGGGAGACCGGCCAGGCGCTCGCCGACTCCCTGCTGGAGCGCTACCGCACGGACAACGGGGACTGGCCGCGCTCGGTCGGCCTGTCGCTGTGGGGCACCAGCGCCATGCGCACCGCGGGCGACGACGTCGCCGAGGCCCTGGCACTGCTGGGGGTGCGCCCGGTGTGGGACGACGCGTCCCGCCGGGTCACCGGTGTGGAGCCGGTTCCGCTGGAGCAGTTGGGACGTCCGCGCATCGACGTGACGCTGCGCATCAGCGGTTTCTTCCGCGACGCGTTCCCGCATGTCGTCGCGCTGCTGGACGACGCGGTACGGCTGGCCGCCGGGCTGGACGAGTCCGACGAGGACAACTTCCTGCGCGCGCACACCCGCGCCGACCTCGCCGTGCACGGTGACGAACGCCGCGCCACCGTCCGTATCTTCGGCTCCCGGCCCGGTACCTACGGTGCGGGACTGCTCCAGCTCATCGACAGCCGCGACTGGCGCACCGACGCCGACCTCGCCGAGGTCTACACCGCCTGGGGCGGCTACGCCTACGGCCGCGGTCTGGACGGCCGGGCGGCGCGGGAGGAGATGGAGACCGCCTACCGGCGCATCGCGGTGGCCGCCAAGAACACCGACACCCGCGAGCACGACATCGCCGACTCCGACGACTACTTCCAGTACCACGGCGGCATGGTCGCCACCGTACGGGCGCTGACCGGTACCGCCCCCGAGGCGTACATCGGTGACAGCACCCGCCCGGAAACCGTGCGCACCCGCACGCTGCTGGAGGAGACCTCCCGGGTCTTCCGGGCCCGGGTCGTCAACCCCCGCTGGATCGAGGCGATGCGCCGCCACGGTTACAAGGGCGCCTTCGAACTGGCCGCCACCGTGGACTACTTGTTCGGCTACGACGCCACCACGGGCGTGGTCGCCGACTGGATGTACGACAAGCTGGCCCAGACCTACGTCCTCGACCCGGAGAACCGGGCCTTCCTCCAGGAGGCCAACCCCTGGGCCCTGCACGGCATGGCCGAACGCCTGCTGGAGGCCGAGAGCCGCGGCATGTGGGCCAAGCCCGATCCGGCGGTGCTCGACGGCCTGCGGCAGGCGTTCCTGGAGACCGAGGGCGACCTGGAGGGCGGCACGGACTGAACCGTCCGGGCCGGACGTAACCCGCGGGAACCCGGTGGCCCGGCTGGCCGGGCGGGGCCCGACTGACGGGTACCCACGGCCCGAGCCAGGTCACCCCGTCCAGCTGTCGGGGCTGTCCGCCAAGAAGCCGAAGTTCGTGCTGGACAACGAGAACATGTCGACCGGAACCGTGCTGCCCGGCTCCGGCACCAGGCAGCTGAACATCGTCAACCACCCTGGCCAGGACCTGGATCTGCTCGCCGTCTATCGCAACGCGGCGGATCGGGTGGAGAAGGCGTTCACGGGATCCTGACCACGTGACGTCTGTCACTCAGGGACATCGGTAACCCCGCCCTGCCAGGGCGCATGGTGGAGATGGCACGATGTCGGACATGACCACCGGGCCGGTAGCGCGCACTGTGCGAGCCGCGGTCTTCGCGGCCGTCTGCGTGGTGACGACGGCTCTGGGTCATGCGCTGATGTCCGAGGACACCGTGCCGTGGTGGGCCCTGACCGCCGCTTTCTGCGGAACGGGTGCGGCGGCCTGGTGGTTGGCCGAGCGGGAGCGCGGAGCGCTCGTCGTCACCGGTGCCACGGTGGTCGCGCAGCTCGGCCTGCACTCGCTGTTCAGCCTGGCGCAGGCGTCCGCGGGCATGGGCGGCTCGCCCGAACGGCAGTGGGCGGCAATGCTGTTGTGCGATGCGACGGGGACCTCCCGGGCCCGCCTGTCGCAGATGACGGCCGTCCAACTCCTGCGGCAGACCGGGCTCAGCTCGGCCGTCGCCCACCGGCCGCCGCCCGCCACCATGAGAAGCATGCCGGGTATGGGCGATATGCCAGGCATGGATATGGGGCATGTCGACGCTATGTCCGGCACCATGAGCCAACTGCCGATGGCGCACTCCGGCCATGGCGGGCTGGGCATGTTCCTCGCCCACCTGCTGGCCGCGCTGGTGTGCGGGCTGTGGTTGTGGCGCGGTGAGACCGCGGCGTTCCGGATCGGCCGCAGCCTGGCGGCCGCAGTGTTCACCCCGCTGCTACTGGTTCTGACCACGCTCGGTTGGACCGGCGGCCCACGGCTACCGGCGGGCGCGGTCGCCACCGCTCCCGTGCGGTGCCTGCGCGGAGTGCTGTTGCAGTACGCCGTCTCCCGCAGAGGTCCACCGGGGCTTCGGCTCTGCCGCTGAACCGCTCGTCCCGTACCGCCTCGGCGCGGTGATCCGGTGACGGGCGGAGTACCGGCGTACCCGCACGCCCTGTCGTCGCCACGGCAACGCCCTTCGCCGCGACGGCCCCGCGGTGTGACGCGTGCGTCGGCCCCTTGCCCTTGCGGCTCTCCGGTCTGCCCACCGTGCTTACGGCGTGGGTGCGTTCGGGGTGCCGCGTCTCGACGGGGACCGCGCCATCGCCTGGTGCGGCCCCGTAGTCACCGAAGGACACTTTGCGATGATTCCTGCACTGGTCGGCCCGGTCCGCGGAGCACGGACCGCCAGGGACGACGAACAGTTGACGGGATGGGCGCTGGCGGCGCGGGGTGGTGACCCCGATGCCGTCGAACGCTTCGTACGGGCCACCCACCGGGACGTCTGGCGGTTCGTCGCGCACCTCAGCGGCGATGTGCACGGTGCGGACGATCTGACCCAGGAGACCTATCTACGGGCGCTGACCAGCCTGCCGAGGTTCGCCGGGCGGTCGTGCGCACGCACCTGGCTGCTGTCGATCGCCCGCCGGGTGGTCATCGACCGCTACCGGTCGGCCGCCGCCCGCCCCCGTACCGTCGACGCCGCGGACTGGCAGGCCGCGGCGGAACGGGCGCAGCCGAGCTGTCTGCCGGGATTCGACGAGGGGGTGGCACTCAACGAACTGCTGGGCGGGCTCGACGCGGTGCGCCGCGAGGCGTTCGTCCTCACCCAGTTGGTCGGGCTGCCCTACGCCGACGCGGCGGCCGTCGTCGGCTGTCCGGTCGGCACCGTACGCTCCCGGGTGGCGCGCGCCCGCCAGGACCTCGCCGGTTGGTTGAACGCGGCGGAGAACGGTACGGCCTCCGGCCGGGTCGCCGCGGCCTAGGCCCCGCCCGTCCGGGCTGGGGGCTGTTTCCCCTGGCCCGGGCGGGAGGGCGGGCTCCCGCCCGTGAAGCGGAGGAACTCCGCGGGGACGTGGTCGACCAGCCACACTCCGTTCGCGCTGAGCCGGAACTCATGTCCGGCGCGACGCATCGCGGCCGCGTCGACCGACAGCACGACGGGCTTGCCGCGGCGGGCACCGACCCGGATCGCCGTTTCGCGATCGGGTGACAGGTGGACCGCGTGGCGGCCCATCGGCAGCAGTCCCTCGGCCCGGATCGCGGCCAAGTGGCGCTCCACCGTGCCGTGGTAGAGGTACGCGGGCGGCTCCGCGACCGGTAGCCCGAGGTCTACGTCGACGGTGTGGCCCTGGTTAGCGCGGATCCGATCGCCGTCAACGGCATAGCGCCGCTTGTCGTTCGTGGCCACCACCTGCTCCAACTCGCCGCGGGTGAAGCGGAATCCGTGTGCGGCGGCCGCGGCCACCAGCACATCGATCTCCACCCAGCCCTGGGGGTCGAGCGTGATCCCGATCCGTTCGGGCTCATGCCGCAGAGGCTTCGCCAGGTACTTCGAAATGCGTATGGTTCGTCTTTCGTCCATCGTTTCTCGACGATAGTCCCTGGCTCTCGGCGGCGCCTGTGTCAAACGAGGTTCAGGGGGTCGTCCGAGCGAGGGGTGAGCAGGCCCCGCACGGTCTGGTACCAGGCGTAGGCGGACAGGGCGAACGGGAGATAGCCGAGGTAGCCGGGCACCGGCATCCGGAACAGCCGGACGTACGAGAGGAACGCCGGGAGACGGTAGATCCAGTGCGCCCCGACGGTCCAGAAGTTCCAGAGCTCCCAGAAGAACCCGCACATCAGGCCGCCGCAGGCCAGCGCCAGGAGCGCCTGCCAGCGGCCCTGGGCGAGTTGGCTCCACAGGCTCGGCAGGCCCCGTCGGGCGTTGATCGGATCGAGGATCAGCAGCGGACACAGCCAGACCAGGAAGAACAGCTGCCGGGGGAAGACCAGGATCGCGCCGAGCAGCACCGCACCGAGTGCGCTGGTCCCGTAGAGCCGGGCCGGGGTCTGCTTCAGCGGTCTCCACAGGCAGGTACGGCTCAACAACCGGGTGGAGCGGAGCAGTTCGGCGCTTTCGAACAGGGCGGGCAGCACCGTGCTGAAGCTGAGGGAGAACAGCAGGATGTGTACAGGCTCGCTCTGGGCGGCGGGCTGGACGTAGTACCAGTTGCGCAGTGATGTGTTGAGCCACTCGTGCGCCCACCAGAACAGCGCCGAGTAGCCGAACATGAGCGCGAACTGCGGGGGGCTCCTGGTGAGGATCGACGTACCGGTCCGCTGCCTGACGACGCCGTCGACCGTGAGCACGTAGCCGAGCCACAGTCCGAAGAAGAAGATCTCCGTCCAGCCGTTGACGACCGTCCAGTACAGACCCCAGAACGAGGCCACCAGGGCAAGGCCGAGGATCAGCTGGACCGGTACCCGCTCACCGGTCCGGTCGGGCGCACTGGCCCGCGGGGTGCCTTCGTCAGCCTTCATACCGAGCCACTCGTTCCCCGGCGGCGTCGGTGACCACCCTGAGTGACTGAGATATCACCCAGTTTGGGCAGCGCCCAGTCCACCGGCACCGCCCACTTCCCCGCAGCCGTGCCGAGGGGAATGATCGGTATCGACGGGTTCCTCTACATCAGCGATGCCACCAGGGGGGCCAGGAGGCCGGAGCCATGACACATCACGAGACGGAGTGGAACACCCACCTGTACGTCGTCGAAGAGGGCAATGTCACCAGGGCCAAGGCGACCCTGGACACGACAACCGCCCAGTTCAGCGGCGACGGGGAGGCACGGAAGAACCCGCGGGACCCGCAGGTGCACGAGATCGGCGACGAGCTGGCCGCGGGCCGGGCGCTCGCCGATCTGTCCCGCAAACTCCTACGCGAGGCGGTCCAGGAGATCGACGAGAACGAGGGCATGGAGCCGCGGGAGGCCGAACCCGCCCCCGCGCGGCTATGGCAGTGATCAGACGCGCGCGGCGTAGCGGTCCGTGGCGGCGATCAGCGCGTCCCTGATGCCGGTGTCGCCGAAGGTGTGGCCCGCCTCGTCCACGAGCACCAGTTCACTGTCCGGCCAGGCGCTGGCCAGTTCCCATGGGGTGCCCAGCAGGTTCCCCAGGTCGAGGCTGCCCTGGACGATGGTGCCGGGGATGCCCGCCAGGGCACGGGCCTGCCGTAGGACGGCCCCCTCCTCCAGCCAGTGACCGTGGCTCCAGTAGTGGGTCACGATGCGCGCGAACGCCATCCGGAACTCGGCTCGCTCGTACCGGGCGATCGGCTTGGGGACGGCCACCGCGATGGCCGTCTCCCAGTCGCACCAGTCCCGTGCGGCCTTCTCCCGCACCGCGGCGTCGGGGTCGTGCAGCAGGCGGCGGTACGCCGCGGCGAGGTCGCCGTCGCGGTCGGCGGCGGGTACACCGGCCTGGAAGCGCGCCCATGCCTCGGGGAACACCTGGCCGAGACCGCGGGTGAGCAGGTCGGTCTCCGACCGGCGGCCGGTGGCGGCGGCCGTCAGGACCAGCTCCGTGACACGCTCGGGGTGCCGCTCGGCGTACACGAGGCCGAGCACCGCGCCCCAGGATCCGCCGAACACCAGCCATCGGTCGATCCGCAGCCGCTGCCGCAACAACTCCACGTCCGCGAGGAGGTGTTCCGTGGTGTTCGCGCTGAGGTCGGTGCTCGGATCACTCGCGTGCGGTGCGCTCCGGCCGCACCCGCGCTGGTCCCACAGGACGATCCGGTAGGCCGCAGGGTCGAAGTAGCGGCGCAGGCCCGCCGTACATCCGGAGCCGGGGCCGCCGTGGAGCACGACGGCGGGCTTGCCGCGCGGATTTCCGCAGACTTCCCAGTACACGAGGTTGCCGTCGCCGACGTCGAGCATCCCGTGCTCGTACGGCTCGATCTCCGGGTAGAGCCCCATCTCGTCCGCACCCTCCCCCGCCGCACCCAACGCGACAGCGCCGACTACATATTGATCATATGACCGGCCAGTCCGTGCACCGCCTCCTTCACGGCTTCGCCGAGGGTCGGATGAGCGTGCACATTGCGGGCGACCTCGTGGACGGTCAGGTCCCACTGCCGCGCCAGGGTCAACTCCGGTAGCAGCTCGGTGACTTCGGGCCCGATCAGATGGGCGCCGAGCAGTTCACCATGGCGGGCGTCGCTGAGGATCTTCACGAAGCCCACGGGGTCGCCGAGGCCGTGCGCCTTGCCGTTCGCCGTGAAGGGGAACTTCTGGACCTGGACGTCGAAGCCCAGTTCGCGGGCCTGGGCCTCGGTCCAGCCGAAGCTCGCGATCTGCGGCTGGCAGTAGGTGGCGCGCGGGATCATGACGTACTCAAGCTCCATGGTCTCCGCGTCCGCGATCGTCTCGGCCGCGACGATGCCCATCGCCTCGGCGGCGTGCGCGAGCATCAGGTTCGCGGTCACATCGCCGATGGCGAAGATGTGCGGGACGTTGGTCCGGCAGCGGCCGTCGACGGCGATGGCGCCGCGTTCGGTCAGCCGGACTCCGGTGTTCTCCAGGCCGTAGCCGGTCACCCGCGGCTGGAACCCGATCGCCTGCAGCACCTTGTCGGTCTCCAGGACCTGGCGCTGCCCGCCCGTCGAGACATGGACCAGCACCCGCTCCCCCGAGTCGTCGATCGACTCGACACGGGTCGAGGTGAGGACGTTGATCCCCAACTTGCGGTAGCGGCGGGCGAGTTCCGCCGAGATCTCCTCGTCCTCCAGCGGCACCACGCGGTCCAGGAACTCCACCAGCGTTACCTGCACCCCGTAGTTGTGCAGCACATAGGCGAACTCGACGCCGATGGCCCCGGCGCCCGCGATGACGATGCTGCGGGGCAGTTCCTCGCTGAGGATCTGCTCCTCGTACGTCACGACGCGCTCGCTCAGCGAGGTGCCGGGCAGCAGCTTCGTGGTCGCACCCGAGGCGATGATGCAGTGGTCGAAGCTGACGGCCTGTGTGGCGCCGTCGGCGGTCCTGACCGTCAGTGTGTTGGCGTCGGTGAACGTACCGGTGCCGGTGTACTCGGTGATGTTGTTCTTCTTCATCAGGTAGTGCACGCCCCTGACGCGCCCGTCCGCCACCCGTCGGCTACGGGCGAACGCCTCGCCGTAGTCGAAGCTGACCTTGCCGTCGACCCGGATGCCGAACGTCTTGGCCTCCTGGGTGAAGATGTAGGCCAACTCGGCATTGCGCAGCAGCGCCTTGGAGGGGATGCACCCCACGTTGAGGCAGACCCCGCCCCAGTACCGCTCCTCGATCACTGCCACGGTGAGCCCGAGTTGAGCGCAGCGGACCGCTGCGGTGTATCCACCAGGACCCGCACCCAGTACGACGACGTCGAAGTGTCCATCCATGCTCGCCACGATAGGCGCCGAGCCGCCCGCGCAGGCCCCGCCACACGACGCTGTGCGGATGATCACGCGCCACCGGGCCATCGGTCGATTGGCGTAGTCCAGCGTGCCCCGCCGGTCCGAGGTGGTGATGCTGAACGGGTAGCGAGTCCCCAGCACGCAAGAGGAGGATGGCCCTGATGCGTCACCGTGCCGCCGTGGCCTGCCGTTGGACCGGACGGTCACTGCTCGCCAGCAGCTTCCTCGTGGGAGGGGTCAGCGCGCTGCGCAACCCCGGACACCTGCCGCAGGCCGTGGAACGTCTGGGGGTGCCCCGCGGGCGGATGGCCACCAACGCCACCGCCTCGGCGATGCTCGCCGGGGCGGTCGCGCTGGCCACGGGAGCGGCCCCGGTGGCCGGAACCGTCGTCCTGGGTGTCTGCCTGATGGGTGCCACGGCCGCCGTCCACCCGTTCTGGACCGAGGACGACGAGGGGCGCCGCGCCGCGCACCGCAACGCCTTCCTGACCAACCTCAGTCTGCTCGGCGCACTCGGCGTCACCGCCGTGGACGCCCTGCAGCAACGCGGCCGTCCGGGGGCAGGCCCCCGGAAAAGGGGGTCCGGTGGCTAACCCCCGGGAAATCCCCCTAGTTGCACTCCAGAGCGGAGCGACTCCGCTCGGCGGCGGCCATCTGGGACACGATGGACGTGGTGTGGCTGCCCTCCCGGAAGCTGCTGTCCGCCAGCACCCGGCGCAGGAATTCGGAGGTGGTGCAGACGCCGGGCCCGGAAACCACCATCTCGCCGAGTGCCCGGTCCATACGGATCAGGGCACTCGCCCGGTCAGGGGCCCAGACGACGACCTTCGCCAGCAGGGAGTCGTAGTCCGCGGGGACCCGCCAGCCGGTGAAGGCGTGGGAGTCCACCCTGGTGAACGGCCCACCGGGCGGCCGGTAGTCGGTCAACGTGCCGGCGGTGGGCGCGAAGTCGCGGTCAGGGTCCTCGGTGTTCACCCGGCACTCCATCGCCACGCCGCGCCGTGTCACATCCCGCTGGGTGAGTGAGAGTGGACGACCCGCGGCCACCTTGATCTGCTCCTGCACCAGATCGATGCCGGTGACCTGCTCGGTGACCGGGTGCTCCACCTGTATGCGGCAGTTGATCTCCATGAAGGTGAAGCGGCTGTCGTCGTCCACCAGGAACTCGAAGGTACCGGCCCCGGTGTAGCCGAGCGCGCGCACCCCCTGCACCGCCATCTCGTTCATCCGCTCGGTGAGTTCCGCGGGGAGGTTGGGGGCCGGGGTCTCCTCCAGCAGCTTCTGGTGGCGCCGCTGTACCGAGCAGTCGCGCTCGCCCAGGTGGATCGCGTTGCCCTGGCTGTCGGCGATGACCTGCACTTCCACATGGCGCGCCGTCGCTATGTAGCGCTCCATGTAGACGCGGCCGTCACCGAACAGCGCCACCGCGTCGGCATGGGTCTTGCGGTATGCCGGGACCAGGTCGTCGGGGTGCTGGACCACGCTCATGCCCCGGCCGCCGCCACCGGCCACCGCCTTGATGATCAGGGGGAACCCGATGCGCTCCGCCACCCGCTGGGCGGTCGCCTCGTCAAGGACGGCGCCGTCGCTGCCGGGCAGGGTCGGCAGACCGGCCTGCGCCATCATCGAGCGCGCCTCGGCCTTGTCCCCCAGTTGGCGCATCAGCGCGGCCGGCGGCCCGATGAAGGTCACCCCGTACGCCGTGCAGATCTCGGCGAAGTCCGGGTCCTCGGAGAGGAATCCGTAGCCGGGGTGGATCGCGTCGGCTCCCACGCGCAGGGCGGCGGACATCACCGCCGCGGGGTTGAGGTAACTTCGGCGGGCCGGGGCCGGGCCGATCTGCACGGCCTCGTCGGCCAGCCGCAGGGCCTCGGACTCGCGATCCGCGGTGGAGTGCACCACCACGCTGCGGATGCCCAGTTCCCGGCAGGCACGCACCACCCGGACGGCTATCTCCCCTCGGTTTGCGATCAATACGGTCCTGAACATGGTGCTCCCTCCGGAAGCGGTGAGACGCCTTGTCGTCGTGCCGTGTTGTTCGTCCCCCGGGCGTTACGTTCGCCCGGCGTGCGTCACTCGGACTCCTCGACCAGCTCGTTCGGTTCGAGAGCGATCAGGGGTTGGCCGTACTCCACCGGGTGACCGTCCTCGACCAGTACGGCGACGACCCGGCCGGAGCGTTCGGCCTGCACCGGGTTCATCAGCTTCATGGCCTCCACGATGCCGATGTCCTCTCCCTCCTCCACCAGGTCGCCGACGTTGACGAAGGGCGGCGCACCCGGTTCGGGGGCGTGGTAGAAGTTGCCGACCATCGGCGCGATGACGTGGTGGTGCTGCGACTGGCCGGATTCGGTGTGCGCGGCAGGTTCCGGGCTGCCATCCGGCGCGGACGCGGGGAGGGCGCGCGGGGATGCCTCGCCTGGCGCGGGGTGCTCCTGCGGCCACTCCAGCTCCACGACCGCCTCGCCGTACTGGATGCGGACCCGGCGCAGTGGCGCGTGCACCATCGTGGCCAGCCGGGACGCGGTCTCCGCCAGCCGCTCCACCGATTGGGCGGGGCCGTTCCTGGCCAGGCCGTCGGGGCTGTGGCTGGGCTTGCCCAGACCGTCGTGGCCGCCGTGACGTGCGTCGAGCCTTGGCACGGAATCTGTCATGACCATCCTTCCGTAGAGATCATCCGGCTGGGGCTGCGATGCCCCGGAACCGCGCTCTGCGGTCCCGGATGAGTTCTTCGCCGTCCTTGCCCGACAGTTCGTCCAGGCAGTGTGAGACGGCCCGCCGCAGTAGGTCGGCGGCCTGTGCGTGATCGGTGTGGGCACCGTCCTGCGGCTCGGGTACCACTCCGTCCACGAGCCGGTGTTCCATCAGTGACCGGGAGTCCAGGCGGAGCGCTTCCGCCGCGGCCGGGGCCGATCCGCGGTCGTGCCAGAGAATCGCCGCACACCCCTCCGGGCTGATCACCGAGTAGAGCGCGTTCTCGCAGATCAGGACGCGGTCGGCGACCGACAGTGCGAGCGCTCCGCCACTGCCGCCCTCGCCGGTCACCACCGCGACCATGGGGACGGGCAGCGAGGCCATCAGGCGCAGGTTCTCGGCGATCGCCACCGCCTGCCCGCCCTCTTCGGCCTCGATGCCGGGATGTGCTCCCGGAGTGTCGATCAGGGCCAGCACGGAAAGGCCCAGCTTCGCGGCCAGCCGCATCACCCGGGCTGCCTTGCGGTAGCCGTCGGGCGTGGCCATGCCGAAGGAGTGGTCGGCCAACTCCCTTGTGGTGTGGCCCTTTTGATGGCCGATGACGGCCACCGGTCGGCCGTCGAGCGTGCCGAGACCGCAGACGATCGCCGAGCAGTCGCCGCTCAGCCGGTCTCCGTGCAGTTCGAGGAATCCGTCGCCGTCCAGGATGTGGCTGAGGTAGTCCCGGGTGGTGGGCCGGTTGATGTTCCGCGCCACCTGTACGACGTCCCACGCGGCGCGCCGGGGCAGTTGTCCGGGATCGGTGACGATCGGAGGCTGGCCGTCGGCGGCCGGCACCGCGCCGTCCGCGGCCGGAGGCGTGGTCGGGCCGCCGTCGCACTGCCCGCTGTACGAGCGCAGCAGGGTAGCGAGCACTTCGCGTTGCCGCGAGCGCGGAACCACCGCGTCGACGAGCCCGTGGGCGAGCAGGAACTCCGCGGTCTGGAACCCTTCCGGCAGCTTCTGACGGATGGTCTGCTCGATCACCCGCGGACCGGCGAAGCCGAGTCGCGCGCCCGGTTCGGCGATGACGATGTCCGTGAGGGTGGCGAAGGAGGCCGCCACACCGCCGTAGGTGGGATCGGTGATCAGGCTGATGGTGAGGATCCCGGCCTCGTCCAGGGCGGTCAGCGCCTGCGCGGTCTTGGCCATCTGCAGAAGGGAGTAGACGCCCTCCTGCATGCGCGCCCCGCCGGAGGCGGTCACCAGCACGAGCGGGATCCGGTGTTCCCGGGCGCATTCGGCCGCCGTGGTGATCGCCTCGCCCTCGGCGCTGCCCATGCTGCCGCCCATGAAGCGGAAGTCCATCGCCGCGACGACGACCGGGCAGCCGTCGATGCGGCCTTGGCCGACCAGGACGGCGGAGGGAATCCCGGTCTGCTCGCGGGCCTGCTCCAGGCGCTGCGCATAGGGCTTGGAGTCGGTGAACGCCAGCGGATCGTCCGTGGTACGGCCCGGCCGCACGCAGCGCGCGCTTTCGCGGCCCAGCAGCCACTCCAGGCGCTCGGCGGCGGTCAGCGGCCCGTGCCAGCCGCAGTCCGGGCAGGTGTTGGCCGCGCGGGCGAACCGGCGGCCGTACACGATGGTTCGGCACTGGCCGCAGCGCGTCCAGTCGACTCCTGTGGGATCCGGGGCTACTTGGGTGGTCGTGGGTTGCGATTCGGTAGGGAGCATCGCGATCTCCGAGGTTGCGGCCCGCGGTTGACCCGCGGGCCGACGGACGCCACCGGCGACCTGGGACATCGCCGAGCGGCTTGGCGACCGTGCGTGCGCCGTGTCGCACCCGGTACGGGTGGCTCGGCCCACCACGACAGCTGTCCTGGATATCGTTGTCATCGATCATGATGCGCCGGTGCCTCGTGTGCGGCAACCGGAGTAACCCCCGCGTGTCTCTCCGGGCTACGCCGCATGGGCGTGCGCATGCGGCGCCGGACAGCCTGCCGTATGGTGACGGGAGATCTTCGCGCCTACGGTGCCAAGGGCGGCACGTCCCCCGGCCCGACCAGGGCCGCACCGTGCGGGCGCCGTCCGTGTACGCCCCCGTCCACGCCCCTCGGCTGCCAGCCGCGGACGCCGCGAGAAGTACCACCCGTTGGCGGTACCGCACGCACCCACCACTCGACGAGGCATCAGTCCGCGACGTGAGCGCACGTCCCAAGTCCGCCCGGGAGGCATCCCATGAGCAGGCAGCCGATGGACCCGCCGCCGGCACGCTTCTGGACCGTCGACGATGTGCACGGGCTCGACTTCGACCCGGCGATGGAGGAGATGCTGGCGGAGGAGTCGCTCGCCCGGATCCGACTGCCGCACGGCGAGGGCGAGGCCTGGCTCGCGACCAAGTACGAAGACGTCAAGTTCGCCACCTGCGATCCCCGTCTGAGCCGGGAGGCCCTGGTCGGGCGCAACGTCACCCGGCTCGCCCCGCACTTCATCCCGCTCGACGACGCGGTGGGCTTCGCCGATCCGCCGCAGCACACCCGGCTGCGCAAGACGGTGTCGAAGGTGTTCACCACCCGGCGCATCGCCCGACTGCGGCCGCGCGCCGAGCGGATCGTGCACCGCCTGCTCGACGAGATGGAGCGGTCCGGGCCGCCGGCCGATGTGATGGCGCACCTCAACACACCCTTCTCCCTCGCCGGGATGAGCGAGTTGATGGGCGTGCCGGAGGAGGACTGGCCGAAGATGGCCGACTGGACCCGCAAGGTGATCTCCGCGGGCGCCGGTCGCAGCAGCAGTGAGCGGGCCAAGGACGAGATCGGCGAGTACTTCGACGCGCTGGCGACCCGGCGGCTCGACGCACCCGAGGACGATCTGCTCAGCCATATGGCCGCCGCGGAGCACGAGGGCGAGCTGACCCGGCAGGAGCTGGTGGCCTTCGCCGTTCTGATGCAGATCAGCGGGATGAACTCGGTGCGGTTCAACAGCGCCAACATGGTCTACCTGCTGCTCACCCATCCCGAGCACTACGCCAGGCTGCGCCGTGAGCCGGATCTGCTGCCGCAGGCCGTCGAGGAACTACTGCGCTTCATCCCGCACCGCAACGCGGTGGGCATGGCACGTATCGCGACCGAGGACATTCCCGTCGGCCGGGTGACGATCCGTCGTGGTGAGCCGGTGTACTCCTCGTATCTCGCGGCCAACCGGGACCCGGACCGGTTCGACAGCCCGCACGCCCTCGACTTCGACCGCAGCTTCAATCCCCACCTGGCGTTCGGCAACGGTCCCCACTACTGCGTCGGGGCGTCGCTGGCACGGATGGAGTCCGAGGTGATGCTCCGCGCGCTGCTGGACCGCTTCCCCGATCTGCGGCTCGCGGTTTCCCCGGAAGAGATCCAATGGCGGCGCGGCGAGCTCATCCGCGGGCCGGAAGCGCTTCCGGTGGCCTGGTGAGGTCCCTTCCCGCAATCCGCTGAAGTGAGGTGAGGACACGATGAGCACGCTCACACTGAGTGCGTCGGAGGGGCTGGTGGTGCCGCCGGGCGAGGGCCGGACGCTGGTGACGACCGCCCACGAGATCACGTTCAAGGTGACCGGCGAGCGCAGCACCGCGGGCTCCCTGTTCGAGGTGGTCGTACCCCCCGGGTTCGACGTGGGCGCCCATGTGCACGCGAACAGCGAGGAACTGTTCTACGTGGTCGAGGGCGAGCTGGACCTGCTGGCCTTCGAACCCCGGGTCCGCACCCCGGACAGCTGGCGGACCTGGGAGTCCTCCTCCGGTATGCGCCCGGTACGCGCCACCCCGGGCACCGTGGCCCATGTGCCGCCCGGCTGTCCGCACGCCTTCGCCAATCCCACGGACAAGGAGGCCAGGATGCTCTTCCAGGCCTCCCCGCCCCCGGCGCACGAGCGCTACTTCGAGGAGTTGTTGGAGATCCTGTCGTGCGACGGTCCACCGGACATGTCGGCCATCGCGGAACTGCGCGCGTGCTACGACATCCACCAGCTCACTCCGTTGCGCACCCGGCGCGAGTGACGCCCGGCCAGCTCACGCCAGCCGTATGACGGCGTGCGGCTGGTGAAGGTCCGCCCCGGTCGCTTCGGCGGCCGGGGCGTGGTGTTGGTGCGGGAAGTCCGGCGCGCGGTGGAACCGACACACCGCCCGCGCCGTCTTCCTCCTCCTGCCCGTCACCGACCTTCCAGCGGAGCAACCACGCACGTCCTGCTGTCCGGCACCGTCGGCTCCACCCACCGCCTACGGCCTCGCCCACGAGGGCTCCGACCTCGACCGGCTCGGTGTCTTCGCCGCACCCACCGAGGCGTTCCACGGGCTCCACTCGCCCGGCGGAGTCCCATGTCACCACCCGGCCCGACCGCACGCTGCACGAAGCCGCCAAGTACTGCCGCCTCGCCCTCGGCGGGAACCCGACCGTGACCGAACTCATCTGGCTGCCCGGCGAGTTGTGCGACGTGCGCACCCCGCTCGGCGACGAACTCATCGGTCTACGCCGGGCGTTCCTGTCGGCCAAGGCGGTCCGGGACTCCTACCTCGGTTACGCCACCCAGCAGTTCAGGAAGCTGCGGTCCCGGGCGGACGGGCAGCTCCACGCCGAGACCCGCCGACGCGCCGAGAAGCACGCCCGCCATCTGGTGCGGCTGCTGGAGCAGGGCGAGGAACTGCACCGCACCGGACGAGGCCGCGGCCGAAGCGTGGCTCCGCACGGTCCGCGCCACGTTCTACGAGCCGTCCGGGATGGTGGGCGTCTGACCGGCCGAGGCCGTGGGGGTTGCTCGCTGCCGCGGGAGCGCAAGCAGCCCGGTATCGTCCAGCACCCGGCGCACGGTGGCCTCCAACGGGCTGTCCTGGCCGATCACTTCTTCACAGCGGTCGTCCAACAGGTCCAGCGGCTTGTACCATCCGCGCATCTCCCGCTCGCCGAAGTCCGCGGCCTGCGGTCGGGTGGCATGCCGCCGCAGTGTCTCGGCGAAGGACGTCTCCAGATAGTAGAAGCGGCTGGGGCCGATGTGGTCACGGCGCAGCGCCTGGAGCATCGCCCCGTAGCGGGCGGCGGACAGAATGCCCTCGACGACCACGTGGTAGCCGTGGTCCAGGGCGTAGCGGGCGACGGCGTCGATCAGCCCGACAGCGGCCGTCCCTGGTACGTCCTTGTCCTGCAGGATCGTGCGCCGGATGGTGTCCTGCCCGACGAGGGCCACGCCGGGTCCGCAGCGGTCCCGCACCTGCTGGGCGACCGTGGTCTTACCCGAGGCCGAGTTGCCCCGCAGCACGATCAACCGCGTCGTCCTCGATCCCACACGCATCCCACCACGCTACGTCCGCGGCACACCGGTCGCTCACCGGTTTCAGGCGGTCAGGCTCGTCAGCGCCGGACCGATGCCGCGCAGTACGCCGGGCCAGCCGCCGCCCATGCCGTCGAACGCCTGCTTGCCCATCGGCGAGTTGAGGTCGAATCCGGCGTGCTCAAGGAACAGGCGGGTGCCGTTGCCCTCGGGTTCCAGCCGCCAGGTGATCGTGGTGTCGAGGGAGCCCTCGGCGAAGCTGTAGCGGATCATGCGCTGCGGCTCGACGGCGATCACTTCGCACGGCTGCGACCCCCAGGGCCCCATGTCGAGGGTGAAGCGGTGGCCGACGACCGGCCGGACGTCGCCCGCGGCCCACCAGCGCGCGTGCCACTGCGGATCGGTCAGCGCCCGCCACACGACGGCGGGCGGATGCGCCAGGAACTGGTCGCAGTGGATGACGGCGGGGTCTGTCATGGGTTCTCCTCGTCGAGCAGGTCGCGCAGCGAGCGCAGTCGTTCGCGCCAGTAGTGCTCAAAGGGGTGCAGCCAGTCGTGCACCTCCGCGAGGGGATCGGCCACAAGGTGGTAGTACCGCTGGCGGCCCCTCGGCTCCTCTCGTACGAGGTGGGCGTGGCGGAGCACCTGGAGGTGCTCGGACACGGCCGGTCGGCTCAGTGCGAACTGGCTGGCCAGATCGTTGACCGCACGCGGACCCTCGCGCAGCGATTCGAGCAGCTTGCGGCGCACCGGGTTGGCCAGTGCGCTGAAGACGTCTGTCGGCACGGCCACGACGATACGTCGGAGAATCCCGACACGTCAAAGAGTTCCGACGCGTCGGGCCGTCTAGGGTGTGCGCATGGAGATCTGGATCAACCCCGCGTGCTCCAAGTGCCGCTCGGCAGTGCAACTGCTGGATGAGGAGGGCGCCGACTACACGGTGCGCCGCTATCTGGACGACCCGCCGAGCGCCCAGGAGCTGCGCGAGGTGCTGGCCCGGCTGGGCCTGGAGCCGTGGGACATCGCGCGTACGCAGGAGCCGGACGCCAAGGAACTGGGGCTGAAGGAGTGGCCGCGCGATCCCGGAACGCGCGACCGGTGGATCGACGCACTGGCCGCGCATCCGCGGCTGATCCAGCGCCCGATCATCACGGCGGACGACGGCACGGCGTCGGTGGCGCGCAGCGAGGATGCGGTACGGGACGCGCTCGCGCGTCGCGGGTAGCGGACGCTCAGCGGACCGGCGGGCCGGGGCGGCGGCAGAGGCGGAATCTCGCCACCCGCGGAGGAAACCGAACCGGGCGGATTTCTATCCTCTCTTTGGAAGGATTACTTCAAGAGAGAGCGATGACTGTGGGACTCACGTCCAATGTGTTCCTCATAGTGCTGGCGGTCACCGCGTTGGCGGTGGTCGCGCTGGCGCTGTGGCTGTGGCCGCGTGCCGCGAAGAAGGGCCCGGTCCAGTGGCTCGGCCGACTCGGGCTGATCGCGGCGACGCAGATCGCGATCCTGGGCGTGATCCTGGTCGGAGCGAACAAGAGCTTCGGCTTCTACTCCTCCTGGACCGATCTGCTCGGCGCCTCCGCGGGCAAGCAGGTGCTGACCGCGGGCCCCGGCGGTGCCCGTCCGGTCACCGTCACCGTCAAGGGCACCACCAACGCGGGCCTGTCGAGCGGCAGGGCCAGGGCCGGCGAGGTCCAGAAGGTCACCTTCCACGGCCCGGCGTCCGGGCTGACCACGAACGGCTTCGTCTACCTGCCGCCGCAGTACTTCCAGAAGGCCCACGAGAACGACCGCTTCCCGGTCGTGGTCGCCCTCAACGGCCAGCCGAACGGGGCACTGCCGCGCACCGTCTCCGCCGACATCATCGCCAACAAGATCAAGCCGACCATCTACGTGATGGTGCGCCCCGCCGTCGTCCCCGGCCGGGACGTCGACTGCACCGACGTCCCCGGCGGCCCGCAGGCGCTGGCGTTCTTCAACCAGGATCTGCCGATGGCGGTAGCGGGTCAGTACCGCACCAGCGGCAACCCCGGCTCCTGGGGCACCCTCGGTGACTCCACCGGCGGCTACTGCGCGCTGAAGCTCCCGATGACCAACCCCACCCGCTATGGCGCGGGGGCGAGCCTGTCCGCCGCCGCCTACTCACCCCGGCAGGACGGCAGGACCGGCGACCTCTACGCGGGCAACGCCCAGGTCAGGAACGAGAGCGACCTGATCTGGCGGATGCAGCACATGCCCGCGCCCCTGGTCTCCCTCCTGGTGTCGGGTAGCGACGGGCCCACCGCGCAGTTCAAGCAGAGCGCCAAGTCGCCCACCAAGGTCGACTCCCTCCCGCAGGCCACGACGCGGACCACCGGATACCCGCAGGCCGTCCGCTGGCTGGACCAGCAGCTCTCGGCCAACGCCCAGCCGCAGGGCTGACCGCCGCACATCCCCCGGGGCCTGTCCTGCCGCCATGGCCGGGCAGGCCCTCGGCGTACGCTCAGCAGGACCGCCGCCAGGCGCCGAGATCGGTGTGCTTCTGCAGGGAACTCAGCCGCAGGCGTCGCGCGGTGGGGCAGAAGTCGTGCGGAGCGAGCTCGTATTCGACGTGGAACACCGCCTTTCCGGCCCGGACGAACGGCGCCAGTGCGGAGCACTCCTGGTACTGCGCGCACTGCTCGTTGACCGCGAAGTCGAAGTCGCCCACCAGTTGCGGGATTTGCGGGAGGTCGTTCTTCAACCCCACCGCCATCCCCCGCTCGTGGGCGAGTTGGGCCATCGCGCGGTTGTAGGTGAGTTGCTGCGCCGCGGTGAGGGAGAAGCCGGTGTGATTGCTGTATCCGTCGGCCAGGTCGGGTTCGACACCGTCGAAGCCCTTCGCCCGGCACATGTCCATGCGCTTGGCCATGATCGGGCGCAGCACGTCCCAGCGGCGGATGTCCAGCCAGCGTTCTCCGCTCCAGCCGTCCGCGGCGCCCAGGACCTTCGCGGGGAAGTCCGCGTGGTCCGGTCGGAAGTCCTCCCAGGCACCGGTGTTGAGATAGCAGATCACCTTGCGGCCCCGGGCGTGCAGGGCGGCGACCACCGATCGACTGTTCTCGAATCCGTCGATGTCGTAGACGGGAACGTCGACGCTGGTGTCGATCCGCCCGCTGAGCTGCCACTGCCATGCGGTACCGGGCCGTGGCTGCCACCGTGCGGCAGGCGAGGGACCCGGGTTCGGCGGATGCCCGGCGCACCCGGCGATCAGCAGGGCGCACAGCGCCGCGCACCCAAGGCCTGCAAGCCGCCTCACGCGCCGCTCTCCTGACGCCGTGTCAGGACTGCGGGCGCCGACCGCCACGGGTTCATGCCGCTGTGCGACACGGCGCAGTGCACACCGGCACCCCGCTCCCGGGCCATGAGCGCGACGCGCTCATGCGCGTCCGCCGGAACGCCGTACACGAGGTGACAGAACCGCTCCGGCCGATGCCGCGAGGGCCAACCGGGCGCGGCGTCACGACAGTACGACGACCAGGTGCCCTCGAAGGTGACCAGGACGTCGGCGATCCGGGCATATCCCGGATGCGGGCACACCCCGTGGTTGAGCACGGTGCACCGGGCGCCGAGGCGGCGGGCTGCCCGGGTCAGCCGACGGCAGCGCGGGACCAGCGCCGCGCCGGACGGGGCCTGGTCGAGGAACACCCCGTCCACCCGGTACCAGGCGCGGTGCCGCAGCATGTCGCGGACGATGTCCCGGGCCGGACGCCGCCCGTACCCGATGTCCACGTACCCCAGCATCCGCACTCCGGCCGCCCGCAGCCGCGCCGCCACCTCGGTGAACGCCGGCTCGGGGGCCGTACCGGGTCCGTCCGCGACGTTGAGCACGACGCCGTACACCCGCTCGGGGTGCCGTATGACCGCCTGCCATGCGGCCGGGTCCGTGCTGGGATGGATGTACAGCGGGACGAGCAGTCGGCCGCCCGCGCCCGGTGCCATCAGTGCCTCGCTTCCGGTGCGCCGGGACCTGAGGAGTCCCACAGGTCGCGCAGCGAGTCGGCCAGCGCGATCCGCGGCCGCCAGCCGAGGGCCCGCTGGGCGGCGCTGATGTCCGCCTGCTGCCAGGAGACCGCGGCCGACCGGGCGGAGGCGACGCCCGCGGATTCCTCGATGCTGCCGCGGAACCCCGCGACGCGCGCCAGCCCCCACGCGACCTCCCGTACCCGAACGGCCCTGCCCGCGGCGATGTTGACGATACGGGGCAGTGTCCCTCGGACGGTGGCCGCGAGGGCGGCGGCGCGGGCCACGTCCCGTACGTCGACGAAGTCCCGGTACGCCGACAGGTCTCCGACCCGCACCACGCCGTCCCGTCCAGCGTGGCGCAGTTGCCCGGCGAGGCGGCCGGGCAGGGCGGTGCT
Source organism: Streptomyces sp. NPDC020096 (assembly GCA_040631425.1). Classification (GTDB taxonomy): domain Bacteria; phylum Actinomycetota; class Actinomycetes; order Streptomycetales; family Streptomycetaceae; genus Streptantibioticus_A. Next base: position 120,989 of record JBEYJY010000009.1, read on the forward strand.
CGGCGTGCCGGGACCCAGCGGGTTGAAGACCCGCAACACGACGGCGTCCAGCGGCGCACCGGCGACCGCGAGGGACCCGGCGAGCTTCGTGGCGCCGTACGGGCCGAGCGGACAGGCGGGCGAGGCCTCGGTCAGCGCCGCGCCCTCCGGTGCCACTCCGTATTCGGCGGCGGACCCGATGTGGACCAGCCGCGCCGTCGGCGCCGCCTCGCGCAGCGCCTCGCAGAGCGCGGCGGGTGCGCGGGCGTTGACCTCGGCCAGGCACACGGCTCCGCCCGCGACGGCTCCCGCGCAGTTGACCACCGCGTCCACCGCCAACTCGCTTAGAGCTGCGGTGAGTTCGCCGACGGAGGCGGTGCCGAGGTCGGCGGGCAGATCGGCGGAGGGGGCGCGGCCACCGCCGAGCACCCGCACACCCGGCAGGGTGCGCAGGTACCCGGCGGTGTGCCCACCCAGGAAGCCTCCGGCTCCCAGGACGAGGATGCGCAAGTTCCGCTCACACTCCCTTGAGCAGCAGGCCGCGGTGGGTGGTGAACTCGGCGTTGGCCCGGTCGTAGTCGTCGGGTCGGCCGATGTCCAGCCAGTAGCCGTCGAACTCGTAGCTGGCGGGCGGCGTTCCGGCCGCGAGCAGGTCGAGGACCAGGTCGTCGAAGCCCAGCGGCAGTCCGGGGGTGTAGCGGGCGAGGGTGCTTCGGGACAGGCCGTAGACCCCCATGGACACCTGGTGCGCCATGCCGGGTTTCTCGGCGAAGCCGACGACGCGGCCCGCTTCGGTGGTGAGCACCCCGAAGTCGACGGTGACCTGGCGTTCGTAGGTGGCGATGGTCAGCGGTGGGTCCACGGCCCGGTGGCGGCGCAGCACGTCACCGTAGTCGAGGTCGGTGAGGACGTCGCCGTTCATGGTGAGGAACTGCTCGGGCAGGCGGTCGAGCATGGTCAGCAGCGGGCCCATGGTGCCCAGCGGGCTGTCCTCGGTCGTGTAGTCGACGCGCAGCCCCCACTGGGAGCCGTCGCCGACGTAGGCGCGGATGATGTGGCCGAGGTGTCCGATGGCGATGGTGCAGCTGGTGAAGCCCGCGGCGGCCAGCTGTCTTAAGACGATCTCCAGGATCGCGTGCTGGTCGCCTATCGGCACCAGCGGTTTGGGCAGCGCCGTGGTGTACGGACGCAGCCGAATGCCTTTGCCTCCGGCCAGGATGACTGCGTGCATGGTGGGAGCCCCCCTTGCGGTGGTGTGCCGGACGGTGTGTCCGGCGTTGGGTCACACGTTGTACAGGTGCGTCTTGTAGCGGGCGAGATTCGCCGGATCGCGGAAGAAGGCGGCCGTCGCGCGGAGTCCGTCCTCCAGCGAGTGGGCGGGCCGCCAGCCGGTGGCGGCCCGCAACCGGCTGGCGTCGCAGACCAGCCGCATCACCTCGGAGTCGGCGGGCCGGACCCGCTCGGGGTCCTGGCGGACCTCGATGTCGGTGTCCATCGCCTTGCCGATCAGGGCGACCAGATCGCCGACCGAGATCTCGCCCCCGGTACCGGCGTTGAAGGTGCGGCCGACCACGGTGTCGTCGGGAGCGGTGCCGACCGCCAGGAACGCGGCGGCGGTGTCCGCCACGTACGTGAAGTCACGGGTCGGCCGCAGGTCGCCGAGCGTGATGGTGCGCTCCCCTGCCGCGACCTGGCCGATGACGGTCGGTATCACCGCGCGCATGGACTGGCGGGGCCCGAAGGTGTTGAACGGACGCAGTGTCACCACCGGTGTGCCGAAGCTGGCGTGGTAGCTCTCGGCGAGCCGGTCGGCGCCCGCCTTCGAGGCGGCGTAGGGGGACTGCGCGTGGATCGGGTGCTCCTCGGTGATCGGGACGGTGCGCGCGGTGCCGTACGTCTCGCTGGTCGAGGTGTGCACCATGCGCGGGATGCCCAGGCGCCGTACGGCCTCCAGCACGTTGAGGGTGCCGGTGATGTTGGTCTCGACGTACGAGGACGGGGCGCGGTAGGAGTACGGGATCGCGATCAGTGCGGCCAGGTGGTAGACGGCCTCGGTGCCCTCGACCAGTTCGCTGACCGACGCGGCGTCGCGCACATCGCCGAGCACCACTTCGACCTGGTCCATGGTCCGCGGTGGCAGGGCCTCCAACCAGCCGTAGGAGGAGAAGGAGTTGTACTGGACCATGGCCCGCACCCGGTGCCCGGCGGCGACCAGCGCCGCCACGAGATGCGAGCCGATGAAGCCTTCCGCTCCGGTGACGGCGACGGAACCTGATGAGCTCACGGTGGTCTCCTTGACTCTGCGGTGGTTGACTGCGTGGGCCTGGGAAGAGCGGGTCAGCGGTGCGCCGTCGCACGGCCGAGCAACGGATGGGCGAGGGCCGCCAGCACCAGGGCGGTACCACCGCACACCACGGCGCGCACGATGCCGGGGGCGGCGAACCCCCCTACCGTCAGGGCGAGTTCGGTGGCCGCAGCCGCGGCACAGATCAGCGCCGAACTCCAGGCGACGCCGAACGCCTGGAGCAGCAGCGCGATCCACAGCACGGCCCCCAGCGCCCCCAGCCCGCTGACCGTCCACATATCGCGCGGCGCCGCGCCCGGCCACACCAGGGCGGCCGCCACAACGAGCGCGGCCAGCACCGCCAGATACCCGGCGAGGCAGCCCGCCAGCACCCGGCCCGCCCGTATCCGGAACTCCCGCCCGGTCTCGCTGGCCCGCAACGCGGCCAGCGCGCGGCTGCGGTACCGGTAGAGCAGCCACTCGGCCGGCCCCATGCTCAACGTGAGCGCGACGGCGGCCGATCCGTGCGCGGCCGCACCGGCGCCGCGGCTCAGCCGGTCCCCGAAGACCGCCAGCAGCGTCAGGGCTCCGGCCGCCAGACCGAACAGCCCGTAGGGCACGGACCGTACGACCGACGGCGGTTCGGCACCGCCCGCGGGTCCGGTCCGCCATACCCGTACGAGCTGTCGGGCGGCGGCGAGCACGGCCAAGCCGACGGTGCCGAGCAGCACCGCGCTTCCCACCCAGGCCGCGGCGTGCAGCGCGGGCAGCACCGCGGCACCGACCGCGGTCGGGGCCAAGGCGATGAGCAGGTCGCGCTCCCGGCCGAGCACCAACAGCGCGGTGGCCGCCGCCAGATAGCCGGACTGGCCCGCGACGAAGGCGACCACCGCGGCCGTGCCGGACAGTGCGAGTGCCGCGCAGCAGGCCAGCGCGGCTCCGGCGGGGGCACCGAGCAGCAGGCGGCGGGCGGCCGCCCGGCCGCCTCCCTGGCCGAGGCAGAGATAGGCCCGATGGGCGAGCGCCTGGTTCCACGCCCAGCCGACCAGCGCCGCGGCGGCCAGCGCGGACATCCCCGAGGAGTGCGCGGGGCCGGTGAGCAACCGCCCGGCCAGTACATAGCCCAACCCGGGAAGCGCGAAGACCACGCCGCGCAGCAGGCAGCGCCAACCTGCCACCCGCCAGGGGTCGTTGGGCTCGGGTAGCGCCGGATAGCCGCGCGGAACCCGTGCGTAGAGCTCCTCGGCGACGGCGAACAGGTCCCGGCGGCCGTACCGCTGGGTGATCTGCTCGTCGGACAGGCCGTCGGACTCCAGGACGGCCGCGATCTCGTAGGGGTGCACGGCGGCGGCGCACACGTCCGCCAGCCGCTCCGCCACCTCGTCCAGCGGGTCGGGGGCGGCCCATTTCGGTCGCCGTCGCGGCCGGGGCACGGTGGGCAACGTGCCGGCGCCGCCCGGCAGCAGCCGCAGCGGGCCGCTCACCGGACGCCCACCGCGACCGGCAGTGCCTCGTCCAACCACCGCTCCCCATGGGCCAGTTCGTGGTAGATGGCACGGAAGGTGTCGATGGTCTGCCGCAGGGTGAACTGCTCGACCACCCGTAATCGCGCCGCGGCGCCCATGGCGGAGCGGCGCTGCGGATCCTGTAGCAGTTCCAGTACCGCGCGCGCCATCTGCTCCGGTTCGCGCGGCGGTACGACGAGTCCCGTGTCGCCGACCGCCTCCCGTACCCCGCCGACATCGGTGGACACGGTGGCGCGGCCGCAGGACATGGCCTCTATGAGGGTGAACGGGAAGCCTTCGCTGATGCTGGAGAGCATCACCACGTTTCCCGCGGCGTAGGCGTCGCGTATGTCGTCCACCCGGCCCTCGAAGGTGACCGCGTCACCGACGGCGAGTTCCGCGGCCAGCGCCTCGCACCGCTGCCGGTACGCCTCTCCGCCCCGCGGTGTGCCGCCGAACAGCCGCAGCCGCGCTGTGGGAACCTCCTGGCGTACGACGGCGAACGCCCGGATCAGCGTCTCCAGGTCCTTGATCGGGTCCACTCTGCCCGCCCAGCTGAGTGTCGGGGAGTCGGGTTCCGGCCCGGCCGGTGGGAAGGCCTGGGGGTCCACGCCGTTGTAGACGGTGCGGATCCGCTCGGGCGGGGTACCGCCGTGCTCCTCCCACCGCCGGTTGTAGCGGTTGCCGGGGGTCACCAGGGCCGCCCGGCGGTAGCTTTCCTGCGCCAGCAGCCGGAAGAAGCCGAGGAGCAGGGCCTTCACCGGCCAGGCGTAGGGTCCGGTCCGGTAGCCGAGGTAGCGCTCGCGCAGATAGATGCCGTGTTCGGTGAGCAGGAACGGCGTTCCGTGCAGCTGGTGGGCGAGCAGTCCCGGCAGCACCGCGAGGCCGCCGCTGACCGCGTGCGCGAGTCCGCCGTCGGGTATCGGCGCCGCGAGGGGCCGCAGCGCGTGTTCCAGTAACTCGGTGGCGGTGAGGGCGTCGTACAGGGTGGGTCGGGCCCGCGCCACCTCCAGTCCGGGCCGCCGCCACACCTGTGCCAGGGTGCGCACCGCCGGTTCCGAGCGCAGCGCGGCGCCCAGGGTGCCGCGCTGGGCCTCGTCCGCGAGCCGGTACAGCTCGGGGGCGAAGTGCGGTGCGCAGGAGGGGTCGAGCAGCGCCAGCAGGAAGCGCTCGTAGGAGGCGAGGAAGGCGCGGGAGCGTCGGCCGCGCGGGGCGCCGCCGCTCGGCGCAGGGCCCCACAGCGGAACCGTGGACACCGCGCCGACGTGTGCGGGCAGGTCCCAGGCCAGCGTCTCCTGGCCGGTACCGGTCAACGCGACGATACGGAAGTCGACATCGGGCATGCCCCGCACCAGTTGGTCGCACCACACGCTGACCCCTCCATGGCTGTGCGGGTAGGTGCCCTCGGTCAGCAGCGTCACACGGGTGCGGCCGCGGGCTTCCTCGTCTGGACGACGCACTGATGGGCGCAGAGCGTTGTGGCGCATGGTGGTTCGGTCCCCCGAGTCGGTCTGACGGGTACCGGGGCACCGGTCCAGCCCGTGCCCCGGCCCGTGGTGGTGCGCTACTTCCAGGTGTGCTTGCGGATGTCGCCCGGTCCGTAGGACACCGGGCGCCGCACGCCGAGCGGCACGGTCAGCCGCCTGGCCGGTGACGGCACCTTGGCCGCGCTCCCCGGGTGCCCGACGGCGGGCGCGGCCGTGTTGGCCAGCTGCAGGGTGACCTGTGTCTGTGCCAGTCCGGGCGCCGTCCAGCCGGAGAGCAGCCCGGCGTAGGGGCTGCCGAAGGCGGTGCCGCCGATGAGTTGGGCCTGCTGGGTTCCGACGGGCATGGTGGCCGGGATGCGGACGCCGTTCGGCGCGCTGATCGTCACCGTGTCACCGATGCGGTAGGCGGTGACGCCGCCGCTTTGCAGGGCGGCGTTCCAGGCGGCGCGCTGCTGCAACTCGGTGCCGATGTCGGCCATCCGCGGGTTGATGAACGGGGTGTTGTCCGCGAACAGGCCGCGGTACGTACCGAGGATCTTGTCCAGCACGGGGTACGCGATGCGGTCCTCGGCGAGGTTGGACTGGTGGATGAAGTGCGGGCTCGGGTTGTTGGCGAGCATCTGCCCGAGATCGATCCGCGCCTCCAGCGGGACGATGTACGAGGTGTAGCCGGTGGTGGTGTCCAACGGCGCTGGCAGACAGGTGGAGTTGCCCGAGGTTTCGCACAGTCCGCTGCCGCCCTGGGCCTTGCTGGTGTAGATCCAGTTGTACTCGTCGACTTCCTCGTTCACATGTCCCGCGTTGTAGAACACGTTCATCGGGGTGCGCGGCACGGTCAGCGCGGGGCCCGCCTGGCGCTGCTGCGGCTCACGGGAGCTGTCGCTGGCGAGCCAGGAGACGCCGGTGGCGGTGAGGACGGGGGCCAGGTTCGGGTTGTCCTGGGGCTGTTGCGGCAGGATCCTCAGGCCGGAGTGCTCACCGGTGACCAGCTCGCTGTCATGGGTGGGGATCCCCTGCGCGGCCGCCCAGTTGCGGTTCTGCGTGATCTGGGAGGTGATGGTGTCCTGGCCGGTCCACTGGACGTTCCCGGACGCATCGGTGGCGCACTGCCACGGCACGACCGCCACGTTCTGCACACAGCCGAGGAACTCATGGCTGTAGGTGTGGTTGACCCACCGGTAGGAGTCCTTGTCGGCGATCAGTTGCTGGGCCAGCGGGTCGGTACCGCCGTTGTCCTGCTTGTAGTCGTCGCTGCCACCGCCGTTGAAGACCATGTCGAGCGTCAGGCCGTTGGTCTGCGACCACTGCTTGGCGAACTGCGCGTCGGCCGGGGACATGCGGATCGGGTTCGGGTCGCTGCCGCCGCTGCCCGGTGCGCAGTCCCGGTCACCGGGAGTGCACTTCAGGACGGTGTTCCAGCGGTCGTCGGCGAGGAAGACATCGTCGATGTGCACGGAGAAGTAGTTCCGGTCGGCGCCCAGATGGATCCCCTGGGTCATCCACTCGACCATGCCGCGGGCCAGCAGCCGGAACTGCTGCTGGTACTGGTTGTAGGCGAAGGTCACCACGAGTTCGCTGCGCCCGTCGTGGTCGTACTCCCCCACCAGCGAGCCGCGCGCGCTGGTGCCCGGTATGGGCATGTCGACGTACGTGGTGAAGGTGGCGCCCGGGGCCTGCTGTACCAGGGGTTGGCCGAGGTAGCCATAACTCTCGGTCACCGTGGGCGAGTTGTCCTCGAAGGGCACGCTGCCCTTGAGATAGCCGAACGGCCCGCTCTCCCCCGCGGTGGTGACCTGGCCGGTGAAGCCGTCCAACGAGCCGGTGTATCCGGGGTTCGGCTGAAGACTCAGGCCCACCTGGGGGCGAGCGTAGGTGTACGCGTCGACCTGCCGGATGCCGAAGCTCTTCTCGTACGAGGCGAGCGCCGACATCTCCGGTGAGTTGTCGCCGAACGGGTTGTCGTTGGGCAGCACGACCGCCTCGTACTTGGCGCGGGCGTTGCCGTCCACGGTGTCGCTGAGGAATGCCGCGTCGATCTGCGGTCTGGTGCCGCTGGTCAGGTCGACTCTGGTGTACGGGGTTCCCTCACTGTCGAGTTCGGCGGTGAGGGCCGAGGTGGCGGGGCCGCCGTCATCGACGACGAGCACCCGTAAGTCGATGCGCTGTGCCGGTGTTGCGGCGTTCGCGCCGGTCGTCGAGGCGCCGAGGGCCAACAGCGCGGTGACGACGGACAGTGCGACGGCGCGCGTTTTCCAGGCCATGGTGTCCCCCCTGGGCAGCATTCACGATGCTGCTCCGGTCAACGGTGCGTGCAGGCACGCCAAAGATCGGTGTGGCTGCCCGGTGATATGGATCCCGTGATGCTTCTGAGACGTGCGATGCGCTCGCCCGGGCTACCGGAAATCCCCCATTTCCGGTGGGCAGGAGCGGACAAGCGCGGGTCAGACCCGCGCTCGCCGGTCACATTCTGCGGCTCTCGGGGAAGTGCGCGCTGCCGTTCGACGGAAGTGGCGAGAAGTGTCCAGCACCGGCGCGCACTTCACATTCCGCACCCACCGCGGTGCCGCGGATCGCGCCCCGGATGACATGCGGCGGCGCGCTCGACGCGGCGCAGAACGCGCTTTCGTTAAAGGATCAAGCGACAGCCATAATGAGCCAGGTACCGCCCGAAATCCGGAACTCACAGAGAATTCACAGGAAAATCAGATCAGTATCCACCGGCCATGGCGGAGGAACCGTCGGCCGCCCCGGCGGGCGGACAGCCGGGAACGGGCGCGGCCGCGTGGTCGTCAGCGGCGCCGCGCCCGGCACTCGCAGCGATACCGAAGCAGGCATTCAAAGCGGCGGCGAGTTCGCGGCTCCAGTCAACCCGAGCGCCGCGAACCCCCGAACACCGTCCGCCGATTACGCGCCCACGGTGGCCGCTTCGTAGGCCTCGCGGATTTCGGCGGGGACCCGGCCGCGTTCGTTCACGTTGAAGCCGTTCTCCTTGGCCCATGCGCGAATCTTGGCGGTGTCCTGGGCCCCACCGACCACCGGTCGCGCCTTGCCGCGTCCGGCAGCCGCCCGCCCACCGGCCCGCCGGCCCGACTTCACAAATTCCGCAAGGGAGTTGCGGAGTTTCTCGGCGTTGGCGGTGGTGAGGTCGATCTCGTAGGACTTGCCGTCCAGCGCGAACGTCACCGTCTCGTCTGCCTCGCCGCCGTCGAGGTCGTCGACGAGAAGGACCTGAACCTTTTGTGCCACGAGTATTCTCCAGCTTGGTACGACTGATGGATGACGGATGCTACAGGAGACGCGATCGCCTGCTCCCCAGCATCTGCAAACCTCCCGACATCATTCATAGGATGCCCGTAACTCCCGGCGCTACTCATGAATTCACCGAGGCGGTTGGGCTCCCTCGGCAGCCGGGTTGGCGGGCGAGCGGAATTCCTCGATGCGGCGGCCGCCGACGAGCACCCTCAAAGCGCTCGGTGGCCGAGGTGGCACCGTGGATGACGGGCAGCAGGCGCTCGAAATCACCGTCGAGCGGCTCAGCGACGCCTGGCAGCAGGTGAAATCGAACATCGCCGCACGTGCGGTGTTGCGCCGGGCCTGGTACCGGGCGAGCGAGCGCTCCCCCGACAGGCCGCCGACCAGGGCAAGTTGGATGGCGTCGGCAGGCGTCGCGGTGTCGGCGAAGGCATCGGAAATGCCATGGGCGCGATGGGGTCCTTGTGGTGTCGGGCGTCACCGGCGAGTGCCCAGCCGGGGCCGCATGACTGGCGGTATAAGTTCGGCGGGTTCGCCGCGCACCGGATCCCCGTCACCTACGCGGGGACATTCCCGTTGTGATCAGGTCGTCCAACATCCCCCACTTCGCCAGCAGTTCGACTCCCGGCGCAGGATGCAGCGGATCGGCATGGTCTCACTGGGGAAACGCTCCGATCGAGCGGCAGAACGGAGTGGCCCGCCCTGGCCGGCAGCATCGCCAACGGCGGCGAAAAGCGGCGGAGAATTCGCGCGTTGGTGTTCGAGATGGCACCCGGCGAGCCGACCGACGAGGAATCCGACCCGCATCCCACCGAGGGCCTCGGCGACCACTCCCTCCCGCTGCTCGAACTCGCCTTCTGCCTGGAGGACGACTTCGACCTGCCACCCATCGGCCAGAAGGACGCACAGGTCATTCGCCGTTTCAGCTGCTATACCGAACTCGCGGCGCGGGTCCGGGCTTTCGGGTGCGGACGGCGCCGCCCCGGAGCCGTAGCCGCCGATCTCCCGCTCATCGCCTTGCCCAACTCACCGGAGTTCGTGGCCAGTTATTCCGGCCACCGTCGGACTTCCCTCCGGGCCGGGTCGGCCGACCCCTGCACGGGAAACGGATCGGTCGGCCGACCCCCTGCACGGGATGCGGATGGAGATCGTCGGCGACGACGGACGGGCGCTGCCGCCGGGGTCCGTCGGGCAGATCGCGGTCGAGAGCCATCCCTCGGTCGGCGAGGCCGCCGTGGGCGGCGTCCCGCTGCCCGGCGGCGATCTGCTGGTCGCCGCTGTGGTCCCGCGGGGCACACCGGATGCCGCGGCACTCATCGCCCACTGCCGCGATCCGGCTACGGCAAGGACCTGGCCCGCCACGGCCTGGAGGAAAAGAGCGTCATGCACCACACCGGGGCAGCGGGGTGAGTCCGCTGCGGCCACGCCCCCTTACGGAGCAATGGGCACCTGCCGTCAGCTCGCGCGATGAGATCGTGCACGGCCGCAACGGCGCCCCGACCCCGAGCAGAGCTCCACGATCCGAGGAACGTCCATGACTGCCGCTTCCCCCAACGGACCCAACGGGACGGTCGGACCCCACTCCGACCTGACGGATGTCTTCGAACTCGCCCAGCAGCTGCGGGTCGACTCGGTACGGGCAAGTACCTCCGCCGGTTCCGGACATCCGACATCGAGCATGTCCGCCGCCGACCTGATGGCGGTGCTCCTCGCCCGCCATCTGCACTACGACTGGCAGCGGCCCGACGACCCCGGCAACGACCACCTGATCTTCTCCAAGGGGCATGCCTCGCCCCTGCTGTACGCGATGTTCAAGGCGGCCGGCGTGGTCAGCGAGGAGGAGCTGCTGACCGGCTACCGCCGCGCGGGATCGCGCCTGGAGGGGCATCCCACACCGGTGCTGCCGTGGGTCGACGTGGCCACCGGCTCGCTGGGCCAGGGACTCCCGTACGGCATCGGTGTGGCGCTGTCGGGCCGGAAGTTGGAGCATGCGCCCTACCGCGTCTGGGTGCTGTGCGGGGACAGCGAGATGACCGAGGGATCCATCTGGGAGGCGCTGGACAAGGCGGGCCGCTACGGGCTCGACAACCTCACCGCCATCGTCGATGTGAACCGGCTCGGCCAGCGCGGCCCCACCGAGCTCGGCTGGGACCTGGAGGCCTACGCCAACCGGGTGGAGGCCTTCGGCTGCACCGCACTGACCGTGGAGGGCCACGATGTGGCGGCGGTCGACAAGGCGTTCGAGTACGCCCCCCACACCGGGCACCCCACGGTCATCCTGGCCAGGACCATCAAGGGCCGCGGCTTCAGCGAGTTGGAGGACGCCGAAGGCTGGCACGGCAAACCGCTGCCCCCCGAGATGGCAGAGCGGGCGATCGGCGAACTCGGCGGCGTACGCCACCTGACCGTGAAGGGTCCCGGGCCGCGGCCATACCAGCCGCCAGCGCGCCCGGCAGCCCAGCCGGTGCGGCTGCCGCAGTTCGAGCCGGGCGAGAAGGTGGCCACCCGATCCGCCTACGGCAAGGCGCTCGCGGCGATGGGCGCGCGCCCTGAGGTGGTCGCGCTCGACGCCGAGGTGGGCAACTCCACCCACGCGGAGGAATTCGCCGCGGCCTATCCGGGCCGCTACGTCCAGTCCTTCATCGCCGAGCAGCAGATGCTGGCCACCGCGGTCGGTCTCGCGGTACGCGGTTGGCGCCCGTACGCGGCCACGTTCGCCGCCTTCCTCACGCGCGCGCACGACTTCATCCGGATGGCCGCGGTCTCCCGGGCCCGCCTGGCGCTGTGCGGTTCGCACTGCGGTGTGGAGATCGGCGCGGACGGCCCCTCGCAGATGGGCCTGGAGGACATCGCGATGATGCGGGCCGTACACGGCTCGACGGTGCTCTACCCGAGCGACGCCACCGCGACGGCCAGTCTCACCGCCGCCATGGCCGACCGCGAGGGGATCTCGTATCTGCGCACCACCCGCGGCGCCTATCCCGTGCTGTACCCCCCGCTGGAGCCGTTCCCGGTCGGCGGGTCCAAGACGCCGCGCTCCAGCGCCGACGACCAGGTCACGCTCATCGGCGCCGGAGTGACGCTGCACGAGTGTCTGGCGGCGGCCGACACGCTCGCGGCGGACGGCATCCACGCCCGGGTGATCGACCTGTACTCGGTCAAGCCGATCGACGCCGATGCCCTGGCCGGTGCCGCCGAGGAGACCGGAGCGCTGGTGGTCGCCGAGGACCACCACCCCGAGGGCGGCATCGGCGAGGCCGTACTGCACGCACTCGCCGAACGCTCCGCCATCCCCCGCTTCGCGCACCTGGCCGTACGGGATATGCCCGCCTCGGGTACGTCCACCGAGTTGCTCGACGCCGCCGGTATCTCCCGTACCCACATCACCGCGGCCGCCCGCAGGCTGCTCAGCGGCTGACCCGGGGCCGGGCGGGGTCCGCACCGCGCGCCTGCCGTCGCGCCACACCGCGCGGAGAGCTTCGCGCCACACCGGCGCGCAGGCCGTCGCGCGCGGTGACTGGAGAGGCCGTGACGAACGGTACGGGTTCCACCGCCGGTCCGGTTCCGCATGGACGCCCGGCGTGCGCCGGAAATCACCGGGCGGGTCTGTACGGGATGACGCCGGACCGCAACGCGCTGATCGGCGAGGCGCCGGATGTGCGCGGACTCCTTTACGCCACCGGTTTCCCCGGCCATGGTTTTCTTCAGGCACCTGCCGTTAGGGAGGTCATCCGTGATCTCTTCCTGCACCGGACTCCGTTCATCGATGTGGCGCCGCTGGCCGCCACCCGGTTCACGACAAGCGCCACCCGCCCGGAAACCACCAGCATCTGACACCGCGTCCGATGGGACGACCGGACGCCAGCCGAGGAGGCGCATCCGTGACCGACCCGTACACCGCGGCGCTGCCCGACACCGACACCCTGCGCGTCCTGGCCGCGAAGAGTCTCAACCGCTGCGGCGCCGAACCGCCCGCCGAGGGCGACAGCGGTGATCTGTTCTGCCACACCCCGATCACCGGCGGCACGCTCTTCTTCCTGCCGTGCGCCGGGCCCGACCAGATCGACGCGGCGGTGACCACCGCGCACGCGACGTTCGCCACCTGGCGCACCACTCCCGCGCCCCAGCGCGGACGGCTCGTCAAACGGCTGGGGGAGCTTCTCACCCAACACAAAGGGGACTTGGCCGATCTGATCACCCTCGAAGCGGGGAAGATCCGCTCCGAAGCGCTGGGTGAAGTGCAGGAGATGATCGACATCTGCGACTTCGCCGTCGGCTTGTCCCGTCAGCTCTACGGGCGCACCATGGCGTCGGAGCGGCCCGGCCACCGGCTGACGGAGTGCTGGCATCCGCTGGGGGTCGTCGGGGTCGTCTCCGCCTTCAACTTCCCGGTGGCGGTGTGGGCGTGGAACACCGCCGTGGCGTTGGTGTGCGGCGACACCGTGGTGTGGAAGCCGTCCGAACGCACACCGCTGACCGCGGTCGCCTGCGACGCGCTACTGACCCGCGCGGCCGCCGACACCGGTATGCCCGCCGGTGTGCACCAGCTCGTCCTGGGCGACCGCGCCACCGGCGAGCGCCTTGTCGACGACGCCCGGGTGGCCCTGGTCAGCGCCACCGGTTCGGTTCGTATGGGCCGCGAGATCGCACCGCGTGTCGCCGCGCGTTTCGGCCGCTGTGTCCTTGAACTGGGCGGCAACAACGGGGCGGTTGTGGCACCGTCGGCCGACCTCGACCTCGCGGTACGCGGCATCGTCTTCTCCGCCGCCGGGACCGCGGGCCAGCGGTGCACCACGCTGCGCCGCCTCATCGTCCACGAGGGCATCGCCGACCAGCTGGTGGACAGGATCGTCCACGCCTATCACCGGCTGCCGGTCGGCGACCCCTTCGCGGCCGCCACCCTCGTCGGCCCGCTGATCAGCGCGCAGGCCTACGAGGCGATGGTCCAGGCGCTCGAAGGCGCGCAGGCCGACGGCGGAAAGCTGCTGACCGGCGGCGAACCACGGCTGCGCGACGAGGCACCGCAGGCCCGCTATGCCGCACCGGCCGTGGTCCGGATGCCCGCCCAGACCGAGATCGTACGAGCGGAGACGTTCGCTCCGATCCTCTATGTGCTCACCTACCGCACCTTCGAGGAGGCTGTCGCCTTGCACAACGATGTCCCGCAGGGCCTGTCCTCCAGCATCTTCACCCGCGACCAGAGCGAGGCGGAGCGCTTCTTGGCCGTCGACGGCTCCGACTGCGGCATCGCCAACGTCAACATCGGGACCTCCGGCGCGGAAATCGGCGGAGCGTTCGGTGGGGAGAAGGCGACCGGCGGTGGCCGGGAATCCGGATCCGACGCATGGCGGGCGTATATGCGGCGTGCTACGAACACCGTCAACTACTCGGTCGAACTGCCGCTGGCCCAGGGCGTTGCCTTCCTGTAGGGACGGCACGGCGGCCACGGCGTCAGAGTTCCATTCCACTGGCCCGGACAATCGCTTCGACCTCGCGCCGGTCGCGCTGCCGTTCCGCCAGGGCCAGCAGCCCTCTCGGGGGCCCGTCGAAGTCGCCTGCGGCGGCTCTACCAGCCGAATCGTCCACGTCGACAACCATGCGCATGCCGTGCGGGCCCAGCAGTTCCATCAGTGCTTCCAATTCCCGGCCCAACTCGGAGGTGAACAACTCCTTGTCGCCCGGCCCAAAGGGAATATCTACACTCCGTGAGTGTTGCACCAAAGCTTCGTTCACTCCGCCCAGGATGCGCAGCAGCAGTGCGAACGAGTCTTTGTCCAAACGAAGCCCGAGTTCGGCAAGATGACGCGCGAACCGCTCGGTGCGCGCCAAGAAGTCCTGATCGCTCATGCTGCCATCGTCCCGGACCGCACCGGGCAGATGTGCCCGATTCCCTAAATTAGGATCAATCGGCGGCTTGCTGGGCTACGGCGTTCGAGAGCACGCCCGGATTGGACGCCGTAGCGGGTGGATCAGCTCCAACACACCAGGCGCGGATTGATCTGTACACGCCAAATCCACACACAATCGCGATCACGCCACCATGATCAGATTATCGGAGACCGAGCAACCCGGCGGACCGCTATCCGGACCCCGATCAACCCCCGGGAGGTTCGCGTGGTACCGTCCCCCGTCTCGTGAGAAGCCGCGGAGGGGGTGGCATGCGTCGGTATCGCTTTCCGAGCCGAAGTCACGGCCCGCTGGCCCGCCCCTGCGGCCGCGCCGGAAAACCCACCGGCCCCCGGCAGCACGGCCGTTTACCCTCGCCCGCCGGGATTCCAGCACACTGACGTCAGCCAGGTCACAGCTCACGCCACGCGGCGATATCTCGTCACCCCGTCGGCGCGGCAACCCCGCCGACGTGTTAAAACCATCGCCATGTCCCGGAGAATACCGCCGACTTGGCTGATTCCATCGCGCCCGGTGTCAGGCATGCCGTCCGCCGCGAGGATGCCAATGGCAACTGCCAGACAAAGGAGCCACAGGCACTTGCCTTCGCCTGCATAACAAATCACTACGTTGTCATCTCGTTAAGCATTTACTTCTTGACTGCGCGCAATTA
Organism: Streptomyces sp. NPDC020096; assembly: GCA_040631425.1. Taxonomy (GTDB): domain Bacteria; phylum Actinomycetota; class Actinomycetes; order Streptomycetales; family Streptomycetaceae; genus Streptantibioticus_A. The sequence goes on from JBEYJY010000009.1 coordinate 136,055, forward strand.
CCGGAGTTCTACTCACCTCCACCTCGGCCGCACCATCGCGGCCCTGTCAGGGAGGTACCCCTCGTGAACACCACTCTGCGTCGCGCCGTCATCGCGACCGCGGCAGTGTCCATAACGCTCGGCATGGCGGCGTGCGGCAAAGGGGCCGGCGGCGGCAGCAAGCCGAGTGCGGCAGACGTCAGCCAGGGCTTTCGGATCGGTCTGGCACTCCCGGAGAACCAGACCACCCGCTACGAGGCGGTCGACCGCCCGCAGATCCAGCAGAGGCTCCACGCGCTCTGCCCGAAGTGCCAAATCGACTACGAGAACGCCACCCAGAACGCCAACACCCAGGAAGCGCAACTCGATACGCTGATCAACGACGGCGACAAGGTCATCATTCTCGACCCGGTCGACTACAAGGCGATCCAGCCGTCGGTCGAAAAGGCGCACGCCAAGGGCATCAAGATCATCTCGTACGACCGCCTCGCGCAGGGGCCCATCGACGGGTACGTCTCCTTTGACAACACCCAGGTCGGCAAGCAGCAGGCCCAGGGCTTGCTGGACGCCCTGGGCAGCAAGGCCACCCCGAGCATGCCGATCGTCATGATCAACGGCGACGGCGCCGATCCGAACGCGGCCCAGTACAAGGCCGGTGCGCACAGCGTCCTGGACGGCAAGGTCAAGATCGCCGCCGAGTACAGCACCACCGGCTGGCAGGCGAACGAGGCGAACAAGGAAGTCGTCAGCGCGATCACCCGCCTGGGCAAGGACAACATCGCCGCCGTCTACTCGGCCAATGACGGCATGGCCGCCGGAGTCGTCAGCGCCCTGCTCACCGCCCATGTCAGCCCGCTGCCGCCGATCAGCGGCCAGGACGCGCAACTGGACGCGACCCAGAGGATCGTGGCCGGTCTGCAGTCGTTCACCATCTACAAGCCGTACGCGGTAGAGGCCGACACCGCCGCCCAGATGGCGATCGAGTTGGCCACCGACCAGCCCGTCGAGGTGGCGGACAGCAAGGTCAACAGCGCCACGAACAAGGACATTCCGGCGAAGCTGGTAGCCACCACCATCATGGACAGCAAGAACATAAGACAGACGGTTCTCGCCGATGGCCTCTACACCGTCGACCAGATCTGCACCGAGCAGTACGCGACCGACTGCGCCAAGATCGGTCTGAAGTAACCCCCGCCGCCCAGCGCGCCGAGCCCCCCGGGGACGCCCCGGGGGGCTCGTCCTCACCACACTTCTCACCCCCAGGGTGGAGAAGCGCCTCCACCCGACACCGTGGAACTCCACCCGGGGTTCCACCCCTGGGTGGAACGACTTTTCCGGCCTGGTGACTAGCGTCCTGAGTAGTTCGTAACCAGGACAGCGCACGGTCCGCCGCCGCGCCGAGGTGAGGAGTGTGCCCTGATGACATCCAGCGAGCGACGCCGCGCCCCGTCCATCGCGGCCGAGCCGCGAAGCGGTGGGCCCACTGCCGCGCTGCCGGACTTCCCGTCGTTCAGCGCGGATTCAACACGCCGGGGCCAACCGTTCGGCCGGGACACCGCGCTCTCCCGGCGGCTGCGACATCTGCGGATGGCGCCGCGGGCCCCCGGGCCCCCAGCCGAGACCGCAGATCCGTTACCCCGGCGTGAGCGGCATCGGGCCTCGCGGGTGTCCCTGGCGATCGATGCAGGCCTCGCGCCCGCGACGTTCTACAGCGCGCGAGGGCTCGGCCTGAGCCTGCGCGCCTCGCTGCTGATCGCCACCGCGGTGGCCACCGCGCGTCTGGTGGGCACCGCCGTACGCAACCGCAAACCGGACGCCGTCGCGGCCTTCGTCCTCGGCAGCTATGCGGTCATGCTGGCCATCGCGCTCCTGGCACACGATGAACGGCTGCTCCTCGCCCGGGACCCGGTCACCAGCGCGCTCGCGGGGCTGGTCTTCCTCGGCAGCTGCGCCGTCGGCCGCCCGGCGATCGGGCTGCTCAGCGAGCGAATACAGCTCCCTCACCGGGCGCGTGAACCCGATCCCGCACTACGGCGATCCCAGACCGTGCAGACCGCCGTCTGGGGAACCGTGCTTCTCGTGGAATCGGCGGGGAGACCGGCACTTGTCTACACGCTGCCGATCAACGTCACAGCGGGTGTGGGCCAGCTGATCGAACCGATGGTCCTGGCCGTGGTGGGCGCCTGGTCCGCCCGTTACGCCCGCCGCACGCGGCGCTGCCGCACCGCGTAGCGGATCGGGCGCACGGTCGACGCGAGCGTCCCGCGATGGGTGGCAGACCCATCGCAGGAGCCCCGACAACACAACACACCCCCAGACGTGCGGTGTTGCCGAAGGCGGCTCACTACTTGCAGTAGGGCACCGCGGCCAGGTTCTTGACGTAGCGCGCGCTCACATAGCCGGGCTTGTGCGCGCCGAGCAGGTACCACAGGTTGTTGCCGTCAACGTTCTGGCCAACCTTCTTGCAGTTCAGCGCGATCACCGTGCCGGGGCGGACCGAGCCGAGGAACTTCGAGTTGGCGGTGGGCTGTTCGCGGATCGACAGGTTGATTCTGGAGACCACCTTTCCCGTGGGCTCCGCGGCGCCGACGGCGGCCGGTGCCGGATGCGTCGAGCTGGTCGGCACCGTCGTGGCCACGGCCGACGAGGCGCCGGTCAGTGCCGCCGCGCCCGCCAGCATCGCGGCCACGCCCACCGCGGCGACGCGGCGTACGCCAGTTGTGTACATGTTTCTCCCCCTACTTCACTGAATGAGAAGCCTTACCGGATCGAGCCATAACGGCCTCTAGGTCCTGTATGACACACGACACTGCGGGAAGGTTGCGTACCCTCAAGCAGGGCAGTGGAATTGAGCCACGGGAGGATCCGGCGACGGCCCTCACACCCGCGATGGCCTCGGTGACGTAGAGGCGAAGCAGGGCCGTGAACTCTCGGAGCGGCGGTTCAGATCGCGAGATGGAAGCCCCGCACCGACTCCGCCGTTGGCGTTCATCCCGTCGATGATGTTCAGAATCGGCGAGCTGTGCTGAATGCCCCAAGCGTTGCCGACCAGTGTCTGGCCGACCACGACGGGGCGACCGGAACCCCTGATGAGGTCCTGGTCGAGACGCACGACACCGGCGCGCGCACGCTCCACGTCCAGGTCGAGAAGGCAGGGACGACCAAACTCCCAGTGGCGGTTCGTGAAGACCGCCCGCGGTGCCGACGGCGAGAAGGTCGAAAGCCACGCCTACCAGCTGATCCTGCAGTGCAATCCGGTCAGCGGGTGCCCCGGAACGTGAGAGGCCGACGCCCGCCATCGGTGCGCGGACTCGTCGACCGGAGCTTCTACAGCAGCACGTCACCTTTCTGACGGGGGCTCACAGCGTTGTTCCCCGAAGCCGGTACATGTGGCGCTGGCGCTCGTCGTCTGCCAACGGGATCTACTCCTCAGCGGTGGCGTCAGCGGTCGGCGACGGCCCGCCGAGTGGCGTAGGGCGAGCCCTCGCGATGGCGTGCCGCACCGGGTGACCTCGTACGAACTCAGCCGTGTATCCCGCGATCAAAGCATCAAGGGCAGCACGAACGCGCCGCCCTTGGATCTCGTTCGTGTGCCCGTCCAGTTCGTCCAGCGAGACGAACCGGGCAGCGGCCAACCGCCCCTGGTCCAGCGTGATCGTGGCCGCGTCGTGAACGAGCCCGCATTCGAAGACCAGATCCCACCCTGCGACCGCATACCCGTGTGGGGTCGCGGGTGCGTAGTCCATGAGCAGCACCCGGCCCGTAGGCACCGCCAGCCCCAGGTCCGCGGAGATGGCGCGTCTCACCACCCCCCGTGGTTCCTCAACGGCACGAGCTGTGCACCCAGGCAAAATCCACTTGTCGTCCCTGGCGCCGACCGGCCTGACCAACAGGACGTCGGCACGCTTGTCGAGCATCAGCGCCAAGCATCCGAGGCGTCGGCGCGGATGCCGTATCCCGGCCGCCTCACCGGAACTCACCCAATCTGTCTGTGCTGACGAAGAGCCCGTCCCGGCTGACAGAGCAACATGGTCACTGCGTACCACCACGCAGACCTCCGAATATTCAGGTTGGTGCGGCCCTGACCCGAAGCAGCCGCCATGGGTTTGCGCCGACGATCCGGTGTGAAACCGCGAAACCGCTATGTGTTGTCCATCGCTCGTGCCGGTGGTCCGCCCCGTCCCTCTCCGGTCGACGGGGTTGAAGAGGGACGGGGCGGCCTTGCGGGGTCTGCCCGCCCCATTCGGGCAGACCGTGCCGCCCCCGGGGAAGAAGGACGGCGCTCTGGGACCGGACACCCGTGTAGCGGGAGCCGGAGACCGGGGGTCTGGACGTCGGTTATCTCATCCCCTGTCGAGGAGCACGGGGCGGCGCGACCGCGTCCTCGACGGCCGCGCGTAACGCCTGGACGTCGGTGATCAGTCGGCCGTCGGTGAGGCAGATCCGCCAGTGCGGCCCCGGCCTCTTGACACGGTGCGGTGGCGGTACGACCAGATGCTGCGTCATACCGAGCGGGCGAGTTTCGGGGACGTCCCACCCGGCAGCCGAACCCTTGGGAACGAACCAGTAGAGAGCAGACTCGCCGGGGTCCTCGATCACAGCGCCGCTACAGGGCCCAAGAATTCTCAGCGCATCTATGCCGATGTTGAGGGGCACGCGGATGGCGTCCCAGTCGAGGCCGACAGCTAGCAAGCGGCAGTCCGCCACGGTCGGCAGGGCGGACGCTCTGGATTTGTCAAGACGCATGGGGCATCGACTCCTCGTCGTCGTTCTCATTGCCGTGGAACTCGCCAGAGCCGCGCCACCCGTGATGGCCGGTCGCGGGCGAAACTCATCGCGATGCCGCTGTCGGTAGGGATGAGCCCACTGCGCTGCCGCACCGCGTGGCGACCACGTGCCTGCCTGCGTCGGACGAGGCGGCCATACTCGTCCCGTTGGACGACGCGCTCGATCCGACCGTGTCGGTGTACGAGACCTTCGGCGGGGGCTCGTACAGCGGCGGGGCCGATGGGTTCACCTCCGTGCCCGCGCCGAGCGGGGAGCTGGCCGTGAGGTCTGCCGCCAGACGACTGGCGGCGCCCGGACCGGTCTGGTCCGATGCCGCCGAGGCGCGTCCGGCGACTTCGGATGGGCTGTGGCGCGACGCGCCGACCGCTGCGAGGAGCAGCACCGCGACGTCCACCGACACCTGGCCCGCGGTCTGGTCGTCAGTTGGAGCAGTCGTCCCACCACAGTCACCTCTCCTTCGCGGTCGCCGGGCCGCCTCGACCGGGCGTCCATCAGATCGTCAGTGCTCGGGCCACCTCTCCGCAGCGGCAATCGGGGCGGTTCCGGGTGTAGTCGAGACGCACGAAAGTGCTCACACTCGTCGGCTGCCCCCGGCCAGGTACGCGCCTACGGTGGCCGTATGACTTAACCGGCCGACCAGGACACACCCGGTCAAGCTCGATCCCGGCAGCGAGGCTAACGGCCCGCCGCCGCGGTCCGGACAGGCCCGCGGGAGACGCTCCGATCGCGGTGCGCATGCGGGGCGTGCGATGGTTCACTCACCAACGCTCAGAGCAAGTACGACAGCTCCGCCACGGTCACCGGTCAGTTGATCGGCAAGCTGGTCAATCAGAGGTCGCGCGCCTGAGGGGAAGCCATGTGGCTTTGCGGCGCGCTGGAGGACACCGGCGATCTGTACCGGTCGGGCAGGCCGCACGAGTGCCGGTGGGCAGGTTCCCGCGGCGATACCAGAAAAATCTTTGCGTTCTTCCGTCATAGCCCCGTCCCGGACCCGTCTGTGTATGCGTGGACACGAACTTTGACGCACTGCCACAAGCTGAGAAGGATGCCGGCGCACGGAAGCCTGACGCGGCCATACCCAGGGGCCACCCCATCGGCGACGCGGATGGCCGATGCGGCACGAGCTCGGAGCCGAACGACGTGTCCGTGGCCGATGTCGGACTACGACTGCTGGGGATTGCCCTGCACATGATCCAGGACGCCGACGGCGGCGAGGGCACCAGGGTGCTGGAGCAGGTGGCCGCATATGTGGGCGCTACCGGCGTGGCCGGGTCCAGCCAGGCGGTCCGAGCCGCCTGGGCCATCGCGACCCAGAGGCTGAACGCCGGCTCAGCCGGTCCCGCGACCGCCGAGTACGGCGGTCACGATGACCCCGTGGGGCACTTGCTCTCCCTCGCCCTGCCCTCCGTTGCCAGCGGCTCCGGCGAAGTCAGCGGAGAACACCGGGCCGCCTCGGGCCACTTCGGCCCTCCGAGGGACGGCGGCCTGGTCAATGCCCGGACCGGGGCGTTCCGCGCGCTGGGGGCGGACCGGAGCGGGCACCTGGCGAGCGCCTCGGACGCCACCGCGCTCCCACCTCCCCCGCCGTTCGCACTCCCCCACCCGGACGAGGAGGGGCAACGCAACCCGCGGCGCGGCCCCGCCGCGCCAGCCCCCACTCCGCCATCCCCGGTCGTCGCGGCCGGTCCGATCAATCGGCGGCATGGTGCGTTGGCGTCCGCGCGCCTCGCGGAGCGCAGACCCCGGGTAGCGATCTGGTGTTTCGGCGGATTCCGGATGACCATCGGTGACCGGGTGATCGACTGGCAGAAGGTGCGTCCCCGCGCCCGCGCCGCGATGAGGCTACTTACTGTGCGGGCGGGCCAGCCGGTGCACCGCGAGGCACTCATCGACGCACTCTGGCCGGAAGCGCCCCCCGAGTCGGCCACGGCCAATCTGCAGGTGGCCGTCTCCAGTCTGCGTGGTCTCCTGGAACCAGACCGGGAACGCCGCAAGCCGCAGCTGGTGGTCCGGGCCGGCGACGCGTACTTGCTCAACCTGCCTGCCGACGCCTACCTCGACACTCTCGCTTTCGAGACCGCGCTGACCCACGGCCAGCGGGCCAAGGCGGCCGGGGACACCACAAGAACCGTGGGGGCCCTGCGGGACGCTCTCGCCGAGTACAGCGGGGAGTTACTGCCCGAGGACGGGCCCGCCGAGTGGCTGCAGCAGGACCGGGAGATGTACCGGCACCAGGCAGCCAGCGCCGCCGCGGAAGTCGCCGCCACGGAACTCGAGGTCGGCAAGCCAGAGGAGGCAGTGGGTGCAGCCGAGAAATGCCTGACCATCGACCCATTTCACGACACCGGTTGGCAACTGCTGCTGCGGGCGTACCGAAGCATCGGCGCACCCGCCGCCGCCGAGCGCGCCCGGCGCCGGTACACCGCCATGCTCGCCTCACTCGGTATCGACACCGACGATCCGGCCCTCGGCCTCACCCCCACCCCGTCACCCGCCGTCCGGGCCAGAACCCCGAGGGACCGACCGCAGGCCAGCCGAACACACTAAGGGCCAACAGGCAGGCCCGACCCGGCCGACTGCTGGACAGTGGGCCACGCTGCCGCGGCCGGGCCTGCGCCCGTAGCGTCACACCCCGAGACAGGCTCGCCTGACTGTCGTGGCTCATCAGCGAGGTCCTGGGGAACCGCCCTGGAACACCGCCTCGGTCCACCGGCCGGGTGCCGGTGAGATGGGCCGTCGGCCACCCGCAGGCCCGGGTGGGTCAATGCGGCGCTGCGGCCCGCTCGCCGAGTTCATCGCCGAGCGCGCCCCTACGCCGCAGCGACCATAGCCTTGCCGATTGCCGCCCCCAGATACGGCGTTGGGCCCGGCGGAGGTGGTCACGCGAAGCGTGGCCTCGTCTCGGTGAGTCCAGCCGCCGGGTGAGGACGGACGCGGTTTGGCCGTCCCACGCGGAGGAGCCGTTGGCTGCGCGCCCACCGCGGCGGAGGCTACCCCCCTCGCGAAATCCGTCTCGAAGGCATCGACGAACCACAGGGCTTCACTGGCAGTCGGTGAAGACCCCAAGGTCGATACGGCCGCCCTTCGTCGTCTCGAAGAGCATGGTCCGGGGGTCCTTCAGGTGTACGTGCCGGTAGCCCCCCGTCGTAGCGGCGCGGTCAGGTTGGCGGGCATTCGTCCGCGCTGCCTTCAGAGCAGGCCGTGACGCATGGCATAGGCGACGGCATGGCACCGGTTGCGCAGTTGGAAGCGACTTTGAACGTCGTGGAGGACCTGCTTCACCGTACGTGAGGAGTAGGCGACCTTGGCCGCGATCTCGGCGGTGTCGAACCCCTCGGCGACCAGCCGTAACACCTCGACCTCCCGTTCCGTGAGGTTGTTGAAGGTCAGGCCGCGCGGACCCAGCACCTGACGCTGCACGCGGCCGACCTGTCCCAGCAGTCTGCCCAACAGATCCGGTGGTACGGCCCCCTCCCCCGCCGCAGCGGACCGGACGACCGCGACAAGCCGTTCGGGGGTAGCCTCTGCGCGCCGGACCACCCCGACCACCCCCACTTCCACGACCGACACCAGGTCGGCCTCATCGATCTCGGTGGCGACCAGCACCAGTCGAGCCCCGCCCGACTGGGCGACCGAGCGCAGGACTTGGAGGGTTTGGTCGGTCACCGCACCGGTGACGACCACGGCGACGCTCGCCTGGTCCCGCTCCGCGTCTGCGAGCACCAGCACCTCTGGCCGCGGCCTGAGCTCTCCCACCACTCCGACCTGTGAGATCGGATCGTCCGCGCGGATCCACACGGGAATGCGCTCCATCCCTGCTCCCCTTCAGGCACATCGACGCCGCCGACCGTGCGGCGTCTCGCAAGACAAGAGTCCAGATCGCACTGTCCGTCTACTCGACGTGGACTTAACACACGGTTGTGACGGCGGATCCCTTGGCAGCCCATCGCGCGCTGACCCGCCGCGGAGACGGGCGCTGACCCGTCGCGGCTCCCCGGGCGTGGCGGCCACGGCGTTAGCGGTTCCGGCCCCAGTCGCCGGCGCGCCTGGGAGATCGCGCGGGAGGTGGGAACCGTCCATTCCTTCCGCCATGTGCCCATAAGTCGCAGGCCGCTGACGAGGAGGCGGACGACCTCCTCGTATGACTCACTGAAGAACAGGCACAGGGCCATGACGTAATAAACAACCACACGTGCCGGCAGCAGACGGGACCTTTTCTCTGTCCGCCCCGTCTCGGTAAGCACCTCATCGACCAGATCCCGGTCCACCAGACGTGTGAGAACACCTACGCGGCATTGGCCTGCGGGGTCGGGCCGTGTCGCCGTCCCTTTCAGACATCGAGACCTCCCGTACGGCCGCCCTTTTGGTCGTTCCGGGGCCATGGAAACGCCTCGACAATTGCGGTGACAGCCGGGGCACCGCTCCACCTGTACCGCAGGAGGTGGGATCAGCTGCCTGCGGCTCTGCCCGCGCGAACCAGTATTTGCGCCTCAGAGAGCAGGGGCGGCCGACCACTCTTTCCTTCAGGAGTCCTTGTGCAGCTATCCCCCTCCCCTCTCTCCTCCCGGACAGTGCTTGTCACAGGGGGGAATCGTGGAATCGGCCTCGCGATTTCCCAGCAGTTCCTCGACGATGGGTATCGCGTCGCTGTGACACATCGCGGAAGTGGTGGACCAGCAGGAGCATTCGGTGTCACCTGTGATGTCACGAACCCTAAGGATGTGGATCGCGCCTTCACCGCCGTCGAGGAAGCCATCGGGCCGGTTGAGATCCTTGTTCTGAATGCCGGGGTGACGAGCGACTCGCTTCTGATGCGGATGCGCGAAGACCAGTTCCACGGAGTCGTCGATACCAACCTGTATGGCGCCTGGCGCTGTGCGCGACGGGCGACGCCTCCGATGCTTCATGCGCGTTGGGGTCGAATGATCTTCATCTCGTCCGTATCCGCCACGTCGGGCACAGCTGGCCAGGCGAATTACGCGGCGAGCAAGTCAGCTCTCACTGGTCTTGCTCGGTCCATTACACGCGAGCTCGGTCCGCGGAACATCACGGCCAATGTCGTATCACCCGGGTGGATCGACACCGACATGACAGCGGCACTGCCGCCGTCTCACCGGGCCGAAGTGATCAAGGGAATTCCCCTCGGTCGGGCCGGCACCACGGGAGACGTAGCCGGTGTGGTCACCTGGCTGGCCGGCGAGGCCGGAGCATACGTGTCCGGAGCGGTGATACCCGTCGACGGCGGCCTCGGGATGGGGTGCTGAGGTGCCTGAACCGGAGGCGGGCGGCTTGCGCTTCGGCACTTCCACCCCCAGAAGGCGTCTGATCGTGGGGATGACGGGAGCGACGGGAGTAGAGATCGGCGTCAGGCTCCTTGCGGTGCTCCAAGGACGGCCGGACGTGGAGACACACCTGGTGATGACTAAGTGGGCGAGGGCCACTCTCCAAATTGAGAGTGACTATTCTCCGCGGGACGTCATCAGCATGGCTGACCATCACTACGCACCAGCGGATCAGGCGGCGCCCATATCGAGCGGGTCCTTTTCCGTGGACGGTATGGCTATCGTTCCTTGCAGCATGAAGACCTTGGCGGGGATACGCGCTGGCTATGGAAGTGACCTTATCGGCCGTGCCGCCGATGTCACGCTGAAGGAGCGCCGCCAACTGGTGCTGGTGCCACGGGAGACTCCACTCTCTCCCGTTCACCTAGAGAACATGCTGGAGCTGTCCCGGTTGGGCGTGACGATCCTGCCGCCGATGCCAGCTTTTTACAATCGGCCGAAGGGCATCTCGGACATCATTGATCACGCAGTTATGCGGATTCTTGACCAATTCGGCATCGATGCCGGAATCGGATCGCGGTGGAGCGGAGTCCCGCACGCCGACGGGAACGGTTCCGAGACGCTGCATGGCGTCGTCCGTCGGTAACGGCTACAAGGGGAGACAACTGGGATGCAGCGCCCGAAAGATTTACGTGAATACCTCGCAGCCCTGCGAGACCTTGGCGATGTGGTGGATGTGAGCCGGCCGGTGGATCCGCGCCTGGAGCTGGGTGCCATCATTCGTCGAAGTTATGAGACCCGCGCTCCCGCGCCGCTCTTCACTTCCTTGAAGGGGGTGGTCCCGGGACGTCGTGTCCTTGGTGCTCCCGCCGCGCTCAGTTCGGATCCGAAGCACCCCCTCTCCCGTGTCGCCCTCAGCCTGGGGCTTCCCGTGGAGACTTCCGGCGAGCAGGTCGTGGCACACATCGCTGAATCCAGGATGCGTCCAGCGACTCCCCCGGTGGAAGTCGAGACGGGACCTTGCAAGGAGAACATCCTGCTCGGCAAGGAGGCATCGCTGGAGGGCTTCCCCACTCCCTTGCTGCACGGCGGGGACGGCGGCAGATACATCAACACCTGGGGAGCGATCGTCGCCCGCACACCCGACGGCGAATTCACCAATTGGTCGATCGCACGGATCATGATGATCGACGGCACGCGCATGACAGGGCTGGTCTCCCAAGGACAGCATGTGCACAAGGTGTGGCAGCAGTGGGCGGCCCGCGGAGAGCCGATGCCTTACGCACTGGTTCAGGGTGGGGACCCGGCCCTCCCCTTCGTCACGGGGATGCCACTACCGGACGGAGTGGAGGAAGCAGGTTTCCTCGGCACTCTGACGGGCGAGCCCGTCGAGGTCGTCCGGTGCGAGACGGTGGACCTGATGGTGCCCGCGCGCGCCGAGATCGTGATCGAGGGACACCTGTCGCCCACCCTGGACGCCGACGAAGGGCCGATGGGGGAGTTCACCGGCTACATACCCGAGGGCAGCAGCCGGCAGCCCTGCTACATGATCGAGGCCATCACCCATCGTCATGACCCGATTTGGCCGCACGTCGTCGAGGGGCAGCCCGTCGATGAGTTCCACACCGCCTTCGGGCTCCCCTTCGCCGCCGAGCTCCTTGCGCATCTGCGCGCAGCGGGACTGCCCGTGACGACGGTGTGGTCCTCCCTCGAAAGCGCGAACCACTGGACCGCCATCACCGTGCCGCACACCTGGCGGGAGACACTGCCCGGCGCGACCTCGTATGACCTGGTCGAGAACATCGCCGACACACTGAGTTCGTGCCGCGCCTCCACCTGGCTCAATCGGACGTTCATCCTCGATGACGACATCGATCCCACCGATGCCGGCCAGCTCACCTGGGCGCTCGCGACCCGATGGCACCCCACCGAGGGACACCACGTCCGCACCGGACTGATCGTTCCCCTGCTGGCGTGCTACACGCAGGCGGAGCGCACCAAGGCCAGCGGTCCCAAGGCCTTCTACGACTGCCTCCTGCCGCCGCCTGGCGCCGGTCGACTGTCTCGGAGCTCCTTCGAGCACTGCTACCCCCAGGACCTGCAGCGGAGGGTCATCGACCAATGGGCGACCTGACCATGCCCTCGTCCGTAACGGGTGGCGCGAGCACGCTGCGAAAGGACCGCTGAGAAATGAGCTTCGCGACTCCTGCGTCCCGGCACGGACTACACACCGGGACGTCCACATGGGTGGATGAGCTGCTGCTTGCAGGACCGGATGAGGAGCCGGTCCTACAGCTCGGACAGGTGGTGGACCGTGCTGCGCTGCGCTCCACAGTCCAGTGCTTCCAACAGCTTCTGGAGGGGGCCGGATTGGTGCGCGGCGGGTCGGTGGTCCTGCGGCTCCCTCCGTCGCTGTCCTACATCGGCCATCTGCTTGCGGCGTGGCGGGTAGGCGCCCAGGTGACGGTTCTCGACCACCGGCTGACCGGGCGCGAGACGGACACCGCAATGCATCAGATCAGGCCGCAGGTCTCCGTAACGCCCGACGGAACAGTCAAGGCGCTGCTTCGAGGCTATGTGGATGTCACGGCCCGCTACGACCGGTTGGCGGGCGTCCCGGCCCGGAGCGACCACGCACTCGTCCAGCTGAGTTCCGGATCGACCGGAAACGCCAAGATCATCGGCCGGGAGGTCTCCGGTCTCGTCGAAGAAATCGACCGCTACCGCAGCATCGAGGGGATGCCGGGCCGAGGCGAACGCATAGTTCAACTCAGCTCCATCGCACACGCCTTCGGGATGGTCGGCGGCCTGCTCCACAGCCTGCGTACGGGTGTCCTCCTCACCCTGCCGGAGCGCGTCAGCGCCGCCTCGATCGTCGAGGCCGTGGCCTGCAGACCGGAACCGGCCACCCTGCTCGGGGTGCCGTTCCACTTCGAACTGCTCACCGCCCGCGGCGAATCGCCGCGCCTTCCGCAGCTTGCCCGCGCTGTCACCGGCGGCGAGAAGATCCGCCCCGAGATCGCCCAGCGCTTCACCGAGCTCTACGGGATCGGGCTGGGAGAGTGCTACGGAACAACCGAGACCGGCTTTGTCGCCCTGGACGTGCTCGGCCGGAATCGTCCGGCCGTCGGCCCACCGGCTCCCGGTGTCCGGGTGCGGATCGAGCGGGGTGAACTCCTCATCGGCGCGCCGTCAAACCCCTACCTGAGTGCCGGGCACACGGGTTCCTGGTCGGAGGGGTGGCTGCACACCCGCGACGCCGCCACCCGTGATGCGTGCACCGGTGTGGTGACGATCGTCGGCCGTCTGGACTCCCAGATCTCCATCGGTGGTTTGAAGGTCGACCTGACGGAAGTGGAGCGGACGCTCACCGCACTGCCCGGGGTACGCGAGGCGGTGGCACTGTTCGACAGACGCATCGTCGCCTACGTGGTTGCGGAGCCCGGCACGCATCCGGACCACGTCCATCGGGAGATGCGATCCCGGCTTGCCGCCTTCAAACGCCCCCGTGCGCTGCACCTGCTGGCGGAGCTCCCGCGCACAGCGAGCGGCAAGCTGGTGCGCGACCCGCACACGCTGCAGAACGCCGTGACCCGTTCCAGCGGGCCCAGCGGGACGAGCTGAGAAGGCCTCAGGGATACGGGCAGCGACATCAGCCCGGGCACGTGACCGCACACCAATGATCACCAACATCCGGGATGCGTTCCCGGACCAATCCGAACCAGGAGAACACCGCACCATGGCCACGTTCACACTGCAGTTCGTCGTCGATGTCCTCAGCGAACTCAACTACGACACCGACGAGATCCATGACGACACCCTGCTGGGCCCGGACGGACTGGACCTCGATTCGCTCAGCCTTGCAGAGATCCTGATGCGAGCCGAAGACGCCTTCGGCATCCACGTCGAGGATGACGAGATCGAAGAGCTGGCGGGCATGACGGCCGGCGCCTTCGTTGCGGCTCTGGCCACGCACGCAGGGCGGCAGACGGCATGACGACGCCCCCGCCGGTGCGCTCGGCCGCACCGCCCATCGACCCGTCACCCCCGGAACGGACCGCAATGACCCACGGGACCCGAACCAGCCCGGGCGCCCCTCGACACCCAGTCATGGTGACGGGCCTGGCCGTACTCTCAGGCTTCGGGCGCGGCACCGAGCCGCTGCTGCAACGGGCCTTCGACGGTGCGACGGCCTTCCGGACCGTGCGACGCTTCGGAACGCGAGACGACCAACACGGGGTTGCCGCCGTGTACGAGGACGCAGGGTCGCTGCTCGACGAGCTCGCCACGGTGACCGACCAGGCCTGTTCGATGGCCGGCCTGGCGCGTCCGCAACGCGGCACCACACCGCTGTTCCTCGCTGTTCAGCAGGACCACGAGGAATTCCGCAGGGCCATCGTCGCCCCCGACACGGGCGGGGCTCGCAGCTCGGCACTGGCCCTTGCCGAGCGTTGCGGGCTGAGCGCCAAGCGCGTTTACACCAATGCCTGTACGGCTTCGAGCACGGCCGTGGCAGAGGCCGCCTCCTTGATTGCCTCGGGGGACACCGATCGCGCGGTCGTCGCAAGCGGCTACCTCGTCGACCCGGATGGCTACGGCCTCTTCGCCGCCGGGGCAATGAGCGATGACGGACACATCCGGCCTTTCAGCGCCCATCGCCGAGGCCTGCTCCTCGGAGACGCCGTCGGGGCGGTCGTCCTGGAATCGGAGGCCGCGGCACGGCGATCCGGCAGCCAGCCGCTGGCCCGCCTCGCGGGTTGGTCCCGGTCCGGAGACGCCTACCACATGTGCCGCCCCCATCCCGGAGGCGCAGGGATGGCCCGCGTCATCACCAGTGCGCTCGCCCGGGCAGGCATCACGCCTGACGCAGTCGACTACGTGAACGCACACGGCACCGGCACTGTGCACAACGATGCCGCCGAAAGCGCCGCGCTCCACCTCGCCCTGGGCGCCCATGCCCCCCGGGTGGCGGTCAGCTCCACCAAGTCCGTGCACGGCCATGCCCTGGAGGCCGCTGGCATGCTCGAACTGGTCATGACCGTGCTGGCTCTGCGGTCAGGACGGCTGCCCGTCAATGCCGGCTTCCTGGAGGCCGACGACACGTGCACACTCAATCTCGTGCTCGGCGGGCCGCGGAAAACCCCCGCCCCTCGATACGCCATAAGCCTCAATGCTGCCTTCGGCGGCGCCAACACCGCGCTGGTGGTGGGGCAGCCATGAGGTTACGCCCTTCGGTATCGGCGACCGATCACCTCACTGCAGCCGGCATGACACTCCGCGGTCAAGGACACGCGGCCGCCGCACCGGGCGAGCCACTTCCGCCCCTGCGCGGATTCACCGGCTCGACGTTCAGCCCGGCCGCTGCCGCTGCCGCAGCAGCATGTATGCATGATCAACCGGCAGACGCTGCAGGGGCCTTCCGTACCGCCGTGATCCTGGTGAGCGTCCTCGGTGACATTCCCACCGCACGGACCTACGCCTCGGAAGTCGACAGGGGACAGCGGGTGCCGCCCAGAATCTTCGGCACCTCCACCCCGAACTCCGTCATAGGGCACATTGCCCCCCGCTGGGGACTGAACGGGCCAGTGGTCTCGGTCAGCCCGCTGGGTCCACCGCTCGACGAGGGAGTCGAGCTGGCCACCCACCTTGCCCAGGACGGTGACGCCAACCGCTTCCTGATCATTCTGATCGACCCGATCGACGTCCGCGCTGAGCAGTACGAGGCGACCGCGCTCCTGCTCACCGTCGACACCCACCCCCTGTCCGACGCTGCATCCGTGGAGACAGCATGAGCGGCACCCGCAGCATCCGCGGCGTCCTCGCTGCAGACACCCATCTCGGCGCCGGCAATGTCATCGAACGGCTCTTGGAGCATGGCGTCGGGCGTGACGAGCCCGCCCTGACCTTCGACACACGGATCGACTCGCACCCTGCCTGGCAGCCGCTGTCACTAGGCGAGCTGGACCGGTGCGTCGCGCGCCGCGCGGCCGGGCTGCGCGCTCGCGGCATCGGCAGAAGGGACGTGCTCGCCGTCTGCTCGGCACACGCACCCGACTACGTCCTGACGCTTTTTGCGGCCAACCGTCTTGGAGCCATCCCCGCCTTCGTCAACAACCGCCTTGACGAGGGCACCAGCATCGCCTACCTGCGCCACATCGAGCCCACTGCGATTCTCGCCGACCCGGCTCACCGGATGGTTTGGTCACAGCACGACCTGGGGGCGTCCCGCCTGTACGCCGTCGAGGACCTGGCCGACGAGCACCCGGAGCCCGAGGTCCCACCGTATCGGCACCGCGCCGATGACCCTGTTGTCCTCACCCATTCCTCTGGCACCACCGGGATGCCCAAGGCCGTCATCTCCACGCACGCGAGCCTGTTCGCCGGATTGCGGCACTGGCTGAGGCGACCGCGCGCCCAAGGCAGCGAACGCATGCTCAGCGTCCTGCCGATGCACAATTCCATGCTGGCCGCGGTGCTTTCGGCGCTGTGCAACCGATCGCAGTACCTCCAGTTGTCGTCCCAGGAAGGCGCGAGTGCCCTCGACGCCATCGAGCGATGGCGGCCATCCGGGATCTACGGGTTTCCCGGCACCTGGGTGGAGATGCTGGCCCTGCAACCCTCGCCCGACCAACTCCGTTCGGTACGCGCCTGGTGGAACACCGGAGACAGCGCGCACGAGGCCCACATCCGCCGCCTCATCAGCTTCGGCCAGCATGAGGAGGCAACTGCCCAGGGGCGTCGGACCGTTGACGGGTCGATATTCATCGACGGCTTCGGATCCTCGGAAATGGGGCACTCACAGTTCTCCATCATCCACCGCCCGGGCACCGACCACTACAACCGCTGCATCGGCCTTCCCCACTCATTCGCCGAAGCCAGGGTTCTGGGGGCCGACGGACACCCCGTGCCCGACGGCCGCGTCGGCCAGTTGGCCGTGCGGTCCCCCACTCTGTTCGCCGGCTACTGGAATGATTCGGCCAGGAGCTACCGGTCGCGCCACGACGGGTTCTACCTCACGGGAGACCTCGGCTACCGGGACGACAGGGGCTACTACTACCACGTCGACCGGACGGCTGATGCGGTGCAGGCGGCGACCGGCACGCGGATCTACACGACGCTCATCGAAGAGCAGATCCTTGCCCGATGCCCCGACCTCCTCGACTGCACGGTGGTCGCCTCCGACCTCGACGGTGAACCGCACACCGAGATTCTGCTGACGCTCCGCCCCGAGGCTCAGTGCGACCCCGAATTGGACTACGAGACACACATTCTCGGGATTCTGGACGCAGCCGTAGCCCGGACCGTAAAAACCATCCGCATCGCCGGTAGACGGATTCCCGTAGGGGCGACCGGAAAGGTGCGCAAGTTCCAACTCCGGGTGTGAGGGTGGGCCACGTCTTCGACCCCTCGGGCGAGTTTGATCGCGAGCGCCGGTAAGCCGTGCGCGTGTGCGCATGCGCTCTTTGTGCAGTCCCAAGATCGACGAGAGACAGAGATGACACCTTCCCCTGAACCACCCTTCGTGCAATTCTGGTGGCTCCATGACGCACGCTGGTACCAGGGTGTGCTCAAGAGGTTCGGCCCTGACGCCGCCAATGAAATCAACGAAGAAGCCGCGAAGTTCGTGGCCCGACGCGTCGCGAGGTGGTGCGCCGGACGATACGGGATCAGCCTCGGAGAGCAGTCACTTGAGGAATTCCTGAAGGAATTCTCCCGGATACCTGCCGTCATGTTCCCTGACGACGGTCATATGCGGGTCAAGCACGCCGTGCTCAACCCGATGGCCTGGGAGACCGTCGTCTCCGACGTCTTTCCCAAACGCATGCTCCGCGCGGCAGGAACGCAGGACGAGTACCGCTGTCCGTGCCAGGGGATACGGTCCGGCTTTTTTGAGGGCGTCGGGCTGAAATGCCGCGACGAGCGGCTGGAGTGCGAGCTTGAGGGCGGCCAGGCCTGCCGATTCCGCACGACCTTGACGTCCCGGGAGGAAACCGGCGGCGTTGAGGACGCACCCGCGGACGAAGCCGCACGATGAGCGAGTCCCAGCACTTGCCGTCGACGGCTGCCGACGCGCTCGATGTCCCGGAAACCACCTCCTTGGCTCCGGGCAACGGCCTGCCCAAGCCGACGCGGGCCGACCTGTGGTGCGATCCCGTGTGCCCGTGGGCCTGGGCGACGGCCCGCTGGCTCGGAGATGTCGGCCGCCACCGACCACTGGAGCTGCGGTTCCGGGTCATGAGCCTGGCCGTCCTGAACGAGCAGAAGGACGACACCAGCCTGCGGTACCGGCTGCTCGCCCGGCACGGATGGGGGCCTGCCCGCCTTTGCATCGCCGCCGAACAGCAATACGGGCCCGCGGCGCTGGCCCGTCTGTATCCGGCGCTCGCGCGCCGGTTCCACCACAAACCCGTCCAGCGCGGAGCCACCGCCCTGCGGGACGCGCTGGACGAGGCACAGCTGCCCGGTGAACTGATCCACGCGGCGCGATCGGACGCCTTCGACCAGGCACTGCGGGCCAGTCATCACGCCGCGCAGGCCGCATACGGTGCGGATGCCGGGACGCCGCTGCTGCGGCTGCGCGATGCGCAAGACCGCACCGTCACCCTCTTCGGCCCGGTGCTGGAGCACGTGCCCCAAGGCGTGGATGCAGTCCGTGCGTGGGATGCCCTGACCACGTTGACGCACGTCGACGGCTTTCGCGAGGTCAAGCGCCATCGCGGGAGTGAACCGGTGCTCGACTGAGATCGCCACTGCGCGGGCCAACAGACGCCGTGACACACCGGCGACGGCCCGCCTCACTCACCCCAGTCTCGGCCGCTCTGTCCCTGTGCCTCTCACGAAAGGCCACAACGACCGTGCTCACCGCACCGTTTGACACCCGGGCCCCCGCCCGGCAACAGCCCGCCTGGCCAGACCCCGACCAGGTGCAGGAGGTACGCAACGCACTACGCCGCAAACCCCCGCTGGTGACGGGCGCAGAGGTGATGACGCTGCGCTCCCACCTGACGACGGCCCAGGCGCGACACGCCCTCGTACTGCAGGGCGGGGACTGCGCGGAGCTGTTCGCCGAATCAGGCGGCGAAGCGGTGCAGCGCAAGCTGGACCTCCTGTACCGCCTGGCGGATCGCTGCCGCTCCGCCACGGCGCTGCCTGTCGTGACCATCGGCCGACTGGCCGGCCAATATGCCAAGCCGCGGTCCAACCCGGTGGAAGAACTCCCCGGGGGCCGAATGGTGCCCAGCTACCGCGGCGACGGTGTCAACGGCCGGCAACCCGAACCGCACTCCCGCCGCCCTGACCCACAGCGGTTGCTGACCGCGTACGACTGCGCGCGAGCAACCCTGGAACACGTCAGGTCGTCATGGCGGCACAGGTCCACGGCGGAACGCGTCTACACATCGCACGAGTTCCTACTCCTGGACTACGAGCTTCCCCTGCTCCAGCACCAGCACGGCCTCCGCTACGCGGGCTCCGCCCACTTCGGGTGGGTGGGCGAGCGGACCCGGAACCCCGCGGGAGCGCACGTGTCCCTCGTCGGAAGCATCGGCAACCCCGTGGGAATCAAGATCGGCCCGTCCGCCGCGCCGGATGACGTGACCCGACTGGTCGCCACGGCCAGTGCGGCGGAAGAACCCGGAAAGATCACGCTGATCGTCCGCATGGGGGCAGTGGCTCTCCCCGAGGCCCTTCCCCCCATCGTCGCCGCGGTCGCTCGGCAGGGCATCCCGGTGACCTGGCTGTGCGATCCGATGCACGGGAACACCGTGGTCACACCGCACGGTCAGAAGACCAGATCCCTGGTGTCGATGAAGGCGGAGATCGACGGATTCGTCTCCGTGCTGCACCGAGCGCGCGAATGGCCGGCGGGACTCCACATCGAGATGACCCCGTACCGGGTGACGGAATGCGTTCAGGACCTGGGCGACATCGCCTCGTCCGCACCGCTTGGCCCGTACACCAGCGCCTGCGATCCACGCCTCAATGCAGCGCAGGCGGAAGAGATAGTCGAGCACTTCGTCGAGCTGCTGTAGCGGCGCCCCGAAAGCAGTGGAAGGACACCGGCCGACCGTGTCCCTCCACGCCGCAAGGCTGCGGACGCCCCGAACGCCGTGGCGCCGCGCACCGCTGCGCGGGCGTGTGCCTCATTGGAGGAGAGATGAACGAGCGTCATGACAGCATAGCCATCGTGGGGATGGGGCCTCGCGGCCTGAGCGTCTTCCTGCGTCTGTGCGCCAACCTGTCCCGGCGTCCCGGACGACCACCCATCACGTTGCATCTGGTGGACCCCTACCCGCCGGGCCCGGGCCGGATCTGGCGTTTGGATCAGCCCGGGTGCCTGCTGATGAACACCGTGGCCTCCCAAGTCACCGTGTATCCCGACGAATCCGTTGAGATGGCGGGGCCCCTCGTCACCGGACCCAGTCTGTGGGAGTGGGCACAGGCTGCCGTCGCCTTGCCAGCTGCTGTCCCGCTGGATGAGGGGTTCCTGCAGGAGGCGCGTCTGCTGGACGCCGATGCGTACCCCAGTCGGCGGCTCTACGGCGCATACCTGAGCTGGGCCTTCCGGGATGCGATGTCGTCGGCGCCGCGCTCCCTGAACGTCACCGTCCATGCAACCCGCGCCCTGCGGCTCGACGGTGAGGGCCGTAAAACCGCTTCGGACTCGCCGGAGCAGCGACTGACACTGGAGAACGGGACCGTACTGGGCGGCCTGAGGATGGTCGTCCTCACCCAGGGACACACCCCAGTGGCTCTGAGCGCCGCGGAGCGCGCACGGGCCGGATTCGCCGAGCGCACCCGTCTTACCTATCTTCCCCCGGGCAACCCGGCCGACGCCGACCTGTCCGGGATCACCGCCGGGGAAGCGGTTATCCTCTCCGGCCTTGGCCTGTGCTTCTTCGACTACATGGCGCTGTTGACCACGGGCCGCGGCGGCCGCTTCCAGCGGCGTGACGGCCAGTTGACCTACGTGCCGTCCGGACATGAACCTCGGATGATCTGCGGATCGCGCCGCGGTATCCCCTACGTGGCCCGCGGGCGCAATGAGAAGGGCCCGTGCGGTCGACACGAGCCACAGGTGCTCACGGCTGCGCTCGCCGAGCGGCTCCGCGGCGCAGACGGAACGTCCCGGCGACTCGACTTCAGAGGCGAGATATGGCCCCTCATCGCCAAGGAGGCGGAGACCGTCTACTACACGCGCCTGGTGGCGCGACGCGCGTCCGAAGCGGTGGCGGAGCAGTTCTGCCGCCGCTACCTGCCGACGCCCTGGCGCAGCAGGGAGGAGGAGACCGTGCGGGCCGCGTTCGACATCGCGCCTGATGAGACCTGGGACTGGGAGAAGGCGGCGTTCCCGCACCGCGACTACACGTTCACCGACACCGCCGACTTCCGCGGCTGGCTGCTGGACTACCTTGCTGCCGACATTGCGCAGGCCCGCGGCGGAAACCTCGGCGATCCGACCAAGGCCGCGCTGGACGTGCTGCGCGATCTGCGTAACGAGGTCCGGCTGGCCATCGACCACGGAGGGTTGTCCACCCGCTCACACGCCGAGGACCTCGACGGGTGGTTCACCCCACTCAATGCCTTTCTGTCCATCGGGCCGCCGGTCCAGCGGATCGAAGAGATGGCGGCCCTGATCCGCGCCCGCCTCCTGGAGCCGGTCGGCCCCGCCGACACCATTGACTGCTGTGAGACGCACGACACGTTCACGATCCACTCGCCCGCCGTGCCTGGCTCCTTGCGCAGGGCCACTGCCCTGATCGAGGCGCGCCTGCCCAAACCGGACGTCCGGCGCACCACTGATCCGCTCCTCGGACACCTCCTGCAGACGCAGCAGGGCACCTCGTATCGGATCCGTGACGCAGACGGCAGCACGTACGACACCGGGGGCCTGCAAGTCGCGTGCAGGCCCTACCAGTTGGTGACGCATCACGGGCACCGGCATCCCGGTGTGCTCGCCTTCGGTGTCCCGACGGAAGGCGTCCACTGGGGCACTGCCGCCGGGGCGCGGCCAGGCGTGAACTCGGTGTCCCTGGCGGACGCGGATGCCGTCGCGCGCGCGGTGCTCTCCTGCCTGGGGCGCAACCCGCGCGCCCCGGCCACCGGGACAGGGCTTCCCAGCCGCCACCCTCCCTCCGGTCACGCCCCGGCGGCCACGCCCCACGGCATGGTCAGACCGGCGGTCCGTCCGATGGCGTGGACCGCCAACCTGCCCGAGGCGCCCCTCGGGTTCAGCGGTGGAACACCGCCCTCCACGGAACCCGATCCCTGCGCCGCACCAGGCGATAGGTGACAGGAGTGCACGATGTTCTCAACCCTCCCGCCAACGAGCGGCGACCCTCGCCGCAACAGAGCCGCAGCAGCACGAGACACCGCCGAGGACAGCGGCCTGTTGACGCCCGTACGGGCGTCAACACCGATCGAGGCGGCAGTATCGGATACCGCCTGGCTCCAGGCGATGCTGGATGCCGAGGCGGCCCTGGCCCGTGCCCAGGCCCGCCTGGGCACGGTACCGGAGTCGGCCGCTGCCGCGATCACGGTTGCTGCGCGTGCGGACGCCCTGGACCTGCATGACCTCGCGCGGCGCGCCCGCGCGGCGGCCAATCCGGTGGTCCCGTTGGTGAAAGACCTGGCGGTCGCCGTGCATGCGGCGAGCCCCTCGGCGACCCAGTTCGTTCACCTGGGCTCCACAAGCCAGGACATCCTGGACACCGCCGCCATGCTGGTGTCGGCTCGCGGCATCGCGTTGATCCTGCGGGACCTGGACCGGGCAGCAGACAGTGTGGCAGTGCTTGCCGGCCGTCATCGCGACGACCTCATGGCCGGCCGGACCCTCACCCAGCACGCAACACCCATCACCTTCGGCCTGAAGGCCGCCGGTTGGCTCCTGGGTCTCCTGGAGGCCCGCCAGCGGTTGGACGCGGTCATGCGCACCCGTCTGCCCGTCCAGCTGGGCGGCGCCGCCGGAACCATGGCCGGCTACCTTGAGTGCGCCCAAGACGGCGCGGGCGCTGCGGCACTGCCCGCGCACTACGCACGGGATCTGACCGAGGCCTTCGCCTGGGAGCTCGGCCTGCCGGCGCCCCTGCTGCCCTGGCACACCCGCCGTACCCCGATGGCCGACCTCGCCCACGCCCTCAGTGTGACCTCCGGATCCCTCGGCAAAATCGCCACGGATGTGCTCAGCCTGGCCCGTACCGAGACCGCAGAGATCAACGAGCCAGGCGATCCTGGCCACGGAGCCTCCTCGACCATGCCGCAGAAACGCAACCCGGTCCTGGCCACCCTCATCCGGACGGCTTCCCTGCAGGTACCGCCTCTGGTCACGATCTTGCTGCAGAGTATGGCGGCGGAAGACGAGCGCCCGGCCGGTGCCTGGCACGCGGAGTGGATGCCTCTGCGTGAATGCCTCCGCCTTGTCGGCGGCGCGGCTCACACCGCTACCGATCTCTGCGCACGCATGAGTGTCGACCCGGCCCGGATGCGCAGCAATCTGGAGTCGACCGGCGCACTGATGACCACCGAGCGCCTCGTCCACGCCCTGCGTGCACGCTTCCCGGACCGCTCGGCCAAGTCGGCCATCGCCCAGGCATGCCACACCGCCCTGACAGAACACCGCCCCCTGGTCGATGTCCTCTTGGACGTCCCCCAGATCCGGGCAGGGTTCTCCGCCGACGACATCGATGACCTGCTCGACCCCTCTCGCTACCGGGGAGCCTCCGCCGATCTCGTGGATCGCGCCCTCGATCACTACGCCGAACAACGCAACCACAGCGACTGACGCCGCGGCCAGCGAGACGTCCGTGCACGTCGCGGTCGGTGCCCCGGTCTTCGCGCCGGGGATCAGTTCCACCGCAACGCCCCTACCCGTACACCACTGTCACCTACAGGAGGCATGTCGCCATGAACACCATCACTCCTCGTCCCTCAGGCAACGACGCCCTGTTGGCCGCCGCCCGGGTCGTCATCGCCGGTGGAGGCAGCAGCAACATGCGCAATCTCGGAATTCAAGATCCCCTCGTCGTTGACCGGGCCATGGGCTCCCACGTGTGGGACGTCGAGGGCAACGAACTCATCGACGTCAACATGGGCTACGGCCCTCACCTGTTTGGCTACGCTGACGCCGAGGTGGTGAACGCCGTCAGCGAGCGCCTGCGCCTCGGGGCCATGACCGGGATCGTCCACCGGCTCGATCCTCAGGCGGGCGAGCTGATCTCCGCCTTGATGCCCTCCGTGGAGCAGGTCCGTTTCGCCAACTCGGGCACCGAAGCCATTACGTCCGCGATCCGCCTGGCCCGCTTCCACACCGACCGCACGCTCGTCGTGACCTTCGAGGGCCACTACCACGGCTGGAGCGACACGTTGATGCGCGGCGCGATCACCGCTGGCAGCACCGGGCAGCACGGCCGCACCGAACTGCACGCCGCCCCTGGAACAAACCCCGAGGCGCTGTGGCACACCGTGCAGCTTCCCTGGAACGACCCCGATGCCCTCAACCGCTTCTTCGCAGACCGGGGTGCCGAGGTCGCCGCAGTGATCTGCGAACCCATCTGTGCAAACGCGGGTGTGGTGCACCCGTTGCCCGGATTCCTGGCGCAGCTGGCCGAGTTGGCCGCAGCCAACGGCGCGCTGCTCGTGTTCGACGAGGTCATCACCGGCTTCCGCGTGTCGCGCGGCGGCGCCCAGGAACTCCTGGGCATCCGGCCCGACATCAGCATCATCTCGAAGGTGCTCGGCGGCGGCTTCCCCGTCGCCGCCTTCGGCGCAAGCCGGGAGATCATGAATCCGCTGGCACGCAACGAGGCCTTCCACGGCGGCGTCTACAGCGGCAACCACGCCGCCGTACAAGCCGTGGTCAGCATGCTCGGCAAGATCCAGCGTAGCCCCGCGGTCTACACAGACCTCGAAGAATCCTGCTCCCACCTGGAGAAGAAGCTGCGCGACGGTTTCGCAGCAGCCGGCCGGCACGTGCGGATCGCCCGCGCAGGCTCGGTGATGTCCGTGGCCATCCTGAGCCGACCGCAAACGGGGATCGAGGCGTACGACGCGGCGGTGGACGCCATCGATTTCGCCGCACACCGCCGACTCCAGGGGCACTGTCAGCGCGCTGGGCTGTACTTCCATCCCAATCCTCTGGAGCCGTGGTTCCTCAGCAGCGCACACAGCCGTGAGGACATGGATCGGATCGTGGATGTGGTCGCACTCGGCTTGCGGGCCTTGGCGGAGTAACCCGACCCACGAAACCTGCAGCCCATGGCGCTTGTTCAGCGGCGGACCAGGAAGCGCCAAAAGACGGCAAGGGCGCCCAGCGTCCTCATGGTGGTGCAGCTCGTGGGTGAGCAGCCGGGTGCGGGCACGCCCGCCCCGGCCTCGCCGACAGGACGCGGCAGAGGACCCGGGTGGTCGGAGACACGCCAGTGGAGCAGTTGACAGCCAGCGCCGCGGCCCGTCACCGCGAAGGTCCCTGTGGGCAGGTGCGGCCGAGCGACACATCCCCGTCGCCACACACAATCGTGGCCCTCTCATCGGCACGCGGGCACGAACGGGAGGCCGCCCGTGCACTGCTCCTGCAATCGGCCTCAGGCATGCCCGGTGTCAGCGGCACCGGGAAACTCGAGATCGGCCACCGTCCCGGCGGCCAGCCCTACATCATCGGGGCGATGACGGACACGCACATCAGCGTGAGCCATGGGCGCGGCGTGGTCGCGGTCGCGTTGAGCCCGACCGGGCCCATCGGCATCGACATCGAGACGGTGCGGCCGGTGCCGGCTCCGGCCTTGGGCCGTAGATACTTCCCCACGGCCGAGGCCGAGTGGATCGAAGGCATGCCCGCCCTCCACCAGGCGGCGGCCTTCTTGTGGCTGTGGAGCGCAAAGGAAGCGATCGGGAAGGCTCGGGGCGTGGGCCTGCGCCATGGTGGTGCCCGGCAGCGGATACCTCTGCCGGCCGTCTGGCCCCCTGCGGCTACCAGCCCGCGGCTGACACAGGTGCCCGGCAGTCCTGGGATGTGGCTGAGTGAGCCGGTGCTGTGGGCGGGATGCGTCGTGGCACTTGCGGCTATGGGACACGTACCGCGAGCCGTCAGATGGCTAACCGACAGCAGCAGTTGCTTGTTTCCCGATGCGTTCGGCGCCGCTGCGGCGGATGGCGGCCGGGCGCTGGCTGCCCAGCAGGCGACGACCTCGCCGACGTTGTCCCACACAGCGAGCGAGTCGCATCTCCCCATGGGCGGTCGAGTCGTCGGGAGGCTCCGGATGGCCAAGCTCTCTGAACCACCGGTGGCGCACGCCATGCCGCCACACCCAGAGCCCGTCGATCTTGCGAATCACCAGTCCGCCCCACGACTGAAAGGTAGGGAAGCGTCATGAGCGATGAGCGCAGGCCGTTGACCCCCGTCAAGACAAGCTGCGCATTTTCGCCGAGGACCTGACCTCCTCCGATCTGCGCGCCAAGGTCATCCGCGGCAGGGCAGGCGTGGGCAAGACTGACGCATCTTGCCCACGCCTGCCTGGACGTCGCCCGTGAGGCCGGGCATCCGGTACACGCCGCAATGCTGCCGTCGATGCGATAAGGGAGTGCCCCGTCACCCGTCACCTCGATCTGGCCGAGTTCGACGTCGAACAGGCGCGGAGCCTGCTCGCCGATGTCCTGGGTGCCCCCCTTGAGGATCGCGCCGCGAGTGAACTGGTGAGAGTCTCCGGAGGAAACGCTCTGTTCCTGAAGGAACTGGTGGGCAGTGCGCTCACGTCAGGCACGCTGGAGAAGAAGCATTCGCTGTGGCAGTTGAGCGGGCAGATCAAAGGACCTGTCCGCCTCCCTGGTTCATTCCTTCGAGGATCTCGAAGATCTGGCGGCAGATGTTGCGCTTGAGGCATCGCTGGTCGTCGCGGGGGCTCTTGCCCTCGCCGATGCGGCGGGCGACGTACGTCTTCGTGGCGGGATCCAACCTCATCCCGATCAGGGTGCTCGTGTGCATCGCCCGGTTCAGCCGGTGCTTGTTGGTCAGGCCCGAGGCGGCCGGGATCGGGGCGACACCGGCGAAGGAGGCGAAGGCGGCCTCGGAACGGAACCGGCCCGGATGTGACCAGCTGACCAAGATCCGGGCTGCGGTGATCGGGCCAACGCCAAGCAACTTCAGCAGCTCGGGGGCCTGTTGGCGGACGAGCTGGAGGAGCTCGTTCTCCAGCTCGCGAGCCTCGGCCTGG
Organism: Streptomyces sp. NPDC020096; assembly: GCA_040631425.1. GTDB lineage: Bacteria > Actinomycetota > Actinomycetes > Streptomycetales > Streptomycetaceae > Streptantibioticus_A. Next base: position 163,308 of record JBEYJY010000009.1, read on the forward strand.
AGGTGCCGGATGCGCTGGGCAGTAGAACGCGGAGCGCGGATGGTCATGCGGTGCTCGGCGGACAGTGCGCGGCGGTCACGGAGGCCAGCACAGCGTGTGACCTGCTGCGGTCGGCTGAGGCGGCGCAGTTCGCCGCGGAGGTCATCTGGCGCGGAGACGATCAGTGCCTTGGGCTGGTTGATGGCTGCGGTGGAGGCGTGGACTGTCAATCCCCGGGTTTCGTGAAGAGGTTGGTTATGCGGCTCGGCCCTCCTGATCGGTCCGGACTCGCGCTTCGTGGGTGATCCGTTCGAACTCGACGGGTGGCTTCCCGCCCGCCGCGCTGTGACGGCGCTTGGTGTTGTAGAAGTCCGCGATCCACGTGGCGGTCTTCGGCCGGGCCTCGGTGCGGGTGGCGAAGGTGTGCCGGTTGCGTTCCCTAACCCGCTTTGACATGGACGTTGGTGATGACCGGACCGCACGCACTGTTCGGGTCTGTGGTGCTGGTGAACCGCAGCGTGGTCTGCGCACCGGTGGCGGTGAACCGGACGGTCTCCACCTTCCATCCCATATTTGAGTGGGAATGGCCGGTGGTGTCGAAGGAGAATCCCTGCGTGACTCCGCCGACCTGGACCACCAAGGTCTTCACCGCGGGCGCTCCTTCGACGTTGCCCGCCAGGTAGAAGGTGACGGTGTACCGTCGGCTGGCCACTGTGCCGAAGGTCTGGGCGATCGCTCCGGCTATGGGTGCGGGGGAATCGCCGTTCAAGTCGATCGACTGGCTTCCTTTGGGTGTCTGCCAGTAGTGCGCGCTCTTCAAATTGACGGAGTTCTGTGTGACTTTCCATCCGCCGATGGATTGGCCCGCCCGGTAGGTGAGGAAGGTGGGGCCGGCAGGCGGCGTCGCGAAGTTGTCGTCACTCAGCACCGGGTTGGGGTAGGCAGTCGGGGTGCCCGAAGGACGGGAGGCCGTCACGTCTGGAGACGGTGTGGGCGGGGCCCAACTCGGCCCAACCGTAGGGACTTTTGCGATCTCAGGGGTGCTTGACGTCGCAGGGAGGGTTGGTCGACTGAACTGAGACGGCTGCCGCCAGGGACCGACGGGGCCCGGCCTCGGCCCAGCTGACGGCTGAGTAGGGCCTATGGGAGAGGGCGGTCCACTCGCCTGCTTGGGTGGCGCGGAGGAGACAGGATGAAGTAAGACGAACGCCCCGAACCCGAGCGCCGTGAAGCCCGCAACCACCGATGTGACGACCGCCGCGCCTCCCACGGTCGGGAAGCCGCTTGCTCTCACTGGGACCGGCTCGCCGTCAGCCTGAGCCAATGACGGCGGTCGGGTCGCGCTCGGGGATGCGCCGGATGGCGAAGAGACCTGTGGCGCCGAATAGGCAGATGCCGACGGTCCCAGGACGATCGGAGCGAGCACGCCGCGCAGGCTGCTGGAAACCTCACTTAACTCGGCCAGGAGCAGACGGCAGCGGTCACACCCATCGAGGTGCTCCTCGATGCGACGCCGAGCACGCGGGCTGACAGATTCGCGAAGGTAGGAGGCCAGCTTCGAGGCGCAGGCGCGGCACTGCTTCTCCACCTCGGCCGTGGACAAGTGGGCCTGTATGTAGGCGGTGCGCAACCCCTCCCGGGCCCGGTAGGCCAATGCCGCAACCCCGTTGGCCGACAGGCCGAGCAGCGGGGCGACTTGTGCTGGGCTCTCCCCTTCGACCTCGGTATGCCACAGCACGGTCCGCCAGCGTTCCGGTAGGGCGGTGAACGCGCGGGCCACCATGGAGCGTTCCAGCTCCGCCGAGACCGGATCCTCGAAGGGGATCGGCTCCTCGAAGTCCTCCCACTCCGAGGTTGCCGTCGCACTCTTCGCCTGCCGCGCGGCACTGGCGGCAGTCCGACGCACTGTGGTGAGTACGTACATCCGGAAACAATGACGTGGGCCACGGCCCTCGCGGATGGCACTCAACACGCGGGCGAACGCTTCTGAGACGATGTCCTCCGCATCGGCCGGCGCGGTGGCGTAGTACCGGGCCAGTCGACGGGCTGAGTGGACATGCCGTTGGTACAAGACACCGAAGGCGGAATCGTCCCCAGCGCGAGCACGCGCGAGCAGGTCGACATCGACCTTCTGTTCTGACTTGTCGTCAGGCTCCGGCTCCAGAGGGCTACCGGATTCGCTCGGCTCTGTCGGCTTCGCAGCCATCCCCCACCTACCCCCGTGCCATCACATCATCGCGGCCCACAGCCTGACTGGTCCTCGGCAGGCCATGCACCAAGACCCTAACGCTCCCATCAGTGGACGAGCTACTTTCCGAACACACACCACTACGGATAGATTCGAACATAGGGACGGCGCCTGCTTGGTCTTCTCGATCCAGTGCCAGGACGTCACGGCTTGGTCGACTGTTCCGGCAGAAGTGACCGCACTGCCGGGGATCTGGAAGAGCGCCGGCCTCGTCGAACCCGAAGCGCGGCCGAACCGGATCGGCGCGCACTCAGAGCAGGGCTCGGGCGGGAAGTGCCGCTGCTTGCGCTGCAGCACGGCGAGCGCACCGATGACCGCCACGACGCCGAGTGCCAGCGGGAGCATCGTGGCGATCACTCCGCGGAAGACGAAGCGACGCCCTCAGCCCCCCGGGTAGCCGCCACCACGACCAGGCGCCCCATCAGATGATCAGAGCGGGCCACCTCACCGCAGCCGCAATCGGGGCGGCTCTGGGGGTAGTCGAGCCGCCCGAAAGTACTCCCATTCGTCGGCTGTCCCTGGCCGGGTGCGCGCCTACGGTCGCCGTATGACCCCATTGGGCAGCCTGGAGACGTACCTGCGCATCCTGCGGCACGACTGGCTCGACGGCATACTCCACGACTCCCGAAACCCTGCCTGATAGGCGCCGATGAGGCTGTCTGCACGGCCGGCACCGTCCGCGCCAAGGAGAAACAGATGGGACTACAGACCGCGCCGATAATGATCATTTTCGGGATCTTCATGCTCGTGATGATCACTGTGGGGATCTGGGTATATCCGGAGACTCAGACCTTCACCGAATTCGCCCTCGGCGGCCGACGGCTCAACGCACTGATAGCCGCCTTGTCCGCGGAAGCCAGTGACATGTCGGGCTGGTTGTTCCTGGGCCTGCCTGGTGCCGTATACGCCGCGGGAATCGGCGCCACCTGGATCGCCGTCGGCCTCATCATCGGCACATACCTCAACTGGCGGTTCGTCGCCCCGCGACTGCGCACCTACACCGAACTCGCCAACAACTCGGTGACCCTGTCCGCATATCTGGAAGAACGTTTCGAGGACAGCAGCAGGATGCTTCGCCTGGTCTCGGCGACCGTCACCATCGTGTTCTTCACCATCTACGTCGCGAGCGGCCTTGTCGCGGGCGGCCTGTTGTTCGAGCAGATCTTCGGCGTCGGCTTCAAATTCGGCCTCACCGTCTTCACCGTGGTGATGGCCGCCTACTCCGTCCTCGGCGGCTTTCGCGCCGTGAGCACATCGCACTCGGTGCAGGGCACGCTGATGTTCCTGGCGGCGTTCACCCTCCCCTTGATCGGCGTCGAGCGCCTCGGGGGCTTCGGTGGCCTTCACAAGGCGCTCGCGGACAAGACCCCGACTCTGCTCGACATGGGGGCGCAGGCAAGCTTTGCCGACGGCCAGTGGACCGCCGGCAAGCCCCTCGGCGTCATCGCGGTGATCTCCATGCTCGCCTGGGGGCTCGGATACTTCGGACAGCCACACATCCTGGCCCGCTTCATGGGTATCCGCAGCACACGCGACATCCCCAAAGCCCGGCGTATCGGCGTGAGTTGGGTAGTGGTCACTCTGTCCGGCGCCAGCCTCACGGGGCTCCTCGGGATCGCTCTGATTCACCAGCCGCTCACCGACCCGGAGACGGGCTTCATAGTGCTGGCCGGGCAGTTGACCAATCCATGGCTCGCAGGTGTGCTGCTCGTAGCCGTGCTGGCTGCGATCAAGTCCACCGCGGACAGCCAGTTGCTGGTGACGGCGACCTCCATCACCGAGGACTTCTACCGCGCGTTCCTCAACCGGCATGCCTCGGACACAGCATTGCTGTGGGTAGCACGCGCGACCGTGATCGGTGTCGCACTGGTCGCCTACGGGATCGCGCTCAGCGGCGGCGCCGTGCTGGACATCGTCTCCTATGCCTGGGCGGGCTTCGGCGCCGCCTTCGGTCCGGTGCTCCTGCTGTCGCTCTACTGGCCACGTATGACGAAGGCCGGGGCGATGGCGGGCATCGTGGCGGGTGCGCTCACCGTCGGTCTGTGGAAGCACATCGACCCACTCCTCGGCCCTTTCCAGACTGGCGTCTACGCGATGGTGCCGGGAGTGCTCGCCGCCACAGTCGCCGCACTGCTCTTCGGCACCCTCGGCGGCCGCCCCCCGCGGCGCGCCTGGATCGGCACGATGGAGGAACAGGACACGGTGACCGCCGACGGATCATCCGTGCTGGTCAACCAGCGTGGCGGTGCTCATGGAGGACACCGCAGGGTCGGTCGTGTCGACAAACGTCGAGGCTGATGGCGCGGCCATCCAGGCATTGCTGAACCCCAGGCAACGGCTGAATCCCACCTCGAAAGGCGTTCTGCATGACGACCGTTACGATGCCGAGCCCCACCGCCACGGCGGAGCAGGACCGGCTGCGAACTGAGCTCAACAAGTTGTCCCACGTGGCTACCTCCCGTACGGCAGCCTCACCTGCCGCGATCGTGCGCAGCCGCAGGCAACTACGGGAGATCACCGACCGGTGGCTACCGCTTGCGCTGGAGCGACGCGAAGCCGCGGTTGGATCGGCGGCCGATCAAGCCCGGTGGGACCAGCTCATAGCGACCGCCGCCCCGGAAGCGGAGGCGGTTGACCCATCGTTCACTGCCCTGGTGCTCCTGACCGGGCAGGTCCGTGAGCTGCTGCGGGCGATCCATGACAGCGCCCCACCGCGCGTCCCCATCGCAGAGCTGACCGAACGCATCGCGGACGCCATCGAGAAGGGCACCTACCCCGCCGGATCCTCACTACCGGTGAGCCGACTGGTAGTGGACCTGGGCGAGACGGTACCCCGCGTGCGGCTCGCGCTCAGCGATCTGGTGACGGCGGGCGTGGCCGAGGAACGCGGCCGCCGCGCCTACGTCGCGAGACCTGGAAGTCGAGCCCAGTGTATGACGGAGCGCCTAGCAGCCCGGCTGCGCGAGCTCATCGCAGCCGACGTGTATCCGCCTGGCACAGTGATGCCCACCCGGGCCGAGCTGGCTCGCACCCTGGTGTCCGCCTTGCACCCGGTGTCGGTCGCACTGCGCCTCCTCGCCTCCGAAGGGACGGTGGTCCTCCCCGCCGGGCAACGCGCCGTCGTGTCGATGACCGCCCGCATCCCGACGGCCAACTCCGGTACTCCGCAAGCCACCCGCGCCGAGTGCCCCGACTGGGCCGTGCGCCCGGCCCGCGTCCACGAGAGTGCGCTGGTCGTCCGGTCCTGGTGGAGGTCGAGGGTCACCCCGCAGCCGGCCGCCCTGGAATACCATCTGCACCAGCTGGGCTCCGTCGCCCGGCAGTTGGTTCCGCAGGCCGACTCCTACCGGGCCGGCCTGCCGTTGAACAGTGAACACCGCCGACACGTCCGCGCAGTGATAGCCCGGGCCATCTGGCTGGAATCGGCGGACCTGCCCGCGGACGTCGAACTCGGTGTCTGGCACGCGGCCTGCTTGGCCACCGCCGTGGGCGACCTCCTCCAGCTCACCGAGGCGGTCGGCGATGCCCGCACACCACCCCCGGCCCAGGCCCACCACCATCCCGCCTAGACGAATGAGTCCGATGTGCTCAATGGTCGAATGCGACCAGTGACCGCGTGATTGGGGCGCCGGTCTTGTGGTTGCGCCAGATCGCGGCGGCCAAGGCGAGGATGCGCTGGGCGACCCGGACAGCGACGCCCTCGAAGGTCCGCCCACCGTGCTGTTCCAGGTCCAACTGGCCCTTGAGCGTGTCGTTCACGGACTCGATCAGTTGCCGCACCGGCTTGAGGAGGGACTCTCCCTTGCGCTTCTTCTCCCGCTTGAAGGAGGGCCGCAGCACGTCGATCCCTCGCATCGCGATGTCCACCTCGAACTCCTTGGAGGCGAAGCCCTTGTCCGCGATGAGTAGCAGTCCGGGCCGGTCGGCGACCAGGTCTTCCTCGATGTCGAGCATGGCTTGGAGCACCTCGCGTTCGTCGAGTTTCGGGTTCGCGAGCGCCCACAGGGTCTGCATCCCGGTCGGGGTGCAGACCAGATACAGGCGCAGGCCCCAGAAGAACCTCGAATGGCTGGCGCCGTACCCGTATCCGGCCCAGCCGGCCATCTCCGACCGCTTCACCGTCGGCCGCGAACGCCCGCACTCCACAGGTGTCGAGTCCGCGATCCAGTGGTTGTCGAACCAGAAGTCCGTGTCCACCGCGAGCATCCGTATCGCCTTCTTGACCAGCGGCAGCGCGGCCTTGAGACGTTTGTTGTACCCGGACTGCTGCGGCAGGTACGGGAACATCGCGGCGAGGTTCTTGCGCGCGTACCGCAGCCACCTGGCTTCGGAGTGGAAGCCGAGCAGTGCCTGGGCTACGGCGAGCGTGACCAGTTCGGCATCGCTCAACTGCGGCGGGCAGCCCATCCACCGCTCCACCTCCAGCTCGTCATCGACCTTCACGTACAGTGCCGTCAGCAGGGTGTCCAGTTCAGTCGTCACAGAGCGATCTTGGACACCCTCTTCGTGTTCCCCGACTCGCCGTCAGGCGGTGCCGCTACTCGCGCCCTTCGCTCTTCCGGACCCCCGTGCGGCCAAACCGAAGACGAGACCACCGACCAGGAACCAGGGATTCCACAGCAGCAGCGTCCACAGCTGCTGTTCCGGGCTTACGTCTATCTCCTGGCCCGCCGTGTCGGTCAGCAGCAGCACCTCGACGGCGATGCCGCGCACCAGCAGCACAGCGCAGACACCCCAACCCAGGGCCTTGACCACGCGTCCTGCCAGGCCACGCGGACGCGGCCTGGCGAGAAGCCATCCCAGCACACCGCCGACAAGGCATAGCAACCCCACACCCCACAAGCCCACCGCCACGAACCACCCGGGGCGTTCCTCGGCCAGGGGCCCCGCCGAGACACTGAGTCCCCAGTCGCCGCCCAGCGCCCAGTAGAGATGAAGCACGGCGAAAGCGACCGCCCAGGCACACGCGATACACCCCCACAACCCCGGAGTTGTCTTGTCCTGCGGATCTTCATACATGGCGAGGAGCATGCCACTGCCGTGGCACGCCGCCGTCAGCACCGCTGAGAAACCAGCACCCCCACCACCAGTTGGCCACCACATGCGACCGAACACATCGGACTCATTCGTCTAGGTGGTTGCGTTGGAATCATCGTGCGGACCACAGGAAGATGCCTGCGATGTGGAGTCCGGCCAGGTGGATGGTTGCGGTCTTCTCGTAGCGGCTGCCGACGCCCTGCCTGACCGCGCAGTGGCCCGCCCGCGGCAGCCATGCGACGGCGGCAGGCCATGGCAGAGACCAGGACGCCGCATTACGGTCATCGCGACCGAGGCCGCCGAGTCGTACCTCCTCGCTGACTGGCCCGGGGCGCATTTGTCCCGGACTCGTCGGTCGTCGACCTCGAACGGGGAACCCTCACCGCGAAGGTCGAGGTGCCGGGCAGTGAGGGACTCGCCGTCTCCGCCGACGGCACGCAGGCCTTCGTCGCCTCGCCCTACGGCGGTTCCTTCTCCGCCACCGCCGAGGAGCGGCCGGCCACTGGAATCCGGGTCGTCGACGCCCGGACGGCGTCCGTCGTCGACACCCTGCCCACGGAGAACCTCGTCTTGCCGGTGCACCTGACGTCGACGGGAAAGCTGCTCGCGGGCGAAACGCGCATGGAGCCCGACCCGGTGTCCCGACTCGGACGCCACGCGCCGGGCCGCCTCACGGTGTTCTCCGCCGACACCCGCAAGCAGCTGGGCGAGCTGGAGGTGGGGCTCTGCCCGCTGACCATCACCTCGTCGCCCGACGGCCGGATCGCCTACGTGGCCTGCGTCGCCTCGTCCACCGTCGACATCGTCGACCTGGAGACGCTGCAGCGCCTGGCCCGGCTGGACATCGCCAAGCTCGGCGAGCCCGGCGCCCACGGCCTGGCCTACATCCCACGCCTGGACTGACCCCCGCTGCACAGCACGGACCGAGGTGGCTGGGGACGTCGCGGACGCCCCTCCCCCACCGCCGAGTTGATCACGGACGCGGTCTGCCGGGCCGACCGGCCGGTCACCGCGAGCGAGCGCGCGGCGCAGCTCGGCCCGTCCAGACCGACCGCGCAGCGCTACCTCGCCGATCTGTCCGGCGACGGTGCGGTGCGGGTGGAGTTGCGCTACGGCGCCGCCGGGCGCCCGGAGCACCTGTACCGGTGGAACGCCCAGGGGACGTAGCGGAGTTGGAGGGCGGCCGGGTGGGCCGCGGTCTCACTTGCTGTAGGTGTACACCGCCAGCGATATCCCGCCGACAACGGCGACGACCACGAAGAGGATCAGGGACACCACCACCAGGAGGACGAGGAGCTGCCCCAGCCGCACCACCGCGCCGCCGAGGCCGCCGCGTTGCTGGGCAACGGCTCGCTGCTGCCCGTTCGCGGCGCGCCGTGAGCGGGCGCGCCCGGGCGAGCCGGTGGCGCCCGGCCTGGCCGTCTCTCCCCGACGGCCCGCGGCCCGGGCGGGTTGCCGGTCGGTGCGGTGGTTCAGATGCACGGCGGGGCCGTCCGGACTGGGCATGGACGTATCTCCTGGTTCTGCTCTCCGGGCCCTGTCGTCAAGGACCGCTCATCGGTGGCGCATGCTGGGCGGGAGGTAGCGTACGTGCGCTTCCTGGAGGCAGTACACAGGGATGCCGTAACCCGGGCGAGCGCGCCGACGAGAGCGGTGCGGCGGCCGACGCGGCCGGGCAGGGCCGTGTCCGGGCCGACCGTCCCGTCGCCGCGGGCGGTCAGCGGAGGCCGAGTAGATGGTCCATGGCCAGTTGGTCGAGCTGTTCGAAGGCCATACCGCGGTCGGCTGCCGCGCTGATGTCGAAGTCCTCGAAGGCGGAGCGGTCGGCGAGTAGGTCGGTGATCGTCTCCCCGGGTGCGAGGGTGGTGTGGGCGAGTTGGTCCAGCCGGGAGGCGCGCAGTGCGGCCTGGACCGCGGGGTCGGCGCGGAAGGCGGCGGCCTTCGCCTTGAGCGCGAGGTAGTTGCGCATGCATCCGGCGGCGGAGGCCCACACGCCGTCGAGATCCTCGGTGCGCGGCGGTTTGAAGTCGAAGTGCCGCGGGCCGGTGTAGCCCGCCGACTCCAGCAGGTCGACCAGCCAGAACGCTTGGCGTAGATCGCCCGCGCCGAACCGCAGGTCCTGGTCGTACTTGATGCCGGACTGGCCGTTGAGATCGATATGGAGCAGTTTGCCCGCCCACAGCGCCTGTGCGATGCCGTGCGGGAAGTTCAGACCGGCCATCTGCTCATGACCGACCTCGGGGTTCACTCCGAACAGCTCCGGACGCTCCAGCCGTTCGATGAACGCCAGGGCGTGGCCGACGGTCGGCAGCAGGATGTCCCCGCGCGGCTCGTTGGGCTTGGGCTCGATGGCGAACCGCAGCGGGTAGCCCTGTGCCAGGACGTACTCGGCGAGCAGGTCGAACGCTTCCTTCATCCGGTCAAGGGCCGTCCGGACGTCCTTGGCGGCGCCGGACTCGGCGCCTTCGCGACCGCCCCAGGCGACGTAGACCGATGCGCCGAGTTCTGCGGCAAGGTCGATGTTGCGCAGGGTCTTGCGCAGCGCGTAGCGGCGGATGTCGCGGTCGTTGGCGGTGAAGGCACCGTCCTTGAACACCGGATGGGTGAACAGGTTCGTCGTCGCCATCGGCACCTTCATGCCGGTGGCGTCCAGCGCCTGCCGGAAGCGCTTGATGTGCGCCTCGCGTTCGGCCTCACCGCTGCCGAACGGGATCAGGTCGTCGTCGTGGAAGGTGACCCCGTACGCGCCCAGCTCGGCGAGGCGCCGCACGGTCTCGACCGGATCGAGTGCGGCGCGGGTGGCGTCGCCGAACGGGTCTCGGCCCTGCCAGCCCACGGTCCACAGACCGAAGGTGAACTTGTCCTCGGGGACGGGGGTCAGGTGGTCGGTCACGGGGTCTCCCGGTTGCTGGAGAGTGTTCGAGCGGACACCGCTGCGCCCTGTTGGCGCAGCCCTATTCGTCATGGCGGAAAACAAATTAGTATGCGCGGGCACCGCGGGGAAGCTCCGCGGACGTGCGAGGCACAGATGCGCGAGGAGGCAGGGATGGCCGTACAGCGCGTGGTCATCGGCGTCGACAGCTCCACGCAGGCGACCAAGGCGGTCGCCGTCGACGTGGACACCGGTGCCGTGCTGGGTGCGGGCCGCGCCCCGCACTCCGTCAGCACCGGAGCGGCCCGGGAGAGCGACCCCGAGCAGTGGTGGCGTGCGTTCACCGAAGCCGTGCGGGGGACCGGCCACGCCGACCGCGCGGCGGCCGTCTCGGTCGGCGCCCAGCAGCACGGCCTGGTGGCCCTGGACGCGCGGGGCGCGCCGGTACGCCCCGCGCTGCTCTGGAACGATGTGCGCTCCGCCCCGCAAGCCGCCGCACTGCTGGCGGAGTTGGGCGCCGAGGAGTGGGCGCGCCGTACCGGCAGTGCGCCCACGGCCGCCTTCACCGTGGCCAAGTGGGCCTGGCTGCGCGACAACGAACCGGAAGCCGCCCACCGGGTGACCGCCGTACGCCTGCCGCACGACTACCTCACCGAGCGGCTGACCGGTGTCGCGGTGACCGACCGGGGCGACGCCTCGGGCACCGGGTGGTGGACCCCGCAGGGCTATGACAAGGACATCCTGCACCGCGTGGGCCTCGACCCCGCGCTGCTCCCCGAGGTGCTGGCGCCCGGGACGGCGGCCGGGGTGGTCCGTGCGGGCACACCGCTTCGGGAGGGCGCGCTGGTCGCGGCCGGTACCGGTGACAACATGGCGGCGGCGCTCGGGCTGGGCCTGGAGCCGGGGATGCCGGTGGTCAGCCTGGGCACCTCCGGCACGGTCTACGCGGTCACCCGCGGCAGGCCGCAGGACCCCTCCGGCACCGTCGCCGGTTTCGCCGACGCCCGCGGCGACTGGCTGCCGCTGGCCTGCACCCTCAACTGCACGCTGGCGGTGGACCGGATCGCCGAGTTGCTGCGCCTGGACCGGGAGGCCGTCGAACCGGGCGGGGGCGCTGTGGTGCTGCCGTATCTGGACGGTGAGCGCACCCCCAACCTCCCTTACGCGTCAGGGCTGTTGCACGGCCTTCGCCATGACACCAGCCCCGGCCAGCTGCTGCAGGCCGCCTACGACGGAGCCGCCTACTCGCTGCTGACGGCGGTGGACGACGTACTGCGCGCCGGTGGCGAGCGGGTCGACCCGGCGGTTCCGCTGCTGCTGGTCGGTGGCGGCGCCAAGGGCGCGGCCTGGCGGGCCACGGTGCGCAGGCTCTCCGGTCGACCGGTGTGCGTGCCCGCGGCCCAGGAGTTGGTGGCGCTCGGCGCCGCGGCGCAGGCCGCGGGGCTGCTCACCGGCGAGGCGCCGGACGTGGTGGCCCGGCGCTGGGGTGCCCGGAACGGGGTGCTGCTGGAGCCTGCGCCGCGGGACACCGAAACCCTGGAGCGCATCAAGGACACCCTGCGCGGGGCGGGAGCGCTGCTCACCTCCGCTCGCGGACCCGCGCGATGAGCCACGGCTGGGCGCCCCCCGCGCACACCGGGCGGGCCGCCTCCCAGCAGGGCATGCGGCGGCAGAACCTGGCACTGGTGATGACGACCGTGGCCGCTCACGGGCCGATGTCCCGGGCCGCCGTCGCGGACCGTACCGGACTGACCCGTGCCGCCGTGTCCAGTCTGGTGGACGAGCTGAACTCGGCCGGCCTGCTGGCCGAGTTGGGGACCGCGCCCAGCGGGCGGGTCGGACGCCCCGGCCGCGCGCTGGCCCTCAGCGCGCAGGGCCCTGCCGGACTGGGGCTCGAGGTCGGAGTGGGTCATCTGGGCGCCTGCGTCGTCGATCTGCGCGGCGAGGTCAGGGTGTGGCAGCGGGTGGCGGCGAGCAACCGGAACCGGCCGCCGGCCGAGGTCCTGGCCGAGCTGGCCGATGTGTCCGAGCGCGCCGTACGTGAGGCGGAGGGCATGCGACTGCGCCCGATAGCGGCCGTGCTGGCGGTCCCCGGACTGGTCGGCGATGTGCCCGGGACGGTTGAGCGCGCCCCGAACCTGGGCTGGCGCGATGTCGCCGCGTCCGAACTGTGGTCCCAGGAGCTGCCGTTGGAGGTCGAGAACGAGGCCAATCTGGGCGCACTGGCCGAGCTGTGGCAGGGTGCGGCGGCCACGGACTTCATCCATGTCTCGGCCGCGGCGGGAATCGGTGCCGCCCTGGTCGTCGGGGGCCGGTTGTTCCGCGGGGCGCGGGGCTTCGCGGGCGAGCTCGGCCATATACCGGTACGTCCGGACGGCCCGGTCTGCGCATGCGGGGCCCGGGGGTGCCTGGAGCAGTACGCGGGCGAGGAGGCGGTGCTCCGGCAGGCGGGGCTGGTGCGGACCGAGGACGCCGTGGACCGGCTCGCGGCCCGCGCGCGGGACGGCGACCGCCGGGTGCTGGCGGCACTGGAGCGGGCGGGCAGGGCGTTGGGCACGACGCTCGCCGGGGCGGTCAACCTGGTCGACCCGGCGGCCGTGGTGCTCGGTGGTGCGTACGCGGAGCTCGGCGACTGGCTGCTGCCGGGGATACGGCAGGAACTGACGGCCCGGACCCTGCGGCCCTGGCAGCCGGAAGCACTGCTGGTCTCCGCGCTGGGACGGCGGGGCCCACTGCTCGGCGCCGGTATGGCGGCCATACGGCGCATCATCGAGGACCCCGCCGTGCTGCGCTCCTAGCCTGTCCGGCTACTGCCGCGCGCTGCCGTGGGTCACGGCAGGCGCCTGAGCGCCGGTCCGCGGCACCGTGGCTGGGCGCCGCCGCGGGCGGAATCCCCTTGCCGCGGCGGCAGCGGGCCCGCCGCGGAAACCAGATGCGCCGACAGCGCGGTTGTGCGAGCCTGCCCGACTGTGAGCATCGACGATCTCGTCATACGCCGCGCTGTCGACTCCGACGCGTCCGCGGTGGCGGACGTGTGGCTGCGCTCGTTCACCGCGGCGCTGCCCACCGTGCGCCGCCCGCGCGGGGACGACGAGGTGCGGGCGTACATCCGCGATGTGGTCGTGCCGGAACGCGAGACCTGGGTTTCGGTCGCCGACGGCTCGGTGGTGGGGATGATGGTCCTGAACGAGGGCCTGCTCAGCCAGCTCTACCTGGATCCGCGGTGGCGGGGCCGGGGCATCGGCGACCGGTTCATCGCGCTGGCCAAGTCGCTCCGGCCGGACGGCCTGGAACTGTGGACCTTCCAGGTCAACGGTCCGGCACGGCGGTTCTACGAGCGACACGGCTTCGTCGTCGCCGAGCAGACCGACGGGCGGGGCAACGAGGAGCGCGAGCCCGATGTCCGCTACGTATGGCGGCCAGTGACGTGACGTCAGCCGCAGTCGGCGGTCATCGACGCCACCGGGACGCCTGACAGTTCCGAGTCGCCACCGCCGATTTCCTGTTCGTCACCGGCGAAGTGCGCCTTGTCGTTGAGGCGCACGATGCAGCCGAAGCTGTCCGGTATGGGGTTGCGTGCCGACCGCGGGTTGCTGGGCAATTCGAGCGCGTCGACGTCCGGGAACGTGAATTTCGTCTTCCGCACCTTCGCGTCGACCTGGTACAGGACCTCACCCGTCTGATGCGCCCCGCTGAACAGGCAGAAGCTGCCCTTCCGGCACTCCACGGGCGCGGCGGCGTACGTGGCGGGGGCTAATGCCGCCGACACTCCGAGAACCGCAACGACCACTACACCCAGACGGATTGCGCGCTGGCGCATGAATGACTCCTTGTTCATGGTGCGTTAAGTTCGTGGCTTCGAATCCGCCACGCCTGGTTTTACTTACCAAGACTTTCCCGTGCGCACATCTGCTACCGATGGTCACAGGAGTGGTATCGGCCACCGGAGAAGAGCAGCAGTGAACGGAAGGTCCGGCATGATCCAGCGCTGGTTGTGGCGCCACGCGGGCGTGGTGTGCGCCGTCTCGCTCGCGCTGCGTCCACTCACCGAACTCGGCCATGGGCCGCGGATGATCGACCTGCAGGTCTACCGGGTCGCCGCGCCCCATCTGTTGACGGGTGACCTGTACGGGTTCCGCCTCTACGAGTCCGGACCGGGGATGTTCCCGTTGCCGTTCACCTATCCCCCGTTCGCGGCCTTGGTCTTCCTGCCGCTGCGTACCGTTCCGTGGCTGGTCCTCGCCTGCGCCTGGCAGGTGCTTTCCGTGGTGTGCCTGGCGGCGCTGGTCAGCGGCTGCCTGCGGCTGGCGGGCGAGCCGGGCTGGCGGGATCCGCGGGGCCGCCGCCGGATCCTGCTGTGGACGGCGGTCGTGTTGTGGGCCGAACCGGTGCACGCCACGCTCTGGTTCGGGCAGGTGAACCTGATCCTCGCCGCCGTCGTGGTCTTCAGCCTGGCACGGCGGTCAGCGCTCGGTGCGGGACTGGGAGTCGGCGCCGCCGCGGGCGTCAAGCTGACTCCGGCGGTCACGGCGCTGTACTTCCTGGCGCACCGGCGGTGGTCCGCGGCCTGGTGGTCCGTGGCCGGTCTCGCGGCCACCGTGGCGGCGGCCTGGTGGGTGGCGCCGTGGGTGTCGGACCAGTTCTGGTTCCACGTCCTCGCCGACACCTCGCGCATCGGGCCGGTGGCCTCGGCCACCAACCAGTCGTTGCGCGGTGCGCTGTCCAGGACGCTGGGGCATGACGTCGGGTTGACCGCGCCCTGGTGGGTCGCGGTGTCGCTGGCGGCGATCCTGGCGCTGGCCGCCTGCCTGCGGTCGGCGCGCCGGGGCGACCGGTTGGGGACGCTGGTGGCGGTCCAGTTCTTCGGGCTGCTGGCCTCTCCCGTCTCCTGGTGCCACCACTGGGTCTGGTGCGTGGCCGCGCTGATCGCCCTGTTCCACGCACCAGCCCGGGGCCGAGGGCACACCGTCGCGTTGACGGCGTGGGCGGTCGCCCTCGGCAGCCACGTCATCTCGTGGCTCGTCGCCGCGCAGCCGTCCATCTGGACGATCCCCCGGCCCTGGTACCTGGCCGCCCTCGGCTGGATCTATCCGGTGTGCACGGTGCTCACGTTCACCGCTCTCGCCGTACCGGCGCCCCGGCGGCGGCAGGCTCCGGTCGCGCGCCCGGCTGTCGCCGCGCCGTTGGAATGACCAGCGGTGTGCCCGTCTCCGGGTCGTCGATGACGCGGCAGGAGACGCGGAAGACCTCCTCGACCAGTCCGGCGGTCACGATGTCGCCGGGCGCACCGGCGGCGATCACCCGACCCGAGCGCATGGCGATGAGATGGGTGGCGTAGCGGGCCGCCTGGTTGAGGTCGTGCAGCACGGCGACCAGCGTGCGGCCCTGGTCGACGTGGAGTTGGGCGCACAGGTCGAGCACGTCGATCTGGTGGGCGATGTCGAGGTACGTGGTCGGCTCGTCGAGCAGCAGCAGCGGGGTCTGCTGGGCGAGCGCCATGGCGATCCACACGCGCTGGCGCTGGCCGCCCGACAGTTCGTCGACGTAGCGGTCGGCCAACTCGCCGACGCCGGTGGCGGCCATGGACTCGGCGACGATCCGCTCGTCGTCCCTGGACCACTGGCGCAGCAGGCCCTGATGCGGATAGCGGCCGCGGGCGACCAGGTCGGCGACGGTGATGCCGTCCGGTGCGATCGACGACTGCGGTAGCAGTCCCAGTGTCCTGGCCACCTTCCTGGCGGGAGTGGAGTGGATGTCCTGCCCGTCGAGCAGCACGGTCCCGGCGGTCGGCTTGAGGGTTCGGGACAGTGCGCGCAGCAGTGTGGACTTGCCGCAGGCGTTCGGTCCGACGATGACGGTGAAGGAGTGGTCGGGCACAGTGACGTCGAGGTGCTCCGCGATCGTCCGCTGCTCGTAGGCGAGGGTCAGATCGCTGCCGCTCAGCCGTGCTCCGGTCGGGCCGTGGCCCATGTTCCGTACCTCGCCTCGTCCGTTGTTGCCGGTCATGCTCAAATTCGCCCCCGCCTGCGTTCGGTGGCCAGCAGCCACACCAGATAGCCACCGCCCAGTACCCCGGTCACCACGCCTACCGGCAACTGGTGCCCGGTGAAGAGGCGTTGGCCGATCCAGTCGGCGCTCACCATCAGTGCGGCGCCCATGCACATCGACGGCACCAGGTTCGGCCCCGGCGCCCTGGTCAGTCGTCGGGCCAGCCGCGGCGCGGTGAGCGCGACGAACGAGACCGGACCGGCGGCCGCGGCAGCGAACGCGGCCAGCAGCACCGCGCACGCCAGCAGCGTCACCCGGGTCCACCGCACCGGCACGCCCAGTCCGTGGGCGGCGTCGTCGCCCATCTCCAGCACCCGCAGCGCCCGTGCGCAGCCGATCAGCACCACCGGCACCAGTACCGCCATGGCCACCGCGAGCGGCGCCGCGTCGCTCCACTCGCGCCCGTCCAGACTGCCGGTGAGCCACAGCACGGCGCGGGCCGCCTCGGAGATCTGAGCGCGGGTCAGCAGATAGCCGTTGACACCGGTGAGGATCGCCGCCACCCCGATGCCGACCAGGATCAGCGGGTAGCCGTGCGCGCCCTGCCGTGCGGCGAGCGCGTAGATCAGCGCACCGGTCAGCACACCGCCGAGCACCGCGCCGCCCGCCAGCGCGGCACCGCCGCCGCCGATCAGCACGATCACGGTGAGCGCCCCGGTCGCCGCGCCCTGGGTGAAGCCCAGCACATCGGGACTGCCCAGCGGATTGCGTACCAGCGACTGGAACACCGCACCGGCGAGGGCGAGCGCGGCGCCCACCAGAAGCGCGGTGACGACGCGCGGCAGACGCAGTTGCTCGACGATGAAGGTGTCGGCGGCGGCCCCCTGCCCAACGAGCGTACGCAGCACGGCTGCCGGGCTCATCGGATACTCGCCGCTGCCGATGGACACCACACCGACGGCGAGGGCGAGCAGGGCGCAACCCGCCCCGACCGCCAGCGTCCTCGGACGGTACGAGACGGACAGCCCGCCGGTGGTACGGATCACGCTCATGCCCGCACCGCCCTGTTGCGCCGTACGAAGTGCAGGAAGAACGGCCCGCCGACCACCGCGGTGACGATGCCCACCTGAAGCTCCGAGGGGCGGGCCAGGATCCGCCCCAGCACATCCGAGCCGAGCAGCAGCACCGGCGCGAGCAGCGCGCAGTACGGCAGTTGCCAGCGCAGGTCGGGTCCGGTCAGGGAGCGCACCAGGTGCGGCACCATCAGCCCGACGAAGACGATCGGTCCGCAGGCCGCCGTGGCCGCCCCGCACAGCAGGGTGACGGCCACGATGGCGGCGGCGCGGGTACGGGCGGGACGGGCGCCCAGCGCCTGCGCGGAGTCGTCGCCGAGCGCGAGGACGTTGAGCGGCCGGGCCAGGACGAGGGCGAGCAGCGCACCGGCGATCACGAAGGGTGCCACCCGCTCGGTCGTTCCCGGCTGGGCGGCGGCCAGCGAGCCCACGGTCCAAAAGCGCATCTTGTCCAGCGACGCGGTGTCCAACAGCTCCACGGCGCTGACGTACGAGTAGAGCATCGCGTTCACCGCCGCCCCGGCCAGGGCCAGCCGCGCCGGGGTCGCCCCGCGCCCACCGCCCACCGCGTAGATGAGCACCGACACCGCGGCCGCCCCCAGAAAGGCGAACCAGACATAGCCGGTGAAACCGGAGATGCCCAGAAGGGAGATCGCGGAGACCACGGCGGCCGACGCCCCCGCGTTGATCCCCAACAGGCCTGGATCGGCCAGTGGGTTGCGGGTCAGCGCCTGCATCACGCCACCCGCGAGGCCGAGGGCCACCCCCACCACCAGTCCGAGGACAGTGCGCGGCAACCGCATCCGGTGCACCACGACGTCCCCGGAGTCGAACAGGCCGTGCCACACCTCGCCGAGCGAGAGCGGCTTGGCGCCCAGGGCGAGGCTCAGTGCCAGCACGACGACCAGGAGCAGCAGGGCGCCGAGGAGCCCGGCGGCGCGTAGTGCGCCACGTCTGCCGGGTGGTCGTATACCGAGCGACGGCAGCGCCGTCGAACCTCCCATGGCCTGCGGTGACTTGGTGACCGACACGTAGGTGCTCCGGTGCGACCGGGGAGCGGTAGCCGCCCCCACTGGACAGTGGCTTAAGTTAGGTTAGGTTAACCTAACATCGAAGTCGATCACCGGCGTCATCGACCACCGAGCCGCACCGATGGCGCCACCGATGAAGGAAGTCTCGCCATGCCGTTCTCCCGATCCGCCCATCTCTCCCGTCGCGGCCTGTTCGCCGCGGGGGGCGCCCTCGGCCTCGGTGCCCTCGTCACCGCGTGCGGGGGCAAGAAGAGCGGCTCGGCTGCCGACGCGGGCGGCGTCTGGTCGTTCACCGACGACCGCAAGAAGAAGGTGACGGCCGCATCCCGTCCCCAGCGCATCGTCGCCTACACCGGAACCGCCGCGGCCCTGCACGACCTCGGGCTCGGCGACCAGATCGTCGGCGTCTTCGGCCCGACCAAGCTGAAGGACGGCAAGCCCGACCCGATGGCCGGCGACCTGGACATCAGCAAGGTGACCATCATCGGCAACGCCTACGGCGAGTTCGACATCGAGAAGTACGCGGCGCTGCGGCCGGATCTGCTGGTGACCAACATGTTCCAGCCCAACGCCCTGTGGTTCGTACCGGACGAGAGCAGGAACACGATCCTGCGACTGGCACCCAGCGTCGGCATCACGGTCAGCAGGGTGCCCCTGCCCCAACCGCTGCAGCGCTACGCGGAGTTGGCCGGATCCCTCGGTGCCGACCCGAAGGCGGAGAAGGTCACCGACGCCAAGGCGCGCTTCGAGGCGGCGGCCGAGAAGCTGCGCGGCGCGGCCAAGGCAGGTGGCCGCATCAAGGTCATGGCCGCCTCCGCCAGCGCCGATCTGCTCTACGTCTGCGATCCGCACGTCTACGCCGACCTGTCGTACTTCCGTGGCCTCGGCGTTGACTTCGTCGTGCCCAACAAGGTGCAGGGCGGCTTCTTCGAGAACCTGAGCTGGGAGAACGCCAACAAGTACCCCGCTGATCTGATTCTGCTGGACAGCCGCACGGCTGCCGTCCAGTCCGACTTCCTGACCAGAAAGCCCGCCTGGACCCAGTTGCCCGCCGTCAGGGCGGGCCAGGTGACGCCCTGGCAGAGCGAGCCGCGTTTCTCGTACGCGGGGTGCGCACCCCTGGTCGAGGCGCTGGCGACGGCCCTGCAGAAGGCCAAGAAGGTCAGCTGAACCGAGGCAACTCATCAGGACATCCCGGGAGAAACCCCATGACCACCGCAACCCCCGCCACCGCCGTTCCGTTCCGCTTCTTCGATCTGCGGGTCGCACGGACCGAGCGCCTCGGCCCCGGCATGGTCCGCATCACCTTCGGCGGTGAGCAGTTGGCGGACTTCACCACCGGCGGCCGGGACCAGCGGTTCAAACTGTTCCTGCCGCACCCCGGCCAGGACGCCCCCGTCGTCCCCACCCAGGAGGACTGGTTCGCACAGTGGCGGGCGATGGATCCGGGGGTACGGGGCGTGATGCGCTCGTACACCGTGCGCGAGCAGCGGCGCGAACCGCAGGAGCTGGACGTCGACTTCGCCGTGCACGGCGACACCGGCCCGGCGTCCCGCTGGGCCCAGCGGGCGCGACCCGGTGACCGGGTCACGGTCCTCGGGCCGGTCGTCGAGGACAACGGCGGGGTGGACTTCCGGCCGCCGCCCGGCACCGACTGGGTGCTGATCACCGCCGACGAGACGGCGCTGCCCGCGGTCGCCGGAATCCTCGACTGGCTGCCGCCCGGCACCAGGGCCAAGGTCTGGATCGAGGTCACGCACCCGGCGGACCGCCAGGAACTGCCCACCGCCGCCGACGCCGACATCGTCTGGCTGGTCCGGGACCGCGCCCGGTCCGACGCCGATCCCCTCCTGGACGCCGTGCGGACGGCCGAGTTGCCGGCGGGCACACCGTACGCGTGGATCGCCGGAGAGGCGGGGGCGGTACGGGCGCTGCGCCGTCATCTGGTCGGCGAGCGCGGATTCGACCGCAGGGCGGTGAAGTTCACCGGCTACTGGCGGCGCGGGCTCAGCGAGGAGGATCTCCTCGCTGAGCTCGTTTCGGGTTCGGCTCCGGCCGAGTAGAGCCTGGCCGACGGGACTTGGCGGCGGTTGCGGCTTTTTCGGCACCGCCGGTCCGCGCTGTCGTGGCTGCTCACCGTTGCGGCGGCATTTTCTTGGGGCAAGCCCCAAACCCCCGGCTGGCAGATCTCTTTGGGGCGTGTGCCCCCGAACCCCCGGGCCCCGCTCCTTTTGAGGAGCGGGGCCCGTTTTCGTAACTCCCGCCCCATAAGTTGCCTTGCAACTTAGGTAAGGCTAACCTAACTTTCTGTTGCGCATCAGCCACTGCGACTTCCCTTTTTGAGGACACATCATGAGTTTCCTGGCCCGCCCCGCCGACGACCCGGCGTCGGGTGCCGTATCCGATCGGACTGACTTCACGTCACATCTGCTCAACGACCGGACGGCCGAGTACTACCGGCGCTGCGTGACCGAGGGTGTCGAGCGGGTGGCGGACAAACTCACGCGTATCAAAAAGCCGTTGACCGGAGTCACCCCGGCCGAGCTCGCTCCGGTGATCTCCGCGATCGACCTGGACCGGCCGCTGGGGGACTCGGCCGCCGCACTCGACGAACTGGAGGGGGTCTATCTGCGGGACGCGGTGTACTTCCACCACCCGCGCTACCTCGGGCACCTCAACTGCCCCGTCGTGATACCCGCGGTGCTCGGTGAGGCCGTGCTCTCCTCCGTCAACTCCTCGCTGGACACCTGGGACCAGAGCTTCGGCGGTACGCTGATCGAGCGGCGGCTGATCGACTGGACCGCGGCGCGGATCGGCCTGGGCGACGCCGCGGACGGTGTGTTCACCAGCGGCGGTACGCAGTCCAACCTGCACGCGATGCTGCTGGCCCGCGACGAGGCCTGCCGGACCGTACAGGAGAACTCCCGCACGCCGCTGCGCAAGCCGGAGATCCTGTCCCGGCTGCGCATCATCACCTCCGAGTGCGGCCACTTCAGCATCGCGAAGTCAGCCGCCCTGCTCGGGCTCGGCTACGAGGCCGTGATCGCGGTGCCCTGCGACGAGAACCGGCGGATGCGCACCGACGCGCTCGCCGCCGAACTGGACCGCTGCCGCGACGAGGGCCTGGTGGTCATGGCCGTCGCCGCCACCGCGGGCACCACCGACTTCGGCAGCATCGACCCACTGCCGCGGATCGCCGACCTGTGCGAGCAGACCGGGGCGTGGCTGCACGTGGACGCGGCCTACGGCTGCGGGCTGCTGGTCTCCCGCCGCCGCCACCTGCTCGATGGCATCGAACGCGCCGACTCGGTGACCGTGGACTACCACAAGTCCTTCTTCCAGCCGGTGAGTTCAAGCGCCGTCCTGGTCCGCGACCGGGCGACCCTGCGGCACGCGACGTACCACGCCGACTACCTCAACCCGGTCATGGCCGCCGAGAACCTGATACCGAACCAGGTGGACAAGAGCATCCAGACCACCAGGCGGTTCGACGCGCTCAAGCTCTGGCTCACGTTGCGCGTCATGGGCGCCGACGGCGTGGGAGCGCTGTTCGACGACGTGGTGGACCTCGCGACCGACGCGTGGAAGCTGCTGAGCGACGATCCCCGTTTCGAGGTCGTCGCCGAGCCCCAACTGAGCACCCTGGTCTTCCGCTACGTCCCGGCGGCGGGAGTGAGCCCCGCACTGTGCGACCGGGCCAATCTGCGCGCCCGGGAGGCGCTGGCGGCGTCGGGCGAGGCGGTGGTCGCCGGGACGGTCGTGGACGGTCGGCACTACCTGAAGTTCACCCTGCTCAACCCGCGCACCACGCTGGACGACATCGGCCACGTCCTCGATCTGCTCGCCGAGCACGCCCGGCACTACCTGTCCGAGCACGCGGGCCCGGAACACGGCCAAGCCCGAGCCAGCTGACCGCCCCGACCCCACCGGACCGGAGAAACCTTTGTCCACGCCGCACACACCGCACGACTCCAGCGCGCCGTATGACTTCATCGGCATCGGCCTCGGCCCGTTCAACCTCGGCCTCGCCTGTCTGACCGAGCCGATCGAGGAGCTGACCGGGCTGTTCCTGGAGAGCAAGCCGGGCTTCAACTGGCACACCGGAATGCTGCTGGAGAGCAGCACACTGCAGACGCCGTTCATGTCGGACCTGGTCACCCTCGCCGATCCGACCTCGCCCTACTCGTTCCTCAACTACCTCAAGGAATCGGGGCGGCTCTACTCGTTCTACATCCGGGAGAGCTTCTACCCGCTGCGCAGCGAGTACAACGACTACTGCCGCTGGGCGGCCGGGAAGCTGGACACCCTGCGCTTCGGCCACCAGGTCACCAGCGTCGAGTACGACGAGGACGATGAGCTCTACGCCGTCCACAGCGTCGTACTGTCCACCGGCGAGCGCACGGTCCACCGCGCCAGGCGGCTGGTACTCGGCACCGGAACTCCCCCGCACATCCCCGAGGCGTGCCGCGGCCTCGAAGGCGACCTCATCCACAACTCCCGCTACCTGGACAGCAAGGCGTCGCTCCAGACGAAGGAGAGCATCACGATCGTCGGCAGCGGCCAGAGCGCCGCCGAGATCTACTACGACCTGCTGCAGGACATCGACCACCACGGGTACGAACTCACCTGGGCCACCCGCTCCCCCCGGTTCTTCCCGCTGGAGTACACCAAGCTCACCTTGGAGATGACCTCCCCGGAGTACACGGACTACTTCCACGCGCTGCCCGAGGCCACCCGCGACCGGCTCACGGTCGAGCAGAAGGTGCTCTACAAGGGCATCAACTCCGACCTGATCAACGACATCTTCGACCTGCTGTACCAGAAGAACCTCAAGGGTCCGTGCCCGACGCGGCTGATGACCAACACCGCGCTGACCGGCGCCCGTTATGACGCCCCCGGCGGTACGTACACCCTGGACCTGCGCCAGGAGGAGCAGGGGCGGGACTTCTCCCTCGGCACCCAGGGCCTGGTGCTGGCGACGGGCTACCGCTACCAGGTGCCGGACTTCCTGGCACCGGTGCGCGAGCGGATCGTCTGGGACGACCAGGGTCGCTTCGCGGTGCGCCGCAACTACAGCATCGACACGACCGGACACGGCGTCTTCGTCCAGAACGCCGCCGTGCACACCCACAGCATCACCGCCCCCGACCTGGGCATGGGCGCCTACCGCAACTCGTGGATCATCCGCGAACTGCTGGGCCGCGAGCACTACCCGGTGGAGAAGTCCATCGCCTTCCAGGAGTTCGGCGCCCCCGTCGGCACCCAGGGGAGCGTGGCCTGAATGACCGGCACAGTCTTCAGCCGAACCGACGACCGCCTCGGCCGGTTCGCGGTCCGCCCCGTCGATCCGCTCGCCGACGCCGAGCTGCTGCACGGCTGGGTCACCCACCCCAAGGCGGTGTTCTGGATGATGCAGGACGCCGAACCGGCCGACGTACGGCGGGAGTTCGAGTCCATCGACGCCAACCCGCACCATGACGCGCTGCTCGGGCTGTACGAGGGGCGCCCGGCGTTCCTGGTCGAGCGCTACGACCCCGCGCACAGCGAGCTCGCCGGGCGGTACGCCGCCCGGCCCGGCGATGTCGGTATGCACTTCCTGGTGGCACCCGCGGACACGCCCCTCCACGGGTTCACCCGTGCCGTGCTCACCACCGTCATGGAGCTGCTGTTCGACGACCCGGCCAACCAGCGCGTCGTCGTGGAGCCGGATGTCCGCAACCACGCGGTCCACGCGCTCAACGCAGCCGTCGGCTTCCGCGTCATGGACACCGTTTCGCTGCCGGACAAGAACGCCTACCTCAGTACCTGTACCCGCGAGCAGTACCTGGCCGCCCGAGAGGGCGAGTTCACCGTGGCTGCCGAAGCCAAGGAGTGAACCGGAGAACCATGCACACCTACGCACCGCGTGACGTCGTCGCGCATCTGACGCCCGAGCTGTGGAGCCGCGCCAACCGGCTGCTGGTCCGCAAGGCCCTCGCCGAGTTCTCCCATGAGCGCCTGCTGACACCACGGCGGCTCGGCGCCGACCGGTACGCCGTCACCAGCGACGACGGGACGGTCGAATACCGCTTCCGCGCCCACCTGCTGACGCTGGACCACTGGCAGATCGACCCGGACTCCATCACCCGGCACCGGGACGGCTCCGAGGTGCCGCTGGACGCGCTCGACCTGTTCATCGAACTGCGCGGCGCCCTGGGCCTGGGCGAGGAGATCCTTCCGGTCTATCTGGAGGAGATCAGCAGCACGCTGGCCAGCTGCGCCTTCAAACTCTCCGCCGCGCCGGTCGGTTCGGCCGAGCTGGCCAAGGCCGGGTTCCAGGCGATCGAGGCGGGGATGACCGAGGGCCACCCCTGCTTCGTGGCCAACAACGGGCGACTGGGATTCGGCGCGCCCGAGTACCTCTCCTACGCCCCGGAGGCCGCAAGGCCGGTACGGCTGATCTGGCTGGCGGCGCGGCGCGACCGGTCGACGTTCTCCGTCTGCGCAGACCTCGACTACCAGCAGCTCATCCAGTCCGAGCTGGGTACGGCCGCACTCGACAGGTTCGCCGAGACGATGGCCGGTCTCGGCCTGGACCTCGACGACTACCACCTCATGCCGGTGCACCCCTGGCAGTGGTGGAACAAACTGTCGGTCACCTTCGCGGCGGAGGTCGCCCAACGCAACATCGTGTGCCTCGGCCACGGTGACGACGCGTACCTGGCACAGCAGTCGATCCGCACCTTCTTCAACACCACGGACCCGTCCAAGCACTATGTGAAGACGGCACTGTCGGTACTGAACATGGGCTTCCTGCGCGGACTGTCCGCCGAGTACATGGCGGCGACCCCGGCCATCAACGACTGGCTGGCCGGTCTGGTAGCCGAGGACGAGGTGCTCAGGCGCACCGGTCTCGACGTGATCCGGGAACGGGCCGCCGTCGGCTACCACCACGAGCGGTACGCGGCCGCCTCCGCCAAGGGGTCCCCGTATCTGAAGATGCTGGCCGCGCTGTGGCGGGAGAGCCCGGTGCCCAAGCTGGCGCCGGGCCAGCGGCTGGCGACCATGGCCTCACTGCTGCATGTCGACCGCGACGGCGGCTCGTTCGCCGCCGCGCTCATCGCGGAGTCGGGCCTGGACCCCGCGACCTGGCTGCGCCGCTATCTGGACGCGTACCTCACGCCGCTGCTGCACTGCTTCTACGCCTACGGCCTGGTCTTCATGCCGCACGGTGAGAACGTCATCCTGGTGCTGGAGGACGGGGTCGTACAGCGGGTGATCTTCAAGGACATCGCCGAGGAGATCGCCGTGATGGACGCCGACACCCCGCTGCCGCCCCAGGTCGGGCGGATCCGCGCGGAGGTGCCCGAGGAACTGTGGACGCTGTCGATCTTCACTGATGTCTTCGACTGCTTTCTGCGGTTCCTGAACGGGATCCTCAGCGCGGACGGCGCGCTGGACGAGGACGGCTTCTGGTCGGCCGTCGCCGCCTGCGTGGCCGACTACCAGGCGGCCAACCCGCGGCTGGCCGAGCGGTTCAAACGGTACGACCTGTTCTGCGAGCGGTTCGCGCTGTCGTGCCTCAACCGGCTGCAACTGCGCAACAACCGGCAGATGGTCGATCTCCAGGACCCGGCCGGAGCGCTTCAGCTCATCGGCACCCTGGAGAACCCGATAGCCCGCTTCGCCCGACTCTGACGGTCCCGCATCACCGACCGGTTCCGGCCGGTCGGCGCCTCCTGGACGCCGACCGGCCGAACCGCGTCGCCGCAGCCGGTCCGCCATCACAGGAGCCCCATGACAGCCATGGCCACCGACGCCGCCCCAGCCCGGAACGCCTCCCGGCAGCCGACCCGATGGCTGATCCTCGGCGTGGTCTGCCTCGCCCAGCTCACCGTGCTGCTCGACAACACCATCCTGGGCGTGGCGATTTCCTCGCTCACCGAGGAGTTGGGCGCCAGCACCGCCGACATCCAGTGGATGATCAACGCTTATTCGCTGGTGCAGTCGGGTCTGCTGCTCACCGCGGGCAACGCCGCCGACCGCTACGGCCGCAGGCGGATGCTCACCTTGGGTCTGGCCCTGTTCGGCGCCGGTTCGGTCGCCGCCTCGTTCGCCCAGGGGCCGGGCCAACTCATCGCCGCCCGCGCCGGGATGGGGGTGGGCGGCGCGCTGCTGATGACCACGACGCTCGCCGTGGTCGTCCAGGTCTTCGACGACTCCGAGCGCCCCAAGGCCATCGGCATCTGGAGCACCGTCAACTCACTGGGCTTCGCCGCCGGACCGGTGATCGGCGGTACCCTCCTCAACCACTTCTGGTGGGGCTCGATCTTCCTGATCAACGTTCCCGTCGTACTGGTCGGACTCGCGGCGACCCTCAGGCTGGTACCGGAGTCCAGGACGCCGGCCGGAGACCGGCCTGATCTGCTCGGCACGCTGCTGTCCGTCATCGGCATGGTGGGCGTCGTCTACTCCATCATCGCCGGTCCCGTACACGGCTGGCGTTCCTCGCAGGTCCTGCTCACCGCCGCCGTCGGCCTGGCGGGGCTGGCGGCCTTCGCCTGCTGGGAGCGCCGGGTCCGCTACCCCATGCTGGACATGGCGTTCTTCCGCAACCGCCGCTTCATCGGCGCCCTGGCGGGCGGCATCCTCGTCGCCTTCGGCATGGGCGGCTCGCTCTTCCTGCTCACCCAGCAACTGCAGTTCGTGCTCGGGTACGGGCCGTTGGACGCCGGGCTGCGCACCGCGCCGCTCGCGCTGACCGTCGTCGTCCTCAACTTCTCCGGCCTGTGCTCGCGGTTGCTGCCCAGGCTCGGTACACCGCTGACCATCGCCATCGGCATGACCACCTTGGCCGCGGGACTGGCGACGGCGGCCGTGTTCGGCTCCGGCGGCTACCCGGGCATGCTCACCGGTCTGGTCCTGATGGGGATCGGCGTGGCCCTCGCCGCCCCCACGATGGCCAACGCGGTCATGTCCGCGATCCCCCCGCGGCAGGCGGGCGTGGGCGCCGGACTGAACGGCACCCTCGCCGAGTTCGGCAACGGCCTGGGCGTCGCCGTCCTCGGCGCGGTACTGGGTGCCCGTTTCAACGCGCTGCTGCCCACCGCGATCGCCGGTGCCGCCTCCCTCCCCACGGCCCTGGCCGCGGCTCACACCGACGCCGACCGGTCCGTGGTGCGGCACGCGTTCGCCTGCGGCCTGCGGACCGGCCAACTGGTCGGCGCCAGCGCCGTACTGCTGGGCGGACTGGTGGCGGCCGTGCTGCTGCACCGGGCGGCACGGGTCCCGCGCGCGGCGCGGGGGTGACCGCGGCTCTCGCCCGCCCGGGGTGCGAGGGTGACGCGGCGCGGGTCCCGCGCGGGGTAAGGGGAGCGGCGGAGAAGTCACGCGGCTCCCGGCCCGCGCCGTTGGCCATGGCCTGGCCGGCGGACACACGCCTAGCGTGGCGTCGGCGCTCCCCGACGGAACCCTGTGGCCACCACCAGGACCCCGGCCAGGGCAAGTACCGCCCCGCCAAGCAATGCCCAGTGCAAACGGTCCGCGGTGACATGCTCGCGGAACACCCAACCGGCCAGTGCCACGCCCCCGGCGGCGCCGACCAGGCGCCCGCCGGACAACTGCGCCGAGACGCGGCCGTGCATCGTCTCCGGCACGGAGTTCAGTGCGGCGCGGGAGGTCGACGGGAGGAGCAGGCCGAGTGCGAAGCCGAGCAGCACGCCGCCCGGGATGAGCTCCGGACCGTGCAGGGGCAGCGCGGGCAGTGCGTAGACCGCGAACACCAACGTGGCGACCAGGAGGCCGCACAGGGCCGGGCCGCGCTCCCCGTACCGGTCGGTGGTCCGTCCGGCGACAGGGCTGGCCGCGCCGATGAACAGGGCGAGCACCATGGGCGCCGCCGCCGCGGTCAACGCCCCGTAACCCGCGGCCTGTTGCAGATACTGCTCGATGGCGAAGAACGTCCCGATCATCATGGCGAAGGTGAGCGCCGCCGTGACCGAGGCGGCGCGCGCGGTGCGCATCGGCGTGCGCGGGGCACGGCCCGGCGGGGTCGGGGCGGTGGTGGTGAGCCGTACCCATCCGAGGGTCGCGGTGACCGCCAGCAGTCCGAGTGCCAGCAGCGTCCACCAGTTGGCGCGCCAACCCCAGCCCGCGGTGAGCAGGCCGCCGAACAGCGGACCGACGAGGTTCGCCAGACCGGAGGCGGCTCCCCAGATGCCCAGCGCCGTTCCGCGGCGCTGGGGTGGAAAGCCCGCGACCGCGCCGGTGAGCGCGGCGGGGCTGGCCAGCCCGGCGCCGATGCCCTGCACGACCCGGGAGGCGATGAGCATGGCGAGGGATCCGGCAAGTGCGCCCGTCAGGGTTCCGGCGGCGAACACCGCCAGCCCGATCACCGCCGCGAGCCGCGGACCGAAGCGGTCGACGATCCGGCCGCCGGGCAGCAGACCAAGGGCGTAGGTGGCGAAGTAGGCGGTGAGGATCCAGGACTGGCCTTGTGCGGTCGTGCCGAAATGGCCGCCCGCCGACGGCAGCGCCACCGTGACGATGGTGCCGTCGAGTTGCAGGAGTGTGGCGACCGCGGTGCATGCCGCGAGCTGCCGCCACGCGGGACGGGCGACGGCGGGCCGCTCGCCCTCGCCGCGCGTCGTCTGGGTGCTTGCCGTACCGGCCATGGCGGAGTCCGCTCCCGGTGAACTGTCGTGGTGGACTGGGTGGTCAGAGCCCGCTCGGCGGATCTTCGCCGGGTTGCGGTCCCCCGCGGCCGGAGGCCGCTGATGGCTGCTGCGACACCGCCGGTCCGCTCCCCAGGGCTACTCGCCGCCGCGGTGGCAGGGGGTTCACGCCGTCGCGGCGGCCGCGGGCGTGACCCGGCCACCACGCCCTCTCGCCGAGCAGGTAGGTGATGGCGGGCACCAGCGCGGTACGCACCAGGAAGGTGTCCAGCAGGACGCCGACGCAGACGGTGAAGCCGAGTTGGAACAGCATGACCAGCGGCAGGACCATCAGTACGGCGAAGGTACCGGCGAGGATGACACCGGCACTGGTGATGACGGAACCGGTGGCGCGCAGTGCGGTGGCCACCGCCGTGCGGGTGTCGTGGCTGCGGGTGTCCTCACGGACCCTGGCCATCAGGAAGATGTTGTAGTCCACGCCGAGCGCCACCAGGAACAGGAACGCGAAGGTCGGCTCCACGGGGTTGATCCCTTGCTGGTGCAACAGATCCCGGAAGACGAAAACCGAGATCCCGAAGGCACCGAAGAAGGAGGCGATGACGGTGCCGATCAGATACAGCGGGGCGAGCAGCGCGCGCAGCAGTACCGCGAGGATGAACAGGATGATCGCCAGGACCAGCGGTACGACGACCCGCAGATCGTGATCGGCGGCGCGCTTGGTGTCCAGTTGCACCGCGGGGTCACCGCCCACCAACGCCCTTACCCCGGAAGGCAGTCCGGAGGACACCGCGTGCCGGATGTCGGCGACCCGGGACAGTCCCGCGCCGCCGTACGGGTCGATGGTGAGCACGACCTGCACTTCACCGATCCGCCCGTCCTGCGAACGTACCGGCAGCGGTGCGGCGGAGGCGATGTCCTGGACCGTGGCCAGGGCCGCGGTGGTGCGGGTCAGATCGGTGCCGCGCAGCGGCCCGTCGGTGCGCTCGACCAGCACGGTGGTGGGCGCCGCCGTGCCCGCCGGGAAGGCGTGCGCGATGGCCTGGTAACCGGCGGCGGAGGAGGTGTGCGAGCGAAAGGCGTTGAGCAGGTTGACATCGTCGGTGTAGCGCAGCGCGCCGAGGGATCCGACGGCCAGCAGCACCAGTGTGCCCACCACGGCCCACCACGGCCGGGCGAGCACGGTCCGGGTGATGCGGGCCCATCTACCGGGCGCCGAGGCCGCAGCGGGGACGTCCGCCGTGGCGACGGGGAGCGGCCGCGGCCAGAACGCCCGGCGCCCGAGCAGCACCAGGAGTGCGGGCAGCAGCGTGAACGCCGCCAGCAGGACGCAGCCGAGGCCGATGATGCCGACCGGGGCGATCACCCTGGTCGATCCCAGCCGGGTGGCGAACAGGGCGGCCAGTGAGGCGATGACGGTCAGACCGCTGAAGAAGATGGAGCCCCACGTCCTGCCCAGGGCGGAGCGCATGGCCGCCGCGCTGGATGGGTGGCGGCGTAGTTCGTCCTGGTAACGGGCGATCAGCAACAGGCAGTAGTCGGTTCCCGCGCCGAACATCAAGATGAGCATCAACGAGGTCGCCTGGCTGTTGACCAGCAGGCCGCCCCGCGTGGCCAGCACGTAGACCAGGCCGGACGCCAGCACGTAGGCCATGCCCACCACGAGAAGCGGTACGAGCGCCAGCACCGGGGAGCGGTAGACGGCCAGCAGCAGTACGAGCACCAGCGCCACGGTGGCCGCCAGCAGCCGGAAGTCGATACTGCTGAAGACACTGATGGCATCCGCGCTGATGCCCGCCGGTCCGGTGACGTAGGTGTGCAGCCCGGGTACCGGCCGCAGTTGGTGCTTGATGGCGTCCACGGTCTGCCGGACTTTCAGGCCGTGGGCGGTCACCGGAACCACGGTCACCGCGACCGTGCCGTCCGCTGACAGCAGTCGCGGCGCGCCGTTGGCCGTGGGGGGCGACGGCAGCGTCGGGTGGCCGACGTCGGCCAGGCCGCGCAGCCGGTTGGCGTCCGCCACCGCCGCGGTGCGGTCGGCTGGTGTCAGCCCGGTCGGACGCTGGTAGACGATCAGGGCGGGGAGTGCGTCACCGGTCGCGAAGCGCGCGGTGAGCGTCCGGGCGGCCTGCGCGGATTCCGAGGAGCGCGGCAGGAAGGCGGCGTTGTCGTTGCTCTCGGCCTTGGTCAACTCGGCCTGGACCGGGCCCAGTACGGCCGCCACGCCGAGCCAGCCGACCACAACCGCCCACAGCAGCAGGCGTAGCCGGCCTCTGCCGATCCGGACCCCGCTTGTCCCTAAGCGCGAACTCATCTCTGTCAGCCTCCGCCTGTCGTCGCGTTCCACCGCATCGTCCGGTTCCCCGGCCGAGCTAGGACGGCTTACGCTGCACGCTGTTCCGGTTCGACGCTTGATGGAAAGCGTAGACGGACCGCAAACCAACTGACAAGTTGTCTAAGGGGTGTCATGGTTTCCAGTTGGGACAAGGTGGTGGCCGAGCACAAGGAGCAGGTGCGGGCCCGCATCAAGCAGGCGGCTCTTGAGGTGGCGGTGGAGAAGGGGCTGGCCAACACGACCATGGCGGCGATCGCGGAGCGGGCCGATGTCTCACGCGCGACGCTCTACAACTACTACCGCCATGTCGAAGGCGTCCTGCTGGCGGTGGTGCAGGATGAAGTGGACCTGTTCTATGCGCACCTGCGCTCCCAACTGGACCGGGCAGGCGGCCCCCGCCAGCGGTTGGCGGCCTTCATAGGGACGCATCTGGAGTACTTCGCCCGGCCCGAACGGCGCTCCCGCGCCCTGGAGTTCCAGGCCGCCGGAATCAGTCCGAGCATCCGGGCGCGGATGACCCACCACACCGACCGGCTGCGCCAACTGCTCGCCGATGTGCTGGACAGCGGGCGGCGAGACGGTGTCTTCCACGCCGAGGTCGACCCGGACCGGCACGCGGAGTTGCTGATGCACCTGCTGGCGGGGGCGCGCGAGCAGGTGCTCAGGTCACCGGAGGCGGTGCGTACGGCCACCGCGGATCTGGAACTGCTGCTGACGTCAGGACTGCTCGCCGCGCAACCGGCCACCGCGTCTTCCCGGGAGACGGCCCCCGGATCCGCAGCCGAAACCGCAGGCCTGCCGCCTCGCCCGGAAGGACATCGCGAGGGGAACCTCGGTCATCAGTCCCGTCGCGGCCTGGAGTAGCGGAAGGCGCACACGTGGTGCCCGTCCGTCTGCCTGCGCAGACTCTCCACGGTCATCTCGGGGAAGGCGCGACGGGTCGCCTCGAAGTCCAGCTCGCACAAGATGGGCAGCGGCTCGTCCAGGCCCAGGTCCTCGGCGGCCATCAGGCACATACAGGTGCGGCAGGCTTCGAGGACGGCGTCCTGCGAGTCCGTGGAGACATCGATCGCCTCCTCCAGGAACCCCATGGCCTCGAACCTCGGCAGGGCCTTGCCGATTCCCTCGGCGAGCGAGCATCCGGTGATCAGCGGACCCATGCGAGCGGCCTGCCGCTGCGGGTAGCCGTCCAGCAGGATCTCCCTGGCCTTGTCCGCACCGTGCTCGGCGCGCAGTTCCAGATAGCGCTGGAGCCGTTCGCGGAGCATCTGGCGGGTCTGGGCCTTCTTGTCGTCCATCAGTCCTGTCCTCCTGATGCCATGCTGGGTGAAGTACTGCCGTGTGCTTGGCTGATCGCCGACCGGATGGCGGCGACGGCCCGGCGGGCGTCGCCCACACAGTCCTTGACCGCCACCCCGTGGTACGCGCTGCCCGCGGCGTGCAGCCCCGGCAGGGTCGCGAGCTCGCTCAACACGCCCTGGATCCGGGCCTGGTGGCCCAACTCGTACTGCGGGATCCCCTCGCGCCACACATGGTCATGGGTGAACTCGGGCGGCTCGGTCAGGCCGAGCAGCGGGGCCAGGTCCCGGTGGAACCGCTCGATCACCAGGTCGGCGGGCAGCCGGGTCAGTTCCGGGTCCTCGACTCCACCGGCGAACACCCGCAGCAGCACGCCGTCGGCCGGTGCGGTGTCCGGAAAGACGGACGAGCTGTAGACCGTGCCGAACATCCGGGTGTGCTCCCCCGGCGAGGCCAGGAAGCCGAACCCCCGCGGCGCCCTGGGCAGGCTCCGCCGAGGGTACCCCAGTGCCGTGACCCGGATCGGCGCGTAGCGGACGGCCCGCAACCGCTGTGCGGCGCGCGGCAGATGCGGCTGGAGCAGGTGCGCGGCGGCCGGGGCGGGGACGGCCAGCAGTACGTGGTCGGCGCGGGTCTCGCCGTGCGGCGTCCACAGGCTCCAGCCTCCGCCGACGGACCGTTCCAGGCGGTCCACGGGGGAACGGGTGCGGATGGCGTCGGCGAGCCTGGCGGCCAGCGCGTCCACCAGGACGCGCATTCCGCCGCGGCGGAAGCTGGTCAGCCGCGTGGCCGGGACCGTTCCGGAACGTACCTGGCGCCAGCGGGTGCGCGCGGCCAGTGCCAGCAGACCGCGATGCTGCCGCTCCAGCTCGCGGATCCGGGGAAACGCCGCGTCCAGGCTGATCATCCGGGGGTCACCCGCGCTCACCCCGTGCACCAGGAGCGGGGCGAGCAGATCGGCGGCCTGGCGGCCGAACCGCCGGGCCAGGAAGGCGTGGACCGTCTCCTCCCGTCCTTCGACGCGGCCGACGAGCGGCTCGGCGAGCAACCGCATCCTGGCGGACGCGGGCAGCAGCGGGGTCGACAGCACCGAGCGCGCCGTGGACGGCAGGGGCAGCAGTCGGCCGCCGGTCAGGATGAACCGGTCGCGCGCCTGGTCCGCCGCGGGGACCAGCTCATCGGCGATGCCCAGCGCGTCCACCACCCGGCGCAGGTCCGAGCCGCTGTCGAGGAAGCCGTTGGGGCCGAGGTCCACGGTGTATCCGTCGGCCGAATGGCTGGCGATCTCGCCGCCGATCACGTCGGCCGCCTCGAACACCGTTACCTCGCAAGGCGGTTGGGCCCGGCTGAGGTCGAACGCGGCGACCAGCCCGGTGATGCCGCCCCCGATGACGGCGACACGCGGGCGGCGGCCGTTCACCGGGAGCCGGGCAGCGCGGGCTGCCGCCCGAACCCAGGCCCCGGCTCGGCACGGCGCAGCGGCGGCTGGCGGTGCGGCCGCGCCGGATTGAGGATCTCGCGGCACTGCGCGTTGGTGCACCCGGCGCAGCGCAGGGTGAACTGGCGGGAGCAGCCGCGGTCGCCGTGCAGATGGTCGGTGACCACTTCGGCCAGCGCGTCGAGGAACACCGGGTCGTCATTGGGCGCGGGCGCCCGGCGGAAATCGGTGACACCGGCTTCCCGGGCCACCTCGGCGAACTCCATGTCTATCTCGGAGAGCGTATCCAGATGGTCCGTTGTGAAAATGATTCCCACAATCAATACGTGCCGCCGCCCCTGCGCGCCAAGAGCCCGGATCACCGATTCCGTACTCGGCCCCTGCCATGCCACCGGCCCGACATCGGCCTGAAAGGACAACGCGTACTCACGGTCACCGCCGATCGAACACATGACGTCATGCACCGTCGCCGCGACTTCCTGGAGATAGGGGTCCCCGCGGTCAATGACCCGGCGCGGCAGCGAGTGCGCGCTAAACAGCAGCACGACATCGTCACGGACCGCCTCGTCGAAGCGGGCCAGGCCTTCGCGGACTTTCCCCGCCATGGCCCGGACGAAGGCCGGATGCGCCGACCAGCGGTCGATGACGCTCCATTCGAAGGACTCGGCCAACGCCAACCGCCGGGCCGTACGCCACAGTTCGTTCAGGCTGGATCCCGTCGTCGTGCAGGAGTACTGCGGATACTGCGCGAAGGCGACGGCCCGCCGCACCCCGTCGGCCGCCATCTGTCGCAGGGCCTGCTCGCTGGTCGGATCGGTGTAGCGAAACGCCAGGTAGAAGCGGTGCGGCGCGGTCTCGGGGCACAGGACGTCAAGTCGCTCGACCATCCCCTGTCCCTGCCGGGTGGTCCAGTCGTACAGCGGCGAACCTCCGCCGATGGCCTCGTAGAGCTTCCGCACCTTCGGCGCACGGCGTTTCGCGATGAACGCCCCCAGTCGCTCCTGCACCGGCAGTTGAATGATTTCCCGGTCCAGGAAGAGGTTGCACAGAAATGGCTCGACCTCATCGAGCGAGCGAGGCCCTCCGAGATTCAACATAACGATTCCGGTGGGCTCCTGATTCACCATCGCACATTCCCCCAGTTCGCGCGTGATCCAGCCACCCGGCAATGCACCGAATCAAATCCGGAAGGCGGGATTCCCAACGAGTCGGCTTCCTCGGCAGCTTCGTTGCACCAGGCAGCCATTGATGGCCAAGTCAGCGATTCTTGCACCAACTTGACAGCCCGACAAGGGAGTTGCAACCTGTCTAACGTCCAAACTTCCTGTCGGACTGGGGGAACGCAGGTGAGTCTGTTTCTGGACGTTGCCTTAGGCAAAGACACGGCGCGGGCGCCCGTCTGGATCATGCGCCAAGCAGGCCGTTACCTTCCCGAGTACCGCGCCGTCAAAGAGCGGTACGGATTCTTTGAAATGTGCCGCAATCCGGAAGCCGTCACCGAAGTGACTCTGCAACCGGTGCGCCGGTTCGATCTCGATGCGGCGATCTTGTTCAGCGACATCATGATCCCGCTGGCCGCGATGGGAGTCGATATCGACTTCGCCCCGGGTCCGGTGATCGCGCATTCGATACGCAACGCGGCTGACGTGGCGCGACTCCGCGTTCCGGACCAGGAAGAGATCGCTCCCTTTGTCGCGGCGGCGATTCCCATGGTGCGCGAGGCCGCACACGTACCGTTGATCGGATTCGCCGGTGCGCCGCTCACCCTCGCCGCCTACCTGGTGGAAAGCGGAGGCAGCGGTGACGGCTTCCCGGCGTTCCGGTCCTGGCTGCACCAACAGCCCACGGCCGCCCACGCGCTGCTGGGCAAACTCACCGAGGTGACGATCCGCTATCTGCGGATGCAGGTGGCGGCCGGGGCCGACGCGATCCAACTCTTCGACTCCTGGGCGGGCGTCCACCCGTCGGCGGTCTACGCCCGCTTCGGCCAGCCCTACGCGGCCCGGGTACTGGCCGGCATCGGGGACCTGTCCGTCCCGCGGATCCACTTCGGGACCAACACCCACCATCTGCTGGGGCAGTTGGCCACCCTGCCCGCCGAAGTGATCGGCGTCGACTGGCGTGCTCCGCTGTCCGCCGTCCGGCCCGCGCTTCCCGGCAAGACGCTGCAGGGCAACCTCGACCCCGCGGTACTGACAGCGGACCCCGACCTCATCACCGAACTGGCGCATGACGTGCTGCGGCACGGGATCGGCGGGCCGCACATCTTCAACCTGGGGCACGGCATCCGCCCTGATGTCCCCCCCGACCACGTCAGCCACCTCATCGAGGCCGTCCGGTCGTTCGACCGTCGGCAGGCAGCCACCCACAGGGAGACCCGGTGAGGGATCACGGCAAGGTGCTGGCCCTGCTACGGGCCCAGCAGGCTCGACTGGTGGCCGCCTTCGAGGAGTGCGACGGCAGCGAACGGTTCCGTGACCACGACTGGCAACGCCCCGCGGGAGGCGGCGGCTGGGCTCGGATCCTTGAGGGCGGAGCGGTCTTCGAGCGGGCGGGCGTGAACGTGTCGGCGGTGCACGGCGACCGGGTACCGCCGTCAATCGCCAGGACGGAACCCGGCCGCGCACTGGACGGCGGCTTCTTCGCCACCGGCCTGTCCATGGTGGTCCATCCCCGCAACCCCTGGGTTCCCTCCTTCCACGCCAACTTCCGCTACTTCGAGGTCGATGACGGGGACACCTGGTGGTTCGGCGGCGGTGCGGACATGACGCCGTCGTACGGCTTCGAGGAGGACGCCCGGCATCTGCACCAGACGCTCAAGGACTGCTGCGACCGCTTCGAGCCGGGTTTCTACGGCCCGGCGAAGCAGGAGTGCGACCGCTACTTCTACCTTCCGCACCGGCAGGAGACCCGCGGCATCGGAGGGATCTTCTTCGACCGCCTGCGTCCGCCGGGCCCGCACGGCTGGGACCGCGCGCTGGGCTTCGTCGAGGACGGGCTGACCAGTCTGCTGCCCGGCTACCTGCCGATAGTGCTGCGCCGTACGCACACCGAGTACGGCGAACGCGAGCGGCGCTGGCAGTTGCACCGCCGCAGCCGCTATGTCGAGTTCAACCTGGTCTACGACCGGGGCACCCAGTTCGGCCTGCAGACCGGCGGCAACATCGACGCCATCTTGATGTCCCTTCCGCCGTTGGCCGGTTGGACCTTCCGTCCGCAGCCGGAACCCGGCAGCGCCGAGGACCGGCTGGCCGACTTCCTGCGCCCCAGGGACTGGCTGGCCGTCGAGGCCGACACCACCCCGGACGATCGCGCGGTAACGATTCCTCATGAGGCACGTCGATGACCCTGCTGAGCATTGGCACCAGTCACCACTCCGCTCCCTTGGCCGCCCTGGAAGCGACCGCGCTCACCACACCGGACGTCATCCGCCTGCTCGACCGGCTGGCCGGCTCCCCTGCCGTGGCGGAGGCGGTGGTCCTGGCGACCTGCAACCGTACCGAGCTCTACGCCGACACCGAGGACGCCGACACCGCACTGGCCCACTTCGTGGCCGCGCTCGCGGAGGCGGGCGGGGCGGACCCGGCGGACGTGCGGTCGATGCTGCGCGTCCGACGGCGGCAGACGGCCGCCGAGCACCTGTTCACGGTGGCCAGCGGACTGGATTCGCTGCTGGTCGGCGACCACCAGATCCGCGGACAGGTCCGCGCCGCGTACAACCTGGCCCGCGAACACGGCACCGTCGGGCCGGTGTTGCACGGCCTGTTCCAGCGGGCGCTGCGCGCCGGGAAGCGGGTGGAGTCCGAGACCCGTCTCGGCGGGGCGGCGTCCTGCCTGGTCGCCATCGCCCTGGACGCCGCGGCCCAACTCGCCGGGCCGCTGGAAGGACATCGGGCCCTGGTGATCGGCTCCGGCAATCTGGGCAGCCTGAGCGCGGTGGCACTGCACCGGGCGGGCCTGGCGGAGATCACCGTGGTCAACCGGACCGCGCGGGCGGCCGAGCGGCTCGCCGAGGAGCTGGGCGTCCGTACCGTCGCCTGGGCCCAACTGCCCGAAGCGCTGTGCCGAGCCGAGCTCGTGGTCTCCGCGACGGGGGCCAGGAACGCGGTGCTCACCCGGGACCTCGTGGTGGACGCGCTCGCCGCGCGGCCCGGCAGCACGAAGGTCCTCATCGACCTGGCGCTGCCGCGGGACATCGAACCGTCCGTCGCCTCACTGGCAGGCGTGCGGCTGATCGACCTGGTCCGGCTGGAGACGCGGCTGAAGGAGGCCTCGGAGCGGGTGCCGATCGCCGAGGCCCACCGCATCGTGGCCGCGGAGGCCCGTTCCTACGAGACGGAACGCCACCGGGACGCCGCGACACCGGCCATCGTGGCCATGCGGAAGTCCGCGATGGCCGTGGTGGACGAGGAGGTGGACCGCCTGCTCCACCGGGTGCCCACCCTGCCCGGCCAGATCCGCGGCGAGGTGGAGCAGACCGCCCGGCGGATCGCGCAGAAGCTCATCCACCGGCCGACGGTCCGCGTCCGGGAGATGGCCACCGAAACCGGTGGCCACACCTATGTCGAGGTGCTGCACGACCTCTTCGGGCCGGAGCCCGCGGGCACCGCCGGCTCATCGAACAGCAACGGGGGAGAACGGTGACCACGCAAGCCTCCACACACGTACTGAGGATGGGAACCCGCGGCAGTGCGCTGGCTCTGGCGCAGTCGTCCTCCTTCGCCGCGGCGCTCAGCGGCGTCAGCGGAACCACCGTACGGACCGTCGGCATCACCACCCAGGGCGACATCAGCAACGCGGCCATCGCGGCGATGGGCAGCACCGGGGTCTTCGTACAGGCCGTCCGGGCCGCCCTGTTGGCTGAGGAGATCGATTTCGCGGTGCACTCCTACAAGGACCTGCCGACCGCCGTGCCCGACGGGATCACCATCGCGGCCGTCCCGGCCCGCGAGGATCCACGGGACGCCGTCGTCACCGCCGACGGCCGCACGCTGGCTCAACTGCCACCCGGCGCACGGGTCGGCACCGGATCGCCGCGCCGCGCGGGGCAGTTGCTCTCGATGCATCCGCGTCTGGAGGTCGTACCACTGCGCGGCAACGTCGACTCCAGGATCGGCCGGGTCCGCACCGGACAACTGGACGCCGTCATCGTGGCCGCCGCCGGTCTGGCGCGGCTCGACCGGCTGGACGAGGCGAGCCAGATCCTGGACCCGGCCGCCTTCGTCCCGGCCCCCGCCCAGGGCGCGCTGGCGGTGGAGTGCCGCTCGGACGATCCGGGGCTGCCAGCGCTGCTGAGCACCCTGGACGATCGGGACACCCGGTGCGCGGTCGAGGCGGAACGGGCCGTCCTGGCCCGGCTGGAAGCGGGGTGCAGCGCACCGGTCGGCGCCCATGCGCGGATCGCGCGGTCCGGGTCGCGGCTGGAGGTGTCCGCCGTCATCACCTCACCCGACGGACGGCACCGCACCTACCGGACGGTGTCCTCGTCCCCGGGCGACGCCACAGCCGCCGGTCACGCCCTGGCCGACACGCTGCTGGCCGACCACAACACCTCGACGGGAGCCTGAAGTTGACCTCCGATTCCGCATACCCCGCACTACGGCCCCGTCGGCTGCGCGGCGGCGGTGCCGTCCGCGATCTCGTCGCGGAGACCCGGCTGCACGCCAAGAACCTGGTACTGCCCGTCTTCGTCAAGGAAGACCTCCGTGAGCCTCGGCCGATTCCCGCCATGCCGGGAGTGGTCCAACACAGCCTGGGATCGCTGCGGAAGGCGGTTCGCGAGGCGGCGGACGCGGGCGTCGGCGGCATCATGCTGTTCGCCGTTCCCACCCGCAAGGACGCCACCGGTTCCGCGGCCACCCATCCCGACGGCATTCTGCAGCGGGCCATCCACGAGGCCGTGGACGAGGCGGGCGACGCCGTGGTGGTCATGAGCGACCTGTGCCTTGACGAGTTCACCGATCACGGGCACTGCGGGCTGCTCGACGCCGACGGCCGGGTCGACAACGACGCGACGTTGGAGCGCTACGCCGCCATGGCGGTCGCACAGGCCCGGGCCGGAGTGCACACGGTCGGCCCCAGCGGCATGATGGACGGCCAGGTCGGCGCGATCCGCAGCGCGCTGGACGGCGCGGGCTTCACCGATGTGTCGATCCTGGCCTACACGGCGAAGTACGCCTCCGCCTTCTACGGCCCGTTCCGGGACGCCGTGGAGTGCGAGCTGCGCGGCGACCGCAAGACCTACCAGATGGACCCCGCGAACGCGGCCGAAGCGTTACGGGAGTTGCGGTTGGACCTGGCGGAGGGCGCCGACATGGTGATGGTCAAACCCGCCATGGGCTACCTTGATGTGCTCCGCACCATCGCCGACCGGTGCGATGTCCCGGTGGCCGCCTACCAGGTCTCGGGTGAGCTCGCCATGGTCGAGGCGGCCGCCGCGCGCGGGTGGATCGACCGCGGCAGGGCCATCCGGGAGACGCTCACCTCGATCCGCCGGGCGGGCGCCACGATCATCCTCACGTACTGGGCGGTGGAGGTGGCGGCTGGGGGGTTGGACTCGTAAGTGCCGGTGTGGAGAGAGACGATCGCGCGGTAAAGCACAAGGAGCGAACCCCCTTCTCTTATTCGTCCGCCAGGCGATATCCATGAGTTGGGCCACCGGCCATCGCCGCACGTCAGACATGAGAGAAGGGGGCACACCATGCCCAACGGACCATCCGCCGACACGGACGGCTGGTATGTGGACGACCGCTGTACGAACTGCGATGTCGCGCGGCAACTCGCCCCGGGACTGATCGGCGAGGTCGGCGGCGTCTCGCGGATCCTGCACCAGCCGCGGAACGCCGAGGAGTCACGGCAGTTACACGCCGCCGCGTACGCCTGCCACACCCGGTCGATCCGCCATCCCTCCCGACAGCTCGACCCCGTGCTTGATCCGTACCCGATGAGGCTGGACGACGGTGTCTACTTCTGCGGTCACAACTCGCGGCAGAACGCCGGGGCCAACTCCTATCTGCTCCTTCGCCCTTCGGGGAACCTGATGGTCGACACCCCGCGCTGGAGTGATGCGCTGGCCGCACGGTACGAGGCACGGGGACCCGTCACGGATGTGCTGCTGACCCACCGGGACCATGTCGCGCACGGCCGACGCTACGCCGACCGCTTCGGCGCCCGGCTCTGGATCCACGAGGGCGATCTGGACGCCGCCCCGGACGCCGACCGCGTGCTGCGCGGCACCGAACCGGTCGAGGTCGCCGAGGGCGTCATCGCACACCCGCTGTCCGGGCACACCGAGGGGAGCGTGCTCTATATCGCGGACGAGCGCTACTGCTTCAGCGGCGACAGCTTCTACTGGTCGCGCAGCACGCAGGACATCGAAGTGGCGCAGAGCGTCACCTGGTACTCCATCGAGGTGTTGGCGGCCTCTCTCGCGCGCAGCGTCGACCGACTCCGCTTCGAGTGGTTGCTACCGGGCCACGGCGACCGCCAGTACCTTCCCGCTGAGGAGATGGCCGAACGGCTGAGGGGGCTGGCCGGCCGCGTCCAGGCACTGCGACCTGAACCCGTCGACTTCGCCGCCGTCCGCTGGTGAGACCTGCCCACGGCGGACGGCTTCCCAGTGTGGGCCACGCCACATTGAGAGGGGTGTCGGGGGCGGCGGGGGTGTGACTTACCTCTCCTCGACATATCGGACTAATAGCTACATTTCAGGATTTCACAGCCTCTGACCTGCGGTTCCTCGCATTCCGCCATAGCCGAATGCCCGGTTTCTCCCACTCAGGGGGGTCTTGCCCCACTCCAGGGATCCATGTTTCTGTCGACATCGCCCGCTTCCGCGGGCCCCGCCGGTCGGAACGCCGAGTCCTGCCGCCCACCGACGGGAACAACCGACGCGACAGCGCCGTAGGCAGGAGCGGGGGACCCACAGGTCCACCGCCGGAACCCCCCCCACCACGGGGAGGGAACCGGCTCGGGGTGAAGCCGCGCGCCACAAGGCCGCGACCGGGCACTCACTGGCCCGAACCCGACAGCTGACCTCGC
>JBEYJY010000010.1:0-191130 GCA_040631425.1 Streptomyces sp. NPDC020096
CGCGTTGTCGGCTGCGGGTGCTTCCTGGGGTCGCTGCGGGGACACCCCGGCACACCCCCTTCTGTGAGTTCCCGCGCTCGCGGGCCGGTGGGTGGACTGCGAACCCCGGAGGGGGAGCAGGAAAAGCAATCGCACCCCTGCCCACCCTTCTGGGCACCAGCCGCAGCGCAGCAGACAACGCAAGGGGACGTGCCGGGGTGTCCCCGCAGCGACCCCAGGAAGCACCGCAACGGTGAAGCGATACCCGGAGTGAGGAGACACCCCGGCACGTCCCCGACCCACAGCCAGCCGCGCGCAACGGCGCCCGAAGGTGGCGGCAACGGGTGGGAGGGAGGGCAAAAAATCCCGAACGCCAGCGCAAGCGAATCCGCCGGGGCGCGGTGCACACTCTGTGATGCGGGACACATCACGCATCCGGGAGGCGATGCACATGGAAAGCGTCTTGCTCGCGATCGGAACGAAGAAGGGGCTGTTCGTCGGACGACGCCGC
Source organism: Streptomyces sp. NPDC020096 (assembly GCA_040631425.1). Lineage (GTDB taxonomy): Bacteria > Actinomycetota > Actinomycetes > Streptomycetales > Streptomycetaceae > Streptantibioticus_A. The sequence goes on from JBEYJY010000010.1 coordinate 491, forward strand.
CGTTCGCGGCCCGACGCGGACTGGGAGTTCACCGGACCGCACTTCCCCATGCAGGCGGTCTACTCCGTCTGCATCGACACCAGAGGCCCCCGCCCCCGCCTGCTCGCGGGGGCGGACAGCTCGCACTGGGGACCGTCGGTGTTCAGCTCCAACGACCTGGGAGCGCACTGGCACGAACCCAGCCGCCCGGCGGTGAGGTTCCCGGAGTACACCGACACCTCGCTGGTCCGGGTGTGGCAGCTCCACCCTGCCGGGCCCGCCGCGCCCGCCGTGGTGTTCGCGGGCACCGAGCCCGGCGCGCTGTTCCGCTCCGACGACGGCGGCGAGACCTTCGACCTGGTACGCAGCCTGTGGGACCACCCGCAACGCGAGCACTGGGGCGCTGGCTACGGCGGTCAGGCCGTACACACCGTCGTCACCGATCCCCGCAGCGCCGACACGCTGATGGCCGCGGTGTCCTCGGGCGGGGCGTACCGGTCGTCGGACGGCGGCGCGAGTTGGGAGCCGTGCAACTCCGGGGTGAAGGCCGAGTTCCTGCCGGACCACTATCCGGAGTTCGGCCAGTGCGTACACAAGATCGCGCAGGACCCGACCGACCCGGACCGCCTCTACATGCAGAACCACGGCGGTGTCTACCGCAGCGATGACGGCGGAGGGCAGTGGTCCGAGATCGGCAAGGGGCTGCCCGCCGACTTCGGCTTCCCGATCGCCACGCACCCGCGCCGCGGCGGGGTCGCCTACGTCTTCCCGGTCAACGACGGCTCCGACCGCTACGCACCCGAATACCACTGCCGGGTGTACCGCACCGATGACGCCGGGGCGAGCTGGACGGCCCTGGGCGGCGGGCTGCCCGGGGAGCACCACTACGGGATCGTGCTCCGCGACGCCCTGCGTACGGACGACAACGACCCGGCCGGGGTCTACTTCGGCACCCGCAACGGCGAGGTGTACGCGAGCGCCGACGAGGGCGACAGCTGGCGGCTGGTCGCCTGGCACCTGCCGGACGTGCTGTGTGTACGGGCGGCGGTGGTCGCCTGAGGCCGATTGGGGGCGTCACGCTTTGAGCCAGTAGAGTGACTGCCCGTGGCTGCACGACCTTTGAACGAGATCGTAGAAGCGGGCTGGGCGAAGGCCCTTGAGCCGGTGGCGGGACGGATCGCCGCGATGGGCGACTTCCTGCGTACCGAGATCGCCGCGGGACGCACGTACCTACCGGCGGGGCCGAACGTGTTGCGCGCGTTCCAGCAGCCGTTCGACGACGTCAGAGTCCTGATCGTCGGGCAGGACCCGTACCCGACACCGGGACACGCCGTGGGCCTCAGTTTCTCGGTCGCTCCCGAGGTGCGGCCGCTGCCGGGCAGCCTGCTGAACATCTACCGCGAGTACGGAACCGACCTCGACTTCCCGCCGCCGTCCAACGGCGATCTGACGCCGTGGACCAACAACGGCGTGCTGCTGCTCAACAGGGCACTGACGACGGCACCGCGCAAACCGGCCGCGCACCGTGGCAAGGGCTGGGAAGAGGTGACCGAGCAGGCCATCCGGGCACTGGCGGCCCGCGATAAGCCGCTGGTGTCGATCCTGTGGGGGCGGGACGCCCGCAACCTCCGCCCGCTGCTCGGCAGTCTGCCCGCCATCGAGTCATCACACCCCTCCCCCATGTCGGCCGACCGTGGCTTCTTCGGCTCGCGGCCGTTCAGCCGGGCCAACGAGATGTTGGCGCGGCAGGGCGCGGAACCGGTGAACTGGCAACTGCCCTGACGGGGTCTCCGCGATAGTCTGCCCGCCGTGACCACGCATTCGAATATCCCTGCGGGCTGGTACGCGGACCCCCACGGCGCCCCGAATCTGCTGCGCTGGTGGGACGGCTCCCAGTGGACGGACCACACCCACACGGACACCCGATCCGCCCAGCCGCAGGCCCAGCAACACGCCCAGCCGCAGGCCCCGCAACCCCAGCCCCAGCAGCCGCAGCCGCAAGTCCAGCAGCCGCGGCAGGTACAGCAGCAGGCCCAGCCGCACATCCCGCAGCAGGGCTACCCCGCACCCCAGCAGGGCATCCCCCAGCAGGGCTTCGCGCCGCAGGCGGCTCACGCACCGCAGGCATCCCCCAACGGGTTCCACGACCCGTCCCAGATCCAGCGGCAGGTCCAGCACCAGGCGGGCGTGGGCCCGACCGGGGGTGGCGGCGGCACGCTGTTCACCGAGCCGATCCTGGTGGTCAACCAGAAGGCGAAGCTCATCGAGATGGTCGACGAGTACAGCGTCTTCGACCAGGCGGGCCACCAGATCGGCTCGGTCGCCGAGATCGGCCAGAGTGCCGCCAAGAAGGCCGTGCGCGCCCTGACCAAGTACGGCCAGTTCATGACGCACCGGTTGGAGGTGCGCGACGCACACGGCCAGCCGGTGCTGTACCTGACCCGGCCCGCGAAGTTCATCAAGTCGAAGATGATCGTGCAGCGGCCGGACGGCGCGCAGATCGGCGAGATCGTCCAGCAGAACGCCATCGGAAAGATCAACTTCGCCTTCATGGTGGGTGACCAGCAGATCGGCGCCATCAAGGCCGAGAACTTCCGAGCCTGGAACTTCGCGATCGTGGACCACACCGGTGCCGAGGTCGCCCGGATCACCAAGACCTGGCAGGGGCTGACCAAGGCCATGTTCACCTCTGCCGACAACTACGTCCTGCAGATCCACCAGCCGTTGGCCGACCCGCTGCTGAGCATGGTGGTCGGTTCCGCGCTCACCGTGGACACCGCACTGAAGCAGGGCACCAACTGACCGCGGGGCGGCGGCCGTCGGCCGCGGAGCGGTGGGTGCTGGGCGTCGACTCCGGCGGTTCCGGGGTGCGCCTGGCGCTGGCGCGGCTGGACGACGACGGCCAGCCGCGCCAGCCGGAGTTCACCCATGCGACGAACGAGCCGGTCCGCACCGGTCCGGCGGGCATCGACGCCGCCCATCTGCTGGCTCAACTCGCCCCCGCGGTACGGGACTTCGCGGAGCACGGCGACGTGGTCGCCGCCTGCGTGGGGGCCACCGGGATGGCATCCCTCGGCGGCGATCTACGCGACCGGCTGCCCGGTGCGCTACGCGCCGAGTTCGGCGTGCCGCGGCTGGCGCTCGCGGCCGACGCGGTGACGGCCTACGCGGGGGCGCTCGGCATGCGCGCGGGCACCGTGGTCGCCGCGGGCACCGGGCTGATCGCCCTCGGCACCGGGCTGGACCGCTCCGGTTGGCGGCGCGCGGACGGGTGGGGGCAGTTGCTCGGCGACTGCGGCGGCGGCGCGTGGATCGGCCGCGCGGGCCTGGAAGCGGCGCTGCGCGCGTACGACGGGCGAGCCGGGGGCTCGGCCGCGCTGCTGGTTCGGCTGGAAGCGGTGTTCGGTCCCGCGCCGACGCTCCCGGGACTGCTGTATCCGCGCGGCGATCGGCCCGCGGTGCTGGCGTCGTTCGCACCGGAGGTGGCCCGGTGCGCGCAGGACGATCCGGTGGCGGCGGGCATCCTGCGGACGGCCGCCCGGCACATCCTGGAGTCGGCCGCCGCCGTACGGCCCGGCCCCGAGGCCGCTGAAGTCGCCCTGACCGGTGGCCTGTTCAACATCGGTGAGCCGCTGCTCGGGCCGCTGCGGGATCAGGCGCCCCAACTCCTGCCGGGCGCCCGGCTGTTGGCGGCCGAGGACGACCCGCTGCACGGTGCGCTGCGGATCGCCGCGGCGCTGTCGTGCGGAGACCTGCCGCTGCCTGCCGACGGGGCGCTGCTCACCATTAACCGAGTTCGCCATTAACCGCTGTGAAACGCGTCAAACCGGTCCGGTAGTTCACGACATATCCCCTGATCAGCGAGGTAAGCCCGCTAAACAGACATTCCATAACGGGAGGGTCGATGGCGTCACCCGACCGCGCGGCCCACACCGGTGAACCGTTAGCATGCGACGCCATGAGCTCAGCCACTGGCCCCGCACCCGGCCTGCCCGTACGAATGCCGCGTCCCCGCCAGCCCGGTCGGCACCGCAGGCCGGAGCCCCTGGCCGCCCCCCAGGACGCTCCGCCTCTGCTCCTCGCCGTTCCCGGCACGCCCTCGGCCGCGGTCCGCGCCCTCGTCGACGAGGTTGTCAGCATCGCCCGCTGGGAGCTGTCGGGGCTCAACACCCTGGTCGGCTACATAGACAGCGACGGGCAGGACGCCGAGTACCCGTCGCTGACGGACGTGCTCGCGCAGTTGCGCACCGAGGAGTCCGCGCAGAGCCAGGTCGCCGCCGTCGTGGTGCCGCTGCTGGCCGGTCCCGACGAGTCGGTGCTGGGACGCATACGCCAGGCCGTCGCGGACAGCGGTGTCCGCGCCGAGCTGACCGATGCGCTCGGCCCGCACCCGCTGCTCGCGGAGGCCCTGCACGTACGGTTGTCGGAGTCGGGGCTCGCGCGCGCTGACCGGGCCCGGCTGTTCACCGTCGCGACGGCGGCCGACGGCATCATCCTGGCCACCGTGGGCGGCGAGGAGGCGGTGCAGGCCGCGGGCGTCACCGGACTGCTGCTCGCCGCCCGACTGGCCGTCCCGGTGATGGCGGCGGGTCTTGACATGGACGGCGCGATCGCCCAGACCGCCGAGCAACTGCGCTCCTCCGGCTCCGCCAGGCTCGCCATCGCCCCCTGCCTGATCGGCCCCGAGCTCCCCACCGGACTGCTGGAGAAGGCGACGGAGGCCGCGGAGTGCTCCGCCGCTGAGGCGCTCGGCCCGTACCCGACCGTCGGCAAACTCGTACTGTCCAAGTACACGACGACAATCGGCATCGCCCCGGAGCAGCCACAGGGCGCGCCCCAGCACTAGGCCTGTCCGGCGGATCCAGGTCGGGCCACGGTTCGTTCGACACCGCCGGTCCGCGCCATGGGGCAACTCGCCGTCGCTGCGGCAGGAGGATTCCACCGCAACGGCAAGCAACCCCACGGCCGCGGACCGGCGTTCATACGTCCCCCGCAACCCACAACACTCCGGCAGATCTACGCATCCCCAACGCGGCGACGGCCAGTTCAAGGCCGCCAGTCCGCCCGTAGTGGCTACTCGCCGTCGCGGCGGCAGGAATCGACCGGCCGCCGTCGCACGGCAAAACCCTCCGCGCGGCGTCGCACGGCAAGCCCCTTGCTCGGCGCCGCGCGGCAAGAACTCTCCGCTTGCCGTCGCGTAGCAAGACCCCGCCGCTCGCCGTTGCGCGGCAGAAAATCTTCCCGCCGCGACAGCGAGCAACCGCGACGCTGCGGACCGGCGGTGTCGAAACCACCGCTACCGGTGGCGATCCTCCGGGCCAGCCGCGACACAGCGCCGAGACGCCCCGCCGCCGAGCCGCGGTCAGGTGAAGATGACGCAGGAGGCGGCCGGGGCCGCAATCGCCCCGGCCGGATGTGGCTGGCCGGTGGCCTGGTCGACGTCGAACCAAGTGACGTCGCCCGAGCGCTCGTTGGCCGCGTAGAGGTGCCGTCCGGTGGGGTCGAGGGTAAGGTGGCGCGGCCAGTGCCCGCCGCACGAGTATGTGCCGGTCAGCTCCAGGCGGTCGCCGTCCGCGTCGAGCGACAGCACCGCGATGCTGTCGTGGCCCCGGTTGGCGACCCAGGCGAACCGCGCGTCCGGTGAGACCACCACCTCCGACGGGTAGTTGGGCTGGTCGGCCGCCTCCTTCGGCAGCGTTGCCGTCGAACCGAGCTGTGTCAGTACGCCCGTTGCCGCGTCCCAGGCGAGGACCGTCACCGACGACTCCAACTCGTTGATGACGTAGGCCCGGTGGCCGCGCGGATGGAAGGCGAGATGGCGCGGTCCAGTGCCAGGGCGCAGCACCGTCTCGCGGTGTACACGCAGTCGTCCGCTATCCGGTTCAAGCGCGCAGACCCGCACCGAGTCGGTTCCGAGGTCGACGGAGAGCAGCCATCGTCCGCTGGGGTCGGGCAGCACCGCGTGGGCGTGCGGCCCCTCCTGGCGCTCCGGGTTCGGCCCGCTGCCGGTGTGCTGAAGTACGTGGCGCGGCTCGCCGAGCGCACCGTGCGCCACGACGGGGAGCACGCTGACGCTCCCGGACGCGTAGTTGGCGGTGAGCAGATGGCCGTCCGCCAGGCACAGGTGCGTCGGGGCGCCGCCGCGCACCGGCACGGTCGTGCCCAGCGGCGCGGGCGCCTCCGGGTCCCGTAGCGAGAAGGCGGCGGCGCCGCCGTCCTCAGGGTGCTCGCTGACCGCGTAGAGGACCGTGGCGTCCGGCGACAGCGCGAGGAACGACGGATCCGGCACGGCAGCCGTGCGGCCTAGCTCGGTGAGCGCCCCGCTCTCTGGGTGCACGGCGGCGGTGGTGATGCCGTGTCCGCCCGCCGAGGTGAACGACCCGACGTACGCCCGCTGCCCGCTGCTTCCGGCTGCCACTGCCGCTCCCCTCCGCCACCTGCTGCATGTCGCAGCGACGCTAGCGCGTTGGCGCCTGTCCGGCGGATCTTGGGGGGTGCGGCGAGTTCGGACCGGCGGCGTTCAAACCCACCACAACCGAACCCGGAACCGCCGGAGGCAACCCGCTATGCCGCCACCGGCTCGCGGGTCGCGCCGCGTAGTGGGGCGTCGAGGTCGACAAGGGCCCGCTCAAGGCCGTGCAGATGCGCCAAGGCGCGCTCCGCCGCCAACTCCTCGCTCAACGCGGCGGCCGGAACCGCATAGGGTTCCACGGCCTGCCGGGCGACGAGCCGGTGCACCGCCGCCTCGACGCGTGTGCACGCGTCAAGGAGCCGCTGGTCGTGCGAGGCGTGCGGATGGGCCACCACCTCAGCCAACCCGCGCACCTGCCGGGCGCAGTCGTCGAGCAGCGCCAGCACCTGGCGGGCGCGTGCCTTGCGGGCGCGCAGCGGGCTGAGCGGGTGGACCAGCGGGGCCAGCGAGACCCGTACCCGCCCGAGCAGTACGTCGAGTTCCGCGATGTGCCGCTCCATCGACTGCTCCACGCCGCCGATGTGCCGCGCGGCCGCGCCGGTGGCGTCCCGTACCGCGTGCAGGGCGCGCTGGATCCAGGCGTCGGTGGTCGCATGCGTGGTGACCGGCAGCACCAGCAGCACGGCCAGCAGCGCGCCGACCGCCCCGATCGCGGTCTCCTCAAGCCGGAGCACCAGCAGTTGCGGGTTCAGTACGCCCAGCAGCCCGTAGAGCAGTCCGGCCAGGACCGTGACGAAGAACATCATCCAGCTGTACGAGACCGGTGCCGAGTAGAAGATCCCGAAGACGCACGCGCCGACGAGCACGGCGGTGGGCGCCGGGGCGCCGTTGATCGGCAGGGCGATCGCGAGTCCGGCCACGATGCCGACGACGGTGCCCAGCACCCGTCGGAAGCCGCGCACCAGCGTCTCGCCGCGCGACGCGGTGTTGACGAAGATCCACCAGGCGGCGCCGACCGCCCAGTACCAGCGGTCCGGCGACAGGAGCTCACCCGCGACCACCGCGAAGGCGGCCGCCGCCAGCGCCTGGAATGCCTGGCGGGTGGTGGGCCTGCGCAGGCCGCCGGGCTGCTCCGGCGGCGCCACGGCGGGCGGCACCGGCGCGCGGCGCTCGTAGCACCACAGCCCGAAGCGGACGAGCGCGGCGCAGCCGAGCCCGATGGACAGCGCCGCGTACAGCTCGGGCAACAGCACCGGCGCGGCGCGCAGGAACTGGGCGGCGAAGAACATCATGAACGCGAAGACGCCGAGGGCATGCCCCCGCGCCCCCCACCGGCGGGCGTACACCCCGGCGAAGACCACGGCGAGGAAAGCCGCGTCCCGGGCGACCAGGTACGGGTGCAGCCAGGCGGCGAGAGCCAGTACGGGGTATCCGGCCACCGGTAGCAGGGCGGTGGTCACCGCCTGCTGCGGTACGCGGGGATCGGCGACGGTGAAGAGGGCCAGCATCGCGGCCAGTCCGCCCGCCACCACCGCGGGCAGCGGCATTCCGGCGAACACGATGACGGCAACGGCGAGCGTGACACCCACGACCGCGCGGGTGGCGAAACGCAGCCGCAGCCGCCCCGGATCCGGAGCCACGAACATCCTCTTCGGCACGGCTTCCCGCCCCCTCTGCGCCTCTGCATGAAAAAGGCGCCACGGTATCCGCAGCGCCATCGACACGACTATGACAGCATCCGAGAGCCCTCCGGCTCAACCGGCGATCGAATGACTGTGCCATTGGTACAATCTCGAACCCATACGGCGCGCCAAAGAGGGCCAACGGACCACGCTCGCGAACCAGCACGACACACCCGAGCCCTACGCCTTCACGAGGGCCCCGCCTCCGCCTCGAAGTCGCGTGGCCCGAACGAGTTCGCCCTTGGGGCAGAGGTCCACGCGTCAGGGATCTTCGCAGCCCCGCGTCGGTGGCGTAGGCGGCGAACACCCCGAAGCCGAACGCACCCACCAGGCCCGACCGCCCTGATCGCCCATGCCGAGGCCTCCACGGGCCCGAGCCAGGAAGCGGACCAGCCCGATCACCGCCTGTTTGACCGCCGCGTAGAACAGATCCGCGGCAGGCGCGAGGCTCGCCGTCGCCACGATCGCCCCGCCGCTGCGCCGCAGCCAGGGCACCCCGGCCGCACCCCGTCGACCACGCCGTCCGGATTGCCGCGCATACCGCGCTGGTAGCGGCCGAGGTCGAAGTCCGTACCGATGAACGTCCCTCCGGGCACGGCTGCGTTCCGCACAGTACGTCCAGCCATCCGAGGCGCTCCCGGGCTCCTGCGTCGGTGCGGGCCGCAATCGGACGCCTCCTGTGGCCGGCTCCGGGTCGAGCAGATAGCTGATACGGCGGATGACCATGCCGAATTCCGGCCCACCGCCTGTCGGAACCGCAGGCTGTCCGCCGACTTCGCTCACGGGTCCACGCGCGAACCGGCGCTGCGGGAACGCCACTTGGCGTAGGCGTGGACACGCCGTCCATCAGCCCGGCGCAGTACTGACCGGCTTCGCTCGGCGCGCACGACTCCGCCCTCCCCGTGCTCACGGTCCGCCTCTACATACGCTGATGTATCCGATACATTGACGTATCGAAAGTTGGCGTAGCGACGCGGGACCTGCGCGGCCCCGCTGGCCGAGGGGTGGTTCCTGTGGCGAGGTTGCTGTACCGGCTGGGGCGGTTATCCGCCCGGCACCGAGTCGCGGTCATCTGCGCATGGCTGCTGCTCCTGGCTGTCGCCGTGGCCGGCGTGGCGGCCTCCGGTGGCAAGACGGACGACCAGTTCCGACTCCCCGGCACGGAATCGCAGCGCGCGCTCGATGTCCTCGCCAGCAAGTTCCCGGCGGCGAGCGGGACATCGGCACAGATCGTGTTCGAGGCACCGCAAGGCCAGACCGTCACCACCGCGCGGTCCAGAGCCACCATCGAGCGGGCGCTCAGCGCCGCGGCCGGGGCTCCCCAAGTTGCGGCGGTGATCGACCCGTTGAAGGCGGGCACCGTCTCGGCGGACCGGAAGGTCGCCCTCGCGCGGGTGCAGTACTCCGTCACGCGCAGCGCTCTCGCCGACGGGTCCGCGGGCAAGCTCAGGGACAGGGTGCTGTCGGCCGCCCGCGGAGAGCTGCGGGTGGTCGTGGGCGGCGAGGTGTTCAAGGCGAGCAGTGTGCGGGTCAGTCCGAAGGAACTGATCGGTGTCGTGGTCGCGCTGATCGTCCTGCTGGCCATGTTCGGGTCGCTGCTGGCCGCCGGACTGACGCTGCTGCCCGCGTTGCTGGGCGTCGGCGTGGGGCTGACCGCGCTGCTGTCGCTGACCGACCTGGTCACGCTGTCGTCGACCGCCGAGACCCTCGCGCTGATGCTCGGCCTGGCCGTGGGAATCGACTACGCCCTGTTCATCCTCTCCCGTCACCGCAGCCAACTCGCCGAAGGCGCCGAGGTCCAGGAATCCGTGGGGCGGGCGACCGGCACCGCGGGCAGTGCGGTGGTGTTCGCCGGGCTGACCGTGGTTGTCGCCATGGCCGGACTGTCCGTCGTGCGGATCCCGTTCGTCACGGTCATGGGGCTGGCGGCATCGCTGACCGTGGCCGTCGCCGTCGTCTTGGCGGTCACCTTGATCCCGGCGCTGATGGGGGTCGCCGGGGAGAGGCTGCGGCCCCGTCGGCGAGGCGGCGACGATGGGCGTACGACCGTCCGTACGCCGCTCGGCAGGCGGTGGGCGCGGCTGGTGACCGTGTGGCCGACCCTGACCGTCCTCGTCGTCGTACTGGGGCTGGGCACGGTCGCCGTACCGGCGAGGGATCTGCGGCTGGCGCTGCCGGACAACGGTTCCGCCGCCCCGGGTTCGGGTGCGCGCGAGGCCTACGACCTGGTGGCTGGCAGCTTCGGCCCCGGGTTCAACGGACCGCTGCTCGTCCTAGTGCAGCCCGGGCGTTCCGGGACCATAGGGGCCGAACTCCAGCAGCAGGCCGCGCGGGTGCGCTCCGGTGTCCGCACGGTGCGGAACGTGAGGACGGCCACCGGTCCGCAGCTGAACTCCGCGGGTGACGTCGCCATCGTCACGGTGATCCCCGCGACCGGCCCCACGGACGAGCACACCAAGGACCTGGTCAAGTCCATCCGGGACAGGGCGTCGGGCCTGGCGGCGAAGACCGGCACCACCATCGCGGTCACCGGTGCCACGGCGGTGAGCATCGACGTTTCGGACCGGCTGGGTGGCGCCCTGCTGCCGTTCGCCTGCGTCGTCGTCGGCCTCGCGCTCGTCCTCCTGCTGCTGGTGTTCCGCTCCGTGGCGGTACCGGTCAAGGCCGCGGCCGGATTCCTGCTGTCGCTCACGGCGGCGCTGGGCGTCGTGGTCGCCGTCTTCCAGTGGGGTTGGCTCGGCGGCCTGTTCGGTGTGCACACCACGGGTCCGGTGGTCAGCTTCCTGCCGATCATCGTCATCGCGGTGCTGTTCGGGCTGGCCATGGACTACGAGGTGTTCCTGGTCTCCCGGATCCGGGAGGACTACGTGCACAACCGGCGGCCGAAGGATGCCGTGCTGACCGGGTTCCAGCACGCCTCGCGGGTGGTGACCGCCGCGGCGCTGATCATGTTCTCCGTCTTCGCCAGCTTCGCCACCAGCGATGACGCGATCGTCAAACCCATGGCTCTGGCAATGGCCGCGGGTGTCCTCGCTGACGCGTTCCTGGTACGAATGACCCTTGTGCCCGCCGTACTCGCTCTGCTCGACGACAAGGCGTGGTGGCTGCCGCGCCGCCTCGACCGCGTGCTGCCGCGGGTCGACATCGAGGGCGAGGCACTGACCCGGGCAGCGCCGGAACCAGTTCCCGTCGACGCGGAGTTCTCGTGAATCCCCCAGCCCAAGGCCCTGGGCCGCAGCCCGTCCAGGCATCGGCCCCGCCCAACCCCGACCAGGCCGGGCACACCCCCGCCCACGATGCCGGGGAACCTCGCCGGGTCACCCGCAGACGGGCGCACACGCGGCAACGGCTGCTTGACGCGGCCCTGGAGGTCTTCGCCGAACGGGGGCTGGGAGCCGCCACGGTCGAGGAGGTGTGCGAGCGCGCCGGGTACACCCGGGGAGCCTTCTACTCCAACTTCCGCACGATGGAAGAGTTGTTCTCCGCCCTGCACCAGCAGAGGTCGGACATGTTCCTGGAACGCGCCCTCCAGGTGCTGCTGACCGACCACGGGGCGTGCGCCGCCCCGGGTGGCCGTCCCACGCGCGACGGCGTGGATGCCGCCGTTGACTTGTTCCTGTCGGTGCTCCCGCACGACCGGGCGTGGTGGCTGGTGTCCATGGAGTACCACCTGCACGCCGCCCGCGACCCGCAGGCCGCCCGGCAACTCGCCGAGCGGCGCCGCCGGTTCCGCGAGCAACTGGCCCCGGTGTTGGAGACCGCGGTGGCCCGGATCGGCCGACGGCTGACCGTCGGTGCCGACGAACTGATCCGCGTCCTGATCGCCGTGCACGAGGGCGCGGTGGCGCAGAGCAGCCTGGAACCCGATGCCGTGCCGTACCAGCACCTGGACCGCCTCGCCCTGGCGCCGCTGGTGCGCAGCCTGACCGCTGCGGTGCTCCCGGAGAGCGGCACGGCATGAGTGGCCCGCCGGACGTTAGATGCGTTTGAACGCCGGACCCACATAACGGCGGAAGACGAGATCCCGCAGTACGTCGTCGCCGCCTTCCACGATCGACACATAGCGCATGTCACGGAGCAGCTTGCCGAGGACGGTCTCGTTCGTGTACCCGAGGCCGCCCAGCATTTCGGACCCGGTGCCCGCGACGGTCCAGCCCGTCTGGCCGCAGAACATCTTGGCGGTCAGTGCCGACCTGAGCGCGCCACGCCGGGTGAACTCGGCTGCGGCGTCCGCCCTGTTGCCCAGCGCGTCGAACTCGCGGGCCGCGGAGCGGCACTGGTTGCGCATCACGTCGATGCACATCTCCATGTGCCCGAGCTTTCCCGCGAAGACCGGATGGCGGAGCAGGGTGGCGTCGCCCAGGCTCTTCGTGGTGGCGTACTCGATGGTGACGTCCCGGATGCGCCGGGCGATGCCGATGGCAGTGGCGGCGATCAGGATCCTGCTCGGGTTGAGGCCGATTTCCAGCAGTCCCAGGCCCGGTCCGCCCAGGATGTTGTCGGCCGGTACCCGGCAGTTGTCCAAGGCCACCTGGTAGGTGGCGGCGGAGCGCAGACCGATGGTGTCCCATCGCTTCTTGACGTGCACGCCCTGGGTCTGCCGTGGGACCACCACCGCCAGGAACCGGTTGTCCGTGGAGCGTGCGATGACGACGAGGAAATTGGCGAAGTCCGCGTTGGTGGAGAAGAACTTGTCGCCGTTGAGGACGACTTCGTCACCCCGGCGGGTGGCTGTTGTGGCCGTCCTGGCGAGTTCACTGCCCGCGGCCTGCTCGCTGCCGAGGGTCGCCGAGAATCCTCCGGTGGTCCCCATCGGCCGGAGGAATTGCTGGCGGAGCCCGTCCGTTCCGTAGAGCGAGACCATCGTGGTGCCGATCACGGAGATGAACATCGTGAAGGCGGTGCCGGCGTCCCCGTAGGCGAGTTCGGAGACGATGTCGACGCTGTCTTCGAGGTTCAGGCCGAGACCACCGTACTCCGGCGGCAACCACCAGTTGGCGAGCCCGGCATCCCGGAACGCACCGAAGACCTCGTTGGCCACGGACGGGGGCTCGGTGACCTGGTCGAAGTCGTCGTGCCGGCCGAGCAGTTCCCTTCTGGTGAACTCCCGGACCCTCTGCAGGGCTTCGTCTGCCGCACCTGACCTGCCCACTTCTCGCTGCGTCTTCACTATGCCCTTCCAGGACGCTCCTGACCTGCCATCACCGCTGCATCGTGCGAGAAGGCGACCATGAAAAGCCAAAGGCAAGCCAAACGAGCAGCACACGTGCAGTCGTCGGCTCGGCCTGACGGTCCGGTTCCTTTGGCTTCCTTTTGGGTTTTCCAGAGCCACCCGCTCCCACGATGTGGCCATGGACTCTGATGCGATCGCCGAGGACGTGTCCGTGCCACAGGTCACCCTCAACAACGGCGTGACGATCCCTCACGTGGGCTTCGGCCTTTGGGGTTTCTCCGACAGCGGCGCGGAGGCCGCGGTCGGCACCGTGCTGGCGGCCGGCTACCGGCTGCTGGACACCGGTGACCAGTACCGCAACGAGGCGGGAGCCGGCCGGGCGGTGCGGGCCTCCGGAATCGCGCGGGAGGAGGTGGTCGTGACCACCAAGGTCCACCCCGCCGAGGGCTACGACGCCACGCTGCGGGAGTTCGACGCGAGCGCGGCGCGATTCGGTCTCGATGTGCTGGACCTGTATCTGATCCACTGGCCGCCAGCCGACCCGGACCGACTGCGCGGAGCCTGGCGGGCGATGGAGGCGCTGCTGGCGCAGCGGCGGGTGCGGGCGATCGGGGTGTCCAACTTCTACGCCCAGGACCTGGGCCGGTTGCTGAACCACGCGTCGGTGCCGCCCGCGGTGAACCAGATCGAGCTGCACCCGTGGTGCCCGCAGACCGAGCAGCGGGCGATGAACGCCGAGCACGGGATCGTCACCGAGGCGTGGGGGCCGCTGGGCCGCGGCCGCGGAAGGCCAGTACCGGGTGACGGCGCGCGGGGCCCCGCGCTGCTGGAGTCGCCGGTCCTGGGCGAGTTGGCGGCCAAGCACGGGCGGTCGCCGGCGCAGGTGGTGCTGCGCTGGCATCTGCAACTCGGCAATGTGGTCATCCCGAAGTCCGCGTCGCCAGCCAGGATCGCCGAGAACCTGGATGTGTTCTCCTTCGCTCTGGACGACGAGGACCTCGCGGCCATCGCGACGCTGGAGGACGGCCGACCCGTCGGGCCGGTGGCGCCGCCTTTCTGATCTGGCTGTTCTGCGTGCGCCGATGTTCGGCGCAGGACGAGTCGATGCGGGTGGCCGGTCCCGCGGCCCCGGCCACCCGCGGTTCACCGCGTCGGCGTCACCACTCGACCGGGAAGTTGACGAGGTCGCTGACCTGGTACGGGTGCGGCGAGTACTCGATCGCGACCGCCGAGTCCGGGGCCCGGTAGCTGTGGACGCAGCCGGGCTTGGCGGACAGGACATCGCCCTGGGTCAGGGTCAGCTCCAGTACGTCCTCGGGGTCGTCCGGCAGCAGGAACTTGCACCGCAGTTCGCCGGAGAGCACGATCATGTACTGATGCTGGCGCAGGTGGTAGTGGTTTCCGCGCGACACCCCACCGGAGAATTCGAGGTAGGCCATGAACACCATGGGCTCCCCGTTGTGGAACAGCGCCGCCAGGGCGCCGTTCTTCCATGCCAGGTATCCCCTGCCCTCCGTTTCGAGCGCCTCGGGATCCCGGTCCGTGCTGATTCTGGTCACCGACACGTAGTCCTTGACCGCCATGTGCGTGTCCTTTCCACGGGTCCTACGGGTCGGTTCCCTACAGGTCGGTTCCGAGTACGCCGCCCTTGGCGTAGTCGGCTTTGTCGTGCTCGTCGTAGCGGATGCGTACGGATTCGGGCCGGACCTTGAGAATGTCCACGGCGGAGGCGGTGACCGCCTCGGCGAACTTCCTGCGCTGCTCGATCGTGCGACCGGCGAGCATTTCGACGGTGATGTTCGGCATGCGGCCTCCAGGGGCGGTCGGTTTTCCGCTGATCGCGCCAGGGTTCATCATGGGATGGGTGCGCCGAGGAAAATCCAAAGCAAATCCAAAGGCCGCAGGGCGGTCCGTGCGACGGTGTTGTTCAGGCGCCCAGATCAGCCCGTGAGCCCGACGCGTCCGCGGGCTCCTGTCCCGCCGCCTCCTCACTGCGGGTGGCCTTCGCGCGTGCGGGCAGCGCGAGGGCGGCGCCCACGCCGGCGACGAGGACCACCACGGCACCGGTGCGAAGGCCGAGGTCCATACCGCTCACGAAGGCCGCGCGGGCCAGCCGGGCGAGGACGGCGCCGGCCGTACCCAGCTTCTCGGCGACGGTCAGTGCGCCGCCGAGCGAGCCGAGGATGGTCTCCCGTACGCCGTGCGGAACGCTGTCGGCGGTGAGCGGGCCGGTCAACCGGTCCTGGTAGCGGGTCGACTGGAGGCTGCCGATCACCGCGACCCCGAGGGCGGTGCCGATCTGCATGAACGTGCTGTTGGTGGCCGAGCCGACACCGGTGTGGGCGCGCGGCAGCGAGTCCATGATCGAGGAGGTGGCGGACGGCAGTACCAGGCCCATGCCGACGCCCAGCATGATCATGTACGGCAGGGTGGCGAGGTAGCCGGTACCGGTGGTGATGCCGGAGAGCTGCCACAGCCCGACGGCGACGACCTGCAGCCCGGCCACCACCGGCACCTTGTTGCCCGCGGCCCGTACCAGCGGCGCCGCCAGCGGCGCGACCACCGTGATCGCCGCGGCGGCCGGAAGCACTCGCAGGCCGGACTCGAGCGCGGTGTAGCCGAGGTCGAACTGCAGGTACTGGGTGAGGATGAACAGCGCGCCGGAGCCGCCGAGCATCACGAACGCCAGGGTGCCGACCCCCGCCGAGAACCGCCTGTTCCGGAAGAAGCTCAGGTTCAACATCGGCTGCGCGCAGGCCAGCTCCCACAGCACGAACGCGGTCAGCACCACCAGCCCGCCGACTCCGGCGCCGATGACCACGCCCGACGTCCAGCCGTGCAGCGGCGCGTCGATGATCGCCCAGAGGGTGAGGCTGAGTCCGGCGATGGACAGCGCCGCGCCGATCAGGTCGGGGCGCCGAGCGACCGGGTTCCTGGAGTCTGGGACCAGGAAGGCCGAGCAGACCAGGCTCAGCGCGACGATCGGCACATTGATCAGAAACACCGATCCCCACCAGAAGTGGGCGAGCAGCAGCCCGCCGACGATCGGTCCGACCGCGAAGCCGACTCCGGAGACGGCCGCCCAGATGCCGAAGGCGCGGTGGCGTTCACGCTCGTCGATGAAGAGGGTGGTGACGATCGACAGGGTAGACGGCATGATCAGCGCGGCGCCGATGCCCATCCCGGCGCGGGCGGCGATCAGCATGTCCATCGATCCGGACAGTGCGGCCCAGGTCGAGCCGACGATGAACACCACCAGCCCGGCCAGGAAGGTCCGTTTGCGGCCGATCCGATCGGCCAGGCTGCCGGCCACCAGCAGCAGCCCGGCGAAGACCAAGGTGTAGGAGTCGACCACCCACTGCAGTTCGCTGGAGGTGGCGTGCAACTGCGTCACCAGGGTGGGGAGTACGACATTCAGGATCGTGTTGTCCAGCGTCACGACCAGCAGCGCCAAGCACAGCACAGCAAGGCTCAACCAGCGGCGGGGAGCCGGAGCCGTCGGCGGCGGGGCGGCGGACGGCAGGTGGTGGGTCTGCTCGCTCATGGGACACAGCTCCCTCGACGACGTGGCAACGCGCACCGGGACACGGGGGTTCACCGCAGGTAAACGCAAGGACCCTTGCGTCAAGCTAACAAGCCGCGCACGATAACAGCAAGGCCTCTTGCGTTAAGGTGCTTCACTTGAGGTGCTGCGGCAAGACACGGTGTGCCGAGGGAGGCCGGACGATGGAAGTGAACGATCCGCCGCGCGTCCGCCGGACCGGCGGCCGCAGCGCCCGGGTGCGCTCGGCCGTACTGACCGCCGCCGTCGACGCCCTGCTCGACCGCGGTATCGACAACCTGGCGATCGGCGAGGTGGCGCGGCGCGCGCGGGTCCACGAGTCGTCGATCTACCGGCGCTGGAAGACCAAGTCCAACCTGGCCGTCAGTGCCGTACTGAGCCGCACCGACGCGGCACTGCCCGCCCCGGACACCGGCTCACTGCGCGGGGATCTGCTGGCCCTGCTGCGCGGCATCGCCGAGTTCGTCACCACCCCGCTGGGCGGGCTGCTGATGCAGCTGGCGCTGCGCCGGGACATGCCGGAGTACGAGGCGGTACGCGAGAAGTTCCGCACCGAGCGGTTCAACGCCGGGATGGCGGTGCTGGAACGGGCCGGTCGGCGCGGCGAGTTGCGGGAGGGCATCGACCACCGGGTCGTCCTGGAGACGGCGATCGGCCCGCTGTACGTACGGATGCTGATCACCGGAGAGCCGCTCGGCGAGGAGTTCGTGGCCGCGGTCGTCGATCTGCTGCTGGCCGGGATCGCGGCCGGACCGGCGGCGCACGATGAGCTGGACCGGACATGATCGAGGAGCTCTTACCCGCGCCGGTCGCCGCCCGGGAGCTCTTCGGGGAACCGCCGGAGGGTGCCGGGGCGCTGCTGCCCCAGGAGGAGGCGGTGCTGGTGCGTTCGGTGGCCAAGCGGCGGCGGGAGTTCGCCGGCACGCGATCCTGCGCCCGGCGCGCACTGGCCGTGCTGGGCGTGCCGCCGACGCCGATCCTGCCCGGTGAGCGGGGCGCGCCGCGCTGGCCGACCGGCATCGTCGGCAGCATGACGCACCGTCAGGGGTACTGCGCCGCCGCGGTGGCGTACGGCACGGACCTGCTCGCGATCGGCATCGACGCGGAACCGGACGAGCCGCTGCCGCGGCAGGTGCGGGACACGGTGGTGCTGTCGGCCGAGCGCGGCTGGGCCGTACCGGGAGCGGCGGGCCCGGACAGCGGCGTTGCGGTGTGCCGGGACCGGCTGCTGTTCAGCGCGAAGGAGTCCGTCTACAAGGCGTGGTTCCCGCTGACCGGCCGCCCCCTGGGATTCCGGGACGCACTCGTCGAACCGGTCGCGGCGGGCGCCTCAGGGGAGTTCCGCGTCCGGCTGCTGGTTCCCGCGCCCATGGTCGGCGGGCGACCACTGCCGTCGTTCACCGGCTACTGGCTGGTCCGCGACGGTCTGATCCTCACCGCCGTCACCGTCCCGCCCGTCTGACGGTTTGGCTTTCCTTTGGCTTTCACCTGAGCACATCCTTTTCCGCCGCACTGACGCTGTGCTCGACGGACGACCGCGATGTGACGGTGAAGGAAGGAGACTGCCGTGGGCACCGCAGATCCCAACGCGATCCTCAGTGGTGGAACCGCCCGGACGCTGCCGATCGACCGGCGGATATGCCGGGTGGAGAACCTCGACGACACCTTCAAACTATTCACGGGCGACCGGTACGCGCACTTCGTGCCGTCCGCTGACACCGAGTTGCACGACGGGCGCTTGCTGCGGGTGTTCACCTGGGTCCGCGACACCTATGTGGCCGAGTGACGACCGGACGGTCCGAATGTCGGCCCGGCCGGGTGCGACCGGCGAAGGCCGTCAGCCCGCCGCCACCGGTACCGCGTCGAGCAGCGAGAACAGTGCGCCTGACGTTCCGTCGCCCACCGATGCGGGGTCCTTCGGGTCGAGGTCCAGCATGCCGATCACCACGTACTCGGCCCGGGTCGTCAGCCCCTCGCCCAGCCAGGGGGTGAGCAGTTCGGCCGCGGCGCGGGCTAGCGGGGTGATCGCCAGGCCCTGGTGCTCCCGGCAGCGCAGGTAGGCGGCGAACAGTTCGAGGCAGAGGTTGCCGCCGTCGACCCCCATGCCGGACAGCGACGCGTCGACGTACTCCACCCCGGCGCGCACGGCGGCCACGGAGTTGGCGAACGCCATCGACAGGCCGTCGTGCGCGTGCAGACCGAGCGGAACATCCGTCACCTCCCGAAGCCGGCCCGCCAGCCGTGTGACGTCCTCGGGAAACATCCCGCCGTAGGAATCGGCCAGGTAGAACACATCGGCGCCCGCGATGTCCCCGGCACCCTTGCCCGCGGCCTGCTCGACCGCTCGCAGCACGGCCTGCTCCGGCAGCCTGTTGACCCGCATCAGCTTGACGGCCAGCCGCATACCGGCGTCGTGGGCGGCCCGCGCATAGGGTCCCAGCGAGGCCGCCTCCGCGGCTCGGGACGGCATGTTCACCGCGGCCACGCCGTATCGCGCCAGGGCGGCGAGATCCTCCGGGGCAGCGTCCTTGCGTGAGGTCATCACCATCAGCCGGGCGGCCCCCGCCTTCTCCCGCAGCGGCTCCAGGTACTCCGGCGGGCAGGATGCGGCCGGAGCGGTAGCTCCGTCGACCGGCTGGCGGGCGGGACGGAAATAGCCGATCTCGACGTCCGGAACGGCGGCCGCCGCGCACGCCTCGACCAGCCGCTCCGCCTGGGCGAGCGTCCAGCTATGGTCATTGACCTTTCCGCCGTCACGCAACGTCACATCCACAAGCCGGACGCTTCCCTTTTCCATCGACTCCCCCAGGCCGCGAACCACCTATGCATGCAATATGCATGCACCCCTTATCACTGTAAACTCCACCGGCCCTCCACTCAACCAAGTAATGAGAAATTTACCGGGATGGCAAGTTCCGGAGTCATGCGTTCCACCTTGAAACACCCGGAAGACCGCAAGCGAAGGTTTTCGGCCACACCGTACCGGTCACACCAGCACGTCCTGTAACAGCCCTCCCCATATACACCGGAGGCAGAACGGGAGCCCCTTGACACTCAGACGGGCAGTGTCAAGCGAATGACAATGTCCATTTACGGCCTGTAGGTATTCGGGGCCTCACGGACTATTGTCGGTACCCTTCGATCTATCGTAGGAGGAGCGGGATCCGCTGCGGGGATGAATCTCGCCGTAGGCAAAGATCAGTTACGCCTCACCGGATCCGAATATGGAAGTCATTCGGAATTAACGGGTGAGTAAGAGCGCCGGGGGTGCGCTCGGCTGTACTTGCAATCCGGCAATCTATTCACAGGCTGCGGAGCCGCCAGCCTAGCGGGGGTGCTCATGCACATGGAATCCGTACGCTTTCGGCTCCTGGGCCCGGTGGCGATGTTCAAGGAGGGAGCGGAGACCGCCATCGGCCATCCCAAGCAGAGGTGCGTACTCGCGGCTCTGCTCGTCAACGTCAACCAGTCGGTCCACACCTCGGTGCTGATCGACCAGGTGTGGGGGGAGGCACCGCCGCCGACCGTGCGCAGCGCTCTCTACACCTACATCGCCCAGCTGCGCTCAGTGTTGTCGCCATTCGGTGTGCCGCTGCTGAAGAAGTCCAACGGCTACGTCATCGAGGCCGATCCCGACTCGATCGACCTGCACCGGTTCAGGCGGCTGGCGGGATACGCGGCGCGCTGCGGCGATGCCTGCGCGGCAGCGGCGCTGACCGAGGCGGTCTCGCTGTGGACCGGCCCGCCGTTCGGGGGGCTGAGCACCCCCTGGCTCGATGCCATGCGCGCGGCGGTGCTGGCCGAGTACCGAGCCGTCGTACTGCGCAGAAACCAGATCCTGCTGACCCTGGGTCAGCATGCCGAACTGCTGCCGGAGTTGCTGCGGGCCACCGCCGACGCACCGCTGGACGAGTCGCTGGCCGCCCAACTGATCACCGCGCTCAACGAGTCGGGGCAGCGGGCCAGCGCGCTGGAGCACTACCACCACGTCCGTGATGTGCTGGCCACAGAGCTGGGCATCGACCCCAGCACCTCACTGCAGAACGTGTACCACCGTATCCTCGGCAGCGTCACCGACCGCACCCCCCGTAAGGTGGCGGCCGCCCGTACGCCGAGGTGAGGTGCGCGATGGACGACGAGACGGCCGGGGCGGACACCGGCGCAGAGGAGTGCCCTCCGGGGGACGTGGACATGGACCGCGCGGCCCTCGACCGTGCGCTCGGCCTGGTGGCCGACCACCCAGGCCAGGCCCAGTTGTGCGTGCTGCGGCACGGCCGGGTGGTTCTGAACCGCTCCTACGGCTGCCCACCCGACGCCCTGTTCCTGCTGTGGTCCGCGGGCAAACCACTGATCGCACTGCTCACCTGGCTGCTGGCCGAGCGCGGGCTGATCTCGCTGGACGACCCGGTTGGCCAGTACTGGCCGCAGTACGCCCGGTGCGGCAAGGCGGCCGTCACCGTCCGGCACGTCCTGCAGCACCGCTCCGGAGCACCGTTGGGCGGCCGCAGCGTGCTCGGTGACGCGCTGGCCATGACGGACTGGGAGCGCTCCGTCCGGCGCATCGCGCGAGCCTGCCCGCGCTGGCCGGCCGGACAGGTGCCTGCCTACCACATCATCAGCTACGGCTTCGTGCTCGGCGAGCTGGTGCGGCGGGTGACCGGCGTGCCGGTCGACCGGTACCTGCGCACCGAACTCCTCGACCCGCTGGGCCTGCGGGACATCCACGCCGGGCTGCCCGACGCGCTGTGGGCGCGCGGGGTGCCAGTTCGGGCACCGGCGTCCGGCGACCTGTCCGCCCGGGTGCGGGAGCGGTACTTCAACCGCCGTGCGGTGCGCACCGCGGTCATCCCGGCGGCCAATACCGCCGCCAACGCGCGTGATCTGGCGGCGCTCTACGAGATGCTGCTGCGTGGCGGCGAACTCGGCGGCACCCGCGTGCTGGCCGCCGCCACCGTGGCCGAGGCCCGCCGCTCCTCCACCAGCGAGGGCGAGGTGGACCAGTTGCTCCAGCTGCCCGTCCGCTGGTCCCAGGGCTTCCAACTGGGCGGCGGCACCGACCGGCGCACCGCCCGCCCCATGGGGATGCTCAGCGGCCGCGAGACGTTCGGCCACAACGGCAGCAACTACTGCAACGCCTGGGCCGATCCGGAGCGCGACCTGGT
The DNA here is from genome assembly GCA_040631425.1 of Streptomyces sp. NPDC020096. GTDB lineage: Bacteria > Actinomycetota > Actinomycetes > Streptomycetales > Streptomycetaceae > Streptantibioticus_A. Next base: position 22,461 of record JBEYJY010000010.1, read on the forward strand.
CTTCGTCTACCTGACCAATGTGCTGGTGCCCCCTGCGGAGGGAGTCCGCAGGCAAAGCGCGGTCAGCGACGCGGTGCTGGCGGCCTGCCGCTGAGCGTCTCGCGCTGGGCAGGGTACCGACGGGCCCGGCGCCCCTTGCCCGGGTGCGCTCAGGGGCGGCCCAGCGCCCGGTACGCCCAGCCCGCGGACTTCCACTTCCGCTCGTCGAGCGCGTTGCGGCCGTCGATGATCCGTTCGGCCGCGACGACACGGGCGAGTCGGGCGGGGTCGATCTCCTGGAACTCCCGCCACTCGGTGAGGTGGAGGACGAGTTCGGCGCCGGTGGCCGCGGCGGTGACCGACGGGGCGTACCGCAGACCGGGCAAGGCAGCGCGCGCGTTGTGGGTCGCCTTGGGGTCATATACGGTCACCCGGGCGCCGCGGTCCTGAAGACCGGCGGCGACGTACAGCGCGGGCGAATCGCGGACGTCGTCGGACTCGGGCTTGAAGGCCGCGCCCAGGACGGCGACCCGCCGACCGCGCAGGCCGCCGCACTGCTGGGCGGCAAGGTCGATGACGCGGTGCCGGCGGCGCATGTTGATCGCGTCGACCTCGCGCAGGAACGCGAGGGTGCGGCCGGCCCCCAGCTCCTGCGCTCGGGCGCGGAAGGCCCGGATGTCCTTGGGCAGGCAGCCGCCGCCGAAGCCGAGGCCGGGCCGCAGATAGCGGTGGCCGATGCGGCTGTCGTAACCGAGCGCGCGCGCAAGGTGGTTGACGTCCGCGCCGGTGGCCTCGCAGATCTCGGCCATGGCGTTGATGAACGAGACCTTGGTGGCCAGGAAGGCGTTGGCGGCGGTCTTGACCAGTTCGGCGGTGGCGAAGTCGGTGCCCACCAACGGTGTTCCGGCGCTGATCAGTGGGGCGTAGACCTTGGACAGGGTGGCCATCGCGGTGGCCGAGTCCACCCCGATGACCAGCCGGTCAGGCTTGAGGGTGTCGTCCACCGCATGTCCCTCGCGCAGGAATTCGGGATTCCAGGCCAGTTCCACATCACTTCCCGCCGGGGCCGCCTCGGCAAGCCGGGCGGCCACCCGGGCGGCGGTGCCGACCGGCACGGTGGACTTGCCCACCACCAGGCTGGGCCGCCGCAGCCGGGGCGCGAGTTCTTCCACCGCGGCGTCCAGATAACGCAGGTCGGCACTGTCCGAATCGGGCCGCTGTGGCGTTCCGACGCACAGGAAGTGGACGTCGCCGAAGTCGGCGGCTTCCGCATAACTGGTCGTGAACCGCAGTCTTCCCTCCGCCACATGACGTCGTATCAGCTCTGCCAGCCCCGGCTCGTAGAGCGAGACCTCGCCCCTGCGCAACGTGGCGATCTTCGCCTCGTCCACATCGACGCCCAGGACCTCATGTCCCAGCTCTGCCATGCACGCGGCGTGGGTCGCGCCGAGGTAGCCGGTGCCCAGTACTGTCATTCGCATTGTCACGGCAATCCACCATCACTTCTTCCGCCGCGCGGGCGGCTGGTCGGCCGAACGAGCGGCATACGCGCGCTCGGCACGGTCCTTCATGTCCTGCACGGCCGTGGCCGGGTGCCGGGCGGAGAACACCGACACGCCGGGGGTGAAGACGTCCGCCCCGGCCGCGGCGCACCGCTCGATGGTCTGCGCGTCCACTCCCCCGTCGATCTGGATGCGCAGTCCGGGGTGGTACTCGTCGGCCAGTCGCCTGGCCTGCCGCACCTGCGGCAACACCAGGTCGAGCAGCGGTTCGCTGCCGCCGGCCGTGGGTTCCACCGCGAGCAGCAGCAGGGTGTCGGCCTCCCGCAGCAGATGGGCGCAGGAGTCGACCGGGGTCGACGGCAGCAGCGCGAGCCCCGCCTCAGCGCCCGCCGAACGGACCGCCCGCAAGGTCGTCACCGGCGAGCGGACCGCCTCCGCGTGGACGGTCACCGCGCGTGCGCCAGCCTGCGCGTACTGCGGCGCCCAGTGGTCGGGGTCCTCGATCAGCAGATGGCAGTCCAGCGGCAGCGAGGTGTTCCGGCTCAGCGACCGGACCACCGCCAGCCCGCCCACGATCCTGGGCACGAAGTGGTTGTCCATCACATCCACATGGATCCAGTCGGAGTTCCCGACCGACGCCACCTCCTCGGCGAGCCGAGCCCAGTCGGCGGACTGGATGCTGGTGGAGATGCGTACCCTCGGTGCCGTCATCGACCGGTCACCGCTCCGCCAGCGCGGCCCACACCCGGTCGAACACAGCCGCCACGGACGAGTTGGCGGCGTGTCGGGCGTTGGCGGCGCCGACCAGGTCGAACAACCGCGGGTCGCGCAGCCCGCCGAGCGCGGCGCCCCCGCGGCGGACCAGCTCGGCGCGGTCGGCCGGGTCGGTGGGCGCCAGGCCCACCGCGTCGAAGCCGAACGCGTCGAGGTTCTCCGGCGACAGGCTCTCGGCGACCCCGCCCGCCTCGGCGATCGGTACCACCACCGGCTTGCCGTGGAAGGCCGCCGAGGTCACCGAGGAGGGGCGGGCGTCGACGAACGTCGCGGACGGCAGTGAGGTCTGCAGATAGGCGTCGGACACTTGGAACAGGGCATGGATGATCCGCGGCGGAACCTGCACTACCGCCGCCTTGCCCTTGCCCACCAGCTCGGTCAGCGAGCCGTCGCCGATCCCGGCGTCCTCGCCGCCGGCTCCGGACAGCACCAGCTGCCAGTCGTCGAGCCCGGCACCGGCGAAGATGTCGGCGGCCAGGTCCAGGTTCTTGTCCGGGTGGATACGGCCCGCCGAGATCACCCACTTCTTCGCGGTGTCCGGCTGCCCGTAGCGGTGTACGACACCGGGGTCGGCGGCGAACCGCTCCTTGTCCCAGGCCGGTTCAGGTCCGGGACCCAGCCACTGCGCGGCGGGCGACTCCACCACGGCGTCCCAGCGCCCGCCGAACCCGTCGACCACCGAGCCGAGCCATTCGGAGGCCACCCCGACGAAATCCGCGGCGTGCAGCGACTGCTTGTACAGCTCGCACACGTGCCGGGCCTGCGCAGGGTCGCCGAAGACGCGTAGCGCCCCCTCCCACTGCGGGTCGGGCCACTGGTAGCCGTCGCCGCCGCGCAGGAAGAGAGCCAACTTGTAGCCGTACTTGGGCTTGAGCGCGGCCAGCAGCGGCGAGAGCGGGAAGGCGTACGGGACGAAGACCCAGTCGATGGGGCCCTGCTGCTCGACGGCCTGGCGCAACGACGCCTCGATGGACAGATAGCCGACGTGCAGCGGCGCCTTGGCGGCCTCCACATCGGTGAACGGCACCTCCAGCACCCCCTCGGGCAGTGTGTCGTCCGGGTCGAACATCAGGCACCCGGCGGGCTGGAGCGGATAGGCGTAGGAGACCGACATGCCGCGGGCGCGTGCGTACGACAGCAGCGGACGCATGAACTGGGCGGTGTGCCCGGCGATGGTGATGGGCACCGGCTTTCCGTCGATCACACGGCTGAAGGCGGACTTTCCGGCGACGAGCAGATGCACGGACTACCTCCTGGGTTGGCAGCCGCCGGGTGCCGGACGCCGACGGGCGGCGCCCGGACCCGGTTCAGGCCACGGGACTGGGCAGTGCGGGTCGTGCCGCGGCGCGCGGCGCCGGACGGGGCACGGCAGCGGGTGGCGACGGGCGCGGGGACCAGTTGCGGGGGGCCACCCGGCGCCGTTCGTAGCGGCTGGCCTCCGGACTGAAGATCAGGTGCTCCTCCATCAGCCGCGGATCGATGTGGCCCAGGTCTCCCATGTACCACTCGACCTTGCTCACCCGGTCCGACTCCTTGCTGTTCACCAGGTGTGCGAGGTCTTCGGGCCGGCAGTGCAGCAACTGCCGCGCGGGCGGCGGATCGAACCGCTGGAGCATGATCGTCCGCTCGATGTCCTTGCGGAAGGTGTACGTCCCCCGGCAGAACTTCGTCTCCCACATCGAGAAGTCGAGCCAGTGCGGTCCGTCGTCGGTGTCCAGCTCCAGCGCCAGGTGCACCAGCGGCGGGCCGGTACCGAACACCTGGCGTTCGTGGGCGACCAGCCGGTGCCCGATGCCTCGCATGGACAGCACGACGGAGGCGGCCATGGTCCGCTCGGGGCACGGCCCGAGGCAGAAGGTGGTTCCCTCGGCCAGGACCTCCAGGACCGTACGGCGCAGATACCGCTCGCGCAGCCAGCGCTCGTCGGGCTCGATCTTCCGTATGCGGCGGTGCACCCACTCGATCAGGTGCAGCACCATGTCCGGCGACCGCCCCCACAGCGCGGGCAGTTCGATGGCGGGCTCGGGGGCCGGCGGGTGCAGCGCCCGAGCCCCCCACAGCCGCTCCGAGGGCCGGTACGCGGTGGCGTCGGAGGTCGGCACGGTCACCGCCCGGCCCGTAGCGCGTCGAGCACCTGGGCCAGCGAGGACACCACCCGGTCCACCGACCGCTCGGACATCACCGTGTACAGCGGCAGTGTCACCACACTGCTCGACAGCTCGTCGGTGAGCCTCAGGTCGCCGCCCGCGATCCGGTACCGGTCCCGGTAGAACTCGTGCCGGTGCACAGGCGGATCGAAGTGCACGGACGCCTCCACGCCCATCGCCCGCAGCCGCGCCACCGCCTCGTCGCGCACCGACGCGTCCCGCAGCCGGGCGACGTACATGTGGTAGACGTGGTGGAAACCGGGCACTTCGCGGTGCGGGCGCACCCAGTCACCCAAGGTGGCGGCCAGCGCTGCGTCGTACTGCTCGGCGACGGCGTGCCGCCGGGCGTTCATGCCCTCCAGTCGCTCCAGCTGCTTTCGGCCGACGGCGGCCAGCGGCTCGGGCATCCGGAAGTTGTACCCCGGGGTGATCGCCTCCTTCTTCCACGGATACCCCGCTCCGGGCACCGGCCGCATCCCGTGCGCGCGCAACGTGCGGATCCTCGCGGCGAGTTCCGCGTCACCGGTGGTGACCATGCCGCCTTCGCCACCGGTGGTCATGTTCTTGGTGCCGTAGAAGCTGAAGCAGCCGACTCCGAAGCTGCCCACCGGCGCGCCGTTCTGCCGGGCCCCGGCGGCCTCTGCCGCGTCCTCCACGAGCAACAGGCCGTGCCGCGCGCACAGTTCCGCCAGTTCGGCGACCCGGGCCGGATGGCCGGCGTAGTGCACCGGCATCACGGCCTCGGTACGCGGCCCGATCGCGGCGGCCACCTCCCGCGGGCCCAGGCCCAGGGTGTCCTCCTCCACCTCCACCCACACCGGGGTGGCCCCGGCCGCCACCACGGCGTTGGCGGTGGCGGCCCAGGTGAAGCTGGGCACCAGCACCTCACCACGGACGCCCGCGCACACCAGGGTCGCGAACAGCGCGGCGGCGGCCGAGTTGACGGCGATCGCGTGCGGTACGCCGTGCCACTCGGCGAACTCCCGCTCGAAGTCGGCCACATGCGGTCCCGCGCTCAGCTTCGCCGACCGCAGCGCGACCGAGGCGGCGCCGATCTCCGCGCCGGTGATGTCCGGCAGCGCCATCCGCACCGTCTCGCGCGGGCCTTCGCCCTCGCGCGGCGCCTGGCCCTCGGACAGCGACTGGTAGATGTCCCGGTAGCGGGCGGCGACCGCGCTCCAGGCGTACTGGTCGGCGACCCGCTTGCGGGCCTCGGCCAGCGCGTCGCGCGGCGCGACCGGACCCAGCATCCGTGACGCGAGTTCCGTGACCGCCGCCCGGGTCACCGGTCCGGGCGGCATCAGCCCCGGGTAGTCGGCGCCCAGCACATCGGCTGCCGTCGTGCTGCCAGTGATCACCGGTACGCCGGCCGCGGCCGCGGTCAGCAACCACTCGTCGGCGGGCGCCCGCTCGCCCGGCGCCAGCAGCAGTGCCGGTCCGCCGCCGTGCTCCGTGCCCGCTTCCGGTACCGGTACCGGGCCGGGCAGCCCAAGGCGGGACAGCTCGGTGAGCACCGCGCCGGGCAGCGCCGTACCGTCCGCGACCCGCAGCCGCAGGCCGGGGCGGACGGTGGCGAGCGCGGCCAGCAGCGCGGGCAGCCAGGCCGCGTCCACCGCCGAGCCGGTGAAGACCACCTCGTCGCCCGGCTCGGCGTCCGGGTCGACACCGTCCGGCACCAGGTGCACCGGAACACCCGGCGCCAGCGCGGCCAGCCGGTCCTGGTCGGCGGCGTCCGCGGCGACCAGCGCCGCGCCGTAGTCGTTGGCTCGCAAAAGCCGCTCCGGGTCGTCGAGCCCGGCGTAGCGATCGTTGACGCAGTGCGCCGACGTCAGGTAGGGCACCCCGGTCAACGACCGTGCCACCGATGCGAGTTGCGGCGCCAGCAGCGGGTCGTGGCCGTGCACCAGGTCATGGCCCGGCACGGCGTCCAGCAGCGCCCGGAGCCCTGCGGACAGTCCGGCCGACAGCCCCGCAGGACTGGCGAACTCGGTCACCACGACGCCCCGTTCATGCAGCACGGCGACGGGCCGCTGCCCGTCCGTGCCGTCGTCGGGGACGCCGAGCACGATCCTGCTCTCCACGCCGAGACCGGCCAGGGACCTGGCCAGATCCAGCACCCGCCCGGCGGTACGGCGCCGCGCGCGCGGCAGCAGATGGAGGACGCGCAGCACCGCCATCACCCCGCCGTCCGGGTACCGGCCGCGGCCGGCGGCTGGACGGACGGGGCCGCTTCGGGCGAGTGCGTCTCGTCCAGGGAGCGGTAGAAGGACACGTACGCCTCGATACCCGACTCCAGGTCCCAGACCGGCTCGTAGCCCAGCACCAGCTGGGCGTGCCCGGTGTCCAGCGTGCCGCGCTTGGGCTTGCTGGCGTCGGCCGGCTCCTCCCGGGTGATGTGCCCGGGGAAGTGGCCGCGCAGGATCTCCGCCAGCTCACGCAGCGAACGGCCCTTGCCCGCGGTCAGGTTGAAGGTGCGGCCCGGCGCGCTCGGGTGGAACGCGGCGAGCTCCAGACCGGCGGCCAAGTCGTCGACGTAGGTGAAGTCCAGCGAACCGTCGGCGCCGCGCAGTGTGCTGGGCACCCCGTCGCGGGCCTCTTCCAGCAGCTTCTGCACGATGCGGCGGTTGGAGTCCCACGGGCCGTAGACCGCGGACGGCCGTACGATCACGGACTTCATACCGCCCAGCGAACCGGCACTGCGGACCATCTGCTCGCCCTGGAACTTGGTCACGCCGTACGGGCCGCGCGGCCGCAGCGGGTGCCGCTCGTCGATGACCGGGGTTTCGAAGTCGCCGTAGACGAAGCTGGAGGAGACGAACACCAGCCGGGCGCCGGTGCCGTCGAGGGCGGTCAGCACGTTGCCGAGCCCGTCGACGTTGATCTCCTTGGTGGCTTGCGGGTTTCGCGCCGCATCGTCGGCCACCGACACTGCGGCAAGCTGCACCACCACGGTGGGGGCCACCTCGCGGACCACCTTGGAGACCGCTGCGGCGTCTGTTAAGTCCACCGTCAGTACGGTGGCCATCTCCGCGACCCGCTGGCGGCGCAACCTCGCGATCCGTTCGGCCGTCGGACCGGCGGTGGGCGGCAGCCGGGGTGCGTCCAGGTCCGCCACCACGACCTCGACGGAGTCGCTCCGCCGGGTCAATCGGCTGACCAGGGCGTGGCCGATGAGCCCGGAACCGCCGGTGATCAGTACGCGTGTCGTCACTTCAACTCCCTTTCGTTGGGCGGATCTTCACTGGCCCCGGTCGCCGGGTGCGGTGGTCACCGGTCTCCGCGGCTGGTCCGACGGCGGTCGCAGCCGAAGCCCCTCGACGCAGGCCAGCGGTCGACCGAGCGGGTCGGTCAGCAGAACGTCGTAGCCGCCTTCCTGACGTGTGGTCACGAACACATAGCGGTCCCGGCCCGCGCCGCCCGCGTCGGTGCGCGGGTGCAGCACGACGCGGCCGATGGCGCTGGGCAGTCCCCGTTCGCCCCCGGAGTTCCACGCGGCGGCGGTGACGGTGCGGACGGCGATGTCCAGCGTCGCCGGGTCGGACAGGTACCGGCCGACCCGGGCCGGCGGCGGTGCGGCGGTGAACCGGCCGGCCGCATCGAAGTCGGGGTGGTCGAGCGCGGTCACCACGGCCGCGAACCGGCCCCCGTAGCCGATCCCGAACCGCTTGGCCAGCTCGATCGGATCGGGCGGGTCGGCGACCGGCCGGACCAGGGACACGTCCACCGGTGGGCGTGCCGGCTCCGGGGCGGCGGCCCGGGCGACGGCCGTCGCCAGCAGCACGGCGCCGGGCCCGGGGAAGCCGCCGCGCAGCAGCGGGGTGGTCTCCAACCGCAGCCGGGCGGTGCCGTCGTCGGCGTGCTCGACCGCCACGGTCGCCGGTCGGCGGCCGTCGGTGCCGGTCACCAGGCCCTGCCGCAGATCGATGTCGCGCAGTTCCAGTCGGCCGGGAAACGATGGCGCGGTAGCGGCGAACGCCTCCGCGAGCATCTCGACGATCTGCACTCCGGCGATCCGGATGTTGTCGCGCACCCGGTGGTCGCCGAGCTCGGCGTCCCGCGGGTCGGCGGTGTCGAACTGGCGCCGTACCCGCGCGGTGCGGCCGTCCCAACTCACCGTGTCCACCAGCCACCACCGCTCGCCCGGCGTGTGCTGCCACACCGCGCGGGCCCCGAACGAAGGCGGCAGCGGCATCGGGATCAGCACCAGGTGCGAGGGGAGGGTGGCGGCCTGCTCGGCCAGAACGGCGGCCCACTCGGCGCCCTGGTCGGGCGGCAGGTAGCGCAGGCCCATGCCGCCTTCCAGCTTGCGCTTGACCGCCGGGTCGGCGGCCAGCCCGATGTCGTCCCAGGCGGGCCAGCCGATGTACTGGGCGACCGCCCCGGGGCGTTCGGCCCGCAGCCGGCAGACGGCCATCGCCAGGTACTCGTTGGCCGCCGAGTAGTCGGTCTGGCCCGGCAGGCCCAGCGAGCCGGAGACCGAACCGTGCGCCAGGACCCGGCGCAGGTCGTTCCCGGCAGCGGCGACCAGGTGGTGGAATCCGGTGATCTTGACCGCCGCGGTGGCCTCCCACTCCGCCACCGGCTTGTCGATGATCCGGCTGGAGCGCTCGATGCCCGCGCCGTGCACGACGGTGTGGATGGCCAATCCGTCCAATCGCAGCCGCTCGGCGAAGGCGCGTACCTGTCGGCCCGCGCACACGTCCACCACCGCATGCTCGGCCCGCACACCCGCGGCGGCGAGCCTGGTCAGAGTGGCCCGCGCCTCCACCGCGTGCAGGGTGCGCTTCCAGGCGCTTTCGAACTCGTGCAGGGTGCGCCCCGGGTTGGCACGCCGCCAGGCGATCAGCCGGGCGCCCTTCTCGGAACCCAGCCGGGCCAGGGCAGCGGCCAGGTCGGGCACCGGCTCGTCGGCGGGCGCGGTACGGCTGATCAGAACCAGCCGTCCGGGTAACGGGCCCGACAGCCGCTCGGCGGCGGCGCACAGGATGTGCGCGACGATGCCGGTCGTCCCGCCGGACACCACCATCGCGGCGTCCGGCTCGCGCAGCGCGTCCAGCAGGCCCGCGCCGGACGTCGGCGTACCGGTGACCGGTAGCGCGGTCAGTTCGGTCGTCCACTCGGCGTCGCTGCTCAAGCCCACGTCGTGATGGCCGGCCGGCGGCCGCCCCAGCCCGGTGATCCGGGCCGCGGCGGCGGCCGGGCGCACATCCCGTCCGAGGTCCGCCAACGCGATGCCTGCCTGTGGGTACTCGTGGCTGAGCGCCCGCGCGAACCCTGCCAGCGCTCCGCCCAGCGGGTCGATCAGCGACCGCGAGTCGCCGAACCGGCCGTCTGTTCCGGTGACCAGCAGCAGTCCGCCAGCGCCGTGCTCGTCGCAGCCTTCCACGAGCCCGCGCACCGCGGCCCGCAGGCAGGACAGCTCGGCCATGGCCCGGCCGCCGTCCGAACCGCTGAGCGGCTCAGGGGCACCGGGCGGCGCCGACACCCAGACCAGCCAGCGCGGGCCCGCCTCCTGCCGCAGCTTCTGGGCCAGTTGCTCCACCGTCGCAGGCGTCCCGCACGGCTGACCGCCGGTCAACTCGGCGACCTCCAGCGCTTCCACCCGCGCACCGGCCGCCGACAACTCGCGAGCCAGTTCGGCGGCAAGCCCGACTCCCCGCGCCGTGGCCACCACCACGGACGCGCCGCGCCACGGCTCTCCCGCGTACGCCGGCCCCTTGACGGCCACCGGCGTGAACAGCCGGAAGTCGCCTACGACCGCCGGGGATGCGACGGTGGCGGGGGTCGGGGCGGTCGCGGCACCGGCAGCCTTCGCGGCAGGCGCGGCCTTCGCATGCGCGACCGAAGTCGCCCTCTGCGGCCCGGCAATCGGCGTGTCCGCACGCCTGCCAGCCGGAGCAACCGCTCCCTCGGCGGCGCCCCGGACAGGCGCAGCCTCCGTCGCCGTAGCGGGGCGTGCGCTGGCGGGAGCGGGCGTCTTCGGCACGGCCTCCGCCCGGGCAGGCGCGCTGCGACGCCCGGAAGTGTCCCGAGCCCGGAGTGCCGTCACGGCAGAGGGCGTTGGCACGCTCGCCTGTATCGGGCGCGTCGCCCGGGTCAGACCAGCGACCCACAGACCCGTCTCCAGCCGGTCCAAGCCCTCGGCGGGGCTGGTGACTCCGGCGAGGGCCAGGTGTGGATGGGCGGTGAGTACCGCGTCCACGGAGCGGCTCAGTGAGCGGCCGGTACCGCATTCGACGAAGCGTCGGGCGCCGGCGCGGGCTGCGTGGTCGAGCATGCGGTCGAGGCGGACCGGCTCGGTGTAGAGCGCGGCGACCGCGTCGCGGATGGCCTCGGGGTCGACGTGTTGCGGGTACGGCCCGTCGAGCACCGCCGAGTAGACCGGTAACCGGGATCGGGAGACCGGGAGTTCAGCCAGCAGGGCGCGCAGCGGAGCGACGGCGCCGGACAGCAGAGGGGTGTGGAACGGCATGCCGATGTCCAGTTCGGTGGACTCGATGCCGTCGGCCCGGCCCCGCGACAGCACCTGGCGCACGGCGTCGGCCCACCCGGCGATCACACAGAACCGCGGCCCGTTGACCGTACCCAGGTACGCGTCGGGGACCGCGTCGAGGAGCGGCTGGAGGCGTTCGGGTCCGGCGAAGACGGCCGCCATCAGCCCGCGGTGGCCGCGGGCGGCAGCCTCCTCGGCGAAGGCGCCGCGCTGCCAGCACAGTCTGACGGCGTCGCCGAAGCGGAGGCATCCGGCCGCGACGAGGGCCGCGAACTCCCCGGCGCTGTGGCCGAGAGCGGCCACCAGGGTGTCGGTGCGGTCGTCGAACCAGCGCCAGACCAGGTAGGAGGAGAGCAGCCCGAGCACCTGCGAGGTGCCGGAGCGGGACCGCAGGTCGCCCAGCGCTTCGATGGAGCCATCGGTCAGCGCCGTACGGACGGTGCGGCCGGGCGCGCCGAGCGCCTCCTCCACCTCCTTCAACGCGGCCTGCCCGTAAGCGGTGCGGGCGGCCAGCCAGGCGACGGAGTCGAAGTGCTGTGCACCGGACTGGCCGGGGAAGAGCGCCACGACGGGGCCCTTGCGGGCCTGCGGTGCGGACCAGGCGCCCAGGTCGGTGATCTCGCAAGGGGTACCCGCCGAGTTGGCGGCCACCCGGGCAGCGAGTACGGCCCGCCCGGCGCGTTCGGCCTTCGCCCCACGGACGAACAGCGCGGCCCGCCACTGCCCGCCCTCTTCGGATTCTTCGGAGCCGCCGTCGTCGGACGGCATCGGCGGCTGCGCCCCGGCGAGGCGGCGGGCCAGTTCCTCCGGAGTGTCCGCGGTCACCCGCAGCATCGGCGAGCGGGCCTCGTCCCGGCCCTGGGCCTGGGGGCGGTACTCCTCCACGACGGCATGGAAGTTGGTGCCGCCGAGCCCGAATGCGTTGACCGCTCCTCGGCGCGGCTCGGCGCCGTTGTCGGGCCATGCGGTGCGCGCGTCGACGACCTGCACCAAGCGGTCGTCCACCCCGGGCAGTTCGCCGCGGCGGCGGAAGCCCGCGGTGGGGACCAGGGTCCGTTCACGCAGGCAGAGCACCACCTTCATCAGTCCCGCCAGTGCTGCCGGGCCCTTGAGGTGACCGTAGTTGCCCTTGATGCTGCCGACCCGGACCGGGTTGTCGACGGTGCCCATGGCCCGGCCGACGGCCTCCAGTTCGGAGGAGTCGCCGAGGACGTTGGCCGCGCCGTGGCCCTCCACGTACTGGACGGTGAGCGGGTCGATCCCGGCCTTGGCGAAGGTCCGCTCCAGCACCTTGCGTCGGCCGTCCCGGCTGGGCGCCAACAGGCTGCGGCCCTTGCCGTCGCTGGAGCCGACGCACTCGCGGATGACGGCGAGCACACGGTCGCCGTCCCGCTCGGCGTCGGTGAGCCGTTTGAGGGCGAACCAGGTCGCGCCGCTGCCGATGACGAATCCGTCGGCGCACTCGTCGTACGGCTGGCCCTGCCCGCTGGCGCTGAGTGAGCCGATCGCCGAGAGCGCTACCTGGTTGACCTCGTCGAGAGCCAGGCTGGCCCCGCCGACAAGCGCGAAGTCCAGTGTTCCGGCCCGCAGTTCCTGCATCGCCATGGACAGCGCGGCGAGTCCGGATGCACAGGCGGAGTTCACGGCCACCGCCGCGCCGCCGAGATCGAGTCCGGCGGCGACCCGTGCGGCGCCCTGCACGCCGAGACCCGAGACGGAGTCGTCCTGGGTCACCGCCCGAATTCCCAGCGTCTCGTCGCCGCGCAGGCTCTGCTCGATCCGGTCCAGGGTGTCGGCGCCGACGCCCGGCCGAGCGGCGAGTTCGCCGCGCAGTGCGTTCCACCACCGCTCGAAGATGATGGTGGCGAGCAGGCCGTGGCGGCTGTCGCCGTCCATGATGTCGGTGATGTAGACGCCGGACCGCGACCGGGCCTCGGCGGAGACCGGCACCACGTTCTGGCCGACCAGTTGGGACGCCGCGTTCAGCAGCAGCAGGTGGTCGGTGCACAGTGTGTCGGCGATCTTGGGCAGCACCCGCCAGCGTGCCGGTTCGCTCAACAGCGGCCGGTCCACGACGGCGGACGCCGGGCAGACGGTGCGGTCGCGGTGCGAGACGTCGGGGTGGTGGAAGATGCCGAAGTCGCCGATGTACTCGGACAGCGGCATGCGCGGCGCCGTACCGGAGTCGAGTTGTTCCCAGACCGCGTCGATGTCCGGCGCCTGCGGCATGATCGCCGACGCGCCGATGACGGCGACGGGCTCACGGGACGGCGGGGTGCGGTGGATGGCCGTGCCCGGTTCGAGCGCGGACTCCACGATCGCGTGGTAGTTGATCCCGCCGACTCCGAAGCTGCTGACCGCCACTCGGCGGGGCCTGCCGCCGACGGGTGCCAGTGGTTCGCCCTGGCGGGACAGCCGCAGCCGGTCGGCGTGCAGGGCCACGTACTCGGCGGGCTCCCGTACGCCCACGTTGGCCGGCACCCGGCCGCGGTCGAACACGTAGAGTGCGCGCAGCAGTCCGGCCAGGCCGGCGGTCTCCACGGTGTGGCCGATCACGGACTTGACCGAGCCGAAGGGTATCGGCCCGTTGTGCGCGGCCTTGCCGTATGTGGCCAGCATCGCGGAGTGCTCGGTGCGGTCGCCGACGGCGGTGGCGGTGCCGTGCGCCTCGATGTAGTCGATCTGCCCGTCGTTGCCGTCCGGGCTGAACTCGCCCTCCTCCCAGGCACGGGTGATGGCCAGCCGCTCGGCCGCCTCGGAGGGCGACCAGGGCGCGGTGCCGCGGCCGTTGAGGCTGACGCCGATGGACCGCAGCACCCCGAGGGTGCGCAGGCCCCGCCGCTCGGCGTCCTCGGCACGCACCAGCGCCACCATGACGGCGCCCTCCCCCGGCACGAAACCGTCGGCCGCGGCGTCGAAGGGGAAGGACGGGCCGGGGGCGATGGAGCGCGCCTTGGCGTTGATCACCATCTGCTCGGTGCTCAGCGTGCCGATGGAGGCGACCAGCGCCATGTCGACACTGCCGTCCTCCAGTGACAGGCAGGCGTTGCGCAGCGCCGCCATGGAGCTCGCGCAGGCGGCGTCCACGGACATCTGCTGGCCGCGCAGGTCGAAGTGGTTGGCGATCCGGCCGGAGAGGATGTTGCTGTTGTTGGAGCCGTCCTCGCGCGGGTGCGGATTCCGTTTCTGGTACGACTCCTGGAACTCCTCGACCGCGGCGGCGAGTTCGGGCTCGAGTGCGGCGGCCCGCCGAGCCCATCGCTCGCTGCTCAGATAGCCGATCATCTGAATGGTGTTGCCGAATGTGCCGCAGTTGTTGGCGACCCACACGCCGGTCTTCTCACGCGGCAGCCAGGCGTCCTGGAGGGTGTCGACGATCCGCTGTCCAGTCTCCAGCGCCAGCCGGTGCGCGGGGTCGAGCCGGGCCGCCTGCTTGGGCGGCAGCCGGGGCGGGCGGGTGAACTCCCACGGGGACAACAGGGCGGCGGTCTGCGAGTAGGACCTGTTGCGGGCCCGCCGGTCCGGCGAGTAGTACACCGAACGGTCCAGCCAGTCGTCCGGCACCGGGCCGATGGCGGTGGTCTCCTCGTCGAACGCCCGCCACAGGTCGTCGAGTTCCGGGGCGCCGGGCAGGATGCAGGTCGCGGCGACGATCGCCACGGGCTGGAAGGGACGCCGCATGGTCACACCTCCTGCGGTGCCTGGGGTTGCGAGGTACCCGGCTGCGGGCTGCCGTTGGACAGCGCCCTGGGGCCGACCGGTGGGCGCTGGGGGGTGGTGAGCCCGTCCCGGCACATGGTCGTGGACATCCCGCCGTCGGCGGAGATGACCTGCCCGGTGACGTAGTCGGAGTCGGAGCTGCACAACCACAGGGCCACGTCCACCAGTTGGCGGATGTCCTGGATCCCCAGCGGGGACTCCTCGTCGAACAGCTTCCACAGCGTGTCGGCCCAGGTGAACGAGCGCAGCGAAACGCTGGGGATGATGTTCGGCCGGACCGTGTTGGCCTGGACGCGCGGTGCCCACTCCAGTGCGAGGGAGCGGATGACGGCCTCGCTGGCAGCCTTGGCGGCACCGATGGAGCCGTAGCCGGACAGGCCCAGTTGCGCGCCGATGCTGGACACGTACACGAACTTGCCGCCGTCCCGGAACATCGGCCGGAAGTGCCGGGCCAGGGCGATCAGCGCGTAGGTGTTGACCCGCATGGCCTGCTCGAACTCCGGCCAGGTGGTGGCGTCGATGGGCCGCTCGAAACCGCTGGCGGCGTTGTGGACGATGATGTCGATGCCGCCGAACCGCCGCTCGACCACACCGGCGAGTTCGCCGACGCTGGCCTCGTCGCCGATGTCTGCCGAGACGTAGACGGCCTCGCCGCCGGCCCGCTGGATCTCACTGGCCGCCAGCCGTCCGTCGACCGGCGTGCGGCGGGAGTTGAGGACGACCCGTGCGCCCTCGGCTGCGAGCGACCGGCTGATCGCCCGTCCGTATCCGCGGCTGCTGCCGGTCACCAGCGCCACCTTGCCGCGGAAGCGCCCGCGGTCGGCGCCGATCGGCGTGGACTCGGACATCAGGCGACCGCCGCGCTGACGCGCTCGCTGTTCAGGCGCTCCATCAGGTAGGTCGACGCCGTGCGGATGGAGCGGTAGTCGCGGATGGCGAAGTCGTCCTCAAGAGTCAGCCCGTACCGCTCGCGCAGCGCGCCGAGCGCCTCCACCTGCTTGACGGAGTCGATGGCGAGGTCGGCCTCCAGGTCGGCGTCGTCGTCCAGCACCTCGGCGGGGTAGCCGGTGGACTCCTCCAGCAGTGCGACGAGCGCGTCGCGCACCTCCTCGTACGCCCAGGGCTTGTCGCGCAACGCATCGGCGTCGGCGTCCTGTTGGAGGGACGGGTCGAACAACTCGACATGCCCGGTGGCCTCCGCCGCGGGTACGGGTACGGGCGCTACGGGTACGAGCGCTGGTGCGACGGCCGGTATGGGGGCGGGGGTGGATACGGGCGGCGCCGGTGCGGCGGCGGTACCGGTCCCTCCGGACAGCGCCCACAGGGCCTTCAGCGCGTCGCCCCAGGCGGGGGCCCGGTTGGCGATGGATTCCACGAAGGCCGGTTCGAGACTTGCCACGAACGCGTCGCCGAAGAGTACCTTGAGCGCAAGACCGACTGCCGGGACAGAAGTGGCCTGGTCATGGGCAGCCTCGTAGTGAGATGTCATGTTTCTCCCTGGGTACGTGGCCCGTGTGAGAAGGACGGACTTGCGACGTGATGGGGCGATCACGCCGACTCCGGCTCATCGTGGAAGGCCGCGCTCAGGAAAAACCCAAAAGGAATCCCAAGGCGCTACAGGCAGTGACGGCTAGGTGGCGGCGGGACCGCCACCGCGAGGTCACGGGAGGCGGCGAGCTGCGGCCACCGCCTGGCTGTTCAAGCTATCCGTTCTGGGCTGTGCCATTGGTACAGTCGGAGCACCGTCTCGCCGACCGTGAGGAGCCCGCTGGCCCATGCCCGTGGATGCGTTGGACGCCAGGATCCTGCGACTGCTCCTGGAGCAGCCGCGCACCAGCGTGCGCGAGTACGCCCGCATCCTCGGGATCGCCCGCGGGACGCTGCAGGCCCGGCTCGACCGGCTGGAGCGGGACGGGGTGATCACCGGTTACGGTCCCCGGCTCTCCCTCGCGGCGCTCGGCCACCCGGTGCTGGCGTTCGTCCACATCGAGGTCACCCAGGGGCATCTGGACGACGTCGGGACGCGGCTGGCGGATATCCCCGAGATCATCGAGGTCTTCTCGATCACCGGCGGCGGCGATCTGCTGACCCGGGTCGCGGCCCGCGACAACGCACATCTGGAGGATGTGATCCAGCAGGTCATCCGTATGCCGGGAGTGGTCCGCACCCGTACCGAGATGGTGCTGCGCGAGCGCGTGCCGCAGCGGATGCTGCCGCTGGTGGAGTCGGTGGGACGGGGCACACCGGGCCCCTCCGCATAGCGGCCGCACCGGGCCCCACCGTCTGACGGGCGCCTCACCGGCCGACGGGCCACCGCCTGATGGGACGGCCCGTCCAATTGACGAGATACCGTTGACCGTGGACCAACCGCCTCCCTACGTTCTGCGGCATGTCGCGTTCAGCCCTGCTCACCACGCGCGGTCACATCGACCTGCTGCGGGTAGCCTCCTCCGCGTGTCGCCACGGCTGCTGACGCTCCTTTAGCACACTCGCCTTCCCCCAGCGGCTTCGCCGCTTCTCCACGCTGCGCTGAACCGCCTATCCGCCTGTTCGGTCCTGCGCGTCTTCCGGCATGCTTGCGCCCTCCCTCCCCGTGAAGCGCACGGAGGGCTCGACGGTGACCGTCGCCGTGGACGGTGCGGCGGTGGCCTCCGAGCAGCAACTCGCCGACACCTTCGCCCGACTGAAGCTGATCCCACGGAAGTTCACCTTCCGCCGCCCAGCAGGCACTGGGCCGCAGCGAGTCGGTCGGCCAGCGACGCATGCTGGGACTGCACGGCGGCACCCGCGGCAAGCTGGAGATCTCCCCCAACCTGTGGGCAGGCGTCGGCCTGGTACGCGGTGGCGCGGGTACGGCGCTGGTCGGCAGCCACGCCGAGGTCGCCGACCGGATCGAGGAGTACCACGCCCTGGGCATCGAGCACTTCGTGCTCTCCGGCTATCCGCACCTGGAGGAGGCGTACTGGTTCGGCGAGGGCGTCACCCCCGAACTGGCCGCACGCGGTCTGCTCGACCGCTCGCTGGTGTCCCCGCTCGCGGGCGTACCCGCCACCAACGGCCGCCCGGCGTCCGCGCCGGGCGGCGCCCCGCTGCTGCTCTCCGGGGGGCGCTGAGCGGCGGCGGTGCCCCAGTGTGGCCGTCCGCCCGTCCCGTCCGGCGGGCGGACGGCCGCGTCACCCCGTCACCACCGTCGTCACACCGTGCACGGTGCGCAGGTGCCGCCGGGCGAGGACCCGGTAGTCCGCCGCACGGCTGTGGTCCAACTGCCTTCTGGCCATGGCTTCGGCGGCTTGCAGTCGCGCGCACTCCGCGCAGTCGGGCTGGAGGGGCAAGGTGGTGTTCACCGGCACCACGTCCGTCGGGCGTTGATCTCCGCCACCTTCGCCCGCAGTTCGTCCATCGGGCTCACCGGGCGCACATCACCGCGCCGCGCGTTCCAGGGCGGGCCGCCCCCTGCCGGGCGCAGACTGACCATTCCCGGGTTGCAGCCCAGCACCACGCCCACGCGGTCCGCCTGCGTGTCCAGCACCACCGTGCCCGCCTGCGGCCATTCCTCGGTCGCCATCCGTTCGTTGCCTTCCGTGACGTTACGTGTTCCTAGCGTTGCGGCATGGCGGTACGGTGGGGAGGGGGAGCCGCCGGACAAGGTCCGTGTCCAGTGAGGGAGTTGCACCGTGACACAGCCCAAATCGTTGGACGGTTCAGCGAATCCGCGCGCGTTCTTCGGCGCGGAACTGCGCCGTCTGCGGACGGCTGCGGAGCTGACCCAGGAGCGCCTGGGCGCGCTCGTCTATCTCTCTGGCGACACGATCGCCAAGGTGGAGAAGACGGTTCGGGCTCCCACGGAGGAGCTGGCTCAGCGCCTCGACGCGGCGCTGGGGACGGATGGGCATTTCCAGCGGTTGTTTGAGCTGGCGGAGAAGAGCAGTAAGCATCCGCAGTTCTTCGCGTTGTACGCAGAGTTGGAGCGGACGGCACGGCGGATCGAGGAATTCGCGTCATATCTCGTGCCTGGCTTGCTTCAGACGGAGGCGTACGCACGCGAAGTCTTCCGCGCGTTTTGGCCGTACCTGCGGGACGAGGAGTTGGAAGGGAAGGTCAAGGCTCGCACCGATCGAGCGGGCCTTCTCGACAACGACATCGAGTACTGGGCTGTTCTCGACGAAATGGTTCTCCGAGAGCCGGGGCTACCTCCCGCTGTCATGCGTGAGCAACTGGAGCACATCGCGTCGCTGATCCGCGCCCGTCGCATCGTCATTCAGGTGCTACCGCGGACAGCAGGCATCCACGCGCTACGCGAAGGCGCGCTTACGGTTCTGACCCTTGAGGACGGTACACAGGTCGCTTACACGGAGGGCCCACACTCGGGTCAACTCCTCGACAATCAGGAGGACGTACGGGCCTGCCGACTGTCCTACGATCTGGTACGGGCCGCTGCGCTGCCGCCTGCGGCGTCCCTGGAACTGATCGAGTCGGCCTTGGAGGACTACGGCACATGAGCACCGATCACGACGGGACCGGCGCCGCGTGGCGCAAGAGCAGCTACAGCGGCGGCAGCGGCGGCAACTGCGTCGAGGTCTGCGCGGTGTGGCGCAAGTCAACGTACAGCGGCGGCAACGGCGGCGATTGCGTCGAGGTGGCCGACAACCTCCCCAACCTCATCCCCGTCCGCGACAGCAAGGACCCCCACGGCCCCGCCCTGATATTCCGCGCCGACGCATGGTCGGCGTTCGTGGCCGGGATCAAGGCCGGAGACTTCCCACCCTTTAACTAGCCAGAAAATTACGTCGCCTACGTCCGCATTTGGGATTAGCCTCGCCCTCCATGCGCACCCTGCAGACGATCCACGATGTACCCCTCCTGATGTGCGCCCCCGAGGGCAAGGTCATCGGCGGCGAACGCGACGTCTTGGATCTCATAGGCGATGCCGCCTACCAGGGTGCCCAGTGGGTCGTCATCCCCGCCGGGCGGTTCGACGAGTCGTTCTTCCAACTGCGTACCCGCGTCGCCGGCGAGATCGTCCAGAAGTTCGTCAACTACCGCGTCGGGCTCGTTGTCCTCGGTGACATCTCCCGCCACACGGCGGCCAGTGCGGCGCTGCGGGACTTCGTCCGTGAATGCAACCGCGGGCGGCAGACGTGGTTCCTCGCCGATGCCGAGGACCTGCGGGAGCGGCTGAAGGGCTAGGCGGTGCGTGTGGATCACTGCGGTCCACAGGAAGACGCCCCGAGAGGATCCGTTGGCAGAGGCCCCGCAACCACGAAATGGTCAATAGGCCGGATTTGCCTCTTTTGCGCATAATCCGGCCCAGTGCGATCTACGTCGCATTTTTCGCTGAACCCTTCCTCCCTCCCGTGGCGATTTGTTACACACGACAGATTGATACGCACACGCGATTCGGGAATCTCACCATGCGAAACGGCGACCCCAACGAAGATCTGCATCTGCTGGAAATGGACCTCACCCGTGACGAGGCACGGCGGCGGGCCGAGGTCATTGCCGCGCTGGGCGAGGGGTGGGACCCGATCGCGGTGATGGAGGGCGAGGAGGAGGCTTACCACCGCCTCTACTCCGGCCTCGACGAGGAGCAGACGGCGATCTACCACCAGCTGGTGGCGGCCGGTGTGCTGCCTCCTCGGGAGGGGGACGACCATGCTGCCGATTGATCCCAGCGCCGACATAGGCCGCAGGGCCTGGGTGCCCTGCCCGCGCTGCGAGGACCACCAGGGCTGCGAACCCTGCGAGGCCGGGCGCAACTGCGCGGACCACTGGCGCTACCTGCTGTCCAACCAGGGCCGCCTGCTGCACCTGCAGTGCCCGAACTGCACGCACCTGTGGTCCTGGGACTCCGGCTTCGGCGCCCAGCCCCCGACGCTGCAGCCCTGACCCGGCGAGCGCAACACCCCTCACGACGGGTTCAGCGTCACCGCGAGCACCGCGATGTCGTCCTGTCGCTTCCCCTCGGCATGCCTGGCCACGTCCCGTAGCAGGAAGTCCACCAGCTCGTCCGGGGAGGCGAACCGCACGCCCGTGAGGCGTGCGACGGGGTCGTAGAAGACTCCGGCGCGGTCGCGAGCCTCGGTCACTCCGTCGGTCATGAACAGCAGGGTGCTGCCAGGCTCCAGTTTGACCGCCTGCGCCGGGGCACGGTCGCCGTACAGAGCTCCCAGCTCGAAAGGCAGGTCCGGCTCGGCCGGTTCGAGTGCCCGCACGGTGCCGTCCTGGAGCAGCAGTGGTGCCGGATGACCGCGGTTGATGATCCGCACCAGCCCGTCGGCCGGGTGGATCTCCGCGATGACGGCCGTGATGAAGCCTTCCAGCGGCATATCTCCGGCACGGCGACTGGCCTCCCGTACCGCCGAGTCCTCCAGACGCGCCACCATCTGCTCCAGCACCGGCTCCGTGTCGGCCAGCACGCGGAACGCCCCCACGACCACCGCCACCGCGCTGACCGCCCCCATGCCCTTTCCGCGCACGTCGGCGATGGCCAGTCGGACCCCGAAGGGCGTGTCCTGCACCGCGTAGACGTCCCCGCCGATCTGTGCCTTCGCCTGGGCTGCCTCGTAGCGCGCCGCGAGCCGCAGCGGCCCCAGCCGGGTGGGCGGGTGCGGCAGCACGGCGCGCTGCGCGGCCGCCGCCACATCGCTCATCGTCACCAGCAGCCGCCCCTGGCTGCGCAGCACATGGTTGAGGTACACGGCGACGACGGCGATGATCGCCACGTTGGCGATGTCGATCGGATGATTGGCCTGCGGGTGGCCAATGGGAGTGACTCCCAGGATCAGGTTGATCGCGACGGCGACACAGCCGACGAGCACCGTTCCGCCCAGCGACAGCACCGCGGCCGCCACGGCGGGGGCCGCCGAGAGCAACGGCGACGAGGAGTACTGGGGCGGCGTGGACACGTCGAAGATCACGCTGACGACGATCAGCGCGGCCGGAAGCCACCGGATGTCCCAGAGGCGGCGGCCACCACCAGACCCCGCCATCGCGTCCGCCGCACTCTTCTTCCCGCGGGTGGACCACATCGCTTCCAGCCTGCCGGACGATCACACGGAGCGCACGCCGAGTCACCGCTTCCACCACGGAGAGCAAGGAGAGGCGACTCGGGGTCGCCACTGGCGCGACGGCGGGCAACCGCGATGATGCGGACCGGCGGCCATCCGACCACCGCGCCCCAGGACACTTCGACGCTCCGAGCCCCGCCGAACAGGCCGCCAGGACCTCTTGACGCAGCCGTGTCCGGCTGATGCGGTGCGCAGATGGACACTTCAGCGACGCCCTTCGTGCTGGATCCCGCGCGAAGCGACCTGCACGCCGAGAACGACCGGTTACGTGACCTCGGGCCACTCGTCGCCGTCGAGCTGATCGGCGGGGTCAGAGCGTGGGCCGTCACCCGCTACGAGACCCTGCAGACGGTCCTCACCGATGCCCGGATATCGAAGAACATCCGGCACTGGCGCGCCTGGGCCGACGGCACGGTTCCCGCCAACTGGCCGCTGACCAGCATCGTCGCCGTGGACGCCATGACCACCGCCGACGGCGCCGACCACCGGCGGCTGCGCGCACTGGTCTCCCAGGCGTTCAGCTCGCGCCGTGTCGATGCGCTGCGCCCGAGGGTCATCGAGCACACGGCGCGGTCGCTGGACCGGCTGGCCGAACTCCCGCCGGGGCCGGTCGACCTGCGGCAGGAGTTCGCGTACCCGCTCCCGCTGAACGTGATCTGCGAGCTCATCGGCCTGCCCGAAGAGCGGCGGGACGAGCTGCACCGGCTCACCAACGTGCTGCTGCGCGTTGTGGACACCCCGCAAAAGGCGGCCGCCCGGATCGGAACGCTGCACGAACTGCTGGGCGAGGTCATCGCGTTGCGCCGCCGCGAGCCCGGCGACGACCTGACCAGCGCCCTGATCGCGGTCCGGGACGAGGATGGAACCCGCCTGAGCGAGTCCGAACTCTTCGGCACGGTACTGCTGATGTTCATCGCCGGTCACGAGACCTCGCTGAACCTCATCACCAACGCGGTACGCGCCCTGCTCGGCCACCCCGGCCAACTCGCCCTCGTACAGGGCGGATCACGCCCGTGGAGCGCCGTGGTGGAGGAGACGCTCCGCTGGGACTCGCCGGTGGCGCACTTTCCGATGCGGTACGCGACCGAGGACCTGGAGATCGACGGCGTACAGCTGCACAAGGGGGAGGCGATCCTCGCCTCGTACACGGCGGCGGGGCGCGATCCGGCGCACTACGGCGAGCGGGCGGACCGCTTCGACGTGGCGGCGCCGACGCCGCGCCATCTGTCGTTCGGGCACGGCGCGCACTACTGCCTGGGCGCCCAGCTCGCCCGGTTGGAGGCGGAGGTGGCGCTGCCCGCCCTGTTCGACCGGTTCCCCGAACTGGCGCCCGCCGTACCGCTGGACGAGCTGGAGGCGCTGGCCACGGTGGTCAGCAACAGTACGAGCACGCTTCCGGTGCTGCTCGGTGCTCAGCGGTCCAGCGGGCGTCGCGCGGTCTCCGGCAGCACCAGGTAGACGCACGCCGAGACCAGGCACAGCGCGGACACGTACCACGGGAACCACCCCGCGTGCCCGGCCTGCTTGAACCACGTGCCGACGTACGGTGCCGTGCCGCCGAACAGTGCGACGGTCAGCGAGTAGGGGAAGCCGATCCCGGCCGCCCGGACCCTGGCGGGGAAGACCTCGGCGTTCACCGCCGCCGCGACCGCGGTGTAGCCGGTGAGCAGCACCATGCCCGCGCACTGCACCAGCAGCAGCGAGACGAACGAGGACGTGATGCGGTGCAGCAGCGGTACGGCGAGCACCGCGAAGCCCACCGCGAACCCGAGCAGAAGTGGTTTGCGGCCGATCCGGTCGGAGAGCGCACCGCCGAGCGGCTGCAGTACGGCGAAGAACGCCAGCGAGATGGTGCCGACAGTCAGCGCGTCGCCCTTGTCGAAACCCGCGTTCACCGTCGCGTAGGTCGGCAGATACGTGGTCCAGGTGTAGTAGGCGATCGTGCCGCCCGCGGTGATGCCGCAGATCAGCAGTGAGGCGCGGGGATGGTGGCGCAGCGCCTCGAACAGCCCCGGACGCGGGGCGGTTCGCTGCTCCTCGCTACGGGTCTCCACCGCACCGCGCCGGATCCAGAAGCCCACCAGGCTGATCACGGCGCCGAACAGGAACGGCACCCGCCAGCCCCACCCGGACATCTGGGCGTCGCTGAGCAGGTGGGCGAGGAGCGCGGAGATTCCGGAGGCGACCAACTGGCCGATGGTGGTGGACACATACTGGAAGCTGGAGAACAGCCCGCGCCTGCCCGGCCCGGCCGACTCCACGAGGAACGTGGTGGACGCCGCGAACTCCCCGCCCACCGAAAGCCCCTGCACCAGCCGTGCGATCACCAGGACAACGGGTGCCAGCAGGCCGGTGGCCGCGTACGTCGGCGTCAGCGCCACCAGCAGGCTGCCACCGCCCATCATCAGGATGGTGACGGTGAGTGCGGCGCGGCGGCCGCGCCGGTCGGCGACGGCGCCCATCAACAGCCCGCCGACCGGCCGCATGAAGAAGCCGACGGCGAAGACCGCGAAGGTGGACAGCAGCGGCACCAGGGAGTTGCCCGCGCCCTTGGGGAACACCTGGCCCGCGAAGTAGACGGCGAGGAAGGAGTAGGCGTACCAGTCGTACCACTCGGCCGCGTTGCCGATGGAGGCGGCGACGAGTTGCCGCACGGACGCGCGAGGCGGCAGCGGTGTGTGAGCAGCCGCTATCGGGCCGGTGTCGGTCATGTCGTACGTGATCCTTCGTCCGGGCTCGCCTGGCAGGGTTGATCAACCGACTCTCCCCCTCGGGTATGCCCGCTACACCCGGCGAAACATGGAATTCATGATCCGGCATTCATCGGATGTCTGCTTCACTCCGGTTGATCGTTAGGGCAGTATGGGCCTGGCACGATCCACCGGCAGGCGAGCGCAGCGGAGGCGGCACGTGCGGGTAGCGCTGTTCATCACATGCGTTAATGACGCGTTGTACCCGGGAACGGGCCGGGCGGTGGTGACGCTGCTGGAGCGACTGGGTGTCGAGGTCGACTTCCCCGCCGCGCAGACGTGCTGCGGCCAGGTGCAGTACAACACCGGCTACCGCCATCAGACCGAGCCATTGGTCAGACGATTCGTCGACGCCTTCGCGGAGTACGACGCCGTGGTCACCCCTTCCGGCTCGTGCGCCGCCATGGTCCGGGAGAACTATCCGCGGATCGGGCAGCGCGCGGCGGCCGAGGGCCGGGGCAGTGAACTGGCCGAGCTGGCAGGGCAGATCGTTCCCAAGGTCCACGAGCTGTCCGAGTTCCTCCTCGACGTACTGCACGTCGAGGACGTGGGCGCGTACTTCCCGCACACGGTCGCCTACCACCCGACCTGCCATTCGCTGCGCATGCTGAAGGTCGGCGACCGGCCGACCCGTCTGCTGCGGGCCGTCAAGGGGCTTGAACTCGTCGGCCTTCCGGGGGCCGAGGAGTGCTGCGGCTTCGGCGGGACGTTCTCCGTCAAGAACCCGGATGTTTCAGCGGCGATGGGCGCGGACAAGGTACGCAGCGCCGTGGACAGCGGTGCGCAGGTGCTGTGCGCCGCCGACAACTCCTGCCTGATGCACATCGGCGGCACGCTGTCGCGGCGCGGCAGCGGACCGCGGGTGCTGCACCTCGCGGAGATTCTGGCCAGCACGGAAGGGAACGTCTCATGAGCGGCGCCGTACCGTTTCCGGAAGCCGCCCGGGTCTCCGTGCGCAACGCCCAGCTGCGCGGCAATCTGCGGCACGCCACCCACACCATCCGGGCCAAGCGCGCCAAGGCGGTCGCCGAACTCTCCGACTGGGACCGGCTGCGCGCCGCGGGCGCCGCCATCAAGGACCGTACCCTGCGCCATCTCGACCACTACCTGGAGCAGTTGGAGTCCGCGGTCACCGCGGCGGGCGGCCAGGTGCACTGGGCGGTGGACGCCGACGAGGCCAACCGCATCGTCACCCGGTTGGTGAAGGCCGCCGGCGAAACCGAAGTGGTCAAGGTCAAGTCCATGGCCACCCAGGAGATCGGCCTCAACGAAGCACTGGCGGCAGCCGGTATCCGCGCCTACGAGACCGACCTCGCGGAACTGATCGTGCAACTCGGCGATGACCGCCCGTCGCACATCCTCGTCCCGGCCATCCACCGCAACCGGACCGAGATCCGCGACATCTTCCGCCGAGAGATGGGCCGTTGGGGCCGTCCGGCGCCCGAGGACCTGTCCGACTCCCCCGCCGAACTGGCCGAGGCGGCCCGGCTGCACCTGCGGGAGAAGTTCCTGCGTGCCAAGGTCGCGGTCTCCGGGGCGAACTTCATGGTCGCCGAGACCGGCACGCTCGTCGTCGTGGAGTCCGAGGGCAACGGCCGGATGTGCCTGACCCTGCCCGAAACGCTCATCTCCGTGGTGGGCATCGAGAAGACCGTGCCCACCTGGCGGGACCTGGAGGTCTTCCTGCAACTCCTGCCGCGCTCCTCGACCGCCGAGCGGATGAATCCGTACACCTCCACCTGGACCGGCACCACGGACGGCGACGGTCCGCGCGAGTTCCATCTGGTGCTGCTGGACAACGGCCGCACCGACACCCTGGCCGACCAGGTCGGCCGCCAGGCGCTGCGCTGCATCCGCTGCTCCGCGTGCCTGAACGTCTGCCCGGTGTACGAACGGGCCGGCGGCCACGCGTACGGCTCGGCCTACCCGGGGCCGATCGGCGCCATCCTCACCCCGCAACTGCGCGGCACGGCAAGCGCCCTGGACGCCTCGCTGCCATACGCGTCGTCGCTGTGCGGGGCGTGCTACGAGGTGTGCCCGGTCGCCATCGACATCCCGGAGGTCCTGGTCCATCTGCGGGAGCGCGTCGTGCAGGGCGGTTCCGCGACCCGTAACGGCGCCCGGGTCACCATCAAACCGGCCAAGGGCCATGCCGCCGAGCGCGCCGCGATGCGCGCCGCCCGCTGGGCGTTCGAGCATCCCCGTGTGCTGCGCGCGGGCGAGCGGCTGGCGTCGCGCACCCGCAGGGTGCATCCGGCGCGGCTGCCCGGCCCCGGTGCGGCATGGACCGCGAGCCGTGATCTGCCGACGGTGCCGCCTGAACCGTTCCGGGACTGGTGGCAGCGCACCCACGGCGGCAAGGAGACGAAGTGAGCAGCCGGGAGATCATCCTGGGCCGGATCCGGCGCGCACTGACCGACGTACCGCGTACCGAGGTTCCGCAGGACGTACCGGTCGACCGCTCCTATCTGCGGGTCCACGGCGAG
This sequence comes from Streptomyces sp. NPDC020096, assembly GCA_040631425.1. Taxonomy (GTDB): domain Bacteria; phylum Actinomycetota; class Actinomycetes; order Streptomycetales; family Streptomycetaceae; genus Streptantibioticus_A. Next base: position 49,379 of record JBEYJY010000010.1, read on the forward strand.
CGCACCCCGGAACAGACCGCCGAACTGCTCGCCGAGAACCTGGCCGACTACCGCGCGGTGGTACACCGCTGCACCGAGGCCGAACTCCCCGCCCGTATCGCCTCGTTGCTGGCCGAGCGCGGGTCCCGCGCGGTCGTGGCACCGGCGGGCGTCCCGCACGAGTGGCTGTCCCGGTGCCCGGCCGTGCGGCGGGTGGCGGAGGAGTCGACCGGGCGCCAACTCGACGCGGTGGACAGCGTGCTGACCGGCTGCGCGGTCGCGATCGCCGAAACCGGCACCGTCGTCCTCGACGCCTCACCGGACCAGGGGCGGCGGCGCATCACCCTGGTTCCCGATCACCACATCTGCGTGGTCCGGGTGCCGGATCAGGTGGTCGACTCCGTACCGCAGGCGCTGGAACGCCTGGCCCCAGGGCGGCCGTTGACCTGGATCTCCGGCCCGTCGGCGACCAGCGACATCGAACTCGACCGCGTCGAGGGCGTACACGGCCCGCGCAGCCTGGAGGTCGTACTGGTCACCGCGCGGTGACCGTCGGGTGCCGAGGCGGCGCGACGAACGGCGGCGGCCGGGAACCGGCTGCGGCCCGGCGGATCTGGGCTATCGAGGTGTCCTGGTCGCGGGAGTCGCATGACCGGCAGTGCCGAACCCACCGCAACCCAAACCAAGATCTGCCGGAATGGCCCTAGCACTCGACGACGGCGGCGCTCGTACCGCCGGACTCCAGCGATACCGCCAACACCCTGGTGCCCTCCGGGTGTTGCTCCTCGATCACCCGCTGAAGCGTCATCAGGACGCCCGTCGGCCGTCCACACTCGGTGATGCGCGGTCGGCGCTGGCCGAAGCGGTCGCGGAAGCGGCGGTCGAGGGCTGGCGTCTCGGTGTGCAGAGCGACGCGGTCCACCCGGGACCATGCCGTACCGGCCTCGCGCAGGGCGCGGCCGATGAGGCGGTCCAGATCCCGGTCGTCGGTGCTCCAGCCGGTGACGACGGAACGGACTCGGTGGTGCGGCCAGTCCTGCTCGGCGAGGAGGACGGCGGCGCCGCCGTCGGCCATCGGTGCCATCACCAGACCGCGGCGGAGCGTGCCGTCGGCGATCAGATGACCGGCCACCCTGGCGAGCAGCGCCAGCGCGCCGGTGCCGCCGTCCGCGACCCGGTACGAACAGGCGCGACCGACTCCCAGCGCGTCCAGGCCCTGCCGCGCGGCGAGTTGGGCCTGCGCCGCACCGCCCGGCGCGGTGCCGCAGACGAGGTAGTACGGCAGCACCAGATCCGCTGCCGCCAGCCTCGCCCGCGCCAGCGCGTCGCCGGTCGCCGCGCCGAGCTCACTGGAGCTGCCCACCGAACGGATACCTATCGCCGCCGCCTTCATGACCTCGCCCCTCCCTGCCTTCCGTGTGATGCGATCCGGTCCGGGTGCGGACCGCCGCGTACGGCAATGTATGCGGCATGGGCGGGCATCTCGGGCATGTCGCACCCGTATTGACTTCCCTCTGGCGTCCGGGGAGCCCATCTTGACGAGGCGTTGATACGGAGGCGGCGTGCGGGTCAGGCTTCCGGTACCGGCTGGGGTGACGGCCCGACATAGCGGGCGTCCGGGCGGATGATCTTGCCGTCCTCCGCCTGCTCCAGGATGTTGGCGCTCCATCCGACCACACGCGCGCAGGCGAAGGTCGGGGTGAACATCTCACGGGGCAAGCCGCACAGTTCCATGACCACACCCGCGTAGAACTCGACGTTGATGTGGAGTTCACGGCCCGGCTTGAGCTCGGCGAGTATCTCCTCGACGCCCCGCTCGACCTCGATGGCGAACTCCACCCGCGGCCCGCCGAACCGCCGCGCGATCTCCTTGAGCATCCGGGAGCGCGGGTCCTCCGTGCGGTAGACGGCGTGCCCGAAACCCATGATGCGGTCGCCCGCCAGCACCCGTTCGCGGATCCACGGGGCGATGCGGTCCGGGGTGCCGATGGCGTCGAGGGTGTCCAGGGCGCGGCTGGGCGCACCGCCGTGCAGCGGGCCGGACAGCGCGCCGATGGCGCCGGTCAGACAGGCGGCGAGGTCGGCGCCGGTGGAGGCGATGACGCGAGCGGTGAATGTTGACGCGTTGAAGCCGTGATCAATGGTTGAGATCAGGTACTGCTCGATGGCGCGGGCCCGCGCGGGGTCCGGCTGCTGACCGGTGAGCATGTACAGGTAGTTGGCGGCGTAGGGCAGATCGGCGCGCGGCTCGACCGGCCGCAGGCCGCGGCCGAGCCGGTGCAGCGCGGTCAGCAGGGTCGGCACCCAGGCGCAGGCGGCGAGTGCGTCCTCGGTGCGCTGTTCGGGGGCGATGTCGTAGAGCGGCTGGAATCCGGCCGCCGCCCCGGCCAGCGAGAGCGCGGTGCGCAGTCCGGCGAGCGGCCCGGCGGCGGCGCACGCGTCAGCGATGGCGGGCAGGGCGGCCCGTACGCCGTCGGGGAGCGGGCGCAGTGCGGCGGTGCGCGCGGTGAAGGCGGTGCGCTGGGCGGGGGTTGGCAGCGTCCCGTGGAACATCAGGTGCCACACGTCCTCGAAGGCGCGGGTGCGGGCCAGGTCGACGGCCGAGTACTGCCGGTAGTGGTAGAAGCCCTCACGGCCGCGCACCGCTCCGAGCGCGGTGCTGGTGACCACGACTCCCTTGAGACCGCGGGGTACGGCGATGGGTGCGTCGCTGGGCGCGCCGTTGAGCGCGTCATGGGCGGTGCCGGTCGGCATGGTGTCCTCCGTCAGCCAACTCTCAATATTGATTTGACTGTCCATGCTTGATTAGATCTTGTCAATGTTGATTGAATCAATGTGAATGCGGAACGGAACGCGGCAATGCGATGGGATGGACCGCATGACGGATCAGGCGGCACAGCAGCGGCGACTGAGCACCAGGGAGGCGGCACAGCGCCTCGGCGTCAAACCCGAGACCCTCTACGCGTACGTCAGTCGCGGACTGCTGAGCAGCGAGCGCGTGCCCGGCGGCCGCGGCAGCACCTTCGACGCGGCCGAGGTCGACGACCTGGCCCAGCGCGGCCGACGCACCCGCCCCGCCTCGACCGACGAGCCGCCTGCCGCCGCCCACGCCATGTCCGTGACCACCGGCATCACCCTCATCCAGGACGACCACTACTACTTCCACGGTGTCGACGCGGTCGACCTGGCGGCCCGGTACGGCTACGAGGAGGTCGCCGAGTGGCTGTGGACCGGCGAGCTCCGCCCGGGCACCCGGTTCACCGCGCCACCGGAAGCGCTGGCGGCCGCGGACCGCGCGGTCGGCGCGCTTCCCCCGCACAGCACCCTCACCGACCGGCTGCGCGCCGCGGCCGTGGCCGCCGCCGTGGCGGATCCGCTGCGGTTCGATCTCACACCGGAGACCGTGATCGCCGCCGCACGCGGCCTGATCGCCACACTGGTGGATTCGCTCCCGCTGGCAGGCAACCGGTCCCGAAAGCCAGGCGGTTCGATCGCCCGCCGCCTGTGGTCCCGGCTCGCCCCGCAGGCGGCTGATGAGGCGTCAGTGAGGGTGCTGGAGGCGGCACTTGTGCTGCTCATCGACCATGATCTGGCCGCCTCCACGGTCGCCGCCCGAGTCGCCGCCTCGTCCCGCGCGCACCCGTACGCGGTGGTCTCGGCCGGGCTCGGCGCCCTCGACGGCCCGCTGCACGGCGCCGCCAGCGGGCTCGCGCACCGCATGCTGACCGAGGTGCTGGAACGCGGTAGCGCGGCCGCCGTCGTCTCGGACCATCTGCGCACCGGGCGCGCCGTGCCCGGGCTGGGCCACCGGGTGTACCGGGGCGAGGATCCTCGGGCACAGGCGCTGTTCGAGCTGCTGGCGGACGTGCCGTCGGCCGAGCGGACGCTGGACGCCGCGCGGGCCGTGGTGCGTGCGGCGGCCCGTGATGTGCCGGTGCACGCGAACGTCGATCTGGCGTTGGCGGTGCTGTCGGTCTCCGCCGGGATGCCGAGCGAGGCGGGCGAGGCGATCTTCGCGGTGGCCAGGACGGCGGGCTGGATCGCGCACGCCCTGGAGGAGTACGGCGAGCGCCCGCTGCGGATGCGCCCGCGCGGCCACTACACCGGCCCTCGCCCGCCCCAGCCGCTGCCGTGACCGGACGCGATCAGTTCGCGGCGTCGACTCCTGCGAACTGCGCGTCCCGCGGCACCAGTCCGGCGCCCTCCGGCGCCAGCCGCGCGTCGCGGCGGACCAGTGCGGCATAGCGGCCGTCCATCGCCAGCAGCTCTTCGTGGGTGCCGCGTTCCACGATCCGGCCGTGGTCCAGGACCACGATCTGGTCGGCGTCGCGGACGGTGGACAGCCGGTGCGCGATGGTGATGGTGGTCCGTCCGGCGGCCAGTGCGTCGATGGCGTCCTGCACGGCGTGTTCGGTACGGGTGTCGAGGGCGCTGGTCGCCTCGTCGAGGATGAGCACCGGCGGGTCCCGCAGGATGGTGCGGGCGATGGCGAGGCGCTGCTTCTCGCCGCCGGAGAAGCGGTAGCCGCGCTCGCCGACCACCGTGTCGTAGCCGTCCTGCAGTCCGGCGATGTGGTCGTGGATCTGCGCGGCGCGGGCGGCGGCGAAGAGTTCCTCGTCCGTCGCCTCCGGCTTGGCGAACCGCAGGTTCTCCGCGACCGAGGCATGGAAGAGGTAAGTCTCCTGGGAGACCACGCCGACGGCGCGGGAGAGGGTGTCGAAGGACAGGTCCCGCACATCGACGCCGTCGACGGTGACCCGGCCCGCGGTCACGTCGTACAGCCGAGGCACCAGGTAGCTCAGTGTGCTCTTGCCGGAGCCGGTGGCGCCGACGACAGCGAGGCTGCCGCCCGCCGGAACCGTCAAGTCGATGCCGGACAGGGTGGGTTCGGCCGCGTCGGCCTCGTAAGCGAAGTCGACGTTCTCGAAGCGCACATCGCCGCGGACCTTGTCCAGCCGTACCGGATCGGGGCGTTCGGTGATCTCCACCGGCAGATCCAGGTATTCGAAGATCCGCTGGAACAGCGCTATCGAGGTCTGCACCTGCACACCGGTCTGCAACAGGCTCACCGTGGGCCGGAACAGGCCCTGCTGCAGCGAGACGAACGCCACCAGGGTGCCGATGGAGATGGTGGGTCCGCCGAAGTGCAGCGCGATCCCGGCCGCCCAGTAGATCAGGGCGGGCATGGCGGCCATGACGATGCTGATGGTGGACATCCGCCAGCGCCCGGCCATGTCGGATCGCACCTCAAGGCTGACGAGTTGCTCCGACTCGTCCTCGAAGGAGCGGGTGAGCGAGTCGGCGCGGCCCATCGTGCGCCCCAGCAGGATGCCGCTGACCGACAGCGACTCGGTCACGATCGCGGACATCGCGGCCATCTGCTTCTGCCGCTGCGTGGTGATCTTCTTGCGCTCGCGGCCCACCCGGCGGCTGATCGCGACGAAGACCGGCAGCAGCAGGAGGGAGGCGATGGTCAGCCGCCAGTCGAGCGCGAGCATCGCCACGATGGAGGCGATGACGCTGGTGGTGTTGGAGACGATCGAGGTCGCCGTGTTGGTGACGGTGGCCTGCATTCCGCCGATGTCGTTGGCGATGCGGGACTGCACCTCGCCGGTGCGGGTGCGGGTGAAGAACGACAGCGACATGCGCTGCAACTGCGCGTAGACGGCGGCCCGCAGATCGTGCATGACGCGCTGGCCGACGGTCGTGGAGATCAGGGTCTGCAGCACGCCGAAGACGCTGGTGATGACAGCGGTGGCGATCATGCCGAGGGCGAGCAGGCTGAGCAGCCCGGTGCGGCCGTGCGGGATGGCGTCGTCGAGGATCGCCCGCAGCAGGAACGGCGAGGCGATCGAGACCAGGGAAGAGGCCGCGACCAGCAGCAGGACAACGGTCAGCCGCCCGCGGTAGGGGCGGAACAGCCGGAGGATCCGCCGTACGTCGGCGCGCTGCTCCGGATCTTTCGGCGGCGGGTTCCAGTCGATTTCACGGGGTCGGTGGGGATTCATGTGCTCCTACGGAGGACTCGGGGGACACGTGGATGGCCATGGGACGCCGCGACACATCTCGGCCACGGCGCCGACATATGCGAGCGTAGTTCATTGTTACCTATACTCACAATGAGTTTGGTCCTGATAGCCTGTGCCCATGACCACGGAAGCGGCGTCATGATCACCGAAACAGGGGAAGCCACCGGCAACCTCGCCGATCAGTTGCTACGGCTGACCCGGCGGCTGCACCGCACCCAGAAGCACCATCTGCAGCCGCTGGGCATCACGCCCGCCATGGCGCGGCTGCTGCGCACCGCCGCACACAGCACGGAGCCGCTGCGCATGGTGGACCTCGCCCAACGCCTCGACGTGGTACCGCGCGCGGTGACCTCACTGGTCGACGGGCTGGAGACCTACGGAATGGTGCGCCGCGTCCCCGATCCGGCGAACCGGCGGGTGGTACGGGTCGAGCTGACCGACGACGGCCGCGCCGCACTGGAGCAGCTGCGCGCCGCGCGCCGCGCGGCCGCCGAGGAACTCCTCGCCCCCCTCGACCCGGACCAGCGCCGGCAACTGGGCGAGCTGCTCACCGCCCTCGTGGCCGAGCCGGAGGGGCGCTGCTGAGCGCCGGTCCGGCGGATCCTGGTCGAGTTGCGGTGTCCGCGCGGGCGTGAGCCCGCTGATGGATGCTTCGGACACCGCCGGTCCACATCGCCGTGGTTGCTCGCCGCCGCGGCGGTCTTCACTGGGGGCAAGCCCCCAGAACCCCAGGGGTGTTGGGCTGCCCCGACGCAGACGCGCTGTGTCAGCCGCCCAGTAGGCCGAGCGCCGCGACGCAGTTCACTCCGCCGATGCCCATGAACAGCGGCATCAGCACCTTGATCTCCACCCAGCTACCGGCCTTGAAGCGCATGAAGTGCGGCGGGCCCATCGGGTACCAGCGCTTGCGGCCGATGGGTACGGGCCACAGGATCGGGCAGCCGGAGACGGTCAGCGCATCGCCGAGGCAGTGCACCAGCGCGCCGAGGGCCACCGGTATCCCGATCCACAGGTAGTGCTGTTCGGGCTGGGTGAACAGCCACGTCTTGCCCATACCGGGGTCGTCGAGGACCCCGGCCAGCAGCCAGGACCCGGTGGCCCCGAGCAGCCAGACCAGGACGTGGTGGCCGCCCTTGACTTCCTTCCACAGCAACCCGTCGACGGCGAGCACCAGGTGGACGAAGAGCACCGCGAGCACGCCCCAGCGTCCGCCGTACATGGCGATCGCCGACGCCCCCGCGCCGCATCCCACCGCCCACACCAAGGTGTGGGTCAGGGTGCGGTGGCCTCCGTTGCGGTGCGGGTCGCCCTTCATACGGGTGGCGTTGTAGACGCCGAGGGACAGCTTCTCGACGATCTCGCACAATCCGCGGGAGAGCGGTCCGAACGCGCGGGATATCGTCGCGGGCTTGTGGTCGAGGTCCGGCGCGAGCGCGGCGCCCGCACAGATCAGGGCGCCGACGACCAGGGTCGGCCAGGGCATCGGGTGGTGCATCCCGGCGGCGACCGCGCCCACCCCCAGCCATGCCGCCGCTCCGGACAGTGAATGCGCCGGTCCCATCATGGTTGCCGCCCCGCCCCCTTCGGCCCGCCCAGGGACGGGAGTTGATGCTTCTGCGACCGCAAAGCCTATCGGTGAGTGATCTTCGATCCGACGGCCGGTTCCCGGTTGGAGGCCGAAGGCAGGCAAGATGGGTGGGTGACCCTTATCGATCAGCTCCCAGCGTCCCCCGATCCCGATGCCCTCTTCGAGGCGTTCTCGTCGTGGACGCAGGAGCGGGGCATCGCCTTGTATCCGGCCCAGGAAGAGGCGCTGATCGAAGTGGTCTCCGGGGCGAACGTGATCCTTTCCACCCCGACCGGCTCCGGAAAGAGCCTGGTCGCGGCGGGTGCGCACTTCGCGGCGCTCGCCAATGACCAGGTGACCTTCTACACCGCGCCGATCAAGGCACTCGTCTCGGAGAAGTTCTTCGACCTGTGCAAGATCTTCGGTACCGAGAACGTCGGAATGCTCACCGGCGACGCGTCCGTCAACCCGGACGCGCCGGTCATCTGCTGCACCGCCGAGGTGCTGGCGTCCATCGCGTTGCGTGACGGCCGGGATGCCGATGTCGGCCAGGTGGTGATGGACGAGTTCCACTTCTACGCGGAGCCGGACCGCGGCTGGGCGTGGCAGATCCCGCTGCTTGAGCTCCCGCAGGCGCAGTTCCTGCTGATGTCGGCGACGCTCGGCGATATGTCGCGCTTCGAGGAGGATCTGACCCGGCGCACCGGACGGCCGACCGCCGTGGTCCGCTCGGCGACCCGGCCGGTGCCGCTGAGTTACGAGTACCGCACGACGCCGATGACCGAGACGCTCACCGAGCTGCTGGAGACCCACCAAGCGCCGGTCTACATCGTGCACTTCACGCAGGCGGCGGCGGTGGAGCGGGCCCAGGCGCTGATGAGCATCAACATGTGCACCCGGGCGGAGAAGGACGCGATCGCCGAACTCATCGGCAACTTCCGCTTCACCACCAAGTTCGGCCGGAATCTGTCCCGGTTCGTGCGGCACGGGATCGGCGTCCACCACGCGGGAATGCTCCCGAAGTACCGGCGGTTGGTGGAGCGTCTCGCGCAGGCCGGGCTGCTCAAGGTCATCTGCGGAACGGACACGCTCGGCGTGGGCGTCAACGTGCCCATCCGTACGGTGCTGTTCACCGCTCTCACCAAGTACGACGGGTCGCGGGTGCGGGTGCTGCGGGCCCGGGAGTTCCACCAGATCGCGGGCCGTGCCGGGCGGGCCGGGTTCGACACCGCGGGCCTGGTGGTGGCGCAGGCCCCCGAGCATGTCATCGAGAACGAGAAGGCGCTGGCCAAGGCCGGTGATGACCCGAAGAAGCGGCGCAAGGTCGTCCGCAAGAAGGCGCCCGAGGGCTTCGTCAACTGGTCCCATCAGACCTACGAGAAGCTGATCGCCGCCGACCCCGAGCAGCTGACCTCCCGTTTCCGGGTCACCCACGCGATGCTGCTGTCGGTGATCGCTCGGCCGGGCAACGCCTTCGACGCGATGCGCCGGATGCTGGAGGACAACCACGAACCGCGCGCCGCCCAGTTGCGGCACATCCGCCGTGCCATCGCGATCTACCGCTCGCTGCTGGACGGTGGAGTCGTCGAGCGGCTCGCGGAGCCGGACGCGGAGGGCCGCATCGTCCGGCTGACCGTCGACCTGCAGTCGGACTTCGCGCTCAACCAGCCGCTGTCCACCTTCGCACTGGCCGCCTTCGACCTGCTGGACCCCGAATCCCCCTCGTACGCACTCGACATGCTCTCGGTGGTGGAGTCCACGCTGGACGACCCGCGCCAGATCCTCGCCGCCCAGCAGAACAAGGCCCGGTCCGAGGCGGTCGCCCAGATGAAGGCCGACGGGGTGGAGTACGAGGAGCGCATGGAACTGCTCCAGGATGTGAGCTACCCCAAGCCGCTGGAGGAACTGCTCTTCCACGCCTACGGCGTCTACCGCAAGAGCCACCCCTGGGTCGGCGACCATCCGTTGTCGCCCAAGTCGGTCGTCCGGGACATGTACGAGCGGGCGATGACCTTCACCGAGTTCACCTCCCACTACGAACTCGCCCGGGCCGAGGGAATCGTGCTGCGCTACCTGGCGAGCGCGTACAAGACGCTTGACCACACCGTGCCGGAGGACCTCAAGTCCGAGGACCTTCAGGATCTGATCGCATGGCTGGGCGAGATGGTGCGCCAGGTGGACTCCAGCCTGCTGGACGAGTGGGAGCAGTTGGCCAATCCGCAGGAGGAGACGGCGGACGAGGCGGCGGATCGCGCCGACCAGGTGAAGCCGGTGACCTCGAACGCCCGCGCCTTCCGGGTGCTGGTCCGCAATGCGATGTTCCGCCGGGTGGAGCTCGCCGCGTTGGAGAAGTACGAGGAACTGGGCGAGCTGGACGGCGAATCCGGCTGGGACGCCGACTCCTGGGCGGACGCCATGGACGCCTACTGGGACGAGTACGAGGATCTGGGCACCGGTCCGGACGCGCGCGGTCCGAAACTGCTGCAGATCGAGGAGCAGCCGCAGCACGGACTGTGGAAGGTCCGTCAGGTCTTCGCCGATCCGCAGGGCGACCACGACTGGGGTATCAGTGCCGAGGTCGACCTGGCCGCCTCCGACGAGGAGGGCCGTGCCGTGGTACGGCTCACGGATGTGGGCCAGTTGTAAGCAGGGGCGGCGAAGGTACGCTGACCCCGCCTGAGTTCGACCCGAGGGAGATCCGATGACGAATCCCGCAGAGCGGCTTGTCGACCTGCTGGATCTGGAGAGGATCGAGGAGAACATCTTCCGTGGGCGCAGCCCGCAGGAGCGGCTGCAGCGGGTGTTCGGCGGGCAGGTCGCGGGACAGGCCCTGGTCGCGGCGGGGCGTACCACCGATGGACAGCGCCCCGTGCACTCGCTGCACGCGTACTTCCTGCGGCCGGGTCGGCCCGGTGTGCCGATCGTGTACCAGGTGGAGCGGGTCCGGGACGGTCGGTCCTTCACCACCCGGCGGGTGGTCGCCGTCCAGGAGGGGCGCACCATCTTCAATTTGACCGCCTCCTTCCACCTTCCCGAGCCGGGTTTCGAACACCAGCTGCCGATGGCCGAGGTGCCGGACCCCGACGAACTGCCGAAGCTTCCCGATGAGTTGCGGGCCCACCTGGGCACCCTTCCGGAACCGCTGGAGAGGATGGCCCGGCGGCAGCCCTTCGACATCCGCTACGTCGAGCGGCTGCGCTGGACGCCCGAGGAGATCGAGGGTGCCGAACCGCGTAGTGCGGTGTGGATGCGGGCCGTCGGCCCGCTCGGGGACGACCCGCTGGTGCACACCTGCGCCGTGACCTACGCGAGCGACATGATGCTGCTCGACGCCGTACGGGTCCCGATCGAGCCGCTGTGGGGCCCGCGTGGCTTCGACATGGCCTCGTTGGACCACGCGATGTGGTTCCACCGCCCCTTCCGCGCCGACGAGTGGTTCCTGTACCAGCAGGAGTCCCCGATCGCGACGGGCGCCAGGGGCCTGGCTCGGGGCCAGATCTACGACCGCGAGGGCAGGCTCCTGGTCTCCGTCATGCAGGAGGGCCTGTTCCGCAAGGTGGGCAACTGAACCGCGGGCTCAGCGCACGTCGGTCCGGCTCAGCGCACGTCGATGGTGAAGGTCCGCGAGACAAGGTGCACCTTGGGGTGCTTGTCCTTGGGGGACGAGCCCTCGATGAGCGCACCACGGAACTGCACGGCGCCCCTGTGCTGCGCCCGTATCGACAGGTTGACGCCGCCCCCGCCGTTGTACGCGCCATGTGAGCACCTCAGCGTCCGCCAGTCCCCGTGGCCGGAGCGCTGCTGTATGCAGAACCTGTTGTACGTCGCGTTGTCGTCGTCGCCGTCCCCGGTGAGGTGGATCAGGCCGCCCACGCGTACGTTGTGCGGGCTCGCCGAGAAATAGATGTCGGACTTCGCCCAGGCAGAGGTGCTGGCCAGGCCGATCGCGGAGATACCGACGGCGGCGATGACAGCGGTACGCATCGAGCGGCGATTGCGGTTGAACATCGGCTTTCCCTTCGCTGAGACAGGTGGTCAAACGGACTCGTACGGGCCCAGGCGCCTTCCCCGTTAGCCAAGGCCTGTACTGCGAGTGGTCTAGTCCGTGTAGCTACACAGACAGCGGAACCACAGCCTCCGTTGCACTTCCGTTTGTCACCGTTCCGCAACAGGCCTCACCTGTCCCGTACTTCTCCGCACTCGCATGCGTCTCTCGTTGGTTCCGTGGAACAGTCGCCGCCAAGGCCCACGGGACCGCTCCCGCTCCCGTGAAGCAGCGGGCTCCCATGGTGGCGGCTGGCTGTCCGGCAGCACCGACACATCGGGCACCGCCGGGAACGCGGTCACAACCTGCGACACCGACACATCCACCGACACCGAAGCGTCCTTCGCCCATGGCGCCGGGTGTGCGGCGCGGGCCCGCTCCAGCGCGTGCCCCAAACAGAGCCTACCGAACACGATCTCCTCCGGATCGTCGGCCACAAGCTGCGCCTCGATCACCGGGCGAGCGGCGTACATCCCCGGTCTGCCGTGCGGCAGAGCGGGCAGCAGCTCGCGAAGGTGGTCCCGCTCCCGCCGATCCCGCACCACCCGCGCCACTTCCGCCGGACCAAGCAGAGCGGCCCACACCGCCGCCTCCTGCCAAGCGTCCTCGGCATCGGCGACCAGCCGCTCAACATGCCGGGCCCGCCAGCCGCGCGCCCGTAGGTCACCGTCCGCCTCGACACGGGCCCGCAGCTCCCCGGGCAGCCTTCCTGCCAGCAGGCCCCCGTGTGCCGCCGCGAAATCCCGTACCTCACGGGCGAGATAGAGCCACACCATGGCCTGATACCGGTTGACGTACCAGCGCGCCGGGCGGAAACAGCCCGCTCTGGCCAACTTGCCGAACCGGTCGCGACTGGTGCCGAGCAGCTCCGCGCCCGCCACGGTGCCCACCAGCCGCAGCCGGTCACGCAGCGCATCCGGGAAGCCCTCTTCGGCCCGCAGCCGTTCCAGCTCGGCCCGCGCCACCATCCGGTGCTCGCTCACCGACTCGCGGCGCTCGCCCGGCACCGTACGGACCTCTCCCAACTGCACCGCCAATTCGAAATCCCTTTGGTTCAAGCCGAGTTCGGCCCGCGCGGCTGCCAGGCCGAGCGCACCCTCCAGCCACTCCCCCGCGTTCATCGTCTGCTGCCCTACGACACCCATGATGAATCCCCCCTTTTTTCCCGATCACTGTCCGATCGACCTTCGATCACCGTCAGTAATGACGGTAGCCCCGCGCGCGGACATCGCGGCTCGCCTGTGGATAACTCGAAATCGGCGCGCGCTTCCGGCGCCGGACGCTCGTAACGCCACCGTCGGCGCGGGCGATGAAGGGCGGGTACGGGGAGCCTTGGGCGAGTTGTGGAGAGTACGGCCGGATGACACACATCACGGGTGGGACGGCGAAGGCGCTGGCACGGTGCGCGGCGGTGTTCGAGGCGGGTGATCCACCGCGCACCGGAACCATCGCCTTCTGGGACCCGGCGGGCGACACGCTGCGCACTGCGATCGACGAGGAGGTCGGCACGCTCGGCGAGATAGCCGTCGCCGTGCCGGAGGGCGGCCGCGGCGGGTCCGTGAGCACTCTCACCGTTCCCGCGCTGCGCCTTCCCGCAGCCGACGCGCTTCCGGTGCTGACCGTCGCACGGCGCGGCGCGGGCGGACCGGCCCACCCCGCGGCCGCCTTCTGGGGCGCTGCGGCGGTCCTGGCACTGCAGCTGGTGGCGCGCGGCCGGATACTGCCCGGGGTTTCACCACAGGACTTCGACGCCTGGCGGGTCGGACCTCTGGACGCCGACGACATGCGCCGTATCCGCGAACTGGCCGAGGCCATGCCCGCCGAGGCACGCGCCGCGCCGCTGCCGGGGAGCGGAACGCACCCGGCAAACGCAGCGCCCGACCCCGCCCCGCCGCGACTGCCCGACGCCCATGCCCTGCTGCGCGGGTTCCTGGACGCGGTGGCCGATGCCATGCCGCGTACCGCGGCCGCCGTGAGCGCCGCGGGCGCCTCCGCCTTCGCCGCCACCAAGCCGCAGCACGTACCGCAGTTGCGCGGCTGGGCCGACGAGGTCGCCGCGGGACTGGACGCGGGCGTACGGCTCTCGCTCCGGCTTGAAGTGCCGGGAGGCGTCGAGGCATTGGGCGCCTCGCCCGACGACGGCGCCTTCCGCGCCGTCGTCCAACTGCACAGCCGCGCGGATCCGACGTTGATGACGGATGCCGCCGCGCTCTGGGACAGCGCGGACCACGGTTTCGGGGAACGGGCCCGGATCGACGCGGCGCTCGCCGTGCGGCGTGCCGCACAGGTGTGGCCGCCGTTGGAACGCCTGCTGCACCGTGCGGTCCCTGATGAACTGACGCTCGCCGACGGGGAGATCGGCGAGCTGCTCGCCGGCGCCTCGGCGCGCCTGGCCGCCGCCGGGTTCGATGTTCACTGGCCCAAGGACCTCGTCCACGACCTCACCGCCACGGCGGTCGTGGGGCACACCGACGCCCCGCCGTCGGATGTCAAGGGGTTCTTCGACGGCGACGGACTGCTGCGCTTCGACTGGCAGTTGGCGATGGGGGACAACCCGTTGACGACCGCCGAGATGGACCGGCTCGCCGAGGCGCACCGGCCAGTGGTGCGGCTGCGCGACCGGTGGACGCTGGTCGACCCCGATCTGGCTCGCAAGGCGCGCATGCGGGAGTTGAAGCCGCTCACCGCGATCGAGGCGCTGGGCGTTGCCCTCACCGGTACGGCGACCGTCGCGGACGAAACAGTTCCGGTCGCCGCGACCGGTTGGCTGGCAGCGCTGAGGGAGCGGCTCGCCGATCCCGACTGCGCCGGTGATGCGGTCGTCGCGCCGCCCGGCCTCGCCGCCACGTTGCGCGACTACCAACTGCGCGGCCTGCGGTGGCTGGACCGGATGGCGTCCCTCGGGCTCGGCGGGTGCCTGGCCGACGACATGGGCCTGGGAAAAACGATTACCCTCATCGCCCTCCACTTGCATCGCCAGGCGGATCCGGCCACCGAGGGGCCGACCCTCGTGGTGTGCCCGGCCTCGCTGCTGGGCAACTGGGAGCGGGAGATCGAACGCTTCGCGCCGGGCACGCCGGTGCGCAGGTTCCACGGCGGCGGCCGGACCCTGGAGGGCGTGCGGAGCGGATTCGTTCTGACCACCTACGGGACCATGCGGTTGGACGCCGCACAACTCGCCGAGCAGCTCTGGGGGTTGGTGGTCGCCGACGAGGCGCAGCACGTCAAGAACGCGCGCTCGCGGACCGCGAAGGCGCTGCGCCGTATCCGTGGCGGCGCCAGGGTCGCGCTGACGGGCACCCCGGTGGAGAACAACCTCTCGGAGCTGTGGGCGATCCTCGACTGGACGACGCCCGGCCTGCTCGGTTCCCTCGGCGCCTTCCGGGGCCGCTGGGCCAAGGCGGTCGAGGGCGGCGACACTCAGGCGGCGGAGGAACTGGCGCGCCTGGTCAAACCGTTCCTGCTGCGCCGCCGCAAGTCCGACCCCGGAATCGCCCCCGAGTTGCCGCCGAAGACCGAGACCGACCGTCCCGTCTCGCTCACCCGGGAGCAGGCCGGGCTGTACGAGGCCGCGGTACGCGAGGCGATGGAGGAGATCAGCGGCAGCGGCGGCATGGCGCGGCGCGGTCTCGTCGTCAAACTGCTGACCGCCTGCAAACAGATCTGCAACCATCCGGCGCAGTACCTCAAGGAGGACCGCCCGGTGCTCTCTGGGCGCTCGGGAAAACTGGAACTGCTGGACGAGTTGCTGGACACCATCCTGGCCGAGGGTGGCGCGGTGCTGGTCTTCACGCAGTACGTGGCCATGGCGCGGCTTCTGCGTCACCATCTGCGCGGCCGTGGCGTTGAAACCCAACTCCTGCACGGCGGAACACCGGTGCCCCGCCGCGAGGAAATGGTGCGCGCCTTCCAGGACGGTGAGGTTCCGGTGTTCCTGCTGTCGTTGAAGGCGGCGGGAACGGGTTTGAACCTGACCCGCGCGGATCACGTCGTCCACTTCGACCGGTGGTGGAACCCCGCCGTGGAAGAGCAGGCGACCGACCGAGCCCATCGCATTGGACAGTCGCGACCCGTGCAGGTCCACCGGCTGATCGCCGAGGGCACCATCGAGGACCGCATCGCCGAAATGCTGCGGTCCAAACGGAAGCTGGCGCAGGCCGTGCTGTCGTCCGGCGAGGCGGCGCTGACCGAACTGTCCGACGCGGAACTCACCGCCCTGGTCGAGTTGAGGAGCGCACGATGAGCCAAGGCGCGGGGAGCGGCACCGAGGACACGGTCCGCGGCTTTCCGGCGTTCCCGCCACGGCGTGGCGGGCAGGGCCGGTCGTGGTGGGCGAGGGCCTGGGTGCGGGCGTTGGAGGACACCTCGCTCGACCGGGCGCAGTTGGTGCAGGGCCGCAGATACGCGGCGACCGGCCGGGTCGGCACGATCACCGTCAGCCCCGGCCGACTCGCGGCGCCGGTGCTGGGGGCGGACGGCACCCCGTACAACACGGTGGTGTTCGTCGACCGGTTGACCCCTGGTGAGTGGGAACGGTTCCTGGAACAGGTGGCGGCCAAGGCCGGGCGGATCGCCGCACTGCTCGACCGCGACATGCCGCACGATCTGGTCGACGCCGCCGAAGAGGCGGGGGTGCGGCTGCTGCCCGGTGTCGGCGACCTGGAACCCGAATGCGACTGCCCCGACTGGGAGTTGCCCTGCCGCCATGCCGCCGCGCTCGCCTATCAGGTGTCGTGGCTGCTGGACGAGGATCCCCTCCTGCTCATGCTGCTGCGCGGCCGAGGCGAGCGGGAGTTGCTGACGCGACTGCAGCGGTACGGGGACAGCGCGCCCGAGCGCTCACAGCGCGATCCGGCACACGGGATACCTGCCGCCGAGGCGTTCGCCCGGGGCGTGCCCGTACTGCCGGACCCGCCGCCGCTCCCCGCGGACCACTCGCCGCTGCCTACACCGGCCGCCGCACCCGGCGTCGACCCGGCCGCGCTGGTGCTGCTCGCCGCGGATGCCGCCCTGCGCGCCCGTGATTGGCTGGCCAGCACGGACGACGCGCCACCGCCGGTGCTCAACGTATGGCAGGACACGGTACGGCTCGCCGCGACGCATCCGGGCGCGGAACTGCTGGAGCGGCTGCGGCGGGCGTGCGGGCGCCCGGACGAACTGCCGCGAGCCGCACAGGCCTGGGGTTACGGGGGCCTGGCGGGCCTGCGCGTCCTGGAGGAGGTGTGGAGCCCGCCGCGGCCCGAACTGGCCCGGGCACGCAGCGCGTTGGGCGCCGCCTGGGCGGACGAGGAGGGCGGCGTGCCGCCGGAGCTGAGCGTGCACCGCAACCACTGGACGCTGATCGGGCGTGGTCTGCAACTGCGCTACGGGCCCGATGGCCGCTGGTACCCGTACCGCGAGGAGGACGATGGCTGGTGGCCCATCGGCCCGCCCGAGCGGAACCCGGCCACCGCACTCGCGGACCTGCTCGGCGGCTGAGGGCGCCCAGGAGTCACAGGTGGCCGAAAGCTCCTCCTGCTAGAGGGACTTCAGCCCGCTGATGACATGCTTCAGCACCCCCACATCCGGCTGCTCGCCCGAGGAGTCCGGCGGAACCACCCGGATGTGCCCCGCGTCAAGGAGGTCGCCGAGCAGCACACGGACCACGCCCACCGGAAGGTCCGCCTCCGACGCCAGCTCGGCGACCGTGCGCGGATGCTCCTCGCACTGCTCCAGCAAGGCCAGATGGTCCTCACCGAGGTCATCGCCGCACGCCGGAGGGTCAGCCCCGGGCTCGGTGGCGACGACCGCGATCAGGTCGATGTCGGCAGCCGCGGCATCGGGCCGGGTGCGGCCGCGGGTGACGGTGTACGGGCGGACCATCGGCCCCGCCTCGTCGTCGTACCAGAGCGCGCCCGATTCCCCCGGCAGCCGGTCCACCTCAGGTCACGTCCCGGCGGGGTCGTCGGTGGCTCGGGGAGCGACGCCGAGATGCTCGCCGACACGGTGGACGAGCAGCGTCATCTCGTAGGCAATCTGCCCCACATCGGCGCCGGCGCCGGTCAGTACGGACAGACAGCTTCCGTCGCCCGCGGCGGTGACGAAGAGGAATCCGTCGTCGAACTCGACCATCGTCTGACGCACCACCCCGGCCCCGAAGTGCAGCCCGGCGCCCTTGGCCAGGCTGTGGAACCCGGACGAGACGGCCGCCAGATGCTCCGCGTCCGCTCCCTCCAGATCGCGACTGGCGCCCGTCACCAGCCCGTCGCTGGACAGGACCAGGGCGTGCTTGACGAACTCGACGCGATCCGTCAAGTCGTCCAGCAGCCAGCCGAGTCCGGCCCGGTCCCCCGAGGTGGTGGCACTGTTCACGGTGATCCCCCGTCTTCCTCTCTCGACTTCTGTGCGGCGGCCAGTCCAGAGCGCCCACGGGCGAGGCCTCGTGCGTAGGCCGCGTAAGTGGAACGAGCCGCCTCTGGTGATCGTTCCCTGTCCGTCCCTACTGTCCCGTCTTTCCCGTCCACCCCAACTGTCCTGTCTGTACCGCGCTCCCCGGACACCTCGTGCGTGATCCGGGGGTGGTCGTGCACGGTTCGCTCGTGGGTGGGCGGCTCGTCGTGCAGACGCCGGGTAGGACCGCCCTTCGGTACCCGTCCTCTCGGTACCCGCAGCGGTAGCCCGGCCGCCGTTGTGGTCCGGGTGTCCGGCGCGCTCGCCCGCGGCGCGGCTGAGGCCTCGGCCGACACGGCCACCGCTTGCCGAACCCCGACTTTCCGCGCGCCGTCCCTGGCGCGGCCCGTGCGTTCACCCTCGCTGCCAACGCGTTCGCCCTCCCCCACGACAACATCCCCCGCAGCGCGCTCTTTCACACGGCCCGCGCGCACACCGACCGTTTCCAGCCGTCCCGCCGAGCCGTCCGGCTCGTCCTGGTACTCCTCGGCCGGAACCAGCAGTTCCAGGGGCAGCAGGACCTCGGCGGCGGTGCCCTTGTGTTCGGTGCCGTGCAGCGCTACCCGCACTCCGTGGCGCGCCGCCAGCCGTCCCACGGTGAACAGGCCCAGGCGGTCGGTCTCCGGCAGGTCGACGGTGTCGGCGGCCACCCGCAGTTCGCGGTTCGCCTCGGCGAGGCGCTCCTCGCTCATGCCCAGCCCCTGGTCCTCGATCCGGATGACGAACCCGTCGGACACCTCCGCACAGCCGACCTCGACGCTGGTGTCCGGCGGTGAGAACGCGGTGGCGTTCTCCATCAACTCGGCCAGCAGATGCAGGACGTCGGCCACCGCGGCACCCGCCAAGGCCATCCGGGGCAACCGGTGCACCACGATCCGCCGGTAGTCCTCCACCTCGCCGACCGCCGCCTGTACGACCTCCACCAGGCGCACCGGCCGCCGCCACGCCCGCCCCGGGGCGTCGCCGGAGAGGATCAGCAGGCCTTCGGAGTGCCGCCGCATACGCGTCGTCATATGGTCGAGGCGGAACAGGTCGGCGAGTTCGGCCGGATCCTCGGCACGCCGCTCCATCGCGTCCAGAAGTGTCAACTGCCGGTGCAGCAGAACCTGGCTGCGCCGGGCGAGGGTGGTGAAGACCGCGGACACGCCGCGCCGCAGCCGGGCCTGTTCCACCGCCGCGCGTACCGCCGCGCGCTGCGCCACTCCGAACGCCCGTCCCACCTGGCCGATTTCATCGTCGCCGAGTTCGTCGTCGGCGAACTGGTCGGCGTCCTCCGCACCGGACACGTCATCGACGGGGACGCCTTCGCGCAGCCGTCGCATCACCTCGGGCAACCGCTGTCCCGACAACTCCTCGGCGGCGTCGCGCAACGCGGTGAGCCGTCCGGCGATCTGGCGGCTGATCCGCAGCGAGATCAGCAGTGAGCCGATGACCGCGGCGAGCCCCGCGAGACTGACGGCCGCGGCTTTGGCCAGTACCGTCATGCCCTGGGCGTGCGCCTCCTCGCCGACGTGCCGGGCGGCGTCGTCGTCGATGGTCTCAAGCTGTGCCAGCGCGCCGTCCGCGGTCTGCCGCCACTGCTGTGCGCCGAATTCGGTGGCGGCGGTCAGCGGGGTCGCGGTGCGGGCCGACTCCTCCAGTGAGTTCAGCGACCAGCCGACGCTGCCGTTCTCGAACTCCCGCAGTTTCGCGCTGTCGGCGGCGGGCAGTTCCGGCGCGTAGATCTGGTGCAGCAGCTTGCGTCCGTCGATGGTGCCGATGAGGTCGCGGTACTGCCCGTCGGTCATTCCGGTCGCGGCCCGCCCGCCGGTGACCATGGCGTCCTCGCGGGAGAGCAGTTCGCGGGCCCGGGCGAGTTCGACGACCACCGATCCCATCCGGGCTACCTCGCCGGTCTGGAGTTCGGTGAGCGAGCCGCACAACCGGAAGCCGGGGTCGATCACCGCCGAGTAGCGGTCGAGGATCTGCGACCAGTTGGTGCGGCGGGCCCTGACCTGTGCCCGTAACGGCGTGAGACCGTCCAGGCCGGTGAGCAGTTCGTCGATGCGCGCCTTCTGGTCGGCGGTGAGGGTGGGACTGTGACGGCGCCACCGCGTGTGATCCCGCAGCACCGCCACACGTTGGTCGGTCACCCGCTGCGTCGCGGCCAGCTCACGGTCGTCACGAGTCCCGCCGGACGCGACGTACTCGACGGCGGTGCGCCGTTCCTGTTCAAGTACCTCGACCAGCTCGGTGGTCGGTGTGCCGTAGTAGCGGTACGCCGAGGAGACCCGGATGAGCGACCAGGCGCCGCGTACGGTGGTGAAGGAGCTGTACGTCCACAGCGCGGCCAGCGAGACCATGGGTACGAGGAGCAGTACCAGGAGCTGCGTGCGGATGGTGCGGGGGCGCAGGCGCATGGTCGGGAGGATCCTCGGTCGCTGGCGGCGCGCGGAACGAGCGGAGCCGCCGCCCCACGGGTTCTTCGCGGGTTCATCACAGACCCGGCACAGGTCGCGGTACAACGCGAGGTACCAGGCCCGGTGCGGGACCCGCACAGTCTGGTACGGAGCCGACTCCCGGACCCCGTGACTGTGACATGTCACAACCGGGCGTCCCGTCCACGGGACGCCTCACACCCGGCCGTCCGGACGTCCGGCGCCGGATCATGGCAGCATGACGCCCGCAGCCGACCGCAGGGAGCCGACCGCCATGCCGCACGCCATGAACAACGACCCGGCGAGCGTCCGGAAATTCTTCGGCGGCAAAGCCGACACCTGGGACAGCAAGTACCCGGACGACACCCCTGCCTACGAGGCGGGCGTCGCCGCACTGGAGCTGCGCGCCGGCCAGTCGGCACTGGACGCGGGCTGCGGCACCGGCAGGGCGCTCGCCGCACTGCGCACCGCCGTCGGCGCATCCGGCACCGTCATCGGCGTGGACCTCACCCCCCAGATGCTGCGCGCGGCCGCGCGGGCCGGACGCGACCGCCTCGCCCTGCTGCTGGAGGCGGACGCGGCACGGCTGCCGCTGCGCGGCGGTTCACTCGACGCCGTCTTCGCGGCCGGGCTCGTCCACCACCTCCACGACCCGGGGGCCGGGCTACGGGAGTTCGCCCGGGTGTGCCGCCCCGGCGCCCGACTCGCCCTCTTCCATCCGATCGGCCGCGCCGCGCTGGCCGCCCGCCGGGGACACACCCTGACCGACGACGACGTACGCGCCGAACCGAACCTGCGCCCGCTGCTGGACGCCTCGGGCTGGCGGCTGACCAGCTACGACGACGCGGCGGACCGGTACCTCGCGCTGGCCGTCAGGCTGGACGGCTGACGCCGCCCGGCTCCGGGCAGGCCAGCGCGCGGGCCACCGGCAGGCCGGTTGCGGCGGCGTGGGCGAGCCGGATCCGCACCTCGCGCGGGGTGCGCGGACGGTACCCGGGGCCGCTTCCCATGCAGTCCGAGCTGTGGAAGCGCAATCCCGCGCGCAGCACGGCGGAAAGCGCCCGCCATGCCGCGGTGTCCGCACGGCGCGGTGCGGCGAACGCGGTGCCGACGTCGATCAGCTCGCCACCGCAGCGCGGACAGCGTCCGGTGCGCGCCTGGTGGCGGTCCGGCGTCTTCTTGACGGAGACGCGGCAGGGAAGGCAGACGAAGTGGCTGCGGCGCGGCATGCCGAGCAGGGTAGCCGCGGCGATGCACGGGTATCGCATGGTTTCCACCGAGGTGTGCGACGGGGCACCCCGCAAACTCTCGACGGCACTGTTACCTGCTGGTTAAGGTGCGCCGACGACTCTGGCGGACAGACCATGACCGGGAGGTTTCGGTGTCCGGAGACGACGACGCGCTCTATGTGCTGACGGCCGTGATGCTGACGCCCGCGCAGTTCCCCGGCGCGCTCGGCGACGACTACCCGGCGGCCTGCGCGGCGCTCGACCTGCGGCCGGTCGCCAGAGGGTACGGCCTGGTGCTCGGCCAGGACGGCAGCGGCGCGCGGTGGACCGTCGCCACCCGCGACACCGCGCTGGTCGCGCTGGCCATCGCCACCTGGGACTGCGGTCTGCCGTACGACCTGTCGCCCGGTGAACGCGACATCGTCGCCTCCCTGCCCGGCTGGCCGCTGGCGCTGGCCGTCTCGGCACCCGGGCTGGCCGAGCCGCACGACCCCTCGGAGGAGGAAGGCGGCCGCCCGCCACTCGTACCGCCGGACACCGAGGGATGGGGTCCCGCCCAACGCCGTCTCGGCGCCGACGAGATCGCGCTGCACTGGCGGACCTGGCGGGCGCAGGTGGACGACGCCAAGGACTTCGCCGCGCCGGGCAAGGGCCGCCACCCCGCGGTACGCCGGGTCCTCGCGGAGGCCAAGGCGTACACCGACGATCCGCCGCCGCCGGGACGCATACGGTCGTCCTTCGCGGAGGGCGGGGCGCGGGCGCTGCGCGCGGACGGACCGGGCTGGAGCATCGTCGCCAGGACCGACGACATCGCCTTCGTGCTGCTGGACGAGGAGCCGGGCGAGGTGCTGCCGGTGGGGCGCGGGCCCGAACTGCCCGCGCTGCTGGCGGCGTTGGACAAGCTGGCGGTACGGCTCGACTGAGCGGTTGGGCACTTCCGGGGGCGGAGCGTCCGGCTCGGGGTTCCTTACTAGTGCTGCTCCGACGGGTCTTCGCCTGCTTGCCGCTGGTTCGACGCCGTCGGTTCCCGCCGCGGGACTGCTCGCCGCCGCAGGGGCAGCGAACTCCGCCGCACCGGCGGTCGATCACGACGCCGCGAACCGGCAGGTTCGAATCAGTCGCGCCCCCCTGCCCGGACGGCCCCCAACTCCCGTGCGATTGGAGGGCTTTCACGCATGGCTGACAAAGCATCACCACCGTACGTCGTGGATCAGCCGCGGCGTTCACCCGCCGCGATGTCCGAATCGGCCCGGGTTCATTGCGGGTTGACGTACACGCGGCGATTTGCCTTACCGTCAGGTTGCCCGCCTGACACCAGGTCAACACCGGTTCTCCATAGGTTCGCCACGTTGCGAGCTTGTCAGGTAAACGTCAAGTGAATCCTGGCGCGAGACACTTTTACGCCACCCATACGCCAGCCCACACTGGCCGCATGCGAATGCCTCTACGCGCGTTGCTCTCCCGCGGTTCCGCGATGATCCTCGCCGGAACGATCATTCTCGGCCCCACCACCGTGCTGGCCGGACCCGCGCAGGCGGCAACCGCCGCGCCCGCCGTGTCGGCCGCGGTGGTTCAGCCCTTCGACGTCGGGACCGTGTGCCAGTCCGCCCTGCCCAGCCAGGCCGACGACACCCTCAACCTGATCTCCCAGGGCGGGCCGTTCCCGTACTCCAAGGACGGTGAGGTCTTCGACAACCGCGAGGGCGTCCTGCCCTCGGAGTCCTACGGCTACTACCACGCCTACACCGTCACCACCCCCGGTGCGAGCACCCGTGGCGCCCGCCGCATCGTCACCGGCGACGACGGCACCGACTACTACACCGCCGACCACTACGCCTCGTTCAGCCAAATCGACTTCGGCTGCTGAGCATCGCTCTCCCCCCACATCCGACGAGCCCGTCGGCCTGACGCACTGCCAGGCTGACGGGCTCATTCACTTCGCGGAGCGGAGGCGCTCCCCGGCGGCGCCCCCGCGAGCCCGCGGGCCTCACTTGTCGGCGGTGAGCTTCCCGCCGGACCCCCAGCTGTCGGCCGGGGTCTCCTGGATCCAG
Organism: Streptomyces sp. NPDC020096; assembly: GCA_040631425.1. Classification (GTDB taxonomy): domain Bacteria; phylum Actinomycetota; class Actinomycetes; order Streptomycetales; family Streptomycetaceae; genus Streptantibioticus_A. The sequence goes on from JBEYJY010000010.1 coordinate 73,125, forward strand.
ACGGACACGGTGTCGGCCGGGATCTGGTAGGCGTCGACGAACGCGTCGGTGATCCGGCGGACCAGGTCACGCTTGAGCTCGACGCTGCGGGGACCCTGCTGAACGATGACGTTGGGCATGGCGGACTCCTTCAACTTCCCGGCGGCTCCCGGCGGTTCCGGGCCGCTCACCGGCATGCCCCCAGTTCATCGCGGCGCCGGACCAGCACCAAGACGCATCCGGCACTCGCTGCGATCAGCGCATGTGATGGCTCACGCCCCGGCGCCTTCGTACGCGGGAGGTCACGCTCCGGCGGGGAAGCGCTGCCCTTCGTGCCGGGCACGCGCCTGCGCACACGCGTCAAGCAGCGCCTCGGCGTGGCGTGTTGGCCGGGTGCGGTGCAGTGCCAGCCCCATGGTGATGGTGAGTCCCGGCGCCCGGAACGGTACGAAGGCCACCCTCGGCGCCCGCAACTGGGCCGCGTGCGCGGCGTATACAACGGTCCACATCGGTGTGCCGGAACCGATCGCGGCGAGGGTGTCCTGCAGCGCGGTGCTGGGCGGCCCCGGCACCGGTTCGAAACCGGCGTCGCGGCACGCGGACAGCACGAGGTCCACCAGCGGCGGGTTATTGCGGCGCGGGGTGAGCCGCAACGGCAGCGCGGCCAGCTCGTCCATCGGCAGTTCGTCGCGGGCGGCGAGCGGGTGGTCCGCCGGAAGCACGGCGACGAGCGGCTCCTGCCAGACCGGGACGATCCGCAGCCGCTCGTCCTCCTCCTGCTCCCCGCGGACGAACGCGGCGTCCAACCCGCCTTCCGCGACCTGCTCCAGGCGGTCCCTGGTGGGGACGTAGCGCAGCTCGACTCCGGCCTGCGGGACCAGCCGGGAGAAGGCGGTGAGCACATCGTCCAACCGCTCCCCCATCCCCGTACTGGTGCCGATCCGCACGCTGTGCTCCTGCTCCGCCACGTGCTCCGCCACAGCGTCCCGGGCCCGTGCCACCGCCGCCAGCACCGCCCGTGCCTCCGGCAGCAGCCGGGTGCCCGCCGGGGTGAGCCGTACGTGCCGGGGCGAGCGGTCGAAGAGTTCGACGCCGAGTTCCCGCTCCAGGCGGCGGATCAGCTGGCTGACCGCGGGCTGGCCGATGTGCAGCCGTTCCGCCGCCCGGCCGAAGTGCATCTCCTCGGCGACGGCGGTGAAGTACTGGAGCTGGCGGATTTCCACGGTCGGATCCTTCGTCGGCGGCGCTGACACGGGCAGGTCGGCGCTGGCGGGCCGGCCGCCACCGACCGTACGCGCCGGGGCTGCGCCGACTGCCCGGGCCCGTTCTGCTTGGATGGAGCCATGGCTGTTGAGGGGCGCTCGGCGGACGAACTGCTGGACATCGTGGACGAGAACGACCGCGTGACGGGCCAGGCACCACGCGGCGAGGCGTACCAGAAGCGGTTGCGGCACCGCTGTGTCTTCGTCCTGGCCCGCGATCCCCAGGGGCGGATCTTCGTCCATCGCCGCACCCCGAACAAGCTTGTCTTTCCGTCCTGTTACGACATGTTCGTCGGCGGAGTCGTCGGCGCGGGCGAGAGCTACGACGAGGCGGCGCTGCGTGAGGCCGAGGAGGAACTCGGCGTCCACGGGCTGCCACAGCCGTCGGCGGTGCTGCAGTTCCTGTACGAGACCCCCGAGCACACCTGGTGGTCGCGGGTCTACGAGGTGGAGTGCGCCCTACCGGTTCACCCGCAGGCCGAGGAGGTCGCCTGGCACACCTTCCTCACCGAGGAGGAGCTGGAGCGCTGGCTTCCGGAGTGGGAGTGGGTGCCGGACGGCCTGGAGGCCTACCTTCAGCTCCAGGCCGTACGCAGCGGAGAGGGCGCGGTGGGCGGCAGCGCCGACTGACCGCGCTACCGAGCGGGTTCCTCGGCGGTGCGCATCCCGTGGTCCCACTTCTCCTCGATGCGGGCGAACTTCCACACCGCGAGCGCCACGGCCCAGGTGACGACGAACAGCCCGACGATCCAGAAGCCCACGGTGTTGAGGTCGACCGAGCCCACCCAGTCCCAGAACGGGCCGCTCAGCGAGAGCTTGTCGCCGATCAGACCCAGCAGTTCGATCCCGCCGATGATCAGCGCCACCGCGATCGACAGTCCGGTGATGGTGAGGTTGTAGTAGACCTTGCGGACCGGCTTGGAGAAGGCCCAGCCGTACGCGAAGTTCATGAACGAGCCGTCGATCGTGTCCAGCAGCGACATCCCGGCGGCGAACAGCACCGGCAGGCAGATGATCGCGTACCAGGGCAGCCCGGAGGCGACCGAGCCCGCGGCCATCACCAGCAGGCTGACCTCGGTGACGGTGTCGAAGCCGAGGCCGAACAGGAAGCCGATCGGGTACATGTGCCAGGGCTTGCGGACCGCCTTGGTGGTCCGGCCGAGGATCCGGTTCATGAAGCCGCGCTTGTTGAGCTGCTCTTCCAGCGCCGCCTCGTCGTACTCCCCGCGCCGCATGCTGCGGAACACCTTGACCAGGCTGCTCAGGACCACCAGGTTGATCGCGGCGATCAGTACCAGGAAGAAGCCCGAGACCAGTGTGCCGATCAGGCCGCCGACGTTGTGCAGTTGGGAGTTGTCGTCGGCCAGGCCGGTACCGACCGCCCTGATGCCCAGCGCGAGCAGGAGGGTCAGTCCGAAGACCACGGAAGAGTGGCCGAGCGAGAACCAGAATCCCACCGACAGCGGCCGCTGCCCGTCGGTCATCAGCTTGCGGGTGGTGTTGTCGATGGCCGCGATGTGGTCGGCGTCAAAGGCGTGCCGCATGCCCAGGGTGTACGCGGTCAGACCGGTGCCCAGGCCGAAGGCGCCGGTGCCGAGCTTGTAGTGCTCGGGGACCACGAGGGCGACCAGGATGCCGAAGCCGACGATGTGCAGCAGCAGGATGAACCCCGCCATGCCGCCGAGCCGCACCCACTCGGCGCGGGTCAGGGACTGGCGTATTCGGCTCAAGGCCGGGGCTGGCTGAAGGCCGGTCGTGACCATGGGTCGGGTCCCCCCTGAACGTCGGTGCGGACGGTGCGCGAGCGCGGATCCTGCGCAGCTCGGCTGCCATCAGGGCGCTGTGGACATTGAATCGCTGCTGCACATTACCCGCAATAACAAGCCACAGGCAGCACGGGGGGCGCGCCGGAGCACTGTCAGGGCGCGAGAATCTCCAGTTCACGCAGTGCGCCGACGCAGATCTCCCGCATCAACCGCTCCGCACCCTCGGCGTCCCGCGCCCGTACCGCCTCGGCGACCCGGACGTGCAGCGTGACCGCCGCCGGATCGGGGGCGTTGAACATCAAATGGTGCTCGGTACGGCCGGCGAGCACCTCGGCCACCACATCACCGAGGCGGGCGAACATCTCGTTGCCCGAGGCCTCCAGCACCACCCGGTGGAACGCCACGTCATGCACCAGATACTCCCGCAGGTCCCCGGCCCGGCCCGCGGCCGCCATCTCGGCGGCGAGGGCGGTGAGGCTGCCGCACTGGCCGGGGGTGGCGGCCGCGGCGGCCAGCCCGGCGGCAACCGGTTCGACAGCGGTACGGAGCATGGTCAGCGAGCGCAGTTGGCGCGGGCGGTCGGGACCCGCCAACCGCCAGCGGATGACGGCGGGGTCGAAGACGTTCCACTCCTCGGTGCGGCGCACGGTGATGCCGACCCGGCGCCGGGTCTCGACCAGGTGCATCGCCTCCAGGACCCGGACGGCCTCGCGGATGACGGTTCGTGAGACGCCGTAGTGCTGCTCCAGCTCGTCGATGCGCAGCACTGTGCCGGGCGGGTGCTCACCCGAGGCGATGGCCGGGCCGAGTTCGGCCAGTACACGGGCGTGCAGACCGCCCTCGCCCTGCCGGGCTTCCTGCTGAGGCATGAGGGACAGCCTATGCCGTCACCACTCTCATATGACTTTTACATCACAGGCTCTTGAATAAGTAGTACCTATGGCGTTTATTGAACGGCGTCGTTCAGAGGAAGAGGTTTCACGCGGATGTCACACATGGTCGTCGTCATGGGGGTGTCCGGTTCGGGCAAGTCCACAGTGGGCGGACTGCTCGCCGAACGGCTCGGTGTCCCCTACGCCGAGGCGGATGACTTCCACCCGCCCGCCAACATCGCCAAGATGTCGGCCGGGCATCCGTTGGACGACGCCGACCGGGAGCCCTGGCTGGACGCCATCGCCGCCTGGATCGGGGAGCGGGCCGGACAGGGTGGCGTCGTCAGCTGCTCGGCGCTCAAGCGGCGCTACCGCGACCGACTCCGGGCCGCCGCCCCCGACCTCTTCTTCCTCCATCTCGACGGCCCGCCCGAGTTGATCGCCGCACGGCTCGCGGCGCGTATGGAGCACTTCATGCCCGCCGGGCTGCTGCGCTCACAGCTCGAAGCGCTCGAACCGCTGGACCCCGACGAGGCAGGCGCCGTGATCCCGATCGACGGCGGCCCGGCCCAGATCACCGACCGGGCGTTCGCCGCCCTGCCCGATTAGCACCGCCCCTCCCCTGTCCCCGCGTTCTACGGAGTTCTCATGCCCGCACTCAGCGTCGAGCTGCTGGCCGCGACCCCGGCCCCGCCGCCGATCACCAGCGCCGGTGACACCCAGCTCGGTATCGCCGCGCTGGTCGGCATCGCCGTCATCGTGCTGCTGATCACCCGCTGGAAGATGCATGCCTTCCTCGCCCTCACCATCGGGTCGGGTGTGCTCGGCGCGGTCGCCGGAGCGCCACTGGCGAAGGCGATCACCAGCTTCACCACCGGCCTCGGTACCACGGTCGCGAGCACCGGTGTGCTGATCGCGCTGGGCGCGATACTGGGCAAGCTGCTGGCCGACTCCGGCGGCGCCGACCAGATCGTCGACACGATCCTGGCCAGGACCAGCGAGCGCCGACTGCCGTGGGCGATGACCTTGATCGCGGCACTCATCGGACTGCCGCTGTTCTTCGAGGTCGGGATCGTGCTGCTGATCCCCGTGGTGCTACTGGTCGCCCGACGCGGCAACCAGTCGCTGATGCGGGTGGGCATTCCGGCGCTGGCCGGTCTGTCGGTCATGCACGGTCTGGTGCCGCCGCACCCCGGGCCGCTGGCCGCCGTTGCCGCGATCCACGCGGATCTCGGCACGACGCTGGCGCTCGGCGTCCTGGTGGCGGTGCCGACGGTGATCATCGCCGGTCCGCTCTTCGGGCGGGTCGCCGACCGCTGGGTCAAGGCCGTCCCGCCCGAGCGCCTCACGCCCGCCCGCGCCTCCGACGACCTGGCGCGGCGGCCCGGCTTCGTGCCGACCGTGTGCACCATGCTGCTGCCGGTGGTGCTGATGCTCGCCAAGGCTCTCGTCGACGTCCTGGTGAAGGACCAGGGCAGCCTGGTCTACCGGGTCTTCGACGTGATCGGCACGCCCGTGGTCGCACTGCTGGCCGCGGTGGTGCTGGCCATGTTCACGCTGGCGCGCCCGGCCGGGTTCAGCAAGGAGCGGATCTCGGCGACGGTGGAACGGTCGCTCGGTCCGATCGCGGGCATCGTCCTGATCGTCGGCGCGGGCGGCGGATTCAAGCAGGTGCTGGTCGATTGCGGCATCGGCCAGATGATCCTCAACTGGTCGCACGGCTGGCACATTTCACCGCTGCTGCTGGCCTGGCTGATCGCGGTCCTGATCCGGGTCGCCACGGGCTCCGCGACGGTCGCCACCATCTCGGCGGCCGGACTGGTCGCACCGCTGGCCGCGGGTATGTCCACCACCCACACGGCACTGCTGGTACTTGCCGTGGGCGCCGGTTCGCTGTTCTTCTCCCATGTCAACGACGCCGGGTTCTGGCTGGTCAAGGAGTACTTCGGGATGGACGTCCCGCAGACCCTGAAGTCCTGGTCCGCGATGGAGACGGTGATCTCCGTGGTCGCCCTCGGCTTCGTCATGGCACTGTCGCTGGTGTTGTAGAGCGGGGCCGATGCGACGGGCCGCCCCCTGAGTCCGGTGGGGGCGGCCCGTCGCATTAACTGGGGCTACCAGCGGGGAACGGGCGGAGCGGTCCAGTCCGGGGTGGCCACGCGCATCGCCGCTGCGTCGTCGCGGTCGCGCATGGTGCCGTCGTCGTCCAACCACCGCTGGTGGAGCGACTGGAGGGCGGTGCGGTCGAGTTCCACACCGAGCCCGGGCGCGTCGCAGACGGCGAGGTGACCGTCCTGGAACGTGTGCCGCGATGTGATGACGTCCTCCGTCTGCCATGGATAGTGCGAGTCGCACGCGTAGGCGAGATCGGGGACGGTGGCCGCCACATGGGTCATGGCGGCGAGGCTGATGCCCAGATGTGTGTTGGAGTGCATGGACAGGCTCACACCGAACGTACGGCAGACGGCGGCCAGTTCGCGGGTTCTGCGCAGTCCGCCCCAGTAGTGGTGGTCGCAGAGCACCACCTGGACGGCGCCGGTACGGAACGCCTCGGGGATCTCCGCGAACGTCGTCACGCACATGTTGGTGGCCAACGGCATCCCGGCGACCGCCGCCACCCGCGCCATGCGAGCGGTACCGCTCGCCGGATCCTCCAGGTACTCCAAGACTCCGGCGAGTTGGGCGGCGACGTACCGCGAGGTCTCCACCGACCAGGCGCCGTTGGGATCGAGGCGCAGCGGCCGTCCGGGAAACGCCACGGCCAGCGCGCGGACGGCGGCGATCTCGTCGTCGGGCGGGAAGACTCCGCCCTTGAGCTTGAACGAGGTGAAGCCGAAGTCCCGTGCGAAGCGCCGGGCTTGGGCCACGATCCCCTCCGGGTCGAGCGCCGCGCCCCAGTCGTCCTTGGGCGCGGCGCCCGCCGGGTGTGCGGCCCACCGGTAGAACAGGTACGCGCTGTACTCGACGCGGTCCCGGACCTTCCCGCCGAGGAGCGCGTGGACCGGCACGCCCAGCGCCTTGCCGAGTGCGTCGAGGCAGGCGACCTCGAAGCCGGACACGACGGACAGCCGCAACTTGTCGGCGGTCTGCACACCGCGCAGTCCGCCGACGTCGACGGAGTCGGACACCCCGTCCGGCTCGCCGCACACCGTCTCGGCCAGGGTGAACAGCCGGTTCAGGTCCATGACCGACGTTCCGGGCAGGGCGTCGGCCAACGGGCGGGCCAGATCGAGGTAGCGGGTGTCGCCGTACGTCTCGCCGACACCGGTGCAGCCGTCCGCCGTGACCACCTCGATGATCAGGCGCGGGGTGTACGGCTGGTGGACGCCCTGGGTGTTCAGCAGCGGCGGATCGGAGATCAGGACCGGGGTCAGCCGTACCTCGGCGACGGTCAGCGCCGAGGTACTACCGACTGTCGTCGTTTCCGTATGTGAATGCCGTTCACCCATAGAACCAGAGGCTAGGCGCACGCCGAAGCGAGCGTCAACGCCCCCTCGCATCCGGCCCCTTACATGTGCGTCCCGCCGTCCACCCTGATCTCCGTGCCCGTGATGAACGCGCCGTCGTCGGACGCGAGCATCGCGATGACCGACGCCACCCTCTCCGGCGGCGCGAAGCCCTCACCGATGGCGGGGAGCAGCTTCGACAACAGGCTCCAGTCGGTGTCTTCGGGCAGCCCGGGGTCCGCGGTCATACCGGACTGGACGCTGCCGGGCGCGACACACGCCGCACGCAGGCCCTGCTTGCTGTACTCCAGCGCGAGGGCGTGGGTGAAGGACTGTATGCCGCCCTTGCTGGCCGCATAGGCGGCCATGTAGGGATGCGCGAACGAGGCCGAGGTGGAGCTGAAGTTGATCACCACACCCCGGCCGGTCTCCAGCAGGGCGGGCAGCGCGGCGCGGGTCACCAGGAAGGTGCCGGTGAGGTTGACCCCGATGATCCGGTTCCAGAACTCCAGCGACGTCTGATGGGTGTGCGAACTGCGCAGGATTCCGGCCGCGTTGACCAGTACGTCGAGGCCGCCGAGGCCGGCCACCGCGTCGCCGACCACCCGCTCGACGGCCGCCTCGTCGGCGATGTCCAAAGTGGTGGCGGTCAGTCGCGCCGCCAGGCCCTCGGCGTCAGCGCGGGAGGCCGTACGCCGCAGACCGTCCTCGCTGATGTCGGCGGCCACCAAGGTCGCGCCCTCGGCCAGCAGCCGCAGCGCCGTCGCCTGCCCGATGCCCGATCCGGCGCCGGTGACCAGCACCTTCCGCCCCTCGAAACGATTCACCGCGTTCCCTCCCTGTGGCCGGTAACCGACTCACCCTGATTCGCTCGATCTTGATCGCGGCACGAAGGTAGCGGATGCCCGCGAGACTTAGAACACGTTCCCGTAGTCGCACTTGCGGCGATCCCCTCTGGACGCCATACCGACTGGTCGGCATGATGGCCGGATGACCACGACTGACAATCCCCCGGGGCTGGATCTGGAGCGGTTGCGCGCATACGTGGACCGCGAGCGGCCCGGACTCATCGCCGCACCGCTGACCGGACGGCTGATAGAGGGCGGTCGCTCGAACCTCACGTACGCCGTGACCGACGGCGCCTCGCGTTGGGTGGTGCGCAGGCCGCCGCTCGGCCATGTGCTGGCCACCGCACATGACATGGCTCGCGAGTTCACCGTGCTGTCCGGGCTGCACCCCACGCCCGTACCGGTACCGGAGCCGCTGCTGCTCTGCCAGGACGACGCGGTGATCGGTGCGCCGTTCTACCTGATGGAACACGTTGACGGGACGCCGTACCGCACCGCCGGACAGCTTGCCGAGCTGGGCGCGGAGCGCACCCGCGCAGTGGTGCTCAGCCTGGTCGACACACTGGTGGACCTGCACGCGGTGGATCCGGCCGAGGCCGGGCTCGGGGACTTCGGGCGCCCGGAGGGTTTCCTGGAACGGCAGTTGCGCCGCTGGAACAAGCAGCTCGCGGCCTCCCGCAACCGTGACCTGCCCGGTATCGACGATCTGAGCACCCGGCTCGGCGCACGGCTGCCCGCTTCCGGCGCGCCCACCGTGGTGCACGGGGACTACCGGCTCGACAACGTGCTGGTCGGTCCGGACGACCGTATCCGCGCGGTACTCGACTGGGAGATGTCCACGCTGGGCGACCCGCTCACCGACCTCGGGCTGCTGGTCATGTACAGCGAGCGGCTGCCGGTGGAGAACTCGCCGGTCTCCACCACCAGCGGCGCGCCCGGCCATCCCGACCCCGCGGAGCTGATCTCCCGCTACGCGCGGCGCTCCGGGCGGGACACCTCCGCGGTCGCCTGGTACACGGCGTTCGCCTACTTCAAGCTCGCGGTGATTCTGGAGGGCATCCACTACCGCTTCACCCTGGGCCAGACCGTGGGCGCGGGCTTCGACCGCATCGGCACGCTGGTCCCGGTCTTCATCGACCGCGGACTGACCATCCTCAAGGAGGACTGAACGGCATGGACTTCGGATACGACGCACGTACCGAGGAGCTGCGCGAGCGGCTGCTGGCCTTCATGGACGAGTTCGTCTACCCGGCCGAGCCGGTCTTCGCCCAGCAGCGTGCGGAGGCCGACGACCCCTGGTCCCCGCCGCCGGTCGTGGCGGAGCTGAAGGCCGAGGCCCGCAAGCGCGGGCTGTGGAACCTCTTCCTCCCGGGCGAGAACGGCGCCGGTCTGACCAATCTGCAGTACGCGCCGCTCGCCGAGATCACCGGCCGCAGCCCGCACCTGGCGCCCCCGGCCCTCAACTGCGCCGCCCCCGACACCGGGAACATGGAGGTGCTCAACGAGTTCGGCACCGAGGAGCAGCGCAAGGCATGGCTGGAGCCGCTGCTCGCGGGCGAGATCCGTTCGGCCTTCGCGATGACCGAACCGGATGTCGCCTCTTCTGACGCGACGAACATCGAAACCCGTATCGAGCGGGTCGGCGACGAGTACGTCATCAACGGCCGCAAGTGGTACATCTCCGGTGCGATGAACCCCAACTGCCGGATCTTCATCGTCATGGGCAAGACCGACCCGTCAGCGGACCGCCACCGCCAGCAGAGCATGGTCCTGGTGCCACGGGACACGCCCGGCCTCGAAGTGCGGCGCGGAATGCGGGTGTTCGGCTATGACGACGGGGACCACGGCGGCCATGCCGAGGTGGTCTTCCACGATGTGCGGGTCCCTGTGGCGAACATCGTCGGTGAGGAGGGCGGCGGCTTCGCCATCGCCCAGGCCCGGCTCGGTCCCGGCCGTATCCACCACTGCATGCGGCTGATCGGTATGGCTGAGCGTGCGGTCGAGTTGATGTGCCGCCGCGCCACCTCCCGGACCGCCTTCGGCAAGCCGATCGCCGCTCAGGGCGTGGTCCAGGAGTGGATCGCCGAAGCGCGGGTGGAGATCGAGCAGTTGCGGCTGCTGGTGCTGAAGACCGCGTGGCTGATGGACACCGTCGGCAATCGCGGTGCGCACACCGAGATCCAGGCCATCAAGATCGCCACCCCGGCGGCGGTGCAGCGGATCATCGACCGGGCGATCCAGGTGCACGGTGCGGGCGGGGTCAGCCAGGACTTCCCGCTCGCGGAGCTGTGGGCTGCGGCGCGGACGCTGCGCTTGGCTGACGGGCCGGATGAGGTGCATAAGCGGTCGCTGGCGCGGCGGGAGCTTCGGCGGTACGAGTAGTTCCCACCCGCCCGCCCTTCTGTCCTCAATCGCCGGACGGGCTCAAGACGTCCTCAATCGCCGGACGGGCTCTAGAAAAGAGCCCGTCCGGCGATTGAGGGCGAGCCGTCAGGCGACAACGACCAGGCGGCCCGTGGTCGTGCCGTCGGCGACCCGTTGTACGGCGTCCGCCGCCGCGGCCAACGGAAGCCGCTCGCTGACGAGCGGCTTCACCTTGGTCTCCGCCGCGAGGCGGGTCAGCTCGTCGTGGCAGTGGCGGATCGCCGCCGGGTCGTGGGCGTTGTACAGGCCCCAGTGCAGGCCCAGGATCGAGTAGTTCTTGACCAGTGCGTGGTTGAGGCCGGGAGTGGGAATGGTGCCGCTGGTGAAACCGACCACCACGATCCGGCCCTCGAAGGCGATGCACTTGGTGGACCGGGTGTAGGCCTCGCCGCCCACCGGGTCGTAGACCACATCGGCGCCGCGTCCGCCGGTCGCCTCCTTGACGACGGCGACGAAGTCCTCCGCACGGCGGTCCACCACGATGTCGCAGCCCAACTTGGCTGCCGCGGCGGCCTTTTCGGCGCCACCGACCACACCGATCACCGTGGCGCCCGCGGCCTTGCCCAGCTGTACGGCGGCGCTGCCGACGCCGCCCGCCGCCGCGTGCACCAGCAGCGTCTCACCGTCGCGCAGCGCGGCCCTGCGGTGCAGCCCGAACCATCCGGTCTGGTAGCCGATGTGCAGCGCGGCGGCCTCGGCGTCGTCCAGGGCGTCGGGCGCGGGCAGTACGGTCGCCGCCTTGACGACCGCCAGCTCGGCGAACACCCCGCCCGGCAGCGCGGCAGGGGCGATCACCCGGGCGCCCGGCTCAAGCCCGGTGACGCCGGGGCCCAACGCCCGTATCTCCCCGCACAGTTCGACACCGGGGGTGAACGGCGGCTCGGGGCGGATCTGGTACTGGCCGCGGCACAGCAGCGCGTCGGGGAAGTTCACATTGGCGGCGCGCACCCGCACCAGCACCTCGCCTGGGCCCGGTACCGGGTCGGGGACCTCTTCGAGGCGCATCGCCTCCCGCGGCTCACCGGTCTCGTGTACGCGCCATGCCTTCACAGGGGTCTCCGTAACCTCAGGGCTGCCGTACCGAGTACAGCAGCAGATCTGCGAACTCCTCGGCCACCTGGGCGGCGGACAGCGGCCCGCCCTCGCGGTACCAGGTGCCCAGGTGGTGAACCGAGCCGAAGAAGAAGTCCACGACCAGATCGGGGCGCGGCTCGGCGCGGAAGGTCCCCTCCCGCTGGCCCTCCTCGACCAGTGCGCGGAACCGCTCGTGGTAGCGGCGGCGTTCGGCTCGTACCGCCTTCTGCTTCTCCGGGCTCAGCTGGTGCATCGACCGGAAGAAGATCTTGGTGTCGTCGAGGTTCTCGATGCTGGTCACCACGACGTCGGCGGCGGCGCGGTGCAGCCGCTCCGCCACCGTCCCGGTTCCCGCGGCGATCTCCTCCAGCCGTTCGGTCTGCAGTCGCAGCACCCGCGCGTACACCTCGTGCAGCAGGTCGTCCTTGCTGCCGAAGTAGTGGTACAGCGCGCCCTTGGTCACCCCGGCGGCCTCGACGATCTCCTGGACGGAGGTGCGGTCGAAGCCCCGGTCGGCGAAGAGGCGGGTGGCCTCGGCCAGCAGCCGTCGCGGTACCGCGGCCGCCTTGGTGTTGCCGCCGTGTGCCATGGCCGTTCCCTTCCTCTACGTACAGCTGCGTACCACCGCGTACCACGCGGTGCCGAATCGACTGCCAGCGTACCGACCGGTACGCATCTAGCCCTGCCGTTGACCCGGCACCCCGCGCAGCTCACGGCGCAGGATCTTGCCGCTGAGGGTCTTGGGCAGCTCGGTGAGCAGTTCCACCTCACGCGGGTACTTGTATGCGGCGAGCCGGTCCTTGCAGTACGCGACCAGTTCGTCGGGATCCGCCGAAGTACCCGGTTTCAGGCTCACGAACGCCTTGACGGTCTCGCCTCGGTACGCGTCGGGAACGCCGACGACCGCCGCTTCGCGGACGGCCGGATGGGTGTAGAGGACGTCCTCGACCTCACGCGGCCAGACCTTGAAACCGGAGGCGCTGATCATGTCCTTCTTGCGGTCGACCACGTACAGCCAACCCGTCTCGTCCATGAACCCGATGTCGCCGGTGCGCAGTTCACCGTCCGGCAGCGCGGCGGCCGACTCCTCGGGCCGCTGCCAGTAGCCGGGTACCACCATCGGGCCGCGCACCGCGATCTCGCCGTGCTCGCCGAACGGCACGTCGAGGCCCGTCTCGCCGATGATCCGGATCACCGTGTCGGGGCCGGGGACGCCCACCGCCAGCGTGCCGGAGACCGGGTCCACCGGAGCCTCCTTGCCGGGCGGAACGCTGGCGCAGGCACCGGTGCACTCCGTGAGCCCGTACCCGTTGCGCACATAGTGGCCGTAGCGCCGCCGGAACTCCTCGACGATCGCCGGCGGCAGCGGTGCGCCGCCGGAGCTGATCCACCGGAACGAGGCGAAGTCGTCGGCGGTGGTGTCGGGCCTGGCCATCAGCGCGATGTAGGCGGTGGACGGACCGACCATGTACGCGGGCCGGTGCTCGCGGATGGCGTCCAGCACGACGCCCGCCTCGAACCGGTAGGCCAGTGCGAGCGTCGAACCGCCCGCGAGGGCGGCCGCGAGTTGGGAGACCATCCCGCTGATGTGGAACAGCGGCGCGAGCGCGAAGATCGTGGCGCCGTCGGGCAACGCCAGTACCCGGCACTGGCGTTGTGCGTTGTACGCCATGTTGCCGTGGGTGTTCATGGCGCCCTTGGGCGTGCCGGTGGTGCCGGAGGTATAGGTGATCAACGCGGCGTCGTCGGAGCCGAGTGCGGGATCCGGCGGCGGTGCTCCCGCCGCATCGCGGGCGGCGGCCAGCAGGTCGGCGGTGTCGTCAGGGCGGATCCGCTCGCCGGTGGGCAGCACCCGGTGATCGTTACGGCTCTGCAGGTCCAACTCGCTTGTGGTCAGGGCGATCCTGACCGGCGAGTCGGCAGCGGTCTCACCGATGTACGACCGCCATGCGCGCTCATGGCAGACCAGCGCCGTCACCTGCGCGTCCCGCAGCACATGGCTGAGCTCCCGGCCCTTGTACATCGGGCTGACCGGCACCGCGATGCCGCCCGCCTTCCAGGCGCCGAGCAGCGCGAGCACGAACTGCGGGGTGTTCTGCAGGATGATCGCGGCGCGGTCGCCGTGCCGGAACCCGTTGGACAGCAGGTGGTTGGCGATGCCGTCGGAGAGCTCGTCGGCCCGGGCGTACGTCAGACGTCCGTCGAAGTAGGCGAGTGCAGTGCGGTCGGGGACGCGCCGCGCCGATTCGCGGAACGCGTGCAGCATGGTGGGCGGCGGATCGGCCGGGGCGAGCTGCTCGGTGCTGAGGTGCTGAAGCCACGGCTTGTCCGCGTACTTCATGCCTGCCCGCCGTCAAGCTGGCGCTGCAGCTTGTTCATTCCGCCCAGCCAGCGGTCCGGGTTGGTCGCGCGGTTCGCGTAGTACTCGGCGACCTCGGGGTGCGGCAGGATCAGGAAGCGCTCCTCGGCGATCCCGGCGAGCACCGCGTCGGCTACCCGCTCGGGCTCGATCGCCGTGGGAGTCAGCACCAACTGCCCTGCGGCGCCGGTGCTGTCCAGCATGTCGGTGCGGACCCCCTGCGGGCAGACCGCGTGCACCCCGATGCCGCGGTGCCGGTAGGTCAGCGAGAGCCATTCGGCGAACGCGAGCGCACCGTGCTTGGTCACCGAGTACGGGGCCGCACCGATCATGGTCAGCAGCCCGGCGGCGGAGACCGTCGCGACGAACCGGCCGCTTCCCCGGTCCAGCCACTCGGGCAGCAGTGCCCGCGCGGCGCGCACATGGGCCATCACATTGACGTCCCAGGCCTGCGCCCAGTCCGCCTCGGACGCCTCGGGACCGCCACCGGTCGGCACGCCCGCGTTGGCGCAGTAGATGTCGATCGGCCCGTCGAGCGCGGTGCGGGCCTGCCGGATCAGTTCGGTGACGCCGCGCTCGCTGGCGGCGTCACCGGGGGCCGCGACCCCGCCGATCTCCTCGGCGACGGACTTCGCGGCGTCGGCGTCGAGGTCGTTGACCACGACGCGCGCCCCTTCGGCGGCGAATCTACGGGCCAGCGCGGCACCGATGCCGCGTCCTGCCCCGGTGACGACAATCCGTGTGTCCTGGTGCGCGCCCACGCCGGAGTCCCTTCGGTTCATCGGATCGCCCCCGTCTGCGACTAGCGCACGCATACTAACCAGTCGGTATGGCATCGGGAAGGGCCCACTTCACAGACAGCTGGCCGGAACAGCGTCTTCCGGTGGTGATGCGTGTAGCTCACACTGGCCAGGGGCAGCTCGGCGCGGGTAGGAACGGCAGGGGGGCAGGCCGATGGGGGCCATGGGTGTCGATCCTTACTGGACGGTGACCTTCGACTCGGAGGGCATCGCCGACGCCGAGCAGCGCGACCGGCTGATACTGGGCGCGGCAGGGGCCGGACTCACCGACCTGATCGTCTTCGCGCACGGGTGGAACAACGACCTGGCCACCGCCGTCCGCGTCTACCGGCGTTTCTTCACCCCGTTTCCGGCCCTGCTGGAACGTCGCCGTCCGGCCGCCACGGTGGGATACGCGGGCGTGTTCTGGCCCTCGCTGCGGTTCATCGAGGAGCCGCTGGTGGACTACCGGCCCTCGGTGCTCGCCGAACAGGCGGCGAATCTGGCGATCCAGCGCGGAGTCGACAAAGACACTTTCGACGGACTCGTCGCACTCTTTCCCCCGCGGGCCCAGGAGGTACGGCGCATGGCGGCGCTGCTGCGCGAGCGACCGGCGTCCCCGGACCGGCTGGCGGAGTTCTTCGAGCTGGCGCGGCGGTTCGCGCCCGAAGCCCGGCTGGCGATGCTGACCGGTGACGCCGAGCGGATCTGCGAGGAGTTCGCCGCGGCGCTGGAGAGCACCGGCGCGGAAACGGTTCCGTTGGCGCGCGAGGGGTCAGCGGACACCCCGTCGTTCCGCCGCTGGAGCGGCGCCCGCGAAGTGCTGCGCCAGCTCGCCTACTACCGGATGTGCCAGCAGGCGGACGTCATGGGCGAGTTGGGGCTTGCCGCACTGCTGGACCAACTCGCCGACGTGGCCCCGGGGGTACGGATCCATCTGCTCGGCCATGGCTTCGGCACCCGGCTGGCGCTGTCCGGGCTGCGGGCGGCAGCCTCGTCCGCCGCCTCGGTGACCCTGCTGCAGGGCGCCCTTGCGCCGGACGCGCTGCACGGCGCGTCGCAGCGGGTCGACGGGCCGCTGGTGGTGTGCCACTCGCGGTACGACGACGGCCTTGGCACGCTGTATCCGCTGGCGTGGCGAGCGTCCGGCAGCACCGGAGGCCCGGCCGCCGTGGGCTACGCCGGGGTCCCCTCGGCGGACGAGGCGGTACGCCTCACGCTCGCCGACACCTCGCCCAGGGCCGGGCGGCGCTTTCCGGAGTCCGGCCTGGTGAGCGTGGACGCCTCCAGCGTGGTCCGGCGCGGCTATCCGCCGATGGGCGCGCATATGGACATCTGCCATGCGGACCTGGCGCGGGTGGTGCTTTTGGCTGGGCGGATTCCGCATTGAGCCTGTCCGGCGGATCCTGGCGTGGGTTGCGGCGGGTGCTCCACCGCCGGTCCGCGCCGTTGTGGTTGCCGTTGCGGCGGGACAATCTTTGGGGGCAAGCCCCCAAGCCCCTCACAATCCGCCGGACGGGCCCACGGCAGGTGCGCTCCCGGAGGTCCGGGAGCGCACCTGCCGTGGTGGTGAACTGCTAGCGGTGTGCGGGGAATTCGACGACCTGCTGGTACGTCGGACGGTTCTGCCAGGAGATCCGGTCGTCGGCGATGCCGCCGAGCGGGCGCTGGACGATGCTGTCCGCGCACCACTGGTCGCCCGCCGCGCAGCCGCCGCCGTCGCCCGGGTAGACCTGGGTCGCCGGGGTGGCCACGGCCTGCTTGAGGGTGGCCAGCAGCATTGACTGGCAGGCGGCCAGGTCGCCGTTGCCGCAGTACTTCTGGGTCAGGCCGCCCTGGACCTGCTTGCCGAGCACCGCGCGCAGGTCCTTGTCCACGTAGGACCACCAGCCGAACTGGAACGAGCTTCCGGCGTGCGCACCGGTCGGTCCGTGCCCGGCCGAGGGCGATTCGTCGACACCGAGGTTGGCGGTCAGCGCGTTGTACAGGTCGCTGCCCAGACCGGGCTCGAACTCGCCCTTGACGAGCAGCGGCCACCAGGCGTCCATGACGCGGACCGCGTCGGAGTCGGCATAGGTGTGCGAGCCGGGCGAGGTCTCCCTGCGCTTGGCGTCGTCGCTGCTCCAGTTCGCCAGTTCCTGTACGGCGTTGGCGAGTTGGGGATCGGTGATGGGATTGCTGCGCAGTACCGCGAGCAGGTCGGGGAGCACGTCCTCACCGCGCAGGTCGGTGAGGGCGGCGTCGGCCATCGCCTGGGTGAGCGAGGCACGGGTGACACCGCCCTGCTGGACGAGCCGCTTGACCCGGTCGTCGAGCAGGTTGGCGCGGTGTACGGAACCGTCGCCGAACCCGGACGTGCTGTAGTCCTTGGCCTGCTTGTTGTTCCACGAGACGTAGTAGTTCTGGTCAATGGACTGCGGGTGCTGGGACGGCGGGGTGTCCTCGGAGGTGTTGTCGGCCGGGTTGAAGCCCAGCCACTCGTACCGCTGCTCCGCGAGCACCGGCAGCGACGGGTCGACACCCGCGGCGCGTGCGGGGTTGGTGCCCGAGTTGTAGTAGGCGATGTCCCGGGAGTCCGCGTAAAACCAGTTGAAGGTGTAGCTGACGTGCTGCACCGCCGTCTGGAAGCTCCTGGCGTTGTGCACGTAGCCGGGGTCGTTGAGCATCTGGAAGCCGATGATCGAGTCGGCCTCGTGCTGGTAGGAGCTGCGCAGCGAGGTGAATGCGACAGGTTTGCCGCCGACCGTGGCGCGGGCGGTCACCAGACCGTACCTGGTGCGGTAGACCTGCATCCGGTACGAGCCCGCGGCGGTGGAGTCGGCGAGCGTCGGCGACCAGGCGTCGGTGCGCTCCAGCTTCTCGAACGGCACACAGCTGCCGTGCCACAGATAGGAGTTGGACTGCGTGGTGGGCTTGTTCCCGTTGGGGTCGCACAGTTCGACCGCGTAGGTGTCGGTGACGTCCTGGCCCCCGGAGGTGGCACTCCAGGCGTAGTCCTGGCCGCGGCCGAGTTCGACGTACATGCTCAGTCCGGCGAAGGCCGCACCTCGGGCGCTGATGCCGGGGCCCTGCAGTTCCTCGCGCATCAGCAGTTGGGGAGCGAAGTAGCCGGTCTGCGGACCGAACACGGCGACGGGGTGGCCGCTCGCGGTGTACCTACCGGAGACCAGCAGCGCGTTGGACATACCCTTCTTGGGCGAGGAGAACAGGTTGCCGGGCAGTACACCGTTGTCGAAGATGCCCTGCAGGGGCCGCAGTTTCGCCGGGGCGCGCACCGGCGTCCTGGCGGGCGCCCGGTTCGTGGCGGCGGCGGAGCCGGTGCGGTCGTAGACGAGGGGCTCCGGGGTGACCGAGCCGGGGTCGGGCAGCGCCTCGCCCTGGGCGTGGGCGGGCTGGCCCGCGTAGGGGAAGCTCTGCCCGTCGTGCACGGTCAGCACCGCTTCGGGGTCGTTGCGCTCGCGGAACGACTCCCAGACCTTGGTGCCCTCGGCGAGACCGTACTGGTGCTGTGCGGCCTGGAGGGCGAGTGCGGACTGGACCTGGCCACCGCCGCCGGAGCCGAAGAGCGCGCCGACCACGGCGCCCAGCGCGATGAGGTCGGTGAGCTTGAACGGTTCGATCTCTCCGACGTTGGTGATGGGGTCGATATGGCCGGTGAGGTCGTACTCGCCGGGGAAGTAACGGCCGGGCTTGGCCTGGCTGATGTAGGCGTTGATACCGGCCACATAGGACTGCGCGTCGGCGAGCGCCTGCCTGCCGCGTGCGCCGTTGGAGCTGACCAGCCGGTCCACCTGGGCCTGCAGGTCGTCCTCGGTGTAGGGGGCGGCGCTGTAGAACTGCTGCTCCAGGCCCTGGTTGGCGGCGGCGCCGCCCGCGAAGGAGGTCAACTCACCGCGGCCGACGTGCCGGAAGAGGTCCATCAGCCACAGTCGGTCCTGCGCCGCCGCGTATCCGGCCCCGAACTCGGTGCCGGAGCGGGTGGTGCCGTTGATGTGCGGCACTCCGGTGGCCTTGTCGCGGGTGATGGTGACGTCGGAGCGCGGGCTCTGCACGGATTCGACCTGGTCCGGTGGAACGCCGAACGAGGCGCTGTTGTAGAAGTCGCCGAGGTTGGCGTCGGTCAGTGAGCCGTAGCCGCCGGGTAGGGCGCCGTAGGTGCCGAGTTGGTCGTTGCTGTGCGGGGGATGGGTGCCGAACAGCTTGTTGCCGAGGATGTCGGCGAGGGTGGCGTTGCCGTTCTCGCCGGGCGGCAGGATGTCGTCGCACTGGCCCTGGCAGTAGTCCTGGCCAGGGTCGGCGGCGACGGCCGGGTGGGGTACGGGCGCGATCAGGGTGACGCCGAGCGCGAGCAGCGTGGTTGCCGCCGCGGATCTGAGAGTGAGGGTGCGTCGTCGCATTCCTGCTCCTCCCTGAGGGGAATGCGAGGGACGTTACCGTCGGTAGGGCTTTGCGGGAAGATGAACACACGTCATGTTTCCGATCTCGGCTGGATGTACAGCACTCCTCTCCACAACTCCTTCACGAAGGGAGCCGATTGCGGGCCCGGTACGTCCATTCCATAGCGCCACGAGGCGATGTAGTCCGCTGTGGTCCACTGTGACGGAGGTGGGATGAGATGGCCGGGTTCCGGAGTCTCGCGAGACGGGTACGCGATCCGCGGCTGATAGACGCCGAGCAACGCACCTCACTACGCCGATGCCTTGAGCGCTTCGCCCCGTACGGCCACCGCGCGACCTGGCACCATCTGTGCGTACGCGCCGGATTCGCGCCCGACGACCGACATCCACGCCAGGTGCAACTGATGGCGGCGCTTGAGGAGTTGGAGGAGGCGAGGGCGGTATGGCTGGGCTACGAGGCGGAGTTCGCCGCCCGCCGCAGGCGTGAGAAGCATGACGGCATCCGCCGTCCGACCGGCCTCGACGACTGGCACCGGCGCACCTGGGGAGGGTACGGCGTCGCCTGGTGCGACGACCCCGCAGTACATCCGACGGGACGGCTCGCCGATGTACTGCGCCGACTGATCACCGCCCTGGACTCGGAGCCCGGCGACGCCTGCCCGGTCTGCGGTGCGACCCGCATCGTGTGGCGGGAGGGCCTGCGCCATGATCCGGTGTCGGGGCCGGTCTGCACGGAGTGCGGCATCGTGGTTCCGGTGCCGGTGCTGTCCCCTGAAGCCCTGGAGGCGGCCCGGGCGGCCGCATGGGAGAGCCGGTACGCGGTGCGGTAGGGCCCGTCGGCCGATCCGCGGACCCTCCCGGGGTGGCGGGCGGTTCGGCACCGGGAACCGCCGCCGTAGAGGTACTCGCCGTTGCGGCGGGCGAACTCTCCGCCGCGACGGCGAACGACCACGTTGACACGCAGTCCCCGGCGAACCATGCTGAGCAAGCGCTTAGACAGCACGCACTCGCTCGCTCGACGTTACGCATGTGGGAGGCAGCAGATGTCGCAGGCCAGGGTCTTCGCTTCGGTGGACGAGCTCCGCGCGGCCGTCGGGGAGGAGTTGGGCCCCACGCCGTGGGTGGAGATCGACCAGAAGCGGATCGATCTGTTCGCCGAGGCGACCGGCGACCACCAGTGGATCCATGTCGACCCGGAGAAGGCCGCGCAGGGCCCGTTCGGCACCACCATCGCGCACGGGTATCTGACGCTCTCCCTCATCCCCTCGCTGATGCCGGAGCTGATGCGGGTCGAGGGCGTGCGGATGGGCGTCAACTACGGGGTGAACAAGGTGCGTTTCCCCGCACCGGTGCCGGTGGGCTCACAGCTGCGGGCGTCAGCGCTGATCGCCGAGGTGAGCGAGGTGTCGGAGGGCGTGCAGTTGGTCACCCGGATCACGATCGAGCGGGCGGACGGCGAGAAGCCGGTATGCGTGGCGGAGACGGTTGCCCGCTTCTACCTGTGAGCCCACCGGCTCCTGTGAGCCCGCTGGCTCGGAGCACTGCGACGTCGCGAACTCCGGCTCCCGGAACCGGCCGTGCTAGACGGGACGCACCATCCGCAGCACCAGGTCGGCGTAGAGCTCGCCGATCTCGTCGGGGGTACGGCGGCCGGCCGGGTTGAACCAGCGCGCCACGTCGATGCACAGCGAGAGCACCGCCAGCGTCGTGCCGGAGACGTCCGGGACGTCGAAGTCACCGGAGCGCACGCCGTCCTCGATGATCGACCGCATCACCGCTTCGCTGCGCCGCCGTAGCTCGACGATCTCCGTGTGGTGCTCCGGGCCGAGCGCGCCCAACTCGTACTGGACCACCCGGCCGGTGGTGTGGTGCTCGGCGTGCCAGCGGACGAAGGAGCGGACCGCCGTGCCCAGCCGGTCGGCCGGGGTGCCGCCGCTCTGGGCGGCCTGCCGCAGCAGGGTGAGGGAGCGCCGGTGGCCGACGCTGCTGATCTGGTAGAGGAGTTCTTCCTTGGTTTTGTAGTGGATGTAGAGCGCGGCCGGGCTCATACCGGCGCGCCCCGCGATATCGCGGGTCGTCGTCGCGTGGTAGCCACGCTCGGCGAAGGCCTCGACGGCAGCGATCACCAACCGCCTGGCCGCGTCCGGAGTGATGTCGCTCCACGCCTCGGTGTTCGGTTTCGTCGCCTCCACGTCCATGGCGGACACCTTACAACGGAGGTGAGCAACCGCTTAGGCGCCTTCCGCTGGGATGGTTTGGTCTTCCGGGGGTCCCCCCCCCGGGCCCCCTTCGCGGGGGACTGGCCCCCCTGGGCTCCTCCCCGCAGGGGAATGGACCCGCCGGGGCCTGGCCCCCTTCCCGCGGGGATGGGCTCATGTCTCCGGGGGGAGCATCCCCCGGAGAGTCGCTCAGAAGGCTGAGGTTCCGGTCAAGGTGCGGCCTATCAGGAGTTTGTGGATCTGCGTGGTGCCCTCGTAGAGGGTCATCACCCGGGCGTCGCGGAGCAGCTTGCCCACCGGGTACTCGTCTATGTAGCCGTAACCGCCGAAGACCTGAAGGGCGTTGTTCGCGCAGCGTACCGCCGCCTCGCTGGCGTACAGCTTGGCGATCGAGGACTCGGTGGCGAACGGCAGGCCGCGGTCGATGTGGTCCGCCACCTGCCAGGTCAGCAGGCGGGCGGCGGCCACGTCCACGGCGATGTCGGCGATCAGCTCCTGTACGAGTTGGTGGTGCGCGATCGGCGTACCGAACTGCTCGCGCTGCCCCGCGTACCCGACCGCCGCGTCCAGGCAGGCCTGCGCGATTCCCACGCACCCGGCCGCCACCGACATCCGGCCCTTGGCGAGCGCGGACATGGCGACCGAGAAGCCCTTGCCCTCGGGAGCGATCATCGCGGTGGCAGGCACCCGGGCACCGTCGAGCACGATCTCGGCGGTGGCCTGGCCGCGCAGCCCCAGCTTTCCGTGGATCTCGCGGCGCTCCAGACCCGGGGTGTCGGTGGGGACCAGGAACGCGCTGATCCCCTTGTGCCCTGGCTCGGCGCCGGTACGGGCGAAGAGCAGGACGACGTCCGCCCAAGTCCCGTTGGTGATGAACATCTTGGAGCCGGTGATGACGTAGCCGTCGCCGTCCCGCACCGCCCGGGTGGTGAGGTTGGCCGCATCGGAGCCGGTGCCCGGTTCCGTGAGGCCGAAGCAGCCGACCGCCTCGCCGGAGCAGAGCCGGGGCACCCACTCCCGCTTCTGCGCCTCGCTGCCCCACGCCGCGATGGACTTGGCCACCAGGCCCAGCGAGACCGAGACGATGCCGCGCACCGACGAGTCGCCGCGCCCCAACTCCTCGGTGACCAGGCAGTACGCGAGGTGGTCACCGCCGGAGCCGCCGTGCTCTTCGGGGATCGTCAGACCCAGGAAACCCAGATCCCCCAGCTTCTTCACGATGCCGCGATCGACGCTCTCCGCGCGGTCCCAGGCCGCCGCGTGCGGGGTGACCTCGCGGGCGACGAAGTCCCTGGCGAGTTGCCGGACGGCGGCCTGTTCCTCGTTCAGCTCCAGGTCCACGGCGCATCCTCTGTAAATTACCAGTGCTAGTTTTCGGTGGGCAGCCCCTACTATGTGCCGCATGGCACGCCCCCGCAAGCCCCTGCTCAGCAGAGAGCGCATCGTCACTGCGGCCCTGGCGCTGGTGGACGCGGAGGGGCTGCAGGCGGTCTCGACCCGCCGCCTCGCCGCCGAACTGGGCGTCAGCGGGCCGTCGTTGTACAACCACTTCCGCACGAAGGACGAGATCCTGGACGCGGTCGCGGACACCGTCGTCGCACAGGTCGATCTGTCGATGTTCGAGGACGGCACGCACTGGGCGGAGGCGCTGGTGGGCTGGGCCCGCTCCTATCGCGCCGCGCTGGCGGCCCATCCGAACATCGTGCCCTTCCTGGCCCAGGGGCCGGGCCGCCGTCCGGCGGGGCTGCGGCTCGCGGACGCCGTCTTCGGCGGCATGGTGGACGCGGGCTGGCCGCCCGCGTACGCCACCCGGATCGGCGCGATGATGCGGTACTTCGTCGCCGGGTCGGCGCTCGGCTCCTTCGCGCGCGGTTTCGTGGGTGACCCGAGCGCGTACGATCCGGCCGACTATCCGCATCTCGGCCAGGCGCATCTGCTCTCCGAGCACCAACAGCGCGTGGACGAGGGCGCGTTCGAGACCGGGCTGCGCGCCCTCGTCGACGGTCTGGCCATCCAGTACGAGCGCGTGCGGTAGCGCTGGCGCTGGCGCTTTTGGATCTTCGTTGGGTCGCGGCCGGTTCGACACCGCCGGTCCACTTCATCGCGGTTGCTCGCCGTCGCGGCGGACAGTTGTTGCCACCGCGACAGCGCGCGGCCAAGACGCGGTCGCGGGCGGTTCGACACCGCCGATCCACCGCATCGCCGTTGCTCAGCATCGCGGCGGAGAAGGCCTTCTGCGTGCCGTCGCGCGGCAACAACCCGGCGCCGCGGCAGCGAGCAACCACGATGGCGCGGACCGGCGGTGCCAGACCACCGCAACCCCAATGCCCCCGCGGCGCAGACCGCCCTAGAAGACCACCAGCGCGCGCCCGCCGCGGCCGGCGAGCATCGCGTCGAACGCTGACGGGATCGCGTCCAGGCCGATCCGGTCGGTCACCATCGCGCCGAGGTCCAGTCGTCCGGCGCGCACATGCTCGGCGAGCACCGGCAGGTCCTTCGCCGGGTCGCTGTTGCCGTACACACAGCCGGTCAGGGTGCGGGCGAAGTGGAAGATCTCCAACGCGCTGAAGGTGACCTGCTGCTCCTTGCCGCCGATGCCGACGACCGTGGTGCGGCCACCGCGCCGGGTCGAGGACCAGGCGGTGCGGATGGTGTCGGCGCGGCCGACGCACTCGATCGCGGCATCCGCCCCATGACCGCCGGTGAGCTTGCGGATCCGCTTGGCGGTCTCGTCGGACGCGAGTACGAAGTCGGTGGCTCCGGCGGCGCGCGCCAACTCCTCCTTCTCCGGGGAGACATCGACGGCGATGACGGCCGCGGCGCCCGCGATCCGAGCCGACTGGAGCACCGAGAGGCCGACACCGCCGACCCCGAAGACGGCCACCGACTCACCCTGGCGCAACCGGGTGGCGTGGTGCACCGCGCCGTACCCGGTGAGCACCGCGCACCCCAGCAGCGCGGCCTCGGTCAGCGGCACCCCGTCCGGCAACGGCAGCACCGCGCCCGCGGCCACCACGGTCTCCTCGGCGAACACGGCGGTGCCCAGCCCCGGGTACAGCTCGGCGCCGTCCGAGGCGCGCTCGGCGTACGGGTCCGCCGCCCCCGCCGCGGCGTTGACGCACAACCATGGCTCACCCAGTCCGCAGAAGTGGCAACCGCCGCAGGACGGTGCCCAGTTGAGGACCACCCGGTCGCCGGGCGCGACAGCGGTGACGTCCTCGCCCACCGCGGTGACCGTGCCCGCGCCCTCGTGCCCGAGCACCGCGGGGACGGGTTGCCGCAGCGTCCCGTTGGCCAGCGACAGATCGGAGTGGCACACCCCGGCCGCGGCGAGCCGGACCCGCACCTGGCCTGGACCGGGGTCCGGCAGATTGACCTCGGCGATCTCCAACGGGGCACCCACAGCGGGCAGTACGGCGGCGCGGACCACGGTCTCTCCTCGACGAAGGGGGATAACGAAGGGTGATCAGAACTGCAGGGACTTGGTCTGCAGGAACTCGGCCAGGCCGTGCGAGCCGAGCTCGCGCCCGATGCCGGACTGCTTGTAACCGCCGAAGGGGGCGAGCGGGTTGAACCGGCCGCCGTTGATGTCCACCTGGCCGGTCTCCATCCGGCGGGCGAACTCGACCGCCGCCGCCTCGTCCCCGGCCCAGACGGCCCCGGCCAGTCCGTAGACCGTGCCGTTGGCGATCTCCAGGGCCTGCTCCTCGTTCTCGTACCGCATGATCGACACCACCGGCCCGAAGATCTCCTCCTGGGCGATGGTCATCTGCGGTGTCACATCGGCGAAGACCGTCGGGCGCACGAAGTATCCGCGCTCGCGGCCCTCCGGCGCGTCGGGGCCGCCCGCGACCAGCCGCGCGCCCTGCGCGACGCCCGTGGCGATGTAGCCGCGCACCCGGTCCCGCTGCTTGGCGTTGACCAGTGGACCGAGGCGGGTGTCCGGGTCGGTGGGGTCACCGGGGACGTACTTGGCCGCCGCCGCCCGGGCGAGCTCGACCGCCTCCTCGTAGCGGTCGGCGTCGACCAGCATCCGGGTCCAGGCGCTGCAGGTCTGGCCGGAGTTGGCCATGACGTTGGCGATGCCGATGCTGACCGCGCGGCCCAGATCGGCGCTCGGCAGGATGACGTTGGCGGACTTGCCGCCGAGTTCCAGCGCCACCCGCTTCACCGAACGCGCGGCGGTGGCGGCGATCAGCTTGCCGACGGCCGTAGATCCGGTGAACGAGACCAGGTCCACGCCGTCGTGCTCGGCCAGCGCCTGCCCCGCCACCGGGCCGAGGCCGGTGACCAGGTTGAACACGCCTGCGGGGAAGCCCGCCTCGTGCACCGCCTCGGCGAAGATCCGGGCGACCAGCGGGGTGTCCTCGGCGGGCTTGAGGACGACCGTGCACCCGGCGGCCAGCGCGGGCACCACCTTGGCGACGATCTGGTGCAGCGGGTAGTTCCACGGTGTGATCGCCCCGACGACGCCCACGGGTTCGTGGTGGACGACGGAGTTCCCGACCTTCTCGGTGAACTCGTACGTCTGCAGCAGCTTGGCGTAGGAGGCGGCGACCGCGGTCGGCATGTCCGTGTGGACCTTGCCGCTGAAGGCGAGCGGGGCGCCGAGTTCGGCGGTCACGGTCCGCGCGATCTCCTCGCGACGGCCGCCGAGCCGCTCGCTGAGCGCGGCGATCCGGGCGGCGCGTTCGGCGGGCGGTGTCTCGGCCCAGCCGCGGAAGGCGGCGCGCGCGGCGCGTACCGCGGCGTCCACGTCCTCGGCGGTCCCGGCCGGTACCGAGGCGATCACCTGCTCGTCCACCGGGTTGACCACCTCGACCCGGTCCGGGCCCGCGGCCTGCCGCCACTCGCCGTCGATGTACATCCCGTCGTGAGCCTGCACGTCGTTGTCCTCCCGGATTCAACGCCGTCGGCCGACGGGCCGCCCTTGAGGGGCGGTGGTCGGGCGACGGGTGGGCGGATGCCTCCACCGCTCAAACTAACGGCGCTAGTTACCGGGGCACCAGCAGGCCCGGGGTGATTGACGGCACGCCGTTGGAATCCTACGGTCATCTATAGGATTCAGGATTCGGAGGGCGGGAGCACGCCATGGGCAGCACGCAGGACGGGGCAGGCAACGGCGTCGAGGCGGCCCGCAAGGCCGCGGAGGCGCTCACATACTCCTCCGGCTTCGGGAACGAGCACGTCAGCGAGGCTGTACCGGGCGCGCTGCCGGTCGGTCGCAACGCGCCGCAACGCGCACCGCTCGGGCTGTACGCGGAGCAGCTGTCCGGCACCGCGTTCACCGAGCCGCGCCACCACAACCGGCGCAGCTGGCTCTACCGGATCCGGCCGTCGGCGGCGCATCCGCCGTTCCACCGGATCGACAACAAGCACCTGCGCAGCGCGCCCTTCACCGAGGCCGTGCCGGATCCCAACCGAATGCGCTGGAACCCGCTTCCCGTACCGCAGGAGCCGACCGACTTCCTGGACGGCCTGGTGACCGTCGGCGGCAACGGCGACGTGCTGCAGCGCACCGGGGTCGGCATCCACTGGTACGCGGCCAACCGCTCCATGACCGACCGGGTCTTCTCCGAC
Source organism: Streptomyces sp. NPDC020096 (assembly GCA_040631425.1). Taxonomy (GTDB): domain Bacteria; phylum Actinomycetota; class Actinomycetes; order Streptomycetales; family Streptomycetaceae; genus Streptantibioticus_A. The sequence goes on from JBEYJY010000010.1 coordinate 100,130, forward strand.
GCCGACGGCGAGCTGCTGATCGTGCCCGAGCGCGGCGGGCTGCTGCTGCGCACCGAACTGGGGCTGTTGCGCGCCGAGCCGGGACACATCGCGCTGATCCCGCGCGGGGTGCGCTTCCGCGTCGAGTTGCTGGACGCCGAGGCGCGCGGCTACGTGTGCGAGAACTACGGCCAGCCGTTCCGCCTTCCCGACCTCGGCCCGATCGGCGCCAACGGCCTGGCGAACGCCCGGGACTTCCTGGCGCCGGTGGCCGCGTACGAGGACCGGGAGGGGCCGGTCGAGGTGGTGAACAAGTTCGGCGGCGGCCTGTGGACCGCCACCTACGACCACTCACCGCTGGACGTCGTCGCCTGGCACGGCAACTACGTGCCCTACGTCTACGATCTGCACCGGTTCAACGTGATCGGCTCGATCTCCTACGATCATCCGGATCCGTCCATCTTCACGGTGCTCACCTCGCCGACCGACACCCCGGGGCTGGCGGGCGTGGACTTCGTGGTCTTCGCACCGCGCTGGCTGGTGGGCGAGGACACCTTCCGGCCGCCGTACTTCCACCGCAACGTGATGAGCGAGTTCATGGGCCTGGTGGAGGGCGCCTACGACGCGAAGGCCGAGGGCTTCGTGCCCGGCGGCTCGTCGCTGCACAACATGATGTCCGCGCACGGCCCGGACCGGGAGACCTTCGACAAGGCCAGCGCCGCCGAGCTCAAGCCGCAGAAGGTCGACGACGGCCTGGCGTTCATGTTCGAAACCCGCTGGCCGGTGGTACCGACCGCGCAGGCGCTGCACGCGGACCACCGGCAGCAGGGCTACGACACCGTATGGCAGGGTCTGCAACGACACTTCAGGGCGTAGCCGCCCTCGATCACACGCACGCCGGAGCGAACTTGTCCTCTTTCGCCCCCGATTCGATCACCCTGAACCGCAAACTTCCGTTGTGGTACCAGGTGTCGCAGTCGCTGCGCGCCTCGATACTCGGCCGCAGTGCGGACGCGCCGCTACGGCTGCCGACCGAGGACGACCTCGCCGCGCACTACGGCGTCAGCGTGCTCACCATGCGGCAGGCGCTCAAGTCCCTTGAGGAGGAAGGCCTGATCAGTCGGCACCGGCGGCGGGGCACCTTCATCGAACCGGGGGCGCGGCGGGCCGCGCCGGTCCGGCTGCTGGGTTCGGTCGACGCGATCGTGGCCCAGCAGTCGGGAATGCGGGCCACGATCCTCGGGCACGGCCCGGTACCGGTCCCCGCCGAGCTCAGCGAGCACTTCCCGGCGGCGGCGGAGGTCGTCTCCTACCGCAGACTGCGGCGCGACGAGAGCGGTGAACCGACCAACTGGGCGGAGAACCACGTCCTTCCGGAACTGGCCGCCCGCATCGACCTCGCCGACCTCGAACACTGGCCGATGACCAAGGTGCTGCGGGACCGGCTCGGCGTGCGGATCAACCGGATCACCGACACGGTGGAGGCCAGGCTGGCCGATCCGGAGACCGCGCGGCTGCTCCAGGTGCCGCTGTGCAGCCCGATCCTGCACTACACAGGGGTCACCTACGACGACAGCGGCCGGGCGGTCGATGTGGTGCGCATCCACTACCGCGGCGACCGCTTCTCGTTCTCGGTGACCATGGAGGCGCGTTACTGAGCCGCCTTGCGGCGTTGGCCCGGGCGAGATACCGCGTCTTCCCGGGGGTTGTCCCCCGGGAAGACGCGGCACCGGTCCCAGTACCATGCGTGCGGTGAGCGACGACGCGCCCCTGCTCGACGACCTGATGCCCTGGTCCGCCGCGCCGCTGAGGCTCGGCCGAAGCTGGGTGCTGGCCCCGGACGCCAAGTCGCTACGAGCCCGCTGGGACGCCCTGTTGCGGGGCGGTACGGCGGAACGCGAGGCACTGTTCTGCCCGACCCGGTCGCGCACCGTGCACAGTACGGTGACGCAGCTTCCGGGCCACCCCGCACCGACGACCAGACTGGCCGACGAGAGCGGACCGTGCCCCGAACCGGTTCGCGTGCTGCACGGCCCGTACGACCAGCAGTGGCTGATCCCCGACCACCGGTTGCTCGACGCCGCCCGCACCGAGTTGTGGCGGGTCGCCGACGACCGGCAGCTCTTCGCCGTCGAGCAGGGCTACCTGCCCCAGGCATCCGGCCCCGCGGTGGTGTGCAGCGCGCTGCTGCCCGACGGCCGCTCCCCCGCCGGGCGGCCGGGCCGCATCCGTCCGCTGTACCGCCGTCCCGGGGGCGCCGAGCCCAACTACGCACCCGGGCTGCTGGACCATCTCGGCAGGCGGTGCGAACGAACGGTGACCGCCGAGGATCTGCTGGCGTGGATCGCGCTGTTCGCCCGGCACTCTCCAGCGGGCTGTGTGGTACCGCTCCCGGCCAGCGGCGAACTGTGGGACGCGGGCGTCGAGTTGGGCCGGACCGCGCTGGACGTCCAGACCCGCGGCGCCCGCTCCGGTGGGCGGCCGCGACTGCCCGGTGGCCGCCGACCGTACGTCCGCGCTCCGCTGCCCGCACGCCCCGACGCGCTGCGGTACGACCCGCAGGAGGAAGCGCTGTTCGTCGGCGACGGGCGCATCTCGCCGGTTCCGCGTGGCGCCTGGGAGTTCCACGCGGCCGGTGTGCGGGTCCTCGACGCCTGGTTCGACAGCCGGACCAGGGTGGCCGAGCCGGGCACGCTGGCGGCGATCGGGCCCGCCGCGTGGCCGCAGGAGTGGACCTCGGAACTGCTGGAGCTCATCACGGTGCTGGCGCTGCTCGCCGAACTGGAGCCGCGGCGGCGGGCGTTGACCGCCGCACTGGAAGCCGGTCCACGCACCGGCACCGATGAGCTGCGCGGCGCGGGGGTGCTCCCGGTGCCGGACGCGGCACGGCGGCCCGCCTCGGTGCTCGACCATCCCGAGGAGGGTCCGGGCGGCCAGTTCGCCCTGCTCTAGGACCGGCGGGCCTCCGCCTCGTAGCCGGCCAGCAGCCGGTTCATCACGCGTTCGAAGGTGGAGTCGGGGTCCGTGGCCGGGGGGGCGGTGCGCAGCACCTCGGCCAGCCGGGGGTACTCGCCGCCGCCGAGCTCCCGCATCAGATATGCGGTCCGGGCGGCCTGCTCCTGCTCGGTGCCGTAGGGGAACGTGTCGCCACGGTCAGTCATCTGCAACTCGTTGCTGACCCAGGCGATGACCACCCCGTTGATCACCCCCACCAGCTCCATCTTGGTCCCGCTGTCGACCTCCAGCCCCTCAAGGACCCACAAGCAGTAGTCGAAGTACCGCAGCGCGTTGGGGCTGAGCCCGTAGCGCTGCGACATCAGCCGGGTCAGCCAGGGGTGGCGGAGCATGATCGCGCGGGTCTGGCGGGCCACCGCCAGCATGTCGGCGCGCCAGTCGCCCGAAGGCTGGCCGGGGAACACGTACTCGCCGCTGACGGCGTCCACCATCAGCTCGTACAGGTCCTCCTTGCGCGGGACGTAGTTGTACAGCGACATCGTGCCGCAGCCGATCTCGGCGGCGACCCTGCGCATGGAGACCGCGTCCAGCCCCTCGGCATCGGCGACGCGGACCGACGCGGCGGCGATCTCGGCGCGGCTGTGCCCGGGCCGGGGACCGCGGGCTGCGCGTTCGGGTCGCGCCCAGATCACCTCGGGTACGTCCGAGGGGCTGCTGGCTGGCATTGCTCATCACCTGTCGTCGGGCACTGTTCTCGCTTCATCATCCTAGTTACGTACGGCGTACGTAGTGCGCTATGGTGGCGCCATGACTACGTACGCCGTACTTAGTAATGGCCTGGAAAAACGCTTCGGCACGGTCCAGGCGCTGCGCGGGCTCGATTTGGCTATTCCGGAAGGCACCGTCTGCGGACTGCTCGGCCCGAACGGCGCGGGCAAGACCACCGCCGTGCGCGTACTGGCCACACTCTGCGCCCCCGACGCGGGCACCGCCCATGTCGCGGGCCACGATGTGGTGACCGCCGCACACGCGGTACGCGCCAGCATCGGCCTCACGGGGCAGTACACCTCGGTGGACAGCGACTTGACGGGTCGTCAGAACCTGCGGCTGTTCGCACGGCTGCACCGGCTGCGCGGCGCGGCCGGTCGGGCCCGGGCGGACGAGCTACTGGAGCGGTTCGGTCTGGCGGACGCGGCGGACCGACCAGCCCGCACCTACTCCGGCGGTATGCGTCGCCGCCTCGACCTCGCCGCCTGCCTGCTCACCCGTCCGCCGGTGCTCTTCCTCGACGAACCGACCACCGGACTCGACCCGCGCAGCCGCGACGAGATCTGGGCGGCCGTCCGCGAACTCGCCAGCGCCGGAACGACCGTGCTGCTGACCACGCAGTACCTGGAGGAGGCGGACCGGCTGGCCAACGAGGTGATCCTCATCGACCAGGGACGGGCCACCGTCCGCGGCACGCCCGCACAGCTCAAGGCCGAACTGGGCTCATACGCCGAGGTGGTTGTCGAGGAGGAGCGGGCGCTGACCGCGGCGGCCGACGTCCTCAGCGCACTGACCGGCTCCGCGATCACCCTCGATCACGAACGCCGCACGGCCGGTGCGATCGCCACCGATCCGACGCTGACGCTGCCGCTGGTCGTCCGCGAACTCGACGCCGCCCGGGTCCCGATCGTGGACGCGACCCTGCGACGGCCCACGCTGGACGAGGTCTTCCTGCGCCTCACCGGCCCCGAGAACAGCCAGCCCGCCGAGGAGGCAGCCGCATGACCACCCACAGCGCGACCAGCCCACCCGCTCCGATGGGAGTCGGTCAATGGGTGTACGACGGCTGGGCGATGGTGATCCGCCACCTGCAACGGCTGCGCAACGCGCCCAGCCTGATCGTCCTGACCCTGACCGCCCCCATCCTCATGCTGCTGCTCTTCGGCTACGTCTTCGGCGGCGCGGTGACCCTGCCCGGCGGGGCGAACTACCGGGCGTACCTCGTTCCCGGGCTGTTCGTGTCGATCGCCGCGAACGGCATCATGACCGGCATGATCACCACCGCCTACGACGCTCAGCGCGGGGTGATGGACCGGTTCCGCAGCCTGCCGATGAGCCGGAGCGCCGTACCGCTGGGGCAGGCGTTGTCGGAGGTGTTCATCGCCGCGATCGCGCTGGTGCCACTGGTGCTGGTGGGCCTGGCGGTGGGCTGGCGGATCAGGGGCGGTGCCGTCAGTGCGCTCGGCGCGCTGGGGCTGCTGCTGCTTTTCCGGCTGGTCGCGGGGTGGATCGGCCAGTACCTCGGGTTGCTGGTCGGCTCAGAGGAGGCCGCGGGCCAACTCAGCAGCCTGGTCTTCGCGGTGACGCTGATCTCCAACACCTATGTGCCGACGGCCGGCATGCCCGGCTGGCTGCGGGCGGTCGCCGAGTGGAACCCGGTCAGCGCGGTGGTCGCCGCCTGCCGGGACCTCACCGGCAACGCGCTGGCGCAGCCCGGGGCGGCCTGGCCGATAGCGCACCCGGTGGCGGGCGCGCTGGCATGGTCGCTGGCGCTGCTGGTGGTGTTCGTACCGCTGACGGTTCGGCGGTACGCGCGCAGCGGCCGATGACGGGCACGTATGAGGATCACTTCGGTGATGCTCGGCCTGGCCGGGACCGTGGTATGGGCGGCTGACGCCGCGGGCACCGGCTCCCCATGCCGGGGTGGGGCGCCGGATGCCTCAGGGAGGGATGCGCCGGTCGGACCGAGGGGCACGGGGGTCCCGTCGGTCCGGTCGGCGGCAGGTCAGCCGCGGCTGCCGAACAACGACCGGCGCAGCCGACGCAGCGGCGCGAACAGCGAGACGCGGGCGCCGCGGTTCTCCCTGCTCTGGCAGGTGTCCCGCGCCGTCAGCTCGCGCATCAGCAGCGTCGCGTCCGCGGCCTCACGCTGCGGCACCGCGGGGCCTCCGAGCACCGCCAGATGGCGGTCAAGACGCGCACTGGACGCGCTGCTCCCGCAGTTGATCGCAGGCACACGTGGCCTGCTGCGCACTATTTGCTCCATTACTTCTCCCCACCCGTACGAGGCACCCGGCCCGGGCAGCGTAACCCTATCGCCCCGCCGCGTCACCCGCGCATCCACGACCTCGGATTCACCTGCCGAACAGGCGTGTTGATGCCCGACGCCGCACGCACGCACGGTAGTTGGCCGGATGCCCCACCGAATATCAGCTGGCCGCCGCGGTGAACTCCGGAAGGTACCCGCCGGACTGCCCCCGCGCCGTCGGGTGGTACGAATCACCGACCGGGATGGTGACGCTGTGCAGCCACGGGTCGCCGCCGCAGATTTCATGGGGCGCGAAGGCGGGGCGCACATCGCGGAAGGTGAAGCCGTGATCGGCTGCGCGTCGGGCGATGACGGAGTCGACCTCGTCGGCCGCCTGGTTGACGGCCGAGCGCTTGGCCTCGCTCATCCCGGCGCGGCACAAGCCGTTCACCTTGTAGAAGCGCGGATAGCCCAGCACCACGACATGCGCCGCCGGAGCCTTGGCGCGGATCGCCGAGTAGACGTGGTCGAGCCGTGCCGGCAGGGTGCCGCGGATGTAGTCCTCGGCTTGTGCGATCCGGCTCAGGCAAGCGGTGTCGGACGACAGCACGCAGGTGGTCATCACCCTGCCGAAGCCCGCGTCGTCGGCCCCGACGGTGATGCTGACCAGACTGGTCGACTGGTTGAGCGGCCCCAACTGGTTGCTGGTGACATCCGTGGTCGTGGCGCCGTCACACGCGGTGAAGGCGAACGACGACGGTGCGTGGGCGTCGGCCCACAGCCGCGGGTAGGCCCTGGCGCTGCGCTCACAAGCACCGCTGGACCCCAGGTAGTCGCCCGCTCCGACACCGGCGGAGTACGAGTCGCCGAGCGCCGCATAGGCCGGACCCGTCGCGCCCGCGGCATCCGTGCCGAGAAGGGTGGCAGCGGCGGCGAGCGGCAGCGCACAAGCGGCGGCGACAAGCCGGATGAATCTCATGGAAGCCCCCTTAAGTGGTGTTTCTCCGGCGTCCGTCGTAGCAGCGGCCGAGGCGATTGAGAGGCGTTCTGGCCAAGGATTCCCCCGATCGGTGACGGTCTGCGGCGAGATACCCGGAGTCCTTGACGGGCTGCCGGGACTGCGCGACATTGAAGCCCGGGGGGCAAGTCGCCAATGCATCCAATTGCCAAGGAATCTCTGCCACTTCTCGCTGGCGCCGCTGTCGGCACGGGAGTGGTCGGTGCCGCGCTCGTACTGGCCGACATCAGTTCGCCGCTGCGCGCGCCGTTCACCTTCTTCTTCCTGATCGTCGCGCCCGGTGCCGCGCTGGCCAGCACGCTGCGCAGCCTTGACCCGCTCAGTCGGGTGGTGGTCGCCGCGGTCGGCTCGATCGTGCTGGACCTGCTGGTCGGCCAACTGATGCTGATGCTGCATCAGTGGTCGATACGCGGTGGTGTGGTGGTGGTCGCCGCCGTGAGCGCCGCGATGTTCCTGCTACCGCTGGCCCGGCATGGCTACGGAGTAACGGCGAGAAGGCGCGATCCTTGAGACCGGAGATCCGTGTCCTGCGCCCGGCCGAGCTGACCGACGCCGACCGTGCGGCCTGGACCGGCCTCCAGTCGCGGGCCTGGGTATCCGGCAGTCCTTCGCTCGCCAATCCCTTCCTGTCGCCGGAGTTCACCGCGGCGGTGGACCGCTTCCGGCGCGGAGTACGGGTGGCGGTGGTCCACGAGGACGGGGAGCCCGCCGCCTTCTTCCCCTTTCAGCGCACCGCGTTGGGCGTCGGACGGGCGGTCGGCCTCGGTCTGTCCGACTGCCAGGGGCTGGTGCACCGGCCGGGCTTCCAGTGGGACGCGCGCGAGCTGCTGCGCGCCTGCCGGTTGGCGATATGGGAGTTCGACCATCTCGTGGAGGGCGAGAAGCCCTTCGAGGTGGGCGCCACCGGCTCGTACCCCTCTCCGGTGATCGACGTCGAGCAGGGGTACGAGGCGTATCTGGGCTATCTACGCGGCCACGCGCCGAAGTTCGTCCGCACCACGCTGGCCAAGGAGCGCAAGCTGGAGCGGGAGGCGGGCGAGGTTCGGTATGTACACGATGAGCGCGATCCCGCCGTGCTGCGCACGCTGATGGGCTGGAAGTCGGCGCAGTACCGCAGGACCGGCCGCAGCGACCGGTTCGCCCGGCCGTGGATCGTGCGGCTCGTGGAGAACCTCTTCCACGCCCGCGGCGAGAGCTTCGCCGGGCTGCTCTCCGTGCTCTACGCGGGTGGGCGTCCGGTGGCGGCGCACTTCGGGTTGCGTTCCGATCGGGTGATCGCCTGTTGGTTCCCGGCGTACGACACCACGTTCGGTAAATACTCCCCGGGTCTCGCGTTGCATCTGAGAATGGCCGAGGCGGCTGCGGCTGATGGTATCGCCTATCTTGATCTCGGCCGAGGCGAAAAAGAATACAAAGAATCGCTCAAGACCCGTGAACTTTCCGTGACGGAAGGTTGGGTGACAAGGCGCCACCCGGTCGCGGTCGGTCATCTGGCTCGGCGTGCGCCAGTTCGGGCGGCGCGCAACGCGGTGTTGGCGCGCCCCCAACTGCGGGACTGCGCCGACCAGTTGCTCAAGCAGCTGGGGCGGCTGCGCGCGGGCGACTGACACGCCCCCCGCCCATGTGCGCACCCCGCGCTTCTTCGCGCCGTATCGGGTCTGCCATCCGCACAACCCCGCACCCAGCCCATTTGTCTCACGAGTCGAAAGGAATGACTCGCCTCCTCTCAAGATCGATCACCAAGGCAAGATCAAAGAAACTTCTGGACAGTAATTCTTTCAATTGTGAATCACCGCGCCGGGTCTTGCCTTAGAGTCCTAATCATCAATACCGTCGGACATCCACCCGCATCGGCCATCAGGGAAGGGCGGCCCTAGGGGACCCCAGGGGAGGGGGTTCAACAGGCCGCGATGGACCGATACGGGGCGCGGTAGGGGGGTGCCGTGCTCGGACACTGCGCATGTGCCGAGCCGCGCGCCGCGCGGCCGGTCACGTACGCCAACTCACCGGGCCTGCAAGGAGCCAGGTTCGCCCATGGGCAGTGCCGCCTTGGGCGAAGACGGCGTTGGCCGGGTGAGACCCCCCTTTCGAACCGGACCCACGACACGGGCCGCCCGATGCGGGCGGTCGACCGGACGAGAGGGAAACGGACTCATGAGCTCATTTGTTCAACCAGCCGTACCCGGACCATCTCTAAGTTCGAATCCACCAACGGATCCCACCACGACTGCGGTGCACTTCCGGCCGGTTTCCTCGCACTTGGCGATAGCGCCGCCGGTCAGCGTCGTGATCCCGGCGATGAACGAGGCGGAGAATCTTCCGCATGTGTTCGCCACGCTTCCGGCCTGGATCCACGAAGTAATCCTGGTGGATGGCCACTCCACGGATGACACCGTGAAAGTCGCGCGTGAGCTGTGGCCGTCGGTCACCGTCGTCGAACAGCGCGGCCGTGGCAAGGGCGACGCTCTGATCAGCGGATTCGCCGCGTGCACCGGCGAGATCATCGTGATGGTGGACGCCGACGGCTCGGCCGACGGCAACGAGATCGTCAGTTACGTCTCAGCCCTGGTCTCCGGGGCCGACTTCGCCAAGGGCTCGCGCTTCGCCAACGGCGGCGGCACCGACGACATGACACCCATCCGCAAGCTCGGCAACTGGGCGCTGTGCGCACTGGTCAACGCCAAGTTCGGCGCCCGCTACACCGACCTGTGCTACGGCTACAACGCCTTCTGGAGACACTGCCTGGACCACATCGCGCTGGACTGCGCCGGTTTCGAGGTGGAGACCCTGATGAACATCCGCGTAGTCAAGGCCGGCCTGAGGGTCCAGGAGATTCCCAGTCACGAGCATCTGCGCATCCACGGTGCGAGCAATCTGCGGGCGGTCCGGGACGGCCTGCGCGTCCTCAAGGTCATCGTGCGCGAGCGCCGAGCCCGTCGGCTGGCCTCCCGCCCCGCGGTGCTGCCAGCCAACGCCAGTCTGGGGGAGGGTTCTTGAGCACGGAGACCGTCTCCGTGGTGATCTGCGTGTACACCGAGGACCGCTGGGGCGACATCCTCGCCGCAGTGGCCTCGGTGCAGGCGCAGAGCTTCCCGGCACACGAAACACTGCTCGTGGTGGATCACAACCCCACGCTGCTCGCCCGGCTGCGGGAGCAGTACGAGGCCGACCGCACCGTCACCGTCCTGCCCAACGCCGGGGCCCGCGGCCTGTCCGCGGGCCGCAACACCGGGATCGCGCGGTCCACCGGTTCGGTCATCGCGTTCCTCGACGACGACGCGGTCGCCGAGCCGGACTGGCTGCGGCACTTCGCGGCGGCCTACGAAGACACCCGGGTGATGGCGGTGGGCGGCAGGACCATGCCCGCCTGGGCCTCCGGCCGCCGCCCCGCGTGGTTTCCGCCCGAGTTCGAGTGGGTGGTGGGCTGCACATATCTGGGCCTGCCGCCCGGCCGGGTCCGGGTACGCAATGTGCTGGGCGGCAACGCCTCGTTCCGGCGCACCGCGTTCGACGCGGCGGGCGGCTTCGCGACCGGGATCGGCCGGGACGGCGACAAGCGCCCGCTCGGCTGCGAGGAGACCGAGCTGTGCATCCGGCTGCAGCGCGCCCGCCCGGACGCGCTGCTGCTGATCGACGACCGTGCGGTCATCCACCACCGGGTGCCGCCCGCACGGGAGCGGTTCGGGTACTTCCGTACCCGCTGCTACGCCGAGGGGCTGTCCAAGGCGCTGGTGACCCGCAGCGTCGGCGCCGAGGCGGGGCTTGAGACCGAACGCCGGTACACCACAAGGGTGTTGCCCTCGGGTGTGCTGCGCGGCGTGCGGGACGCGTTGCGGGGCCGCCCGGGCGGCCTGGCCCGAGCCGGCGCGATCGTGGCCGGGGTGGCGACGGCGGCGGCCGGGTACGCCGTCGGATCCGTGCGATCCCATCGCGGCGGCGGCCGGTTCGTGGTCGCCGCCGCAGAGCCCGCCGGGCCGGACGGGCAGACGAGAGGAGCAGCGGCATGACCACTGGTGGGGTGCCGATATTGATGTACCACGCGGTCGCGGACGCTCCGGCGAAGGCGGCTCGTGGGCTTTCGGTGGCACCGGCGGCGTTCGCCGAGCAGATGGAGTTGCTGTCGGAGCGCGGCTTCACACCGCTCACCACCCGGCAGTTGGCCACGGTCTGGCGGGACGGGCGGCGTGCGCTGCCCGCCCGGCCGGTGCTCATCACGTTCGACGACGGGTACGAGGGCGTGCACCGGCACGCCCTGCCGGAACTGCTGCGGCACGGCTTCGCGGCGACGCTGTTCACCTCGACGGGCTGGATGCGCGGGCGCGGCGCGCAGGACCATGCGCCCGGCGCGCTGGACACCATGCTCGACTGGGACCAGGTACGTGAGCTGGCGGCGTCGGGTGTGGAGATCGGCGGGCACAGCCACAGCCATCCGCAACTGGACCAGCTCTCCGACGAGCGGCTGTGGTTCGAGGTGCTGCGCTGCAAGGAGATCCTCGCGGAGGAGCTCGACTCGCCGCCGGTCTCCTTCGCGTACCCGTACGGCTACTCCAGCCAGCGGGTGCGGCGCACCGTGCGCACCGCGGGGTTCGGCATCTCGCTGGCGGTGGGCAACCGGCTGGCCGCCCGCGCCCAGGGACCGTACGCACTGCGGCGGGTCACCGTGCGCCGTTCCACCTCCATAGCGGAGTTCGAACGACTCGTCGAGGGCCGCGCCGTTGCCCGGAACTTCGCGAAGGACCGGGCGTTGACGAAGAGTTATGCCATGGTGCGCAGAACCCGTCGAGCACTGGGGAAGGTACGCGGAGCCCGTGTCTGAGACGACCACCCAGGAGACATCCGGTACGAGCACATCCGGCCAGCGGACAACCGGTCGGGGAACGGCGGGCTCCGGCGCCGCCACCGAACGTCCGCCCAAACGCGGTCGGCTGAGGCTGCCCGGACGACGCGGCGGTGGCGATCCGCTGTTCCGCAACGCCTACGCGTTGATGCTCAACACCGGGGTCTCCGCGGTGCTCGGGCTCGGCTACTGGCTGGTCGCCGCCCGCTACTACAGCGACGACGCGGTGGGCCGGGGCTCGGCCGCGATCGCGGCGATGAAGTTCCTCGCCGGGATAACGGCGGTCACCCTCACCGGCGCCCTGGCCAGGTTCATCCCGGTGGCGGGGAAGCGCACCGGCAGGCTCATCTCCGCCACCTATGTGGTGAGTTCGCTGATCGTGGCGGCAGCCACCGGTGTCTTCCTGCTCACGCTGGGGTTGTGGGGGCCCTCGTACCACTTCCTGAGCGGTGTGGTGCCGGGGCTGGCCTTCGTCGGCGCGGTGGTCGCCTGGTCGGTACTCACCCTGCAGGACGGGGTGTTGACCGGATTGCGCAGCGCGGTGTGGGTGCCGTTCGGCAACACGGTGTTCTCCACCGCCAAACTCGCCCTGCTGGTGGTACTGGCCACCGTGATCCCGGCGACCGGGGTCTTCGTCTCATGGGTCGCGGCCATAGCGCTGTCCGTGCTGCCGCTCGGCTGGCTGGTCTTCCGTCGGCTGATCCCCCGTCATGTCAGCGCGACGGAGGGGAAGTCGGTCCCGCCGACGAGCCGGGAGATCGGTCGGTTCCTCGCCGGGGACTACACGGGGTCGCTGTTCGCCCTCGCGGTGATCTATCTGGTGCCGGTCATCGTCGCGGCGCGGATCAGCGCGGAGAACAACGCGTACTTCTACATCACCTCGACGATCGGCGGCACGGTCGATCTGCTGGCGATCAACATGGGCTCCTCGCTGACCGTCGAAGGTGCGCACGACCCGTCGCGGATCGCCGAGAACTGCCGGGCGGCGCTCCGCCGGATGGCCCGGATCATGGTTCCGATCTGCATGTTCCTGGTGGTCTTCGCCCCGCAGATACTCCATGTCTTCGGTGCGGGGTACGCGGCCAAGGGCGGCCCGCTACTGCGGTTCATGGCGACCGCCTCGCTCACCCGAGTGCTGTTCGAGGCGTACTTCGGGGTGCTGCGCGCGCAGAGCCGCACCTCTCGAATCGCCATGCTCCAGGGTCTGCTGTGCGTGCTGGTGCTGGGGTCGACTCTGATGCTGCTGCCGCCGCTGGGCATCGTCGGCGCGGGCGTGGCGGAGCTGGCCAGTCAGACGGTGATCGCGGTGATCGCCTGCTTCGGTCTGGCGCGGATACTGCGGGCCCCGGCGCCCGCCGCCGCACCGGTCGCGGAACGGCACGCGCCGGTCCAACTGGACACCGACACCCTGGTGTTCGGCACCCGTTGGGCGCTGCGCGCCGCGGTCGACCAGGACACGCTTCCGCTCGGGGTCCGGCTGGACTTCGACCATCTGGAGCGGCGGCCCTACGTCCCCCCGCATCCGCAGACCAACCAGGAGTCCCGCACCGAAGGGGCCACACCGCATCCGGTCTCGGCGCCACCGCCCGCACAGGCGGTTCCGGAGCCGCGGATTCCGCTGCGCGAGCGGGTGGCGCGCTGGTCCTGGGCGGGGCTCGGCAGCTGGCTGACGCTGGCCGTGGCGCTGGCGCTGTACTGGGTGCCGTTGCGCGGGATGAACGACGCGTCGCTGGACGGGATGAACGGCCTCGGGCTGATCTCGGTACTACCGCGTCTCACTCTGGTGGGTACGGCACTGCTGGTGGTGGCGTTCTGCTGGGCGCTGTCGCTGCGCGGCTGCCGCCCCTGGCTGCTGCTCGCCGTTCTGCTGACGACCGTGGTGTCGCTGCACGCGGTTCCCGCCGTGCTGGAGTCGCAGCCGCGCTTCCCGACCGCCTGGCAGCACGCGGGTTTCATCGAGTACATCACCAGAACCGGCAACGCGGTCCCCTACCTTGACGCGCGTTTCTCCTGGCCGGGCTTCTTCGCGGGCGTCGCGCTGATCACCAAGGCCTGCGGGATCACCGACCTCACCGAGGTGCTGCGCTGGTGGCCGCTGGCGGTCGAACTGCTCTATCTGGCCCCGCTGATGCTGCTGCTGCACGCGATACGGGCGAGCTGGCGTGCCAAGTGGTGTGCGGCCTGGCTGTTCGTGCTGTGCGGCTGGGTCGGCCAGGACTACTTCTCACCGCAGTCGATCAACTACTTCTTCTACATCATGTTCGTGGCCGTGCTGCTGGTCTGGTTCCGCTCAACGCGGCACGAGGGCACCAAGCGGCTGCCGGGCGAGGCGGAGGCGCGCCCGGCGGGCCGGGCCGACCGGGCGATACTGCTCGGCGTCCTGGTGGCGCTCTTCGCGGCGTCCGTGGTCAGCCACCAGCTCACCCCGTTCGTGATGCTCGGGGTGGCGGCGGCGCTGGTGATCTGGAAGCGCTCGACGCTGTACGGGCTGCCGCTGCTGTGCGGGGTCATGGTGATCGCCTGGGTGGGCTTCCTGGCCGAGCCGTACTGGTCGGGGCACTTCAACGAACTGTTCGGCGGCCTGGGTTCGCTGGGCGGCAATGTCTCCTCCAGTGTCTCCGGCCGCATCCAGGGCGGCTCCCCCGTCCACAAACTGGTGCTGTACTCGCGGGTGCTGCTGGCGGCGGGTGTGATGACGCTCGCCGCCTTCGGCTGGCTGCGCAGACGGCGGGTGGGGATCAGCGACCGGGCACTGCTGATCCTGCTGCTGGTCCCGTTCCTGGGGTTCGGCATGCAGTCGTACGGCGGTGAGATGGCGCTGCGGGTCTTCCTGTTCGCGCTGCCGGGCGCGAGCGTGCTGGCGGCGCTGGCGCTCTTCCCGCGCACCGGGTCGGACCGCTCCTGGCCGGGGCTGATCGCCGCGCTGCTGGCGGGCCTTGCGCTCATGGGAGGCTTCCTGATGGCCCGTTGGGGCAACGAGCCGTTCGAGCGGGTCCGTACCGGCGAGGTAGCGGCCATGGACTACGTGTACGACCATGACGCGCCCTCCGCCCGTCTGCTGTGGCCGAGCAAGGATCCGGTCAACGATCCCACGCCCAACCTGCCGTGGATGGCCCAGGACATGGAGCGGGTCAACTACCGCGGGGTGCTGGCGCCGCGCGATCCGTCACAGGTCGGCGGAATGGTCGCGGACCTGAAGGCGGCGGGCCCGCAGTCGTACCTGCTGATCACCTCCGGTACCGCCACCTATCTGCAGCTGGACGCGGGCTACCCGGCGGACTGGCGTACCCGCGTGGTGGCCGGACTCGACGCCCGGACGGACCTGCGGAAGGTGATGTCCAACCCGGACGCCGCCGTCTACCAGTTGGCCAAGCCGCCCGCGGGGACCGTACCGCGCCCGGTGGTCGGCAAGGTCGGCCCGGTGGTGACATGGACGCCGTGGACGGTGGTGGGGGCGATCGCGGCAGCGCTGCTGATGGTGCTGCTCGGCGCCCGCGAGGTGGTACGTGTCCTGGTGCCGGAGGGCAGGCGGCGGCGCGGTATGAAGGTGTCCTTCTACGTGGCGCTGCCGCTGCTCGCGGTGTTCCTCGCCTCCCTGGTGGACCGCTTCGCGACGTTGAGCTGAACTCAGTGGTTGATCCAACTGACCGCGTAGGGGCTCAGATTGACCGTCGCACCGTCGATGTGGGCGGTGAGCTGCTGGTCGGTGGTGTTCACGGCGAGGAGCGTCCTGCCGCTCGCGAGCACCCGTACCTTCGGGTTGTCGACGGTGACGGTACGGAAGGTCGTGCCCGGCGGGAAGGCGGCGGCGAAGCGCCGTAGCAGGTCCATCATGGGCAGCGGCGTGCCGCCTTGTTGATCGGCCCCGGTGCCGGTCCACAGGCAGCCCGGGCAGTCGCCGCTCTCGGACTCCGGATTCCAGTAGAACGCGGTGTCCGTCCCGCCCTCGGCGAGCTGCATCATGGCGGTGGCCTGGACCGCCATGAGCCGGTTCTCCGGCCAGACGGTGTGGTCGGGCTTGACGTACCACTCGGCCCACCACAGGGGCAGTCCGGTGTACTGGCGCAGCCAACGGCTCAGGTCGTTGAACTTCTGGGTGGCGGTGAAGTCATCGGGGACCAGGGCGCCGTCGTGCGTCGTACTCGATCCGTCGACCACCAGGAAGTCGGCGCCCGCCTTGTTGCGCATCCAGTAGTCGAGGGCATCGACCACGCGCTGGTCGAGGTTGCCCCAGGGGCCGCTGACGGAGGAGGCGTTGTCCTTGCTGCCGGGCGGCATGCTGTCCATGTTGAGGTACGGCCCGCCCACCAGGTTCCGCGGATTGACACCCTTGACCGCCTGGTAGACGAGGTTGTAGAGGCGCGTGTAGTCCTCGTAGTCCCAGCGCTGCGTACTGTCGTTCCAGAAGCCCTTGAACTCGTTCCACACGATGAAGTCGTGGACGTCCGGGTAGCGATGGGCGACCTTGGCGGCCAGCTCGGCGAAGTCGGCGTAGTGGTCCGGGGTGGGCGCGGCTTCGATGCGCGACCAGTCGGTGCCGCCCTGGGCGCCGCCCTTCATCCAGTCGGGGGCACAGCACAGGGTGATCACGGGTGTGCCGCCGGTCTTGCGGATCAGGGCGATACGGCTGTCGAGGCCGCTGAAGTCGTACTTGCCGGGCGAGGGTTCGGGGTTGTCGGCGCCCCAGCCCATGATGGCCTGGTTCTGCGGCAGCGGTTGGGCGGCCAGCAGTTTGTCGGCACTGTCCTCCGCCGCCGCGGTGCCGCGGTCGGCGCTGTACTCGGTATGGGTGAAGCCCCAGCCGAGCCGGGTACTGGGCGGTTGGCCGGAGTCGGGGGTTCCGTAGACGCCGGGTGCCGCGGTGCCGGTGGACCGCTCGGCGGCGCCGTGCCCTGTGGTGCCGAACATGGTCAGCAGGAGGCCAAGCCCCACCGTCGCGACGGCGATCAGCACGCCGACACGTTGCCATCCGGCGCGTAAGAGGCCGAATGGCACGGCCGCATGACGAGCACTCACCTTGGCACTGTAAGGCGGAGAAGCAACCGTAACGACCGTTTTGGTAAACCCTGTGAGGGTTTTCCTTGTCGATCGACCCCGGAAAAAGCCGCGCGACCCCACCTGTTCTGCCGGATCATGGCGTCATGCCCGCGATGAGCTCGCCCGATGACCACCTGCCCGACGCAGCGCTGCCGATCCGGCTGAACACCGCGGGCAACGACTCGCCGTCCGACATCGTGGACGCCATGCTGCTCGGCCGGTTCGCCTCCGGCGCCCAGCCGTACGCACGCGGCCACTCGGTGCAGCGCGTCAGATCCGGGGTCACGCTGCTGCCGGGTGGCGCCCGGGTGTTGCGGTCGGCGGCCGAGAAGGACCGCCGCGCGGTGCTCGCCGAGGGCGACGGCTGGACGATCCTGGTGTCCCGGTGGAAACGCGGTGCGGATGTCACCGTCACCGCGGTCGAGGACGAGTTGGCACGGCGGATCCTGGACCAGGTGCTGGACGGCGCGGAGGACGAGCCGGAACCGCAGCCGGAGTTGGTGCAGATGGGCTTCTGGCACTTCTCACACCGCCGGGGCCCGGTCCGCAGCACGCGCGCCATCAGCGCGTCGACCTGGGAGGAGGTGCGGGGCAACTACACCGCACCGGTCGCCGACGCGATGGACACGCTGATGAAGCTGACGCCCGAGGGCATCACCGGTCGGCTGCTGCTCCTGCACGGGCCGCCGGGCACCGGAAAGACCTCGTGCCTGCGTACCCTGGCGCGCTCCTGGCGGGAGTGGTGCCAGGTGGACTGCGTACTGGACCCCGAGCGGCTGTTCAACGATCCCGGCTATCTGATGGACCTCGCCATCGGCGAGGACGAGAGCGAGCTCGGCGGCGAATCCGTGCCCCGCTGGCGGCTGCTGCTGCTTGAGGACTGCGACGAGCTGATCCGCGGCCAGGCCAAGCACACCGCGGGCCAGGCGCTGTCCCGGCTGCTCAATCTGACGGACGGCCTGCTGGGGCAGGGCCGCAATGTCCTGGTCGGCATCACCACCAACGAGGAGTTGGAGCGGCTGCACCCCGCGGTGGTACGGCCGGGCCGCTGCCTGAGCCGGATCGAGGTGGGCCCGCTGACCCGTGAGGAGGCGGTCGCCTGGCTCGGTACGGCGGAGGGCGTCGGGCGCGACGGCTCGACACTCGCGGAGCTGTACGCACTGCGCCGGGGCACCGCGCCCCTGGTGCCCACCCAGGCCGAGGCCACGGACGGTCTGTACCTCTAGACGAGTGTGCGACGGGCAGTATCCGCAGCCAGCCCATCCGGCCAGGTGCGAGCGGCGCACGTCGGGCGGGAGCGGCCGCACTCGACCGGGGTGGAGTCGAACCACCCAGGCCGCGTCGGCTGACAGGTCGGTGTCCGCCGCGACCGCCCGGATCGCCCGCTTCAGCAGCGGCCTTACTCGTCCAGTCGTTGACGTAATGGCCTTCTTCGAGGTCCGGGATGAGCGCGGACTGCACGGGATGCCAGCCCAGCTGCTTCTGGGACAGGGTGCTCGACGCCAGGGGCGTCGAGCGACGCGAAGGCGGCGAGCCAGCCAAAGTGGGGTCTGCCCCTTCGCGGGAAACGCTGACGACCGGCAGGTTCAAGTGGCGACCGATGACGCCGGCGACGTCACGGAAGGTCACACCCTCCTCGCCGACCCCGTGCAGTCGTGCGCCCGCCGGCGCTGCTTACCAGAGCCAGCCGGAACAGGCGCGCCGCGTCGAGCCTGCGCACGCCGGGCCAGTGGTTCGCGCCGTCGCCGATGAAGGCCGAGTCGCCCTTGTCACGAGCGATCCCGAACAGCGGTCAGGACTTACTCGTCCAGGACCGGAGCTGTCGCCGACCCGCATTATGGGTGCATGACAGGTGAATCTGTGGAGGCCGCAGGGCAGGTCTGGGCGGCCCTCGGCGGGGCGCCGGAGCTGCTGGAGCGGGTGTCGTACGGCAGGCCTGGCGCCGGGTTGCCCGCGCGGCTGCCAGTGAGGGAGCTGGCCCGGGCGACCGTCGCCGCCTGCTCGTTGGCCGCCGCGGAGTTGGCGGCCCGACGCACCGGACGCCCGGAGCCCGCGGTACGGGTGGATGACGGCGCCGTCGCCACCGCCTTCACCAGCGAACGGCAGCTGCGCGTCGACGGCCGGGCGCCCATCGCGTTCGCGCCGCTGTCGGGGTTCTGGCGCACCGCCGACGGCTGGGTGCGCACCCACGCCAACTATCCGCACCACCGCGCCCGGTTGCTCGCCTCCCTCGGCATCCGCGACGACGGCGAGGACAGGGCGCTGGCGGACGAACTCGCCTTCGCAATCAGCGAGTTGGCGGCGGAGGACGTACAGGAGCGGGTGTATACCGCGGGCGGCCTGGCCGTCGCCGTGCGTACCGCGCAGCAGTGGGCCGAGCATCCCGCGGGCCGCGCCGCTGCGGCCCAGCCGCTGGTGCGCGTCGAGCGGTTCGACGGTGCGCCTCGGCGACCGGTGCGGCCGCTGCCCGCCGCAGTGCTGCTGCCCGCCGCGGGTGTCCGGGTGCTGGATCTGACCCGGGTGATCGCGGGCCCGGTGGCGGGACGGACACTGGCGCTGCTCGGTGCGGATGTGCTGCGGATCGACTCGCCTCGGCTGCCGGAGTCGGAGTACGCCCACGCGGATACCGGTTTCGGCAAGCGGTCGGCCCGTCTCGACCTGACGCGCGAGACGGACCACGCGGTCTTCGACGAACTGCTCGGTATGGCGGATGTCGTGGTCACCGGCTATCGGCCGGGCGCACTGGACCGGCTCGGGTTGTCGGCACGGGCGCTGCTGGAGCGCCGACCAGGGCTGGTCGTCGCCCAGTTGAGCGCGTGGGGCGACCGGGGGCCGTGGTCCGAGCGCCGCGGGTTCGACAGCCTGGTGCAGGCGGCGTGCGGCATCGCCGTGGCGGAGGCCGGATCCGATGACCGCCCCGGTGCGCTGCCCGCCCAGGCGATCGACCACGGCACGGGGCATCTGCTGGCGGCCGCGGTACTGCGCGCGCTCACCGAGCAGCACGACACGGGCGGCGGTGCGGTGCTGCGCTTCAGCCTGGCCGCGACGGCCAGTTGGCTGATGAACGGCATCACCGACGAGGTGCCGACCGACGAAGGCGTATACGACGCCTATGATCCAGCGCGCCATCTCGCGCAGACCGAGGCGCCACTCGGCCGCCTTGTCCATGCCCTCCCCCCGGTGTCCTTCGATGGCGGCCCGGCCAACTGGTCATCCCCGCCCAGTCGTTGGGGCACGGACCAGCCGGTCTGGAGCTAGGACCGGACCGGCGCGCACGGCGGGCCGGGCCGACTATCCGTAGACGGCACGCAGCGCGTCCTCGATAGCGGCCAGCGCGGCGGAGCGGTCCAGGCCGAGGCGGTGGGCACGCTGTGCGTACTCCGCCGCCGAGGCCGCCGCCTGCCGTTGCGCCGCATCGCCCGCGGCGGCGATGAACGTGCCGTGCCGGCCCCGGGTTTCGATCACCCCGTCCGCCTCCAGCACGCGGTACGCCTTCGCGACCGTGTTGGCGGCCAGCCCGAGGTCTTCCGCGAGACCTCGTACGGTGGGCATCCGGTACCCCACCGGGAGCGTGCCGCCGCGCGCTTGGGCGGCGACCTGTTCCCGTACCTGCTCGAATGGCGCGGCGGCCGATTCATGATCGACAGTGATCTTGAGGCTCACGTACGGTCTCCAGCTGGCTGCGACTGTCGTATGTCGGGTTCATTGTGCGGCAACGCCACCGCGCGGCTCGGGCTTCGCGGGTGGTATCCGATCGAGTCGCCCGCGTGGTGCCAGTGCAGCACAAAGCGATCCCCCGCCCGATAAGCGTCAACACCCGCTCTGCAGTAGGCGACCATGTCGTCCGGCAGCTCGTCGAGCTCGAACCAGGCGATACCCGAGCACTTGCCGGGCTCGCGGTTGACCGCTTCTCCGCTCCAGCGGCGCGCTTCGAAGAACCATCCGATGCGCGCGTTCCCGTTCGGTGCCCGATGCTGCATCACCAGCGCGGCATGCAGGTCCGCCGGGTCGATGACCACTCCGACTTCCTCGAACGCCTCCCGGATCATCGCCGTGCGCACGTCCTCGCCGTCCTCGACGTGTCCGCTGGGCGCGTTCCACAATCCGTCCGCGTAGCCGGTGTTCGCCCGGCGGGCGAGCAGCACTCGGTTGCCCTGGCGCAGTATCAGATGCACATCCACGATCTCGGCGTGCCGTCGCCGCCGTGCGGGGTGGCCCACGGCGGCGTGCTGCTCGTCCCGTACCTGTCCGCCGCCCAACTGGGCGTCATGCCCGAGCTGTTCGCCATGGGTGGGGGAGGCCAGCGGTTCCTCGTCAACGGCCTCGGTGGCGGCGTCCCCGTACTCCACCGCATCGCTGCCGGTACGCTCCGTAGTCATGCCGAGATCCTCGCATCCGCCACTGACAACCAGCCCTGACCAGGGAGTTCACCCCAGCCCCAGGCTGCGGTAGCGAGCCCGTCGGGCGGCCAGCCGCGCGCTTTCGTCCATCGCCCGCAGGGCGCCCAGTTCGGCGTCGAGAATGCCGCCGAGCCTGGTCAGGAACGGTCCCGGGGCATCGGCGGCGTCCGGGGTCTCCTCGACGATCCGGTCGGCGATGCGGTGCGACCGCAGGTCGGCGGAGCGGACGCCCTGCCGGTCGGCGACCTCGTACGCGTACTCCGTCGTCCGGTACAGGATCGCCGAGGCGCCCTCCGGCGGGAGCGGGGAGAGCCAGGCGTGCCGGGCCGCCAACACCCGGTCGGCGGGCAGCAGGGCGAGCGCGCCGCCGCCCGCGCCCTGGCCGAGCAGCAGGCACAAGGTGGGCGCCGGAAGCGTCACGAGGTCGGCGAGGCAGCGGGCGATCTCCCCGGCGAGGCCGCCCTCCTCCGTCTCCTGGGAGAGCGCGGCGCCCGCGGTGTCTATGACGGTGAGCAGCGGCAGGCCGAGTTCGGCCGCGATCCGCATACCGCGCCGCGCCTCACGCAGGCCCGCGGGCCCCAACTGCGCCCCGTCCGCGCCCTGTCGGTCGTGGCCGAGCACCACGCAGGGCGACGAGCCGAACCGGGCGAGCGCCAGCAGCAGCCCGGGGTCGCGCTCCCCCGCGCCCGTACCGCTGAGCGGGGTGACCGCGCGTCCGGCGGTGCGCAGCAGTGCGCGCAGGCCCGGGCGTTCGGGCCGACGCGAGCGGCGGATCGATTCGGCGGTGGGCGGTGCTTCGGGTGGGGTGAGCGGTGCCGCCCCCG
The DNA here is from genome assembly GCA_040631425.1 of Streptomyces sp. NPDC020096. Classification (GTDB taxonomy): domain Bacteria; phylum Actinomycetota; class Actinomycetes; order Streptomycetales; family Streptomycetaceae; genus Streptantibioticus_A. The sequence continues at coordinate 122,196 of JBEYJY010000010.1, forward strand.
ATTCCACCGTAGGCCGCGGCTCTGACAAGGCGGATCGCTCCGCACCCAGGCCAGCGCCAGCGTCTCCGGCATCGCCCAGGCCAGCGCCAGCGCCCCCAGCGTCGCCCTGCCCGCCGCACAGTACGTCCAGCGCCCGTGCCGCGGCCCCCGCGAGCTGGTCGGGCGGAAGTACCGCGTCCAGCAGGCCATGGGCGAACAGGTTCTCGGCGACCTGGACGCCCTTCGGAAACTCCTCACCGTAGAGCGCCTGATGGACCCGGGGGCCGAGGAAACCGATGAGCGCACCGGGTTCCGCCGCGGTGACGTGCCCCAGCGATCCCCAGGAGGCCAGCACTCCCCCGGTCGTCGGATGCCGCAGATAGACGAGGTAGGGCAGGCCAGCGGCCTTGTGGTCGGCGACGGCCGCGGCCACCTTGACCATCTGCAGGAAGGCGATGGTCCCCTCCTGCATGCGGGTTCCACCGGAGGCCGGGGAGGCGAGCAGCGGCAGCCCCTCCCGGGTGGCGCGTTCCACCGCCCGTACCAGCCGCTCCCCCGCCGCGACGCCGATCGACCCGGCCAGAAAGCCGAATTCACACGCCACCAGGGCGACCCTGCGGCCCTTGATCCGCCCTTCGCCGGTCACCACCGACTCATCCAGGCCGGTGCGCTGCCGGGCCCGTTCAAGATCCGCCCGGTAGTCGGGGTCAGCGGACAGCGGAACCGCCACCGGCTCGTCCCAGCTGTGCCAGGTCCCCGGGTCGACGACGGTATCGAACAGGTGCAGTGCGGTCATGGCATCACCCTGCCATGACCGCGTTCTCCACCGCCGACGAGCGGCTGCCCGCTGTGAGTCGGCTCACCGAGCGCGTCGGCACGCCGCGGCCGAGTACCTAGAGTGGGCGGCATGCGATGGCGGGGGCGTCCGGGTTGGGCACGGTGGGTGGCGGCGGGGTACGTCATCGGGTTCGTCGAGGGGACGGCGGCGCACGCGTACTTCGCGGTGGCGGGCGGCCTGCACGCGTACGGCTACGCCCCGCTACCCGTGCAACCGCTGTTCCACGCCCTGCTCTTCCTCGACCCCCTCGTCGCCGTGCTGGTGGCCCGGGCCCGTCCCGTGGGGCCGCTTCTCGGTGCGGCCGTCATGCTGGCGGACACCACCGCGAACTGGTGGGTCCAGTGGGGCGCCGTCCTTGCCCACCCGATCGCCTACCTCCGCCCGGTGGGGCTGTTGCCGATCACCCTCTTCGGGGTGTTCGTGCTCAGCACGGCACTCCCGTTGCACCGCGCGAGTCGGACGGGCGTGCGTTCGCGGGCTTCCTGTGCCCCCGCTTAGCACCGCCTTAACGGGCCCGTAAGGATCCCCCAGGTGCCCGCGCGGGCGCCGAACCGGCGGTTGCCGGGCATTAGCGTGCTGGTCTCTCCCACTGTGCTGCCGCCCCAAGGGCAGCCTCCCCCACCAACAGGAGAAGCCACGATGCCCATACGCCGTAAGGTCGCCGTCGCCATCGTTGCCGGGTCGCCGCTGATGATCACGGCGTTGACCGCGACGCCGGCCAACGCGCACGGTTCGATGCGGAACCCGGTGAGCCGAGTGCTCGCCTGCTACCAGGAGGGCCCGGAGCACCCGACATCAGCGGCCTGCCAGGCGGCGGTGCGGGCCGGCGGTACACAGGCGCTCTACGACTGGAACGGGGTGCGGATCGGTGACGCGGGCGGCCGCAGCAAGCAGATCATCCCGGACGGGAAGCTGTGCAGCGCCGGCGCCGACGAGTTCAAAGGGCTCGACCTGGCGCGCGCCGACTGGCCCGCGACCCCCATGAACAGCGGCCCGTTCACGTTCTCCTACCGGGCGACGGCCGCGCACAAGGGCACCTTCGAGCTGTACATCACCAAGGACGGATACGACCCCAGCAAGCCGCTGAAGTGGTCGGACCTGGAGTCGCAGCCGTTCGCCACGGCCACCAACCCGCCACTGGACAACGGCAGTTACACCTTCACCGGCAAGGTGCCGCAGCGAACCGGACGCCATCTGATCTACAGCATCTGGCAGCGCTCCGACAGCCCGGAGGCCTTCTACACCTGCTCGGACGTGGTCTTCGGCGGCGGCCGGCAGGGCGGCGGTACGGGTGCCCCCGCGCCGACGGCTTCGGCGCCGAGCGACAGCCAGCTGGCCGCGGGCGCCGCCAGGTCCTCGATGAAGGACATGCCGGGCATGCGCCCCGCCGCCCAAGCCAACCAGCCCGGTCCCGACGGCTCCGCGGCGCCGCTGCACGCCAAGTCCCTTGCCGAGACCGGCGGTTCCGGAAGTACCGCACCGCTGGCCATCGGTGGCACCGCCGTCATCGCGATCGGCTCCGCGATCCTGATGACCGGCGCGCGCCGCAGGGCCAGCGCCGGAGGCCGGCGCCGCCCGTAGCGGTACCGGCCTCCGACGGGGGTATACGGCTCACCCGTGGTTCACACGTGGTGTCACGACAGACAGGTCGTACGGGTGGCGTGCGCGGGATCGAGGGCGTTGGCCGTCTCGTGGTACGCCACCCGGTCCACCAGGCCGATGGTCACATGCTCGGAGATGTCGAGCGGGCACAGGTCCTGTACCACGACGTTGTGTACATCGGGCCCGTTGAGGAACTGCGAGGTATACGGAGTGACGACCTCGTCGTACCTGGTCGCGATCACGGTGTAGTGCACCCCGGGGACGGTGTCCCCGCCCGCGTTGAGCTTCTCGATGAACGGCGACCCGGCCACCTGGTCGGTCAGCCCGGGTGTCGCCCGCTGCAACGCCTGGGCCGCGCCGGGGAAGTAGGGCAGCAGCTTGGTCAGCCCGTCGAGAGTGGTCCCGTGGTTGGAGGGGGCGATGCCGACCAGGGTGTTCACCTTGGAGGCGCCACCGAGGAACTTCAGGTAGTAACGCGGCATCATGCCGCCCTGGGAGTGGCCGACCAGGTCTACCTTCTCCGCGCCGGTGGCCGCCAGCACCTTGTCGACCTCGTCGGACAGCTGCTGGGCCGAGTCGGCGATCGAGCCCAGGCCGTCGAAGATGGGTACGCCTGGCAGTTGCCCGTAGTCGAAGGAGAAGACGCAGTAGCCGCGGTTCACCAGGTAGGGGGCCAGGGCGAGCCAGTTGTCGGTTCCGTTGCCGAGGGTGCCGTGCACGAGGACGACAGGCCGCGGATGGGCTGCCGACGGTTTGCAGTCGTAGTTGTTCCATCCGCTGCTCGGGGCGGTGTCCGCCACCGCGGGTGACGCGACGGCCGTGGCCGCCGCGAGCGCCAGTGCGGAGATGAGGCCGACAGTCCGGCTCCGTCGCTTCAGGGGCAGCTTCAACGTGGTCTCCTCACAATTCAGGCAGGGCTGGGGGAGCGGCTCCCGGAGTTGCTGCCTTGTGATCCGGACCACAAGATGCTGCGTGAAGCTCAAGTTACGGGCAAGTAACAACACTCGCTAGTTTTACGTCGGTAAAGAATTGGCCAGGGCTTAGCGGAACGGAGGGCACCGCTCATGCCGCTTACGCCACTTACGCCACCCCGAGCACCGCCGCCGGACCGACCACGCCCGCGCCGAAGCGGGCCCGGGCCCGATCGGTGACCTCCTCGATCCGGCGGGCCCTGTCGTCACCCGGGTCCAAGGTGAGCTGGTGGGCGGCGAGTTCGGCGTCCCCGAGGCCCTCGGCGCGCAGCGAGACCGCCCGTACCCGCGCACGCTGCAGCCCGAGCGACGCGTATATCCGGTACGCGGTGTCGGTGAGCGCCGCGGTATGCCCGGTCGGCTCCGGCAGGGCGCGGGTACGGGTGGTGGTCGAGCGGTCGGCGTAACGGACGGTGAGGGTGAGGGAGCGGGCGACCTGGCCCGCGCCGCGTAGCCGCGCGCCCAGCTCGTCGGTGAGCGACAGCAGCGCGCGGCGGTGCCGTACCGGGTCCAACTCATCGCGGTCGAAGTGCCGTTCGCCCCCGAGGGAACGGGCCGGTGCGTTCGGCGTGACCGGCGTCGGATCGATACCGCGGGCTCGCTCGTACATCCGCCGTCCAGCGCTCGCGCCAAGGATCCGCTGCAGGGTGCCGAGCGGCACGGCGGCGATCCGGCCGACGCTGTCCAGGCCGTAGTCGCCGAGCAGCCGCGCGGTGGCGGGGCCGACGCCGTGCAGGGCGGCGGCGGGCTTACGGGCGAGGAAGGCGGCGATCGCGTCCGGCGCGGCGGACAGCGTACGGACCGCGCCCGGCGGACCGTCGTGCGCGACCATCCGGGCCAGCACCGGATTGACGGCCACGCCGATGGTGCAGTCGACACCGTAACGAGCCAGCGCCCGCACTCTGATCAGCGCGGCCAGTTCCTCGGCCGTACGCCCGAAGTACCGCAGGCTGCCCCGGACATCGGCGAGCGCGGCATCGGGCGGCAGCGCCTCCACCACCGGGGTGATCTCACCGAGCAGGGCGAGCAGCCGCCCGTACGCCTCCTCGCCGAGGGTGTCGGAGTGGAAGTGCGCGTACAGCACATGCGGTGCGGGGGCCGCTTCCCGTGCGGATACGAGCGTGAGCTGCCGCCCGCCACCCGGCGTCCCGAACGGTTCGGCGTATCGGGTGACGGCATCGCCCACCTGACGTCGCGTCATCCCGCGCTCCCCGGGCTGGAGTGCCACAGTTTGCGGCCGGTGGCGGCGCCTTCGCCGGGCGGCTGGAGGTCGGCCCACGGGTGGAGCTGGTAGCCGGTGGGCAGGTGGAGACGGCGGCCGTCGGTACCGTCCGTGTCGTCCGGCGGCCCTTCCACCGCCGCCAGTCGCGCCGCGACCGCTGCCAGCCCGCCCTCCCGGCGCAGTTCGGCCAGTTCCCCGAGGTTCCACGCGGCGGCGCCGACCACGCTGAGGCTGCGCGGGCCGCGCCGCTGCACCACTCCCCGCACCAGCAGCAGCCAGGAGTGGAAGACGGTGTGCGCGCAGGCGGCATGGCTGTCGTCGAAGAAGGCGAGGTCGACCAGGCCGGTGCCGTCGTCGAGGGTGGTGAAGATGACGCGGCGGCCGGAGCGGATCGGCGGGGTCTGAGTGGCCGCCTTCGCCCCGGCCACCAGGACGGTCTCGCCGTGCCGTACCCCGCTCAGCCGGTTCGCCGGGATCACGCCCAACTCCCCCAGGAACGCGCGGTGGTCGTCCATCAGGTGCCGGGAGGCGTCCATGCCGAGTACGCCGAGTTCGGCGCCCATCCGTTCGCCGTCGTCCATGTCGGGCAGCCCGGCCGAGACCGCGCCACCGGTGGACTCCCCGACGGGCAGCGGGAGTTGGCCGTCGTGCGCGGATGCCTTGCGGCCGCGGTGCAGTTCGGCGGTCTGCAGCAGCAGATCCCGCCGGTTCGCGCCGAAGGCGTCCAACGCGCCGACCCGGACCAGCCGCTCGGCGATCGGGCGACTGGGGCGCCCCCGCTGCCAGAGGTCCGAGAGCGAGGCGTACGGCTGCCCGGAGACCAGCCGGGCGGTCTCCTCCTCGCCGATGCCGTGCACCTCGGAGAGGGCCAACCGCAAACCCCACTTACCAGACACCAGTTCGATTCGATAATCCGCGCCGGACCGGTTGACATCCAGCGCCAGCACCGGCACCCCGTGCCTCCGCGCGTCGGCGAGCAGCAACCGCTTGGGGTACATACCGGGATCATGGGTGAGCAATCCGGCGTAGAAGGCCGCCGGATGATGGGCCTTGAGCCAGGCCGACTGGTAGGTCGGTACGGCGAAGGCGACCGCGTGCGCCTTGCAGAAGCCGTAGGAGCCGAAGGCTTCGAGGATCTCCCAGGTGTGCCTGATGACCTCCGGCGGGTAGTCGCGTCCGCGCGCCCGCGCCGCGAACCACGCCCGCACCCGCCCCTGCAGATCGGGGACGGACAACGCGCGCCGCCTCTCGTCGGCCTCGTCCCGGGCGCAACCGGTCATGATCCGGATGATCTCGATCACTTGCTCATGGAAGACGACAACTCCGTATGTCTCACTCAGCGCTTCCACCAGGTCGGGGTGCGGATAGCGGGGTTGCTTGCGGCCGTGTCTGGCCTCGATGAACGGGCGCACCATGTCAGCGGCCACCGGGCCCGGCCGGAAGAGCGAGATGTCGACCACGAGGTCGTGGAAGGTGCTGGGCTGCAGACGGCCGATCAGATCGCGCTGGCCCGGCGACTCGATCTGGAAGCAGCCGAGGGTCTCGCTGGACCTGATCAGTTCGTAGGTCGCACGGTCACCCGGCGGCACGGCGTCCAGGTCGATCCGCTCGCCCGAGGCCCGCTCCACCTCCTTCAGTGCGTGCGCCATCGCGGACTGCATCCGCACCCCGAGCACATCGAGCTTGAGCAGCCCGAGTTCCTCCACGTCGTCCTTGTCGAACTGCGACATCGGGAAGCCCTCGCCGCTGGTCGGCATGACCGGGGTACGGTCCAGCAGCCCGGCGTCGGAGAGCAGCACCCCGCACGGGTGCATGGCGACCCCGCGCGGCAGCCCGTCCAGCGCCTCGACCAGCCCCCACATCCGTCCGTACCGGTCCGCGTCGATCCCCCGCAGCTCGGGCAGCTCGGCGAGCGCGGCGCGGGCGTCACGCGCCCGGATGTGCGGGAAGGACTTCGCCAGCCGGTCGGTCTCCACCGGATCCATGCCGAGGGCGGCGCCCACATCCCGTACGGCGTGCCGGACCCGGTAGGTCTCGGGCATGGCGACGGTCGCGACGCGTTCGGCGCCGAAGCGGTCGAAGATCGTCCGGTAGACCTCAAGCCGCCGGGCGGACTCCACGTCGATGTCGATGTCGGGGAGCGTGGCCCGGCGGTCCGACAAGAAGCGCTCCATCAGCAGACCGTGCTCGACGGGGTCGGCGCCCGCGATGCCCAGCAGATGGTTGACCAGGCAGGACGCGCCCGAGCCGCGGGCCGCGACCCGGATGCCGAGGGCCCGGGTGTCGTCGACGACCCGGGCGACGGTGAGGAAGTACCCGGCGTAGCCCAGTCGTTCGATGATGCCCAGCTCGTGTTCCAGCCGGTCCCAGCGCTCGCGGCTGCGGTCGTATCCCCTGACCACCATGGCGGCGGTGCAGCGGGACCGCAGCACCCGGTCGGCGCTGCGGGTCCGCGCCCCGACCAGCCCCGGCTCGGGGAGGTGCACCTGGCCCATTCCGAGGTGGTCGGCCGGGTCGATGACGCATTCCGCGGCGGTACGGGCCGTCTCGTCCAGCAGCCGGTACGCGACCGCGCGCCGGAATCCGGCGGCCTCGGCCACCCGCTCGGCGATCCTGACCATGGAGCCGGTGTCCTTGAGCCAGCGCTCTCCGGTGTCCAGCGACTCCTGCTTGCGCGCGTCAATGGGTACGAGGAGGCGTGCCGCGTCCAGCACGTCCGCGACCTCGCCCTGGCCGGGGTCGGCGTACCGCACGGCGTTGCTCAGCACCGGCCGTACCCCCTGCTCGGCGGCGAAGCCGAGGATGCGGGCGGCGAGCCGCAGCGAGCCGGGGCCGGTGCCGTGCCGCCCGTGGTGCGCGGCCTCCAGGCGCAGCGCGTCCCCGTACACCTCCCGCCAGGGCGCGAGCAGCCGCGCGGCCCGGTCGGGCCGTCCGGCGGCCAGCTCCCGGCCGACCTCGGAGTCGGCGCCCAGCAGTACGGTGACTCCCTCGGCCCCTACGCCGGTCAGGTCCTCCCAGGTCAGCCGGGGGCGGCCGGGGGCGCGGTGCGCTGCCGAGACCAGTCGGCACAGCGCGGCCCAACCGGCCGCACCGTCGCGGGCGAGGAAGATCGCGCGCGGCGCCGATTCATCGATGAAGGCACCGCCCCGGACCGGCGAATGCCGCCGCGGCGCGGCGTCCCTGGACGCCCACTCCGGTACGGCGAGCCCGGCCCCGAAGACCGGCCGGACCCCCACTTTCCGGCACGCACCGGCGAAGCGCACCGCTCCGGCGACGGTGTCCCGGTCGGTCAGCGCGAGCGCGTCCATCCCCCGCTCGGCGGCACACTCGGCCAGCCGCTCCGGATGACTGGCCCCGTACCGCATCGAGAAGCCGGAGAGGGCGTGCAGATGCGTAAAGCTCGGCATGCGCACCTCCCGCTTCCCATGTGCCCCCTCCCCTTCGATCCGTCTCTCGGACCTCTCACCTCCACTTTAGACCAGGTTTCGAATATTAGTTCGAACGCAAGGTAACGGTGCCGGTAAGGACCAAAACCTCTGATACACCTGACCCGAATCAGGGGCCGGACGGCCGAGGCGCACGCCGGTCAAGTCGCCGTCGACAACGCCGAGTTCGTACGCAGCGTTGAGTTACGGTTACCGCTTGACGCTGCCGGTACTCAGAGGTGAGGGTCTGCAACAGAGCGCAACGGGCTCGACAGGGGAGGTAGGCATGGCACTACGGTTCATCGGGATCGACCCCGACACTGAGTACGACCACTGCCCGACGGTGTGGTTCGACGAGGACAAGCAGGAGTTCGTCTTCCAGGGTTGGAAGGCTGACGAGGCGCTACTGGCGAAGTGTCTTCAGACGGGATCGATTCCGAAGACAGAAGCCGTCGTCCGGTTGCCCGCACGCATGGCGCACATGATCAAGGAGGCAGTTGATGTCGCAGAACGAGCAGCCCAGCTTCGCTGAGCTGCTGGCCTCCACGGACCATACGGCCGTCCATCTGGAGCTTCGAGACAGCTACGGCGACAACCCTCGCTTCGAGGCGTGGAGGCAAGGGCATCGCACCGACTGGGACGACCGGGCGTCGTGGTGGCACGACTTCCATGAGCAGATCACCCGGGCCGTTGGGCGTGGGGTGGTGATCCGTCGTGCCCGTGTGGTGAGCGAGCCCGTGTCCGAGTACATCCAGTGGGAGCACTACGTCACACGCGCGAACGTGGAGGCTGGTGAGCAGGTCCGTTGGCTGACGAGGCGCCAATCGACGGACCTGTTGCTCCCCCCGAATGACTTCTGGCTGTTCGACAGGCGACTGGCCAGGATTCACCACTTCGCAGGTGACGGCTCCCTGGTAGCCGACGAGTTCAGCTCAGACTCGGAACTGGTCAACCGGTTCTCTTTGGCATTCGAGTCGGTCTGGGAACGAGCCGTTCCGCACGAGAAGTACGAGGTCTGAACTCGCCAGCACCGAAACGGCCTATGCCCACCTCACCGTCATCCAGTGTCCAGGAGGCGCGTAAGACCATCGCCGCTCGCCTGCGGGAGATGCGTCTGGACGCTGGACTGACGGTAGGTGCGCTGGCGGAACGTTGCGGCTGGAACAAATCCAAGTCATCGCGGATCGAGAACACGAAGACTCTGCCGTCCGACGCCGACATCCGGGCGTGGTGCGCGGCATGTGGGGTTGATGACCAAGCCGCCGACTTGATCGCCGCCTCCCGTAGCGCCGACTCGATGTACGTCGAGTGGCGGAGGCTGCTTCGGACGGGTCTACGGCAGGGGCAAGAGAGCCGTATCCCCCTTTACGAGCGGACACGACTGTTCCGGATCTATTGCGCGAACGTCGTCCCCGGGATGCTCCAGACCGAGGCGTACGCGACGGCCCTGCTGTCCGCCATCACGGAGTTCCGCGGCACGCCGAATGATGTCGCCGAAGCTGTGGCGGCGCGTCTCGCCCGCTCCCATGTGATCCGCGAGGGGAACCACCGCTTCGGCCTGCTCGTGGAGGAGGAGGTGCTGCGGCACCGGATCGGGAACGCCGAGGCGATGGCCGGACAGCTCGGGTATCTGCTCACGATCATGTCGCTACCCCGCGTGTCCCTCGGCATCATCCCGTTCACCGCGGAGCGCCGCATGTGGCCGGTAGAAACGTTCTCGATATTCGATGAGGACCAGGTGAGCATGGAGTTGCTGTCGGCGGCGGTCACGGTCACCACGCCCAGCGAGATCAGTCTCTACACGAAAGCCTTCGCCGAGCTGCAACAACTAGCCGTCTACGGCTCCCAAGCCCGCGCGCTGATCACGGGCGCCATCGACGCCCTAGGGTGAATCCCTGCAACGGACTGCAACTTCGTGGACCGCCAACTTCCCACGTCCCTAGCGTCGTTGGCATGACGACCACTGAAGCATTGCCGCACGTGCCGGGGTGCGAGGAGTGCACTCGGCTGAAGACTGCCGAAGAAACGGCACGGTCCGAGCGGAACCCGAGCAGGGAAGCTGATTACCGCGTGCTGGCACGGCGGCACCTGCGCTCGGCCCATGGCGTCGTGTCGGCGGTGCGGGCATGACGACGATCATCCGGGGCGCCGAATGGAACCTCGGCGCGGAGACCACGCCCGGCGCCCCCGAGGCCATCTACGTGGTCGAGTGTGTGGCGTGCCACGACCAGAGCGACCCCGTGGACAACGACCGCCTTGAGGTCGAGATGTGGGCGCTCAAACACACCGGGCGGAACACGTCTCACCGGCTGTTCAAGCTCAAGACCGAGACGTTCTGGCGAGTGTCACCGGTTCCGGGCAACCCGCTGTACGAGGGAGAGCACCCCGCGTAGACCCCCGCCCCAGCCGTTCTGCCTGGACAGCGATCACGGCTGAGGCGGGTGCAAGTGCATGACGGCCGCGGGGACGTACCCCGCACCATCCACGCACCTAGGAAGTGATCCTATGCGCGACTGGCCTACCAACTCGCGGGTCTCAGCGATTGGTGGCGGCGACGAGGGCGAAGGCCAAGGCAGCAACCCCAGCGGTGGTTGCGGCGACGGCGACGGTTGCGGCCGTAAGTGAGTCTGTAGCCCCCGCGCACCAGGGAATGGGGCGGTCCTGTCTGCCAGTCGGGGCCGTCCCTACGAGGGAGAACGATGGCGGCATCTGCACATCACCACGGATACACCTGGATCGGCAGCGGGCTTGAGATGCTGAAGGACGGTCCCAGGCGCTCTGTTCACCCGGAGTTTCGCAGTAGCAGGGTCCCGCCGCTAGAGAACGCTGACTGGCTCAAGAAACCCGCAAGCTTCGTTCAGGGCACATGGGACGACCTGAAAGAAGCAGCCCACTGGTTCGGTGAACAGGCCAAGGAACACGCCCCGGAATTTTCGTCTGCGCATGCCCGGGAAGTGTTGGCCGACACCATCGCCAGCGCTGCGGAGATGGTAGCGGGCGGCCAGGACGCCATCGGCGGCTGGTGGCTTACCGGTCAGCGGTTCCTGTCCGTCTGCTTGATCGGGTGCAGCCTGCATCGTTTCCGGCCCGAGTACCCATGCCCTAAGCCTTAGCGACAGGCCCCATACGGCCTCCGTCCGTTGTCCTGGTGACGCGCGCGTCTTCCGCTCGCAGCGGGACAAGGTCGGCTGTCACACCCACGTGATGTGATCTACCAAGACACAGCGGGTGGCGGGCCGAAGGCAGGAGTGTGGCGAGGTGGCAGAGCCAACGAACGGCGTACGGGTGCGGATCGAGCCCTGGGCGGATGGCGATCTTGAGCTGTTGCGGCGCCTCAACGCACCGGAGATGACGGAGCATCTGGGAGGGCCGGAGACCGAGGAGCAGGTTCTCGCGCGGCACGAGCGGTACGTGAAGATCGCCGGGACGGGGACCGGGCGGATGTTCCGGGTCGTGCTGCTGCCGGAGGGCGAGGTGGTCGGCAGCGTGGGGTACTGGGAACGGGTGTGGCGGGAGGAGACCGTGTACGAGACGGGCTGGGGAGTCCTGACGCCCTTCCAGCGCAGAGGCATCGCGGCGGCGGCCGTGGCGGCAGCCGCGGCCGGCGCCGGGGCGGAGCAGACGCATCGGCACCTGCACGCGTTCCCGTCCGTCGGCAATCCGGCGTCGAACGCGCTGTGCCGGAAGCTCGGATTCTCGTTCCTGGGCGCGTGCGACTTCGAGTACCCGCCGGGCAGCATCATGCGGTGCAACGACTGGCGTCTGGACCTCACCACCGGGTGACCGCGTTCCGCCCGGGTCAGTGACCTTGTCGTGGGGGAACCACCGAACTCCTGGGCGTACGCGCTCCGTTCGGCGTGCGCGAGGTACGACACGACCAGTGGTGGCGCGGCCCGCCGTGCGAACGGCAGCCAACAGCGGTAGCAGCGCTGCCATTCCCGCGTTGGCCCACACCAGTAGCGGTCGGCGGCGCACCCGGTCGACGACCGCGCCGAGCACCGGGCCGATCAGCACCGGCGCCCACAGGCAGCACCCCGCCAGCGCCGCCAGAGCGCTCGATCCGGTGAGCGACTTCACCCAGATCCCGGCGGCCAGTCCCATCGCGGAGCTGCCGAAGCCGGAGACCAGCACCGCGGCCAGATACACGCCCGAGTTCCGGTCCCGTAGCACCCGGAGCGCTCCCGCCCCACCGCGGTGTTCCCCCATGGCCCGATCATGCGTGCCCTCAACTCCCAAGTCAGTGCTTGGGAGTTACTCTTGCCGCCATGACCGCGACCGACCCCGTGCTACGGGCCCTGGCCCACCCTCTGCGACTGCGCATGCTCTCTCTGATGTGGACGGCGTCGATGTCCGCCGCGGAACTCGCCCGTGAGCTCGACATCTCACACGCCCTCGCCAGCCAGCATCTGCGCCGCCTCGATGCTGTCGGCCTGACCGAGCTCGTGGAGATACGACCGCACCGCGGCGGCCAGGAGCGCCGCTACCGGACCGTGCACGGCACCGTACTGTCCGACCGGCGCGAGGCGGAGCCGCTGCTCGCCGAGGCGCTCGCCGTCAACCTCCGCGAGCGGGCGTCCCGTCGGGCACCCGACGTGGAAGGCGTCACCGCGGACGCGGAGTTGTGGGTGTCACCGCAGGCCTGGCAGGACTTCCGCCGTCAACTGGCCGAGCTGACAGCGGCATTGCACGACTCCGCCCTCGCCCCGCACGCCCCGGACGCCGTCCGCGTCGGTCTCACCGTGACGGCCTTCCCGTTGGCCGACTGAGCCGCCGGGCGGAACCGCCATCCCGCCGCCCCGCGTCCCGATGACCATGAACGTGATGACCAGCATCAGGCCCGCGACGACCGCCGATCTCGACGCGATGGTCGATGTCCATACTCAGGCGCGCACCGCCTACTACCGCGCGGGCGGGTTAGCGGAGGCGGAACTGACCGACCCGGCCGAGCAGGCGGAACGGATCGCCGGATGGCGGCGGGCGATCCGCAGCGAGGACCTCGTCACGTTGTGCGCGGTGCGCGGCGATGAGGTGGTGGGCGTGCTGTCGATGGGGCCGCCGCATGAGCAGGACGTCGAACCCGGTTCGGTCGGCGAGCTGTACCAGATCCATGTCCGGCCCGGCAGTTGGGGGTTGGGCATCGGCGGCCGGTTGCACGATGCGTATGTCACGGCGCTACGGGACGCGTCCGTGCCGTACGGCAGGCTCAGCGTCTGGAAGCGCAACGAGCGCGCCCGGGGGTTCTACGCCCGCCACGGCTGGCGGCCGGACGGGCATCACACGCCCGGCCCGGGCGGCGCGGACTATCTACGGATGCGCCTCGCGGTCCGCGGCATCGGCGGCTGACTCGCGGCGTTCCTCCTTCTCCCACAGCGGATGCTCGCGGCGCGCCCAGGCGCGCGCCACCCAGCCGGTGCGCAGGCCCCGGCGCGCCTCCGGGTCGCGCGCCGCCATCCACAGGTGGCCCGCGACCAGTACGCCGATCACCAGCGCCAGCCAGTCGTGGACGAAGGTGGCCCCGGTACGCCACAGCAGCGGGGTGAGATGGGTGAACCACATGATCAGGCCGGTCCCGAGCATCACCAGCACCGCGCCCGCGACGAAGGCCGCGTACAGCTTCTGTCCGGCGTTGAACTTGCCCGCCGGTGCCGGGCGCGGGACCGTCCGGTAGCGCAGTGCGGCGCTCAGCCAGCGCCGGTCGTGCGTGCCGAAACGGTTCAGGCGGCGCAGGTCGGCTCGGAATGCCCGGGAGACCAGACCGGCGAGGAGCGGAAGCGGAAGCATCAGCCCGGACCACTCGTGCACGGTCACCAACAGCCTGCGGCGGCCGACCAGTTCGGCGAGCGCGGGCAGGTACAGGAAGGCGGCGGTGATCAGCGCGATGCCCATCAGCACGGCCGTGGTGCGGTGGATCCAGCGCTCGGCGGTGGTGAAGCGGCGCAGCGCCGTCTCCGTGACGGGCGGTTCAAGACGTAGGGGCATCGTTGCGTCCGTTCGACCTGCCCACCCATGCGTCCACGTCGTACCCGTAGTGCTCCCAGTAGCCGGGCTGCACATGGTCGGTGACGGTGATCCCGGAGAGCCACTTGGCTGACTTGTAGAAGTACATGGGCGCGGCGTACAGCCGGACCGGGCCGCCGTGGGCGGCGGTCACCGGTTTGTCGTCCATCTCGTAGGCGACCAGCATGTCCGGCCGTCCGGCCTGCTCCAGGGTCAGGCTCTCGCTGTACACGCCGTCGAAGCAGGTGAAGCTGATCGCCTTCGCCTCGGGCCGGACACCGGCCGCCGCCAGCAGATCGGCGAGCCGGACTCCGGTGAACGCGTAGTGCGGCACCCGCCAGCCGGTCACGCACTGCACATCCCGTACCAGCCGGGTCTGCCGCATGGCCTTCAGCTGCGCCAGGGTGTAGGTGGTCGGGCGGTCCACCAGGCCGTCCACCGTCAGCCGGTAGTCGGCCTCCGAGCGGTGCGGGATCGAGTCGGCCAGCGAGTAGAAGCGGAAGCCCTGGCCACCGGGCAGCAGCCCGGAAAGACCGGTGGGGTCCTTGGCCGTGACGGAGGCCAGGAAGCCGTCGAGCCCGTTCTGCAGGTATCCCCCGGCGGCCACCCCCGCCGCACCGAGCCCGAGCATGCCGAGCACCACCCGTCGACCGACGGGGGCGCCGGTGCCGTCCTTCCTCATATTCCGATTCGACCACCAGTACTCCCACTGTGACCAGCGGGAACGGCCGCTGTCAGGGATTCGTAATGTTCCTCCGGGGAATCGTGCGGCTCCCGCCGCCCGTCAGGTCGGCGAAACGTCGAAGACCGCCCGCACGGGGTGCGTACGGACGGCCTTCGACGCGTGGGGGGATCACGAGGGTACGAAAGGGTGGTACGGGCCTACCGGTGGGCTACGGGATCGTCGCCCCCTCGGCGCTCAGCGCCGCCGGTACCGGTTGGAAGAACGTCTCACCACCGGACGTGCAGTCACCACTGCCACCGGAGGTCAGACCGAGGGCCGCGTCCCCGTCGAACAGGGCACCACCGCTGTCGCCCGGCTCGGCGCAGACGCTGGTGTCGATCAGACCGGAGACCGAGCCCTCCGAGTAGTTGACGGTGGCGTCCAGGCCGGTGACCGAGCCGCCGTGCAGGCCCGAGGTGCTGCCGCTGCGTTGTACCTGCTCGCCGACGGTCGCGTCCGCGGCATGGGTGATCGCCTGCTGGTTGCCGTCGTAGGTGTCCACCGCGCTGGTGTGGTCGCTGTTCGGGTCGTCGTACTGGACCAGCGCGTAGTCGGTGCCGGGGAACTGCGAGTCGACGGTCTGGCCGACCTCCGAGCCGCCCTGGGAGTCCGACCAGGTACTGGAGGCGTTGCCGCAGTGGCCCGCGGTCAGGAAGTACGGGGCGCCGTCCTTGGTGACGTTGAAGCCGAGCGAGCAGCGCACACCGCTGCCCCAGATGGCGTCGCCGCTCAGGATGTACGGCTTGAACTGGGACTTCGCCTGCCTGAGCACCACCTTGCCGCCGAGCGACTTGACGGCCTTGTTAAGTCTGTCCCGTTTGGCTCCGGTGACGGTGGGATCCGCGGTGACCACCACCTTGTCGCTGCGCGGGTCCACCGACCACGCGGTGCCGGGTAAGCGGGCCTGCTTGCCCAAGGTGACGGTGGCGGCGTGCAGTTGGGCGGTCGAGTACTGGACGGTCCTGGCCATGGCACCGGCGGCGCGCACACTGCTCGCGTCCGACGGGTCGACGATGTTGACGACAAGCCGCTTGGCCTGTGCGTCGTAGTACGAGCCGGCCGCACGGTCGCCCAGGTGGGAGGCGAGGGTGGACGCGAGCTTGACGGCGGTGGCCTGATTCAGGCTGGCCGGGGCGGTGTTGGCGGTGGTGGCCGCGTTGGCGGTGGGCAGCAGGATCGCGGTGGCCGCGAGCGCGGCGGCGCCCGCGCCTGCGAGGGCGATGCGTCGGGTGGGGATACGCCGGTGCCTCAACTCGGAACCTCCTGTGGGGGGTTGGGCCCGCCCGATGGTCGGGCCCGGAGGAATAGCAGGGGTGAGACGTGCGCATGACAACCGTGCGCCGACGAGTATTCCGATAGCACTTGGTTGCGTGCAAGGTCCAATTCCGGTCTTGCGTACGGCTGGAATCCCCCGCCATGGATGCACCGTTCGCCCCCGGTACCCGATTTAGGCGCGCGAATGCCCCACCCCGACCACCGCGAATCGGCCACCTATGAAGAAGCTGTGAGGATTCTGTGACAGTAAGCGCTGTCCTATTACCGCCGACCGCGTCCGGTTAACGGTCACTGATCGGCTACCGGGTCCGACTTCCCGCCCTCGGCGACGGATCCAACGCCGGGTTCGACATCGCCCAACCGGACCTCGGGCAGCTCACTGTCCGACAGTTCGCCGTCCGCCAGCTCGACGTGCGGCGCGTCGGCCGACGGTTCCACACCAGGCGGCTCGCCGGTGATCTCATCCGTGGCGGACGGCTCGGGCGGCACGAGGGGCGGCACGACGGGCGGCACGGCGGGTGCCGGTGCGGACGCCGCGGTAGGCGCCGTGGGAGCGGCATCGATCTGCGGGTTCTGCGCCGAGCGCTCCAGGAACCGCAGCAGCTCTACCGGGAACGGCAGGACCAGCGTCGAGTTCTTCTCGGCGGCGACCGCCGTCACCGTCTGCAGCAGGCGCAGTTGCAGGGCGGCCGGTTGGGCGCCCATCACCGCGGCCGCCTGCGCGAGCTTCTTCGACGCCTGCAGTTCGGCGTCCGCGTTGATCACCCGGGCCCGCCGGTCCCGGGCCGCCTCGGCCTGCCGGGCCATCGACCGCTTCATCGTCTCGGGCAGCGAGACATCCTTGATCTCGACCCGGTCGATCGCGACGCCCCAGCCGAGCGCCGGGCTGTCGATCATCAGCGCCAGGCCCTCGTTGAGCTTCTCCCGGTTGGACAGCAGATCGTCCAGATCGCTCTTGCCGATGATCGACCGCAGCGAGGTCTGCGCCACCTGAAGCACCGCGAAGCGGTAGTCCTCGACGTTGATGATGGCGTCCGAGGGGTGGATGACCTTGAAGTACACCACCGCGTCGACCCGCACCGTCACGTTGTCCCGGGTGATGCCCTCCTGGGCCGGGATGGGCATCGTCACGATCTGCAGATTGACCTTACGCAGCCGGTCGATGATCGGCACGATCATGGTGAACCCAGGGCCGCGCAGCTTCTCCTGCGCATGCCCGAGACGGAACAGCACCCCGCGCTCGAACTGCTGGACAACACGGGCGCCCGCGAGGAAGTACACCACGCCGAACGCCAGCACCGCCGACACCAAGTCCACGACCATCACGGCCCCCTGCCGTCGCCATCAGCACACCGCGGGCATCGTGAGATGTCCTCTTACTTCACGGTACGCCTCGCGACGACGGCCGTCAGCGGGACGCACGCCGCAACCGGTCAGCTACCTCGCGTAGCCGTTCCGCGAGCTCCGGCGGCTCATGGATCTCGAAGTCCACGCCGAACATCGCGATCAGACGGCGAGCGCGTCCAGCGATTCGAAGCCGGTACGGAGCACACACGTCTGGTCATCGACCGCCTCGACGGTGGCGCACCCCGACGAGGTGTAGCGGGCCACGGTCTGCACGGGGGCACGCAGCGTCACCACCGCCTGGTAGGGGTACGCGGCCGAGGTCACCCCGCGCGCCACGTACGCCGCCGCGTCGGCAGGCAGCTCGCGTGGTGTGAAACGCGGGCCGGTCGGCGCCTTGGGCTCGATGCGGTCGGCGCGGAAGGTCCGCCAGTCGGCGCGGTCGACATCCCAGCCGAGCAGGTACCAGCGGCGGGCGTGCCGGACCAGGCGGTACGGCTCGACCACCCGGCGGCTGGCGGTACCCCGGTGCGGTAGTCGAAGCGGAGCCGCTCGTGGTCGCGGCAGGCGGCGCCGATGGCGGTCAGCACCTCCTGGTCGACGCCCGGTCCTGACAGGTCCGGTGAGACCGCGACCGCCCGGGTCGCCTGGACGCGGTGTCGCAGCCGGGACGGCAGCACCTGCCCCAGCTTCGCCGCGCCCGCAGCGAGGTCTCCTCGATCCCGGCCACCGTCCCGCCCGCGCCCAGCCGCAGGCAGAGCGCCACCGCCACCGCCTCCTCGTCGTCGTCGAGCAGCAGTGGGGGAAGCTCCGCTCCGGCACCAAGCCGGTAGCCGGCCGCCGTGCTCGAGGTGGCGTGCACCGGGTAACCGAGCACGCGCAGCCGGTCCACGTCCCTGCGCACCGTCCGCGCGGACACGCCCAGCCGCTCCGCGAGTTCCGGCCCCGACCAGTCGCGCCGGGTCTGCAGCAGGGACAGCAGTCGCAACAGTGGGCCGAGGTCTCCAGCATGAGCCCACGCTGTCATCGGGGGGTCCGGGGGTTGGCCCCAGACCGCCCGGCCCGCGGCATCGGTGCCGGGTGTCGTGGGTCGCGGCGGTTGACACGAGCCGGTCCACGCCATCGTGGTTGCTCGCCGTGGCGGCGGAATCGTCGTACCGCCGCCACGGCGATTCCCCGCGGCGCGGACCGGCGGTGGTGACCGACCACAACCGATCGTCAACCCGGCAGCGATCCGCCGGACGGGCGCGGTGCGGTCAGCCGATGCTCACCCCGTAGTGGTAGAGCGCCTCGGTGACCGGCTGGTAGAAGGTCGTACCGCCCAGCAGGCAGTTACCGCTGCCGCCGGACGTCAGTCCCACCGCGGTGTCACCGGAGTAGAGGGCGCCGCCGCTGTCGCCGGGCTCGGCGCAGACGTTGGTCTGGATGAGCCCGGAGACGACATCGCCGTTGCCGTAGTCGACGGTGGCGTTCAGACCGGTGACCTGCCCGCTGTGGACGCCGCTGGTGCTGCCCCGCCGCTTGACCGGTTCACCGACGTACGCGTCGGCGGCCTTGGTGATGGTCTGGCGGCTGACCGAACTCGAATCGGACAGCGTGGAGTTGGCGTACCGCACCAGGGCGTAGTCCCGGCCCGGGAAGGTGAAGTCCACGGTGGAGCCGACCATCTTGGCCTGCCCGGGATCGGCATACCAGTTGGCGGCTACCTGGCCGCAGTGGCCCGCGGTGAGGAAGTAGCGCGTACCTCCCTGGTGGACGTTGAAGCCGACCGAGCAGCGGTAGCCGCCGCCGTAGACGGCATCGCCGCCGGAGAGCAGCCGGTCGAACCGTCCGTCGACCCGCTCCACCCGGACCGCGTCGCCGTACCGGGTGGCGGTGGCGCGCAGCGCGGCGAGCTGCGCTGGGTTCACCGTACGGTCGGCGCTGACGACGAGTTGGTCGCGCACCGGGTCCTGGGCCCAGGCGGTGCCCGGGATGTCGAGGGACCGCATGTGCGATCCCACTGTGTCCAGTTGTGCGGCGCTGTGTCTGACGAGCCGGGGCAGGGCGCCGGTGGCTCGTACTGATCGCGCGGCGGCGTCGGAGGTGACGTTGACGACGGTGGTTTTGTCGGCGGTGTCGTAGTACGAGCCCGCGGTCGCGGCACTGCCGAGCGTGCTGGCGAGGGCGGTTACGGAGGCCGGTATGGCCGAGACCTCGGGGGTGGCGTCGGCGGTGTTCGCGGTGGGCAGGGCGATCACTCCGGCGGCCAGGAGTCCGCAGGTGACGGCCGTGACAAGGACGCGTCTTTCGAGTCGGGGGCGGTGGTGGACGGTGCGGCGGTTTTGGACGCTGCGCTTGATCCTCACTCGTGCCTCCTGTGCGGTGGAGAGCGCTGTCGCGGAGTATCCGGGCGGCCCAACTCCCGCACAAGAGCGCATTTTCGGACACGCCACCCCATGTCGGCCCACCAGAAAAGGGTGCTGCCCGGATCCAACTCCGGCCCGGACAGCACCATATGACGGAATTTCAGTGGTCGACTCAGCGGCGGATGACCGCCTTCTCCCCCGCCTCGACCGCGAACGGCAAGGTGTTGCCGGGCGGCGGGAACGGGCAGACGAAGTGGTCGGCGAACGCGCACGGCGGCAGCAGCGCCCGGTTGAAGTCCAACAGCACCGAGCCGTCCGCGTCCGGCGCCGGCGGCCGGATGAACCGGAACCGGAAGGTGCTCCGCCCACTGGTCCGGTCGGCGATCACACCCCACAGGGAACCGTCCGGGTCCACCGCGACGGCCAGGGTGTGCCCGGTCCCCCGCACCTGGAACACCAGGTCACCGCCGAGGCCGAGGCCGCGCTCCCGCCCGTCGGCGTTCGGCACCCGCACGGTGCGCTCCCGCTCGTACGGCCGGAGGCGCGCGGCCAGCACCCACTGCGGGTCGTAGGCGAAGGCGTCGATGCCCGCGAACGCGGCCCGCGCCGCAGATGCCGGGTCGAAGACCCGCACCGCCCACTGCCCCTCGCGCGTCAGGACGACGAGCCGCCGGTTCCCGTACGCCAGGCCTTCGGCGGTCGGGCCGAGCCGGACCTCTCCGTCCACCGGACGGCCGTCGACCGCCAGCCCGTCGGCGGCGGACGCACTGAGCAGCAGGGCGTCGCCGTCCTCCCGCCAACGTCCCGGCACACCGTCCAGGACCCCGCCGTGGGCTTGCGCGAGCCAGTGCGTGCCGGTCAGTGCCAGAGGACCGTAGGGGGCGCAGACCGCCTCGGCGCGCCGCTCACGCCAGGCCTGCCAGTCCCGCTCGGCCGCGGCTGTCGTGCCGCTCATGGCGTCGACCCTGCCACACCGGGCCGCGGCAGGCCGAGGTGGTCCCGCAACGTGGTGCCTTCGTACTCGGTGCGGAAGGAGCCGCGTTCGCGCAGCAGCGGGACCACCCGGTCCACGAACTCGTCGAGTCCGCCCGGGGTGAGGTGCGGCACCAGGATGAAGCCGTCGCAGGCGTCGGTCTGTACGAACTCGTCGAGCGCGGCGGCCACCGACTCCGGGGTGCCGACGAAGGACTGACGGCCCGTCATCTCGATGACGGTCTCCCGGATCGACAGCTGCTTCTGCTCCGAGAGCGCACGCCACCTGGCGGCGGTGGCCAGCCGGTCGCCGTGGCGTACCCGGCCCATCGTGATCTGGCCTGCCGGATCCGGATCGACGTCGGGGAAAGGGCCGTCCGGATCGTAGCCGGACAGATCGCGCCCCCAGACCTGCTCCAGGAAGACGATCGCGGTCTGTCCGGAGACCTGCTGGCGCCGGATCTCGGCCGCCTTCTGCGCCGCCTCGGCGTCGGTGTCACCGAGCACGAAGGTCACTCCGGGCATGATCTTCAGGTCGTCCGGCTGCCGCCCGTACCGTGCCAGGCGCCCCTTGACATCCGTGTAGAAGGCGCGGCCCGCCTCCAGCGTGCCGTGCAGGGTGAAGATGACGTCGGCGGCCGAGGCCGCGAACTCCCGGCCCTCGGCGGAGTCGCCCGCCTGGATGATCACGGGGTGGCCCTGCGGGGGGCGGGGCACGGTGGACTCACCGTGGATATCGAAGTGGTCGCCACGGTGGGCGAACGCCCTGGGCGCGGCGTCCGGCAGCCAGGAATCCCACAACTCCCTTGCCGTAGCGACGAATTCGGCGGCACGGGTGTAGCGGTCCGCGCGGTCGAGATATCCGCCGCGCCGGAAGTTCTCACCGGTGAACGCATCGGAGGAGGTCACCACGTTCCAGGCCGCGCGCCCCTCACTGAGGTGGTCCAACGACGCCAGTTTGCGGGCGAGTTCATAGGGCTCGTTGAAGGTCGCGTTGACCGTGCCGGCGAGGCCCAGCCGCTCGGTCACGGCGGCGAGCGCCGCGAGGACGGTGATCGCCTCCGGACGTCCGACGACGTCCAGGTCATGGATGCGGCCCTTGTGCTCACGCAGCCGCAGGCCCTCGGCGAGGAAGAAGAAGTCGAAGGTGCCGCGCTCGGCGGTCGCGGCCAGATGCTGGAAGGAGGAGAAGTCGATCTGGCTGCCGGAGCGGTGGTCCTGCCAGACGGTGGTGTTGTTGACGCCGGGGAAGTGCGCGGCCAGATGGATCCGCTTCTTGGCACGGTCTGCGCGGCCGGTCATCGGGTGGCCTCCTGCGAGCGGGCGTAGCGGTTGACCGGACGGCCGAGGCCGAGGTGCTCGCGGAGGGTGTCGCCGGGGTAGAAGCGCCTGAGCAGGCACCGCTGTTGGAGCAGCGGAACGGTGGCGTCGACCAGCCGTCCGAGATCGCGCACCGGTGCCGTGGGCCGGATGTGGAAGCCGTCGGCGGCGCCGTCGCGGAACCAGTCGCCGATGAGCTCGGCCAGCTCCACCGCGTCCGCCGGGTCGGTGAGCTGGACCCGGATCGAGGCGAGGACGGTGAGCCGGTCCGGGTCGCGTCCCGCACCGGCGGCCAACTGCCGTACGGTGCGCCTGGCGACGCGGGCGATATCCGGGTCCTCGGTTCTGATGTACACGACGTCCGCGTGCCGCGCCGCGACCTCGCGGGCCGCCTCCTCGGTCGCGTCCACGGCGATCACCGGGCGCCCCTGCGGCGGCCTGGGCACGATCGACGGGCCGCGCACCGAGAAGTGCTCGCCCTCGAAGTCGACGTGGTGCAGCTTGTCGCGGTCGATGAAGCGGCCGGTCGCCGCGTCGCGGATCTCCGCGTCGTCCTCCCAGCTGTCCCACAGCCGGGCCACCACGTCGGCGACCTCGCCCGCCTCCCGCCACAGCGCCTCGGGCGGCGCGACCGGGCGGCGGCCGGCATGGCCCGCCTCGGCCTGGGTCGCCGAGACCTGGACGGTCCAGCCGCCGCGGCCCCGGCTCACCCAGTCCAGGGTGGCCAGGCCCGCGGAGACGTGGAACGGCTCGGTGTGGGTGGTGGTGACGGTCGGCACCAGGCCGATGCGCTGGGTTTCCGGCGCGACCCTGGACAGCACGGTGAGCGCGTCGGGGCGCCCCGCGCCGGGTGCGGGCGGTGCCAGGGAGTCGTCGAGGGTGACGAAGTCGAGCGAACCGCGCTCGGCGAGCCGGGCCAACTCCACGTAGTACGCGGCCTGGTACTGGTCGGGGGCGTCGATGGCGGCCGCCAGGTGCAGCGGCCGGGTGGGTGCGGGCATCGTGGGCTCCCCTGGTCAGTTTCCGGTTCCGGGCGGGCCCGGGCGGTCCGGTGCGGCGTCGGCGGGCGGTTCGGTCGTCAGTGGCATGGGATTTCCTTGCGAGGTGGGTACGGGCTGGGACGGCGGGGGCTCAGGCGCTGAGCCGTGCGGTACACCGCTGTTCGCCGAGGAAGGTGAGGATGGCGCGCGCTGTGGCGTCGTTCTGCCGGAACGCGGGTGCGTTGGTTCGGGGGCGGGCGAAGGCCGGGTAGGCGCGCCCGTTGGTGTGCGGGCCGAGGGCGAGGCGGCGCGGGTGCGGGCGGCCGTCGCGGCCCAGGATGCGGGCGTCGGCCGGGTCGACGGCGAGCAGGCCGGTCGGCAGCAGGCAGTCGCCGTCCCGCAGCATCTCCTCGCCGCCCGCGCCGTCCTCGGCCAGCGAGCGCAGCAGCCGATCGCGGGAGCGGTGCACCGACGGCGCCGGCAGCCGTGCTTCGACCAGCGCGCCGGCTTCGACGGCGCCGGGGACCGAGGCGCTGGACGCGCGGAACACCCCGCGCCCCTCGTCGGCCTCGACCGTCAGATCCGCGCCGAGGAACCGCACGATCCCGGATCGGGACAGCGCCAGCAGCTGCCGCAGCCGGGGCGCGGGCGGCCCGGAGGCGTAGTAGCTGAAGAAGCCGTGCCACCAGCCGTCGAGATCGGCGATCCGGGAGCGCGCGGCGAGCCTGCCCGAGCCGATGACCCGCACCAACTGCCCGTACACCGACAGCAGTGCGAGGAAGACCCCGAGGTCCGGGCTGTGCCGGGGGTCGGAGCGGCGGTCGAGGTCGGCGGCGATGTAGTCGCGGAGGTAGTGCTGGAACGATTCCGCATCGGGGAAGCGCAGTCCGGACAGCGGATGGTCCAGGACGGCCGGATCGAACCGGTCCGCGGGGTCCGGTACGCCGTCGGCGACAGTTGCGTCCAGCTCGGCGCTGGCGGGTGCGGCCGCGGCGTACTTCTCCTCGAAATCCGGCCAGTTGACGCGGGTGCGCTCGGGGTGGGCGGTGAACAGCCGGTGGTAGAAGGCGAAGCCCAGCTCCTTGGCGATCAGCGGCCACACATCGCGCCGGAAGTCCAGCGTGCCGGGCCTGGCGAGCAGTTCGTCGACGGCCGCCGGGCCGAAGAAGCGCGGCAGCGCGGTGCGCTCCCCGGTCCAGCCGTAGCCGATCTTCGAGTGGTACGGCACGCCGCGCCGCGAACCGACGTACAGCAGCGGCTCACGGCCGGAGGGCCGGTATGCCAACTTCCCCCGCTCATCGGTCCGGTAGCGCCCGCCGCGTCCCTCGGTCAGCAGCACCATCAGGTCGACGAAGGCGAGCCCGAAGCCGCGGACGATGACCGGTTCGCCAGGGCGCAGCGCGGACAGGTCGGCGTCGGCGGTGTAGGCGGGCGGCAGGTGGACGAGGTCATGGCGGACGGCGAAGGCGGACAGCGCACGCTGCTCCGTGTCCGGTTCGGCGTCCAGATGGCCGAGGGCGAGGACCACGAGATCGGCGGTGAGCGGGGCGGCCACGCCGTCCAGCCAGACCTGCTGGCGGCCGCCGCGCGGACCGGTGACGCGCACCGCGCGGTGCGGATGCCGGTGGACCCGTATACCGGGCGGCAGGGCGGCCACCGCCTGCTCGTACACCCAGCCGAGATACGCGCTCTGCACCCGGCGGGACGGGAAACCGGTGCCCCGTAACTCCCTTATTTCGCAGGCGAGTTCGGTCTGGTGCGGCGCGCTGATGGCGCCCGCTCTGACCCGCTCGGCCCACTCGGCGAGTGAGGGGCCGGGCCGTATCGGCCCCGAGCACTCCACGGACTCGTCGAGGAACATCGTGACGTCCTCGGCCATGGAGTTCATCCATAGCAGCGGCGACTGCTCGTATCGCCAGACCCTTCCGGCACCGGCCGGATGCGGGTCCACCAGATGGATTTCGAGGGGCGAACCGCCGTACAGCTCAGGCACGTTGGCCGCGATCCGTTCCAGCAGTCCGGTGCCGCGCGGACCGGCGCCGACGATGACGAGCGACGGTGGGGAGGCGTCCGGCTGATCCGGATACGACGGGGAGTCAGAGGGCACAGGCATGCGAAGGCTCCGTGGCATACAGGCGGAAACTGCACGGGAACTGCCTTCACACGGACCGCGCCCCTCAACGCGGTCCGGCCGTCACGACACGGCGACGGCCTGGCTTGAGGCTATGCCTGTGGTGCGGCTCGCTGTCAAGCCTGTCCAAAACGTGAGCACGGCGTCTCACCTCGGTTGACGCGCAGGCATGTGGCTGTTCCACTGTGCTCATGCGCTCCCATCAGCCGGTCACCCGCGACCACATCGACTTCGGTCGGGTGTGGTCGTCCTCGTGTTGCCGCTGACCTGGCAGCCGACCGCGTAGACGGCCCGATCCCCCCTTGATCCGCCCCTGTTTCGGGCAACCCACAGGTCCGCCTCGGCTACCACCAGACGCTTCGCACGCCTTCACACTCGCTGTCAGTTGCACCCGCTGCAGCACTCAAGACACTGGCAGCACTCCAAGCATTCGCAGCACTCACACGCGTCACAGCAGTCGCAATCGCAGTCGCAGTCGCGGCACCAGCCTTGGCGCGGCTGCCCGGTCCACGGGTCGTGGTACGGGTCGCGGCAGCACAGCTGACACGTGCAGCACAGCCCGGTCCATATCGCGCAGCCGACGAACCAGTTGCGGCGGCGCGGCGGTTCGGGCGGCGGAAAGCCGCCACCGGGCCCGCCCGGCGCGTACGGGTTCTGGTACGGGTTGCCGTGCGGGTTGCCGTACGGGTCCTGCGGCGGACCGCCGTACGGGTTCTGGTACGGCGAGTTGTACGGATTGCCGGGCGGCGGGTAGGAGCCCTCGGCGGGGCCGGTCTCGCAGACATGCCCCTGCGTCCCGAACGCCCGGTCCACCGACCTGGGCAACTCGTGGACGAGCAGCACATGGGCGAGCTTGGCGTCGGTGAACTCCACCTCGCGCAGCGCGAGTCGCACCCCGTGCACCGCGTCATCGCACAGTCGGCGCGCTTCGGCGAGGCTCGCCCCGGTGGCGGTCAGCGGATTCCAGGCGCCGGTTTTCTGATCTACCGTCAGATCCTCGACGGCGTCCAGCAGATGTGCGAGCCTGCCGAAGAGTCGGCCCGCCTCGGCGAGCGGTGCGCGGTTTCCCGGCCGTCCGGCGAGCACCGCGGTGTGTTCGAACGCGGCGGCTGTCGCCGTCTCGGTCGGCTCGGTGACCGTCAGCAGCGAGGTGCCGGGACCGGCCAGCGCCTCGATACCGGTCTGCCGGTCCACCGCGTCGACCAGCACCGCGGTGTCGAAGCCGATTCCGGCGCCCACGGACGCGCCCTTGCGGTCCCAGCTGCCCGCCACCCGGCGCGCCGCGGCGGCCACCGGTCGACGGCCCAACATCCCGTCGCGGTCGGCGATGTGGTCCCGTACCTTCGCCGAGGCCAGGACGAGGGAGACCGCGGCGGCGAGCCGGGCGCCCTCGCCCTTGGCCACCGGCGCGGTGCGCATACCGCGCAACGGGCAGGGCCCGGCCGTGCGCCGCCAGTCACCCGCGCGCTGCGACTGCGCCTCGACCAGGACGGAGATGATCAGCCCGTCGTAGTTGGTGGCGACCCGGGCCAACTGGCCGTGGTCGTCGCGCAGTGCGAGGCACAGGCCGCACAGGTGAGCCATCCATGAGGTGGCAAGGCCTTCGGACAGCCGGTGCCGGCACGGCCGGATGATCCCGAACAACTCTCCCCCATCGTTCAAACAAGCGAGCACCCAGCAAACGATGCCCAACAAGCGCGCATTTTTGATCGCGAACAGTCACGATCGGTCGTCGCCGGTCGCGATCGGCCCGTCATGCTACCGGCCACCCGGAACGTCGGCGCGCATCGGAGTGAACCGGGTACGACATGGGAAGTGAACCGCCAAGCTGTCACGGATGACGGCGGCTCGTGGGCCGTCCGGACGCGCGCCGTCACCCTCCCGTGAGGCTCAGCGGGACTTTTTCTCGCATATCGTCACCTTCCGCAATCCCACGATTACCTGACGCATCGCCATGTACTGCTGTTGCACCAGAACCGTCACGAATCCCCAGTACGGCGGCTTTCCACTTGGCGCATCATCCGCATCATGGACGACCATAGGGGGGCGGACAGTACGGACCGCACGCGAGAGGAGGCGTCCATGGGTTCGGTACGAAAGGCCAGCGCATGGCTTGGACTCGTCGACGAAAGCGACGACGAGCGCTACTACGACGAGGAGTACACGGACTACGCGGAGGGGCCCGAGTCCAGCGAGTGGGTCACCGACCCACGGGTGCGGGTCGCCGCGGAGAGCGCCGAGGACCACGGCCAGCGGATCGCCACGGTCACCCCGGACGGCTTCCGGGACGCGCGCGGTATCGGCGAGCTGTTCCGCGAGGGCGTGCCGGTCATCGTCAACCTCACCGCCATGGAGTCGGCCGACGCGAAGCGCGTGGTGGACTTCGCCGCAGGTCTGACTTTCGGCCTTCGCGGGTCCATCGAACGGGTGGCAACCCGGGTGTTCCTGCTGACGCCCGCCGACTACACGGTGGTCAACGGCGCCGCAGGCGGCCGCGGCTCGGACAGCTTCTTCAACCAGAGCTGAGGGGGCAGGCCAAGGGGCCTGCCCCCACCACGGTGCGGGGCACTCACCGCATGCCGCGGCGCCCCTGCTCCGCTACGCCGGGAAACTCCGCCCTACGCCTTCACCGGTTGCGGCCGGTTCGAGACCGCCAGCCCACGCCGGGGGACGTCTCGCCATCGCGGCGGGAACAGGATTCCGGCCCCGGCAAGAATGTCCGCCCCGCGGCAAGGGGGCTCGGGGGCTTGCCCCCGGAAGAGGAGAATCCCCCTCGCCTCCCGCGGGCCTAGCGGAACGCGTCGAGCGATGTGAGGGCCTTGCCCAGGACCAGTTGGTGCATCTCCACCGTGCCCTCGTAGGTCAGCACGCTCTCCAGGTTGGTGGCGTGCCGCATCACCGGGTACTCCAGCGAGATGCCGTTGGCGCCCAGGATCGTACGTGCGGTGCGGCAGATCTCGATCGCTTCCCGCACATTGTTGAGCTTGCCGAAGCTCACCTGCTCCGGGCGCAGCCGCCCGGCGTCCATCCGCCGCCCGAGGTGGTGGGCGAGCAGGATGCCCTTGTGCAGTTCGACGGCCATGTCGGCGAGCTTGGCCTGGGTGAGCTGGAAGGCGCCGATCGGGCGGCCGAACTGCTCACGGGTCTTGGCGTAGTCGAGCGCGGCCTCGAAGCAGCTGCGGGCCGCGCCCATCGAGCCCCAGACGATGCCGTAGCGGGCGTGGCTCAGACAGCTCAGCGGGCCGCGCAGTCCGGTCACCTCGGGGAGCACGGCGTCGGCGGGCAACCGTACGTCGTCCATGACCAGTTCACTGGTGACCGAGGCGCGCAGGCTCCACTTGTGCTTGATCTCCGGCGCCGAGAAGCCGGGGGCGTCGGTGGGGACGACGAAGCCCCGAATGCCGTCTTCGGTACGGGCCCAGACCACCGCGACCCCGGCCACCGAACCGTTGGTGATCCACATCTTGCGGCCGGTCAGCACCCAGTCGGTGCCGTCGCGTTTGGCGTACGTGGTCATGCCCGCCGGGTCGGAGCCGTGGTCCGGTTCGGTCAGGCCGAAGCAGCCGATCACCTCGCCCGCGGCCATCCGCGGCAGCCACTGCTGCTTCTGCTCCTCGGAACCGAAGCGGTGGATCGCGTACATCGCCAGCGACCCCTGCACGGAGACCAGTGAGCGGATCCCGGAGTCGGCCGCCTCCAACTCCAGGCAGGCGAGGCCGTACTGGACGGCGGAGGCGCCCGCGCACCCATAGCCCGTCAGGGACATGCCGAGCGCTCCGATCGCACCGAGTTCCCGGGCGAGCTCGCGGATGCCGGGCAGTTCGCCGCGCTCGTACCACTCGGCGATCCGCGGCAGAACCCGGTCGGCGGCCCAGCGGCGCACCGTGTCCCGTACCGCGAGGTCCTCGTCGCTCAGCAGCTCGTCGAGACCGAGCGGATCGGACGGGTCGAATGACGGCAGCGCGCTGCCACTCATGGACGGCTCCTTGGGACGGTCGATCGTCGCTGATCGATCTTTCCTGGTCGCCGCTGACGCTACGGCCGCACCCGCTCGTCGTAAAGACCCTCAAGGTCGGCGCTCTCGGGCTCCCCGCAGGCCGTCGCCTCGACGGTGCGCGGCAGCCGGAGCGCGGCGACCGCGCCGAGCAGCAGCAGTGCGGCGCTGGCCACCAGGGTGAGGTGCAGCCCGTGGACGAAGGAGCCGCGGGCGGCGGTGCGCAGGGCCTCGCCGGTGGTGCCGCCGATCCGGTCGGCCACCTCGTAGGCCTCGCCGAGCGAGTGCCCCGCCTCGGCGCTCGCGGCGGCCGGGACGCCCGGGACGCCGCTGACGCCGGGTGCGTACCCGGCGTTCATCACGCTGCCGAGCAGCGCGATGCCCATACCGGCGCCGAGTTGGTAGGAGGTCTCGCCGATCGCCGCGGCGCCACCCGCCTGGGCGGCCGGGGCTTCGCTGAGCATGGACTCGTACGCGCCGAACAGCGTGGTCTCCAGTCCGAAGCCGAGCGTGACGAATGCGGCGGTGAGCAGCCAGGGGCGGTCGTGCTGGCCCATGACGGTCAGCGCGAGCACGGCGAAGGCGGTGAGGACGAAGCCGAGGCAGACCATCACCCGCGGGCCGAGGCGGTGCAGTATGCGCGATCCGGCCAGTCCCGCGGCCATGGCGGCGAAGGTGAGCGGAAGCAGCCGCAGCCCGGTCTCCATGGGCTCCAGGCCGAGCACGAGCTGGAGGTACTGGACGGCGATCAGTTCGAGTCCGACGAGCGCCAGCATCGCCAGCACGATGCAGCCGACCGATGTGCTGAACGCGGGCCGGGCGAACATCCCCATGTCGACCAGTGGATGCCGCAGCCTGCGTTGGCGTCGTACGAACAACCAGAGCAGAACCGCGCCCACCACCAGCGGAACGGCCACCACCGGTTCGTACGGCACCGCGCCGCCACCGAGCCGTTTGACGCCGAGGATGACCCCGAGGATGCCCAGCGCCGCCATCCCGGCGCCGAGCACATCCCAAGGCCCGTCGTGCTCGCCGGTGGACTCCGGCAGCAGACGGCGCGCGATCGGCCAGATCACCGCCATCAGCGGAATGTTGATCAGGAAGACCGAGCCCCACCAGAAGTGCTCCACGAGGAAGCCGCCGAGCACCGGTCCCACCGCCGCGCCCACCGCGGCGATGGCGCTCCACAGCCCGATGGCGAGCGCGCGCTCCTTACGGTCGGGGAAGACCTGCCGCAGGATCGACAGCGTGGCCGGCATGATCATGGCCCCGCCAACGCCCAGCAGCGCACGGGCCATGATCAGGATGACCGGGGTGGTGGCCAGCGCAGCGACCGCGGAGGCCGCGGCGAACAGCCCGTACCCCAGCAGCAGGACGCGTCGGCGTCCCACGCGGTCACCGAGCGTGCCGAACAGGATGAGCAGGGAGGCGGCGGCGAGCGGATAGGCGTCGACGATCCACAGCAGCTCTATCGCCCCCGGACGCAGGTCCGCGGTGAGTGAGGGGACCGCGACGTGCAGCACGGTCGCGTCGAGCGCGACGAGCAGCAGGCTGACGCAGAGCACGGCCAGGATCGTCCAGCGGTTGGCGGGGCCGAGGACCCCGCCGCTACCGGGTCGCGGCCTTCTGGCCTGCGGGACGGCGGCCGCCGGCGTCGAGGTGCCGGCCGTGGTCGTCCCCGTCATCCATGCACCTCCACTGGTGTTCGCCCGCGCCCCGCGGGCGGCGCCGGGCGGCACCCCGGCCCCGGCGGTGGGCGGCGGCTCCGGGTACCCGGCGAAATGGGGGCGAGTGAGCCGCCAGATTACGCGAGTCCGGCGGCCGGTCACGCGTTCCGGTCCCGCTTTCCCCACCCGACCCTCGCGTTCCCGCCAGCACTGACGCACTTGTGATAGGTGGCCTGGGTCACACCCGGGAGTCGCGCGGCGGTCCCCTCGCGTTGACCTGGCGTTGACCTCCCCGAGTACTGGATCTTGAAACGGAACACACCCAACGGCCAAATCTGAAAGAGTGTCAGATTTCATCGAGTCCCGGAAAAACACCCGCGCCAATTCCCGCGATTCCCCCGAAGGAATACCGGAAGGAAATGCAGAACACCACCCCGGGCGCGCCGCGCGGCAGCGGCCAGAACAAGTGGAAAATGTGAGCTGTATGACGTCACGTGACTGTTGCCACATCACATCGTCATCACAAAAAGGCCCGTTCGGCCAAACGTACCTGTCACACGCTGTAACGTCGATTGTGTGCGTACCGACCGAATCGTCGCCCACTCGGCGCAACAGCTAGAGCAGGAGCGACCGAGCGACCGCGAGGTCCCGGGGATGAGCCGAACACGCCGCGCGCTGTTCGGCACCACCACGGTGGCCTACGCGGCCATAGTCGTAGCCGTACTCGGATCATCCTCGCTGGTGCGGCTGGACTGGCAGGTGATGCTGTTCCGGCCGTACAAGCAGTGGCCCCAATTCCACGCGTTCCTCGACTACTTCGTGGTCCTCGGACAGCGCGGCCCGACGGCGGTGATGGTCGCGGCCTGGCTGGGTTGGCGCACCTGGAAGCACCGCACGCTGCGTCCGCTGCTGGTGCTCGGCACCGCGCTGCTGCTGCTCAACATCACGGTGGGCGCGGTCAAGTACGGCCTGGGGCGGCTCGGGCCGCACTACGCCACCACGATCGGCTCCGCCGAACTCTTCCAGGGCGGGGACATATTCCCCTCAGGGCACACCGCCAACGCGGTGGTGACCTGGGGGATCCTCGCCTATCTGGCCACCACGCCGCAGGCCCGGCGAGTGCTCTCGGTGGTCAGCGCGGTGCTCTCGCTGGCCGTGGGCATGACCACGATCTACCTCGGTACGCACTGGGTGAGCGATGTGCTCAGCGGGTGGTGCGCCGGGCTGCTGGTGCTCCTCGCGCTGCCCTGGTGCGAGCCGATGATCAGCCGCGCCGAGGAGTGGCTGCTGGTGAAGTGGGCCCAGCTGCGGTCCCGTTGGGCGCTCACGCCCGTCACGGTATCGCCCATCGCCGCCCGCTCCGGCCTCATCCCGCCGCGCGGCGCCGCGGACGACGCCCCGGTGCTGCAGCCGGTCGGCGCGGGCGCCCCGGCCCGGCCAGCGGCCACCGCGGCGGCTCCTCGCGGGGCGCACCACAGCCTGCGCGGCCACGCCGCACGCCATGAACGCCCGACGGTCCCCCCGCCCGGCAACCGCCGCCTCCCGCACGGTGAGCGGCCCACCCGCACGGTGCCGCCCGTGCAGACCGCGCACCGCGGCCGGGGCACCCAGGGCTGACCCGGGACGACACCGGGACGCCAGAGCCGTCGACGGCCCGCGGGGGCGGTACGCACAACTCCCCCGCGGGCCGTCGGCCGTTCCCCGGCTCAGCCCGCCCAGCAGCGGGTGACGACGCCGTCCTTGACCGTGAAGTTCAGCCGCCCGACGAGATACTCCATGGTGATCACCGCGTCCGGCGGCAGCGGCCGTACCGTCGTCCAGCCACGCTGAGCGGCGGCCTGCTCGGCCTCCTCGGCGGTCATTCCGACGTACCTGCCGGGGTTGTCGTCGGGGACCGGAGCGGGCGTCGGTAGGGGTGCCATGTCCGCCACCGTACGACCTCCCGGCGGCCGCGTCCGAGGGGTGGTTCCCGGTGCACCGTCACGCTTCTGTCACAGTGCGCACCGCGGCGTTTGCCGTCAGAGCGTCACGCGCGCACCGCGCAATTCGCCTCGGGGGAAACCGCCGCCGCGCCTTCCGAGAATCATCCGGTGCACCCTCCAGCATGATTATCTGGAAGGCTGTTCCGAAGCCCGGATCCGCTATTCACGGACCGCCCGCGGAGGTAATTCACAACGGCAAGCGGAACCCCTGGAACGGAACCCACAATTCCTCCACATCACCTCCTCGCTGTTCACGTGTTCACAATGCGGACCGCCCGCCGTGGAGCCCTGGGCGGGGCTCCGTACCAAGCGCGGCGAGCTCCTCGTCGGTCAGCAGCCGCGACCGGATCAGGAAGCGGTGGCCGGTGGGTGCCTCCAACGAGAACCCGCTGCCCCGCCCCGGCACCACGTCGATCGTCAGATGCGTATGGCTCCAGTACGCGAACTGGTCCCGCGCCATCCAGACCGGCACCGGGTCCATTCCGGACACCTCGAGATCCCCGAGGTGCACATCGGCATCCCCGACGAGGAACTCCCCCGCCGGGTAGCACATCGGCGAACTGCCGTCGCAGCAGCCGCCCGACTGGTGGAACATCAACGGGCCGTGCTGCTCCGCGAGGCGGCGCAGCAACTGCGCCGCCTCCTCGGTGTACCCGACCCGGTGCGCACGCACCGCACCCATCAGAACAGCCCGAGCCCCTGCGGGGCGTAGCTCACCAGCAGGTTCTTGGTCTGCTGGTAGTGGTCGAGCATCATCTTGTGGCACTCCCGGCCGATGCCGGAGTTCTTGTAGCCGCCGAACGCCGCATGGGCGGGGTAGGCGTGGTAGCAGTTGGTCCACACCCGACCGGCCTGGATGGCCCGGCCCGCGCGGTAGGCGGTGCCGCCGTCCCGGGTCCACACGCCCGCCCCGAGGCCGTACAGCGTGTCGTTGGCGAGCGAGATGGCGTCGTCGAAGCCGTCGAAGGGGGTGACCGAGACGACCGGGCCGAAGATCTCCTCCTGGAAGATCCGCATGCTGTTCTGGCCCTCGAAGATCGTCGGTGCCATGTAGTAGCCGCCGGAGAGTGCCCCGCCGAGGTCGACCCGCTCGCCGCCGATGAGGAGTTTGGCGCCCTCGGCGGTGCCGATGTCGATGTAGGAGAGGATCTTCTCCAGTTGGTCGTTGCTGGCCTGGGCGCCGACCATGGTGTCGGTGTCCAGCGGGTCGCCCTGCCGGATGGACCGGGTCCGCTCCAGGCAGTCGCTGAGGAAGCTGTCGTAGATGGTCGACTGGATCAGCGCCCGGGACGGACAGGTGCACACCTCGCCCTGGTTGAGGGCGAACATGGTGAAGCCTTCGAGCGCCTTGTCGTAGAACTCGTCCGGCTGGGCCGCCACATCGTCGAAGAAGATGTTGGGGCTCTTGCCGCCCAGTTCCAGCGTGACCGGGATGATGTTCTGGCTCGCGTACTGCATGATCAACCGGCCGGTGGTGGTCTCGCCGGTGAACGCCACCTTGGCGACCCGGGAGTTGGCGGCGAGCGGTTTGCCCGCCTCGGCGCCGAAGCCGTTGACGATGTTGACCACGCCCGGCGGCAACAGGTCCTGGACCAGGTCGATCAGGACCAGCACCGAGGCCGGGGTCTGCTCGGCGGGCTTGAGGACGACGGTGTTTCCCGCCGCGAGGGCGGGCGCCAGCTTCCACACGGCCATCAGGATCGGGAAGTTCCACGGGATGATCTGGCCGACCACGCCCAGTGGTTCATGGAAGTGGTACGCGACGGTGTCGTCGTCGAGCTGTGCGATCGAGCCCTCCTGCGCCCGGATCGCGCTGGCGAAGTACCGGAAGTGGTCCGCGGCCAGCGGTAGATCGGCGGCGAGTGCCTCGCGGATCGGCTTGCCGTTGTCCCACACCTCGGCGACGGCCAGCTGGGTCAGATGCTCCTCGATCCGGTCGGCGATCCTGTTGAGCACGGCGGCGCGCTCGGCCGGTGCGGTACGGGCCCAGGCGGGAGCCGCCGAGTGGGCGGCGTCCAGGGCGAGTTCGATGTCCGCGGCCGTGGAACGGGCGACCTCGGTGAAGACCTCGCCGGTGACCGGTGTCGGGTTTTCGAAGTAGCGGCCGTCGACCGGAGCGGTCCACTCTCCGCCAATCCAATTCTCGTACCGGGAACGGAAGGTGACGGAGCTGCCGGGGGTGCCAGGTGCCTGATAGACCGTCATGCGACTGCCTCCTTGGGGCGCTCCGGGCAGCGGCTCGGCGGCCCGGACATTCCTGGATGGAGCGACATTCCTGGATGGACCGCACGCTACCGGCCAGGCCGCCTCCTCGGCCACGGCCTCGTGCGGATTACGCCACTGGAAGCTACGCGAGGGCGGTGCGCCGATCCCGGCCCCGCGGGCTGACGGAAGATCCGATGGCCGGTATTCCGCGTGCCTGACCGCGAAGGGGCCCCATGGGACGCAAGCCGCCGAGGCGACCGCCGCGTGCCACTGACCGGGGCGGCCGACGACTCGACCGCCCAGTGATCAGGGCCCGCCCGGCGGGGTCCTCAGCACGGGTTGCGGCCGGTGCGGCACCGCCGGTCCGCGCCATCGGGCTACTCGCCGTCGCGACGGCGAGAGAACGCTCCGCCGCGACGGCGAGCGACCACGATGCTGCGGACCGGCGGTCAAACGCTGCCCAGACCGTGTCAGAGACCGTCGGAGGGCTTGACGTCGGGAGTGACTCCCGGCCGGAAGGGTCAGACCTTGAGGCGCTCGCCGGGCAGGATCAGGTTCGGGTTGTCGCCGATGACCTGCTTGTTGGCGTCGTACAGATGCTGCCACGTGGCGCCGTGGGCGGCCGCGATGCCGCTGAGGGTGTCACCGGACGCCACGGTGTAGTTGCCGTGGCCCGAGTTGCCGGTGCGGGCGCTCGACCTGGTGGTGTTCAGGCTTTCGTGGCGCCGCTCGGTGGGGGCCGCCTTGTAGGTCTTGTGGCTCGTGGTGGCCTGCGGCGCAGACTCGGCGGGCGCGCTGCCCGCGGCCCCGGCCTGACCCGAGCACACCGGCCAGGCACCCCAGCCCTGGGCCGCCTGTACCCGACTGGCGACCGCGATCTGCGCGGAACGGCTGGCTTCGCTGGCGTTCGGCGCGTAGTTCGTACCGCCGTAGGCGGCCCATGTGCTGGCGCTGAACTGAAGGCCCCCGTAGTACCCGTTGCCGGTGTTGATGTGCCAGTTGCCGCCGCTCTCGCAGCTCGCGATGCGGTCCCACACACCAGCGTCGGCGGCTTGCGCCTGCCCCGCGCTGACCGCGACAGCGGTCAGGGGTGCCACAACAGCCGCCCCCGCGAACACGGCGGCCCGCGCCCTGCGGCGCAGTCCCAGCGCGGTGGTGGACGGTACTGCGTGCTGACGGCGCTCCGGATGTCCGGACATGAATCCCCTTCTCAACGGACCCGGGCTCCCCCTGTCTTGCCAACGGGACGTCCACCGGGCGCTTACTGCGCCCCGTGCTCGTCCCGCCCGTCCGCTGACCGCGCTGACGCGCTGTCATCCTCCGTGCGGACTGCCCGGGCGGTGCTCTGTGCACACGGCCGCCGAATCTATGGAGCACAAGCCGCCGATATCAACCAATGCCCGTTCTGCCCAGGCCAGTTGCGGGTTACCGATGGTAAGTTCATTGATTGAGCGTACTTTTGACACCGGTTTATACCGATCCCAGTCCTCGGAGTCACGCCTTCCTGTGAGCTTCTTCACGCGTTCACAAGCGTGTACAACGTCACAAGATTTACACGGAGTAAGGGATTCCGGGAGGCAGATCACCGTACGCATACGACTAGTTGAACCCACGCCAGTCCGCGCGTGACCCCTGCCACAGGTCGCCCGTTGTCACTGCGAGCCGGGAAACTCCGGGCTCGCACCGAACGAACCCACCGAGGAGTCACCCCGTGCCGCCCATGCTCGATGTCAGCGACGAGGTACGCGCCGAGATCGGCGATGAGGAGGCCGCCCGCCTGGTGTCAGGCGAGAACGCACCCGGCCCGTACGACTGCACCTCCTGCCGCACCCCCGGCAACACCGGCCAGGAGCGCACCAGCACGGTGCTGTTCGTCGGCGAGGAGACCGCGGTACTCGCCTTCGCCCACGCCAGGTGCATTCCGTCGCAGGTCGTTCCGGTCTCCGAGGAGCAACTGCAGGTCGCCGTGCGCAGCATCACCGGCGAGAGTTCCGCCGGTGGGCAGCCACCCGCCTCCGCCGCCCAGCCGCCCGCACAGGAGCAGGCCGCCGTACTGGGCATCACCTGCGGCCTGGTGCTCTGCCAGGACAACCTGCACCCGGCACTGGTGGTCGAACCCACCAGCCCGGTCGGCCGCCCGGGCAGCTCGGCCCAGGACGAGTTCCTGCCGCTGCTCGGGGAGGCGGGATTCCATCAGGTCACCAACCTGGAGATGCCGCCCCCCGAACTGGTCGGCTGGTCGGTACTGATGGCGATGGGCAAACTGCACGCCGTCCTACAGGGCAGCGCGAACAGCGCCAACGCCTCCGCCTGGTGGCAGGCGCACCAGCCGCTGCCGGTCAGCGAGGGATGGCGCAGCGCGGCCAACCGGACCAACAAGGTCTTCGTCTACGCGGCACCGGCCGGAACCATCGGCCGCCAGCCACGCGAGGACCTGCTGCGCGACGCGCTGGACCGGGCGGCGATCACCGGCCAGCTGGTCGGCGGCACGATGCCGCTCGCCGGGACCTGAACCAGCTGATTCCGACGAAGGCCGGAGCACGAAGGCCAGAGCACGAAGGCCGGAGCATCCCCGGACGGGGGGTGCTCCGGCCTTCGTCATATGGCTTTTGCCCAGAGAAGGGTCATTTCGCCCCGTACAGCCCGCATCTCGGACGTACGGGAATCGTTGGTACATACGTGCACACCTATGACACCTTCTCCCGGGTTCCGTATCAGAGCCAGATCCCGCCAATGCGCTCGCCGCACGATTCCCTCGCGAGCTCGGGCACACCGATCTACGACGCGCTGTACTCCGAGTACCGGCGAATGTTCCGCGCACTGCCGGGCGACCGCACCGGCGAGGAAGAGCTGCAGTTCGACGACGGCCGCCCCTGGCCGCAGCACGAGCAGCGGGCGGTCACCCAGTCGTACGGCCTCTACCGCGGCCAGCTGCCCGCCGCCCTGCCGCCGGTGCAGTCCAACCCGTCCGGTGCCATCGCTCCGTACGACAACCGGATGCGCGGGCGCTGAACGGCGCCCGCGCATCCCGGACAGCGGTTACTTCTTGCGCCCGCGCTTCTCGCGCACCCGTACCGAGATCTGGACCGGTGTGCCCTCGAAGCCGAACTCCTCGCGCAACCGGCGCTCGATGAAGCGGCGGTAACCCGCCTCCAGGAAGCCGGAGGCGAACAGAACGAACCGCGGCGGCCTGGTGCCAGCCTGCGTCCCGAAGAGGATACGGGGCTGCTTGCCGCCGCGGATCGGGTGCGGATGGGCGGCGACCAGCTCACCGAGGAAGGCGTTGAGGCGGCCGGTGGGGATCCGGGTCTCCCAGCCCGCGAGCGCGGTCTCGATCGCCGGGACCAGCTTCTCCATATGGCGGCCGGTGCTTGCCGAAACGTTCACCCGCGGCGCCCACTGGACCTGCACCAGGTCCTGCTCGATCTCACGCTCCAGGTAGTACCGGCGCTCCTCGTCCATCAGGTCCCACTTGTTGTACGCGATCACGCAGGCACGGCCCGCGTCGACGGCCATCGAGATAATCCGGGTGTCCTGGACCGACAGCGTCTCGCTGGCGTCGATCAGGATGACCGCGACCTCGGCCTTCTCCAGGGCGGCGGCGGTGCGCAGCGACGCGTAGTAGTCGGCGCCCTCGGCGAGGTGGACGCGGCGGCGGATGCCCGCGGTGTCCACGAACTTCCAGGTCTGTCCGCCGAGTTGGATCAGCTCGTCGACCGGGTCACGGGTGGTGCCCGCGAGTTCGTTGACGACGACGCGCTCCTCGCCCGCCACCTTGTTCAGCAGGGACGACTTGCCGACGTTCGGCCGACCGATGAGCGCCACCCGGCGCGGCCCGCCGACGCCCTCGCCGAAGGTCTGCGCCGGTGCCTCCGGCAGCGCCTCCAGCACCGCGTCCAGCAGGTCGCCGGTGCCGCGGCCGTGCAGCGAGGAGACCGGGAAGGGCTCGCCGAGGCCGAGCGACCACAGCATGGCCGCGTCCGCCTCCCCCGAGGGGCCGTCGACCTTGTTGGCGCACAGCACGACGGGCTTGCCCGCCCGGCGCAGCAGCTTGACGACGGCCTCGTCGGTGTCCGTCGCCCCCACGGTGGAGTCGACGACGAAGACCACCGCGTCGGCGGCCTCGATGGCGAACTCGGCCTGCGCGGCGACCGAGGCGTCGATACCGAGGACGTCCTGCTCCCAACCGCCGGTGTCGACGATCTTGAAGCGGCGGCCGTTCCAGTTCGCCTCGTAGGTGACACGGTCCCGGGTGACACCCGGTCGGTCCTCCACCACCGCTTCGCGGCGGCCGATGATCCGGTTGACCAGCGTCGACTTGCCCACGTTGGGGCGGCCGACCACGGCAAGTACCGGCAGCGGTCCGTGCCCGGCCGAGGCGAGGTCGTCCGCCACCTCGTCGAGGTCGAATCCCTCCTCTGCCGCGAGCTCCATGAACTCGGCGTACTCGGCGTCGCCGAGCGCGCCGTGCTCGCCGTACTCGTGTGCAGTGTCCATGAAGTCTTCCTCGTCGTCCGTCAGCAAAGTGTGGTTCTTCAGCCGCGCCCGGTGGCGCGCCTGGCGTATTCCAGATGCGCGGTCAGCTGCTTCTGGATGCGGGCGGTGGCGGCGTCCAGCGCGCTCCGGGTACGGCGCCCGCTCCTGTCGGTCGGGTCGAACGGGTCACCGAAGACCACGTCGATCCGGCTGCGCAGCGGCGGCAGCGCCGGGATCAGCCGACCGGCGCGGGCGCTGCCGAGCACCGCCACCGGCACCACCGGCGCTCCGGTGCGCACCGCGAAGTACGCCAGCCCGGACCGCAGCTCCGCGAAGTCACCGGCGCCGCGCGTGCCTTCGGGGAATATCCCGAGCACACCGCCGCGCTCCAGCACGCCGAGCGCCGCCGTGATCGCGCTCCGGTCGGCCCGGCCGCGGTCCACCGGAAGCTGTCCGATCGCCCGCAGGAACGGATCGAGCGGACCGATGAACGCCTCCTGCTTGACCAGGAAGTGCACCGGTCGCGGTGAGGTTCCGATCAGCATCGGGCCGTCGATGTTGTGCGCGTGGTTGCCCGCGAGGATGACCGGGCCGCTGGCGGGAACCCGCCAGGCGCCGAGCACCCGGGGCCGCCAGCCGCTGTTCATCAGGCCGATGCCGATCCGGCGGCCGACGGCCGCACCGTACGGACCGGGCGTCGTGCCGGGCGTGGGCGTCACCGAGCCGCTCGCTTCTCCTCGATCAGGGTGACGATGCACTCGATGACCTGGTCGAGGGTGAGGTCCGTGGTGTCGACCTCGATCGCGTCGTCCGCCTTGGCAAGCGGCGAGGTCCTACGGCCGGAGTCGGCCGCGTCCCGCTTGACCAGCGCGGCCTGGGTGGCGGCGAGGTCGGCCGCCTCCTGGCCCTTCAGCTCGCCGTTGCGGCGGGCAGCCCGCGCCTCGGCGGACGCGGTCAGGAAGATCTTCAGCGTCGCGTCGGGCAGCACCGTGGTGCCGATGTCCCGGCCCTCGACGACGATGCCCACCGGGGCCGAGGCGGCGGCGGAGCGCTGCAGCTCCACCAGGCGGCTGCGCACCTCGGGCACCGCGCTGACCGCGCTGACCGCCGCGGTGACCTCCTGGCTGCGGATCGGCCCCGCGGCGTCCGCGCCGTCGACCGTGATGGTCGGGGCGGACGGATCGGTGCCGGAGACGATGGCGGGCTTGTCGGCGGCGGTGGCGACCTCGGTCGCGTCGTTCACGTCTATGCCGTTGCTCAGCATCCACCACGTCATCGCCCGGTACTGGGCGCCGGTGTCCAGGTAGCTCAGCCCCAGCTTGGCCGCGACCGCCTTGGACGTGCTCGACTTGCCCGTGCCGGAAGGGCCGTCGATGGCGACGATCACCGGATTTTCCACAGCTGGGGGACCTTCCTCGTGCACGGGCTGAAACGTTGTCCGGATCCCTGGTTCCCCAGGGGACTGGTCACCTGGTCCACCAGGTAACCCACACAAGGTTACCGGCCGGACAGGGGGTCTCGTCCCCGGCAGAGCTTCCTGGGCCAGGAGGAGCTTCCTGGCCCAGGACGGGCACAGTCGGCGGCGGCGGTCGTACGACCGCCGGTGCCGAACCCACCGCAACCCCGCCAAGGGGCCCGGCCGCGCCCTACCGCCGGATCGACCAGCCGCGCTCCCGGAGCGCCGCGGTGAGCACCGGCACCGCCTTCGGCTCGACCATCAGCTGCAGCAGGCCCGCCTGCTGACCGGTCGAGTGCTCCATCCGCACGTCCTCGATGTTGACCCCGGCGGCGCCCGCGTCGGCGAAGACCCGGGCCAGTTCGCCGGGCTGGTCGCCGATGAGGACCACCACGGCCTCGTACACCGTGGGGGCCGCGCCGTGCTTGCCCGGCACCCGCACCCGTCCGGCGTTGCCGCGCCGCAGCACCCGCTCGATACCGGCCGCGCCGTCCCGTCGCTTGGCCTCGTCCGCCGACTGCAGGGACCGCAGCGCCTCGACCGTCTCCCCGAGGTCGGCTGCGACCGCGGCGAGGATGTCGGCGACCGGCCCGGGATTGGCGGACAGGATGTCGATCCACATCGCGGGCTCGGACGCGGCGATCCGGGTCACATCGCGGATGCCCTGGCCGCACAGCCGCACCGCGGACTCGTCGGCGTGCTCAAGCCGGGCAGCGACCATGCTGGACAGCAGCTGCGGGGTGTGGGAGACCAGCGCGACGGCGCGGTCGTGCGCGTCGGCGTCCATCACAACCGGTACGGCGCGGCACAGGGCGACCAGTTCCAGGGCCAGGTTGAGCACCTCGGTGTCGGTGGCCGGGGTCGGGGTGAGCACCCAGGGGCGGCCCTCGAAGAGGTCCGCGGTGGCCGCGAGCGGTCCCGACCGCTCACGGCCCGCCATCGGATGCGTCCCGATGTACTGCGACAGATCGCAGCCGAGCGCCTCCAGATCGCGGCGCGGGCCGCCCTTGACGCTGGCCACGTCGAGATAGCCGCGGGCCAGCCCGG
Source organism: Streptomyces sp. NPDC020096 (assembly GCA_040631425.1). Lineage (GTDB taxonomy): Bacteria > Actinomycetota > Actinomycetes > Streptomycetales > Streptomycetaceae > Streptantibioticus_A. The sequence continues at coordinate 164,151 of JBEYJY010000010.1, forward strand.
CGCGCTGCGCCTCCGCGAGCGTCGCGGCCACATACGCCGGGGGTACGGCGATGATCGCGAGGTCGACCGGCCCCTGCGGCTCGTCGATGGTGCCGGCGCCGAGCGCGGCGGCGGTACGGGCGGCGTCGGGGTCGTGGTCCCTGAGGTGGACGGTGACCCCGCGGCCAGCCAGGGCGAGGGCGGCGGAGGTGCCGATCAATCCGGTGCCGATGACGGCGGCGGTACGCATGGTCGCCATTTTTCCACTGCGCCGTGCCGGGGGACGGCCGCGGTCGCGCGGCCTCGGCTCCCCGGCCTGTCACCCTTAGGTCTCGCTTGGGTCGGTGATCAGCTGGGGCATGCGGGCTTCCGGCCCCGCGTCCGGTAGAACGTTGCGCATGATCTTCCATGTGGTCACGCTGGACGACTGGCTGCGCGTCCCGGAGCGGCCGTACGCACCGCCGTCCCTCGCCGAGGACGGCTTCGTGCACTGCTCGCCCGACGAGTCCACGGCGCTCGCGGTCGCCGACGCGTTCTACCGGGACGCGGTCGGCCCGCTGATGGTGCTGCTGATCGACGAGGACGCCCTGGACTCCCCGGTGCGTTGGGAACCGGCGGAGCCCGCGCCTCCGCCGGGCGCCGCGGCCTCGGTCCTCTTCCCGCACGTCTACGGCCGGATCAACCGCACGGCTGTCGCCGGAATGCTGGAGGTCGAACGGGACGCGCAGGGCCGGGCGCTCAGCCTCAAGCTCTGGTCCTAGTGTCCTGGACACTAGCTATGACCTGTGCGCGCTTCTTGTTGAGGGCAAGCCCTCAACGCCCCCAGGAAAACCTGGGGGCGTCGGGCCTTACAGGCCCACCTCGTTCATCAGCATGCCGACCTCGGTGTTGGTCAGCCGCCGCAGCCAGCCGGACTTCTGGTCGCCGAGCGGGATCGGGCCGAAGCGGGTGCGCACCAGCTTGTCGACGGGGAAACCCGCCTCGGCGAGCATGCGGCGCACGATGTGCTTGCGCCCCTCGTGCAGGGCGACCTCGACCAGGTAGTTCTTTCCGGTGTTCTCCACGACCTTGAAGCTGTCGGCGCGGGCGTAGCCGTCCTCCAGCTCGATGCCGTTCTTCAGCCGCTTGCCCAGGTCACGCGGGAGCGGCCCCTGGATGGCGGCGAGGTAGGTCTTGGTGACGCCGTAACGCGGGTGGGTGAGGCGGTTGGCCAGCTCGCCGTGGTTGGTGAGCAGGATGATGCCCTCGGTCTCGGTGTCCAGGCGGCCGACGTGGAACAGCCGGGTCTCCCGGTTGGTGACGTAGTCGCCGAGGCACTGGCGGCCGTCCGGGTCCTCCATCGTGGAGACCACACCGGCGGGCTTGTTGAGCGCGAAGAACAGGTACGCCTGGGTGGCGACGGTGAGCCCGTCGACCTTGACCTCGTCCTTCTCGGGATCGACGCGCAGCCCCTGCTCGGTCACGATCTTGCCGTTGACCTCCACCCGGCGCTGCTCGATCAGCTCCTCGCAGGCCCGCCGCGAGCCCATACCCGCTCGGGCGAGGACCTTCTGCAGCCGCTCGCCCTCCTGCTCGGCCCCGGGGAAGGTCTTGGGCAGCTTCAGCTGCGGCTTGTCGTGGCGGGCACGGTTGCGCTCCTCGATCTGGGCGTCGTACTCACGCGGCCGGGCCGGGGCGGCCTTGCGGCCCCGGGTGCCGCCGGGGCCGCCGGTGGGCTTGCCGCCCTGCGCGCCTCGGCCGGCGCCCGGCTTGCCCTCCTTGCCGGATCCGGCGGTACCGGATCCGCCCACGTCGTAGCGGCGCTCCTCGGGGCGGGGGCGTCCGGCGCGCTTGCTCTTGTCGTCGCGCTGGTCACCCGCTCCTCGGTAGTTCCGGTTTCCGCTGTTCCTGCCGCTGCTTCGCATCAATGTTCCGTAGTCGAGGTCGTGTCGGGTGCGTCCGGGTCGAACGACGGAACCCCTTCGAGGGAGTCCGCCTCGACGGCGTCCGCCTCCGGGAGGAACGGGGCGAGCTCGGGCAGCTCGTCCAGGCCGCGCAGGCCCATCCGCTCCAGGAAGTAGTTCGTCGTCCTGTACAGGATCGCACCTGTCTCGGGTTCCGTCCCAGCCTCCTCCACCAGACCCCGCTGCAGGAGGGTGCGCATCACGCCGTCGCAGTTCACCCCGCGCACCGCGGAGACCCGCGAACGGCTGACGGGCTGGCGGTACGCGACCACCGCGAGGGTCTCCAGGGCGGCCTGGGTGAGCCGGGCCTGCTGGCCGTCGAGGACGAACTTCTCCACCACGGGCGCGAACTCGGGCCGGGTGTAGAACCGCCAACCGCCCGCGACCAGCCGCAGTTCGAAACCGCGCCGATCTCGCGCGTACTCGTCGGACAGCTCCCGCAGTGCGTCGGCGACCTCGCGGCGCGGCCGGTCGAGCACCTTCGCGAGGTGCTCCTCGGTGGCGGGCTCGTCCACGACCATCAGCACCGCCTCCAGCGCGGGCTTCACGGCGAGGTCGGCCACCGACGGCGGTCCCGCGGGGGTCTCGGCGGCCTCGTCAGCGTCAATCATCCCGACCCATCCTTCCGTACCCCCGCTTCCTGGTCGAACTCGTCGGTGACCACCGGCTGCCCGGCCCCCTCGCCGCCGGTCCAGCGGACCTGGAGGGCGCCCAGCGCCTGCTCCTGGTCCAGGGCGACCGCCTTCTCCCGGTAGAGCTCCAGCAGCGCGAGGAAGCGGGCGACGACGGTCAGGGTGTCGGCGGCGTCGGCGGTCAGCTCCTGGAAGGACGCGGCGCCCAGCTCGCGCAGCCGGGCGATGACGATGTCCGCCTGCTCGCGCACGCTGACCAGCGGGGCGTGGATGTGCTCGACGTACACCGTCGGCCGCGGCTTGGGCTGCATCGCCTTGACGGCCAGCTTGGCGAAGCCCTCCGGGCCGATGCTGATGACCACTTCGGGGAGCAGTTCGGCGTGCTGCGGCTCAAGGCCGACGGTACGCGGAAAACGCAGCGCCTCGGCGTCCAGCCGGTCGGCGAAGATCTCCGCGATCCGCTTGTACGCGCGGTACTGCAGCAGCCGGGCGAACAGCAGGTCGCGCGCTTCCAGCAGCGCCAGGTCCGCTTCGTCCTCGACCTCGGCCGCGGGCAGCAACCGCGCCGCCTTGAGGTCCAGCAGGGTGGCCGCGACCACCAGGAACTCGGTGGCCTGGTCGAGGTCCCAGTCGGCGCCCATCGCGCGGATGTGTGCGATGAACTCGTCGGTGACCTTGGACAGTGCGACTTCGGTGACGTCCAGCTTGTGCTTGGAGATCAGCTGGAGCAGCAGGTCGAAGGGGCCCTCGAAGTTCGCCAGCCGGACGGTGAACCGGCCGTCGGGGACGGCCGGTTCGGTCTCCGGCGTGCTGTGCGCGACGGGCGCGGACTCACCCTGCGCGTCCGATACGGCGGCCGGTGCGTCGTCGCACTCCGCCGGTTCCCCGACTCTCGTCTCCTGCGGCACGGTGTCCGCCGCCAGGGCCGTCTCCACCGTGGCGTATGGCTCGGCCCCATCCCCTTCGGCCAGCGCGGTCGCGACACCGGCCTCGCCTTGCTGCGGAGCCTGGTGAGTCGCTCCTCGGCCCAACGGGCGGCGGGCGGGACGGTCGGATGCGGTCATCACGGGCACACTACCCAGGTTCGCCGCGCGATGTCGCTCTGGCCGGGGGTCCGGGGGCCGACCCCCGGAAAAACGCCCTACCGCACAGCGCGTCAGCGTCCCCGCAGGCGGCGTACGAGGATGCTCGCGTCGCCGCGCGATTCGAGGTCGGCCAGCACCACGGCGACCGCCTCGCGCACGATGCGGCCGCGGTCGACGGCGAGACCGTGCTCACCGCGCAGCACCAGCCGGGCGTGTTCGAGGTCCATCAACTCCTCTGCGGAGACATAGACCGTGATCTTCTCGTCGTGGCGTTCCCGGCCGCTGGGACGGCGGTTGGGCGCACCGCGCCGCTGTCGGCGCTCCTGTGCCGGGTGCTCCTGCGGTGGGCGGCGCTGCGCCGGGGTGGTCGAGTTCGGTGCCTCGGGCGCGTCGGAGCGGGTGTGTTCGGCCGCCGTGGACTTCGAGGCGGCCTGCTCCCGGCGGTCGCGGTCCGTCAGTTCGGCGGTGCCGTCGCCGTCCGGCGCGTCCTCGTCCGAGCGGCGCGCGGTAGCGGTACCGTCCTCGTCTGCTGTCGGTACCGGCCGCAGCCGGTCGGCCGACGGGGACGCGGGCGAGTCACCGTTGCTGTGCTGCCGGGGCGTTGACGACTGCAGCGCCATCCCCCCGGTGGTGCGGAACAGTTCGTCGGCTCCGGGCAGACTCACTCGGCGTGGCACCGGGCGAGCACCTCCCTGGCGAGCTGTCGGTACGCGGCCGCGCCAACGGAGTTGGAGGCGTAGGTCGTGATCGGCTCGCCGGCCACCGTGGTCTCCGGGAAGCGGACGGTGCGGCCGATGACGGTGTGGAAGACATGGTCGTCGAACGCCTCGACGACACGGGCCAGCACCTCGCGGCTGTGCACGGTGCGCGAGTCGTACATCGTGGCGAGGATGCCGTCAAGGTCGAGCTCGGGGTTGAGGCGCTCGCGAACCTTCTCGATGGTCTCGGTGAGCAGCGCGACACCGCGCAGCGCGAAGAACTCGCACTCCAGCGGAACGATCACCCGGTGGGCGGCGGTGAGCGCGTTGACGGTCAGCAGTCCGAGGGACGGCTGGCAGTCGATGATGACGTAGTCGTAGTCGGACATCAGCGGCTTGAGCGCACGCTGCAGCGTCGACTCACGGGCGACCTCGGACACCAACTGCACTTCAGCGGCCGACAAATCGATATTGCTGGGCAGCAGGTCCATACCGGGCACCGCGGTCTTCAGCAGCACCTCGTCGGCGGCCATACCGCGCTCCATGAGCAGGTTGTAGACCGTGAGGTCGAGCTCCATGGGGTTGACGCCGAGGCCGACGGAGAGCGCGCCCTGCGGGTCGAAGTCGACGAGCAGGACCCGGCGTCCGTACTCGGCGAGCGCGGCACCCAGGTTGATGGTCGAGGTGGTCTTGCCGACCCCGCCCTTCTGGTTGCACATCGCGATGATCTGGGCCGGCCCGTGCTCGGTGAGCGGGCCGGGGATGGGAAAGTACGGCAGCGGGCGCCCGGTGGGGCCGACGCGCTCGCGGCGCTGCCGGGCCGCGTCCGGGGCGAGCGTGGCCGCGTACTCGGGGTCCGGCTCGTATTCCGCGTCCGGGTCGTAGAACTGACCGTCCTGCAGGTCTTCCTCGTATGACGACATGGCGTGTGTAGCTTGCGTCTCCGTGCTCGAATCGGTCCGGCGTGCCTCGAAGGTCCGGACGGCAACGGAACCAACGGCTCCAAGTCCAGCCGGGCTCGGACCCTGAACGGTCATTCCTGGTTGACCACCCCCGGGAGCAAATGTCGACTCATTCACAAGTCGTCTTACCTCCTTGGTGACCAGGAAACTTCTCAATAGGTCAGCGTGACACCATGCCGACGGTTGGCGACTCTATGGCGTGTCGGCGGTTCGCAGCAACACAATCCACCGGACACGGCACGATGTGTCGGCAACCGAACACCCCGATGTCAAGGGCGTAAGCAGCGCAACCGGGATGATTCACGGGTGTGCGAAACGGTAAAACAGTTATGTTCCGGGCCAGTTACGCTATCAATGAAACCATCGCCACAAAGTCCACGGGAAGCGGACCGGCCGGGTCTTGTTGGACAAGACCCGGCCGGTGACACGGTTTTGATGTCAGTTGACGCAACCTGCGCGCCAACTGACCGTTACTGCGAACCCGGGTTGCGCCCCGGCGGACGCGGTCAGCCGAGCAGCGTGCTGAGCTCGACCGACTCCATCCCGTGCGCCTCCGCGACGGAGGGGTAAACAACCTGGCCCTCGTGGGTGTTGAGGCCCCTGGCCAGCGCCGCGTCACGGCGCAGCGCCTCACGCCAGCCGCGGTTGGCCAGCTCCACGATGTACGGCAGCGTGGCGTTGGTCAGCGCGTACGTGGAGGTGTTGGGCACCGAACCCGGCATGTTGGCCACGCAGTAGAAGACCGAGTTGTGCACCTGGAAGGTCGGCTCGGCGTGCGTGGTGGGACGCGAGTCCTCGAAGCAGCCGCCCTGGTCGATCGCGATGTCGACAAGTACAGATCCCGGCTTCATCCGCGAGACCAGCTCGTTGGTGACCAGCTTCGGGGCCTTGGCGCCCGGGATCAGGACCGCGCCGATGACCAGGTCGGCCTCGAGGACGGCCTTCTCCAGCTCGAAGGCGTTGGAGACGATCGTCTGCACCTTGGTGCCGAAGACCTTGTCGGCCTCGCGCAGCTTGTTGATGTCCTTGTCCAGCAGCGTCACATGGAAGCCCATGCCGACGGCGATCTGGGTGGCGCTCCAGCCGGAGACACCGGCGCCGATGACCACGGCCTTGCCCGCGCCCACACCGGGCACACCGCTGGGCAGCACACCGCGGCCGCCCGCGGAGCGCATCAGGTGGTACGCGCCGACCTGCGGGGCGAGTCGGCCCGCGACCTCGGACATCGGGGCGAGCAGCGGCAGCGCGCGGTTGGCCAGCTCCACGGTCTCGTACGCGATGGCGGTGGTGCCGGACTCCAGCAGGGCGTCGGTGCACTCGCGGGAGGCGGCCAGGTGCAGGTAGGTGAAGAGGGTCTGGTCCTTGCGGAGGCGGTGGTACTCCTCCGCGATCGGCTCCTTGACCTTCAGCAGCAGGTCGGCGATGGCCCAGACCTCGTCGGCGGTGCCGAGGATCTGCGCACCGGCCGCCACGTACTCGTCGTCCGTGATGGAGGAGCCGTTGCCGGCGCCCTGCTCCACGAAGACCTGGTGTCCGTTGCGCACGAGCTCGTGCACGCCGGACGGGGTGATGGCGACCCGGAACTCGTTGTTCTTGACCTCGCGGGGGATACCGACCTTCACGTCGATCACGGTCCTTGGCTCAGAAGAGATGCAGATGCCTGTCCGGACATGGTGCGCTAAAACGTCACACGCCGGACCTGACCGCGTTGGCCGCGGCTGGCTAAAGTCTAATGAAGGAAGACGCGCTGTCTAGCCTTACAAAGTGACTATTTTCGCCGAAGGCATTGGCAGATTCGTAGGCGTGGCGGTCCGGTTACAGACGGGTACGCTCATGCGCCCCTCACAGCCGCAGGTCCGTGTCATGCCGCGGGCCGCGCCCCCGCCCATGGCGCAGCAGGTCCTCCGCGGCCGTCCGCTGCAACCGCGCCCCCGCCGGATCACCGAGCCGCTCCAGGGTGTCGGCCATCCGCAGCAGCACCACGCCCTCCACCGGTACGTCGGCCGCCTGCCGCGCCCATTGCAGAGCCTCCCGGTAGGTGCGCAGCGACTCCTCGCACTGCCCGGCGCACTCCTGGACCCGGGCCGCCTCGCTCAGCGCCATGGCGTACCCGGACAGGTCGCGCAGCCTGCGGTGCGCGGCGCCGGTCGCCCGCCACTCGCGCAGCGCGGCCGCGTACTGGCCGGTGCGGGTGTGCAGTTCGGCCAGCCGGGCGTGCAGCCGGGCCTGCTCGGCGAACTCACCCCGGGTCTGGCGCAGCGCGAGCGCCCGGCCGTACCAGTCCGCCGCGCGCTGCGGATCATCGAGTTCCAGATAGCTGTCGCCCAGCGCCTCCAGCGCGCGGCCCGCCGCGAAGCCGTCGTCACCCGACCGGGCCGCGTCGAGCGCGGTGCGGTAGCGCTCCAGCGCCTCCTTCGTCCGTCCGGCGGCGGTGTCCAGATCGGCGAGGTTGATCAACGCCGCGGCCTGCTGCCGGGGAAGCGCACGCCGCTCGGCGACCTCGAGCAGCAGGCCATGCAGCTCGTACAGTTCCCGCAGGGCCTCCGTGTCGGCCCGGTGCGCGTCCAGCGCCCGCACGAGTGCGGCGATCAACCGCTGTGCCAGCGTGTCGAGTTCACCGTCGGCGACCGCGACACGAGCGGCGGCCAGCAGCACCGGCAGCCGTCCCCGCAACCAGCCGGCGGCCAGCCCGGGCGAACCGAACCGCAGTGGCCGGGGCAGTTCCTCGACCTTCCGGCGGGCGGGCGAACCGGCCGGTTCGGCGGCCGCCCGGCACGACTGGAGCCGCCGCACGGTGCGCTCCAGCATCCGGGCCCTGGCCAGCCGCACCTGCGCGGGGCGCTCGTCCGCGTCGAGCCGTTCGCGCAGCAGCGCGTGGAGGCAGCCTGGAACGCGGTACTCCGTGTCCGCGTCGGCCGCCCCCTCCAGGCCGACCGTGCCTTCCGGGTGCAGCAGCCCGTATCCGAGCAGTTCCCGCAGCGCCGCCTGGGCAGCGCTCAGCGGGCAGCCCGCCAGCGCGGACGCGGTATGCGCGTCCAGCACGCCGTCCGGCGCCAGCGCCAGCAGCCGCAGCAGCCGGGCGACGGGCTGTGGCAGCCCGTCGTGCACCAGCCGGAAGGCCCTGGCGACGGGTGCGGAGGTGGCACTGCCCGCCGGGATCGCGCGCAGCGCCTCGATGGTGTCGGTCACCGACATCCCCGGCCGCGCCGCGAGCCATCCGGCCATCAGCCGCAGCGCGGTGGGGTTGCTCCCGCACTCCTCGGTGAGCGCTTCGGCCGCCGTGGGATCGCAGGTGACCCTCGTCGAACCGACGACCGCCGAGAGCAGTTCCACCGACGCGGCGGTGTTGAGCCCGCCCAGGGTGCACGGCCGTACGTCGGGGATCGCGGCGAGCGGCCCCTCGGAGGTGGCGATCACCAGGCCGCCGGGTCCCGGCGGCAGCAGCGGCAGCACCTGGTCGGCCGTGGCGGCGTCATCCAGGACGACCAGAGCCTGCCGACCCGCGAGCGCGGTACGCAGCACGGCGACCGGATCCTCGGCCTCCGCCCCGCCGTCCGCCGCGGCACCGGCCTGGCCCAGCGCCCTTAGCACGGTGCGCGCGATCTGCGCGGACGGCACCGGCTCGCCGTCAGCACCGGCCAGCCGTACGAAGTACTGACCGCCGGGATACCGGTCCGCGACCTCGCGGGCCAGCCGGACGGCAAGGGCGGTACGGCCCGAGCCCGGGCGCCCCGCGACCAGCAGCACCCGGCATCCGCCGTGGTCCTTGCCGCGTAGCGCGGCAAGCCCCGGGCGGTCGATGTCGGCGCGAAGTTCCCGCAGTTCACGACGGCGCCCGACGAAGTCAGGCGGCGGCGCGGGCAGCGCGCAGGCGGCAGTCCGTACGGTCAGCGCGTGATCCGCCACGGGCCCACTCCCGTCCCTGCGTGGTACGCGGCGGCATGCGCCGCCGCGTACACAGGAGGATACGAGGCGGGTTGGCGGCTGGGCGCCGCAACCCGCTGCGATGATCACTCCATCGGATCAGACGCATCCACGCCCGACACCACGTGCGGGTGATCACACGCCATGCGGGGGCTGCGCCCCCCACGCCCCCCTTGAGGGGCTTCGCTCCCGCGACCCTGGGGCTGCGCCCCCATCCCCCGGGGATGCCGGAGGCGTGCCCCGACATCTTCTTTCGCCGCGACGGCGAGCAACCCCCACGGCGTAGCCCGGCGGTGCCGAAGCTGCCGCAAGCCCCGGTTACCCCTTGAACGGTCGGGCAGGCCACGGGGCGTCGGCTGGGCGCAGGGCGTTGACGCCCTCGCCGCTGAGTGCGGCCTGGAGGGCCAGAACCCCCACTGCCAGGCAGGAGTTGTGCAGTTCACCGGCGATGACCCCGCGGACCAGCTCATCCAGCGGCACCCGCGCGTACTCGAACTCGGCCTCCTCCTCCGAGACCGCGAACCGCTCCCCCTCGGCATCCGCCAGGTCGCGGGCGAGGAAGATCCGGATCGCCTCGTCGGATCCGCCGGGGGTGCTGTAGATGTCGACCAGCACCCGCCAGTCCACGGCCTTGACGTGCGCCTCCTCGTACAGCTCGCGCTGGGCCGCGTGCAGCGGATGCTCACCGGGCACATCCAGCAGCCCGGCAGGGATCTCCCACAGCCGCTGCCGCACCGGATGGCGGTACTGCCGCAGCACCAGCACCCGGCCGTCGTCATCGAGCGCGACCACGGCGACGGAACCGGGGTGCGTCTGGTAGTCGCGACGAGCGGTGGTGCCGTCCGGCATGGCCACCACATCGCTGCGCACACCGGTCACCTTGCCGGTGAACGGCGTCTCGGTGGCCGAAACCGGCCATTCCTCGGGGATGTCGTGGATTACGGGGTCCTGCATGATCTTCGGTCCTCCGCGGCAGTGGGGTGGAACGGCGGTGCCGGGGTGATCACGCGCTCGCGCGATCACCCCGGCACACTATGGCTGGCGGTATCGGTCAGGGCTCAGGCCTCGGCCTGCTCCTTCACCGGCTCGGCAACGGCGTCCCCGCCCTGCTGACGGCGGACCGCGGCCGCGACCAGCCCCGCGAACAGCGGGTGCGGACGGGTCGGACGCGACTTCAGCTCCGGGTGCGCCTGGGTGGCGACCAGGTACGGGTGGACCTCGCGCGGGTACTCGACGTACTCCACCAGCTTGTTGTCCGGGGAGGTGCCGGAGAACATCAGCCCGGCCTTCTTCTCCAGCTCCGCGCGGTAGGAGTTGTTCACCTCGTAGCGGTGGCGGTGCCGCTCCTCGACGTACGGCTCGCCGCCGTACACCTCGCGCACGATGGAGCCCTCGGCCAGCTTGGCCGGGTAGATGCCCAGCCGCATGGTGCCGCCCAGGTCGCCCTTGCCCTCGACGATGTCCAGCTGCTCGGCCATCGTGGAGATCACCGGGTGCGCGGTGGCCGGGTCGAACTCGGTGGAGTTGGCGTCCGCGATACCGGCGAGGTTGCGCGCCGCCTCGATGACCACGCACTGCAGGCCGAGGCACAGGCCCAGCAGCGGGATCCGGTTCTCCCGGGCGAAGGCGATGGCCGCGACCTTGCCCTCCACACCGCGGTCACCGAAGCCGCCGGGCACGCAGACCGCGTCGACGCCGGCCAGCTGCTGCTCGGCACCGGCCGCGGTACGGCAGTCGTCCGACGTGACCCACTTGATCTTCACACGGGTGTTGTTGGCGAACCCACCCGCGCGCAGCGCCTCGGTCACCGACAGATAGGCGTCTGGCAGGTCGATGTACTTGCCGACCAGCGCGACCGTGACCTCGTGGGCGGGGTTGTGCACCCGGTCCAGCAGGTCGTCCCACTGGGTCCAGTCCACATCGCGGAACGGCAGGTCCAGGCGGCGCACCACATAGGCGTCCAGGCCCTCGGTGTGCAGCACCTTGGGGATGTCGTAGATCGACTTGGCGTCGATCGCGGCGACCACCGCGTCCTCGTCCACGTCGCACATCAGCGAGATCTTGCGCTTGATGGCGGTGGGCACCTCGCGGTCGGCGCGCAGCACGATCGCGTCCGGCTGGATACCGATGTTGCGCAGCGCCGCGACCGAGTGCTGCGTCGGCTTGGTCTTCAGCTCGCCGGACGGGCCGATGTACGGCAGCAGGGAGACGTGCACGAAGAAGACGTTGTCCCGGCCGACCTCGTGGCGGACCTGGCGCACCGACTCCAGGAACGGCAGCGACTCGATGTCGCCGACCGTGCCGCCTACCTCGGTGATGACGACGTCGACGTCGTCGGTCGCCATCCGGCGGATCCGGGCCTTGATCTCGTTGGTGATGTGGGGAATCACCTGCACCGTGTCACCGAGGTACTCGCCGCGCCGCTCCTTGGCGATCACCGAGGAGTAGACCTGGCCGGTGGTGACGTTGGCCGAACCGTCGAGGTCGACATCGAGGAAGCGCTCGTAGTGGCCAATGTCGAGGTCGGTCTCGGCGCCGTCGTTGGTGACGAACACCTCACCGTGCTGGAACGGGTTCATCGTTCCGGGGTCGACGTTCAGGTACGGGTCGAGCTTCTGCATCGTGACCCGCAGGCCGCGGGCCTTGAGCAGCGCGCCGAGGCTGGAGGCCGTCAGGCCCTTGCCGAGCGACGAGGCCACACCCCCGGTGACGAAGATGTGCTTGGTCGTCTGGTTTTTGCCAGAATGAGGCAGTGCCAAGAGGGGGCTCCCGTGGTCGCGAGGTGAGGGTCCGGCGGCTTCGGTGTGGGGTGGAGCCGTCGGGGCGGTTCAGTGGTTCAACCCACCGGCCCACGGGCTACCAGCGTATCAGCGGCTGGGCCCGGCCGTGCCCGACGGCGCGGGAGCCGCCCCGGCGGACCGGACGCGTACGGGCACGCACCGCCGTCCGCGGCGCACCTCGGCTCACCGCGGACCGGGTTGTTGTTCACCGCGAGCAGTCGCCGCGTCGCGCTGGGCGCACGGCTCACCCGACCGGCCGAAATCGGTCGCAGCGAGACGCACGCGCCCCCCGCTTTCACGTCGTATTCTGCTCGGACACTCTCTTCTGCCGTCGGGTTCGGCGCAGGAAGGGGCCATAGCGAGCCGGCCGGCACGGCATCATCCCCGCCCGCTCCCGAACCGTGACGCCGCCCCATGCGTATATCCAGCAAAGGGGCACATCGCGGACCAAGGGGGCACCGGAGCCAGGTTCGTCGAATACGCCAGACCTGGAATTCGAACGTCCTTCGGGACGGTTCAAGCTGTTCGACTGGAGATGTACGTGGCCGGGCGCATCGAGGACTACGCACTCATCGGCGATATGCAGACCGCCGCCCTGGTCTGCCGGGACGGTACGGCCGACTGGCTGTGCCTGCCGCGCTTCGACTCCCCCGCGGTCTTCGCGGGGCTGCTGGGTGCCGATGAGCACGGTTTCTGGCGACTCGGTCCGGCGTACCCGCCGGACGGCGAGCCGCCCACCGCGACGCGCCGCCGCTACCGCGGTGACTCGCTGGTGCTGGAGTCGGAGTGGGACACCTCGCGCGGCACGGTCCGGGTCATCGACTTCATGCCGCCGCGTGACGGCGCCCCGCAGCTGATCCGGATCGTCGAAGGCGTCAGCGGCCGGGTGCCGATGCGCTCGGCGCTGCGGATGCGCTTCTCCTACGGCGCGGTGGTGCCGTGGGTGCACCGGGTCGACGACCCGCAGGCCCCCGAGGGCCGCACGGTCGCGGTGGCCGGGCCGGACTCGGTGTGGCTGGACACCGAATGCCCCACCTACGGCAAGGAATTGACGACCTACGCCGACTTCACCGTCTCCCCCGGCGAGCGGATCGCGTTCACCATCAGCTGGCAGCCCTCGCACCACCAGCCGCCCGCGATGCCCGACCCGGAAGCCTCCCTGGAGGCCACCGAGGACTTCTGGCGCGACTGGGTCGACCAGTGCACCTACCACGGCCCGTACCGGGACGCCGTGGTGCGCTCGCTGATCACCCTGAAGGCGCTGACCTACGGCCCGACCGGCGGCATCGTCGCCGCGCCCACCACCTCGCTGCCGGAGGACATCGGCGGGGTACGGAACTGGGACTACCGCTTCACCTGGCTGCGGGACGCGGCGATCACCCTGTCGTCGCTGCTGCGCACCGGCTACCGCGAGGAGGCCCGCGCCTGGCGCGAGTGGCTGCTGCGCGCGGTGGCCGGCGACCCGGAGAACCTGCAGATCATGTACGGGATCGCGGGCGAGCGGGAGTTGGGCGAGACCGAGCTGACCTGGCTGCCCGGCTACGAGAGCTCACGGCCGGTACGCGTCGGCAACGGCGCGGTGCGCCAGCTCCAGCTCGATGTCTACGGCGAGGTCAGCGAGGCCCTGCACCTGGCCCTGATGACCGGCCTGGCGCGCAACGACTACGCGAGCCTGCTCCAGCTGAAGCTGATCCGGTACCTGGAGGACCACTGGCAGGAGAAGGACGAGGGCATCTGGGAGGTGCGCGGGCCGCGCCGCCACTTCGTGCACTCCAAGGTGATGGCCTGGGTCGCGGTGGACCGCACGGTCAAGCTCATCGAGTCGGGCGAGGTCGACGGGCCGCTGGAGCGCTGGCGCGAGCTGCGCGACGAGATCCACCGCGATGTGTGCGAGAAGGGGTACGACCCGGAGCGCAACACCTTCACCCAGTCCTACGGCTCCAAGGAGCTGGACGCCTCCCTGCTGCTGATCCCGCAGGTCGGCTTCCTGCCACCGGACGACAAGCGCGTCATCGGCACGATCGAGGCGATCCAGAAGGAGCTGACCGTCGACGGCGGCTTCGTGCTGCGCTACCCGACCGAGGGCGCGCACAAGGGCGTAGACGGCCTGCCCGGTGATGAGGGCGCGTTCCTCGCCTGCTCCTTCTGGCTCGCGGACGACCTGGCGATGATCGGCCGGGTCGACGAGGCACGGCAGCTGTTCGAGAAGCTGCTCTCGCTGCGCAATGACCTCGGGCTGCTCGCGGAGGAGTGGGACCCCAGGCTCCAGCGGCAGGTGGGGAACTTCCCGCAGGCGTTCAGCCACGTGCCACTGATCGACACGGCCCTGCGCCTGACGGCGTCCGGCGCGTACGGCGGCTGAAACGGTCCGGGACCGTTTCAGCCCAGGCCCACACCCGTGCCGGTCTGGGGCTTCCGTCGGATTCCGGTCGGTTCGTTCTGGTTCTGTTTGGTTCGTTGCGGTCGGTTCGACGCCGCCGGTCCGCACCATCGTGGCTGCTCGCCGTCGCGGCGGAATCTTCGTTACCGCCGCGGCGAGCAGCCCGCACGACGCGGACCGGCGGTCCGAACCGGGCGCAACCCGACAAAGAAGCCGGGCGCTAGCCCGCCCTCAACTCGTCGTAGACACTGAGGACTTGGGCGACGGTGTCGTCCTCGCTGGGCCAGGTCGCCGCCTGGGCGCGGCCCTCGGCCGCGAGGCGCGCCCGGCGGTCCGGGTCGGCGAGCAGACCCGTCACCGCTTGGGCGAAGGCCCGCGAATCCCCGTACGGCACGAGCGCGGCGGCGTCGCCGACAAGCTCCGGGATGCCGCCGACCGCCGTGGCCACCAACGGAACCCCGGCGTGCAGCGCCTCCTCGGCGATGAGCGGGCGGGACTCCCAGCGGCTGGGCAGCACCACCGCGTCCGCCGCCGCGAGGAGTTCGGCGATGTCATCACGCCGCCCGAGCAGCCGGACCGGCAGGTCCTCCGCGTCGATCCGGCGCTGGAGCATCGGCCGGCAACTGCCCTCGCCCGCGACGGCGACCAGCGGCGGCGGCTCCAGGGACCGCCACTCGCGCGCGGCGTCCAGCAGCAGGTCGTACCCCTTGTGCTGTTCCAGACGGCCGACCGCGAGCAGCAACGGCCGCCCCACCGCACCCAGTTCGGCCCGCCACTTCTGCCGGGCGCACTCCTCGTCGGCACCGGGCCGTTCGGGGTCGATACGCTGCCCGGGCAGCGCCACCGGCGCCAGCCGGGCATCCCGCGCGCCCAACTTCCGTACCTCGTCCACGAGTTCGGACGAGGTGCCGAGCACCACGGTGGCAGCCCGGGCCACCCGCCGCTCCAGCAGCCGCAGCAGACCCGCACGGGTCCCCGACACGGGCTCGGAGCCATGCCAGCTGACCACCAGCGCCGGGCGCCGGATCGCGGGGACGGCCAGCGAGGCCAGCAGTCCGGCGCGCAGCCCATGCGCGTGAATCACATCGGCGCGCGCACAGGCGGCCCGCAGCGCGGCGACGGCCAGCGCGTCAGCGCGCGGGCCCGGCTTGCCGCCGATCTCCACCGGGGTGAACCGAGCACCGGTCTCGGCGAATCCGTAGGCCTCCACCGCGTCGGCGGGACCGCACACCGTCACGTCCACCCCGCGCGCCACCAGCCCGCCGGAGAGCGAGCTCACGTGCGCACCGGCCGTCGCGCCGAGCACTTGCACGGCGTGCAACGGCCCGTACGGCGGGGTCTGAGTGCTGCTCACGCGGGGTACGGCTCCTGGGTCGGCGGCGATCTTCGACGGTTGAACGTACGGAATGATGACGTGCGCACACCCGTTCGCATATGGATGTTCCTGTGCGGACGGGTGGATCGGTGTTCGGGTTCGCGGGCTTGCGGGTTCCAGGATGCCAGCAGGGGCTGACAATGCGAGGGCCGCTGCCCCGCCGGTGGGGGTACGCGGTGGTACGGGATCACCCGTATGAGTGGGTGTGCTGCCAGCCGCCGTCTTAACGGTGAAAGATGCGGTCAGTGCGGGCGACGTCCCCAGGCGTCAACTGCCCGTATTCCTGGGGCAGTCCACAGTGCGTCGCTGTAACTCACCTTGTCGCCGACAGCTGCCAGTGCGACCAGCACCGCCGCGTGCAGCGCCCGACCGGTACGGCCGTTCGCCGCCACGATCGCGACACCGAGCGCCGCGCCCAGCGCATGAGCGCCCGCGTCGCCGAGCATGGTCCGTTCACCGAGGTCGTCGGCGAGCACCGCCGCGGCGGCGGCGACCGGCGCCGCGGCCAGGGCACCCGCCGGACCGCCGCGCAGCAGGCCGGGCGCACCAGCGGCGAGTACGGCCTTGGCGGCCCGGCCCGGCGCCACATCCACCAGGTTGACCAGATGCGCGCTGCCCGCGATCACCACCCCGGCCAGCACCGCGTCCACCGGCCGTCTACCGATCAGCGCGCCCGCGGCCAGCCCCGCCGCGCCGATCCCGAGCAGCTTGACCGCACCCGAGGTGACCCGGCCGCCCGCGAGGGCGCGCAGATGCGCACCGAAACCCCGCTCGTCCGCCGATCCCGCCTGGTCGTCATACGCCCCGCAGGCCGCTGCGGCGACCGTGGCGAGCACCGCGGCGGTGCGCGTACGCCCGGGCAGCCCACGGGTCACCGCGGCGGCCAGCGCCACACCGGCGGCGGCCGCCAGCCCACCGTGCAGATCCACGGTGCGGCCCGCGTGGTTCTTCCGCTCCCAACGGGCGGCCCCACCGGGCGGTTTGGCCCGCAGCAATCCGTACCCGGCCCGTGCGGTGCCCGCCGCCACGAGAGCACCCGACACTCGGCCCGAGCTGAACACCATGGGCCCCTCCCCCTGCGCTGACTGCTTCACGACCACCCCCAAGCGGCCTCGGACCGCCCCGGCAACGGACGGACCACCGCCATTGTCCGCCATCGCCCGCGGTTGCTTCGCGTAGGCACGAGCAGCATCGCGCGGCTCACGGGCACGCTCCGGGTGGTACGGGGCCCCGAGGCGCGGCGCAGACCGCGCCGTGACCGCGGGTACCCACAGAGCACGCCCGCGCGCGACGCGTTGGAGCCTGTCCGGCGGATCTCGGCGGGCCAAAATCGCCACCGCGGCGCGCGGGTCAGCGCGCGGCACGCGCCGCCTCCAGCAGCTCCTCCGCGTGGGCGCGGGCTGTGTCGGAATCCTCCAACCCGGCGAGCATGCGCGACAGTTCGCGTACCCGCTCCTCACCGTCCAGCACCCGGACTCCGCTGCGCGTCACCGAACCGTCATTGGTCTTCTCCACGAGCAGCTGCCGGTCAGCGAACGCCGCCACCTGCGGCAGGTGCGTGACCACGATGACCTGCGCGGTCCTCGCCAGCCGGGCCAGCCGCCGTCCGACCTCCACCGCCGCCTTGCCGCCGACGCCCGCGTCCACCTCGTCGAACAGATACGTCGGCACCGGGTCGGAGCCCGCGAACACCACCTCCACGGCAAGCATCACCCGGGACAGCTCACCGCCTGAAGCGCCCTTGGCGATCGGCCGCGCCGGTGCGCCCGGGTGCGGGGCGAGGTGCAACTCCACCTCGTCGGCGCCGCTCGCGCCGAAGGCCACGGCCCGGCCGCCGACCTCGATGCCCTCGGGGTCATCGGCCTGGTGGATCTCCACCGTGATACGGGCATGCGGCATCGCGAGCTCGGCCAGCTCGGCGGTCACCGCCGAGGCGAACCGTTCGGCCGCCGCCGTGCGCGCGTCCGTCAACGCCTGTGCCAACTCACCGAGTTCGGCACGCAGCGCGTCGCGCTCCGCCGTCAGCGTCTCGATCCGGTCGTCGTCGCCGTCCAACTCGGCCAGCCGAGTGGACCCCTGCTCGGCCCAGGCCAGGACCGAGGCGATGTCCTCGCCGTACTTACGGGTCAAGTGGGCCAGTACCGAACGCCGTTCCTCAACCGCCGCCAGCCGCCGCGGATCCGCGTCCAGATTGTCCGCGTATCCTGCAAGTTCGCCCGCCACATCGGAGAGCAGGATCCCGATCTCGCCAAGCCGGTCAGCCAGCGCGGCCAGCGCGGGATCATGCGCGCGGACGGACTCCAGGGCGCGCGTCGCCCCGGCCACCAGCGTGGCGGCGTCCACGCCCTCGGGATCCTCCGGGTTGCCGGCCAGCGCGGTGTGCGCGGCGGATGCCGCCGATGCCAGCGCCTCGGCGTGCCCCAACCGCTCCGCTTCCGCGGCCAGTTCGACATCCTCGCCGGGGAGCGGCTCGGCGGCGGCGATCTCGTCCAGACCGAAGCGCAGCAGATCCGCCTCCTGCGCCCGCTCCCGCGCCTTGGTGGTCAGCGTGTCCAACTCGGCGCTGACGTCTCGCAGCCGACGGTAGGCGGACGCGTACTTCGCGAGCGGTACGGCCACCGTCTCGCCCGCGTACCGGTCCAGCGCCGCCCGCTGCCGAGCGGGACGCAGCAGACCCTGCTGGTCGGTCTGGCCGTGCACCGCGACCAGGTCGTCGGCCAGCTCGCCGAGCAGCGCGGCGGGCACGGTACGGCCGCCGACATGCGCCCGCGAGCGGCCCTCCGCCGAGATCGTCCGGCTGACCAGCAACGCGCCGTCATCCAACTCGGCCCCGGCCTCCTCGGCCCGCACCGCCGCCGGTGAGTCCGCGCCGACCGTGATCCGGCCCTCGACGACGGCCGCCTTCGCACCGATCCGCACCAGCGCGGCATCGGCCCGCCCGCCAAGCAGCAGACCGAGGCTGGTGACGACCATGGTCTTGCCCGCGCCCGTCTCGCCGGTCACCGCCGTGAAACCCGGCGACAACTCGACCACGGCGTCATCGATGACGCCCAGGGACCGTATCCGCATCTCCTCCAGCACGCCATGACGATAACGCTCTGCGCGGTCACGTGTGGGTCACGCCCACCCTCCCCCCCCGTTGCCCCGCCCCGCAGCGTGCCGTTGCGCACGGTCGGTTCGGGGTCGGGGGTGTGCCGGGGTGTCTCCTCACTCCAGCTTGACCGCACAGTCGCGGTGCTTCGTGGGGTCGCTGCGGGGACACCCCCGGCACACCCCCTTCCGCCGGTTTCTGCGCTTGCGGGTGGGTGGGAGTAGCAAGGCCGCCGGGGTCACCCCGGCGGCCTTGCTACCCCAGGCGGAGTGAGGAGACACCCCGGCACGCCCCCGCCCCAGGACAGACCCTGGGCGGGGGCGGTGCCGAGGCGACCGCGGTAACGGGCGGGCGGGTGGGAAAGAGACCTACCGCAACCAAGAACGCACCCGCACTATTGGGGCGCCCCCCGCCAACCCGCAACAGGCAGCGCGAACTTCGCCACCAACCGATCGGTGAACGACGCATGATGCAACCGCGCAAGCCGTACGGGTACGGCGCCGCGCCGCACCTCAACCCGCGCCCCAGCGGGCAGCGGCACCGTGCGCCGCCCGTCACACCACAAGACGCCGTGCGGCGTCTTGGGCTGCACCTCAACGGCGAGCACCGAGCGAGGCGAGGTGACCAACGGCTTGGCGAACAACGCGTGCGCGCTGATCGGCACCATCAGCAGTGCCTCCACCTCCGGCCACACCACCGGACCCCCCGCGGAGAACGCGTAAGCGGTCGAACCGGTCGGCGTCGCGCACACCACGCCATCGCCGCCGAAACCGGTCACCGGCCGCCCGTCCACCTCCGTGACGACCTCCAGCATCCGCTCCCGTGCCGCCTTCTCGACCGACGCCTCGTTGAGCGCCCAGTCGGTGTGCACCACGGTGCCGTTCTCCCGTACCAGGACGTCCAGCGTCATCCGTTCCTCGACCTCGTAGGCCCGGGTGACCACCCGGTCCACGACCTTGTCGAGGTCATCGCGCTCGGCCTCCGCCAGAAAACCCACCCGGCCGAGGTTCACCCCGAGCATCGGCACACCGGACGCCCGCGCGAACTCCGCACCGCGCAGCAGCGTTCCGTCACCGCCGAGGACGACGAGCAGCTCACAGCCGTCCACGGCGTCCTGGCGGGACTCCACCACGTCCACCGACGGCGGCAGCGGCAGGTCGACCGCTTCCTCAGCGAGGATCCGTACACCTATCCCGCAGCGCAGCAACCCCTGCACAACGCGCTCGGCGCTGCGCACGGCCGCCGGACGGCCGGTGTGCGCCAGCAGGAAGACGGTGCGTTCGCCCGACGTATTCGATCCGCTCAACGAGGCCCCTCCGCTACGGCTCGATCCACATCCGCCGGGTCGAGTTCTGGCGCCCCGGCGCGCAGCCACAGAAAATATTCGACATTGCCGGACGGTCCCGGCAGCGGGCTGGCGGTCACCCCGAGCACACCAAGCCCCAACCCGGCCGCCTGCGCGGCCACCCCCCGCACCGCCTCGGCCCGCAGTTCCGGACTCCGTACCACGCCGCCGCTGCCCAGTCGTTCCTTACCCACCTCGAACTGCGGCTTGACCATCAGCACCAGGTCCGCGTCAGGCGCGGCGCAGCGCACCAGCGCGGGCAGTACGAGCCCCAGCGGGATGAACGACAGATCACCGACGATCACGTCCACCGGCTCGCCGTCGATCAACTCCAGCGTCAACTCGCGTACATTCGTACGGTCCTTGACGGTGACCCGGTCGTCGCTCTGCAACGACCAGGCCAGTTGACCGTAGCCGACGTCCACCGCGACAACGTGCGCCGCCCCTGCGCGCAGCAGCACATCGGTGAAGCCGCCGGTCGACGCTCCCGCGTCAAGGCAGCGACGGCCCTCAACACTCAGCCCCTGAGGAGTGAACGCGGCCAGTGCGCCCGCGAGTTTGTGCCCGCCACGGGAGACGTAGTCGGGGTCGCTGTCGTCCTTGGCGACGACCAGCGCGGCGCTGGTCTCCACCTGAGTGGCGGACTTGGTGGCGGTACCGCCACCTACGGTCACCCTCCCGGCGGCGATCAACTGGGCGGCGTGCTCGCGCGAGCGCGCGAGACCGCGGCGCACCAGCTCCGCGTCGAGGCGCCGTCTTGCCTGTCCTGCCACGCTCGGTTCAGCTCCTGTCCTCGTGTCTCTGGTTCGGGCCGGGCGGCCCTGGCCGGGAATCAAGTGCGGTGAGGGTGTCCCGTAGTCCTCGGTGAACATCCTCGTACACCTCGATATGCCCCTCGGTGGGCAGGTCGTCGGCATCGCCCAGTCGATCGAGCAACGCGTCCACCTCCGCGTTCCCGGTGGGCTGCAGCGTGATTCCCAGCGGTACGGGCCCGCCAGGCGCCTCCTCCTCGGCAACGGCGGTCGACTCCGCCTCTTCGGCCCCGCCCGCTTCGACGACCTCCGCCTCGACGGTCTCCTGGACCGACGGCTGCTCAGTCATCTCCCGGCCCCGGCTTCGCCTGCGGCTGAGCCTCGGACGGCGCGGACTCCTTGCCGGGAGCCGCCTTCTTGGCGGCGGGACTTGTCCGCTTCGCGGCGGGACTTGTCCCCTTCGCGGCCGAGGGGGCCTTCTTCGCGACGGTTGCCTTCTTGGTCGCGGTGGTCTTCTTCGCGACGGTTGCCTTCTTGGTCGCGGTGGTCTTCTTCGCGACGGTGGCCTTCTTGGTCACGGTGGTCTTCTCGGCCGCTGCCTTCTTCGCGGCGGCCTTCTTGGTCGCCGCCTTCTTCGTGGCGCCCGCCGCCGTCTTCTTCGCCGCCTTCTTCGCCGGCGCCGTGGCGGCGGTCGTCTTCGCGGGGCTCGGCGTGCTCACGGCCTTCTTGGCCGGTGCGGCGGCCTTCTTGGTCGCCGGACGCTTGGCGGCGGCCTTCTTCGTCGCCTTCTTCGCCGCGGGCGCCCCCGCCTCCGTGGGACGCGTCGCCCGAGGCGCCGCGGTCTCCGCGTCCACCCGGACCCGCTCGCGCGGCGTGACGGGCTCGCCCGGGGCGCTCGGCGGCTCGGGCACCTCCTCGGTTCCCTCCAGGTTCCGTACCCGGCGCTCCAGCGCCTCAAGGATCACGCCGACCTTGGTCACCTCGTCGGCGAGGCGGCTGACCCGCCCCATCGTCTTGTCGACCTCTTCCCTGATGAGGCCCAGCAGCAGGTCGCGATTGGCGCGCCCCGAGGCGACGAGTTCATCCGCGAGTGTCTGTACCTCCGGCGGAATCCGCTCGCCGATGGTCTTCTGGAGCGCGTCCACGTCTATCCCGGCTTGGTCCAGAAGTTCCCGAGCCGCTCCCGCCGCCCGCCGTCGCGTGGCCTCGGTCAGCCCTCCCGCGATCTGCAGACAGGTGCGCAGCGCGTCACGCAATGCCCTCACTCCTCGCCTCACCATTGACGCCGATGGTCATGACGCTACCGCGTGCCACCCCGCCTCCGTCGTGCGGAAGCCCCTGGAAACCCCCTGGAAAGCGCGTGGAACCTCCCCAGAACCCGCAGACGCCGGCGGATCGCCCCACCCCGCGCAGGTGTACGGTCGCCGATACGCGCACACGCGCCACCGAAGCACACAGGAACAACGCCCCAGCGGACACACCGCACCAGCGAAACAGGAGCAGCCCCACCGATGGCGACCATCGAGGAGTGCCGCAGCGCACTCGACCGGTTGTCGGAGAACCTCGCGCAGGCCGAGGGCGACGTACGCAGCGCTGCCGCCCTCGACCGGTCGCTGAGCTGCCGGATCACCGATCTCGACATCACCTTCGTGGGACGTCTCGCGGACGGTCACATCCGGGATGTGGTCACGGTGCCCGGCCCGCCGCTCGAACGCGCCCAGATCCGGCTGACCATGGCGGGCGACGACCTGGTGGCACTGGTCAACGGCGAGATCCACTTCGCCAAGGCGTGGGCCAGCGGCCGCGTCAAGCTGGAGGCGGGGCTACTGGACCTGCTGCGCCTGCGCACACTCCTGTAGCCGTCCGGGTCCAACACTCCTGTAGCCGTCCGGGTCCAACACTCCTGTAGCCGTCCGGCGGATTGCACCGGCCCGGGAGCCGTCACAGCCCCAACTGCCCCAGCGCCTTGCCCGCGTCCAGCTCGCAGGCCGACTCGCCCGCCGCCGTCCAGGCCGCCGCACACAGCGCCCGCAACCCGTCGTACGGGTCCCCCGCGCCGTCGACGCGCAGCCGGTCCGTATCCACTGACGCGGCCCAACCACCGCACCGGAAGCCGTTCCCGCCCTGCTCCGCCTCGACGTCCGGGTGCGCCGTGAGCAGCCCGCGCAGGTCGGCGGCCACGTACGTCGGCCGGTGCTTCGGTTCGGCCGCGACGAGTTGCGTGGGGGTCGTCACACCGGTCAGTACGAGCAGCGAGTCCACCTCGCCGACGTACGCGCCCTCGATATCCGTGTCCAGCCGGTCCCCGACGACCAGCGGCCGCTTCGCACCGGTCCGCAGAATCGTCTCCCGGTGCATCGGCGGCTGCGGCTTGCCCGCCACCCGCGGCTCCCCGCCGGTGGCGATGCGTACCACCGCCACCGCCGCGCCGTTGCCGGGCAGGATGCCGCGAGGGCTCGGAATCGTCAGATCCGTGTTGGACGCGTACCACGGCACCCCGCGCGCCACCGCCAGCGAGGCCTCCGCCAACCGCCCCCAGGTCAGCTCAGGACCGCCGTAACCCTGTACCACCGCGGCCGGATCGTCGTCGGCCGAGTCCACCGGCTCCAACCCGCGCTCGCGCAGCGCGACCCGCAGGCCTTCGCCGCCGATGGCCAGTACCTTCGCTCCAGGCGGCACCTCTTCGGCGATCAGCCGGGCCACCGCCTGGGCCGAAGTGATCACGTCCTCGGGCCGCGCCGGAACGCCCAGCTCCGTCAGGTGCTCGGCGACCGCGGCAGGCGTACGCAACGCGTTGTTGGTGACGTACGCGAGGTGCATACCGGCGTCACGCGCGGTCCCCAACGACTCCACGGCGTGAGCGATGGCGTTCCCACCCGCGTACACCACCCCGTCGAGATCCAGCAGCCCGGTGTCATAGGCCGTGTGCAGCGGCCGCTCACTGCCGTACGGCCGGGTCCGCAGGGTCTGCCGGTTCATCGCTCGTCGCTCCCTCGTGTCGCACGCGTCGTGCACGCTACCGTCCACGCATCTGACGCATCTTCCCAACCGGTGATCGCACACCGCCATCGGGCACATAGCATGCTCGGATGAGCACTCCAGGACCATCCCCTGGGCTACACCACGGGGAACCCCGGCCACCGCGCGGCCTACGGCTCGCGCCGTTCCGCGGACTTCGCTACGTCCCCGATCGGGTCGGCAGTCTGTCCGCGGTCACCTCGCCACCGTACGACGTCGTGGTCCGGCCAGACGGACTGCACCAGCTGGAGACCGCCGACCCGCACAACATCGTCCGGCTGATCCTCCCGCAGTCCGGGGACCCCGCCGACCGCCACGCACAGGCCGCCCGCACCCTGCGGCACTGGCTGGAGGAGGGTGTGCTCGCCCCCGACCCGGAACCCGCGCTGTATGTGTACGAGCAGTACAGCGACGCCTCCGGCCTGCAACGCGGCCTGATCGGCGCGCTACACCTCACCACCCCGGACGAGCACGTGGTCCTGCCGCACGAGGATGTGATGCCCGAACCGGTGGCGGACCGGGCCGGGCTGATGCGGGCCACCGGTGCCAACCTGGAGCCACTGCTCCTCGCCTACCGCGGCGGCGACGACTACAACGGGTCGGCCGGACACGGCGGCAGCACGACCGCCCGCATCGTGGAGAGCACGGCGCAGCACCCACCGCTGCTGACCACAACGACCGAGGACGGCACCCGGCACCGGCTGTGGGCCATCACCGACCCCCGCGAGATCGCCGCCATCGACGCCGATCTCGCGCCCCGGCAGGCGCTGATCGCCGACGGTCACCACCGCTGGGCGACGTATCTGCGACTCCGCGACGAACAGCGAAGGGCCGCCACGCCCGGTCCGTGGGACCGCGGTCTGGTCCTCCTGGTGGACACCACGCGCTATCCGCTGCGGGTGCGCGCCATCCACCGGGTGCTACAGCACATGCCGGTGTCACAGGCGCTGACGGCGGTACGGGACGTGTTCCACGTCGAGGCGGTCACCGGCCCGCTCCCGGCCGCTCTGGACGCGCTGGCGGCCACCAAGGCGAGCGACGGAAACACCTATCTCCTCGCCGGCGACGGCTCGTTCCACCTGCTCACCCGCCCCGACGAGCGGGTCATCGACGAATCGGTACCGCGCGACCGCCCCGAGGAATGGCGCCGCCTGGACGCCACCGTGCTGCACAGCGTCCTGGTCGACCGGCTCTGGCAGGTACCCGACGCCCCCGAGCACATCGGCTACGTACACGACGCGACGGCAGCGGTCCGGCAGGCGGAACGGTTGGGCGGCACAGCGGTGTTGATGCACCCGGTGCCGGAGGCGACCGTGCTGGAACTGGCCCGGCAGGGCGTCATGATGCCGCACAAGTCGACCTCGTTCGGTCCGAAACCGGCCTCGGGGCTGGTGCTACGGAGTCTCGACCTCGGCTGAACGGACGGACGGAATACGTGAAGGGCGCCCCCGCGCGATGCGGGGGCGCCCTTCACATGCTCAGACGCGGCTCGATCAGGCCTTCTCGCCGGGCTCCTTGAACGGATCGTCCAGGAAGGCCGACGGTCCTGCCTCAGGCGCGGCTTCCGGCTTCGGCTCCGCCTGAGTCTCCGGGTCCGGGTCCGGGTCGTCCGACTTGGCCTCCGGTGCGGATTCCGCTTCCGGTGCGGATCGCGCTTCTTCCGGTGCGGATTCCGCTTCCGGCTCGGCCTGCTTGGCCTCGGCCTCAGCGGGGGAGGTGTCCTGCGGCTCGTCGGTCTCGTCCGCCGCCTCGGTCTCCTCGGCCTCCTCGGCCTCCAGGTCGAGGGCGTCCACGAACTCAACGCCGTCCAGCTCCGCGAGCCGGTCCGATGCGTCCGTGGTGCCGCTCTGATCGGCCTCCAACGCCTTGCCGAACCACTCGCGGGCCTCGTCCTCACGGCCGACGGCAAGCAGCGCGTCCGCGTACGCGTAGCGCAGCCTGGCCGTCCAGGGGTGCACGGCGTTCGACGCCAGCTCGGGGCTCTGCAGCGTTACGACAGCGGCTTCCGCCTGCCCCATGTCGCGCCGCGCACCTGCGGCGACCAGTCGCATTTCGACCTGGCCCGCCCGGTCGAGCTTCTGCACCTCCGGCTCACCGGCCATGGCCAGCGCCCGCTCCGGACGCCCAAGGCCACGCTCGCAGTCCGCCATAACCGGCCACAGCTCCACAGAGCCCGTCATCCGGCGTGCGGCCCGGAACTCGGCGAGCGCCTCGGAGTACCGCGCGGTCGAGTACGCCGCGAACCCAAGGGCCTCACGGACAGCCGCCACCCGGGACGCGAGACGGAACGCGACCTTCGCGAAGGCGTACGCCTGCTCCGGCTCGCTGTCGAGCAGCCGGGCCACCATGACCAGGTTCCGCGCCACGTCCTCGGCGAGCGTCTTCGGCAGGCTCTGCAGCTCCTGCCGGATGCTCTTGTCGATCTCCTGGCCGGTTACGTCGTCCGGGATCGGCAGCCGCTTGACGGGCTCGCGCTCCTCGCGCGACTCGTCCCGGCCACGGTCCTCAAAGCGCCCACGCCCCGGCGAGTAGGGCCGCCGCTCGCGCCCCCGCTCCTCGCCCCTGCGCCCGTAGCCACCGCCGCGCCCTCCGCGCTCGTCTTCACGACGGGGCGCACGGGGACGCTCGTCCCGACGGTCGTCACGCGGGCGCTCGTCCCGGCGGTCGTCGCGACGGAAACCACCACGTTCGTCATCACGACGCGGTCGGTCATAGCGCGGCCGGTCCTCACGCGACCTGTCGTCACGGCGGTCGTCACGGGGACGGTCGTAACGCGGACGCTCATCCCGACGATCATCGCGACGGAAACCACCACGTTCATCGTCACGACGCGGACGCTCATCACGGCGGTCGTCACGGGGACGGTCATAACGCGGACGGTCCTCACGCGACCGATCGTCACGACGGAAACCGCCACGCTCATCGTCACGACGCGGACGCTCATCACGGCGGTCGTCACGGGGACGGTCATAACGCGGACGGTCCTCACGCGACCGATCGTCACGACGGAAACCGC
>JBEYJY010000010.1:191227-192173 GCA_040631425.1 Streptomyces sp. NPDC020096
CGCCACGCTCATCGTCACGACGCGGACGCTCATCACGGCGGTCGTCACGGGGACGGTCATAACGCGGACGGTCCTCACGCGACCGATCGTCACGGCGGAAACCGCCACGCTCGTCATCACGACGCGGACGCTCATCACGGCGGTCGTCACGGGGACGGTCATAACGCGGACGCTCATCCCGACGATCGTCACGGCGGAAGCCACCACGCTCGTCATCACGACGCGGACGGTCGTAACGCGGCCGGTCCTCACGCGACCTGTCATCACGACGGTCGTCACGGGGGCGGTCGCCACCTCGGCGGTCATCACGCGCGTTGTCCCGCGGCCGGTCATAGCGGGGCCGGTCGTCCCGGCGGAACCCACCGCGCTCGTCATTTCGGCGCGGTCCACCGCTGCGGAACCCGCGCCGGTCGCCGGCGCCGGTGGGCCGATCCCTGCGCTCGGGCCGATCCGAGCGGCCCTCGGACGAGTTGGACATCGACGTGACTCCTTGGTTCGTACTGCTGTAGTGCCAGTTTCTCGTACTTGAGGGAGGACTGCGCACCGGCGGGAAAACAAAAAGACCCCCGGCCCCAGCGTCAGGCCGGGACCGAGGGTCCATAAGAATTGTTCGGCGGTGTCCTACTCTCCCACAGGGTCCCCCCTGCAGTACCATCGGCGCTGAAAGGCTTAGCTTCCGGGTTCGGAATGTAACCGGGCGTTTCCCTAACGCTATGACCACCGAAACACTATGAAACACATCAAACCGACCGGCAAAACCGGCATGGTTCGTTGTTTCAGAACTACACAGTGGACGCGAGCAACTGAGGACAAGCCCTCGGCCTATTAGTACCAGTCAACTCCACACCTTGCGGTGCTTCCATATCTGGCCTATCAACCCAGTCGTCTACTGGGAGCCTTACCCCATCAAGTGGGTGGGAGTCCTCATCTCGAAGCAGGCTTCCCG
>JBEYJY010000011.1:0-135508 GCA_040631425.1 Streptomyces sp. NPDC020096
TTGCACGAGATAGCGTCCTCTCATACCGGCGCTGAGCTGCACCAACCCGCCGAGGATCTACCAGCCGACAGGTCTCTCCCCCAGAGAATCGTCAACGACCAGGTCCGCGGTGGGGTCCATCTCCTTGGTGACCACGAGGACCGGCGCGCCTGTCAGGCGTTGTGTCATGCGATGAAGTACGGGTCGGCGGTGTCGTCGTTCTTGCTGTCCCAGTTGGTGTTGGTGCAGGATCCGGCGATCCCGGACTCGGCCCACAGGTTGCCTTGCGGGGTGAGGTTGACCTGCCGGTGCGGGTCGTAGGCGAACGACCCGGCCTCGACGGTCACGGTGTACGGGGTGTGTTCGGCGCGGGCACCGAAGGGGATCGTTGCTGTCCTCCTGCTGTTGTTGGCGTGCCGTAGCTGCGACCCGCTCCCGGATTTCGTGGGCGGGTCGGGCGCCTGTCCTGCCGAGATGCTTGCAACAGGGCAGGCGCCCATAGGCCCGTTCCGGCCGTCTTGACCTGTCCAGCGGGTCACCGGCCGGGGCGGGCGTTCATGGCGCGGTTCGCCGTCGCGCCGACGTACAGGACGAACGCGATCGTCCCGACCACTGCCAAGACGTAGAGGGGCGTGGCCAACCATGCGGCGGAGCGCTTCACCGTCCTGGCGACGGCGTTCCGTCGGCCGTTCACGGGAGCATCGGGGCCCGCGTCAGCCGACCTTTCTGCGAGTCCTCGCCGCCTGGGGTGCGCTTTTCGCCGTCGCAGGTCTCCACCCAGCCGTCGAGCAGGAGCACCCGGCGAGTCATCAGGCCGCGGGCCTGCATGTCGCGGCTGAGCCGCTCCCAGCTGTAGACCAAGCACACCCGCGGGCCGGTCCCCGCCGCCCGCATCGTGCGGAGCAGCGTGTCGAAGGCAGGGCGGCGGTCGTTCGTGAGGGCGTAGTCGCCGTTGTCGCGCCACCAGCCACCGAACCCCCAGCCCTGCGCGGTGACGTACTCGGCGCAGGCTTTAAGGCGACGCTCCAGCTCCGTCGTGTCGTTCGTCGTGCATCGGTCGTAGATAAACGCCAGTGGGCGTTGCTCGTCCACGTAGAAACCCCCTGGTCTGTGGCAGCGGCGACTACTCAACCGACGCTAGAGACCAGGGGGTGACGTAAGGGCTACAGAGCGTATCCCTTTAGACCACGCCCAGCCGGATGCCCAACTCGACTAGCCCGCCGCGCTTCTGAGTGCGGATCATCGTCCCCACCGTCTCCCGGACACCCGCGTGCATCCGGGTGGCCTGCGGTGCGAGCCGCTCCGCCTTCAGGAAAGCGCCCAGCGCGAGGTCACGCTGCCCGTTGTAGAAGTGCGCACGGCCCACGTCGATGAAGTGGTGAGAGCGCCGCTCCGGCGAGAACTGCGCGGGCAACTGCACACCGTCCGCCCGGTCGACCGCGAGGCGGCCCTTGCCCATCTCCACGGGCAGGCTCACGCCCCAGATGGCCACGTTCGTCGGCCCGAACTGCAGCTGGTAGTCGTTGCGGTCCTCACCGAGTTCCTCCGCGGCCGTCTTAGCCTTCTTCCAATGCTGCTCAGCGCCCCGACCGTCGGTGGCACGGGCCGAGTTCAGTGCGGCTTTCAGGTGGAACGCGCCGCGCAGCGACACGGCCTGGGGCGCGCGGTCGCGGATGGCACCGAGTTCGGTCAGCGCGCCGTCGATGATGGCGCCGGCCTCGTCGTGCTCGCCGATTGCCAGGAACTCGCCTGCGTCGTACCAGCGGGCAGCCACCATGCGCAGCGGGTCGCCACTCTCCTGGGCGGACCACACGACACGCTCGGTGGCCAGGGTGGCATCGGAGGCGTGGCCGAGCTTGTACAGGTACTGCATGGCGCACTCGTAAGCCGAGGCGAGCAGCCCGAACGCCGCGTAGCGTTGGTCTCCTTCGCACAGTTCGGCGGCCACCTGCAGATCGCGCAGGAGCGCGGGCAGCACGTTGCCGGACTTGGCCAGGGATACGGCGTGGCGGTACTGGTTGGCCTCGGCGACCCGTACCCGCAGCTCCGGCAGGTCGACGGCGGCGGCCTCGTGCTCCGCGGGCCGAGTTGGGCGGCCGTGTCGGAGGAGAGCGCGGCGCACGGCGGCGATGGAGGCGACGGCGGCCTGTCCTTCCCTGTCGTTGTGTACCGGCGTATAGGGGCTGCCGGTGATCTCGGTGGGGTGGCAGTCGAGGGCGCGGGCGAAGGCGAGGATCACGGCGGGCCGGTCGAGGCTGCGGCGCCCTTGCTCGAAGGCTTTCACGGCTGCGAGAGAGTACCCGGCCTCGGTGGCGAGGCGCTGTTGTGTCCAACGGTGGCGCGCGCGAATCCGGGCAAGGCGCTGCCCGTTGCTCTCTGCGCCGCCCCCAATGTCGCTGTAGTGGGGCATACTGGCTCCATTCCTAGCGTCCACTGGGAACGGTACCCCTGTCGCGCGGCTGGGAGACTGGCAAAGCCCCTTACGGAATACGTAAGGGGCTTTCGCATGGGAGCAGTTACTTCTCGCCGTCCTTGAGGGACTTGAACTTGGTGGCGGCCCATCCGGCGGCGAGGACCAGGCCGACGAGGGTGACACCAATAAACGGCAGGTTGGCGCCGATGATGCCGATCAGCGTTCCGTCTGCGATGACGACGACCGCGCAGATCCCCGCGGTACAGATGGCGACGACCGCCAGGACGAAAAGGATCTCCACCCGCAGGGGTGCCGCTACAGAGTAGGAATGGGCGGACTTTCGCACGGGCCGGTTGGCGGCGTCGGTGCTCTCGGATCAGTCGGGCCCTCGGCGCGGGCCGTACGGGGAGACCGGACTCAGCCCCCGGTCCCATTGGACGAGGTCCTCCCATGCGGGGGCGTCCTGACGCCGTACGGAGGGTGGTTGCCCGGACGCGGCGTGGCCCAGGCAGACGATCAATTCGGGGCGCACGCCCTCGGGAAGGTTGAGAATCGTGGCCGCTGCGGTCCGACTGAAAGAGGTGACCGGTCCGGTGCCCAGTCCGATGCTGTGCGCCGCGAGCAGCATCGTCGCGGCAGCGGTGCCCACGTCGATGTAGGGGCCGGGATTGGCCGGGTTGAAGCCGTAGCTCTTCACCTGCGCCCAGTCGACGCAGACGACGATCGCGGCAGCGGGGTGTTGGAGCATCCCTGGCGAGACCATCCGCAGAGCGCGCAGGATCGGCGCACGGGTGACGACGACGTATCGGTGTAGGCGTCGGTTTCCGGCGTGGGGCGCGTAGCGCGCGCTGTCGAGCACGGTCTTGAGCTGGTCGTGCTGGACCGGATCCTGCGTCATGGCCCGTACGACGCGGCGGGTGTGGATCGCCTGGAGCACGGTGTCGTTCACGAGGCCGTCCCGTCCAGGTCGAGAGAGGTGACCAGCTGCGCGGCGACGGACCGGCACAGTGCATCGAGCCGCTCGACGTATCCGTCAGGATCAGCGGCTTTGACGGCCGTTTCGGCGAACCCCTGCCGAACGTCGAGCAACAGGGGCCGTAGTCCAGCGCTTGCCCTGGGCCTGATCATTTCGGCGAGACGGCCTGCGGCTGTGAGCAGGCGCATCGGGGCGTACTCGGCTGCCTCATCCACCTGGGTGCGGGCGGCGGTCACCAGGTAGGCGAGGAGTTCGACGGCATCGTCTTCATCGAGCACGAGAGGTGGAGACACCACAGCCCCTTTCCCCGGCCCTGAGAGCCGTCCTCGTGGACTGCCGTACCGCGGTGGCGGTGGCACACGTCAGCAGTCTCCCGCTGAAGGGCCCGCGCGGCTTGTCGAGGGTACGCACCTGACCGGACGGCGAGGCCCCGGCCGGAATACCGGTCGGGGCCTCTTGTGCCTTCACGCGGTGACGGGCCCAGCTCGGGACCTGTCAGCCGTTGGGACGGGTCAGTGGGCAGCGTCCGGGACGTAGAGCAGGCCCTTGGGGGCGCTGATGCCGGTGCCGAAGGCGCTGACCTGGCCCGTCTTGAGGTCGATCGTGCTGAGCGAGTCCGAGGAGGTGAAGGCCTGGCCCTTGGCGAAGTGGCCGGTGATCTTCAGGATGTCCCCGGTCTTGCTGTCCACCACATAGAGGGCGCCCTCGTCACCCGTGGCGAAGGCCGAGTCGTCCACCTGGGCGCTGAGGTGCAGCACCCGAACGTGGTCCGCAGCGGACCCGTGCTTGGTGTTGAGGAAGACCAGCTCGCTGTCCCCCTGGCTGTCGAGCAGCAGGGAACCGCCGACGCCCGGTACGGACGACGGCACGTTCTCGGTCGAGTCGGGGTCGGACAGGTTCAGGGTCTCGGGCTTGCCCGTCACCAGGTTGGTCGCGCGCGCGTTGTCGGCGACGACCGGGGTCCACTGGGCGGTCTGTCCGACCAGCTTCACCTCGTACAGCGCCGGCTTGTCGTACGTCGAGCCGTTGGGCGTGGTCGGCTCGGGTGCGGAGGCGGTGATGTACAGCTTGCCGTGGCGCTCAAGCACGCTGTCCGTGCCACCGCCGTGCGGGAGCGGCTTCGGACCGTACCGGTAGTGCATCACCTGGGCGGAGGACCGGGCGCCGGGGGTGATGGTGTAGAGGCTGGAGCCGCCGTCCTCGTTGACCGTCGCGACCACCCGCCGGTGGCTGGAGTCGGCGCCGAGACCGTCGACCTTGCCGGTCAACGACCACTGCGAGACGGCCTTGCCGTGCCGGTCGTATTCGACGACGGTGCTCTTGGTGTTGCCGTTCGGCGCGGGCTCGCCCTTGGAGCCGACGCCGTTCTGGAAGGCGACGAACAGGTGGTCGCCCAGTCGGGCGATGTCATCGGCGTTGGAGACCGACTTCGGTGCCTGCGCGAAGACCTTGACCGAGAAGCCCGCCGGCACGGTGATCTTCGGCGCGGCTGCCGGAGCCGTGGTCGCGCCGTAGGCGCCCGCGGTGCCGGCGACCAGGATGGCGGCACCACTTACCAGGCCAGCGACGGTGGCACTACGCCGACGACGGCGCGAAGCGAACAGAGATGTCACGAAAGGACCTTTCTATCGGAGCACGTGAAGGCACACACCCCTGGCACCCCTGGTGCACCTCGCACGCACGACACCCCGTTCTCGCATCCTCGGGTGAAGCCACGGCCAGCAACGAGGGACATTCAGGGGACGCGGAGGCCAACCGCGACACATGAGCCGCGGCCACGGTCGTCACCGGGACGGCGATCCCGCTCCTGAGTGCAGGCTCGTGGCGCCGCAGCGACACCGCCTTGAGCCCTGCCGGCCACGGTCCGACGCGGGAGACCGCATCGCGCAGCGACCGACGGCGCCAGGCGTCCAGCGGGCCACGGGGTTGCCGAGCCAGCGGGTGCCCGCGGGGACGTGCTCGCCGCCCATCACGAGGGACGAGGGGCCCACCGCGGCGCCGTCGCCGATCACCGCGCCGGGAAGGGCGATGGAGTGCGGTCCGAGAGTGGCGCCCGGCCGCAGGTGGACGGCGTCGACCCGCATCAGGCGGTCATGGAACAGGTGTGTTTGCAGGACGCAGCCGCGGTTGACGCTCGCCCCGTCCCCGAGCCGGACCAGATCGGGCTCCGGCAACCAGTGGCTGTCGCACCACACGCCTCGCCCGATGTGTGCCCCGAGGGTGCGCAGCCAGACGTTCAGCAGCGGCGTGCCGACCAGATAGTGGCCGAACCAGGGGATGGCCAGCGTCTCGACGAAGGTGTCGTACAGCTCGTTGCGCCACACGAACGAGCTCCACAGTGGGTGTTGGCACGGCGTGAAGCGCCCCACCAGCACCCACTTGGCCACGGTGGTGATCAACGACGCGATCGCGCCCCCGGCCAGCAGCAGTAGGCCGAACAGGGCGACGGCCGCTGCCCAACCCAAGGCGCCGACCAGTTCCTCCAGGGCGAGGAACACCGCGTCGGCGAGGGCGGCGCCGCACAACAGGGGGACCAGACGGCACAGTTCGATCGCGGCGCGGGCGAGCACCAGGTGCCTGGGCGGCTGGAAGGTGCGGCGGGGGTCGACGTTGTCGGGGCGGCGGGGCACGCTGAAGCCGGGGCGCCCGAGCCAGGACGCGCCGGGATCAAGGTGTGCGGGCGCGTCGGACAGGACGCCGACCAGGGCGTGGTCGGGCAGCGCACGGCCTGGCCCGACAATGCCGGAGTTGCCGACGAACGCCCGCTCTCCGACTGCGGATCTCCCCAACCGGAGCCACGAGCCGTGCAGTTCGTACGGAGCGACCAGAGTGTCGTCCGCGAGGAACGCGCCGCGCTCGATCCTGGTGAGCCGGGGCAGCGTCAAGGCGGTGGAGACTTCCGCTCGGTGGCCCACCTCCGCGCCGCACAGCCTGAGCCACAGGGGGGTGAGGAGACTGGCGTACAGGGGGAAGAGCAGCCTGCGGGCCTGGTCCATCAACCGCGAGGTGACCCACGCACACCAGGCCACCGGCCCGCACACCGGATGAGCGCCCGGCTTCAGCGCCGCACCGGCCAGCCGGACGACAACCGTCACCAGGGCCGCGTAGCTGAGCAGGGTCAGCAGCGTCCCGACCGGCACCGCCCACGGCAGCTCTCGGACGAGGGCGCCCGGCGTCAGGCCGCCGGTGGCGCTGTCGAACAGGATGAAGGCGGGGAGGAGAGCGAGCAGCGGCAGGACGTCGAAACCGAGAGCGGCGGCGGCGTAAGCCGTGGGCCACCATCCGCGGCCCGTATGGCGGTCGCGGTGTTGGCGGATGACCGCCCCGTCGACTTCGCCCGTGGGCCGTGCCGGCGTACCGCTCCAGAACTGGCCGGGCGCGACGGTGCCGGTGACACAGGCACCCGGCGCGATGTGCGCGCCCTGTTCGACGAGCGCCCCGGGCAGCAGCATCGCGTGCGTGGCGACGCGGGCGTCCGCGCCGATGCGCACAGCGCCGAGGCGCAGCACATCGCCGTCAAGCCACCACCCGGTGATGTCGGCCTCCGGCTCCACGGCGCAGCCGTCGCCGAACGCGGCCATTCCCGTGAGCGGCGGTAGCGCGTGCAGGGCCACATCGCGGCCGACCGCGCAGCCCACGGCCCGCGCGAACAGCGTCGCCCAGGGGGTGCCGAGCAGGTTCGGCACGCCGAGCGTCGTCGCGGTCCGCTCAGCGGCCCACAGCCGCAGATGCACCGAGCCTCCCCGCGGGTAGGCGCCGGGCCGCACTCCCCGGGTGAGCAGGCGGGCCACCCCCGCGCTGACGCCCAGCCGCGACGGAGCGCTGAAGAGCGTCAGCCAGCCGCCGAGGACCAGCCACCACGACAGCCGCGGTATGCCCGGCGGCGGGCCCGTCAGGCTGTCGAGGGTGGCCAGGGCGAGCACCCAGCGCAGCCCGACGACGGTGAACAGGGCGACCAGGACAAGGGCTTGGACAACACCGGCACGACGCGGAGTCGGCCGTACGACGCGGTCCGCCCGGTGCCGCTGGCCAAGCATGTCAAGCCGTTCGGCAAGGGCGCGCAGGGTCGGGCTGCGGTAGACGTCGGTGACGGAGACGTCCGGGAACCGCTCGCGCAGCGCAGAGACCAGCCGCGCCGCGGCCAGGCTGGTGCCGCCGAGCGCGAAGAAGTCGGACCCCGCGGACACCGGCACGCCCAGCACACGCCGCCAGTGCTCCGCGAGCCACCCCGCTGTGCCGTTCAAGGCGGAGTCCGGTGCGGCGTCCTTCGACCGGTCTTCGGTGGGTGGCGGCAGCGGCCAGGGCAGCGCCCGCCGGTCGATCTTGCCCGAGGTGCTCGTGGGCAGTTCCTCGATGACGGCGATCCGGGGGACCAGCGGTGGTGGGAGGCTGCCGCGCAGATGATGGCGCGCGGCCGCCACGTCGAAGCGGGAACGGCCGTCGACCACCGCCTCGTCGGGCACGACATATCCCACCAGCACCTGGCCCGCGGCCGCGGTGGTGTGTACGGCCGCGGCGGCGGCCTTCACCCCCGGCAGTGCCCGCAACGCGGTGTCGATCTCGCCCAGTTCGACCCGCCGCCCAGCGATCTTGACCTGGTCGTCAGCGCGGCCGACGAAGGCAAGGCCCTGCGGATCGGCACGCACCAGGTCACCACTGCGGTACACACGCTGACCAGGCAGGGCCGGGTGGGTGCGGAACGCCTCCGCGTCCCGGGCGTCGTCGAGGTAGCGCGCGGTCCCCACCCCGGCGATCACCAGTTCGCCGGTCCCGCCCCAGGGCACCGGCCGCCCGTCGGAGTCGACGACCGCGACCTCCCAGCCGTCCAGCGGCCTGCCGATACGCACCGGCTCGCCGGGCACCAGCCGGGCGGCGCAGGCGACCACCGCGGTCTCGGTCGGCCCGTAGGTGTTCCACATCTCCCGGCCCGCGCCCAGGCGGTCGACCAGTTCGTCCGGGCACGCCTCGCCGCCGACGATGAGCAGCCGCACCCGGTCCAGCGAGGCGACCGGCCACAGCGCCAGCAGGCCGGGAACCGTTGAGATCGCGGTGATCCCGTGCTCCACCAGCCACGGCCCGAGGTCAGCGCCCGCACGGACCAGCGAACGGGGAGCCGGGACCAGACACGCGCCGTGCCGCCACGCCAGCCACATCTCCTCGCAGGACGCGTCGAACCCCACCGACAGCCCCGCCAGCACCCGGTCGCCCGGCCCCAGCGGCTCAGATCGCAGAAACAGTCGTGCCTCGGCGTCGACGAGGGCCGCGGCGGAACGGTGGGTGACCGCGACGCCCTTGGGCCGCCCGGTCGTGCCGGAGGTGAAGATGATCCACGCGTCGTCCCCCGGGGACGGCCGACGCGGCCGTCTGCCAGGAGCCTCTACACCAGGACAGTGAACGGACAGCTCGGCACCGACGACGGCGCGGACCCCGGCCTCGGACCAGATGATCTCGGTGCGTTGGTCGGGGTCGTCAGCGTCTACCGGCACGTAGGCCGCACCGGCGCACAAAATGGCGAGGATCGCCACGTACAACTCGGCCGTGCCCGACGGGATACGGACGCCGACCCGGTCTCCCGGCCCGATGCCCAGCGCACGCAGCCTTCCGGCGAACGCGGTCGCCACGGCGAACAGGGTGTGGTAGTCGAGCAGGGGATCACCGGCGGCCAAGGCGGGGGCGGTGGGGTGCGTCCGCACCGTCGACTCCAGGATGTCCACCAGCGTGCGCGGCGCGGCCGCGGGTACCGTCGGCCACCGCGCCCCGCCCGGCACGGGAGCGGCCGGTTCATCCGACGCGCCGGGATTCCGGCCCGTCGGAAGGACACACTTCGATGGCACGTCCGACAGCCCTTCGCAGCGGTATCGTGCATCCGTCTCTTCCAGTCTGGCCCCGGCCGAGCACAAACATCCACCCACGCCGTGCCCCGATCGGACAGCCCCGGTGCCGTGGGGTTGCTCTCCCGCCCAGGTGGCAAGAAGGCTCCGCCGCGACGGCGAGCGGCCAACGCGCACCCGGCGGGCATGCGAGTGCCGCGACCCACATCGCCCCGGTGGTCACGATCCTCGGATTGTCGGGGTCACGCCACCGCGGTCATCCGCCCCCGGACGAATGGCAGCCGGGGGGCAGGGAGGTGTCGCCGTCGGGGCCCGACAGGAAGAAGACGTCGATCCGGACGCTGCCGGTCGGGCCGCCCTGCCAGTAGCCGCGTTTGGGGGCGTGCTGAAAGAGCTTCAGGCGTTGGGTGACGATGCCGTTGACGCGGTCGGCAGCCGCCTGGCCTTCATCTGGTTGGGGTGCGCTGCCGAAGGACAGTACGAAACCCGCGGTCCTGTTCTGCACGCCCGCACTGTGCAGCTGGGAGGCGAGTTGGCTGGCCACGGCATCGTCGGAACCGGTCTGCACCGTGAAGCTGCACGGCTTGAGCACCAGGCCTACCCGGGCCTGCTGGCTGGGGCTGGCCGAGGAACCGGGCGTGTGCGACGGGGTCGCCCCCTTCCCGGCCGTCCTGTCCAGCCGGGGCAGCGAGCCCAGGGCGATCAGCAGCAGCAGGAGAAGCAGGTCGGCGAAGAGCCATCCGGCCAGCAGCACCGTTGAACCGACGGTGCTGCGGCGCGGTGTACGCAGGCTCATGGTCCGCTCCGGTAGGCCGGGGGCGGCGGGTCAGCGTTGTCCAGCCGGGGCGGCGGCCACTGGCGGTCGTGCTGGTCCAGTCGATCGACCACCTGCCAGATGCTTCTGGTGGAGTCGACGAGGTTCTCCGTCCTCTGGGAGAACACCAGCAGGGCCTCCCCGAGGTTCCTGGCGAGTTCGCGTACCGAGGCGACGGCGAGGTCATGGCGGTGGATCTCCTGGCCGGTGGCTTCCTGGGTCTGTCTGAGGCTGGTGACCAGGGCATCGAGAGCGGTCCTGAGCCGCTGCCCGTCCTCCGCGGTCTCCCGTCGGAGCCTGATCAGGTCCTGCACCATCTCGCCTGGCACGGTGAGGGATTCGGCGAGTTGGGAGAGATGGGCGGCAGCCGCGGTCCAGGCGTCGAGCGAGGTACGCAGTTTGCTGCCGGGACCGGTCTCCAGCACCGAGACGATCTCCTGCGACGCACGGAGCAGGGCGGACTCCAACTGGCTGGTGCTGGTGCCGAGTTGTACCGCCAGCTTCTTCAGGGCCCGGTCGTCCAGCGGCTTGCCGGAGGGGGCGGGCGGCGCGCTCAGCAGCAGGGTCGCCAACGCCAGGTCGGTGGCCAGTTGCTGGCGTTCGGTCTCCCGGGAGAGCCGGACCTCCTGGCTGCGATGGACCAGGTGCAACAGGAGGGTGAGCAGGACGACGAGCACGATCAGCAAGGTGACCTGGGCCGCGGAGCTGCCCAGCGTCGTGGTCGTCGGCCCGGGCGGGCTGCCCTCGGGGAAGCCGCGCGCCCAGGCGAGCAGGAACGTGTCCTGGGTGTTCTGCCGTTGGTACGCGGTGAGGGCATCGCGCAGCCGCCACCAGGTGAGCGCGATGGGGGCGAAGACCAGGACGTCGCGTACTACGGTGACCCACCCCTCCAGCGCCGTCCAGATCCGCGGTGGAGCGTCGGGGAGCAGCACCGCGGGCGGGTAGGCGCTGAGCAGATCACTCCCGGCGAGGGCGGCGCCGCCGGCGTCCAGGTCGTCGGCGAGCCGTTCCAGGAGCCTGGTGTCCGTACCGTCGTCCCGGGCGGCGGTGGCCAGCGCCCTGATGCGACGGGCGACGTCGGCCAGTTCCGGTTCGGCGCCGGAGTTCGGAGTCGACACGGGCGACTTCTCCATTCGTGGTGCGGGGGGCGCACCGGTCAGTACTGGCGCTGGACGGTGAGGACGACCACGGCCACCGCGACGAGTACGACGAGGATCAGCACGCCGATCATCGCCACCACCCACGGGTCGTACCGGCGGACTGGCGGGTCGTAGGCGGGAGCGGTGTCGGGGCGTTGGCCCGTGCCGGTCGCGGCCGCGGAAGTCCACCGCTCCGCGGTGGGCGGGGCTGGGGCATGGCTTGGTCGCAGCGCCGTGGATGGGTGGCCGGCCTCGCGGAAGTAGCGGTCCGCGGCGGCTCGTTGGACCACCTGGGCGGCGCGGTCGTCACTGGCCGACTCGTACACCGCGGCGAGCAGTCCGGCCGGGATGTCGCGCGCGTGGCCCAGGAAGTCGGCGACGTCCCGCTGGTCCATCGCGGTGCCGTACGCCGCGATGAGCAAGCTGCGGTAGCACTCCCGCTCGATCTGCCGGTTGCCCTGCGCGATCCGTTCCACCTGGCGCAGCAGCAGGCCGCGTGCGAACCACTCCTCGGCCGCCCCCTCGCGCCGTCCGGACCGTCCGGCACCGGCGCCCAGGTGGCGCACCAGGATGATGCGTCCCGCCTCGGGCCAGTGCTCGCCGTAGCGGTCGACGAAGGCGAGCAGTCCGGCGGCCGAGGTGCCGCCGAACATGCCGTCGCGGGCCAGGTCGCGGGCGGCCAGCCCCAGAGACAGGGCCCGGACCAGGAGGGTCAGTTGACGGGGGTCACCGAGGTCCAACCCCCTTTGTGGGAGGTACTGGTAGAAGGCCTCAAGCACGAAACCCGGGGACGGGTGGGCCGCCTGGGTGCTGTGGAGCAGTTCCTGGTGGGCCGGACCGTTGCCGGTCGGTGTGAGACACGCCTGCACGGCCTCCTTCACCACCGTGTAGTGGACCACGGGGTGGCTGAGGCCACGCGGTGTGTCGACACCCCAGCGGGCCACGACCTGCGCGAGCCAGTCGGCGGGCTCGTTGCGGAGCTGCCCCTTGAAGGACTCCAGCAGGGTGTTGAGCCTGCCGCGTTCCCGTGCGGACTCCAACGCGGCGTCGTCGGTGAGTACCGCCCGGTGCAGCCGGGGATCGGCGATCCGGCCGTCGACCACGGGAAGCGACCGCTGCCAGATGGCCGCGTCCTCCGCGGTGCCGAACCCGTCCCGGGGGCGCAGCTGTTGCAGCGCCAGGTACCCGGATTCAAGGTACAGGTCGGCCAACAGGCCCCCGAAGCGGGCGGATCGCTCGTGCGGTGGCCGGGCCGCGGCCTGTGGATCGATCCGGACCCGCTTGCTGATGTACATGGACTGGGGCGGCGGGTTGGACAGGAACACAACGCGCGGCTGATGGCCGCCGACATCGGTGGACTCCCGGCTGGCGAAGGTCCACGGACGACCGCGTACCGGACCGGTGATGTCGACGACGGCCGTCATCAGTGGAAGGGCCAGTGCGGGGGGCGCGATGACCGAGAAGTCCGCCGCGGGGTCGTCCATGACCCGTGCGACGAGTGCCGACAGCAGTTCCCGGGGCAGGCTCCGAGCCTGTAGGCGAAGCTCCCGCAGACCGCTGTCGCTGCTCTGCAGCAGTTCCTCCAGCGGGAGTTGGCGCAGTTGTGCGGGCTCCCCGGGTTCTGGTTCCCGGTCCAGCCAGCCGGTCCAGTCGTGCAGGCCCAGCGCGAACCGGGCATCGATCAGGCCGGGGTCCCCGACGAGGACATGGGTGAGGGTGGCGCCGCCCCGTCCCTGGGTGTTGCGGGAGGGCAGCTTACGGAGGACGGCGGCTTCGTCGTCGAGTACGAGATAGGCGAGGCTGGCGGTGCGGTCGTCCTCGTCGCGCTCGGTGTCATGGGTGGCCCACACGTATTCGAGCCGCTTGGCCCAGCGGTCGATCGTCGGCGGCCCGGAGTGGGCCAGGGGCCGGACTCCCGCGTTGCCGTCGCGGTCCCGTTCCGCCCAACCGAACAGGATCTGATGGACCGTCGTCATCCGGCAACTCCTTGGCCGAGCTCGTTGCGGTCGATGACCCCGCTCATGGCGAAGAGGGTGAGCAGGGGCTTGAGGGCGCGGCGGGGTGCGAAGGCGCCGAAGGGCGAGCGCTGGGTGTCGCCCTCCTTGACCGCCGCGTGGCCGGTGGCGGTGGCGAAGTGCAGGGTCGAGTCCCAGCAGCGGATGAAGGGGGCCAGCCAGCCCTGGGCGTCCCGGGCACTGAGGAACGCGTAGGCGTCCTCGCTCTCCGCCTCCACGGTGCGCAGGTCCAGCTCCTCGTCGTCGCCGGTCTCCCTGAACCACCGTTCCACCAGGCTCTCGTGGTGGCGCAGCAGATCGCTCTTGCTGATCACCACGGCGGCCGGGAGGGGCAGGAACCTGCTGCCCTCGGCACCGCGTATCCGGGCGATCTTGTCCAGGACCACGGCGAACGAGGGGTCGCCGGTGGTGCCGCCGCGGTCCGTGGTCAGGCCCCGGATCCGGGTGGGGTCGACCACGAAGATCAGGGCGGTGACGGCACCCAGGAAGGGGGTGTCGGAGTCGTGGTCGGCCAGCCACTCGCCGGAGACGTCGAAGAAGGCCACGGCGAAGCTGCGTTGGGTGCGGTGGTTGTGGATCCACAGGGCGTCGGTGAACTCCGGCGGTTGCGCGAGAGTGCCCTTGAGCCCCTGTCCCTGGTCCAGGAAGGGACGCACCACCTCTTTGAGGTAGCGCTGGTGGAGCCGTTGGTCCAGTCCGCCGACCACCAGACCGGCACGGGACATCCGCTCGGCGTCGGAGAGCATCCCGATCATGGCGGCGAGCAGATGGGTCTTGCCCGCCGCGGCCTCGCCGACGACGCCGATGACCAGCGGCTCGCCGAAGTCCCCGTACCGCCCCGGGAGCATGTGCGGGTCCCGGCCACTGCCCGGGCACATGCGGTGGGCGTTCAGCATGCGGTAGTTCCATCGCACGTCGTCCTCGCCGTCGCCGCGGACCAGCGGCTCCGGTTTGCCGTCGTCGGTCACGGCCACCACCTCGGCCGACTCCCAGTCCACCGTGTCAAGGCAGATGGGGCACCGTACCCCTGCGGCCACGTGTCGGCCCTCCCCTCAGGCCAGCACCGCGGCGGTCACCACCGCGGCGACGAGTACGACCAGCGCCAGCAACCCCACCAGTACCCGGGAGCGAGGGCTGGGCGGCAGTGCCTGGGGCAGCGCCGGGCGGCGGGAGTTCTGGAGGACCTTGTGCCGGTGCTCCCACTGCTCCTGGCGAAGCCGCCGGAAGTTGTCCCGGGCCTCGTGCTCGCGCTGCGCGCGGCTGACCAGCCGAGGCGGTGCCCACGGATCGCCCGGAGCGGTCTGCCCCGCGGAGCCGCGCCGCCGCTGGCGCAGCGCGAAGCCGCTGACACGTTCCCGTGCGGTGTCGGTGAAGACCCCCTCCAGCAGGTCGCTCAGGGTGGAGTCGAGCAGTTTGACCCGGCCGCGCATGTCCGCGGCCGCGGTGATCTCCTCGCCGGTCGCCAGATGGAAGATCACCGCGCCCGCCGCGTACACGTCGTCCCGGCAGTCGGCGCCGCCGAGGCCGGTGGCCTGGTCCGGCGGTCGCCAGGGATCCGAGCCGACCGCGGCGCCCCGTAACTCGCCCTCGTTCAGGGCCAGGCCGAAGTCGCCGAGCTGGACGGCGGTGCCGTCCCACAGCAGCGAGCCGGGGGTGATGTCGCGGTGGACGAGCCGCAGTTCGGCGAGCCGGGCCAGTACCGCGATGATGCCGTCGACCACCGGCCACAGCTCCTGGGCGGCCAGCGGGAGGCTCGCCGCACGTTCGGCCAGCGGCCTGCCGCGCCGGGTGGAGAGCAGGAACGGCACCCGCCCGTCCAACTGGTAGCCCACCACCCGGGACAGCTCGGGCGGGTATCCGGCCCGGCCCAGGCGGCGTTCCAGCCCGCTGCCGGTCTTCACCGCCCGTCCCAGCTCCCGACGGGCCTGATCCGTGTAGGCCAGGCGCTGGACGACCTGCTCCCCACCACCGTGCACCAGCACCCCGTGGCGTTCCCGGAATCCGCTGCGGGTGTGCTCACCCTCCTCGAATTCGATCTCGAAGACCGAACTCTCGTCGCTGCGGCCACCACAGGTGATCAACTCGACCCGCTCGATCAAACCCGCCCCCGACAAGTCCGCGTTGCAGGATCAAAAAGTACACCCCAGCAGTCTCATCACGCGTAAGATTCCAGTGAACTGACCTGATTCACAAGGGTGTTGATCTTCGGGGGATAGTTGATCTTCGGGGGACAGGGGATGGCGGGTGCGACCTGGACGGAATTGCGTGACGCCGGCGCGTTCGAAATTCTTGGCGAACTTTATCCTGACGCGCTGAGTAGCCACGCATTTCTGGAGGACCTCGGAATAAGACCGGCACTTCTCCTGCCATTCGCCCCGCCGGTCCCCGCGGCTTCCTGGTGGCGGTCGGTATGCCGTACGGTCGCCCACGGCCGTTTCGGCGAGGTGACCTTGACGCGGCTGATCGAGGCCGCGTCGGCGTACCACCCGGGTCACGAGGGGCTGCGCGCCCTGGCCGCGGGCGGCCCGACGGCGGACGTGCTGCGGGTGCTGTGCCTGCTGTCGGCCCCGCTGGACGAGACCCGGTTACGGCTCGGCGCGGAGCAGCGTGCCATCCGGGAGGCGGCGGCCGGGTCCGGCGGCCGACTGACGGTGGTGTTCCACCCGGCGGCCCGGGTGATGGACATCCTTCCCCAACTGCACTCGGTCCGGCCGCACGTCGTGCACTTCGCGGGGCACGGCACTCAGGACGGCAAGCTGCTGTTCGAGGACGCGTCAGGGATGTCCGAAGCGGTGTCGGTCGAGGCGCTGGCGTCCGCGCTGGGCATCCACTCGGCCCTCCGCTGTGTCGTTCTGGCCTCGTGCTGGTCGGGGCTGTTCGCGAGGGCGCTGCTGGAGTGCGCGCAGGTCGTGGTGGGCAGCGACGCCGAACTCGACGACGGCGCGGGGCCGGAGTTCGCCGCGGGCTTCTACACCGGCCTCGCCGCTTCGCTGTCGGTGGCGGAGGCCTTCCGCTCGGGCCGGGCGGCCGTCGCCCTGCGCGGGTACCCACCGGATCTGGTGCGCATGGAACGACGTACGGCGGAGGCGGCATGACGGACGATCAGCCGGTGACCTCCGCCCCACCCGAGGTGGTCACCGCGTTCAACCTCGGCCTGCAGCGCGGTGACAACCCCCAGGTCGCCGGGGAGGACGGGCCCGCGTCCACCACCTTGGACTCGCAGTGGCTCGGCACCTGGCGGCGCCCCGGCACTCGGCGGCGCGCCCCGTGCCGGGTGTGCGGGCACACCTTCCGGCTCGACGACACCGTCCATCTGCGGCACTCGAAGGACGGGCGGCTGACCGAGGTCACCCACCACATGCGGAACCTGCCGTGCAGTGGGCAGGTACCCGCGG
This sequence comes from Streptomyces sp. NPDC020096, assembly GCA_040631425.1. Lineage (GTDB taxonomy): Bacteria > Actinomycetota > Actinomycetes > Streptomycetales > Streptomycetaceae > Streptantibioticus_A. The sequence continues at coordinate 16,563 of JBEYJY010000011.1, forward strand.
TGGAGCCGCCCGCCCCGGAGGCACAGGCCGCCTTCTTCCGGGGCGTGGACGCGACCGATCCGCCGCCGTCCACCCTGCGCACCACCCGGCTGATGCCGGGCAATCCGGTGCTCGGTCGCAAGGAGCAGCGCAACGCGTGCTTCGTGTGCACCCACACCTTCAGGCTGTTCGAAACGGTGGTGGTCTGCCCGTGCTCGCCGGACTCGGTCGGCTGTATGAAGGCGGTGCACCAGGACCCGGCCCGCGGCCTGGGCTGCTTCGAACAGTGGCGCAGTGACCTGAGGGTCGTTCAGTGCCCGATGAACTTCCAAACCCTGAAACGGCAGTGACATGGGACGCTTCGACCGGCACGGTCTCATCCCGGGCTGGGATCAACAGGCCCTGGCCAAGGGCGTCGTGGTGATCTGCGGGGTGGGCGCGCTGGGCAACCAGGTGGCACTGCAGCTGGCCCTGGCCGGAGTTGGGCGGCTGGTGCTGTGCGACCCCGACGAGGTGTCGGAGTCGAACCTCAGCCGGGCGCCGCTGTTCCGCGAGAGCGACATCGGCCGACCCAAGGTGGTGGCCGCCGCCGAGGCCCTGGCCGGGCTCTGCGCCGTACAGCTGGACACTCGCTCGGCACCGCTGGTCAGCGGGGTAGGGCTGGCCGAGCTGCGCGACGCCTCCCTCGTGGTCAGCTGCCTGGACAGCCGGGCCGCCCGGGTCCAACTCGCCGGCCGCTGCAATCTGGTGGACGCCGCGCTGCTGGACGGCGGCACCAGTCCGTGGGGCGGGGAGATCCGGCTGTACCAACCCGGCGGCCCGTGCTACGGCTGCGGGCTGACGGCGGGCGAGCGAGCGGCGCGGGACGACCCCTGGGGGTGCGCGGACGCGGTGGTCACCGAGGTGGGCGCCTCCGCGCCGGTCTCCGCGCTGATCGGTTCCTGGCTGGCGGTGACCGCGGTGCGGCTGCTGTGTGGGGCCGAGGTGCCCGCCGGGCTGGTACGGGTGGACGCGGCGGGTCAACGGGCGGCGCCGGTGCGGCCGCGAAGTGATCCCCGGTGCCCGCTGCACTCGACGATCCCGGCCGGGCTGGTGGACCGGGCACCGTACAGCGTCCTCGCGACCCCCGCCGAGTTGGCCGCGGCGGTCGGGCCGGACGAGACGGTGATGACCTGGGCGGAGCTCCCCGGCCCCGGACCCGCCGCGGGCTCGACCCGGTTGGCCGACGCACCGTGCGAGACCCGGCTGGCGGAGCTCGGGGTGGCACCCCGGGAGATCCTGCCGGTCGTGGGTGGCGGCAGCCCCGGCGGGTTGCGCTACCTGGAACTGTCCGAGGCCGGCGAGAAGGGAAGTCCTCGGTGAACCACGAAGTCAGAAGGCTTTTGATCGACACTCTGGCCGACCTCTACCCCCACCAGCACGCGGCCGAAGAGCTGCTGGACGACATGGACTTCCCGCAGCGGACCCGGCCGCGCTGGGACGCCGGGCAGACGGTCCCGGCGTACTGGCGCCAGGTGGTGCGGGCGCTGGAGCTCGGCGCCGTACAGGACCAGGGGCTGCTACGGCTGGTGGAGACCGCGTACCGGCGCTGGCCCGGCAACACCACGTTGCAGAAGGTGCGCGCGGGTCTGCAGGAGGACCAGGCCGCGGGCCCCGACACTCTTTACCGCACAGTGGAGTTCGTCGGCAGTGAGGACTACCCGGAGTTCCTTCGGCTGGTCCGCGAGATGGTCGACGCCGAGGCCGTACAGCTCTACGCGACCACACGGGAGACCGCCAACCCGCAGGCCGCCTTCCGGGTGGCCGCCCGGGTTCCGGCGGAACTGCTGGACCAGTTGCGCGCGCGGGCCCAGCGGATCGACCCGGAAGTGCAGGTGTACTACGGGGAGTACGACTTCCAACCGACCCTGTACCCACGGCTGCAGGTGATGGGGCCGGACCGGCAGCTGTACGAGATCCACTTCGTGCCGACGACCACGCTGCCGAGCGATCTGGTGGCCGCGGTGTGGGCGCAGTACCGCCCGGACGTGTCCCGTGACGCGAACGGGCAGTTGCTGCGCGCGGTGGTCGACTACCGGGACGACAACGGCGAGTCGCACCGCCTGGATCCGGAGGTGCCGCTGTACAGCCAGAACGTCCGGGACGGCGGCCAGTTGGAGGTCTCCGCCGAGTCGACCGCCGGTGTTGACGCGCGGCTGAGGCTGGAGGCCATCGCCAGGGCCCGCGACGACGTCAAGGACTTCGCCGCCGACCACGATGAGTTCACACTGGTCAGGCTGGACGACGACCGGCTGCCGCTGCAGTTCGACGTCGAGCTGCGGGTGCCCGGGTTCGCCCCGCCGGAGGATCTGGAGGCCTGGCCGCTGGAGCCGAAGACCATCGATCTGCACGAGGTGGTGATCCGGCTGCCCGCCGAGTTCCCGATCGTGGCGCCGAAGGTGCTGTGGGTGTCCGAGGTGTTCCACCCGAACATCGGCCGGAGCGAGTTGACCAAGGGAGTGGTCTGCCTTGGACCGCTGATGACCGACTACACGCCCGACCTGAGTCTGTACGCGCTGTGCCAGATGCTGATCGACATGGCGCAGTACCGCAACTACGAGATCCTTCCGCACGATTACTCCATGGCACTCGACTGGGAGAGCTTGGTGACGGACATGCTGGAACGTGGCGGATATCTGGATCAGGAGGCCGCCGCCTGGACGTTCTCCTGGGAGGGCCAGGAACGGATCAGGGAGATTGGCGGCACCAGCTGGCTGGCCCGGGCCGGGCTGTCCGAACGGGCGGCCCAGCCCCGGCGGTTGGACATCCGGCGGGTGGATGTGAGCCCGGATGAGTTCTGACCTGCGCCGGGGCGCGGCAGCGATTCTCCTGTACAAGGGCACGTCGTTCGAGTACGTCGGAAAGATAGCGCTGTCCCAACTGCTGGCCGAGGCCCTCCGGGCGGAGCTGGGGGAGAAGGACCCGGAGGAGCAGCTGATGATGCATCTGCGGTTCGTCCGGCGGCCCGATCCGCGGCTGCCCGACGGTCCGCGCACCATCCACAACCTGCGCAGCCAGATCGGTCGGATGGAGGTGACCGTCACACAGGACGGCGAGGTGCTGCTGGACCGCGAGTACCGGGTGCGTGAGTTGCTGGGGCCGGTGCTGCAGCACGTCGTGGAGCAGCTTGATCCGGACGAGCCGCTCTGGGGATTCTGTCTCGACCATCCGACGATCAACCGGATCGCGCTGAACCGCTCCACTCCCGAGGTGGAGGGCACCATGGACGTCAACCTGCGGGAGAACCGCCGCAGTTTCACCGTCCACAAGGTGGAGGAACCGCCGATCCCGGAGGTCCGCCCGGAGGACTTCGGCATCGACCCGGCCGGGCTCGACCCGGTGACGGTGCTGATCAGCGGCCCCACGTATGACCATCTGCACCTGATGAAGCTCTCCCAGCGGCTGGAGGAGGGCGGCTTCCTCCTCGGCAGGGTGCTGCGGGTGGCCGGTGCGGCAGCGGACGGGGACGGCGACGACCGCTATCTGGTCCAGGTCTCGGAGGTGACCCCGGCCCAGCACTCCGGTGCGTCGATGGTCCACTTCACCTTCACCGGCGACTCCTTCCGGGAGGTGAACCGCATCCTCGCCGCCTCCGGCGAGGACCGGCAGCTGATGGGCTGGTACCACACGCATCTGTTCTCCGGTGAGGGCTCCGGGCTCTCCGGCGTCGACGTGGAACTCCACCTGGGGACCTTCCGGCAGCCGTGGCAGGTCGCCGGGCTGATCAACCTGACCGACGACGAACGGCTGCTGCGTTTCTACGCCCGGGTGGACGGTCGTCTACGGGAGTGCGGACAGTGGGTGGGGGATGAGCGCGGTCGATACCGCCTTGCGCGTGCTGCTGTGGTCGACAAGCGGTGACGAGCGCACGGCGCCACCCGAAGGGGACCTGGCACACCCTGAGGAACTGGCCGACCCTCCGACGGACGTGACGGCGGTGGCCGTCCGGCTGGCCGCGGTCACCGCGGCCCGGCTGCGCCTTGACGAGCTGGCCCGGCGCGAGCGCAGGCCGGCCGGTGCGGGTGCGGTACTGCTGGCCGCGGCCGTCGGCGCCCGGTCGACGCCGCACGCGGCCGAGTTGCTGCGTGCGGTGCCCGCCGCCGCCTCGCTGTGGGACGTCCTGGTCCACCACGCGGTGGTCTCCCGCGCGCTGAGGCACTGTCGGGAGACACCGGTCCTGGCCGACCGGCTACGGGACGCCTCACCACTGACCGGCCTGCTGGACCGCCCCACTCCGTCCGGGGAGACGGCGGGCGAACTGCTTCTGGAGGACCTGCTTCTGACGCATGTTCAGGGAAGACGGCTGGTCACCGCCGTCTACAGCCAGCCGCCCGCCTCGCCCGGGCAGTCGGCGTGGCGAGGCCACCTTCTCGACCAACTGCGGATGACCGAGCGCGACTTCGTCCTGGACGTGTACGAGGCGGCGCTGCTGAAGCATGCCGCCGGGCACCTGGAGCTGGTGCGCGCCGCACGGCGCAGCCTCGTCCCGCCGCCCGACCTGGCGGCGGCCGGGCCGGTGGCGCTCTGGTGGCGTGCGCTGGCCCGACTCGAACGCTCGCACCGCGCGCTGCTGCGCGCCCGCTCCGGCATCACCTCGGAGTACCTGGCCGGAGTGCGTCTCTTCCGGCAGGTCGAACAACTGGAGGCGATCACCGCATGACGACAGCCCCCCGCCGGATCTCGGTGGTGGCCCCCGACGAAGCGGCGCTGCGGAAGCTGCGCCGGATGCGGGCCGGGACCACGGTCGCCGAGGCGCTGGCGTCCGGGCCGTTCACCCTGCTGCGGCCGCTGCCCCCGGGCTGGGACATGCTGCGCTGGGAAACGGTCTCACCCGAGCTGCTGCTGCAGAGCGAACTGCCGTACGGCACCCCGGTCTACCCCCCGGCCTACTCGCCGCCGCCCGATGAGCCGCAGGCCCTGTCGTCCGCGTCGGCGCCCACGGTCCCCCTGGTCAAGCAGCCGACCGCGGACACCCCCGGGACCGCCGACGGCCCGGAGTACCGGCACCCGAGGCCCGAGGAACTGCACGAGGGGGAGGCGACCCGGCTCGCCCACAGCCGGGACATCGCCCAGGTGTCGTCGCTGCTGCGGGCCGGGTTGTCGGTCCTGGTGGTGGTGGAGAAGCCGGTCGTGCCCCATCTGTGGCGGGAGATGGCGACCCGGGCCGGGCTCAAGCCCGTGGTCCTGGAGGAGGGCGACGAGGACGGCGCCGAGGAGACCCGGCCCGAGGGGCTGGTCCCGGTCCAGCAGAACCAGCGGCAGCGGCAGTTGGCCCGGCTGCGGGACCTGGTCCGTACGCTCAACGACGACCAGGTGCTCATCGTGCAGCATCTGGACCTGCTGGCCGGCGGCACCGACGGATCGCTGTCGGCGGAGGCCCGCGAGGTCACCGAGATCGTGCACGGTGCGGCGGAGCGGGTGATGCTCGCCTTCGCCGCGCCGTCGCTCGCGGTGCCGGAAGTCCTCGGCGAGCGGTTCAGCACCCGGGTCGCGATCACCGGTGTGCCCAGAACCGTGTGGTTCGGTGACGACGACGAGGAGCAGCCGTTGGGCCACGCCCTGGTCACCAAGGAGGAGGCGGAGCGGTTCAGCAGGTTCGACCCGGTGGAGTTCTACAAGCACGTGGCGGGCATGAACCCGGTGCTCCTGCGGCAGGCCATGCGGTACGCGGTGAGCGTGCACCGGGACCACGCACAGCCCACCGCCCGTGACCTCTACGCCACGATCCGGGCGTTCAAGGCGCAGATGTCCAGCAACTTCGAGGTGCCGGACGTCAGTTTCGGCGACATCGCCGGTTACGACGACGTGAAGGCCGAGATCCAGCGGGCGGTGGACATCATCGTGGGCCACCACGGACTGCCCGAGGAGTACGAGCAGTTGCGCAACCGGCTCATCCCGCGGGGGTTCATCTTCCACGGCCCGCCGGGCACCGGAAAGACGCTCTTCGCCAAGGCGATCGCCAACAAGATGAACGCGACCATCCTGGTGGTCTCCGGCCCCGAGGTCACCGACAAGTACGTCGGTGAGAGCGAGCGGAAGGTCCGGGAGATCTTCTCCGAGGCACGCCGCAACGCTCCTTCGGTCATCGTCTTCGACGAGTTCGACTCGATCGCCTCCCGCCGCTCCGACTACGCCGACGGCGGCGCACGGGCGGGTAACGCGGTGGTCGCCCAGATCCTCACCGAGATGGACGGCTTCCGCCCGGAGGTGCCGACGCTGGTGATCGGCACCACCAACCGGCTGGACATGATCGACGAGGCCCTGCTGCGGCCCAGCCGCTTCCAGAGCATCGGCATCGACGTGCCCAACGACGAGGCGCGGCTGAAGATGATCGGGCTGCACGCGCGGAAGTTCGGCATCGACGTCAGCGGTGGCGTCGACGAGTTGATAGCCGCCGCGCTGCGCGGCCGCAACGGCGATGACATCCACTCGGTCTTCCGGGACGCGTTCGTCGCGGCCCACTTCCAGAACCCCCCGGTGCCCGCCACCCCCGAGCAGCTCGGCCAGATCGTCGGCCGGTTGCAGCGCAACCGGCGCGAGCAGCGCAGATCCGGACGGCGCTGACCGGCCGACGACCGCAGACATCGACATCCAGGAGGCAGCACAGGTGAGTTGGGGCGACGACACGGTCGGCACCATCAGGGACCTGGAGTACGTCCGCAGGAAGCTGAACGACGACTTCGTGGGCCGGGACCGGGCGATCCGTCTGCTGCTGCTGGCGGTGGTCTGCCGGGAGCACGCACTGCTGTTAGGGCCCACCGGCACCGCCAAGAGCGAGTTGATCGGCGCGCTGGCCCGGCAGATCGAGGCCCGGCACTTCAGCTACCTGCTGACCCGGTTCACCGAACCGTCGGAGATCTTCGGAGCCCTGGACTTCGAGAGCTTTCGCCAGGGCACCTACCACGTACACACCGAGGGGATGCTGCCGCAGGCCGAACTGGTCTTCCTGGACGAGGTGTTCCAGGGCAGCGGCGCCATCCTCAACACCCTCCTGACCCTGCTCAACGAGCGCCGCTACCACAACGGCGCGCAGGCCGAGACGGCTCCGCTGGTCAGCCTGCTCGGTGCGTCGAACGAGATCCCCGACGACCCGGGGCTGACCGCCTTCTCGGACCGCTTCCTGATCCGGTTGCAGGTGGACCCGGTCAGTGGCGACGAACTGGAGCGGCTGCTGGCGGTCGGCTGGCGGCACGAGATGCGGCGGCTGTCGGCGGCGGGCGGACGGCGGCCGTCCGGCCGGACGAGCGGCGCCGTGACCTTGCGGCGGCTGGGCGAGCTGACCGTACGGCTGCGCGATGTGGACCTGGACCCGGTCCTGCCGTACCACCAGGAACTGGTCCAGGAACTGCTGGTGCAGGGTGTCCGGCTCTCCGACCGCAGACTGGTGCGGAGCCTGAAGCTGGTGGCCGCCGCGGCGCTGCTGCGCGAGTCCCAGCAGGCGGAGCCCACCGACCTGTGGCCGCTCGCCCACATCTGGACCGAACCCGTCGACCGGCACACGGTCGAGCAGGCCGTGCAGACGATGGTGGAGAAGCACGGCGGCGAGGCGGTTCAGCGCCGCCGCCCGGACGCCGAACTGCTGCTCGACGCCCGGGAGATCGCCGGACCGCTCACCGCCCGACGGCACCCGCCGAGCGAATGGAGCGTGGTCCATGCCCTTGATCAACTCAATCTGCTCCACCGGGAACTGATGGAACATCAGCCCGTGAAACCAGAAACCGCGGCAGAACTCTCCCGTATCATTGGCGATGTGAACGCACTCCTCGACGGCTTCCACTGACGGCGGGGCATTACGAGCGGGTCATCACAAGGGGGGTAACCATGTGCAATCCCCGGCGGGTCCGTGTCCGGGCCTCCAGCCGTCTCACCCGCATGTGGCAGGAGGAGCTGACCCGTACCGGTCGGGCCACCGCGGAGGTCATGGGCGAGGCCTGTCTGCGCCAGGAGTTCGGCAACCTCCTCGGAGAGCCCGCGCGGCGCGCCTTCGAAGCGGCGCTCGGCGCCGACGTCCGGTGGACCTGGCGGGACGACGCGTACTGGCTGGAGCTCGACGGCGGCCGGGTCGCCTACTACCCCGACACCGGCGAGATCGAGATGACCGCCCAGCTGACCGACGTGGTCACCGCCGAGGGCACCGCCTCCCGGACCATCGAGGGCACCGTGAACGCGGAGGCCACGGCCGAACGCACCGGGCGCTACTACGACGACAGCTGGGCCGGACTCAGCAAGTCCGTCGCCGAACGCACCGCCCGGCAGGAGGCCGAGACGGCAGCGGAGCAGGAGGCCGCACAGCAGGCCGCCCGCCAGGAGGAACAGGAACGCCTGGCCGCACAGCGCCAACTCGACGCAAACCGCGCGGCACTCGACGCCGAAGCGGCCCGGGACGCCGAGCGCCGACTCGCGGACCCGACGCAGCGGCGCCGCGACGAGCTGTCCCGGGACGCGGCACAACGGCTCGCCGATGCCCGCACCGACTTCCTGCGCCCGGTCCACGAAGTCCTGGCCGCCGCCTACCGGGACGCCATCGTGGAGTACGCCCGGGCCAACGGTGCGGAGCATCTGACCGTCGCCGACGAGGACGGGGTGCTCAGCGTCCAGTTCGAGATGGAGGCCTGACGCCGTGCGGGTGAGGGTCGAGTTCCGCTTCAACGCCGAGACCGGCGAGGTCGAACTGTTCCAGGTGGACGATATGGGCCGGGAGGTGCCGGAGGCCGACCACGACGCGCGGCACGAGGAGATCGCACACCGGCTGGGCCGACTGCTGGACCGCCGTCCGGGCATCGACGAGATGGTCGACGGCGCGGGCACGCCGCCCGTGCCGGAGATGCCCGCCGCGGATCCGGAGGCCGTACCGGAGCCCGCCCGGGAGCGGAGGACCGCCCGGGAATGAGCCAACCGCCGGACCTCCTGGTGCGCGCCGCCGTCTGCTATGAGCACATCGGGGACTACACCAGCGCGGCCCGGTGCCGTGAACAGGCCGGTCACCGGCTCAAGGCGGCCGAACTCTGGGAGGCCACCGGCGAGTACGCCAGGGCCGCGGACTGCTGGCGGCAGGCGGGCCGCCCGCTGGGGGCGGCGGACTGCCTGCTGAAGCTGGAACGGTACGAGGAGGCCGCGGAATGCTTCGCCGGCGGGGGTGACCGGCTCACGGGGGGTTGGACCCTGGTCACCCGGACCCGTTCCTTCGAGGCGGCACGTCGGATGTTCGAGACGGCGGAGCCGCGCAACGGCGGCCAGCGGCTGCGTCGGCGGTTGGGACTGTGCCTCACACAGGCACAGGCGGTCAGCGACAGTGGCCCCCTGGTCCGCACCCTGCGTGCGGTGCCCGACGGGATCCGCTCGCTCGACCCGGCCCGCGAGCGACCGGAGGTGGAGCTGTGGGCGGTGACCGCGGCGGGCCACATCCGCCGACCGGACCTGGCCGCGATGGTCTTCGCCGCTTCCCACCGGGCCGGAGTGCGGGGCAGCACCGACCGCTGGCTGCGGTGGGCGGCCCAGACCCTGGGCGACACCACCGGGATCCCCTCGGCCCCGGCCGGCACCGCTGACCCGGCATGACGCAAGAAGACAGCCCACAACACCTCGGGGGACACGATGAGAAGACGTCTGCACGCCAAACGGGCTGATCCCGCTCCACCGCGCCAGTCCGGTCGGCACTTCAACCTCATGCCGGTCGCCTCGGGTGACTCCGGCGGGCCGCCAGCCGACGTCCGGTACCCCGAACCACCCGAGCCCGGCCCCGAAGCGGAGCCAGGACCGGTCTCCTGGGCGATGGCGATCCGCTTCCCGACGCCGCGGGCCGCCCTCGGCCATGTGGCGGCTGTACTCGACCTGGGCGCTCCCACCATCCGGCTGTCTCCGCACGACGGCTCGGTGTGGACCCTTCTCGAACAGGCCCAACTGCCGGGCGTCACGCTGGCTCCCGCATACGGCGGCCGGGCCTACCAGGAGATCGCCGACGGCTCGCTGCTGCCCTACACGCCGCGGCACCCGGGGACCACGGAGGTGTCACGCCCGTCCGGTCACAGGTCGGAACACCGGTCGATGCCCGAGCGACTCGCCGACATCAACGGCTGGGAGCCGGTCACGCTGGCCCGACTCGCCGGGCACGCACCGACCGGCCCGGTGCCGCGCGGCCTACGGGAGGTGGTCGTGTTCGCCTCCGGGCCGCTGGCGCGGTGGATGCTGCGCCGCTGCCTGTCGGCGGGCGTGTCCACCACCTTCGCCCCGGTCGAGCGACTGGAGTGGCCGCAGGACACCGCTCGGCAGCCCGATCCGTCCTGGCTGGTGCTGCTGCTCGGCGCCGAGCAGGGCACCCTGCCCGCCGGGCTGTTGGAGACCTTCGCGCGCCTGCCCGGCACGCTGATCTGCCGTCCGGCTTCCCCCGACGCCCGCGTCCTGGTCGATCTGCGGTTGCGGGTGCCGTTCGACGAGCGCCGACTGACCGACGAACTGCCAGAGGGGCGGTACGTGGTGGTTCAGCCCGCCGAGATCGGCCCGCCGTGGCTTTGGCAGGCGTACGGCGAGCCGGCCGACGCGGCGCTGCTGGCCGAGTCGCGGATGACCCTGGTGCCCGCGCCGCCGCGCACCGCACCGCCGGTGCCCGAGCTGGGCCCCCCGATGCCGGTCCGGGTGGTGGTCAGCCCGCGGGCGGGCCGCAGAACCGACGCGGTCCTGGTCGACGACGCCGAACTCGACGGCCTGCGCAGGTTCCTTCAGGCGCGTCCACTGCACGAGACGGGAGCCGTGGCGTTCGGCCCCGGACGGCATCTGGTGACCGAGCCGCCCGGTCTGGTGCAGTCGCTGCCGTTCGGGGTGCCGGTCTACCAGGCCGGGCCGGGCGCCCTGTACCTGGAGAGCGGCTGCGTACTGAGCCCGCCGCTGCCCCGCGCCGCCCGGGAGCAGGTGCTCGGCCTGCGGCCGGACCTGATCACCGTGGTCTGCCGGGACGGTGCGTGGGAGTTGCGGCTGGAGCATGTGCGTCCGGCCTGGTCGCTGTGGGCGCCGGAGCCGCCCGCGTACGCCTCCGGGGTGTCCGAGCGGGCCAGGATGCTGCTGGACCGGATGGCCTCGGTGGTCCCGGACCCCGAAGCCGGCCCGGTGGAGCAGGCGCCGGAGGCGGAGCGTCGGCGGCTGAACCAGCAGGCGATGGAGCACTCCTTCCGGGGCGAGTACCGCGAGGCGGCCGCGCTTTTGGAGCAGGCGGGCCACTTCCAGCGCGCCGCCCAGATGTACGAGCGCGCGGCTGCCGCTCTGGCGGAGGGGTGGTGACCGCCCCTCAGCCTCCCGGCGCCGGTACGTGGCACGCCCGCCAAGTGCTCACCGTGTCGGCCGAGGAGGCCCGGTGCCTGTGCCTGTCGCCCGATGGGACCGGCCTGTTGGTGGTGCACGAGGGCCAGGCGGTCCGGTACGACGACGAGGGGCGCACCGTGTGGAGCGTCCCCTGGGACGGGCCGCCGCCCGGCACGGGAGCGGTGCCCGATGCCGCCGCGGCGCTGTGGAGCCGGGAGGGGGACTGGCTGCTGCTGCTCGGCGGCGGGCGGTTGTTGTCCCTCGACGCGGACACCGGCGAGGTGCTCGCGCTGCCGGACGCGCTGCACACCGCCGGTGAGGTCACCGCCGTCGACCTGGCACCGGACGGCCGGGTCCTGGCCGCCGGACTGTACGGCGGCGATGTGCTGCTGCTGGACCGCGCCGACCAATCGGTGACCCGGCTGCGCGGCCTCGACCCGGTGACCGAGGTGCGCTGGCGTCCGGGGTCGGGGCTGTTGTACGTGGCCACGGCCACCTCGGTCCAGCTGTGGGAGACGCTCGGCCGGACCATGACCGGCACGCTGGGCGGTGCGTTCGACGGCCTTCGGCGGCTCGCCTGTTCGCCGGACGGCCGACTGATCGCCGTGGAGGACTACCAGGGGCTGCGGCTGCTCGACCCGGTCACCGGCAAGGAGTTGGCCAGGAGATTCATCGAACACCGGCCCTCCGCGCTCACCTTCGGCCATGACGGCGCGCTGCTGGCAGCCGGGTCGGCGCGCGGCGGCGTGCAGATCCTCGGTCTGGATCTGGGCCCGCTCGGCACCCTGTCGGCCCAGGTGACCGGGGCGGCCGAACTCGGCATGTCCGGCAGTGGCCTGATCGCCGCCCGGCTCGATCCGCACACGGTGGCGGTGTGGGAGCCGCCGGGTGCCGTTCCCCGGCAGCGCCGCCACCGCCACCCGGCGGCCCTGCGGCGATGGGCCAACGCGATGGGCGTCACCGTCGGCAGGATCTACACCAGCGCCGCGCACCAGGACCGAGCGGTGCTGCGCCCGCAGCGGATCGCCGGGGCCGGGGCGGGATGTGTGGCGCCCGTGCTCGCCTGGTCGCAGGACGGCGGCGGCTACTGGTACGAGTCGGGCCCGGGCCGGATCGTCGAACATCCCGCGGTCGGCACCACCCGGGTCGCCGAACACCGGGTTCCCGGCCCGGACCTCGGCTGGTATGACGCCGAGTCACTGGGCGGGCCCGAGCAACTTCTGCTGGCCGCGCACTGCGGTACCGGGATCAACCGGCTGGTGGATCCGGCGACCGGCAGGCTCGTCGCCGAGGTCCCCGGCGGGCAGGCGGTCGCGGCCGACCCGGTGAACCCGCGGCGCTGGGCGGTACCCGAACCGGGCGAGCACCCGGTGGAGTTACTGGTCCACGACCTGGCCGCGGGCTCCGGGCCGCAGGCCGCACCGCCGCAGCGGCTCCCCGCCGAGGACGGGGTCCGCCGAGCCGCATGGTCCCCGGACGGACGGCTGCTGGCCGCCGGTACCCGGGGCCGGGTGCTGGTCTGGGAGCAGGGCCCGGCGGGGCGGTGGCGGCGGGTCCGGGTGCTGTACTGGCCGGACCGGCGCGCCATGGTGTGCAGGGTGGCGTGGTCGCCGGACGGCAGCCGGTTGGCGGCCACCGCGGGCAGCACCGGCGGTCCGGTGGCGGTCTGGGACACCGCCTCCTGGGGAGCGCCGCGTACCTTCGGCCGGGCGGGCGGCCGGGACTGGGCGCCCGCGCTGTCGTGGTGCGCGGACTCCCGGCTGCTGGCCTTCCCGGCCGCCGGCCAGGACTCCGCGGTCGAGGTGTGGGACACCGAACAGGCCCGCCAGGTGAGGACGCTGCTGCCGCCGGAAGGGGTCGGCGGCCACCTGTGGACGGTCAAGTGGTCCCCCGTCGGCGACCAGTTGGCGACCACGTACAACTCAGGCGCCGTGGTGCTCTGGGATCTGTTCGTCGACCGGCCGCAGGGCGAGTCCGGGGCGGTGCCGCCCGGGCATGACGGGCTGGCCCTGCTCGGCGCCGCCGCCGCGGCCAGCGGCTCGGGCGTGCCGCTGAGCCTGCTGTCGGACCTGCTGGCCCTGCTGCGCGGGGACACTCCGCCACGGCTGCGTACGCTGGCGGGCTCCCGCGGGCTGCAGTCCCTGCGCGAGTTGGGCTGGCCCGCGCCCGCTCAGGCCGGGCTGGTGCTGCTGCTGGTCTCGGAGGTCACCCCCGAACCGGCCTACCTCGCCCCGGACGGGATCGCACAGGGCGAACTGGCCGATGCCCTCGGCCGGGTGCTGGCCGGATCGTCGGTGACCCCGCGGTGTCCCGCACCGCCGCTCACCGAGCTGACGGCGGCCTTGCAGGCGGTGGACGAGCGGCTGCTGGGCCTGCTGCGCATCCTCGGGCCGGAGGCGGTGGCCGCCGATCCGACGTTGCCTGCCCGACTGCGGAGGCTGCGGCTGTCGCTCACACCGCCGGGGCCGAACCAACGCGCGCTGCTGGGGCTGCGGCTGCTGGACGGCGACGCCGGTCTGGCCGTCGGCGCAAACGGTGGCACCGGCCGGTCGGGACTGGCCCGGCACGGCCCCGTCGACCGGCTGCTGCCCACCCAACTCGCCCTGCCGGAAGACATTCTGACGGTACGGCATATCCGTGACGAGCTGCTGTACCGCACCAGCAGCGGCAGGCTGCCGCCCGACCCGCACGGCTTGGTGCTGCTGCTCGACGACACCCCGGCCACCCACGGCAAGGTCGGCTCCGTGCTGCGGCTCTCGGCACATCTGATGGCCGCCGCCTCGCTGCGCCGTCAGCGGCCGTGCGCCGTGGTGCCGCTGAGCGAACCGTGGCGGTCGCGGATGCTCCTGAACCACGAGGACCTGGTGCATCTGTGGGCGACCGGGGCGCTGGAGGCGGGCGACGTCCAGGCCGCGTTCCGGGAGGTCGATGTGGTGGGCGGCCGGATGGGCGGCGCCCTGGCCGGAGCGCCGCGGGTGATCCTGCTGTCCCACCCGTATCTGGAGGTGGGCTCGCGTCCGGGGCTGCGGGAGCTGCGGGTGCACTACCCCCGGCTGCCGTGGCGGGAGGACTCCCGCCATCGCCGTACGCTGGGACCCGACCCCGCCCCTGACGAGTTGCGCGCCACGCTCACCGCGCTGCTGGGGGAGGACTGACCCGGATGTCGGTGCCGTACCGGCCGCGTCAGCCGCAGAGCATCTGCTCGATGGTCTCGGGGCCCAGTGCGGCCAGCAGCTTCTCCAGCGTCTCGGGCCGGAAGGCGTCGCCGAGCACCTCGACGCCGTTGCCGTCGGCGCTGATCCGGATGCGTACCAGCCGCCCCTGAGGATGTTCCTCGTACTCCTCGGGCTGGATGAGGTCGGGAATGTCCTCGACCATGCGGTACGTCGCACCATCGTGCGGGGGCCGCGGTGCGGTCATGGCATCACCATCTTCCTTCCACGGCGGCGCCGCAGTGCGGGCACCGGCCGGATTCGAGGGCGCTGCTCCTCAGCGCCCAGACGTCCCGTTCGACCACCACGGCCTCGCACCGGGGACAGCGGGTGGCGCGCCCGTCGTCGCCGAGCGCACGCTCCACGTACACATGGGCCAGCCCCTCCTCGCGCGCGATGCGCACCCCCTCGGCGAGCTGCCGGACCGAGGTGGGGGCGTGACCGGTGCGGCGGTAGGCGGGGGTCGCCCGAAGCAGATGCCAGGGGACGCCGGGGCCGAGAGCCGCCACCGCCCGTGCGATCGGGCGCAGTTGCTCCGGGGCGGCGCTGATGCCGGGAATCATCGCAGTGGACACCTCGACCCACACCCCGCGCTCCCGTAACGCGGCGAGCGCTTCCAGCACCGGGGCCGCGGGTGCGCCGGTGAGCTGCCGGTGGTCGCGCTCGTCCACGGTCTTCAGATCGATGTTGGCGGCGGCGACGCAGTCGGCGGCCAGGTCGACCGCCTCCGGGGTGAGGAAGCCGTTGCTCTTCCACACCACCTCGACCCCGAGCGGGCCGCCCGACTCGGCGAGCGCCATGGTGAGTTCGAGGGCCAGTGACGGCTCGGTGTACGAGACGGCGACGCACGCGGACCGCTCGGCGGCGGACCGTACGACGGCGGTGGCGTCCACCGGCTCGGCGTCCCAGGGCACGGAGGGCTCTCTGCCGTACTGGGACATGCGGTGGTTGACGCAGTAGTCGCAGGCGAACGTGCAGCCGGGGGCGGCCAGGGTGAGACAGCGGCTGCCGGGGCGGAAGTGGAACAGCGGCTTGCGTTCCATCGTGTCCCAGTGCTGGACCGAGGAGGCGAACGTGGCGGTCTCCAGCCGGTCGCCGGACCTGCGGCGGACTCCGCACAGACCCGTCTCGCCGTCGCGCAGCGAGCAGCGGAAGGGACACAGCAGACACCGCACCCGGCCGTGTTCGGGCCGGAACAGGACCGCCGGAGTCCACCGCATCGCAGCCCCCGTTCCCCCGTGCTTCGGCGTCTCGCCTCAGGTTAACCGTGAGCGGGATCGGGCGGAGGGGATTCGGCGGTCTGCGCCAGGGCGGCCAGCAGCATCCGGCCGGTCTCCAAGTCCCGCTCGCGCCGCCGTGCTTGGGCCTCCGTCTCCGCCGCCGCACGGCCCGCGCGGGAGCCGGGCGGGCGCAGCCGGAGGACTTCGGCCACGGCCGCCGCACCCACACCGCGCCGGTCATAGCCGTCCGGGTCGAGCTGGAACGCCCAGGCAGCCGCCGACAGCACACCGGCAGCCGTGGTGCAGCGGGACGGAAAACCGCGCAGCAGTCGCTGCGCGGCGGCGGGCAGCTCCACCGGACGCTCCGGGGCGAGCAGCGCGAGCAGGCTCAGCCCGCCCAGTTGCGGCCAGCCCGGCCGTAGCAACGCCTCGGCGACGGCGGCGGCTTCCCGGCCCGTCGCGTCGGCCAGGGCGACACCGGGCGGCCCGTCGACGGCGGGGTGGCCCGCCAGTTCGGCGGCGGCCGCGCTGAGCGACACCCTGGTGTCGGGCGGCGGATGGGGGCCGTCCGGAGCCTGCGCCGCGTCGGCGGGCAGCGCGGCGAGGGTGTCGGCCAGCACGGCGGTGAACGCCGGGCCGCACAGTACGGCCGCACAGGTGTCGGCGAACACCTCCGAGGCCCAGCGGATCCACACGGCGGCCCGGTCGGAGGGCAGCCCGGCGCAGGCGGTCCGCGACCGCAACTCCCCGGTCAGTGCGAAGTCGTCCTCGATGTGGTGGGCCACCTCGTGCGCCACCGTCAGGACGGCTGGAAGGTGCCCAACGCAGTACCAGGGCACATCGACCACCGGAAACGGCAGCCGCTGGGCCGCCGCCCGGCCCTGACGGGTGTGCACTCCGCCGCGCGGCAGCAACTCCCGGTACACGCTGCCCCTGCGGTGGGCCCGCGGCGAGGCGTCCCGGCCGAGGCCCACCAGCACCGGTTCCCTGGGCGGCCCCCCGGCGGCCGCCATGACCGGCCGGTAGCACTCCCAGGCCAGTTCGTCGGCGGCGTCCAACCAGCGGCGGTGGTCGCGGACCTGGCGCAGCACGAAACGGCCGCGGAAGAAGTCCCAGATGTGGAACAGGTCGAGCACCTGCCCCGGCACCTGGTCGCCCCTGCCGTCCGCGAGCCGTAGCTCGGCGTCCTCAAGGCCCGGTGACAGCAGTGTGGCCACGGCGTCCACCTGGCTGCGGTGCTTCTCCAGCGGACATCCACTGCGGCTGACGCTCCGCCAGTAGCCCAGTTCCGCGCCCAGGCTGTCGAGGATGTGCCGCTGCTCGGCCGCGAGTCGTGCGGCCTGTCCGGCGGTCAGCTGCACTCTCCGGTAGGCGGGGGCTGCTCGCCCGGAGGTACGGGCTCCAGCAGCACGTCGGGGTCGTCCTGGGCCTCCTCAAGCAGGACCGGCGGCACCGGCAGGTCGGTGAAGCCGCGGCCGGGCTGGGGCGGGCCGAACTCGGCCCGTACCCCGCCGAGCCACTTACGGCGGATCCGGACGAGGCGGTAGAAGGGCGTGACGTCGTCGGCGAGCCACCGCAGGCCCAGATTCTCCCCGCGGGTCAGGGCGGCGCCACCAGCGAGGTCGGCCAGCCGCAGCGGACCGGTCCCAGCGGTGGCGGACAGCCGCAGCTCGGCGGTCGCGCCCGCCTCGGAGGCCACCAGGACGGTGCTCGACTCGGCGTGCACCACATCGGTGACGGCCAGCATGCCGTCGTCCCAGTCGCCCTTCCAGTACAGCCGGAGCAGTGCGGCGGCCAGCTCGCCCACGTCGGTCAGCCCGGTCTGGGTCAGCCCGCGATAGGCGATCAGCGTGCCCGCGCTGCGCCCGAAGCGCACCAGGGCACCGGCGTCACCGACGGCGACGGAGGAGAACGCGGCGTCCGCCGACCCCGCCGCCTTGAAGCGCAACTCCGCGGCTCCGCCCGCGTCGTAGGTGAACTCACCCGGCGCTCCGGGCGCGGTGAGCCGCACCTCGACCCGGCGCTCCTGAAGCGTGCCCGCGCTGCGTACGGAGCCGTCGAGACTCCGCAGGACGTCTCCCACGGCGACACGTTGGGACAACGGCCACGCCAGCCACCAGCCGCCCCAGACGTCCCGGACCGCGTCCCGGTAGGCCTCGTACACCTGAGCCATGCCGCCGTCCCCTCCCCGAAGCGCTCTTGGGCAAACGCTAACGGCACCAAGGTAGTTGAGGTGCCGGAAACGGTCCGACAGACAAAGATCCCGGCCTATCGCCGGTCGTTGACCGGCGCGGCCCAAGGTGGTTCTTCGCCAAGCGGCCTGGTCGGTGCGGAAGCGCCCGTTGCCGGTGTTCGTGCCGCTACCGTTGGTGCCGATGTCACAGCACGCGGTTGCCTGACCCTGTCTGGACCGGACACGGAGGAATCGATGTCGCAATCGACCCTGAGCGGGGAGGGCAAGACCCTGCTCTCCTGTCTGAACGCTCAGCGTGCTCACGTGATGGGAATCCTGGAGGGTCTCGACGAGGAGGCCCTACGGCGGCCGGTACTGCCATCGGGGTGGAACTGCCTGGGGCTGGTACGGCATCTCGCCCTGGACGTCGAACGATTCTGGTTCCGGGCGGTGGTCGCGGGCGAGAAGGGCGTCGTCGGAGACCTGGACCAGGAGCCCGACGACGCCTGGCAAGTCGGTCCGGAGGTGCCGTCCGATGACGTGTTCAACCTGTACCGGCAGGAGGTGGACTTCGCGAACACCATCATCACCACCACTGCGCTGGACGCCGAACCGGCCTGGTGGCCCGTTGAACTCTTCGGCGACTGGCGGCTCAACGATCTACGAGAGGTCATCCTGCATGTGATCACCGAGACCGCGTGCCACGCCGGTCACCTCGATGCGGCACGTGAACTCCTCGACGGCAGGCGCTGGTTGGTGCTGACCGACTGACACGCGGCGTGCCCACGGCATGCCGCGGTGACCGGGCCAAGGCGCCGAACGAAGCCCCCGTATCAGGCGCTCGTCATGTCCGCGCGCTGGTCTTGTTCCTGCCGGGGCGGTCCTGGCCTGCGCCGCGATCCTCACCGTGTGCGGCGTACTGCCTGCAGATGCCAGACCGGTGCCAGCACCCTGCCGGTGTCGTCGGTCTGCAGCGCATCAGGTTCGACGGTGACGCCCGCCGCTTCCAGGTCCTTCTGGTGCTGTCGCAGGTGCTGACGGGTGAATGCGGTTACGTACTGCGCAGGCTCGATCCGGCTGATCTGCCAGTGCTCGCGCAGGTGGGTGCGCAGGTTGTCCTGTTCGACCGTCAGCATGGGGAGGTTGAATCCGGGCCACTTCGTGTCGGCGAAGCAGAACAGATGCAGTTGTGCGCCTGGGCGGGTCACTCGGTGCAGTGCCGCGGAGTAGGCGCTGCGCTGGGTTTCGCCGAGGCAGTGGTAGAGCGCACTGTCGAGGACGGTGTCGAACCCTTGCTCCAGTCCATCGAGGGTGGTGGCATCGGCCTGCACGAACGTGACGTCCAGGCCGCGGGCGGCCGCACGTGCCCTGGCCTGTTCCAGCGCGCTGGCTGCCGCGTCGAAGCCGGTCACCCGGTGGCCGCGTTCGGCGAGGAACAGCGAGTTCTCGCCGAGTCCACAGCCAGCGTCAAGGATGTCACCGGAGAACCGCCCGCTGTCCGCGAGCGAGACAAGGACCGGCTGCGGTTCACCGATGTCCCATGGCACCGTATCCAAGGTGAGACCCGTGTCTTGCAGCAGCGGCCCCCCTTGGTAGAGGGCGTCGAAGTCGATGTTTCCCGGGGTCATCGCCCCGTCGCGGAATCCTTCGGGCACAACGTCTCCCTGGTTCGTGGTTTCCGGGCACATGCCCGCCCGAGAACCGAAGCCTTCACTACGTGGTGACGTCATCGGACTGTACGCCGCCAACGGGCCTTTATTCAACGCCCGTTGAAGTGATATGACCGGAAGATGGCGGACTCGGTAGGGCAAGCGCCGCCAAGGCCGACGGTGCACTACCGGGAAGTGGCCGTCGGCCTCGGCGCGTTGGGCAGGGCGCGCCGAGGCCGACGGGTTCCTGGTCACGACAGGCACCTACGACCGGCTGCACTCATGCCTGACGCGCACCGGCCGTTGGCGGCTGCCGTGCGTCAACCGGAGTGGGTTCACGGTGTTCTGGTCGACGCCGCCGGTCAGCGGGCGGCTGCCGTCCCACTGCGGTTCGCAGCCGCCGTGGCTCAGGACGAACGCCATGGTGAACCATTTGGCGCCGGTCGCCGACATGATCGCGGTGGGGTCCGGCGGACTGCCCCAACCGTTGTAGTAGTACGGGGCCACGGCCATGGTGCCGCCGCTGGCATGGGCCGCCGGGGCGGCCAGGGTGCTCACCGCGAGCGCGGCGGCGGCGCTGGCGCAGGCGACCGCGAGCACCGACAGCGACACCGCGGTGTGCGAGTGCGCGGATGTCATCGGGAACTCCTGTGCGCCGACGCGCTGCCGCTGGTGGTGACGTGTACGTAGTCGACGACCAGTTGCTGGGGGAAGACGGTGCTGCCGTTGGGGTCGCCGGGCCAGTAGCCGCCGACGGCGAGATTCATGATCAGGTAGAAGGGGTGGTCGAACACCCACTTGTTGCCATGGGTGTCGGCCGGGGTCCGGGTCTCGTAGACATGGCCGTCCACCGAGAAGGAGACCGAACCGGGGGACCAGTCCACGGCGAAGGTGTGGAAGTCATCGGCGAAGCTCTGCCCACTGGGCAGGCTGTACGCGGCGCCCAGCCCGTTGGAACCGGAGTAGCCGGGTCCGTGGATCGTGCCGTGCACCGTGCCGGGTTCGAACCCGACGTTCTCCATCGCGTCGATCTCCCCGCAGGTGGGCCAGCCGACGTTGCCGATGTTGTTGCCGAGCAGCCAGAAGGCGGGCCACATGCCCTGGCCGCGCGGCAGTTTCATCCGGGTCTCGAAGTGCCCGTACGCCTGGGTGAAGGTCTGTGCGGTGGACAGCCGGGCCGAGGTGTACTGGCATGTGCCGTACCAGCACTGGTAGTTGGCCGGGTTCTCTCTGCGGGCCGTGATGACGAGATGGCCCTGTCCGTCGAGCGCGGCGTTGTCGGTGCCGGAGGTGTAGTACTCACGCTCGTGGTTGTTGACATTGTCGCCGGTCTCGTAGTGCCACTTGCCGCTGTCGACGGCACTGCCCGCCGGGCCGTTGAAGTCATCGGAGAACGTGGTCGCGGCAGCCGGTCGCACAGGGACGCCGACCGGAGTGCCATGGGCGGAAGGAGAGCTGGACAGCGTCCAGCCCAGTGCGACCAGGGCGGCCGCGGACAGGGCGGCGCCGGTACGGCGCGGCGATATGAGGCGTCGTGAGGTGGTGTGGGGCACTGTTCACTTCCAGGTGAAGGTGGCGGAGGTCTGCGCGGGCAGGGTGTACGTGAACGATTCGCCACCCCAGTTGACGGTGACCGGCTGGTCGGATCCGCTGCCGTTGTAGGCGATCAGTGCCTTGGAACCGTCGGGATTGAGCCAGGCCACGTTGGGCACGGTGCTGTTGGCCGTGGAGTCGATGCGGTACGCCCCCGGGTGCACGAACTTCGTCAGCTGGCCCATGTCGTAGTACTCGATGTTGTAGTCGACCTGCCCGCTGCGGCTGTCGCCGTTGTGAACGGTGATCAGACCGGTGCAGGTGCCGCAACCGCCGTTGTGCGGGCCCATGTTCTGGTCCACCGCCAGCGACCACTTGACCACCGACCTACCCCAGTTGCGGGTGTAGTCGATGATGTTGTTCATGTCCTCCCGCTGCTGGTTGGCGATCCAGGTACCGCCGGAGTGCTCGGTGTCGTACGCGTCCGTGCCCGGGTACTGGTCGTGCACCGTGCTCTGCTCGGAGACGTCACCGCCGTAGCCGTGCCAGGCGATGCCGCCGAACAACGGGTCGTTGCGTATCGCGGAGTCGTCTACCGTGGGCGCGCCGTAGGAGCCGTAGCTGTCCCAGTTCCAGTCCAGTGCGAGGACCTTGGTGCTCAGTCCCGCCGCGTGCAGGGCGGGCAGCAGGTCGGTGCCGGTGAAGTAGTGCAGTCCGGATCCGTTCCACTGCATCGAGGGGTAACCGGAGCAGCAGGTGGGCTCGTTCTGCGGTGTCACATAGTCGATGTGCACGCCCTGCGCCTGGTAGGCCTGGATGTACTTGACGAAGTACTGCGCGTAGGCGGCGTAGTACTTCGCCTGCAACCAGCCCTGGTCTACGGCGTCGTTGTCCTTCATCCAAGCCGGTGCGGTCCAGGGGGTTGCCAGGACTTTCACGTTGGGGTTGAGCGCTTGTGCCTGCTTGGTCAGCGGAAGCACGTCGGCGAGGTCGTGTCCGATGGAGAAGTGGTCCAGGTTCGGGTCGGTCTGCCCGGACGGCATGTCGTCGAAGGTGTAGTTGTATCGGGCGAGATCGGAAGCGCCCATCGGATTGCGCAGGAAGTCCAGTCCGATGCCGGAGCCAGGGTCGAACAGCTTGTGCATCACCTCGTCGCGGGCGCTCGTGCTGAGTGCTCCGCTGCTGTTCATCAGCCAGGCCGCGGTGTCCGTGAACGATGCTCCGGCACCGGTGAACCGCTGGTACTTGGTGCCGTCGTTGACGGAGACCGTCTGGCCGTTGCCGCCGGTTCCGGGGGTGAAGGCGACAGGGGCCTGCTGCTGGAGTCCACGGGTGACGTTGCGGCCGCCCGAGTCGCTGGTGGTGGTCAGCCAGATGTTGACCGGTTCACCGGTGGCGTGGGCGGCGGTCGGGCCGGTGAACAGGAATCCGGCGGCCAGTGCGGCTGCGGAGGCGAGCGCGGCAAGGAGTCTGCGGGGGTGGCGATGGTGGGTGTGGGGGGAAGTCGCCATGGTCGGCCTTTCGGCTGGGGGAGGAGCTGTCATGCACCTGTCGTCCACGGATGCATGGCATGACTTACTTCATGGCTTAGTTCGGGTCGTGATTTAACTCGTGAAGCAATAAGGCGTCAACCCTCCTTGCAGACATCAAGAGTTGACGACGCCCACCCCCCGGATGCGGTGGGGTGGGCGTGGCGGGAGCCAGCGGGGAGGCCGGGTCAGACCTGGCCCGTGCCGACCGCGTGTCCGATGAAGTAGACGGCCAGGGCCGCGCCTGAGCCGACGAGCAGTTGGCGTGCACCGGAGCGCAGGGCCGCCCTGCCGTTGAGCAGCCCGAGGGCGGAGCCGACGACGAACAGCGCGGTGGCGGCCAGGGCGATCGCGGTGACGAGTGCCGCGGTGCCGGTACCGAACAGGTAGGGAAGGACGACCACGACCGCACCGAGGGCGAAGGCGATGAGGCTGGAGAACGCTGCTGACCACGGCGAGCCGAGTTCGTCGGGGTCGAGTCCGAGTTCCTCGCGGGCCATGGTGTCCAGGGCTGTGTCGCGGTCCTTCATGATGGTCGTGGCGACACGCTGGGCCTCGTCGGCGTCCAGGCCCTTGGCCCGGTAGATCAACGCGAGCTCTTCGGCCTCGGCTTCGGGGTCGTCGCGGAGCTCGTCGGCTTCCAGGGCGATCTCGCGTTCGTAGGCTTCCCGCTGGCTGCGCATGGAGATGTACTCACCGGCGGCCATCGAGAAGGCACCGGCGAGCAGCCCGGCGGTTCCGGCGAACAGGATGGTCGTGCCCGCCGCTCCGGATCCGGCGAATCCCATCACCAGGGAGGTGTTGGAGACCAGGCCGTCGTTGACACCGAACACGGCGGCGCGCAGCGCGCCGGAACGGTCGCCGCGGTGCCAGCGCTCACGCCGGGCGATCCCACGGCCGCCCTCGTCGGCGTCACCCTGCGCCTGGTCGCGCAGTCGGGTCAGCACGCGGGCGTGCGAACGCTCGTCGACAGCCATCCCCGGCGCGGCGTCGGGGTCACCTTCGTACAGTCCCGCGTCGGCGTGCTCGGCACGCTCCACGAACGGCAGCACAGAGTCGACGGAGAACCGGCGGGCCAGGAAGGACAGCACCTTCGTGCGCAGTCCAGGTCGGTGGGGTTCGGGGACGTGCTCGCCGAGGGCGGTGAGCTTGTCCGCCCAGTGGGCGGCGTGCCGTTCCTCCACCGAGGCCAGCTCCAGGAAGATCTGCTGCCGTTCTCCGGTGGCACTCGCGGCGAGTCCCCGGTACAGGGCCGCGCTCTGCCGCTCCGAGGCGAGGAGCTCACGGAACCGTGCGGCGGCCTGTCGGATCGTACGGGTGTCACGGTGGCGCGTCTCAGTGCCGTGGGTATCCGTTTGGTGGGTCTCGGTGTTCATCGTGTGGATCTCCTGCCCGATCACCGCGCGGGGGGACGCTCGGCGCCGATGGTGGTTCGTCCGGGGCGTTGGAGGCGTTCTCGGCGAGGCACTGCCGACAGGCACCGCGGAAGATGACCTGCGCCTCGTCGACCTGACCCACGTCGTCGCCCGCGGTCAGACAGGGCTTCGCGCCGACGAGACAGGACACATCGCTGACCCGGCCGCACCTCGTGCAGACGAAGTGGTGGTGCCAGGTGTCGGCGAACTCGTAGACCGCCGCACCCGGGCCGACGTCCGCGCGCATGACGACACCGAGGTCGGCCAGTACCACCAGCGAGTTGTAGACGCTGGTCCGGGGAAGCGCGATGCCCTGCTCCACGAGGTGCGCGTGCACCTCGTCAGCCGTGCGGTGCCCGCCCATCGCCCGCAGCGCGTCTGTCACCGCGAGGCGCGGACGAGTGACGCGCAGCCCGGCTTCCCGCAGCCGCGCCACGGTCTCCTTGGCGGAATCGCCGGTCATTCGCCCTCTCCAGGTCGCTACCTATTTGGACAATATCCAAATATACCACTGTCCCGCGCCTGCCGAAAGACCTCATCCACGCAGGTCAGGCGGTGTGTGCTCGGACCGCTCCCAGCCGCGTACGGGCGCCCGTCTACGGCGGCTCGGTCGCTGGCTGGTCTCGATGCCCTTGCGGGCGATACGGGGTGTGATGGGTACCAAACGCGACGTCCCGCTGGTCACTCGCGACGGCGCTGTCGAAGTGCGACACATCACAGGCGAGCAATCTTTCCAAAAGCATCACAGGGGCTACGCACCGCCTTCGGCAGCGGCCGTTAGCGTTGCTGGCCGCTCGATCCCGCGTGCGATGCAACCGTCGCCGGCGTCCCTGGCAGCGCAGTCAACACAGAAAGATCGCAGATGGACTACTGCTCGTCGTGTCGTCGGATCCTCAATGGAGCCCTGGTGTGTCCAGGGTGCGGCGCATACGCTCCGGACATCGCCCCGCCCACCCATCGCGTACACAACACGGCGGCGCCTGCGATGACTTGGGGCGAGGTCCCCGCTTCGGTCTCCGACCCCGGTACTCGTCACCCCGACCCCGCCCCGATGGGTGCGGGTGTGCCCGAGGAGGCAGTCGCCGACGTGCCGGTCGCCGTGTCGTCCAACGGCTCCGAGGGCACCGCCACGGGGCAGGGGCGTGCGGCCCGGCGTCGCCAGATGGCACGTTGGAAGAAGAGTCGGCGTCGGGCTGCGGTCGCGTCGGCTGTCGCGCTTGTCGGCGGCGGCCTGACCGTCGCCGCGCTGCCGTCCGGACCTGCGACAGGCCATGCACAGGCAGCCTCAATGCCGAAGCCAGCGACCCCGGACGCGACCCGGACGGACACCACCAACTCGTCACCGGCGCAGCCGGACACCGGTGATACGCGGCATCGCGCTACGGATACGCACTCGCCCGGCACAACCAGTCCAGTGCAAGCCACCACCGTCGAGGCCCCGCCCACCGCGACGGCGAGCCCGCAGCCGGACACCACCTTCACTGCCCATCCGCCCGCGGCGACGAGCCCACTGCCACACACCACACCCGCGGCAACAAACGGCATGCCCGTCTACCACGCTGCCGCGCCGATTCCGCAGACGACCGCGCCCGCGCCCACCGACCGCCCCGGCGCGGGCACGTCGGCGGCGAGCCCCGCACCGACAACGGCGTCGTCACCGACGCCCGTGTGCCTGCTCGTTGTGTGCCTCTACTGATGGCGCCGTAGCCCAACGCACCCCTACACCAGCCGCGTTGACGGCGAGCTCCCGGACGGCCTCTGAGACGCCACGAGGTCACGCCGGGTGGCTCGGCGTGTCCAGCGACGGATTCGGCCAGTAACGACCGCGGATTCGGCGAGTGACGACCGCGAAAGAGGAGGACCAAGTGACCAGCAGCTACCCCGAGCGTGACAGGCCACGGATCGATGCCGGACGGTTGTGGGGCGGCGGGTTCGCGACAGCGGTGGTGGCCGGACTTCTCACCGAGGTCGGCATCCTGATCGCACGTGGGTTGCTGCACCTGGCGATCTTCGCCCCCGAAGGCGATGGCCTGTGGGGCGATGCCAACACCACCAGCTACGCGGTCGGGGCTGGTGTCATCGCACTCGCTGCGACCGGCCTGCTGCACTTCCTGCTCGCGACCACACCGAGCGCCACCGTGTTCTTCGGTTGGATCATGGCGTTGCTGACGGTCGTCGCCGTGGTGATCCCCCTGAACGTCATCGGCACCCGTACCGAGTTGATCGCCACTACCGTGCTCAACCTCCTCGTGGGGCTGGTCGTCACCACGCTGCTGATCAGTACGGCCGCCGGAGCGCGGGCACGGATGCGGCACCAGTACCGTCAACCCTCCTACGACACCCGCGAGTGGTAGATCCGATCACGATTCCATCCGAGAGCGCCGAATTCCGCCGCCGGGACATCATCAAGGAGGAGGCCGAGATCCCCGTGGGCACTCGCTACGAAGTCCGGCTCCACAGAATCGGCCGGTGGTGGGCCGTCGACGTTCCCGCACTCGCCGTCTACACCCAGTGCCGCACCCTTGACGAGGCCGAGGACATGGCGCGCGACGCCATCGCCGGAGCGCTCGGCGTGCCGCCGGAGACGATCGGCGTGGACCTGGTGGTCCCGGAAGTCGCCTCGTTGTTGCGGCGCGTCGTGGAGGCACGACAGCGCCGTGCGGCAGCCGCAGATGCCGAAGAACAGACCGTGGCCGACGCCGTTCGGGCACTCCTGGAGGACTTGGGGGTAAGCCAGGGTGATGCCTGCAGACTGCTGGGTATATCCCACCAGGAGGCATCCCAGATTGCCCCGGCCCGCGGCTCCGGCGACTTCCGCCCATGGCCTCCTGACCCACTGTCCGCGCCAAGCGCACCGGTCCGCACCATCCGCAGCAACGCCGCTCCGACGCGCCCCTTGACCGGCCGTCAGCGCCCGGGACCCGCCAATGGCTCACCCGACGGCAACAGCCTGACAAACCCGAAGCGCCACCGCCCGCCCCCCATCACCCGCCCAAGCTGGGCCATTGCCGAAGACGACGCCTGACCGAGGGGCGAGGGCCGCGCCGAGTCCGGCAACGCTCACGGCCGCCGCCCTCAGCCCGGGTTGGGCCGGTGCCCAACCCGGCGACGCGTGCAGCACGTCACGAGTGACGGATGATCTGGACGATCAACACGATCCACCACGCCAGGGGAATGAGCGCCACCAGGACGGCCGGACGGCTCGTCATCGGCTTGCCGGGGTCCATCTGCGGGCCGGGCTGGCCCGGCACCGGCTCGGGAAGTGTGTTGATCCTGGATCGGGCGATGAGGTTGATGATGAGCGTGACCGGATTGATCAGCACCAGCGAGAACGGGCTCCACCAGCCCTGCCACAGCGTCTTGGTGGTCATATCGCGGAAGACCGCGGTACCGCAGGTGCGGCAGAACGGACCCTTCAGGTGGATGAAGCGCATCATCAGGATCAGTCCCTGGTGGCGGCGGACGGTCGTGTTGACCGCCGGGTAGGCGCCGCAGAACCGGCAGACGTGTTGCGCCCCGGCCCACTGCGCGGGAGCGGGTGCCGGGGCTATCGGCTGGGCGTAGCCACCGGACGCGTACGGGTTGGGCTGCGCTGGCTGCTGCCCGTACGGGGCTGGGGGCGGCGCCGGCGCGTAGGGCTGCGCATATGCCGAACCCATCGGCGACGAGGGGACGTTGTCGGAGAAGGGTGGAGTGGGTGTGGTCACAGAAATCCTCGTTGTGCTGAACACGGCGGGTACACGTGTGCGATGAATGTACCGGGTGGCGGAGGATCGCTCGACAGGGAAGTGGGTTGCGCGGCGAGGAGCCGGAGCCGGACAGCAAGTGCCCCATGGATCCGGGGTCAGCCGCATCCATGGGGCACAGGGGCCGTCTGGTCAGTGACCGGTGGTGGTCGGCTCCAGGACGAAGACGGGGATCTCGCGGTCCGTCTTCTTCTGGTAGTCGGCGTAGTCGGGGAATGCCGAGACGGCGCGGTCCCACCAGAGGGCCTTTTCCTCCCCGGTGACCTCGCGGGCCGTCATGTCCTGGCGCAGGGGGCCGTCCTGGAGTTCCACGTGGGGGTCGGCGACCACGTTGTGGTACCAGACCGGGTGCTTGGGGGCACCGCCCAGAGAAGCGACCACCGCGTACGTACCCTCGTGTTCCACCCGCATCAGCGGGCTCTTGCGGATCTTGCCGCTCTTCGCGCCCCGGGTCGTGAGGATGACGACGGGCAGGCCCCGCATCGTCGTGCCCTCCGTGCCGCCCGAGCTCTCGTACAGCGCGACCTGATCGCGTACCCACTGCTCGGGGCTCGGCTCGTACTCACCCTCAAGAGGCATGCTGACATCCCATCATCGAAGTCTTGCCCGGCATCCATCGCAGCCAAGGCAGGTCCGCCGCCCACGACTGCGATGTACCTTCACTCAACAAGCAGAGCCAGTGAAAGGATGCCCGGGGCCTGTGTTTTTCTTGGCTCGGCGCAGCGATCTGTACGAGTCGTTGAACTCGGAGCGGGAGGTGGCAGCGTAGCCCGGTGGCTGGCCGAGCGCTTCGCACCAGAGGGCTCGGTGCTGGCGACGGAGAACGCTCGGACATCAGCCCGCCAACCGCACCCCACCTGAAGCGAGTACCGGCCACCGCGGACCGGTAGCCGCGTCCCGGCACCACACGAACTGCCGGTCCGACTCCACCGTCATCCCGAAGTCGTACAGCTCCGGGCGGCCCTCGGCGACCCACCAGTCCCACGCCTGCCCCACCTCATCGGCCAAGCGGCGCGGCCCACCCTGGTAGGCGACGGTGCCGCCACCGCCGACAGCGGAAAGTGCCGCCCATGACGACGCGCCGTCGTGGATCCAGGCGTTCACACCGTCGCCGTCCACCGCGGTGATGATCTGGACGTCGGGTAGCTGGACCCGCAGCGCGAACCGCAGATGCGCATCGTCACGCAGCGGGCGCAGGTCCCGGGCCACCGGCTGCTCGTCCTCGACGGGACCCTTGCCGCGCACCTGCCGGAAACCGTGGCCGGAATCCGTGTCGCGGGCGGGCATGAACTGCGCCAACCCCTGCACCCAACCCGTCGCCGACCGGCCATCGTCGGCGACGCTGAGCGCGACATGCCCCAACCGGCCCCAGGGCGTGACGATCCGGCCGCCAGGACGCGTCTGCTCGATCCACGCCCACGGGATCCGGTCGACGGCATAGCTGGCGATCACCCGGTCGTACGGCGCTCCCTCGGGCCAGCCCGCCGCACCGTCGTCGACCTGAACGGTCACCCCGGCGCGCGCGGCGTCCAGACGCTGCTGCGCCGCCGCGGCCAAGTCGGGGTCAACCTCCACCGAGGTCACCCTCCCCGCGCCCACACGATAGGCCACGAGCGCGGCGTTCCAGCCCGAACCCGCGCCCAACTCCAGTACCCGATGGCCAGGTTCCAGCAGCAGTGAGTCGAGCATGTCCACCACCACGCCCTGGCACGACAGGCTGGAAGAGGGCAGACCGTTGGCGACTTGGGTGACGGCGGCATCATCAGGCCCGGCATACACCAGGCCTGTCCACCGCGCGAGGTCGGTTCCACGGTCGACGGGTACGTAGGCATGGCCGTCCCAGTCCCACAGCCTGCCGGGGGCGAACTGGTGCCGGGGCAGCGCCTCGACGGCCTGGCGGATCCACTGGGAGCGATCGGGCCAATCGCCCCGCCGCTCCATGGCGTCCGCCAGCCACCGACGCCGCTTCGCGAACTCCTCGGTCACTTTCGTCACTTCTTGTGCTTGCCGTCAGACGGCGGAGGAGGCGGCACCTGCCCGTCCGAATTCCCCGGCGGCGGAGTGCCCTTACCCGGATCCGGCGGCGGCTTCTCGTGAGCACCCATGACAACCTCCCTCTGGAAGGAGCCGATTCGGAGTACCGGCACAGTCAACCCCGCCCAGATCCCGCAGGGAAGGGCGCACTGCGCCAATGCGCCCGAACGAGTGCGCCCCGTCACGTCGGGCAGGGGCCACCAGGAACGCCCGGTGGCTCAGGGGGAATCGCTCCTTCTCGTCAGGGCGCGGCGTTCGACGGCCGCGCGAGGGCGCTGGCGCCGCCCGAACAGCCAGTACGCGGCCGAGCCAGTCGTGTTCACGGCGCCGGCCACTCGCCGGATCTTCTTGCCTCCTCGGATCTGCCCGGCCGATCGGTCCCGCAGGTCCCGCCATGTCAGCGCCGGACTCAGCCCTTGCTCACCGCCAGCAGAATCTCCGGAAGCCGCGCTGCGACCCGCGGCGCGGCCACCCGCAGCCCCAGGTAGGCGATCCCGGGCCCGTACACCGCGCCCAGCGGTGTCAGCAGCCACAGCAGCGCATGCGCGCCCGACAGGTGCATCCAGATCGTCAGCGCGATGAGCGGCGAGCACAGCAGCCCGCCCACGATCAGCCCGCCGAAGATCGACAGCCAGGCGATGCCGACCTGCCCCGGCGCGACGTTCTTGAAGCCGTTCTCCTGCGGGATCGTGTACGGGAACGTCACGGACGTGACCGCGCCCGTCGCGAACATCGCGCCGAGCAGGGCGTAGGACAGCCCGAGCACCTCCGGCAGGGCCTGCCAGTTGCCGGTGAACGCGGCGGAGAAGACGACCGCCGCCGTGACGTACGGGACCGCGATCACGGACAACGCGAGTGTTCGGGCCCGCAGTTCGGCGAAGGCGTCACGCGGTGAGGAGATCGTCTGGAGCACCATCCAGAACGCGGAGGTGTCCTGCCCGAACTGGTTGTACATCTGCATGCCCAGCAGGCCCGCCGCGAAGAACGCGTAGTAGATCGAGCCACGCCCCTGCGCCGCGTTGATGACCGGCACCAGCAGACCGAGGACCAGCGAGGATATCCACGCGGCCTTCGTCTTCGGGTCCCGCAGGATGTAGCGCCACGACCGCAGCATGACCGCGCCGGTACGACCGCCCGGCACCAGCCGGACCGTGCCCGCGCCACGGCTGCGCGTCGAGTGGTTGTCGGCGGCGGCCTGGAGGGTGGAGGAGTCCGGCGAGGTCATCAGCCTGGTCAGGGACCGCTGCCACCACCACAGCAGCACGGCCAACAGGGCTGCGGTGAGCGCGAGTTCCCCGGCGGCCACACCGTACGAGCCGTCGCCCGCGGCCCGTACCGCGTCCATCGCCGAGCCCGGTGGCACCCAGCGCAGCACGTCCGCGACCGGCTGCAGTGCGCTCAGGCCGCCCGCTCCGCTCAGTTTCTGCATGCCGACGTTCACGAACTGCATGCCCACGCCGATGACCAGTCCGCTCAGCACCGCGAGATCGCGGCCCTTGCGGCTGGTCAGCAGGCGGACGTTGGCCGTCGCCACGGCCCGTGCGAGCGCCACGCAAACGAGCAGGATCAGTACGCTCGCCAGTACGCCGACGGCCGCGGCCGCCGCTCCATGTGCCGTCGCCACCATCGCACCGACGATCATGGCGAGCGTGAACACCGGCCCGATGCCGATCAGCGAGGCCGTGAGCAGCGCGACCACCAGCGGAGCGGGCCGCAGCGGCAGCATCACCAGCCGGGTCGGGTCCAGCGTCTCGTCGCCGCCGGCGAAGAACAGCGGCATGAGCGCCCAGCCGAGCGCGAACACCGTGGCCAGCAGCGTGGTGACGGCGGCCGCGTGCGCGTTGCCGCGCAGCGCGATCAGGCCGAGCATCTGGAGCGCGGCGAAGAGGGCCACGAGGATCACGGAGATGACGTAGACGCTCTTGCGTCCGGGCGACTGGCGCAGTCCGTTGAGCAGCAGTGACAGCTTGAGCCGGACGAAGACGGCGGTGACAGCGGGGGCCGGTGCGGTGGTCACGGAGCCCGCGGTCACCGGCGTGTCGGGGCGCGGTGCGGTGGAGTTCATCGGGCGCCGCCACCCAGCCAGTTGAGGTCGTCGCCGCTCGCCCGGCCCTGGGCACCGACCAGTTGGAGGAACGCGTCCTGGAGGCTGGCCGCGTCGCCCCGTACCTCCGCGAGGGTGCCCTGCGCGCGGATGCGACCCGCGGCCATCACCGCGACCCAGGAACACAGTGACTCGACCAGTTCCATCACATGGCTGGAGAAGACGACGGTCGCGCCCGAGGCGGTGTAGCGCTCCAGCACCCCGCGGATCGTCTGCGCCGACACCGGGTCCACGCCCTCGAACGGCTCGTCCAGGAAGAGGATCTCGGGGTTGTGCAGCAGCGCGGCGGCGAGCCCGATCTTCTTGCGCATACCGGTCGAGTAGTCGACGACCAGCTTGTTCTGCGCCACCGCCAGATCGAGTACGTCCAGCAGCTGGGCGGCCCGCTTGTCGACCTCGTCACCAGGCAGTCCGCGCAACCGCCCGGTGTAGGCGAGGAGTTCGCGCCCCGACAGGCGCTCGAACAACCGCAGTCCCTCCGGCAGCACCCCGATCCTGGACTTGACCGCCACCGGATCGCGCCATACGTCATGGCCGCCGATCTCGACGCGCCCCGAGTCCGGGCGCAGCAGCCCGGTGACCATCGACAGCGTGGTCGTCTTGCCGGCCCCGTTCGGACCGACGAGCCCGATGAACTGGCCGGCCGGCAGCTCAAGGTCGATCCCCGCGACCGCGACCTGTTGTCCGAACTGCTTCCACAAGCCCTCGATGCGCACGGCGGCGGCCTGCGCTATGTCCTGCTCCACTGGTCTTTCCTCGTTCTCCGCTGGTCCCCGTTGGTGGTCGAGGGGCGGGGACACACACCCCCCGTTCCCGTCACCCTAGCGTCGCGCCGTCATGAGATCGGGCGTCCGGTACCCGATCGCGCGAGCCCGGTCGCGGCCCTGACTGGCTGTCAGGTTCGACTGGCCGCATGCCCACACCCCCGCGCGTCCACCGCGCGTCCGCACCTGCTCCGAAGGACCCCCGCGTTATCCTTCGACCGCGCCGGTGGGTCAGGAACACCACGTCCTGTGTGAGGACTTCTACTACCGGACCGAAACCCCCATCGCGCTCGCCGAGAAGTACGGACTGACGGCGAGGTTCATGGACGACTGGCAGGAACTGCCCCACGGCCAGTCCAAGATACGCGTGACCCTGTAGGCACCGGGAAGTCACGCCCTTTCGGTTCGAGTGCGAACGGCTCCGGTTCCGACCCCCGTGGTGTCAGTAAGCGTGGTCGGCCGTGACATCCGCCGACAGACGCAGAGCCTGTTCCGCAGTGGCTCCACGGATAGCCAGCAGGGTCAGGGCCAGAGCGTCGATGACAGCGAGGTGGGCCAGGCGGCTGGCGACGGTCTCGAGTCCGAAGACGAGGTCCTGGCCGCCCGCGACGAGTGTGCAGGTGCTGGTGTCGCTCAGGGGGGAGCGGGCGTAGCTGGTGAGGGTGATGACATCCGCCCCTGCCTGGCGGGCTCGGCGGGCGATGTCGACCGTGCTGCGGGTGGCGCCGGTGTGGCTGACGGCCAGGCAGACGGCGGAGGGGGGTAGTTGGGCGGCGGCCAGTTGGGCGGTGATGGGGTCGGTAGGCGCGTCGACGACGGAACCCAGCGCCCGGAGGCGGTAGGCGGCGTCCGCGGCCACGGCGCCGGACAGCCCTGCTCCGACGACCAGGATGTGGCTTGCCGCGTGGAGCGTCTGCGCCGCGTTGCGCAGTTGCTCCACGGGGAGAGTGGCGGCCAGTCCGTCGAGGGCTTCCCGTGCGGCTTGCACCGTGTCGGTGAGCGCGCGGGCGGCGGGGTCCTGGTCGCGGGAGGGGCTGGGGGAGGGAGCTTGGCGTGCCGCGGCGATCTTCAGTTCCTGATATCCGCGAAAGCCCAGGCGCTGGCAGGCGCGGACGACGGATGACGGTGCGGTGTGGGCGAGCGCGGCGACATCGCTGACGCTGAGATGCACCAGATCCGCGCCCTTGTCGAGGACGACCTGCGCGACACGGGCCTCGGCGCCGCGCAGGTCGGACAGGTGCGCACGTACGTGGGCCGCTAGCTGCCGCCCCTCTACGGAATTCCCTTCCATGGAGCTAGGGTAGCGTGGAATTCTATTCCATGCCGTGAGGGGGGAGCGTTCCATGCCCGGGGTCTTGTCGTCGTCGGCGGGCGCGGCTGCCGTGCCCGCCGTGGTGCTGGCCGCGGCGGTGCTGCACGCCGCGTGGAACGGGCTGGCACATGGCATCAGGGACAAGCTGGTCGGCTTCACCTTGATCAACCTTGCCTATACGGGGTGCGCCGCCGTGATGGTCTGCCTCACGCCGATACCGGACGCGGCGGCATGGCCGTTCATCGCC
This sequence comes from Streptomyces sp. NPDC020096, assembly GCA_040631425.1. Taxonomy (GTDB): domain Bacteria; phylum Actinomycetota; class Actinomycetes; order Streptomycetales; family Streptomycetaceae; genus Streptantibioticus_A. The sequence continues at coordinate 50,811 of JBEYJY010000011.1, forward strand.
GCGTCGGCCACGCTGCAGGTCGTGTACCAGGTTCTGCTGCTGCGGGCCTACCAGCTCGGCGACTTCGGGCAGATGTACCCGATGGCCCGCGGCACCTCACCCCTGCTGGTGGCCGTGGTGTCCATCACCGTGCTCGGCCAGTCCCTACCGGCCCAGGACATCGTCGGGGTGGTGGTGATCTCGTGTGGCCTGGCCGGCTTGGCGCTGGCGGACGGTATGCCCGGCCGGGCCCAACTCCCGGCGCTGGCGGCCGCCTTGGGCACGGGAGTGGTGATCGCCGCCTACACGGTCGTCGACGGCAGCGGGGTGCGGCACTCGGGAACCGTCACCGGCTACATCGCCTGGCTCTTTCTCTGCCAGGGGCCTGTCCTGCCGCTGATCGCCTGGGCGCGGCGGGGCCGCTCCCTCGTCAACCAGCTGCGGCCCGTATACGGGCGCGGCCTGACCGGCGGGCTGCTGTCCCTGCTGGCCTATGGGCTCGTGGTGTGGGCGCAGGCCCGCGGCGACCTGGCCACCATCGCGGCGCTGCGCGAGACGAGCATCGTCATCGCCGCCCTGATCGGCACACTGATCTTCCGGGAACGCTTCGGCTACCGGCGCATGGCGGCCAGCGCGACCGTCCTTGCCGGTATCGCCGTACTGGAACTCGCCCACCCCTAACCAGTCCGCGCTGGCCACCCCACGATGCCGAGCGCGCAGCGTGTCGGGGACGGTCCAGGCGCGACGACCGCCGAGCCGTTGCCGGGCACGGTGTGCCTTCGGCCTGCTACTCTGACCTTGATATTTTTCTGGTACCCATGAACTTTGCGCACCTGACCGGAATCGTCCTCAGGCGCATTACTGTTTCCGGCATCTCCGGATGGGGCCCACCTATCCAGGAGAACGACATGGCAACCGGCAACATCGCCACCTCGGTCTTCCGTGAGCCGCACGAGGGCCAGAAGATCTCCTTCAACGTCACGCAGGGCCAGAAGGGCCTGCGGGCGGAGATCATCGTCCCCGCCTGATTCAGGGACGCGCACCGTGCAGCCGGGGGCCGCACCTTCACGGTGTGGTCCCCGGCTCGTGCTGTCCGTGAGGCCCAGGAAGGTTTTTTCTCCATGACTCGATCCCAAAGCCACGCCCGCAAGCGACCGGCGAATCCGCGTGGCAGGGCCCGTACGAAGGGCGCCGCGCCGGGCACCGGCAATGTCGCCGCCCGCAAGGTCACACCCCCGCAGGAATTCACCCTGCCGGAAACCGTCACCCCCGCACTGCCTGCCGTCGAGACGTTCGACGCCCTGGACATGCCCGCCGCCCTGGCGAAGACCCTCGCGGCCCAGGGCGTGACCTCGCCGTTCCCGATCCAGGGCGCGACACTGCCGAACTCCCTCGCCGGACGTGACATTCTCGGCCGGGGGCGCACCGGCTCGGGCAAGACACTCGCCTTCGGCCTCGCACTGCTCGCCCGCACCGCGGGCCGCCGCGCCGAGCCCAGGGCACCGCTGGCGCTGGTGCTGGTGCCCACGCGCGAGCTCGCCCAGCAGGTCACCGACGCCCTCACGCCGTACGCGACGGCGGTGAACCTGCGGCTGGCCACGGTCGTCGGCGGGCTCTCCATCACCAAGCAGGCCAGCGCGCTGCGCCGCGGCGCCGAGGTGCTCGTGGCCACGCCCGGGCGGCTGAAGGACCTCATAGAGCGGGGCGACTGCGCCCTCGGACAGGTGTCGATCACCGTCCTCGACGAGGCCGACCAGATGGCCGACATGGGCTTCATGCCACAGGTCACGGCGCTGCTGCGGCAGGTCGAGCCGGGCGGGCAGCGGATGCTCTTCTCGGCGACGCTGGACAAGAACATCGACCGGCTCGTTCAGATGTTCCTGACCGACCCCGTGGTGCACTCCGTCGACCCGTCGGCGGGCGCGGTGACCACCATGGAGCACCACGTGCTGCATGTCGCCGACGAAACGGACAAGAAGGCCGTGGCCGTGCGCATCGCGGCCCGCGACGGCCGGGTGATCCTCTTCGTGGACACCAAGCGCGCGGCGGACCGCTTCGCCAAGCGGCTGCTCACCAACGGTGTACGGGCAGCCGCACTGCACGGCGGCCGGACGCAGCCGCAGCGCAATCGCACCCTCGACCAGTTCAAGAACGGCCAGGTCACCGCGCTGGTGGCGACCAATGTGGCGGCCCGCGGCATCCACGTCGACGATCTGGACCTGGTCGTCAACGTTGATCCGCCGACCGACCACAAGGACTATCTGCACCGCGGCGGGCGCACCGCCAGGGCGGGGGAGTCCGGCAGTGTGGTGACGCTGGTACTGCCCGAGCAGAAGCGGGAGATGTCGCGGCTGATGGCAGACGCGGGGATCAGCCCGCGCACGACCCGGATCAAGTCCAGCGACGAGGAACTGGCGCGGCTCACCGGGGCGCGGGAGCCCTCCGGTGTGGCCGTGACGATCGAGGTGCCGCAGGTCGCCGCCCAGCCGAGGCAGAGGGCGAACGGCAAGGCCAAGGCGAAGACGGCGCCGCAGTCCAAGGGACGTCCGTCGCAGCGCGGCGGGCAGCGGAGCACCACCGGCGGCGGCACCGAACCGGGGCGGTCGGGCGGCCGTGGTCGTAGCCAGCGCCGTCGCCCGGAGCGCGGAGAGCGTAAGGCCGGCTGATCCCAAGGCTGTTGAGACCGCGGGTGCCGAGTCGTCGCCTGGCTGACCGGCTCCCGGGTCTTTCGCGTGGTGTGCTGGCCATGGTGGTTGGCAGCCGTTACAGGGTCCTGGTCCCGTCGCTCACTGCCGGTGCCTCGCGGCGGGCCAGCAGGCGGTAGGCGTTCGACAGGCCCAGGCGGTACGCGAACGGAGCGATCAGGTGGTCGAGTAGCGCCGCGAACAGCAGCGCCGGAACGCCGGCCAGCAGGAGCAGGTCGCGCCCTGCACGCCGCACCCGGCCCGGCGGGGTTCCCGGCAGCCACGGGGCGTCTTCCCGCGGTGCGACGGCGTCCAGCAGCAGCCAGCAGGCGCCCAGCAGGTCCCCCGCGTCGTGCGGTTCGCCGTGCTGCTCCAGCAGGACCGTGAAGCCCAGATCGGCCAGCCGGTAGCGCAGGTTGGGCGTCGGCATCATGTTCAGATGCTGCGGCTGGAGCCACGGGAGCCACCAACGCCCCAGGAGGCGGGCGTAGCGGCACCGCGGATCGGGGACCTCGACGAGCAGCAGACCCCCGGGGCGCAGCGCCTCCCGGGCGGCGAGCAGCTCCCTGTGCGGGTCGGCGGTGTGCTCCAGGTAGTGGAACATGCTCACCACGTCGTACCGCCCGGCCAGTTCGGGCGCCAGTTCGGGGAACGCGCCGCGGAAGCCGCGGGTCACCCGGCCCAGCCGCTCGGCGAGTTCGACGCCCTCGCTGAGGTCCAGCCCGTCGAACGACGCCTCCGGAAAGATCGTGCGCGCGGTCTCGCAGAAGTGCCCGTGCCCCGTGCCGACGTCCAGCCAGGAGCGCGGCGCGGCGGCGAACGGGACCACCGACCGGGCGCGGTTCCGGTAGGTGGCGGTGCGCATCCCGAACGCTCCGCCGAGCCGCTGCTCACCCAAGCCGTCGTAGAAGTCGCGGTAGTAGAAGTCCAGGCCCGCGGCGGTCAGTCGGGGGTTCTGGAAGACGTGGCCGCAGCTGCGGCACTCGTCCAGGCTGAACGATCCTGGTTTGTGCTGCAGCAGGTCGACGGTGCGCAGCCGGACCCGCAGCCCGGTGGACCCGCACCACGGGCAGTCCGAGCGGCGCGGCTCGAAGAACCGGCCGGTGCCGTCGGCCAGTTCGCTCAGGTAGGAGGGGCGCAGCGTGGCGATCAGCTGGGCCCGGGCCGCCGCCTTCCGCGTCGACCGGTCTGATTCCGCCGAGGTCATGGCATCCTTCCATCCTTCTGCCGCGGGCTTGGTTGAAGCTGTTCCAGATGAGTGGCCGCGCCCGCGGCGCCGCCCGCGGTCCGGAACGACGTGGCGATGTGCCGCGCCGCGGCCCGGTGGGCAGGATCGTCGAGTACCGCGTCCACCGCCTCGCCGATGCGAGCCGCGGTGATCCTGCCGAAGCGCACCCGTACGCCCGCGCCGGCCGCCACCACTTGGCTCGCCACCACCGGCTGGTCGTCGCGGATCGGGGCGACCACCAGGGGCACGCCGTGCCACAGTGCCTCGCAGACGGTGTTGTGGCCCGCGTGGCAGACCACGGCGGCGGCGTGCGCGAGCAGTTCCAACTGCGGCACCACGGGGAGCACCAGGACGTCCGGGTTGGGCACGGGACCCGGCAGCAGGCCACCCGGGTCGGCGATCACCGCCTGCAGTCTGTCCGACCTTGCCAGCAACGCCTCCTGACAGGCCATCAGAAAGGGTGCGCCCGTGTCGGCGTTGACCGTACCCAGAGAGACGAGCACCGTCGCGCGATCGCGGTCCAGCCACTCCCACGGAAAGGACGGGGCCGTGGGGCGCACCGCGATCGACGGGCCGACGAAACGGATCGGTCCCGGCGCCGTGGCGGCGGGACCGGCCAGTTCCGCGGTGGTGAAGGCAAGGACCAGGTGTGGGGAGAAGCGCGGGTCCGTGGTTGCCTGCGGATCGCCTATGCGCTCACGCAGGACGGTGAGCAGGTCGGAAACCCAGGCTCCCACCAGTGGCATGCCGTCCAGCGCGCCGGTGAACTCCGCCGAGGTCGTCGCGGAGGTGGCCCACCGCAGGCCCAGGCGCTCGGCGACCAGCGCGCCCGCGATCGCCTGCTGGTCCACCACGAGCACATCGGGGAGGAAACGCTCCACCGCGGTGGCCACGTCGGGAGCCATCGCCTCGGCCAGCGGGACGAGGAACCCCTCCCACAGGAACTTCAGCGCCGCCGGTCCCCGCAGCTGCGGCGGCCGCCGCAGCTCCCCGTCCGTCCACGTCCGCGGGATGCCGACGCACGGATGGACCTCGGCCTGCGGACCGGCGAGCCGGGCGATCAGCTCTGGATGTCCTGCCCAGGCCGTCGCGTGCCCGCGGGCGGCCAGCTCGACCGCGACGCCCACGACCGGGTTCACATGCCCGACCAGTGGCGGAACCACGAAGAGGAAGCGGGTCACCGGACGCTCCCCCCGGGCTCCGCCTTTCCGCCGTGGACCCGCGGCAGGGGCCGGTCGGCGGCTGCGCCGCGCGGCTTGCTCCCGTGCTCCCACAACCAGGACAAGGTGAGCTCGCGCACCGCGTCCGTGGCTCCGATCAGAACGGAGTGCTCCTGTCCGGAGACGAAGGTGCTCTTGCAGTCCGGCAGCAGCTCCTCCAACCAGGCCGCCTGGTCGACCATGTCCGACTCCATGCCGTAGACCGCCAGCACCGGGCAGCGGATCGCACGCAGCTCCGCCTCGGTGGGGACCCGGCTGGCCGGGAGGTCCCGGGCCAGGGAGGTGGCGGCCAGCAGCCTGCCGGCCGAGCGGGCCAGCCGGGCGGTGTGCTCGCCGTACCGCATCGCGATCCAGGCCAGTGCCTCCTCGCGGACCAGTTGGGTCTTGGCGCGGCGCAGATTGGCGTCCATCTTGACGGCCCAGGCGGGGGTGGCCGGCTCGGACTCGATGATGAGCAGGCCCGCGACCTGATCGGGGCGCCGGGCCGCGAGGCCGAACGCGGCCGTGCCACCGAAGGAGTTGCCCACCAGGTGGACCGGGCCGGTCACCTCCAGCCGGTCCAGCAGGGCTTCCAGGTCGTCGACGAACCGCTCCAGCTGGTAGCCGGTCGACGGCCGCCCGGTGCGGCCGTGGCCGCGCTGGTCGTACAGCAGCACCTCCATCCCCGCGGCGACGAGCGTGGGTGCCAGGGTGAAGTAGTAGCTGGCGAGGCTGTCGGTGAGCAGCCCGTGCAGCAGGACGACGGTGGCGGCGGGCGGACCCGCGTCCTGCGGGGTGAGCCGCTGCACATGGAAGCGCAGTCCGCCGAGCGTTAGGTAGGCCATGGTCAGCTCCGTTCGGCGGTCCGCAGTCGGTCCACGACGTAGGCGACCAGCCGCCCCACCGTCAGGCGGATGATCTCGTCGAGTTCCATGTCCGCGATGAACTCGGCGAAGTTGACCTGCTCGCCCCAGCGTTCCTGGAGCTGTTCGGTCAAGGTCACCAGGTCGATGCTCTCCAGTTCGAGGTCGTCGGTGAATCGGCTCTCCATGGTGATCTCCCCGGGGGCGAGGTCGTACCCGTCGAGCAGTGCGGCCAGCATGCCGGTGATCTCGCCGAGGACCTCCTGCTCGGTGGGCAGGTGCGGTTCCATGGCCTGTTCGCTGGTGGTCACTTCGCTGCGGTCCCTTCGGGGTTCTCGGACTCGTCGGTTGTCCAGGCCACGACGTAGTCGCGTCCCGGCCCGTCGGGCGGGCCGCTCACCTCGGTACAGCGCACCCGGTGGGTGCGCGGCCCACCCGGCCCTGCGACCGTGACCAGCAGGGTGGACGGGGTGGCGGCGACCACCGCGAACTGGCGTGGCCGCCCGCGCAGTCCGGTGCCCTCGGCCTTGGCCGCCGCCTCCTTCGCGGCCCAGAACCGGGTGAACCACAGCTCGTCGGTCCCGCCGTCCGCCGCTTGCCGAGCCGCCAACAGCTCCAGTTCCGCCGGGCCGAACACGACCCGCAGGGTCTCCGCCGGATGCTCGGCGACCTCCTCGATGTCAATGCCGACGCCTGGGCCGCCGCCGGAAGGGGCGGGCCGGACGATGGCCACCGCCGCCCCTCCCCGGTGCGCCAGCGAGACGTCGAGCCGCGGGAGCTTCCGGCCGTGCAGCCCGGACACCCGGGGGCGGCCGGTCGGGTCGTTGACCACCTCGATCTCGGCGGGGAACACCGGGCCTTCCCCCTGCTCCCAAAGCCACCGCCGCACCGCGTCCTTGACCGCGATCCGGCCCAGCAGCCATGCCCGACGGCCGCGCGGTGGCAACTGCTCGTACCGGGCCCGCTCGGTGGCGGCCAGGTGCCTGCGCATGACCAGGTCGCGGGAGGCGAGGTCTCGCCAGCGCTCGTAGAGCAGCACCCAGCCGCCGGGCCGCGGTGTGGACGAGAGGGTGTTGAGCTCGATGCGGCGTTCGACGGGCCGGGTGTCGGCGTAGCTGTCGAAGCGACGGTCCTGCCAACCGAGCACCTCCGCCCAGACGGTGTCGCCGCAGCGCAGCTGCGCGTCGGCGCCGAGGATGATGTCGGTGAGCTCGGTGACCCGGATGTGGCAGTGCAGTTCGGTGCCGGGCCGCGGTGGCGGCCCGAAGAAGCGCAACTGCCGCATGCCGACCGGGAACACGATGGTCCGCTCGGTGCGGGCGGCCGCGATCCAGTAGCCGAGTAACTGGCCGACGTTGTCCAGCAGGGCACCGGGGGCGGCAGGCGCGCTGATCACGCCGCGCACGTGCGCGTCCCCGAGAGCGGTCAGCTCGGTCAGCCCCTGGAACGCCGGGCCGTGGAACAACCACCGCTCGGCGTACAGCGCGGCGGCGGTCAACTCCGAGGCGCGCTCGGCCGCTTGGTCCACCGGCCAGGGGGTGGGCGGCGCCGGGTACCGGTCCGCGAGCTCTACGGTGCCGTGCGCGGAGTCTCCGAAGGCGGCGGTGAGGCGGCCGGGTCGCGCGGCCCGCAGGGTGATCTCCACGTCCACCGGTGTGGCGGCCGGGACCCACTGGCCGAACCGCAGGTCGTGCACGCCGACGGCGACCTGCCCGGGCACGGCCCGCTCCGCGGCGTCCATCAGATGCCGCACGATCGTGGTGGCGGGGACGACGGGCCAGCGGTCGGTCAGGTCGGGCCAGCCGGGGCGCTGCCGGAAGAAGCAGTGGTCGAGCAGGTACGGCATGGCCTCGGTGGAGACGCGCAGCCGACTGCTGTGCACGGCTGACGCTTCGTCAGGTCTGCGGCTCGCGGGCCGCGCGGTGGGACCGGGGGTGGTGCCGGGCGGCGGGGCCGGTGGGCGCGGGCGCGCGGCGCCCGCGACGGTCCGGGCACTGGCGGTGATCAGTTCGATGACGGCCCGTTCGGTGTCCCGAAGCAGCGCGTCGAGTTCGGCGACCGGTGGGAAACGGTCGGCCAGCGCGGCCAGGTCCCGGGTGCGCCCGTCGGCCGCACCAGCCGGTGACGCTAGTGGGCGGGGCACGGCCGCGCCGGGGGCATCCGCTGCCCGTGGCCGGGCGGCCAGTTCCGCGCGGAGGGCGGCGAGGACGGTTGCGTCCAGGGAGATGAGCGCTCCGCTGAGGTCCAACGGTACGGCCGGGTGCGGCCGTTCGCCCGGTGCTGGGGCGGCGGCCGATGCTCCGCCCTTACGGGCGGGCAGCAGGGCGGCATGGTCCGGCTCGGCGCCCTCCGCCCACAGCGCCGCGCCGACGCGGCGGAGCTGGGACAGTCCGTCGCGGTGCGGGGAGTTGGCCGCGACCGCCAGGTGGTCCCGGTCGTGCAGCGTGTCGTCCACCAGCGAAGCCAGCTGCCCGGCGCCCATCTGGATGAACGCCCGGAAGCCCGCCGCGTAGAGGGCCTCGACCAGCGGCCGGAACCGCACCGGCTCCAGCAGGTGGCGGACGAACAGCGCCCGCACCTCAGCCTCATCCGACGGGAACGGCGCGGCCGTTGTCGCGGACCACACCGGCACGCTCGGATCGTGCACCTCGAAGCGGTCGGCGACCTGCCGGATCGGTTCCAGGTACGGGGCCAGCATCGGGGTGTGGAAGCCGGATCGGAACGGCAGCACGCGGCCCAGCACACCGCGTGCACGGAACCAGCGCACCAGTTCCGCGACGGGCTCCCCGGGGCCGCAGACGATCGACTGCTGCGGCGCGTTGTCATGGGACAGCACGACATCCGACATGCCGTCGACCGCCGCCAGCGCATCGAGCACCCGGTCGGCGGAGGCACCGAGCGCGGCGAACGCGAGCCCGGGGACGCGCAGCGCGTCAGGGTCGAAGGACTCCAGGAAGGAATCCACCGAGGCACCGCGGAACAGCCCGCCGACACCCATGGCGGTCCACTCGCCGACGCTGTGCCCGGCCACGGCGTCCGGCCCAACGCCCATCCGGTGCAGCGCGGCGTCCAGCAGCCGACCGACGACCACGACGGCGACGCCGTGCCGCCCGACGTCGCCCACCGGGGCGGCCGAACCCGACGGGCCGTCGACCGGACCGGGCCGGGGCAGGCCGAAGTGCGCGGCGACATCGTCCACCCGGGGGGCGAACTCGCCCTCCAATCCGGGGAAGAGGAACGCGACCCGCCCGCGCCCGGGACCGGCCGGGTCGGCGCTCAGCATCGGGCGCGGCGCGAACCACACGTCGCCGCGCCCACGCAGCGCCCGCCCCCTGGATACCGCGCGGCGAGCCAACTCCAGCCGCTTCGCCGTCGGATCGACGATCGCCACCCGGCACCGCGGTGCGGGCCCGCCCCGGTCCGGCAGGCCCGCCGCCAGTACGGCGGAGTCGTCGGCTGCCAGCAGCGCGGCCAGTTGGTCCGGCCCGTCGGCGCAGAGCCGTAGCACCCGCTCGGGTTCGGCCACCACCGCGGCAGCCCGGCCGGAGTCCACCGGCGCGGCCGCTGCGGGCAGGGCGGGGGAGGGGCCGCCGCCCGGAGCCTGCTCCAGCACCACATGGGCGTTGATCCCGCCGAAGCCGAAGGCGTTCACCCCGGCGCGACGCGGCTCCCGGCCGCGGCCGGTCTCCCAGGGCTCCGCCGCGCTGACGGTACGGAAGCGGGTACGGGCCAGCGCCGGGTGCGGGTCGTCGCAGTGCAGCGTCGGCAGCAGCACCCCGTGGTGCACGGCCAGCGCCGCCTTGACCAGTGCGGCGACACCGGCGGCTGGCATGGCGTGGCCGATCATCGACTTCACGGAGCCGAGCACCGCCCGCTCGCCCCGGTCCGCCGCCGGGCCGAACACCTCGGCCAGCGTGGTCAGTTCGGCGGCGTCCCCAGCCGGGGTCGCGGTGCCGTGGGCCTCCAGCAGGCCGAGGGCGCCCGGCGCCGCCGGGTCGAGACCCGCCGCCCGCCAAGCCGCTCGTACCGCCCGAATCTGGCCGCCCGGATCGGGGCTTGCCAGCCCCGCCGCCCGGCCGTCCCCGGCCACGCCGGTGCCGCGGATCACCGCGTACACCCGGTCACCGTCGCGTTCGGCGTCGGCGAGCCGCTTGAGCACGACCACGCCGGTGCCCTCGCCGATCAGGATGCCGTCGGCGGCCCGATGGAACGGTCGGATCCGCTGGCTCAGCGAGAGCGCCCGCAACTGTGTGAAGACGCTCCACAGCGTGACGTCGTGGCAGTGGTGCACCCCGCCCGCCAGCACCGCGTCGCAGCGGCCCGTCGTCAGCTCACCGACCGCATGGTCCACCGCGACCAGCGAGGAGGCGCAGGCGGCATCCACCGTGAACGCCGGGCCGCGCAGGTCGAGCCGGTTGGCCAGCCGCGAGGCGGCCAGGTTGGGCACCATCCCGATCGCCGACTCCGGGCGGTCCGGACCCAGCCGGTCGATGAAAGCCCGTCGCACGCTGTCGAGTTGACGTACGGTCAGTTCAGGTAGCAGCTCGCCGAGGGTGCGCACCACCTGATGAGCGTTGCGCACCCGCTGGTCGAGCCGGACCAGACCGGAGGTCGCATAGCCGCCCCGGCCCAGCACCACCCCGACCCGGTCGCGATCCGGCAGCCGGTCGGGGCCGCCCGCGTCCGCTATGGCGGCGGAGGCGACCTGGAGCGCGATCAGCTGGTCTGGCTCGGTCCCGGCCACCGAGCTGGGCATGATGCCGAACCGGGTCGGCTGCACCTGGGCCAACTCGTCCACGAAACCGCCGCGTCGGCAGTAGAAGCGGTCCGGCACCGGCGGTCCGGACGCCGCGTCCGGGTCGTAGTAGTCGGCGTCCCAGCGACCTTCGGGGACGTCCGTGATCGCGTCGACCCCGCCGACCAGGTTCCGCCAGTACGTCGCCAGGTCCGGGGCGCCCGGGAGCAGCACCGCCATGCCCACCAGGGCCACCGCCGGCGGCTGACCACCCGTCGATTTCGCTGTCATCGGTGCCGTCACCAGCCGGACGCCGTGTAGACCACCGACCGGACCGAGGCCTCGCCCCAGGCCAGTTCCCGCAGCAGCGCCAGCGTGCCCGCGCCCGGGTCGATCAGCTTGACGCCCCGCTGGACGTAGTCCCGGGCCAACTCCGCCGAGACCATTCCGCCGTGCGCGCCGGACGGCGCCCACGGCCCCCAGTGCACGGTCAGCACCCGGCTTCCCGTGCGGTCCGCCCAGCGGTCGCCCAGTTCCTCCAACGCGTCGTTGGCCGCCGCGTAGTCGGCCTGGCCGCGGTTGCCCACGGCGGCCGCGATGCTGCCGAAGAGCACCGTGAACCGCGGCTCGGCGGGCAACTCGGTCAGTACGTCAAGCAGCGCCCGGGCGCCGTCCACCTTGATGCCGTAGACCCGCCGGAAGGACTCCGGATCCTTCTGCGCGAACACCTTGTCCTCGATCACGCCCGCCGCGTAGACGACGCCGTCCAGCCGCCCGTACTCGGCGTAGACCTCCTTGACCACCTGCCGCATCGACGCCGCGTCGGTCGCGTCCATCACGTGGTAGCGGGCCCGCGAACCCAGCGCGGACAACTCGTGGAGTGTCGCCGCCACTTCACGCCGGGCGAGCAGCCTGGACGCCGTCCGGTCGACGTCCGGCAGCGGCACGCCCTGCCGGGCGAGTACGGCCCGCAGCGCCGGGCGGTCGCGGGCGGCCTCCGTCACCGGGTCCTCGGGGCCGTCCGGTGGTGCGGTGCGGCCCAGCAGCTCCAGGCGGCAGCGGGCCGCCGCCGCGAGCGCCGCCGCGAAACGCGCGGTGATTCCCCGCGCCCCGCCGACCAGCAGCACCACAGCGTCCCGGTCGAGCCTCAGCGCGGCGGCCTCCGCCGTACCGTCGTCGGCGGGGCCCGCCCCGGTGCTGCCCAGTACCCCGAGGCCGGATTCCACCAGCGCCAGGCCCGCACGCCCGGCCGGGCCGTACAGCACCACCGGCTCGTCGTCGTCCGCCAGCAGCTCGCCGACCAGCGCGTCCGCCGCGTCCGCGGCGGCGGCGACCTCGACGAGCCGGACCGACACTTCCGGATACTCGCGGGCCAGGGTACGGAACAGGCCGCGCAGTCCATCCGCCCGGCCGCTGCCCGGCGGCGCCGTTCGGGCGGCGAGCAGCCACCGGGGAGAGCGGGCCAGCGCAGCCTGCAACGCGGCCACGCAGCCGGGCAGCACCGGCGCCCCCTGCGGGGAGAGCGGATCCAGCAGCAGCACACCGTCCACCGGACCGTCCGCCGCCGACAGCGCGTGCGAGGCGCCCAAGACCAGCACCCGCGCACCGAACGAGGTGAGTCGGGACGACAGGGCCTCGGCGATCCCGCCGCCGTCCTCGCCCAGCAACGCGAAGCACCTTCCCGCGAGCGCCTTCGTGGCTCTGGTGGGCTCGGACAGCGGTACGGTCGCGAACCGCAGCCGCACCGGCTCGTGTCCCACCACGGCTGGCCGCTCCTGCCCCGCCGTCTCGGCCGTCGCCGCGTCGGCCGCTCGCGCGGCCTCGGGGCTTGGCGCCGCATTGTCCGACCGTGCCGGGTCGGTCTCTTGCGAGGCCTCTGGACTTGGCGCCGTATCGTCCGACCGTGTCGGTTCGGTCTCTTGCGAGTCCTTGGGTGTTGGCACAGCCTCGGGCCCCGGACCGTTGAGGCGGGCGAGGAGCCAGGCCGTGAGGGCGGCGGCGGTGCGGGCTCCGGAGAGCTCCTCCAACTCCTCGTCGCGCAAAGCGGCGAGCTCGGCGCCCGGGCCGTCGGCGAGGCGGCGGGCGAGCTGGCCGACGATCTCGGTGCGCTTGATGGAGTCGATACTGAGGTCGGCCTCCAGATCGAGGTCGGGCTCGATCATGTCGGCGGGGTAGCCGGTGCGTTCACTGATCACCTCCACCACGGCGTGCAGCACATCGTCCTGCCCGAGCACTGGCGCGGCCGCGGCGGCCGACTGCTCCTCCGGCACCTGCGGGGGCGTCTCGGGCAGCGGCGGAACCGCCGCCCGAGGCACCGCCCGCTCCGGTCCGGTCGAGGCCGGACCCTCGCCGCCGAAGTAGCTCAGCAGTACGTCCCGCTGATTCGCGATCAACTCCCGGCTGCTTCGCAGGAATTCGGATACCAGGGCCTCCCTGCCCGCGGGTTGGTCGTTGGCGCCTGGTCCCTGCGCCGCCACCAGAGCCTCCGGTACGCGTCGGACCGGTGCGAGCGCACCGGGCAGCGGTTCTCCGGCGGCGGTGCGTACCAGGTGCCCGTCCACCGTCCAGCCGGGCCGCCGCGGTCTGCCCGTCCGGCTCGCGTCCACCGCGTCACGGCCGCGGAACAACTGCCCGGTCCGCACCGGCACTCCCGCGATGGCGAGTTCGGCCAAGGCGTCGAGAAGGCCGGGCACACCGCGCCGCCGCCGCTCGATCGGCACCGCCCGGTGCGGCCTGTCACCGAGCACCTCCGTCACCAGCCGGGTCAGCACCGACCCGGGACCCGCCTCGACGAACACCCGGGCGCCCGCCTCGTACATCGCCTCGATCTGCTCCATGAAGCGCACCGGCGCCTCCATCTGCTCCGCGAGCCCGGCACGCACCGCCGCCGGGTCCGCCGGATAGAGGGCTGCCGTCCGGTTCGACCACACCGGGAACTCCGGTGCCCGCACCGTCCGGCTTGTCAGCGCCTTGGTGAAGCGCTCGCCCGAGCCCGCGACCAGCGGGCTGTGGAAGGCGCATGCCACCGGCAGCCGCTTCACGCCGAATCCGGCCTCACGCAGCAGCCGCAGCGCCGTCGACACCCCACCCGTCGCGCCGGAGATCACCGTCTGCCGCGGTGCGTTGCGGTTCGCCACCACCACACGCCCCCTCAGCGCGGCCGCCGCGAGCACGCCCTCGACCTGCTCGGCCGCGGCCTCCACCGCGGCCATCGCCCCGTAGTCCGTCCCCTCGCCGACCGCGTCCAGCACCGCCCGCGCCCGCTCGGCACTGAGCACCGGCAGATCCTCGACCGCCAGCGCCCCCGCCGCGCACAGCGCCACCAGCTCGCCATAGCTGTGGCCCGCGGCCATATCCGGACGCACCCCCGCCATCCCCAGCACGTCGTAGGCCGCCAGACCGGTCATGCCCAGCACCGGCTGCGCCACCCTGGTGTCGGTCACCGCGTCGCGCTGCTCCTCCCGCGCCTGAGGCGTGAAGGCCGCGGGAGGGTACAGCACGTCCGCGTACGCCCGCCCCAGCTGCAGATGGCGCTGAGCGGCGGGGAACGCCGCGAACAACTCCGCGAACATCCCCGGGCGTTGGCTGCCCTGCCCGGGGAAGAGGAACGCCACCAAGCCCTGGGCCGCTCCCTCCTCGGCCCGGTGCAGCCCGGTCGCCGGGTCGTGCTCCTCGGCCAGCGCCCGACGCAGCAGCGCGGCCAGCCCCGCCACATCGGAGGCCACCACCGCGACCTGCGTACGCCCGTACCCTGCCTCCGCCCGCCGGGAGGCGGCCAGCGCCAGGTCACGCAGCCGCCATGACGCACCGTCCGCCTCCGCAATCCGCAGCAACTCCGCCACCCCGCGCAGCGCCCGCTCCCGATCGGGCCCCCGGAAGGTGAACAGCTCGGCGGGCCACTCCTGCAGCCCGTGCACCGGGGGCGGACCGTCGTAACCCCGCAGCACCACATGGAAGTTGGTGCCGCCGAAGCCGAACGCGCTGACCCCGGCCACCCGTTCGCTCGGCGGCGCTGCCCACGGCCGGACTTGTGTATGGAACACGAAAGGACTGCCATCGGAGCGCCACGCCGGATTCGGCAGTGTCAGATGCAGGGTCGGTGGCTTCACCCCGGTGTGCAGCGCCAGCGCCGTCTTGATCAGACCGGCCAGCCCCGCCGCGCACTTGGTGTGCCCGATCTGAGACTTCACCGATCCCAGCGCGCAACTTCCCGGCGCCGCGCCCGCCTGCTCGAACACCTCGCTCAGCGCGGCGAGTTCGGTACGGTCACCGACCACCGTCCCGGTGCCGTGCGCCTCCACCAGCCCGACCTCGGCCGGTCCGACACCGGCAGCGCGATACGCGCGCTCCAACGCCGCCCGCTGTCCCTCGCGCCTCGGCGCGGTCAGGCCCAGCGAACGGCCGTCGCTGGCGCTGCCCACCCCCTTGACCACCGCGTAGATCCGGTCGCCGTCCTGCTCCGCGTCCACCAGCCGTTTCAGCACCAGGCAGGCCACCCCTTCGCCCAGGGCGATCCCGTCCGCCGACGCGTCGAACGGCCGGGACCGGCCGGACGGCGAGAGCGCGTGGGACGAGGCGAACAGCAGGTAGTCATTGATCCCGTTGTGCAGGTCCGCACTGCCGCACAGCGCCAGGTCGCTGCTCCCGGCCACCAGTTCCTTGCACGCCACGTCCAACGCCGCCAGCGAGGACGCGCACGCCGCGTCCACCGTGAAGTTGGCACCGCCCAGGTCCAGCCGGTTGGCGATCCGCCCGGAGATGACATTGGCCAGCATGCCCGGGAACGAGTCCTCGGTGAGCCTCGGCAACTGCTCCGCGATGGCCTCCGGCACCTTCCCCAGGAAGGCTGGCAGTACGGCACCGAGCACACCGGCGCTCGACAGGTCGCTGCCCGCCTCCGCGCCGAAGACCACGCTGGTGCGGGAACGGTCGAAGGCCCGGCCGCCCTCCTCGTACCCGGCGTCCGTCAGCGCCCGGCGTGCCGTCTCCAGCGCCAGCAACTGCACCGGCTCGATGCTGCCCAGCGCGGACGGCGGGATGCCGTAGCCCAGAGGATCGAACGGGATCCGCGGCAGGAAGCCACCCCATTTGGACGGAGTGGTGCCCGGCCCGCCGTCCGCCGAGTAGTACAGCGCCGCATCCCACCGCTCGGCCGGCACCTCGGTGATGGCATCCGCGCCGCCCACCACGTTCGCCCAGAACCTGGGCGTATCGGGAGCCTGCGGGAACATGCACGCCATGCCGATCACCGCGATGTCCAGCGGCTTCGGCTTCACAGGGGCGGCGGGGAGCAGGCCGAGCCGCTCGACGAGGTCCGCGGCCCTGTCGGTCAGGAACCGGGCCGCCCGGGTGCCGACCGCGGCATGCAGCTCGGCCAGCGTCGTGGTGTCCGAGCGGAGCACGACCACCTGCCCGGCCATGAACATTCCCCGCTGAAGCTGCTGTTGCTCGTCCACCCTGGCCAGCTCACCGGCCACCCGGTCGATGCCCTTGCTGGCGATGCGCAGTCGGCCGAGGTTCAACCGCTCCAACCGCTCCCAGACCTCCCGCTCCGGTGTCCCCTCCGCCTGCAGCCGTCGGCGGGCTTCGCGGAACTCCGCTGTGAAAGGGCTCGGGACACACCGTGTGACGTGCCCGGGCGCCGTCCTCAGCAGATCGGTGCCGCGCGCCGCCAGCACCTGCCGTTGGAACTGCGGACGTACCGCCCCGCAGGCCACCGCCTCTTCGGTGAACAGGTACGCCGTGCCCATCAGCACGCCCGCCGCGCACCCCCGGTCGGCCAGCGGTACCGTCATCGCCGCCACCATCGCGGCCGAACGTTCGTCGTGGACGCCCCCCGCGAACAGCACCTCCACCCGGGGCCGGTCAGGCGCTGTGGACAGGAACTCCTCCAGTACCGCCAGCTGCGCCTCCCACAGGGGGAAGCTGTACCGCGGCCCCACATGCCCGCCGCACTCCGCCCCCTCGAAGACGAACCTGCGGGCCCCGTCGTCGAGGAACTGCCGCAGCAGCCCGGGGGAGGGTACGTGCAGGAAGGTGCGGATCCCCGCCACCTCCAACGCCCGCGCCTGCGACGGACGTCCGCCCGCGATCAGCGCATGGCTGGGCCGCGCCGCCAGTACCTGAGCCAGCTGGGCGCTTCGCACATCCTCCGGCGCGAAGCCCAGCATGCCCACCCCCCAGGGAAGTTCACCGACGGCGGCGCCGGTCCTGGCCAGCAGTTCCTGGGTCTGCCGCCGGTCGGCCAGCGCCAACGCCACGAACGGCAGCGCACCCGCTTCTGCCACCGCCGCCGCGAATCCCGGCTGGTCGCTGACCCTGGTCATCGGGCCTTGTGCCACCGGCAGCCGGGTGCCCAGCGCCTCACTCAGCGGCGTTCCCGGCCCGAGCGGCGCCGCCCCCCGCGCGGCCGCTCGCAGCCCGTCCAGTACGGCCTCTCGCACGGCGCGCACCGCTCGCCCGGCCGTCCGCCATCGATCGGCGAACCTGGCTGCCAGGAAGCCGTCCTGACCGACGGCAAGTTGCCCGTCCCGAGCCGCGTCCGGCCCGCCGCGCCGCAGCACGCGGCATCCATCCACCACGGCTGTCTCGGAGCCGTCCATACCGCGCAGGGCCGCCGCGGCCTCGTCCGGCACCGCCGACTCCGCCAGCAGCGCGAGCTGGCTGTCCAGCACCACTCCGGCAGCACCGCCGACCACCGCCGCCACCGCGGTACGCAGCCCGATTCCGCCGCAGGCCCACACCGGTGCCTTGATCTCCGGCGCGCCCAGCAACTGCTGCAGCAGGACGAAGGTGCTTAACTCCCCGACGCGGCCCCCGCTTTCGCTGCCACGTGCGATCAGCCCATGGGCGCCCGCGCGAACGGCTGCTCGGGCCTGTTCCAGGTCGGTCACCTCGACCAGCAGGTGGTGCTCGGCGGCGAGCGTGGCCGGGTCCCAGCCGGGGACCTCCGCGGCCAACACGACGGTATGCGGGGCGGTGCCGTCGGCGGAGCGCAACTCCTCGGGCGAGGCCTTGCAGCTGGGGCCCACCCGCACGCCGAACGGACCGGGAACCCACTCACGAAGTTTGGAGAGTTCCCTTCGCCACCGGCCGTCGCCGGATCCAAGGTCCAGCACGCCCAACGCGTTCGCACGGCACACGGCCGCGGCAAGCCCGGCGTCCGGTTCTTGGAACGGGGTGATTCCGATAACGATTTCGGCTAGCGGAGAGATCAGTCTCATGGGTTGTCCAGACTCGTTGCGGCGTAGTAAGAGGGACACGTACGACCGCGCGATCCTCTCGGGCACGGGGCGCGACGGGGCAACACATGGCTGGTGCACAAGAAAGCGGGTGCCGGTGCGCAACCCGGGATTTCCCGTTGAATACTGACGCTACCGATCCGCCATGCTTGTACTGGCCGCCCCGCGGTTGGCGGGTGGTGAACTGGTCGCGATCGAGCGGCATGGTGGCTTTTCTGGCAGCCGTTGGGCATCGGCCGTGGCGCCGCCGTACCGCCCTCCACCAGGGCATCGATCAGCCTCGGATGCCCGTAAGCACCTGCGTTGCCACGTCGACCACCTCCTCCACGACATCGCCTTCCTATAGATCCACAACAGGCTTTGTTCTGCTGGCGCGTGGGGATCCCTGCGAATGCGGGGAGTCAGGCACTGGTCACATCGCTTGTTTCAGAAGAGGTTTGTGCGAGCCATGTGCCCGGCTCGATTGTTGAACGACGCTGATGTTTTCCGCAGCGCACGGTCCAACTCAGTGGGCCACCAGCGCATTCGGCAGTTCAGCAGATGGGCAGATGCTGTTCTGTCTCAACGAAGGTGGCTGCGGCCCACTGGTCTGAAGCCCACCGAGTCAATTTTCCACCTCTACGGCGGGCAAAGGATAGTCGGCCATTGGGGTGAATTATGTTCCGCATCCTTTGGCTATCCTTTGGCTTACGGCTACGGCTCCCTGCGGCGGGCGGTGCCGGTCGCCCACGCGCCGTCGCGGATCTCGCCGTCGGAGTCGGTGGAGAAGGTGTGGGTCAACGGCCCGGCTCCCAGAGGGCCTGCCGCTCTCCTTGCCGTGAGCCGTAGGCGTTTTGTCCCTTACCGGTTGTTGACACGGTGCCCCAGGATCGCGGCGCTTGACTGACCTGGATCCGGCTGTGCCGCCGCATCCGTGTTGACGTCACTCGATCCAGTGAGTGTCAGGATGGCTGCCCGTTGGCCATCCGAGTCTCATCGCGTGCGTCCCCGTGACTTCCCACGTCCGGCGCGCATCACCGCCCGACCAGCGGTGAACGTCCAAGGCAAGGTCTGATGGCACATGCGGATCGTGAGGAATCACGAGTACAGGGCGAGCATCCCCGGCCTGGCCGGGGGCGGCGCGGGTAGTTCGCACCACCGAGTGGATGCGTCTCCTGCATTGGCCAAAGTGCCGCCCTGGCAAGAGAGTTGCTGGTGACAGCAGGGAGATTCCGCTATGAAGTGTGGTTAGCTGGTTGCGCGAAGTGTGGTAATTCGCCGTATGGTGTCCGCCAGTGCCTGCGCGCTGTGGTGGTGCCCGGGTGGGTGGGGCATCATCGACGAGCGCACGCGAAGGGGGGCGCGGGTACCAGCCATTGACGCTAGAAGCCTGCGTTGATAATCGCTACGAACGGATGAGGAACACAACGGTGGCAACCACCTTCGACACGCACGACGGCATCGAATCCACTATCGAGTTGCTGGAAGCCGAGCTTCCTCGACTGGAAGAGCAGCAGCACACGCTGGAGAAGCATCTGGCAGCGGTCACAGAACGGATGACGGCGGTCCGCGACGCGCTGCGCAGCCTGCAGGCATTGTCCTCCGCCTCGCCGCTTCCTGAGGCGTCGGCCGAGGCACGGGAGGTAGGTGCGGTCACGCCGTCCCTGCCGGTAGTGGATGAACAGCGCCGCGAAGTGCCCGTACCGGCGCCTCGGCAGACGGAGGAGGACACAGACGAGGCAACCGCGGTCGCCGCCCAGGACGAGGTCTCGACCGACCCGGCGCAGGACAGCGAGCCTGCGGAGGGGCAGCGGTCCGCACGCCGCAGCAGGAAGAAGTCCACGAAGGCGGCCAAGGCCAGCAAGAAGGCTTCGCCCGCGAAGCGGATGCGCGGATTGAGCGAGAACATCGTGGCGTGCCTGCAGGGCGCTGAGGGGCCGTTGCGGGCCGGTGAAGTCAACGAGGCCCTCGGGCGCGAGAACACCGCGGGCAGCGTGAACTCGGTGCGTACCGCACTGGAGCGGCTGGCAGCGGCATCCCGCGTGCAGCGAGTGGAACGCGGCCTGTACCAGACTCCTCAGAGCTGACCCCCAACCTTCGGGACGCGCGCATGCGGCCCTGGCCAGCTGGCCAGGGCCGCATGCCTTTGCGGTCAGAAGACACCCGGGCCTGGCTCACCAACTGGGCCGGGCATCCCC
Organism: Streptomyces sp. NPDC020096; assembly: GCA_040631425.1. Lineage (GTDB taxonomy): Bacteria > Actinomycetota > Actinomycetes > Streptomycetales > Streptomycetaceae > Streptantibioticus_A. The sequence goes on from JBEYJY010000011.1 coordinate 70,917, forward strand.
ATCAGTTCGTCTCCACCCGGCGTGCAGGCGTTGAGTGGGCCGCCCGCGAATGGCATCAGCTGGCACATGGCGCACAGACCGCATGACGGAGCCGATTGCCGGCCGCCAGGGCAGCCCAACAAGTGGCTGCCTGCGAGGAGTTCCGCCTGGCGGCCTTCGAATATCGAAGAATCCTGATCGCCAACTCGTTGCTGATTCGCGCCTCCGTAACTTGCGCAATAAGGCAAGCGTTAATCGGTCGTCAGCGGTCGCAAGCTTGGTCCAACAGAGGGGAGCAGCGATGGCGGACGCGGGCAAGGCTGGACTCGCTGAGAGGCTGGGTGTCGAGCCGAAGCTGATGGTGCAGGAACGGGGGTGGGATGAGGACGTCGACCATGACGTGGGGAGTGCGGTCGAGGAACGGTACGGGGCGCGCTTGTTAGCCGAGGGCTCTGGCGACGTCATGGACATCATCCTTCTGTGGTGGCGCGAGGATGGCGGTGACCTCCTCGACGAGCTTCTCGATGCCGTCCTCTGCCTGGCCCAAGACGGTGTCCTCTGGGTGCTCACACCGAAGATCGGACGTGTCGGCTATGTGGAACAGTCCGTCATCGCGGACACCGCGAAGACCGTGGGCCTGAACGCCGTCAGCGTGATCAACGTCAGTGAGGGCTGGGCAGGCTCACGGCTGGTCGCGGCGAAGGCCGAATCGGAGGTGTAGGGCCAGTTGGTACGGCGCCGCTGACCGCGGCCCCCCGCTCCGGCCAGCCCGCGTTGCCCTGTACGCGGGGGAGCGAGGCGGCCGAAACCGGTGGTGCTGCCACAGGGGATGCGGTCGTCGATGTCGCCGCGGGCTTGGCGCAAGGCGGTCGATTGGGGGACGACCGGACCGACGGTCGCCGCACGGGCTTGCAGTGCGTCGCTTCCCTGTCCGTGCGGCAGGATGAGCGCGTCCGCGACAAGGACCACCGCGGCATGAACGCACCGGAACTACTTGGTGGCGAACAACTCTCGCAGGTGATTGCCGTTGACTACCGAGGCGACGCCACACGGGAACCCCAGCAGCGGCCGAGGCAGGGCCTCCTCCCTCGCGGAGGCCATTTCCATGATCCGGCCCGCCCGCCACCCATTCATCGCCCATGCGGACGAGTCCCTGCCCAATCGCCCTCAGGGACCTGTCGGGGCTGCCCCCGTAGTGGACCCGCGCCGATGCTTCAGGCTTGCCACGAGGTGTTCATCGGCGGCGGCCTGTACGAAGTGGGGGCACACTCCGTACGTGAGGCGTCAGATGCCTTGAGTGGTCATGGCGATCAGACAGTCGACGACGTCGTGGAGGCGGGCGCGGCGTCGATAGGCGGCACGCTGACGGTCGGCGCCGGTGCCATGAGCCCGCAGTCGAGCCCAGCCGGCTCGTACCAGTCCCAGATCACCATGGCGTTCCAGCGCGGCACTCAGGTGCGCCAACAGCCCGTCCGCCAAGACTGCCGCCGGAACCAGACGGCCGGTGCGTAGATCGAAGCCCTGACCGCCGAGGCCGTCGCGAGCGGCACGCCAGTAGGCCGCCCGCAGCGCTTCTGGTGAGGGGTTGGGAGCTGGCTCGCCGATTTCAACAGCCCGTAGCGCCGTATCGACGAGCGCTCTGGTCACCGCGGTGAACAGGAGCGTGTCTTCCACGGTCATCGCCGCATCAGCCACCCGCAACTCCAGTGTGGGCACGTGCTCGGAGGGGCGGACGTCCCAGTAGAGGCCGCTGCGGTCCATGATCGACCCACTGATGGAGAACTGGCCGACCAGTTCCTCAAAGTGCGTTACCGACTGGAAGAACGGCGGTGGACCCGCGACTGGCCAACGTGCCCACGTCACCGTGCGCCAGCTGGCGTATCCGGTGTCCCGACCAGCCCAGTAAGGGGAGTTCGCTCCCAACGCCACCAACACCGGCAGCCACGGCCGCAGATGGTTGCTCACGGCCAGCGCACGCGAACGGTCCGCAAGTCCGACGTGCACGTGGCAGGCGCACACGCTCTGCTCGTCGTCAAGAGCCCGGAACGTCTCGAAGCTCCGGGCGTAACGCGGCCCCTCGGTGAGCGGAGGGGGAATCACCGTACCGAGCACCGGGCTGCCGGACGACACCACGCGCAGTCCCTGTAGCGCGGCGGCCTCGGCCACTGCGGCCCGCATCGACCGGATCTGCGCGCCGAGCCCGGCCAGCTCGGTATGCGGATCGGTTCTCGCCTCGATCTGGAAGCGTGTGATCTCCGCGCTCACGCCATCGCCCAACTCCTTTGCGGCGTGAGCGATCACCGAGTCGGCCTCCGGACGCACCGCGCGCGAGACCGGATCGACGACGAGGTACTCCTCCTCCACGCCCACCGTCAGCCGGTCGCCATCCCGCACGGCCACGATGCTCCCAGATCGACTCTCGCCCGGGTCGCCGCACCGATGGGAATCGGCCTGTTTCGGTGGCGGCAGCGTGGTCCGGCCCACGGCAGGGAATGGCCCTGCCCGGTTCGACGACCTGAATGGGCCCGACACACCTACCTGCGGTGTCGGTCGGCTGTGCGCGCTGGCAGCGATCTGTCGGTGGTGTGTCGGTGGCTGCTGCGACCTTGGAGCATGGTCGGCGCTCGCCGTCAACGCGCACGGCCGCCCACCATCGCCAGATCCCCCAGATCGCAAGGAGCCTGCCATGCCCTCCGTTGTCCAGACCCGTCCTTGGGACGTTCACCGGCTCCCGCGTGCCGAGGGCAAGAACTTCCTGGTCACCGGCGGCAACGCGGGTATCGGGTACTTCGTCGCCGAGCAGCTCGCCGGCACCGGGGCCACCGTTGTTCTCGGCAGCCGGGATGCAGCGAAGGCCGAAGCGGCAGTGGCGTCGATCCGTTCCCGCCTCCCCGGTGCGCACGTACGTCACCTTCGGCTGGACCTCGCCGACCTGTCCTCGCTCAAGACCTCCGTGGACGCGCTGCAGTTGGACCGTCTCGACGCGGTGGTCCACAACGCCGGAGTCCTGCTCGACGAGCCGCAGCGCAGGGAAACCAAGGACGGCAACGAGCTGACGTTCGGGACCAACCACCTCGGGCACTTCGCGCTGACCCACTGGCTGGCGCCGCTGCTTTCGGCCGCGCACGCAAGCCGCGTCGTCATCACCGGTAGCTTCGTCGGCAAGTCCGCGGAGCTGGACCTCGACGACCTGCAGGCCACCCGCGACTACCGGCCGAAGCGCGCCTATGGGCGGTCGAAACTGGCGCAGATGCTCTTCGGCTTCGAACTCGACCGCCGCCTGCGTGCTGTCGGCAGCACGACGCTGAGCGTGGTGACCCATCCTGGCGGTGCGCTTGACTCTCTCACCCCCTCACGCCCGTCCGTGCACGTCCGGACCGCAGGCGAACGGCTGCGCGGCCTGCCCGTCGGCATCCTCCTCCAGGGCAAGGAAGCAGGCGCGTGGCCCGCCGTGCGGGCAGTTCTCGACCCGTCTGTGGTCGGCGGCCAACTGTGGGGGCCCCGGTTGTTCGGCCTGCGAGGTGCACCGAGGCTCGAACCCGTCCAAGGCCACCTGGCCGACACCGCACTCGCGGCGCGCCTGTGGGCCGCCAGCCGCGACCTGACCGGCGTCGATCCCACCTTCGGTCCCGCGTAAGCGGATTCAACTCACGTCACTGCCCCGAGAGGCATCCCGAGCAGATGGCATCCGCCAGCACGGTCGGCGTCATCGACCACGACGCCGTACGCGAGGCCCTGGCCAGTCGGCGCCGGTTCGGCGCTGGCTTCGACGTCCATGCCGAGGAACCTCGGCGGCCGACAATCCACTGCTGCGCGCCGTCAGCGTCGTGGCCACGCCGTATGTGCCGGGCGCCAGTCGACAGGGGAAGACGACCGATCACATCTGCTCGGGCGCTGAGACACCGAGCAGGTTCAGGCCGTTGCGCAGAACCACTCGGCTGGCATCCGTCAGCCACAACCGGGCCCGGGTCAGGGAGTTCGGCTCCTCGCCGTCCCGAGGAAGGACGCGGCAGTTGTCATAGAACCGGTGGTAGGTACCTGCCAGCTGCTCCAGGTAATGCGCCACGCGGTGTGGCTCACGCAGCGCGGCGGCGGTAGCGACGATCTGCGGGAACTCGCCCAGCACGCTCAGGAGGTCGGCCTCCCGCTCGTGGTTGAGCAACGACGGCTCGAAGTCGTCAGGCTCGCCCATGCTCGCACCGATTTCCTGAGCCTTGCGCTGGACCGCGCACAGCCGCGCATGTGCGTACTGCACATAGAACACCGGGTTCTCGTTCGACTGCTTGGTGAGCAGATCGATGTCGAGATCGATCATCGAGTCCACACTCGCGCGCGCGAGCGCATACCTCGCCGCGTCCACCCCCACCGCCTCGACCAGGTCTTCCAGCGTCACCACCGTGCCCGCCCGCTTGCTCATACGGACGGGCTGGCCGTCCTTGACCAGGTTGACCAATTGGCCGATCAGGATTTCGAGGTTCTGCTCCGGGTCATCACCCAAGCAGGCCGCCATGGCCTTCATACGGCCGACGTAGCCCGCGTGATCGGCACCCAGCATGATGACGACCTTCTCGAAGCCGCGCGACCTCTTGTTGAGGTAATAGGCGCAGTCCGCGGTGAAGTACGTCCAGGAGCCATCACTTTTCAGCAGGACTCGATCCTTGTCGTCGCCGAAGTCCGTGGTGCGCAGCCACACCGCGCCTTCGGCCTCGAAGACGTGGCCGCCTTCCCTGAGGCGTGTGACAGTGGCGTTCAGATCCCCTCGGTCGTGGAGATCCTTCTCGTTGAAATAGACATCGAAGTGGGTGCCGAACTCGGCCAGGGACGCCTTGATTTCGTCGAACATGAGGGATGTCCCCTCCGCCCGGAAGATCTTGAGGGCTTCGGAATCGGACAGATCCAGAGCCTCAGGGCGCCGCTTCAGAACCGCACCGGCGATCTCCTCGATGTAAGCGCCGCTGTACCCGTCCTCAGGCACCGGAGCGTTCTTCGCCGAGGCAAGCAGGGACCGGGCGAAGCGATCGATCTGCATACCAGCGTCATTGAAGTAGTACTCGCGTGTCACATCAGCGCCCGCGACTTCGAGAAGCCGTGCCAGCGCGTCCCCCACGACCGCCCACCGGGCTCCGCCGATGTGCACAGGGCCGGTGGGATTGGCGGAGACGAACTCCAGATTGAGACGCAGGCCCTCGATTTGGTTCGTACGGCCGTAATCGGTGTCGGCCATGACGATCTCACGCGCCACAGCCCCCTTGGCGGCGCTTTCGAGCGTGATATTCAGAAAGCCGGGGCCCGCCACTTCGGCCTTCTGGACACCGGCGGCAGCACCCACGATCGGCGCCAGCAACTCCGCGACAGCACGGGCTGGGATGCCTGCGGACCTTGCGATTTGCATCGCAACGTTGCTCGAGTAGTCACCGTGACTGCGGTGGCGAGACCTCTCCACTCGGAGCGATTCGGGGGAAGCCGCAGCGATTTTTCCGGAGCTGACGGCTTCGCGAACACTCTCGGAGATGATGGCGGCGAGATCTGCTGGAGTCACGCCGCAACGCTACAGGGACCGGCGTCACCAGAGGACCTCGTTTTCCGGTGCCTGAAACGGCTTTGGCATCGCGGTGAACCTGTCGATGCCAGGCTCGGTGTGGTCGAGGCCGACGGCCTGATACGCCACAGAAGCACAGGGAGTGACCATGCGTCGGCACACGCGGGAACGTACCAGTCTGGCCGCTCGACGCGGCCGGTGGCACCGTCCAGGGCCCATGTTGAGGTCGTGCGGCCACCAACCGAGCGCGATGAAGTTCCGCTGGTACTCGCGGTCGGTGTACGGGTTCTTGCCCTTCTCGTCCGCTGGTACGTCGTAGACGTCGGGGTGGACTTCGGCCATGGTGCGCAGCGGCCCGTCATCAAGGGTGAAGATGTCAGCGTCGAACGGCAACCCGATCTCGGTGAGCAGGCGGCGGGTCGGCTCGTGTGTGAGACCGGAGGGCAGCTCCTCCGGGCGGAAACGGCGGCCCCGGCCATCTTCGGCGACTTCCGCGACCAGGTCAGGCCCGAGCACATAGGCAAGTTCGCCCGGGTGGCGACTTACCACGGCATGGCGGTTCCGTCCCACGAGAAGAATCCGCCGGTGGGACCGTCGTCCGGCAGGAGTGCCAGCAGGACGGCGCCCGCAGCGCCCTCGGCCGGGTCTTCGCCGCTGGCGGCGGCGCGTGCGTTGAGGTCGGTTGCCCGGAGACCGGGCGCGAGCGCGTTCACCTTGAAACCGTCACCGGCCAGCGCCTGGGCGTAGAACGCCGTCAGCGCGTTCAGTGCGGTCTTCGACGACCGGTAAGCGGCGCCCGCGCCCACCGCCGGGAACCGCGGCTCCGGGCCCGTGCTCCAGGCCAGCGATCCGGTTCCGCTGGAGACGTTCACGATGCGGGGCTTCGCGGATCGGCGCAACGCCGGCAGAAATGCGTTGGTGACCGCGACGACCCCGAAGAGATTCGTTTCATACGTACGGCGGAAGCTGTCGACGTCGGCTTCGATCGCCGACTTGCCATCGACCATGATGCCCGCGTTGTTGACCAGAATGTCCAAGGTCTCGACCTGCTGTGCGGCATCGGCGATGCTCTTGTCATCGGTGACGTCGACGATCAGCAGCCGGGCGTTGCCGCCGATCTCCTCGACGGCCCGCTGTCCCCGTCCGGCGTCGCGCGAACCGACGTAGACGGTGAGCCCGGCGGCCACGAGCTGCCGCGCGATCTCCTTGCCGATGCCCTTGTTGGCACCGGTGACGAGTGCTGTGGAATTGTTCATGGTGTCGACGATGCCGCCGACAGATCGGCCGATCCAGGTACAACCGATACCTGGGACTCAGGAGGTGGCGAATGGCGAGACAGGAGCTGGCCCGTTTCCTGCGCGACCGGAGGGAGGACCTACGCCCCACCGACGTGGGCCTGCCCACCGGCCCGCGTCGCCGCACGCCCGGCCTGCGCCGCGAGGAGGTCGCCCAACTGGCCAACATGTCCGTCGACTACTACGCCCGCCTAGAGCAGGCTCGAGGCCCACACCCGTCACCGCGGATCCTGGACGCCCTCACCGGTGCGCTTCGGCTCACCCCGGCCGAGCGGACACACCTCTTCCGCCTGGCCGGCGCGAACCCGACACCGCCCGCTGGTCCGGTGCGCCGTGTCCGCCCGTACGTGGCCGACCTGCTGCGCCGGATGCCCGAAACAGGGGCCATCGTCACCGATGCCACCTACGACGTGATCGCCTGGAACCCGCTCGCGGAAGCCCTGCTGGGCAACTTCCGGGAGGAGCCGAACCTGGCCCGTCGGCGTTTCCTGCACCTCAGCCCCGTTGAGAGTTCCAGCGCCGAGGAGTTCGCCCACATCGCGGTGGCGCGGCTGCGTAGCGCCGCCGACCGCTATCCCCGTGACGAACCACTCGCTCGCCTTCTGGCGGAACTACGTACCGAAAGCGAGGAGTTCGTCGAGGTCTGGGACACCAACCCGGTACACGCCCCCGGTCACCGTACGAAGACGGTGACCCATCCGGGGATCGGCCAACTGCGCCTCAACTGCGACGTACTCGCTGTCCCCGACGACGACCAACAGGTTGTTTTCATCACCGCGGACCCGGGCACCCCGTCCGCCCGGGCCCTGCGCCACCTGGTCCGAGCCAGCTGAAGCTTCAGTACATCGGCGGGCGTCGGTGTGCACGTCTGATCACGGTGGGGGACACCGATCCGCCCCTCCCGTCGTCGATGAGCACCCGCCGCCCTGCGAGTCATCGGCCGGTCGCCAGTGGTCAGCACATCAGTGCCGGGTTGCACCTTCGAGCTTGCGAGGCGTCAGGCGAATTCCCGGCGTCACCTTGCTCGTGACGACGATGGGGGGGAGGGCCGCAGGCATGTGGTGGCTGGGTGAGGAGTTGTCGGCGAGCGCGGTGGTGGCTAGAACGCACAAGGCATCTGTATGTGTCTTGAGCATGGTGCGCAGCGTTTGGTCGTCGGGTTGGATCAGCAGCAGGCGGGTTGCCGCGTTCATGGCCCGCAGGCGTTCGAGTTCGTGCTTGCGGTGTGGCCGAGGCAGTGAACGCCAGGCGGCATTGCCCAGCGTGGCCAGTCGCCACGCATCGCTGAACTCCGTGTCGCAGATCTGGAATCGCATGCCGTAGCGAGCCACAAGTGCGTACGACACGGCAACGGCGCCGGCGAGGAGACCGTCGAACAGCGCCCATGTCTCGGCGATGGGCGCACCGGACAGCCGCTTGGCCAGTACCGCCGCCGCGGCGCCGCCCAACGCGAATGGCGCCGTCCCCACCAGCACGAGGAAGAGCAGCGCAACGACGACTCCCACCAGGTCCTGGTCAGCAAGCAGACCCCGCCACTTCGGAGTCAGATACCGGGCCAGCCGAGCCGCCGGAGGCGCCGGCTCGGCGATGACGACGCTTTTTGCCCAGCTCGCGTTCATGATTGAGTTCCTTACCGTGTCAGTTCATTGCGACATGTGAGGCTTGCCGCCCCGCTCAGCGCACTCGGCATCCGGGGTGGAGGCGACCGCAGGATCATCCGACTATCACCGTTCGACGACCGAACCGGAGAACTCGTTTTTACCCGGCCGAACATGCGCGTACGGGGACAAGTCGGCGGCCATCAGCAGGACATGAGCCACAGTGGATGCTGTTGTCATATTCCATCCAACGAGGCATCCCTGCTAAAGGAGATCTGCCATCCGAGTGGCATGCCAGCCTCGCGCCGTCTCAGCGGCGGCTGAAATATGACCGCTAGGCAGTGGATCATCTGATGATTGGGCCGGTGTGCCGATCACGGACGTGGACGGGGATCTCGATTGGGGGGTCGCGGTGGACTCCACCTTCGTACGCGCACACAGCCCGCCGCAGGGGCACGTAAAAAGTGGTCCCGCCGGCGAGCCGGCCGACCATGTTCTGGGACGGTCGCGGGGCGGACTGGCGACAAAGGTCCAGCTCGTGACGGACAGCCGCCGCCCGACCGCTGACGTTCTTCCTCATGCCGGGACAGGCCGGGGACGCTCCCGCCTTCGCGTGAGGATCGCCCCCAAGCCGATCAGGCCGATGCATCCTCCGATGCCCATGGTGATGCCTCCTTGGGCTGTAGGCGGCTTTCGCGCTCGTGGGTCGCGCCTACCCTCGTCTCGAACGGCCATGCAGGCGCGCAGGGTTCGGGGACCGCCAACGCGTCACGATGGTTGTCCCCCACGGCCCAACTGGCTGTGCGCCAACTGGGCCGTGGAGAGGGCGTTGCCTCGCCCGGCTGGTCACCATAGCGGCAGGTCAGGCCGCCAACTTCGTACCTGCACGGCGGACCAGAGCGGTCACCCGCTCCAGAGTCGGTTCGCGGAGTATCTCGGGCAGTGCGGCCATGAAGGCGGACTCGCCGTCGGCGGTCAGCACATCGCGGCTGACTCTGGCGAGCATGGCCAGCAGGGAGACCGAGTCGCCACCCAGCCGGTGGAAGTTGGCCTGGCCGTCCATCCGGGCGCGGTCCACCCCGAGGGTGTGTACCCAGACCTGGGCCACCGCTTCCTCGACGGGGTCGACCTCGGTATCCGCTTGGACGGTGGCGGTGCCGGGCTGATCGCCGAACGGGTCGGGTAGGGCCCGTACATCCACCTTGCCGCTGACGGTGTACGGCAGTTCCGGGACCACCATGATCGCCGCGGGCACCATGTAGCCGGGCAGCCGGGCGCCCAGATGCTCCTCCAACTCCTCGGCGGTGACGGCCGCACGGGTCAGGACGTAGCCGTACAACGCCTTGCCGGACCTGCCCGCCGTGGCCTTGGCGACCACCACGGCACGCTCCACCGCAAGATGGTCCTCCAGAGCCTGTGCCACCTCCGCCGGTTCCACCCGGTGGCCGCGGACCTTGACCTGGTCATCGATGCGCCCGACGAACTCCAGTTCTCCCGACGGCAGGATGCGGGCCAAGTCACCGGTGCGGTACAGGCGGGTGCCGTCGGCCAGGGTGGGGAAACGCTCACGGTTCAAGTCGGGACGCCCCAGATAGCCGCGGGCCAACTGCGCACCACCCAGGTACATCTCACCCACCTCCCCGCGGGCGACGAACCGGCGGCCGGCATCCAACAGGAAGACCGTGGTGTTGTCCGCCGGGACACCAATAGGCACCACCGAGCCGACCCCGTCGACCTTCGGGTCGAAGGTATGCGCCGTACAGCCGATCGTCGCCTCCGTCGGCCCGTAGAGATTGATGATCCGGCACTTCGGTCCGAACATCTCCTGCGCCCGCGCGGCAACCTCGACCCGCAACTGCTCACCCACCACAATCACACTGCGGTAGCCTCTCGGCTTCAGATCGAGTCTGCCGATCAGATCAAGGTGGGACGGCGTCAGATTCAGCGCGTTGGCCCCCGAACCCGCCAGCAGCTCCCGCAGCGAAACGTGATTCGGGTCGTCACGCATTAGCACCACCTGGCCGCCCGCGAGTAGCGGCAGGAACACCGAGGTCCCCGACACATCGAAGGAAGGCGAGGTCAGCAGCGGCAGCTTGGTGTCAGCGTCCACATCGAACTCATCAGTCGCCCAGTGAACGTAGTTCACCAGATTGCGGTGCTCGATCTGCACGCCCTTCGGCCGCCCGGTCGACCCCGAGGTGTAGATGACGTACGCCAGATCGCCAGGGCGGATGTCGGCATCCGCGGCCCTGACCACCGGCCCGCCAGCGCCCGCCAGTTCATCAAGTGATAGCGGTCGGCACCCTCCGGGAAGGCAGTCACGTTCGTCGTAGGGGCGCTCCACCAGGCACAAGGTACTGCCCGCATCGCTGAGCAACTCCGCCAACCGCAGGTCCGGATGGCGCACATCCAACGGCAGATAGCACGCCCCCGCCCGCAGCACCCCCCACAGCCCGGCGATGGCGGCAACCGACCGGCCCGCCAACAGCCCTACCACCGTGCCCGCACCGACCCCGCACCGGCGCAACTCATCAGCCACCACATCCGCACGACGGCTCAACTCGCCGTAGGTGACCTCGCCCTCCGGCCCGCTCAGCGCCACCCGTCCAGGGGCCCGCTCCACCTGCTCACGGAAAAGCCGCACCACCGAATGCTGGCTGGGCAGCACCCGCTTGGTGCGGTTCCCCGCCCACTGACGATGCTCCCGAGGGGAGAGCACCTCCTCAAGTACATCGAGCAACCCCTCCGCGAGCGCCGCGACTCCCGGTCCGTCATACCAGGCCACGGTGATCTCGGTACGTCCCGATGTCTCGACCAGGTTGATCTCCGGCGGGGCTCCGGGATTGGTGTTGCCCAACGAGTAGACAGCCGTCGCGCGGAAGCTATCGCTGGACAACTCGTCGAGGTCGACGGCGCCGAGATGGGATACGAAGGCCCGACCGGTGTAGGCGTCGTTCTCCGCCGCCTCCTTGTCCATGGCCTCGCTGCCCGCCCGGAGCAGCGGCAGCGGCAGACCCATGATGACGGGGTCCGCGCCGGCGGTCAGCTCCCGCCGTTCGGCCATGGCAGTCAGCATCTCGCGTTGCACCTCCTCCCAGCCGTCGCCTGCCCGCACGTCCAGCTGGAGCGCCTGTGCCAACGTCGCGGTCGATCGGATATCAGGGGTGTGGCGACGCAGATCCACCGGCACGAGGAATCGGCCGGGACCGTATGCCGTCGCGAGCGCCGCGATCACCTTCGCCGTGGCGCCGAGGTGGGTTCCGTCGACCGTTCTACGCCGCCACAGCGTGCCTGGCGAGTTGGGGGTGCGCGGACCGAGGGGCGAGGCGAATTCCAGCGTCGGAGATTCGGCCACCGGGGGCGGGGCGTCGGGCGCGCAGATCGCCCTGATCAGATCTTCGCTGTTGACGGTGGAGGTCGCCCCCAGCGGATCAATGCCGCGGAGCACCCTGAACACGTCGGTGGCCCACATCAGTAGGCCGCGCCCGTCCATCACGGCGTGGGCCGCGCGGAACACCACCGTGGCCGAGGCACCCGGAAAGAGCAGCACCTCGCAGGTCGGGCCGGAGTCGGTCAATTCGGCACGCAACGCCGGTGAGTCGAGGCGCTCCCAATTGAACGGTTCCTCATCGAGGACGCGCACTTCGGGCGCCTTCCCGCTGTCCACCCAGCGCTTGTCCGCACGGACCAGCCGAGCCCCCGGGTTGGCCGCCGAGGCAACGGCCACGGCACGGGTCAGTTTGTCGGCCCGCAGTCCGCCGTTGCCTTCGACGAGAAGGTTGATGACTTGGCTGTCGGGCCGGACGCCCAAGAACGCCCATTCAAGGGCGGCGACGGATCGACCATACGGTTGCACCATGGATGGGTCCCTGTTCGATCTGCGGGATCGGTCGCTGTCGGTCTTGTTAATCAACGTCGATCACGTTTCTTCTATTGTGGTCAAAGGGATTGTCAGGAAGCGGCGTTGGCCGATGTGGGTGCCCAGCTGTCAGCCAACATTCCCCACGATGTGCCAGGATTTGTTCCTCAGGCGAACGCATGCGGACATGAATTCTGTTCCTGCATGTTCTTCCAGCAGGACTGGGCGCACCCAGCCCTCCAATCTCCTTGGAGGTAGCCCGCATTAACGCATGTGGTGTATCGAGTCCTTCGGTACGCCACCGGTGGTCAACCAAATCGTCAACAGCCCCGGACGCCGTCGAACGCCACCCCCGTGAGGCGTGGGGCTTCGACTCGCGGCCACCGGCCCACGGCGGGTATGCGCAGCCACATCCTCGCTCACCCGCCTGCGCTCCAGCCGCTGCCCTTGCGACGCGGTAGTCGTCGTTTCGACGCGTTGTGCCTTACGCGTCGTGCCTGAACGACTCTGCCACGCCCGAGCGGATCCGGGCACCAAACAAGCAACGCGTACGGCGAAAGGGAAACGGCTTCATCCACCCCAACGCCACCACCTGCGCGGACGAGATTTCGTGTTCGGGGAAATCCGGGCACAGATTTCCCGGCTCCGGGCCGCCGCGTAACCATCCCCCGTCGAGGGAAATCTCGCCCAGGCGGAATCCGGCTACTGGCTGCCCGACCAGGCATGGGTCCGCATAACCAGGGAAATCCCCGGAGGCCGGGCGAAGGGCTTGGCGGAAGGCCGTCGATTCGCTCGACGACACTGCGTCGACGTACGGACCTCTGTACGGAGTGGGCATCCCGCTGGCGGGGCCTTGGCCGGGGTGCGGTTGCCTACTGTCGGGGTTCGTTGGGGGTGGGGATGGTCGCGGTGATCCGGAATCCGCCGTCCGGGCGCGGGGCGGCGCTGACGGTGCCGCCCAGGGCGGTGACGCGCTCGTTCAGTCCGGACAGCCCGTGGCCCCCGCTGGGCAGTGGCGCGGGCGTGGGCCCGGTGGGTGGGTCGTTGTCGATGACGACTTTGAGCGTGCCCGGCAGGTGCCGCAGTGTGACGCGTACGGGCGCGCCGGGGGCGTGCTTGCGAGCATTGGTCAGGCCTTCCTGCACCAGCCGGTAGACCGTGGCCTGCGCCGCGGAGTCCACGCAGGCGGCATCGCTCGCGGTCTCGAAGGTTATGTGCGCACCGGCTGCCCGTGACTCCGCCACGAGTACGGCCACGTCTTCCAGGGTCGGCTGCGCTGTCATGGGGGCCTGGTCGTTGCCGTCGGACTCCCTCAGCACACCCAGGACCTGGCGCAGTTCGTTGAGGGCCTGGCGGCCCATCTGGCCGATCAACTTGCCTGTGTCGGTCGCGACTTGGTTGTCGCCAGCTGCTCCGGCTTCGAGGGCTCCAGCGTGCACGACCATCAGGCTGACCCGGTGCGAGACGATGTCGTGCATCTCTCTTGCGATGCGTGCGCGTTCCTGCATCCGAGCCTGTGCGGCGAGCAGGTGCTGTTCGCGCTCCAGACGCTCGGCCCGCTCCTGCAAGCTGACCATCAGGCTGCGCTTGGCGCCGCGGTACATGCCGAGCAGCACCGGGACCGCCACCGACGACACGACCAGGAAGACCGATGTGGGGATGAACCGTGCGGCCAGGAAGTGGTTGGCGACCGCACTCCAGGCGATCAGCGTGAGCACAGCCGCCGTGCAGGCCAGAGCCAGATTGCGGCGGGAGCGCCCGTACTTGGCCAGGGTGTACAGGCCCACCGGCAGAGCGGCGGGGGAGGGAAGGGTGAACGGCGTCACCGCGATGCAGGCCGCGGCCAGCACTGTGGGGTAGCGGCGCCGCCAGATCAGTGCCAGGCCCTGCAACACGACCAGGACGAAGACGACGGACGCCGGTAGCCAGAGCACATTACCGCTGGAGTGGCCCGTGCCGATCAGAAGTACCGCCGGGTTGGTGACCGGGAAGAGCAGTACAAGCAGGACGTCGAACAGCATCGCGCGCCGGTGTTCCCACCACCATGGGTGCCGCGGAACCCTTGGATACAGGCCCGCCAGCACGGGGAGCACCACCGCGGCCAGCGCGACGAAGGCCAGTACCAGCACCGTGTCGGCGCCCGCCACCCCGTGGTGGGGAGCGAAGCGCCGCACATGCAGGACCGCTGCGCCCAGGACGACGGCACACCCGGCGGCCGCGGACAGGCATACGGTGCGCAGCGCACGGGTGTGCCGTGCCAGTGAGTAGTACGCGACCACCACGGTCAGCACCGACCCGGTGCCCAGCAGCAGACCGCAGGACACCAGCGCGGCGACCGCGACCGGCCACCGCCGCCTGGCCACCAGGAGCGCCGCCGAAAGCACCGCCAGCCACCCGTACGTCGACTGCGGCAGCAGGCCGTAGATCTCGCCCACGGCGAAGGCGGAGCGGACCTGGACATCGAAGGCCGCGCATCCGGCCGCGACCAGCAGATCCAGAACCAGCCGTCCCCATGGGCGCCAACCACGGGACCGCACGCGCCATCCGAAGCGCCGCCCAAACCGTGGCGGCGCCTCGTCCGTCGACGGACCGGAGGCTATCGGAACGTCGTCGGCGACGGTGGACGGGTGCTCAGCTGACATGTCGAGGGCCCAACGGGTGAGTGCGGATGCGTACGGTGAGCGGGGTGCCGCCCGGCACGCCCACAGCACAGGACGCAGAGCCACGCTGCCGCGTTCCCTTGTCACCGTTATCCGTGCTGGCCAGATGGTGTGGAGGCGGTGATACATGAGTCGTCATCGGGCAACATGGCGGACGCCCTCGCCACGCGCTGGGCGCGGGCGGGGCATGGAACTCTGCTCGTGGCGGCCGAGTTCGGTGCGGTGGTGCGGGCTGCGCTGCCGTACGGTCCCGGTGGGCCGCCCGTCGCGGGACTTCAAGCCGACCTGAGCGGACGGTTGTTGGCCGACTGCGGCAATCCGGTCGGCTGGCGGCCCGTACGGCTGCACGCTCGCCGAGGCCTGCCGCCGCGCGGGCGTGAGCGTCTCCGCGCCCTACAAGCACTTCGCCGAGCGCGACGCGCTGCTTGCCTCCCGCGCCGAGAAGGGCTACCGCGAACAGCAGCGGCGCTTCAGCGCCGCGGTCTGAGCGAGCGGACCGCCCGCACCGCGCGAGCCATCGTCGACCAACACGGCCAGGCAGCCCGCCAACCGCGGGCATCCGGCGGCTGATGCCAGGGCTGGGTGAGTGCCCGCCGAAGAGGCCGTGGGTTCACATCCCACTACACCGAACCAGGGCAGAGGCCCTGCTGAAGTGATGCAGCAGGGCCTCTGGCCGGTTCGCCAAGTGGGTGGTGGCAGCCACCTTTGCGCGTGGAAGGCGTTCAGGCGGCCTGCGCGTCAGCGGTGAGGCGGTCGAAGGAAACCAGTAGGTGCTCCGGGCCGCGCAGTATGGTGTTTTCCCGGTACGGCGGCGGATCGGCGACCAGGCGGGGCGAATCCAGTCGGCGGGCCAGGGCGGTCAGCGCTATCTGTGCTTCCGCGCGGGCGAGGGCGGCGCCGATGCAGTAGTGCAGGCCACCGCCGAAGCCGAGGTGGGCGTTGTGCGGGCGGTCGGGGACGAACCGGTCGGGGTCGGGGAAGCGTTCGGCGTCGCGGTTTCCTGCGGCGAGCACCAGGCGGACCCTGGAGCCCTTGGGGATGGTGGTGCCCGCGATGTCGATATCGGCCAGCGTGCTGCGTCCGGACATCTGCACGGGTGGGTCGTAGCGCAGCACTTCCTCCACGAGCGGGGTGGCCAGGGCGGGGTCGGTGCGTAGCCGGGCGAGGGTGTCGGGGTTGCGCAGCAGCGCGAGTGTGCCGTTGGCGATCAGGTTGACGGTGGTTTCGTGGCCGGCGATGAGGAGGAGACCGAGCGTGACGCGCAGGTCCACCGGCCCCATCCCACCCGCGGGGTCCTTGCTGAACATCAGGCCGGACAGCAGATCGTCGCCGGGGTCGTTCTGGCGCTGCTGGATGAGGACTTCGAGGTACTGGACCAGTTCGGTCCGGGCTTGCTGGAGTTCGTGGATCTCCTCGTCGGTCTGGGTGTCGACCGGGTCCAGTCCTCGGGTGAGGCGGCGGGCGAGGCTGCCGAAGACGGGTTCGTCCTCGCGGGGCACGCCCAGCAGCTCGCAGATCACGGTGACTGGCAGGGGGTAGGCCAGGTCGGCGACCACGTCGAGCTGGCCTGGCTGCGGGGTGGTGTGGGCGTCGAGTAGTTGGGTGACCAGTTCGTGGATGTGGTCGCGCATTCCCATGATCCGCGGGATGAATTCCTGGGTGACCAGGCGGCGGAGCTGGTCGTGGATGGGCGGGTCCTGGACGAGCAGGCTCTTGGCGGGCGGCCTTCCAACGTTCTGCGGATTGAGCCGGTCGGCGCTGATCCGCGGGTCCTGCAGCAGTTGCGTGATCTCGTGATAGCCGCTGACCAGCCATGTCCCGTCGTCCATGCGCGTGACCGGGTGCTGGCGCATCTGCGCGAAGTAGGGGTACGGGTCGGCACGGTTGTCGTGCCGGAGGACGTGTGCGAACAGGTCGGTGGCCGAACACGGCATAGTCGTGGTCATGGGTGTTCTCCCTTACTGATGTGGGGTCAAGACCGGCTCGGCGGTTGATGGGATGTGCGGGTCGTTGTCGTGGGTGACGCTGTGTCCGGTGCTGGCCGGTGCGGGGAACTCGGCGTCAACGGGGGCGAGTTGGGCCGGGCCGTCGGGAGCGTTGAGCACTGGTGGGAACGGCGCTCTGGCTGCGATGAGAGCGGCGTATCCGTTGAGCACGCGGGGGGAGTCCACCGCGACGGCGGCGACCAGTCGCCCCCGGCGCCCGTAGGCGGCGACGAACCGGCGCTGGCTGAGTGATCCCTGGGTGACGACGACCTGGTCGGCGATGGCGGGCAGGCCCACGGACTTCACGTTGACCCCGAACTGGTTGGACCAGAAGGCGGGCAGGGGTTGGTGGAGTTGGTGGTCGAGGGGAGCGTGGGTCATGTTGTGCGCGGCGGTGCGCGCCTGGGCGACGGCGTTGTCCCAGTGGTCCAGGCGGAGGGGTTGTCCGGGGAACAGCGGGTGCGGCCAGCGGGCGACGTCGCCGGCGACGAAGACGTCCTCGATGAGGGTCCCGTCCACGGCCAGCGCTCGGCAGGCACCGTCGCACATCACCCCGCGGTGATCGGCGGCCAGCGGGGAATCCGCCAGCCACTCGGTGTTCGCCACCGCGCCCGTCGCGACCACGGCCAGCTCGGCGTGCACCACGGTCCCATCGGACAGTCGCGCTCGGCGCAAGCGGCCGGCCGGATCGCCTTCCAGGGCGTGGACCGTGGTGTTCAGCCGCAGGTCCACCCCGGCGTCGCGGTGCAGGTCGGCGGCGACACGGCCGATCACACCGCCCAGCGCACTGGCCAGGGGAGCCTCGCTGCGTTGGGTCACCGTCACGTTCAGCCCCAGATCGCGGCACGCCGAGGCGACCTCGCCACCGGTGAAGCCGCCACCGATGACCAGCACCCGGCGGGGACCGGAGAGCAGCGCCGCACGCAACCGGTCGGCGTCGTCGCGACTGCGCAGCACGTGCACACCGTGCAGCCGACCCCCGGCCCGCTCGGGCCATGGCCGCGCGCGGGTACCTGTGGCGATCAGCAGCCGGTCGTACGGCACCCGCCGCCCATCGGCCAACGCCACCTGGCGGCCGGGCAGGTCCAGCCCTGTCGCGGCGATGCCCAGCAGCCACAGCGCGTCGATGTTCCGCACCCGGGGCAGCACTGTGTGGTCGGTGGTCAGCCAACCGGACAGAACCGCCTTCGACAGCGGCGGCCGGTCGTAGGGCTCGTGGGGCTCGTCGCCTACGAGCGTGAGGTCCCCGGTGAATCCCTCGTCCCGCAACGCCTCGGCTGCGCGCAACCCGGCCAGCGAGGCGCCGACCACGACGATGCGACCGGCGCTGCCTTGCCCTGCCATGCCCGCGGCGGTCACTGGTCCTGCCCCGAGGGGAGGGGCGCCGCCTCCGTGGCGCCGCCCAACGTGATCGCCTGGACGGGGCACGCCGCAGCGGCCCGTTCGACCGCGGGGCGCGCGCTGGTGTCGGGCGCGTAGTCGTATTCCAGCGACTCCTCGCCGTGGAACCGGAAGACCGTCGGCGCGGCGTAGACGCACTGTCCGTAGCTCTGGCACCGGTTCAGGTCCACCACGAGCCGCAGCGTCTCCGGCGGGGACTGCGTGATCATTTCTTCCCTCTCGTCGCTGGACGGCGTGAGCCCGGCGTCGGCGCGTCCGCCACCTGCGGGCTGACGGCGGCCACCCGGTCTGTCATCACGAGTCCAACTCAAATAGTGGCCGCTATTCGAACCCTACACGCTATCCGGGCTTTGACATACCGACCGCTATCTGAATAGCCTTCGCAACATGAATGCGGAGCGTGATGAACCGGTACGGCAGCGGTTGACCCGAGGCGAAGCCAAGGCCCGTACTCGGGCGCTGCTGCTGGACGCGGCGGCGCGGGTCTTCGCCCGCAAGGGCTTCACCGGCGCCTCGGTGGAGGAGATCGCCGAGGCGGCGGGGTTCTCCACCGGCGCCCTGTACTCCAACTTCGACAGCAAGGAAGCCCTGTTCCTGGAACTGCTGTCCCATCGCCAGACCGACCGCATCACCGAAGCCGCCCAGGCCCTGGACAGCCACGAGGTCGGCACCGGGGAGGCCGCCGCCGAGCTGGGACGCCTGCTGATCGACGTCGCTGACAAGGACATCGACTTCGCCCCGCTGCAAGCCGAGTTCTGGCTGTACGCGATCCGTAACCCTGAGGTACTGGACACGATGGCGACCAAACTGCGTGAGCCGCGCCAAGCGCTGGAGCGCGTGATCAGCGCCTCTCTCGCCCAGCGGGGCGCACCCACCGAGGTCTCCCCGGAAGCTGTGGCCACGGTGGTGGCGGCGTTGTTCCAGGGCTTGGTGCGCCTGCGGCGCATCGACTCCGCGAGCGTTTCCGAAGAACTCTTCGGTCAGGCCCTGACGTGGCTTTTCGCCGGAATCAGCGTCAGCGGCGCGCCCGAGCCCGCCGACGGCGACTGACAGTCGCGATCGTCCCAACGACCTTCACCGCGAACGGACCGCGCGGCACGGCTGGTGGGGCCTTGGGGGACTGGTGCGCGTCCTGCACGGTGACGTTCAGCCGCATTGTCCCCGGCCCTCCGACCCTGCTCGGTGGATGCCATCACCGGGTCGAGCGTTCTCATCTCCTCCCACAAAGGAGTCGCCCTTCATGAACCCGGCCCGACACACCCCCCGCGCGGCCCGCCCGCGCCACCCCGGCGCGGCTCGGGCCCTCCGGATTCGCTACGCCGTCGTCGGCGTCGTCCTGGCCCTCACCTGGATGGGCGAGGGCAACGAGCCAGCCTGGGAACACGCCCTGCGCGCCGTCCTCATCCTGCTGATCGTTCCGCCTCTGCTACTGCTGTCCGATCGCCCGCTCACCCGGGCGGTATACGAGTCCGCGCACCCCCGCTGGGCCATCGCCCAACAGATCACCGTCAGGACGGTCATCCTCTCGGCCGCATTCGGGGCCGCCTATCTGCTTGGCTGCCTGATCGACCCCCACGCCGCCCGGTCTGTCGTCTTCTTGGGCGTTCGACTGCTACTCGTCCTGCTGTCCATTCCCCTGCAGATCCGTGCGGCGCACCGCATGCGCGCGAGCGAGGTGCATCCGTCGACCGAACCCGTCCTGTCGGCACCCCGGCTGATCGGCGCGAAACTCACCCTCATCGCCGCCGCACTCCTCGCTCAGATGTTGCTCGGCCACCACACGCACAACGCCAGCGCGATGGTGGCCGCGGCAATCGCCGTCGCGGCGGCCATCATCGGCCCGAGGATCCACGTCTGGCTGCTCATCACCCCAGCCACCACAAGGAACGCACCGTCAAGAGCAGCGGCTTGACTGTCGGCTCGGACGGGAGCGGCGAAAACCGCCCCTGCGAACTCCGCGAAGAGGACGGCCCCTTCGGCAATCCTGAGAACGGCGAGCCACAGAGGCAGGCCCAACTCCGTTGATTTCACGCGGAGATGAACAGCTTGCCGAAGCCCCCGGCTCGTCGGCTTCAGGCCGCCGCGTAGGCTGAACGAGCCTCATCACGAAGTGAATCAGGGAAGGCCGTTGGTACAGACCCCTCTCTCCTGGTTGGCCGCAAGATACTCCCTCGGGCCGAGGAGCGTCCGCCTGGCATCGGCGGCATCAGTTGTGGCGAGCATCGTGATCGTCGTTACCGGCGGAATCGTGCGAGCTACCGGCTCCGGATTAGGCTGCCCGAACTGGCCAATGTGCACTGATGCCACGCTGGCCCCCACCATGGCAATGGGCCTGCACGGCGCGATCGAATTCAGCAACAGGCTGCTCACCGGCGTTCTCTGCGTAATCGTCGGTTGGCTGATCATCGCGGCCCGACTGCAAGGAACGCCGTCGCCATCGGTACTTCGCTGCTCCTGGGCACAGTTCTGGGTCGTCGTCCTGAACGCGGTGGTAGGCGGAGTCACGGTGTGGATGCGGCTCAGTCCGTATATCGTCGCCGCGCACTTCCTCGCCGCGATGCTGCTCCTCACGACAGCGGTGATCACTTGGGACCGGGCTCGGCGCCCGCAATTCCCCGCGGAGGAAACGGCACAGCTACCACGACGCTGTCGCACCGCGGCGGCTTGGCTGCTTCCTGTGACGGCTCTACTGGTCGTGCTGGGAACGGTCGTCACGGGCACCGGACCACACGCGGGCGATTCCTCCGATGTGGCACGAATGCCCTTCGACTGGGTCCTCGTCACAGCGATCCACGGCGCACTCGCGGCAGCGACACTCGTGCTCACCGCGCTCATGCTGGCCGCTCTCCCCAAAGGCCACCCCGGCCCCACGCGCAGGAGGACGGCGCTCCTTCTCGCGGCAATCGTCTCGCAGGGCCTGGTGGGCCTGCTGCAGTCATTGACCGGTCTGCCCTCGCTCGCCGTCGTCCTCCACCTGCTCGGTGCGGCGCTCGTCTGGGCAGGCGCGGTCCAGGTGTTTCTTTCCGCGCGGGTTCCCGGCGCGAAAACCCCGTCGCTGAGGGCACGCGCCGACGTGGGGCTGCGGGCGGGTCGTGTGACGTCCAGTTCGTGATCACGCGAATTCGAGAAAGCGGCTTGGATGAGCACCGCGCCCGCCTGCTGGGAGGCCCTCATTCCGGCCAGCAGGCACAACGAGATCCGGCCAGAACTGGTTTTGCGCCGCGCACGTGGAGTCCGAGCACTTCAAGACCGCGATGGCCTGGATGCCCGAACTGATCGCCCGAACCCCCGAGATCGTCCACACCGAAATCCCCACTGACGGCTGGTCGCCGATGGCGGAACTCTCACCGGGGGGTAGCGGCCCGTCAGCCCGGTTACCTGATGTCGTCGCACCAACTGCTGGCCGGATAGTCGACGTAGCCACCGACTCCGCCGGTGTAGTACGTGTCACGGTCACCGACGGCCAGCGCACGCCCCATCGCGAACCTGGCGACGAGATCGGGGTTGGCGATGTAGTGGGTGGCGAACGACACCGCGTCGGCGATTCCCGCCTCGATGATGGCGTTGGCGGACTCGCGGTCGAAGCCGTTGTTCGCGATCACCGGGCCGTGGAACCGCCGTCGGTAGCGTGCGATCGCCTCGAAGTCGGGAGTACCGCCCGGCGCGGCGAGGTCTCGTCCACGCAGGTGCAGGTACGCGACGGGATGGTCGTTGAGCTCCGCCACGAGTGCGTCGTAGTCGGCGAGCGTTTCATCGTCGGCCCGGAAACCATCCCCCGCGGTCATGTACGGCCCGAGGCGGACCCCTACGCGCCGTCCTTCCCACGGCACGGCGACAGCGTCGACGATCTCCATCAGCAGGCGCCGACGGCCGGTGCGATCGCCGCCGTACACGTCGGTGCGGCGGTTCAGCCGCGGGCTCAGGAACTGCGTGATCAGGAACGGGCCGAGGGCCCCGACCTCGACCCCGTCGAACCCCGCACGTCGGGCGTTCACCGCGGCGGTACGGAAGTCGGCGACCGTGGACGCGATGTCTGCGGTGGTCATCTCCCGGGGAGTGACGGTCTCCTTGAAGCCGCTGGGGGTGAAGGACATCTCGTGGGGGTTGATCGCCGATGGGCCGGAGGGCAGGTGCCCTCCGAGGTGATCGGGGTGTGAAGCGGCTCCGGTGTGCCACAGCTGCAGCACGATGCGGCCGCCGAGAGCGTGCACGAAGTCCGTGACCCGTCTCCACGCGGTCACCTGCTCTTCGCTGTAGATGCCGGGGACGTTGACGAAGCCGATCGCCTGCTCGCTGACCCAGGTCGC
Organism: Streptomyces sp. NPDC020096; assembly: GCA_040631425.1. Taxonomy (GTDB): domain Bacteria; phylum Actinomycetota; class Actinomycetes; order Streptomycetales; family Streptomycetaceae; genus Streptantibioticus_A. Next base: position 93,540 of record JBEYJY010000011.1, read on the forward strand.
CTCGGTGATGATCAGCCCGGCGCTGGCGCGCTGGCCGTAGTAGGCGGTGTGCATCTGCGTCGGCACCAGCCCGTCGTTGGCCGCGCGGGCCCGCGTGGTCGGGGCCATCACCACCCGGTTGGGCAACTGGAGATCTCCGAGGGCCGCTCGCCGCAGCAACGGCTGGTCGAGGGCGGTCGGAAGGGTCGTGCTCATGGTGTGTGTCTCCTCGTCATCGGGGGCGCCAGACGGGAGCCGGGACGGGTTGCGGTCACCTCGGCCTGGCTGAGTGCGTCATAAAGTCGACGGAGCCCAATGCCGAAAGGTGACCGATGTACGAGCAAGACCGGCTGGCGGAGCGATTCGAGACGCATCGAGGCCGCCTGCGAGCGCTCGCCTACCGGATGCTCGGCTCACTCAGCGAGGCGGACGACGCTGTCCAGGAAGCCTGGCTGCGGCTCAGCCGCACTGACGTCAGCGGTGTCGAGAATCTGGCCGGATGGCTGACCACGGTCATCTCCCGCGTGTGCCTCGACGTGCTGCGTTCCCGCACGTCACGACGGGAGGAACCGGTCGGCGGGCAGATGCCCGACCATATCTGGGACGACCGGGACGCTGGTGATCGCAGTGACCCCGAACACGAGGCGCTGCTGCTCGACTCGGTCGGCCGCGCGCTGCTCGTGGTCCTTGACACGCTGGCTCCCGCCGAGCGGATCGCCTTCGTTCTGCATGACACCTTTGCCGTGCCGTTCGACCAGATCGCTCCCATCGTGGAACGCTCACCGGTGACGACGAAGAAGCTGGCCAGCCGCGCGCGCCACAAGGTACGCGGTACTGCCGCGGTCCCCGCCACCGACCTCGCCCGGCAGCGGCACGTCGTTGACGCCTTTCTCGCCGCCTCGCGTGGCGGCGACATGGACGCCCTCCTCGCAGTGCTCGCCCCGGACGTCGTACGCCGCGCCGACCGCGCCGCCCTGCCGTCGGGCGTTGCGACAACAGCCCGCGGTGCGCGCACCGTGGCGGAGCAGACCGTTGCCTTCGGGCGCCGGTCGCGGTTCGCCGAGCCAGCGCTCGTGAACGGAGCCGTGGGCGTGGTCGTGGCCCCACGCGGACGGCTGCTGCTCGCCCTCACCTTCACCATCGAGGGCGAGAAGATCACCGAGTACGAAGTGATCGCCGACCCTGCCCGCCTTCAACTGCTGGACCTGGTCGTCCTCGACGAGTGAACCGCGGGGCTGCTGTTCCCGATCGCCGTCGCCGCGATCCTGGACCAACACGACAAAAGACAGCCGGAACCGGCCCGCCGACAAACGCGCGGGCCGGTCCCCTTATCCCCAATCAGCTGTACGTCAGGAGACGTCGACCGCTGTGTCGTCAACGACGAAGCTGGTCTGCAGGCTGGAGTCCTCGGTCCCGGTGAACTTGAGCGTCACCGTCTGTCCGGCGAAGGCCGAGAGGTCGAAGGACTTCTGTACATAGCCGCTGGCCGCGTTGACGTTCGAGTACGTGGCGAGCGTGGTCGAGTTCGCCTGGACCGTCAGCTTGTCGTACGCCGTGTTGCCGGTCTCGGCGGTGTCGATGTGCAGCCAGAAGCTGAACGTGGCCTTGCAACCGGCCGGAACGGTCACCGTCTGGGACAGTGTGTCGGTGTGCGCGCTGCCGTAGCCGTCCAGCCATGCGTCCCACGAGCCGGAGTGGGCGGGCTCGGAGGAGGAGTTGCTGATCACGCCCGAGGAGGCGGTCCACGGCGAGGCGCTACCGGTCTCGAAGCCCGGGTTGCCGACGAGCTGAGCCGGGGTGCACCCGCCGCCGCTGCCGGAGGCGATGGTCCAGGAGAACGTGGTGCTGCCGGACGCACCCGTGGTGTCGGTGGCGGTGACCGTCACCGACGAGGTCCCGGCGGTGGTCGGCGTCCCCGAGATCAAGCCGGTCGAGGAGTTGATCGACAACCCTGCCGGAAGGCCGGACGCCGTGTAGCTCAGCGTCGCGGAGGACGCCGAGTCGGCGGCCTTGATCTGCAGGCTGGTCGCGGCACCGACCGTGCCGGACTGGCTACCGGGGTTGGTCACCGTCACCGTGTTGCCCGAGGTGCCGCCGCCGACGATCGGATGCGACATCTCGCAGCCACCGGCACTGTTGTTGAAGTCGTTGGACCAGGTGGACTGCATCGGGAAGGTGCCGGTGGAGAAGGCGACGTTCGCCGTGGCGCCCTGACCGGTCTTGATCCAGGCGCACTTGTCGCCGTTCTCCTGGCCACCGCTGTCGGTCCAGCCACCCGCCGGGTTCTGGTCGGTGATCGTCTCGGCGTACTCGTGGCCCTCGACGATCGTCACGCCGTCCAACGTTCCCGGGCTGTTGACCGACCCCTGACCGCAGCTGGTCCCGGCGTCGGTGACATAGGGAAGGTTGGTGAAAGCGAGCTGCCCGTACTGGGAGTTGACCGCGCCGCCGCTCAGCGTGGTGTCGCCGGTGTAGTCGTGCCAGGCGCAGAAGTTGCCGCTGGAGGTGTTGAAGCCGTCCGGCGTGGTGCCAGTGGGCGACACGACGACGTACTGGTTGTTACGGTTCGCCGCCGCCGAGGTGTTTCCGAAGTGCCCGGACGCCTTGACCGCCTCGGCTCCGATCTGGTTGCCGGTGGCGCTGCTCGGGGCGGCGGAGGAGGTGTCCACCCAGACCCCGGCCAGCGCGCCGCCGGTGGGATAGCCGACGTGCGCGGCGCTGCTCGGGCAGCTCTGCGCGCCGGTGGTTATGCCCTCGCAGTACTGCGTCATGACGCCCGACCAGGTCTCGTTCCCCGCTCCCAGGCCCTTGAACAGCGCCTGGAGCCGGGGTGCGGCGCCCTGCGGGTCACCTGACAGCGTGGTGTAGCCGTTCGCGTCGGTGCCGGACGATCCCCACTGCGATCCCCAGAAGACCAGGTAGACATGGGGCGCGCCGGTGGTGACGCCGATGCTCGGACTGCCGGCTCCGCCGCCGTAGTTGAGGTTGTTCGACGAGGTGGTGGCATTGGCCGTCGCGTGGTGCTGCGCGCCCCGCATGGGGAAGGCGCCGTGCCGGTAGGCGTGTCCCTGGACGGGGTCGGGCAGGGCGCCGCCGACTGCCTGAGCAGTCCCGGCCCCTGCGACGGTCAGACCGCTGACGGCCAGCCCGAGGGAGACCATCGCGGTCAGTGCCGTGCGTCTCGCTCGGCGTGTGGTGGGGGGAATTCCCATGGTTGAGGGTTCCTCTCTCATGTCGGCCACCGCTCCGCCCTGTTGGCCGGTGATGGCCGTTCTCATGGACCAAGCCGACGACGCACCGTGATCAGGAACCCGGTCATGGGCCGTCAATTCCCCACGTCGGTACGGGCCGCACAAGCGAAAGAGGGCATGGGAAAGCAACGCAGCGAATGCGCAGGGGAATTGCTCAGCATCCGGCGAAGCGTTCCGCAGGGAATGCTCTCTCTGCTCCGACAGTGGGGTATCGAACTGACCAGGGAACGAACCACGGCATCGGAGATCTGCCACCACTGGGAGTGGTGCGCCGCCTGCCGCGGTGAAGCAAAGCAGAGTTGTTGAACACGGGTCAACCGTCAGGGAGACAGTTTGTGCGACGGTTCCGTTTCCGGGCAGTAAAACACCAGGTCGGGCGGCAGCGGCCGCGCTGTCCACCGGGCCAGCCCATGTCGGGACCGCCGCCTCGCGGCCGCGCGGGAGCCAGCGGCACGACCGTGACCTGGAGTGCGATCACCGTTCACGGCCGTTCCGGGCGCGAGCTCCCGCGCACACTGTGAGGAAAGGCGACGAGGTACAGACCGATGCCGCGCCCGCCATCGGAAGAAGCTCGCGGCAGTGCGGGCACACATCGCGCAGCAAGGCTTGGCACATCACCGAGTTCCGGCGCCGGATCGCTCTCAGCTGCGTTCGCCCGGAGTGCATCCCTGGGGAACATGAAGGGTGTCGCGTGGTATTCGGGTCTCACGGGCGGTGACCCCGCGGTCGGTCACGGCCGCAGCCCCTGAAATGTGGACGGGTGGAGCGCGGGGTATTCGGACCCGGATTAAGCGGAATCTCCTATGAGTCTCCGCGTCGGTGGCGACCAGCAATTCATATCGCCGGCGCCCCCGGCCCGTTCGCCCTACCAGAGCGTCCGGTCAGAGGTGGCATTTGACGTGCAGGCGGGCCCAGGAGTCGTTGGCGTACCCCTTGGGGTTCCAGACGGTGGCTGGCGATTCGGGCTGTACAGCTGCGGTCGAGTCCCAGGCCCGGGCGACCAACTCCATCTCGCCTGCGGTCAGGGTGAGCGTGGCGCGCCAGTGCTGCCATGTCCATGGGCTTGCCGGTGCGTCCAGATCGGCCTGGGCCCAGGTGCGTCCACCATCCGGGGAGACGTCCACTCGCGCCACGGTTCGGTCCTCTCCAGCGAAGGCATAGCCAGCCACCTCGGTCGGACCGCAGGGCAACTGGGCGCCTTCGTCGGGCCGCAGGATGGCGCAGTTGAGGGAGATCGGGCCAAGGATGATGCCGTCGCCCGGTTTGGCCTTGTGGGGATCGGCTTCGGGAGGCAGGACGCTGTAGGCGGTTTGGAAGTAGTTGTCGGAAGGTTCGGCCCGGGCGGTGATGCGCTGGAGCCATTTGACGCTGCGGGCGCCGACCCAACCGGGGACGACCACGCGCAGTGGGGCGCCGTGCGCGACAGGCAGAGCCTGGTCGTTCATCGCCCAGGCCAAGAGCACCTCGTCTGATGTGGCCTTTGTTATCGGTATGGAGCCGCCATAGGGCTGTGGTGGGTGGGCCTCCTGTGACACGTCGGCGCCGGTGAAGGCGATGTGGGTCGCTTGCGCCCGCAATCCGGCTTCGGCCAGCACATCTGCCAGGCACACGCCGGTCCACGATGCCGTTGAAGTGGTTCCGGGGCCCCAGGGAACCTCGCCTGGGATGTCACGGAACGCCAACAGATCGGATCGGCGGTTGCCCGCGCACTGCAGCGTCGCCACCACCTGCCGCTCGGGGAAGCGGCTCTGCAGTTCGTCCAGTGACAGCTGCAGGGTGTGATCGACCAGGCCGTCCACCCGCAGCCGCCAACTCGTCGCGTCTATTCGGGGGATCGGCCCGTGGTTGCGGCCGTAGAAGGTGTCCAGAGGAGTGAAGACCTGATCCGCGAGCGCGCCAGGAGGGGGTTCGGCGTTGTACGGTTCAGTCTCGTACACCAGCATATTCTCTCGTTTGCCCCATATGCCCATAGAGCCACTATCCTCGAATCTTCCTCCAAGCGACACATCCGATCCCGCTCGGATTCGGCAGCAGCCGGAGTGTGCAGCATTGCTGCGGCTCCCGGAAGGAGAGCGACTCATGGGCAGGCAGCGAGGCGCGGGCGACACGAACCCGGCACACGCCCGGGACCACCTGGCAAACGAGCGCACTTACCTGGCCTGGCTGCGCACAGCGGCGAACGTGATGGCGCTCGGGCTGGCCGTGGCGAAGTTCGTCGGCAACGGCCACGCCCGCTCCCTGGCCGCAGGTGCTCTGCTGATGGGTGCCGGTGCGGTCGGGTTGGTCTATTCCGCGGTGCGTTACCGGAGGGCCGCAGCCGATATCAGACAGGAACGGCTGGGCGCCGCCGGCCAGACCGCGGGACCACTGGCAGCGGGCGTCGTACTGGCCGTCGCATTCGGTGCCGCCCTGCTGCTGCTCCGGTGATGCCGAGCAGGCCGCACGATCACCGGTAGCCCGTACAGCGCCTTCGAGATCGTCTCCGGCAGCGGACAGGGCCTGCCGGAGAACGGCCTGACCATCAACGGCGCGAACGTTCAGGGCTCCGGTACCGTCATCATCCAGGCGGAGACCCCTGGTTCGGCGAGCGTGAGCGATGTGGTCGCCAGCGGCGTCGGCGCGGCCGGCACGTACGGCTACGGTTACCCCAACACCACCGCGGGCACCTTCGCCTTCAACCTGGGCTCCGGAAAGAGCGGTTGGAGCCTGAGCCCGACCCTGACCGCGTTCCCGAACCCCGGCTTCCCCACCCCGCCGCCGACGAGCCCGCCGCCCGGCACCAACCTGGCCCTGCACCAGCCGACCGCCGAGAGCAGCCACACCCAGGTCTACGGGTCCGGCAACGCCGTTGACGGCGACAAGAACACCTACTGGGAGAGCACCAACAACGCCTTCCCGCAGTGGCGTCCGGTGGATCTCGGCTCCACCACCAGTTTTGGACGGCTCGTCCTCGACCTGCCCCCCGTCCAGCGCCTGGGGCACTCGCACCCAGACCGGCACCGTTTCCGGCAGCGCCGATGGATCGAACGTCACCACACTGAAGGCATCCGCCGGATACACCCCCGATCCGAGTACCGGAAACACCGCTACCGGGACCTTCCCGGCCGCCACCGTCCGCTACCTGAGGCTGACCTTCACCGCCAACACCGGTTGGCCGGTGGGCCAACTGTCGGAACGTGAGGCATACGCCTCTTGACGCCATTCCACGGGCCCCGGATGCTGGCCTCCCCGTGCCGTCAGGGAGGCCGGGTCCGCGGCAATCGCGGGGGACTTCACGTTCCCCGACCGGGGGCGAGATGCGGCTGAAACCGAACTCGTCGGTCTCAGCCGCATCTTGAACGACGCGGATGCGAGGCTCACATCATGCCGCGACGGAAATGCTCCGTAGTACGTGCAGTTGGTCGGCGACATCCGCGAGGCTGGCGCAGCGCGTGCTCAGTTCGGTCGTGGCGGGCAGGGCGAGTGGGCGGCTGGGGCGTCGGGCGGAGGCGTCCGCGGCCAGCCGGGCCAGGGCGTCCGCGAGGCGCCGGGTCTCATCCGCGGGCAGCGGGCGCTGACCGTGCTCCAGCCGTACCGCGCAGGCTGTGGTGGCGTCGACCAGCCGCTCGACGGCCGCCAGGGCGGGAGCCCACTGGGCGCCGGGCACACCGGCGGGCGGCAGTTCAGCCGCAGCCTGCGAGACCGCCGTTCGGGCTTCGGCGAGTGCGCGGTAGGCGGCCCGCCGCAGCCGTACCCGCTCGTCGTGCCCCTCACCCGGGGTGCTCACGACCTGGACGAAGTACGCCTCGGCGGCCCGCAGCGCGGCCGCCCAGTGTTCGAAGACCGCCAATCGCCGACCACCGATTCGCGGCAGATGCCCCACGGTGAACGCGATCAGGCAGCCGAGGATGGTGTCGACCAGCCGGGCGCCGGGCGCGCCATTCGTACCGCTGACGACGGCGAGGGCGAGCACGATGCTCGTCAGAGCGGCGGTCTGAAAGGCGAAGTGCCGCACCGCGACGGGGATCAGGGCGCCCCCCAGCGCGGCGGCGGCCACCGGCCCGGCCACTCCCGGCAGAGCCGCGTCAAGAGCGGCGAAGACAGCGATACCGAGGACGGTCCCCAACACCCGGCTGACCGCGCGGGAGAACAGCGGCCCCAGATCCGGCTTGGCCAGGAACGCCGCGGTGACGGGCAGCCAGTACCACTGGGCGGGCCGCAGCACTTCGGCGACCGCCGCGCACGCGCCCACGCACAGGGCCACCCTCAGCCCGTACTCGCGGCCGAGCGGGCCAACCGCCCTGAGCAGGCCCGGGTGGTCGCGCAGCCGGTGCGGTCGCGGTGGCACGGGGGCGAGGTGGTGAGGGGCGTCGAACACCTCGGCCGCACGCACCAGTGCCTCGTGGAGGGCACGTCGGCCCGGGGTCTCGGGCGTCGGCGTGGCGAGCGGACCGCAGGGTTCCGCGGCGCGCACGGCATGGGCCAGCCGCAGCGGAGCGTCCAGTGTCGTGGCGGGAAGCGGCCTGCCTTCCCACAGCAGGGTCACGGCCGCCTCGCTTACGGCGGTGGCCGCGGACAGTTGCGCCCGCAGGCGCCGCTCGGCGGCGGAGGCGCGACTGAGACGGCGGATGCCGCGGTGGTGATCCAGGGCGGCGTGGGCAGCGTCGAAGGCCGCGGTGAGCCTGCGGCGTTCAGCCTCGCCGCGGCCGGTACCGGCCCCACTCAGCATCGCTCCGAGCGCGTCGAACACCGTCGCGACCGCTTCACGCTCTTCGGCGTGCGGCTCAGGCAGAGCAACGGACACCACCAGCAGCTGCCACGACGCGCCGACCGCGACCAGTACGGGACCGAGCCACACGGGTCCGTGATGTGGCAGGCCGATACCGATCAGCAGGTTGGCCAGGAACTGCAGGCCCGCGGCGGAAGCGATCGGACCGATGGCGCTCGCCGCCCCCGAGACATAGCCCGCCAGCGCGAGCACCGGCACCAGCCACAGGGCCTGCGACGGGATCCCCGTCGGGACGGCGGCGGCGAGTAGAACGCCGAGCAGGATCCCCAGCGCCCCCGCGCAGGCGGGCACGCCTATGCGCACCAGTCGGGTACGGCGGGTACCGGGACGATCATTGACCGTGGCGTACAGAGCGCCCAGCGCGCCGAGCACGCCCCACGCGACGTGGTGGGTGGCGACGCCCGCCGCCAGCAGAGGTCCAGTGGTGAGCGCACCACGCAGAACAGCTCCGTACGGGACAGGGCCGCGCGGGACACGCAGTGGGTGGCGAAGCCATTCGGGGATAGTGGGACGGCGGTTGGAGACGGCGGCCACGTGGCTGGGGTTCCTCCTTGACCTGTTCTGTCGGTCCTGACCTGCCCAGTTGCCGCGCAGGACGTCCGGCGGGGCATCGGCGTCCGCCTCGGATATCCGCAGCGGCGACGGCTAGATCAGTGTATTTGCCTGCCTGTGACCGGGCGCGTCCGGTCCGCATCCTCCGCCTGTCCTGCATGTGAACGATCAGAGCGGTGCCGTCCGTTTCCGACGGCGACCGCATCGCCGACGCCATCGCCGCCCTTGACTCGCGCTGCAGGCGCGGGGGCGCCCGCAGTGCGACCCTCGCGCCTCAATGCGCCAAGCGAAACGATTGCGTTTCGACGGGCCGCGATCTACTCTTGGATGGTACGAAACAGTTTCGGTTCGATGAGAGAGGGTGGTGGGGATGTCCGCCGCTGCGGCCAAGGCCGAAGGCGCCCGCCGTACCCGCCTTTCCCCGGAGCGGGAGGGCGAGCTCTACGCAGCAGTACTCGACCTGCTACGCGAGGTCGGCTACGACGCACTGACCATGGACGCCGTCGCGGCTCGCTCCCGGTCCAGCAAGGCCACCCTCTACCGGCAGTGGCAGGGCAAGCCCCGGCTGGTCGCCGCGGCGTTGCGGCATCAGCGGCCCCCGCTGGACCGGCTCGACACCGGCTCCCTCCGCGGGGACCTCCACGAGCTGGCCCGGCGGATGGGCGCGGCGAAGAAGGACGTCGCCCTGATGCAGGCCGTCGCCCCGGCCGCCCACAAGAACAAGGACCTTGCCGAGGCCCTGCACGAGGCCTTGATCCAACCCGAGCTGGAGGTGCTGCAGGCGATGCTAGACCGGGCGGTGGCCCGGGGTGAGGCCGAGGCGGACGCGCCGGCTCACGAATTCTTCCCGCACATGGTGACCGGTGCCCTGATGGCCCGCCCGCTGATCGAGCGGTGCGAGGCGGACGCCACCTACCTCAAGCGCTATCTGGACGCCGTAGTCCTTCCGGTGCTGGTGCGGAACCCACAGCAGAACTGACCCGGAGTCACCCGGAGGACCCTCCATGTCAACCACCTCTGTCGACGCGCGCGTCGCCACCCCAGGCAGGGCGTACGCAAGGCCCCCCAGGGAATCGGAGCATCACGTTCCACACCGCTGGTGGGTACTGGCCGTCATCGGCCTGGCCCAGCTGATGGTGGTGCTGGACGCGACCATCGTGAACATCGCCCTGCCGTCCGCGCAGAAGGACCTGGGCTTCTCCAACGACGGTCGGCAGTGGATCGTCACCGCGTACGCGCTCGCCTTCGGCAGCCTGCTACTGCTGGGCGGACGCCTGGCCGACCTGCTCGGCCGCCGGACGACCTTCCTGATCGGCCTGGTCGGCTTCGGCGCGGCCTCCGCACTGGGCGGCGCGTCCAACGGCTTCGGCATGCTGGTGATCGCGCGTGCGCTGCAAGGTCTGTTCGGCGCGGTGCTGGCGCCGTCCGCGATGTCCCTGCTGACCACCACGTTCACCGACGTCAAGGAGCGCGGCAAGGCGTTCGGCATCTTCGGCGCGATCGCCGGTTCCGGCGGCGCCATAGGACTGCTGCTCGGCGGTCTGCTCACCGAACACCTCAACTGGCGCTGGACGCTGTACGTGAATGTCGTGATCGCCGTCTTCGCGGTGGTCGGCGCGCTCGTCTTCGTCCGCCGTCAGACGCCCGCCGAGCGGCCCAAACTCGACATCTTCGGCGTCGTGCTGGTGGCGGCCGGGCTCTTCGGCCTGGTCTACGGCTTCTCCAACGCCGAGACGCACAGCTGGGGCAACTGGATGTGCTGGGCGTTCCTGGCCGTCGGCGGGGCGCTGTTGGCGTCCTTCGTACTCTGGGAGACCCGGGCCAAGCATCCACTGCTGCCGCTACGCGTGCTGGCCGACCGGAACCGGGCGGGGGCCTACGTCAGCGTATTCGTCTCCGGCGCGGGCATGTTCGGCGTGTTCCTCTTCCTCACCTACTACCTGGAGGAGACCCTCGCCTACTCGCCGGTGAAGACCGGTCTGGCCTTTCTGCCGATGGTCGGTGCCCTGATGGTCACCGCACAACTCGCCATCAACGTGCTGGTCCCGCGGATCGGCCCCAAGGCAGTCGTGCCGGTCGGTATGGGACTCGCGGCGGGCGGCATGGCCTGGCTCACCGAACTCGGCCTGCACAGCGGGTATGCCGCGCATGTCCTGCCACCGTTGCTGATGATGGGCGTCGGCCTCGGCCTGGTGATGCCTCCGGCCATGAGCCTGGCCACGCTCGGTGTCGCACCCGCCGACCAAGGCGTGGCCTCGGCCATGGTCAACACCATGCAGCAAGTGGGCGGTTCGATCGGCACCGCGCTGTTCAACACCATCGCGGCCACCGCGGCGACCAACTACGCCAAGAGCCACCTGGGCATGGCGAACCTTGCCGCGCATGCCGGACTGCACAGCTACGCGGTCGCCTACTGGACGGCGGCCGGGTTCTTCGCCGCCGGTCTGGTCATCTCGCTGCTGCTGTACCGGCGGGGCCGTCCGACAGCCCAGGTGGCGGCCCCCTCGGCTGCGGCGTCGGTGGCCGAGGCGGCCGAATCGGTAGCCGACCGCGCTGCCCCGCCCGTGGCCAGCGCGGCCCGGTCCACCGACCTGCCGGACAGGCCCTTCGCAGGCATCCGGGGCCGTGTGCTCGGCGCAGGCGGTGTTCCGGTGCCGCGCACCGCGGTGACCCTGATCGGCCCGAGCGGCCGTCAGCTCGCGCGCGCCATCGCGGCGGAGGACGGGCGCTACGCCGTGGACGCCCCGCAGAACGGCAGCTACGTCCTGGTCGCCTCGGCCCCCGGCCACCAGCCACACGTCGCCACGGTCGCCGTGGGATCCACCCCGGTCGACTTCGACGCGGTACTGGCCGGGATCGGCGGTCTGATCGGGTCGGTCCGCGCCGCGGGCACCCCGCTCCCCGGCGCGCTGGTCGTGGTCACCGACGAGCGCGGCGAGGTGGTCGGTTCGACCACCAGCGGCGCCGACGGCGAGTACCGCCTGGCCGAACTGGTGCCGGGCGACTACACCTTGACGGTCAACGCCCCTGGCCACCGGCCCACGTCCGGACCGGTACGGGTCGCGGGCGACGCGCCCACGCGCTACGACGCGGAGCTGAGCTTCGCCGGCGCGATCCACGGCACGGTGCGCAACCGCGCCGGGCAGCCAGTCGAGGACGCCCGGGTGTCGCTGCTGGACCGGGCGGGGAGCGTGGTCGGAACGCGCACCACCGGTACCGACGGCGCCTACGCCTTCACCGATCTGTCAGGTGAGGAGTACACGCTGATCGCCGCTGGCTACCCGCCGGTGACGACCCAGGTGACGGTCACCGGCAGCGATCAGGAAGGCTTCGACCTCTCCCTGGGACACAGCGACTGACCCGGCACGAGCCACCGGCGCACCCCTAAGGGGCCGGGAATCGCGCGGAACGGAACGCTGAGTGCCGTATCCGCCGAACCGGAGCCAGTTGCGAGTGCCTCCGCGAACCCGGCTGACCGCGCTGCCCTGCCGGTTGGCGCACGCAGCCGATCAATCAGAGCCCCGCCCCTCTGGGTTGCCCGGTCCTGTTTCAGCGGCCCGTGAGGGTGGCCGTCAGCAGTCGAGCGGCCAGGGGAGTCGGGGCGCCGAAGTCGAAGCTCATGTTGGACACCGAGTAGACGCCGCGGACGGACAGGTCGCGGGTGGCGAACATGCCGTTGGCGTAGCCGTCGTCGTGGCCGGTCTTGCCCCAGAGCAGGGTGCCGTCGGGCAGCGGGGTGGACATCAGCCCGGCACCGAAACAGGCCGTCCTGTTGCAGGAGGTCCCGCCGGTGAACGGGATCGGCTTGCCCGCGTTGTCCTTGGGCAGTGTGAACATCTCGTTGAGCTGCGCGGCGGGCAGCAGGCGGCCCTGGAACAGACCGGTGATGAAGTGGTCGAGGTCGGCCGGGGTGGAGATCATGTTGGACGGGTCGCCGCCCTGCCCGCTGACATCCACCGCCTTTCCCTGACTGTTCGTCACATACCCGTGCAGGTAGGGATTGGGCATCTCCGGGTCACCTTCCGGCACCGAGGTCCGGCTAAGGTGCATCGGCTCCAGGATGCGTTCGGTGACCTCTTCCTTGAAGGAGTGGCCGGTGATCTGCTCGATGAGCTTGCCGGCGATCCGGAAGCCGAGGGAGTTGTACTCCTGCTCGGTGCCGGGGGCTAAGTGCGGGCCCGGCCAGGGGCGGTCGGCCGGTCGCAGGGTGCCCTGGATGATCTCGTCGAAGTTGCGGTACTCGTACCGGTTGGCGATCGTCTCGTCGACGCTCTCGGCGGGCTTGCCCTCGTCGACGTCGGGCAGGCCGCTGGTGTAGTTGATCAACTGGCGGACGGTGATCGGCTGGAAGGTGTCCGGGAGCAGGCCGGGCATGTAGTGCTGCACGGTCTGGTCGAGGTCGATCCGACCCTCCGCCGCGAGCTGGAGGACGAGGGTGGTCTCGAAGGTCTTGGAGATGCTGCCGATGTGGAAGTGCGCGTTCTCCGGGATCTTGCGGCCGGTCTGGCTGTCGATGGTGGAGCCCTTCCACAGCTGGCCTGGCTCTCCGATCCGGGCGATCGCTCCGGAGGCTCCGTCGGTGGGCCGGGTCTCGATGGCGGCCTGTAGAGCGGCCGGGTTCAGCGCGGGGAAGGCGGAAGCCTGGGAGGGGGTGGTGCTGCCGTTTCTCGCGGCGAAGGCCTGGGCGCCGGTCCCCGCGGTGAGAGTGACCAGGGCGGTACCGGCCAGGCCCAGGGTGGCGATGCGGCGGACGAGCTGGCTCTTCATCTGATGCTCCGTAGGGTCAGGTTGGCGTGATCAACGCTTGGTTACGTGATCATCCTGTTGGCCCGCCGCCCCGTCGGATATCCGGATCAACCCGGAGTCTTCCCCCATGCGCCCCTGACCTGCTGTCAGGAGTTGGTTGGGCCCTGAGGTGGGCGAGGTCGACCCCGAAGCGCTCCGCGGCGACGTTGGGGAGCTGCGCGTCGGTGGGGTGTCCGGGCGCTCTGCCCATCGCTGTCGACAGCAGGCTGGAAGTGGAAGGAGTCGGCCGCGACCGCCATCCGCCCGCGCGACACGACCGTGGCCGCGTCCCGGTGCTGGCGTCTGTCTCCGGCGTCTGGTGCCGGGTACTCACCCGAACTAGTCCGGCGCGCGTGATCGGGCCGGAGCTGGTCTGCTGGTTCCGGGGACCGTCGTGCCAGTACCCAGGAGAGATTCGGATGAGCACCTATCGGGTCGCGCAGGTGGCCGCCGCTGGCGGTCCGTTCGAGATCGTCGAGCGTGAGGTACCGCAGCCGGGCCCCGGTCACGTACGGGTTGCCGTGGACGCCTGCGGGGTCTGCCACAGTGACTCCGCCTTCGTGAACGCCGCGTTCCCCGGCGTACGGTTTCCGGTGGTGCCCGGGCACGAGATCGCCGGGCGTATCGAGGCGCTCGGCGAGGGAGTGCAAGAGCGCGGCTGGCAGGTGGGGGACAGAGTGGCGGTGGGCTGGTTCGGCGGTAGCTGCGGCCACTGCACGCCCTGCAGACAGGGCGACTTCATGGTGTGCGAGAACCTGAAGGTCCCCGGATGGGCGTACGACGGGGGTTACGCCGACGCGGTGATCGCGCCAGCGGATGCCCTGGCCCGGATCCCCGACGCGCTGGCGGCGACCGATGCTGGGCCCATGGCCTGCGCGGGGGTGACCACGTACAACGGACTGCGGCGCAGCTCCGCCCGGCCAGGTGATCTGGTCGCCGTACTCGGCATCGGCGGCCTCGGCCACCTGGGGGTGCAGTACGCGGTCGCGATGGGCTTCGAGACCGTGGCCATCGCCCGCGGTGCGGGCAAGGCCGACTTCGCCAAGCAGCTCGGCGCACACCACTACATCGACAGCACAGCGGACACCTCCGTCGCCGAGGCGCTGCAGTCCCTCGGCGGAGCCAAGGTCGTCCTGGCCACCGCTGCCAACTCCGATGCCATCACGGCGACCGTGGACGGGCTCTCCCACCGCGGCGAGCTGGTGGTCATCGGTGCCGACCCCGAGCCGCTGGCAATCAGCCCGACCCAGCTGCTCATGCGCGGCAGCATCGTCCGTGGCCACCCGTCCGGCACGGCGCAGGACGTGCAGGACACCATGGCGTTCAGCGCCCTGCACGGGATCCGCCCGATGATCGAGACCCGGCCGCTGGACCAGGCGGATGCGGCATACCAGAGGATGATGGCCGGCGCCGCACGCTTCCGGATGGTGCTGACCACCCGCTGACGGTGTCGTCCTGGGCACGAAGCCGCGCGGCGAGGGCACGTACGTCCTTGTACGAGGTGGGCGCGGTGCGCAGCCCGATGGGGTGCCCCCAAGGGGCGTGAAGGTTCGAAACCTTCCCCCGGCACTTACTCGCTCGGCGAGGTCAGACGCGGAACGCCGCGACGTAACGGCGCGGGTCGCGCCTCAGATCCGTGTCCCAGCGGCTCGCGCACTGCTCGGCGAAGGTCTTCCCCGTCCGCAGCACCTCGTCGAGCGGATCGAGGTAGTCCAGCACCTCGGCGCGCTCCAGACCGGCGGCCACGCGAGCTCGCAGGCCCAGCCGGGCCAGTCGGACCAATTCCGCAGCGAGTTCGTGCACGCGGTCGCCGCCGAGCATGGTGCGCAGCCCCTGGATCGGAAGCTGCGCCAACGCCGCGTCATGCTCCACGACGCTGTAGTGCCGCAGCAGCTCCCATGCTGCCGTCCGCGACGGCGGGTGGTAGCTGAGTCCCACCCACAGCGCCGGTATGGCGGGGATGTGCTGGTACGGGGGGCCGTCGGCCGCACGCAGTTCCAGGGTTCGGCGGGCCCTGACATGTGTCCAGGTCTGCGTCATATGGGAGACCCAGTGGTCGAACGTCGGCATGGAGCCGTCGTCGAAACCCTGCTGGAGGATCGTGGCGAACGGCCTGTCGGGTGCGGGCCGGAAACGTCCGTCCGAATCCAGGTAGTAGATCATGGGGATTCGCAGCGCCCAGTCGATCACGTCGTCGACGCTCACATCGCACCGCAGTGCGGGCCGCAGGATGCCGCAGCGCCGCGGGTCCGTCCGCAGCCAGTCGTAGGACCTGTGCGAGAGCAGCCCGTTCAACCGCCCGTTGTGGAGCGGTGAGTTGACGAGCAGCGCGGCTACCACCGGTGACGCGGCCACCTGCATCCGCAGCTTCTGAGTGAAGTCGTCGTCGGAGAGGAAGTCCAGATGTACTTGTGTGCACATGGACATCGACAGGATCTTCGGGGCCCTGCTGCCCGCCTCGCCGATGCGGGTGAAGAAGTCGCGCATGACGCTGGCGCGGCTCATGGGGACCCAGGGGACGGTCTCGATCCGGTCGAAGGGGAGGTAGGCGCCGGGCAGCAGGGCCCGGCCGAAGTGCCCGACGAGTTCGGAGAGGCGCTCCAGAGCGGTCCGCATGTCGTCGACGGCCATGGCCAGTCCGGTGGCCGGGACGGAGGAGTACTCCATCTGGCCGCCTTGTTCGAGCGTGAAGCGGACGCCGTCCGGCAGCTCCACGCCGGTCAGTTCGCCGGCGTCGTGCTCGGGCCGTCCGTCCCACTCGTCGAGCATCGTCTCAAGGATGGCCTTGACGCCGTTCTTTCCCGTGTAGGGGGCGGCGAGCCCGGTCTCCGGGTCGACGATGCCGCTCTCGATCTCCAGCCCGACCCCCTCCGAGGCGGTCGCGGACGGGGCGAACAGTGACCTGAGCTCGTCGCGCTGCAGCCGTAACGTAGCCACGGACAGCTCTCCCTATTCTCCTAGCCGACGGCACGGCCCGCCTCGCCCGGGGCCCGTCCGATTCGGCGAGCGTGGGGGCAGGGGGAGCTTTCGCCGGGCATGTACACTTCATGTCACCTCGCTCCCAGCCTGAATCAGTCCACCGCCGCGGGCAACCATGCCGGGCCTGTGGTCCCGGATGACACACGGTTCCGGGCCAAGGCGTGGCCAGGGTGGTTCACCGTCAGAGGGTCCGCAGCGCTCGCGAGCGGCGCGCTGACCAGGGTCACTTTCAGCTCCTCGGCCCGCAGGTACCGAGGGTGCGGACGCACACCTTGGCTTGCTGATGTCCATGCCCGCGCACCGCCCGTGCAGTACCTGCGCGGCCTGCTCATTCCCCCTCGCAGGTGGACCAGAAAGGCCTCCACCGTTCAAGCACCATCCAGGGCGTGTCGCCTGTCGCCAGCGTCCCGGGACAGCACAGCCGGCTACTCGGTGAGGCCCGACATCGCGAGTACCTTGTCGATCCGTACCCGGACGAGCAGTTCGCCGGGGACGCCGTTGCGGGCGCCGAACTCCTCGGCGCGGTCGGCGCCCACATAGCGGGCCGCGATCCGAGTGGCCCACTCCCGGACCTGCGGCAGGTCGTCGCTGAGCTCCGCGCGGCCCTGCAGCACCGCGAACCCGAACGGCGGCCGCTCATCGTCCACGCACAACGCAACCCGGCCGTCCCGGGTGAGGTTGCGGCCCTTGACCGTGTCCTGACCGGTGTTGAACACCAGCTGATCGCCGTCGAGCAGGAACCAGATGGGCGCGACGTGCGGGCTGCCGTCCGCGCGGACGGTGGAGAGCTTGCCGGTTCGGGTGCCGGACATGACGAATGCGCGCCACTCGGCGTCGCTCATCTTCTGTGCCATGGCCGCATGCTGCCTGATGAAAGGCCGACTGACGGGAACTGACGCGCGGGCCGGCCCTTTCACACCAAGTGGCCTAGCTGCCAGGAGCTCTCCGACGTGTCGCGACGGATCGTGTGCGTAAGGGGTCAAAGTTCGAGGCCTGCTAGGTCATCGGGGGCGAAGGTCCGCACCGCGAAGGCTCCAGAGGCGCGAAGCGGCCGTACGGCATAGACACCGTCCGGTGCGTATGTGCGTCGCCATGCATGTCATGGCCACCAACCTGGCCGCGGAAACTCCCGGTAGCCCGCAAAAAAGCCCGGCTATACCCCCACCAGAAACGGCTCGCAGCAGCACGAGCCATTACCGAACTCCCGCTAATCCTACAAGGGTTGATGCCGTACAACCTTGTCCTGTTTCGCCCCCTCGTGTACTAGCCGCGTAACAGTGGAAACCCTTTCGTCGCCACTCTCCTCTCCCATCACACAGCGCTCTAAGGGGAGCGCTATCACCAGTAGGGGGGACCCACATGCACGTGATAGGTACCGCGCGTCGCACCGCCGCCACGAGCGCTGTCCTCGCAGCCTTGGGCTGCTTCGCTCTTGGCATGACGGGCACCGCCCACGCGGGTGCGCCCGCAGTCACCGGCGCCTCGGAATTCACCGCGCAGGACGCCACGACCGCGAAGGATCAGGCAGCCATCGCGGCGTACGCCTGCTGCCCGAGGGCGGAAGCGGCACCAAGGCGACCCGCGTCATGTTCGCCCCCGGCTACGCCAAGGGGAAGGCGCCCTTCGGCCAGTGGATGGTCAACAAGTTCTGGGTGGACCGCCGTTGGGCGATCTCGCAGACGCAGGCAGGAGACGTCGCGTTCGCCACTCTGCACCACCTCAACGGGCGGCATGCGCAGGATGTCGTCGGGTACAACGCGGTGGCCATGGAGCCCGGCAAGGGCGGCAACTACGCCGGACGCAACGTCCAGGTGTGGGGCTACCCGGGCAGGCCCCCCTACGACGGTGAGGACCCGCAGTACTGCCGTGATCACACCCGCGCCAACTGGTCCAACAGCATGTACGAGGTCAACTGCGCGATGAACGAGGGGGCCAGTGGCGGACCGTGGCTCGACGCGGACAACGCCGCGCACGCCACGGTCATCGGGGTCACCAGCAGCACACCAACGACTCAGGCAGGCAAGGTCGTTCAGGGCGCGCAGTTCACGTCCGAATACACGCTGGACGTCTTCCTGAAGACGTCACAGTCACGCGACGAACTGTAGGCAATCACCAACGGTGGCTGTGTCGCCCGACAGTCGGCACCGCCACCGGCGGGGTAGAGGTGCGCGGGATGATGCTCCCATCGCTCGTCCTCCAGAGCCGAACGGTACGGGGGAGCGGTATTCGCGCCGGGGTGGCGCAGCGGGGTGCCGCCACCGGGAGTGGGGGAGGGCGGCTACTCGGTGAGCAGGGCGTCCAGGGCGCGGCCGAAGAGCAGGCGCCCGGCCCAGCGCGTTGGCTTGTCGAACAGGGAAGGCAGCCACCGCACCCGCAGGTCTTCGCGCCATAGGATCCACGACCCGGGCCCGCGCGAACGCACCTCGATGGCGGCCCAGCCGGTCACAACAGAGCCTCGTTTCAGCAGGTGGCAGTGGCCTGAGTCGGTGTCAGTCGGTGGTTCCCAGCGCACGACCTCCATCGGATCGTCGAACCCGATGACACCGATGCCGGTGTGGGCGACAAACCTGGTGCCCACGTGCGTAGGCGGCGATGTGGTCACGACGATCTTCGTCAGCGGTACGTGGGCAGCATGCCGCTCCCAGCGAGTGAGTCGGCGCCATGCCTCCTCGACGGGCAAGTCCGATCGCCGTTCGATCTGAAAAAGGGCCACGAACAGAGGGTAGGGCGCGCCCTGGCCACGTCCGGGATGCGGCGGCGCCCGCGGCGGCGGCCGGTACTGTGTGATCGCTGACGGGTGTTGTCGTCGCGGCGGGGCACTGTCAGAGGGGCTCTGGTGTTTTCTGGCTGGCCACCCGCTGACGATGCTCCTGGATCCGGGCATGATGTGCACCATGACACAGACCCGAAAGGCCGATGGCGCGTAGGCCGCCCGGTGCCATCCGCGCTGAGCGGAGGCCAGCCAGTAGCGGTACTCGTTCCGGGTCACGTCCGCTGGAGTGGTGTACTGACGGCCACTTGGCGATCTGTTGCTGAGGTTATGCGGTGAGTTCGGTGGGGACGGTGGGTTCGTCGTTTTCTGACTCGATCGGGTGGAGGCGGGCTTTGGCGAGGAGTTCGCGTCCCATGTAGCGGCGGGCCCGCGCCCGCCACCGTACGGCCCTCCTTGGTCACCCACCTCTGCGCAGTCGGCCACAGCGCCTGTGCGTGAGCAGCCCAGCGCCCGTCGCCACCATCGCCGATGTCGATGGCTCGGAAGGTCTTCTGCTGAATCACGGCTGTCGCTCCCTGATCGAGCGGGATGGGTGGCGGGCAACCTAGCCAATTTCGCGAGCAATTCACCAGGGCCACATACACGGGGCGTCGAGAGTGCGTCATTCTCACAAATGACTGGCTCTCAGGGATCGCGGCCATCGGTACGGCCTGGCGGCTCTGCCTGTCATCTGGTGGTGGCGGTGCCGTGGGTGAAGTCGGATAGGGCGACGGTGCAGGTCCGTCCCCTACTACCGCGCACGGTGATCTCGTTGTTGTGTAGGTCGGCGACGACGGTGCACAGGGTCATCAACGGATCTGATCCGGTGGCGGAGCGGTACACCCCGTGGGGCAGTGTTGCTGAGGTCAACGCATTGAGGAACCATGCGTTCGAGGGCTCCGCCCGCCCTGCTTGGAGGCTGGCCAGTACCCGGCCGCGGGCGACGCTCTCCTCGTATCGGCTCCGGCCGTCTGCGGCGTGTTGCCCGGTGAGGGGGACGTCGGGCGGATCGGGCAGGTGGCGCAGGTGGTTGGTGTGCCAGTGCAGCGGCTCGTCCCAGGTCGCCTCGACGACCGCGACCCGCCCGGCAACGGCTTCCACCACCGCGACCCGGCCGCTGTCGCGCTCCCCGATGGTGTACGTGAATCCGCCGACGGCGGGGTGTGAGCGCAGATGGTCCACCGCGGCGTCAAGCGTCGTGGCCCGCTGCAGTGCACGGGCGACGAAGTGCCGTCCCGCGCCCATCCTGAAGGGGCGGACCACCGGAATGTGGTTGACCCCCCACACCAGTCCGTGCCCCGTGGCGACGAACGCGTTCACCGGCAGTGCCCCCGGGTACCACAGCGCGGTTACCGCGGCCTCATTCTCGACCAGCAGGGTGAGCAGCATCAGGCGGCCGTCCAGGAGGGGATCACCGTCCTCGTTGTGTGCCACGACGAGTCCCTCACGCCGCCATCCGAGGTCACTACAGCCCATGTTGACGGCCACTCCGAGATCCCCGCGCAGACTCGTCAGCAGTAAGTCCTCGAAGAGGACGCCCGCACCATCGGCCAACGCCTCCAGTTCGGCGAGCTGTTCGCCGTACCCGCACGAAGTGGTGGCCAGCACCTGCTCCAAGTACGCCTTCCCATCCTCGGTTTCCGCCCATCGGCGCAGGGCGTCGCAGTCCGGCCTCGACTCCTCCAGGGCGGCATGGATGTCCCCGCGTGCCCGCTGCCCGAGGGACCAGAACACTTCGTGGCGGGTTCCGCTCAGCACGAGCCAGCGCAGTCCCGCCAGATGCTCTTCGCGTACCACTGGATTCCCTCCCACTGGGCGTTGGGACCACTCGCCGTCATCTGCTCCTCTCGCAGCCGCTTGGGATGTGGTCCCCCCGGTCCCGCGAGGGCGGTGGGATCTACGAGAGTTCCTTGCGCATCAAGGTGCACATCGTCTCGTAGCGACGCAGCGAGCCATCCGGGGCTCTTTCGTCCCACGCGTCGGGTTGACGGTCGTAGGCAACGTAGCCCAGCCGTTCGTACAGCGCCCGGGCCCGGGGATTGCTCTCCTCCACGCCGAGCTCGGCCTGACGCAGACCGCGGTTCCTGATCCGTAGCTCTGCTGCCTCGACCAGGAACGAACCGATCCCGCAGGACTGCAGTGCGGGATGGACAGCCAGTTGCCACAGAGTGCCTACGCCCTCTTTGACTCGGTAGTCGATGCCACCCTTCGCCACGGGAATGTCCGTTGGGGGACAGACCGCGAGGTAGTCGACCTCGCCGAGCTGGGCGCGCTTCAACTGCTCCGCCACGCTGACCAAGTGGCTCTCAGACCCTGACCACCCGCAGGACGCGAGGTCCGCATGCACAAAATCGCGCGCTGACAGCGCCAAGACGATGTCGGTCACCGGCATCACCTCCAGGTGATCAGCATCTACGCGGGTCGTATGGGACGCAATGCTGTTTCCCCGGACGGCTGCTGGCGCGCAACGAGGAGGCGGTGAGCTGCTCACCCGGCCTCGATACGTCAGCCGAGAGCGGTGAGGAGCGTGGTTGTGTCACCTGCCGTCCGTTCACGCCCTGTGGCGGCCCACCTCGCCCAACCATCGCGTCAGGGCCTTGCGCACCTCATCCGGGTTGGGGTCCTCGGCCACCCAAGCGGCATAACCGTCGGGCCGGACCAGCAGTGTGGGATGCAGCCCGGCCGCTGGCGAGGCCGTCGCCACCCGCCCCGCCCACGGCGCGGCAGCCTCGGCGACCTCACGACCCACCAGCACGAACTTCCCCTGACGCAGTGCCTCGTACAGCCGAGCTGGTTCCCCTGCCAGGCGGAGGTCCGGCACCCGGCGCCCAGTGAGCGGATGAGAGCCCCAGGGGGCGCGGTAGGTGATCCCGATGCCGGAAATGGCGCGTGATGCGTGCGCCTCCGGCACGGTCAGCTGATGTGCGACGGCGCCGACCGAGACCCGCAGGGCGCGGATCAGATGTGACCGGGTGATGATGGCCGTGAGGAGTGCGTGACTGACGCGCAACACCATTCGCCCCACCGGGTGACGCTCCGATTGGTAGCTGTCCAGCAGCGCATCACCAGCCCAGCCGTGCAGAACGGCCGCCAATTTCCAGCCGAGGTTGGCGGCGTCCTGGATCCCGGTGTTCATGCCCATGCCGCCGGCGGGCGAGTGGACGTGTGCGGCGTCGCCCGCGAGGAACACCCTTCCTTGCCGGTAGCGTGGTACCTGTCGTTCGTCGCTGTGGAAGCGGGAGAGCCAACGCGGGTCGTGCATCCCGAGGTCATCGCCCATGGTTCGCCTCGTGATGTCTCGGACTTCCTCCAATGTGACCGGCGCATCATCGGGCAACTGCCGTTGCCGGTCCCAGGCGATGACCCGGTACCAGCTGTCTCCGAAGGGTGCGAGGAAGGTAAAGCCGTGTTCATTTGCGGCGAAATTAAAAACTTGGTCCGGCGTGCGATCGAGCAGCACATCGGCCAACATCACCGACCTGACGGCCGACTTGCCGGGGAAGGGCATGCCCAGGCTCTGCCGGACGGTGCTGCGTGCCCCGTCGGTGCCGACCACGTAGCGGGCCCGAAATGTCGCCGTGGCGCCGTCCGGATAGCGCACGTCCACGTCAACACCGTCTGGGTCCTGCCGTAGCCCTGTGGCCCGCGCCCCACGCACTATCGTGGCACCCGCTTCCTCAGCCCGGTGCAGCAAGAGCCGCTCGACCTGCCACTGGGGAGTGGTAAGCATGAAAGGAAAGCGTGTTCGGAGCCTGGAGAAGTCGATACTGATACGGCCAAACGGGCGAAACGACCGGACCGGTGTGCCGATACGGAGGAGTTCGTCGGCCAGCCCTCGGGCGTCGAGCTGCTCCAGGGTTCGTGCGTGGACGCCGAAGGCGCGACTCAAGTTGGATTCGCGATCGCGTCGCTCCAACACCGTGACATCTACTCCGGACCTGGCGAGATCGCCCGCGAGCAGGAGCCCGGTCGGGCCGGCCCCGACCACCAGAACGTCCACGACCGGGGCCCCGCGTTCGTCCGTAGAACCACTAGTCGACATGCCCCTTATGTTCACCTTTCTCAGTATCAGCCTTGCTTGAAGGTGCCGCTCGGTGAGACTGCGAACCGCAAGCCCTGGCCGGGCATGACCCTATGACCACCCCGCTCTGTCAGGCCCGGAGCCCGCGGCCTCGCCATTTTCTTCCTGCGTGCGCGATACCGGCTGTCTAGTCAGGCCAATTCGCTAGTTCCTCGCTCCACGGGAATCCCCGGCTGGCCCGCGGACCGGTTCTCGCCGCGCGGGCCGCACTGCTATGCGTCGGTGTGACCGGTGCGCTGGCTGTGGTCCTAGCCGCGGTGTTCCAACGGGAAGCAGGGGAATCTGGCTCGGCACTTCCACGCCACCGCGTCGATTACCCCGCCAGCGCCCGCCCCGGGGCGGGCGCTGGCGGTAGCGGATGCCGGATCCGTTCCCAGGCGGCATCCCTCAAACCGCCGCTGAGCTACACATCGATCAAGGGGCTAACTGGTCCGCAGGACACCGCCTTAATGGGTTCAGCGCAGACGGGTGACTTCAAGGACCGCGTCGGTAAAGGCTTTCGGGCGTTCCTGCGGGAGGTTGTGGCCGGCGCCGGGGACCTGATGGTGTACGCGCGGTCCGGTGAAGCGTGATGCTGACGAGGTCCCGTTGGTCGCGGGAAGGCTTCCGTCTGCCAGGCCGTCGAGAGTCACGGCAGGCACTGTGATCGGCGGTTGCTTGAGCAACTGCGCCTCGAGATCGTCGTAGCGGGGATCTCCGGGTGCCGCGAGGCGCCGCACGCGATAGACGTTGAGTACGACGGCGACGTAGTCCGGGTTGTTGAACATCCTGGCGGCGCGATCGAGGTCGGCTTCGGTGAATTTCCATTCCGGCGAGTTCCTGGTCCAGACAACGCGAGCGAACTCCTTGGTGCTCTGCGCCAGCCCTGCCGCCCCGCGCTCCGTGAGGAGGTAGTAGTAGTACCAGTGGGCGGATTCGACCTCTGGAGGGTCCGGTGTCTGGATCGCCACCTCGCTGAGGTTCTGAATGAGGTAGCTGTTCACCGATACGAGCCCGTCGCAGCGTTCCGGCCACAGTGCGGCAGCGACACACATGGCGCGACCGCCCCAGTCGTATCCACCGAAGACGGCGCGTTCGATTTTGAGGGCGTCCATGAACGCGAGGACGTCCGAGCCAAGAGCGGCCTGCTGGCCGGATCGAATGGTGTCCACGTCGAGAAAACGCGTGGGCCTATGGCCGAGGAGGTAGGGGACGAAGACGTGGAAACCCTGACTGGCCAATGCGGGCATTACCTCGCGATATGCGTCAGGGCTGTAGGGCCATCCATGACCGAGGAGCACGGCCTGGCCATCGGTGGGTCCTGCCTCGTGGTAGGCGATCTCCAGCAGATTCGTGCGTACCTGGTGGACTGGCCCAAGCTCTCGCAGTGGATTTGAGATACCCGCGGAAGCGCCGTGCGCGAGCCCGTCCTTGTTCGTGGCCGCTGCGGCTGATGTCGTTGAGAATACGGGCAGTGAACCCGTGGCCACGCCTGAGGTGAGTATCTTGCCGAAAGTTCGCCTGTCGATGAAAGTCACCTTCCTGCGAAAGCGCGCCTCAGTGCACAGGCTGCACGGTAACATTCGTCAAGAGCCGCCGCTCGTCGGAATTGCTTACGCTTATGCGGCTTGGTGAGTCCCACACTTCCGTCTGTCCCGCACTGGCAAGCGTGGCCGCTGGGAGCGACAATTGCTGGGGCCGGCTGATTGCTGATGCCCCTGGCGTTGTCAGCGCCCCTGAGGTGGAGACGTTCATGACCACACCGCGGGACCTGTTCATTGTTTCCATGGACATGGCCTCTGACCGCCCGGTGGAGCGAGGTGATCTGTCGCTTGCGCTCGCCGGAGCCGAATTGATCGACCTCTTGGACGCCCAGGCCATCCACTTGGACGGCGATCGCATCGTGCCGACCTACCAGCCGGTAATACCTGATCGCCTGTTGGCTGAGGCCGCGTCGTCGCTTGTCCGGGAGACGCCGTATGAGCCGGTCGCCGATTGGCTGTGGCGCAGGGGCCGCAATCTGTCCGCGGCCTATCTGGCCGACCTTGAGGTGGAAGGGCAGATCGCTCGGCAACAAGCTCGCCGCTGGATGGTGTTCCGGACCAGTCGTTTGGTACTGGTCGACTCGCCCGCTCGCCGCCAGGCGGCCGACCGCTGGGCGTCGGACGAGCCCATCCTGGCCGCCCTCGCGGCGGACGTCGGAATCCACGGCAAGCGGACCGAAGACTCCCCGGGCGTGGTGGACGACGCGGTGGCGACAGTGCTCGTGGCCGTCGATGACGCTTTGGGGGAGCTGGCGGACGAGCGGCAACGGCGAGTCCGAAGGCGCGAAGAGGCGGCCGAGAACAACCGTCGGCGAGGCTACTGACGACCGTATGCGTGGTGGCGATCTACGGGTGAGCTGCCCTTGCGGCGTGTAAGAGGGGTTGTCAGACTGCGAGACAGAGCCTGCTCAGAAGCCTCAAACCTCAAGGAATGGGCCCCGCGTGGCGCCAAGTCCCATTGTGGACGGCACGTTGATGCCCACCCTGGAGCGGTCCGTGGCGACCTCGTCGCCTGCGGCAATGCGACCCTCCTCGCTGACGGCGGTTACCAGGGCGGAAGGTTCACCGGGACTGCCGTTTCTGGGCTGCCAGCGGCGTCGCCCCCCCCGAGGTGTACCGCCGAGGCCCCGGTGGGAAGAACGGCGCGGCGTTCGGATTGACCTGATGAGACATCAATTACCTTGCGTAGACGGCCTGGAGAAGTTTCTTGTCCGGCTTTCCGACCGGGGTCAGGGGGATGGCGTCGACCACGTGGATGGCACTGGGCGTGTACATCGTGCCCTTGCGTTCGGCGACATAGGCGCGGAGCACCTGGGTGGTGACGGTGTGGCCGGGGGTGGGGACGATGGCGGCGTGGACCTCTTCGGTGGCGTCGGGGCTGCGGACGCCGAATACCGCGCAGGCGGCGACGTCCGGGTGGGCGAGGAGAAGTTCCTCCAGTTCGGTTGGGTACACATGGCCGCCGACGACGATGATCATGTCTTTGAGGCGGTCCACGAGGTACAGGTAGCCCTCGTCGTCCAGGTAGCCGACGTCTCCGGTGTGTACCCAGCCGTCGCGGAGGACTTCGGAGGTGAGTCCCGGCTGCTGCCAGTAGCCTGTCATGGCCTGGCCGGTGCGGACGGTCACCTCCCCCGTCCGGCCCGGGGCCAGAGCGGTTCCCACCGCATCGCGGATGGTGATCTCGACGTCCGGTAGGGCCCGGCCGACCGGGACGACCGGGCCGCTGAGACGAGCCGGGGTGTGTTCATCAGGGAGCAGTTGGGCGATCCCGCCAGCCTCTGACTGGCCGTAGGCCCCGTGCAGGATCGGCCCGAAACGCTCTACCGCCTGGCGCAGGCGGGCCGGGGAAGCGGCGGAGCCGCCATAGGTGATCCTTCGGAGGCTGGTGCAGTCGGTGGTGGCCACGTCGGTGTGATCGAGGAGTTGGTAGAGCAGCGGTGGCAGCAGCCAGAGGTGGGTGATCCGTTGCCGTTCGATGGCGGAGAGCACCTGGCGCGGGTCGAACTCGCGGTGCAGGACGACGGACCCACCGGCGAGCAGCGTGGAGTCGGTGATCCTCCCCGCGAGGTGGGCGAGGGTCGTGCAGGCCAGGAAGCGGGGTGGGGTGCCGGCGTCGATGGAGAGGCTGCCCAGGGCGTGTGCGTAGCTGGCGTGCGTCATGCGGATGCCCTTGGGGGTGCCGGTGGTTCCTCCTGTGTGGCGGATGCACCAGTCGTCCTCGGGCTCTGCCGCGTTTTCCAGCGGCTGGGATTCGCGGTGTGCGGCGTACGAGAGGAGGTCGTCGCCGAGTGGGCTCGGACCGAGGGCCAGTACAGCGGAGGGCCGGGTGTGTGAGAGGAGTTCTTCGGCGGCCGCCTGTGCTTGCGGCTCGACGATCAGTACGGCGGGCTCGACGCTCTGGACGATGCGTGCCAGTGTCTCGGGGGACATGCCCTCGTACAGGGCGACGATCCTGGCGCCGAGCAGGTTCGCCGCGTATCGGGCGGCGACGGCCTCTGGCCGGTTGCCCGAGAGGAGCACGACCGTGCTGCCACGTCGGATGTCGCGCGAGGCGAGTTCCCGGGCCATCTGGTAGACGCTGTCGCGGAACGGGCCAGCTGCGACCTGTCGGCCGTCGGCCCTGGTGAAGACCACCCGCCGCGGGTCCTGCGCGAGCGCGCCGAGAACCGACTCGACGTAACTCACAAACTTCTTTGGGGAATCGACGGGCGCGGGCCCGGCCATGGGACCTCCTTCATCGTTGCCGAGAACCACGTTCCCGGCCGCTGGTCAGATCGTGAAGGGCCACGGAGACCGCACTGTTGTGTTGGGCTTCGAGGGCGGCGGTGCGTTCTCGCGAGGAGTCGGGGATCGCGTCGCGGGAGACGGATCCGAGCCTGAGCCGCGGCAGCGGCTCGCCCGATGCCTTCCCGGGCGCCTGTCCGGGAGACACTCGCGCCGGTCAAACCACTCCTTCGGCCGGAGATCCCCGTCGGACCTACGGCGGCTGACTCTGCCCATCGCGCAGACCGCGTTGGTCGATCACGAGCCATGGGCGTGACAGCGCGGCGCGGAAACTCCGTGGCACCCCTTTGGTGCGGTATGCCAGTCTGGCGTCGGTTGGTTGCAAGCGTGGGGGGACCGTTGGAAGTGCACGAGTACGCACGCCTTGATGCTGTCGGCCTAAGTGAGTTGATCCAGGCACATGAGGTGAGTGCCGCAGAGGTCGAGGTGGTTGCCCGACGCGCGCTGGAGAAGGCCGACGCCGACCTCAACGCACTGGCACAGCCGCTGTTCGAACCCGCGCTTGCCCACGAGCCGAAGGGGCCGCTGGCTGGCGTGCCTTTCGTGATCAAGGACAGTGGCCCGTTCGCGCGAGGCGTGCCGTTCGCGCTCGGCAGCCGCAGCATCCGCGGTGCGGTGGCGCGTGTCGACCACGACCTGATGTCCCGCTTTCGTGCCGCCGGTCTGGTGGCGCTGGCCCAAAGCACCGCCCCGGAGTTCGGCCTCAGCTTCTCTACCGAGCCCGTGCGGTATGGGCGGACCCGCAATCCGTGGGACCTCACGCGGGGTGTCGGCGGGTCGAGCGGCGGCTCGGCCGCGCTCGTCGCCGCCGGGGCCGTGCCGCTCGCTCACGGCAACGACGGGGCAGGGTCGGTACGGATTCCGGCCGCGTGCTGCGGACTGGTCGGCCTCAAGCCGAGCCGCGGCCGCACTCCCTGCGGCCCACTCACCGGCGAGACCGGGTTCGGGCAGATCATCGAGTTCGCGCTCACCCGGACCGTCCGCGACACCGCGCACCTCCTCGACGCGGTCTGCGCGCCGACCGTCGGCGACAAGTACATCGCGCCGCCACCGGCCCGTCGATACGCCGAAGAACTGCGTGCCCGCCCAGGCCGCCTGCGCGTTGCGCTGATGACCACGCCGTGGTCGGGCACGCCGGTCGACCCGCAGGTCGTCCAGGCCACCGTTGCCGCCGGCCAGGTGTTGGAGTGGATCGGACACGACGTGGCCGAGGCCCGTCCGGCCGTCGATGCCGACGCACTCGTCGAGGCATCCATGCTCGCCGCGGTCGCGACGGGAGCCGCGCTGCTCACCGCGCCGCGCCGCCCCGACCCATCCTTGCTTGAAGCCGTGTCACGGCAGGTCCTCATCGAGACCGAGGCGTTCACCGCACTCGACGTCATGGCCGCGACCGACGCCCAGCACCGGGTGACCCGCCCCGTCGGCCAGTTCTTCACCGATCACGACCTGCTCGTGACACCGACACTCGCGCAGCTCCCGGCACCGCACGGCACGCTCGACTACGACGATCCCCACCACACGGTGCGTTCCTGGCTACGGCGGATCTTCGAGTGCGGGCCGTTCACAGCGGCGTTCAACATCTCCGGAAACCCCGCGATCAGCCTGCCGCTCGGGCAGAGCCGTGAAGGCCTGCCGATCGGTGTGCAGCTCGTCGCCGCCCAAGGCAGGGAGGATCTGCTACTGCGGACGGCCGCACAGCTGGAGCAGGCCGTGCCCTGGAAGGATCGTCAGCCTCCGGCCTTCGTCGGCTGACGACTCGGTACGCGAAAGCGGGGATCGAGCACAGGGGGACGAGTTGGACTCTGAGCGATCTCAAACAGGTCAACCGACCCCTGATATCAGGGCTGTTGCGGACAGCGCCAGTGCGCCGATGCCGCCTACCATGCCCGCAATCTTGGCATCCCGGCGGTCTGCCACCCCTGTCAAGTGGGCCCGTGCGGCGAACATGAAGACGATGCCTCCGGCCACGAACCACGGTCCCCACAAGTAGGTGTACCAGCGGCTGACCGTCAGTAGGTCTGGAGCGAGTTTGATGATGTGCGCCTGTACGAGCAGTCCCTGTCCGACGAACAGAGCTCCATGCCAGACGAGCAGTACCCCCGCGCCCCACGCCATCAACTGCAGGAGGCGATTCATACCGCGTCCCCACGTGCGGCGGCGCGCCAGAGCCAGGCCAAGCAGACCGCCGACGACTTTGAGCACACCGGTCACCCACAAGACCGCGATAAAGCCCGGATTTCGGTCCTCTGCCAGCTTGACCAGCGACGGTGAGATCGTGGACGCGGCCCCGGTCAGTCCACCCATCGCCCAGTAGAAGCTCGGAACGGCGAACACGAACCCCCACACGGCAGCGGCATACCCAGACCATCTCGCCGGTTCGCTCGCCGTATCGCGACGCAGACTCATGTCCTGATTGTGCCAGGCCTATTGACGAATCGTGCGCGGTAGTTGCGGTCTGGCCGCGGGATGACGGCGGCCGGACCCGTGCGACCGTCCTCCCTGACCACACGGTGGTAAACCCTGCCACGCAAGCCGAATGACGAGGTGCCACCGGGGCGAGAGGTACGCCGGGCGCGAGGAGCGCCGCCGACAATCCTCGGCCCGGATCTGCGCGGAGCACATCATCGGCGAGGGCAAGAAGTGGCCGCCGCTCCAGCGGTACCTCGGCCGCCGCGAATCGTACGCCGAGACGCATGCGGCGGACCGGTCTTCGACCGCGCTGCCGCAGGCCCAGGCGTGACGAACGACCGCCGAACTCCGCAGTGACATCAGCCCGGCCGGACGTCTGGAGTGGCGGTATCGGCCGACGCCCGGTAGGAGCCACAACACCCGTCCCACGGCCGTGTGTTGATTCTCTGGTTCTTCGGGCGAGACTGCCCGCGTTCAGGCACATTCGGTACATGAGTGGCTACGAGGACAAGGTTCCCTCCTACCTGATGGTCCGGGTGACCCCGCAGGAAGGCCCTATCGCGGCCTTCGCCGAGCAGGAGGCGTGGCAGGCCAGGGAGCGGTACCCGGAGCTGATGGGTGTGGGGGTCCCGGAGTTCTTCCACGCGACGGAGTGGGAGGCGGGCGGCTGGGAGCTGTCCGAGTACGGGGCTGACACGCCGCAGCAGGCGCGGGACTCGCTGGGTTCGCGGTTCCGGATGCGTGCCAAGGACGCAGGGGAGGACCGGGTCCGGCGGAAGTGGATGGCCGCGGCGCTGCGCATGGACCGGGAGGTCGTCGACGACGTGCGCGTCCTGGGGGAGCGGTTCAGGATCGTGCGCGCCTCGCAGTTCATCCGGATGAGCGGCAGCGGACCCGAGCCTCCCCGCCCCAGTGACCCCGATCCGGCGGAGGCCGGTGAGGCGTACCAACTGCCGTCCCGTACCAAGGGGTTCCTGATGGACCCGTTCACCGGCACAGGTCTTTCCGACGGCATCCTCAAGCTGGACCTCGTCCAGTTCATCGGATCCGTGCCCGGGGCGCCGCCGGAGGTGGTCGAGGACGCGCGGCGGGCCGCCGAGAGGTATCCGGGCGGGGTGCTGCTGCCTGCCGTGTTCACGCTCTCCGAGCGGGTGGACGGCAGGTGGAAGGCGCACAGCCCAGGGGCGTCGCCCTCGACACCGCAGGGCGCACGCGACGCTCTGGCGACATGGCTGCGGGTGATGGGGCCGTTCACGCTGGAACTCGATGAGGCGGAGCGCGAGCAATTCGCGCGTGCGGCCGACCGGCTGGACGAAAAGCGCAGCAACGCGCTGAGCGCGGCTGGGCGACGCTTCCGGGTGACGCGGGTCGAGCGGCTGGTCCGCATCGGCCCTGACGGCCCCGAGGGCCCGCGGCCTTCCGACTTCGACCCGGACCCGCCCATCGAGGTGCAGGTGAAGCAACTCAAGGCTCAGGGACTGTGGAAGGAGGAGGACGAGCCGCTGGAACTCGATGAGCGGACCCTGAAGCTGAAACGTTTGTGGGAGCAGGAGGAGGAGCGCCGCGCCGCAGTCAAGGAACGCCGGTGCCGCGGCAAGAGCGACTGACTAGCGAAGCCGCGGACACAGTGAATGCATGACCGAGACGATCGAGCCGGGCGAGGCCGGATTGATCCCGGCTGCCAGCGCCGGGCCGACCTGGCCGCGGACCGCTGCGGCAGTGTCGCGGCGCAGGCCCGTGGTGCCGCCCTGGGCACGCTCGCCGTCAGCCCGGTCCGCCGGGCAAGATCACCGATCGAGTAGAGCGTGCCGCCGTCCACGCCCCGCTCCCTCGCGTCTCCCCTTACGGGCGAGTCCAGCCCGTTCGCCTACCAGCAGCAAACCGCTTCTCAGCCAAAAGACTTGACAATTCCTCAATTCCTCCGGGCCCGTAATATCACGACTCGTATCGCAGACAAGGGCATACAGTCCTCTGACCCAGAAGAGGAGGATGCCGTCAGCATCGCTCGCCATGTGAGCATTTCTCTCAGGGCTGGCCCTGCCAGTTCATCGTCAGCCCGATGAGACAGATCCGGAAGGGAACGGAATGCCCGATGTGCGCCAGGCCCGCGTCTCCGACCACCGTACGATCGTCGAGTGCGTGCAGAAGTGGTGGAGTGACTCACGCACCCCTGACCAGGCCCGCGAGTTGTCGCTAGCTGCGTGAGGAGAACCGGGATGAGCGGTGCGCGGAAAACGGGGACGGGAGCGCCACCTGCCAATGACGCGCAGACATCAGGGACGCCCGTCCCAGAGGGCATGACGCCGTTCGACCAGATCTACGATCAGCCGGATCCTCGGGCGTATTTCCGGGTGTTGGGTCAACTCGACTACCAGGCGCCCCAGCACGGACAGGGCATCTTCCGTCGGGCGCTTACCGCTTGCGGACGGACCGCCCGTGCGGCGGAACCGGTGACAGTGCTGGACATCTGCTGCTCGTACGGCATCAACGCCGCGCTCCTCAACCATGAGGTGACACTGGACGACCTCTACACCCACTACACCTCGCCGCAGGCCACCGCGCTCACCACAGCCGAGCTGATCGAGTGGGACCGTAGCTACTACGCGGCTCGTCGACGCCACGACGCGGCCCGGGTTATCGGGCTCGACGTGGCCACGAACGCCATCTCCTACGCACGCGCCGTCGGCCTGCTGGACGAGGGTTTCACCGAGAATCTCGAAACCGCTCCTCCCTCCGCGCCCCTGCTCCGCGCGGCGCAGCACATCCGGCTGATCACGATCACCGGAGGGGCGACCTTCCTGTCCTCCCGCACTTTCCAGCCACTCCTGGCCTGCGCCCAGGACCCAGTGTGGGTTGCTGCCTTGGTGCTGCGCACCAGCTCGTACGCATCCATCGCAGCATGCCTGGCTTCATACGGCCTGGTCACCGAAAAGGCCACCACGCACACCTTCCCGCAACGACGCTTCACAGGCGCGGATGAACAGCGATACGCCATCGATGCGGTGACCGCACACGGCGAGGACGCGTACGGGAAGGAGGCGGACGGTTACTTCCACACCACGCTGCACCTGTCACGCCCCCCTGAGGACGGGACAGCACTTCCGCTGACCGAACTCATGCCGAGCCTGTGAGACGACCGACCCCGGTACCAGGCGGACAGGGAGGCGAGCACCGCTTGCAGGGTTCCGCTCTCCACCGCCTGGCCGATGGTCCCGTAGCCGAACCGCTCTCCCCGCACGATGGCCGTGGCCAGTCGCACTGCCTCGGCCGGGACGAGCTGCCCATCGTCCGGCACTGCCGGAGGGCGCTGCTGCATCCAGTGGTAGGCCGGTGTGACTGCACCCACTTCGGCCAGCGCGCGACAGGCCCGCTCCACCCGCTCGGCGTAGACGGGGTAGCCACCCACCATGGCACCGTCCGCCCGCCGCTCCGCCCGCTTCCAGCGGAAGTCCTCCTCGTCGTGTGAGAGGGCTGCGAACTCGTCGGCGACGGCCAGCAACCGGCCCCAGGCATCAGCCCGTTCGGTAGCGATGTCCAGTTCCGCCATCAGCGTGGCATCGTCGGGATTGCCGTTCTCGCTCATCGCAGAACGGTAACCGCGAGGCGTACCTCGTCTTCCTCCGGGGTGGCGTGATCGAGACCTCTCGCCTGGAGCATCTCGGTGTGCCTCGGAACTGGAGGCCCGCGCGACCGAACGTCCGGTGCTTGGCGTGTCGTGAGCGCAGAGAGGAGTCGGTGCGTAGGCCGAAGATCGCGGACAGATACGGTCCTGCGACTGCAACTGCGCACCGACGTCTCTCAAGCGGCTCTCGCCCGGCTGATCAGTCCGGTCGTGCGGGGTTGGACGAACTACTACGGCGTCCTCTCCTGCGCAGCCCAGGTTGAGGTTCCAAGCCATGTCCCTGTTGCGAGTATGGCGGCTGGCACGGTGGAGGACCCGAACCTTCAGACGCGCTTCTTGGCATGGGCGCGGCTTACGCGCCCTCCGAGAGCTGGGTCAGAAGGGGCTGAACGTGAGAGGTGCGGTGGCCGTGGCGGGTTGCAGGCCCGGGCTTCCGGCGAAGGCTGCGGTGTACTGATTGGTGAGGATCAAGGTCGCTGGGACGATCACGTTGGTGAGCGTTGCGGTGCCGTTGGCGCCGGTCACCGCGGTACCCAGAGTGAGGGGGCCGGTAATGGTGGCCGCGGAGAAGGTGATGGTCTGGCCGGGGATGCCGACGCCGAGTTGGTTCTTCAACGTGGCGCTGAGGATGGGGATGAAGAACTGGCCAGTGAAGATGTTGTAGTGGATGACGGCCGGGGTGGCGGTGAGAGTGGTTGATGTGACGATGACGACGGTTTGAGTGTGGGTGGTTGACGAGCCGTTGAAGTGGCTGTCCCCACTGTAGGTGGCCGTGAGCGTGTGGGTACCGGCACTGAGGGTCGAGACCGACAGCGTCGCCACGCCGCCGGCGTTGAGGGTACTGGCCCCCAGCAAGGTGGCCCCGTCGAAGAAGCTGACGGTTCCGGTCGGTGTGCCGGAGCCGGGAGGCGCGGCGGTGACCGTTGCACTCAGCAGCACGGTCTGGCCGACTGCCGAGGGGTTTGGTGCAGAGGTGAGCGAGGTTGTCGTGTTGGCCTTGTTGACTGTCTGGATGTCCACCGGTGAGGTTGAGACGGCGAAACCGCCGCCTCCGTTGTACGTTGCGGTCAGTGCGTGCGAGCCGACAGCAAGGGTGGAGACCGGCAGCGTCGCTACGCCGCTTCCGTTCAGGGCGCTGGTGCCCAGGAGGGTGGCTCCGTCGAAGAAGCTGACGGTTCCGGTCGGTGTGCCGGACGGGGAGGTCACTGTGGCGGTCAGGGTTTTCGTCTGGCCGGACACCGACGGGTCCGGGGCGGAGGTCAGCGCGGTCGCGGTGGCAGCGGGTAGGGCTGGGGTCACCGTCACACTGTTGTCGGCGTTGTTGGTGATGTAGAGGGTCAAGTTGTCCGGGGTGACAGCCAGTTCGAACGGTCCGGGACCGGCCGCAATGGAGCCCATCACGGTGTTGGTCGCGGTGGTGATGACGCTGACGGTGTTGTCGCCGTTGTTCGCGACGTAGGCGTGCAAGCCGTCCGGGGATACGGCCACCCCGAGGGGAGCGATCCCTACGGCCACGGTGCCCGTTACGCTGTTCGTCGCGGTCGCGATGACGCTGACGTTGTTGTCGCCGTTGTTGGCCACGTAGGCGTTGGTTCCCGCGATGGCCACGCCGAGGGGAGTCGCTCCTACGGGTACGGTGGCTGTCACGGTGTTGGTCGCGGTGGTGATGACGCTGACGGTGTTGTCAGCACTGTTGGTGACGTAGGCGTGCAGGCCGTCCGGTGTGATGGCCACTCCGAAGGGTGTGTTCCCTACGGGGATGGTGCCGGTTACGGTGTTGGTTGCGGTGGTGATGACGCTGACGTTGTTGCTGCCCTCGTTGGCCACGTATGCGTGGAGCCCGTCTGGTGTGATCGCCACGCCGAGGGGAGCCATTCCTACGGGTACGGTGGCTGTCACGGTGTTGGTCGCGGTGGTGATGACGCTGACGGTGTTGTCACCATTGTTGGTGACGTAGGCGTGCAGGCCGTCCGGTGTGATGGCCACTCCGAAGGGTGTGTTCCCTACGGGGATGGTGCCGGTTACGGTGTTGGTTGCGGTGGTGATGACGCTGACGTTGTTGCTGCCCTCGTTGGCCACGTATGCCTGCAGACCATTGGGAGTGATGGCCACCCCCGTGGGGAAAATGCCCACTGTCACCGTTGGATCCGACAACATCGCCACGAATCCGGGACGGTACCTACCCTGCGGCACTCTGGTCAGCTGCCGCCAACTCGCCTGAAATGCTAAGGCCACGATGCGCCCCTCAAGATAGAAGTCTGTCTGATCTGGATGGGGCTGCCACGAGAACTGCCTGCGCGCTGTGCAGCCAGCGGGCCTCGGGCGAGGGCCAACGCGCCAGGCTACAGGGGAGATTGCCCATCCGCTTATCCGTCGCCTGTCGCCAGACGGACGATCACAGTCCCGACCAGGATGGGCGACCCGCCGGGCTCCGTTAGCACAAGTAACCCACTGCCACCGAGATGAGAAAAGCCCATAGAAGTAAACGTCACTCGAACGGCCCAACAGCGAGCCCGATGGGAACATGCTGCACCACTGAGAAGGGAGCGACGTTCCGTGGCGTCCCTGGCCGCGGTGAGCGGAGAATGCCCAGGCCCCAGCGGTCTGTCCACGATGGCCGACGGGCCCCGGCCGCAATGCTGAACGCTCACGGGGACGCGGGCCGCCCGTGCTTCGAAGGTCACATCAACATTGCGTCGATGGGCTATTCGAGTGATGTTTCATTCTATCGGCTATTCCTCCTTCGGTCGTAGTGGGTTACTGGTGTCAGTGGACTCCGAGGGTCGCCCATCCTTCTCGGGGCCTATCCCGTCGACCTGACGAATGGTCGGCGGTGTTTGGATGGGCTCGCCGGCAAGTGCCCTTTGCCTGCGGTGCGCTGACGGCGGCCACCGCACAGTCAGTCTCCAGGCAGCCCATCCAGATCAGACAGATCCGTGATCTCGAAGGGCGAACCATGGCCAAGCAAATTCAGCCGAGTTGGCGACAACTGCTCAGACTCCCATGGGGCGGATTCCGTCGCGCCCGTGTTGCGGTGTCATCGGACCCGACAGTTCCGGTGGGCGTGACTCCGACTGGGGTGGCGATCACCCCCAACGGACTGCAGGCATACGTGACCAACGAGGGCAGCAACACGGTCAGTGTCATCAACACCGGCAGCCTGGCCGTCACCGCCACCGTACCCGTCGGTACAACGCCCTTCTGGGTGGCGATCACCCCGGACAGTCTTCTGGCCTACGTGACCAACTCAAGCGATGGCACGGTCAGTGTCATCAACACCGTGACCAACGCGGTCATTGCCACGGTGACGGTTGGAACTGCCCCCCTCGGTGTGGCCGTCGCGGGGACCAACGCGTATGTGGCCAACGGTGGTGGCGGCACGGTCAGTGTCATCAACACCGTGACCAATCTGGTCATTGCCACGGTGACCGTCGGCACCGCCCCCTTCGGTGTGGCCGTCGCGGGGACCAACGCCTACGTGACCAACTCAAGCGATGGCACGGTCAGTGTCATCAACACCGTGACCAACGCGGTCATTGCCACGGTGACGGTTGGAACTGACCCCCTCGGTGTGGCCGTCGTGGGGAGCAAGGCATATGTGGCCAACGGCGGTGACGGCACGGTCAGTGTCATCAACACCGTGACGAATGCGGTCATTGCCACGGTGACCGTCGGCACCGCCCCTACCGGTGTGGCCACGGCGGGAACCCACGCGTACGTGGCAAACAACGGTGACGACACGGTCAGTGTCATCG
This sequence comes from Streptomyces sp. NPDC020096, assembly GCA_040631425.1. GTDB lineage: Bacteria > Actinomycetota > Actinomycetes > Streptomycetales > Streptomycetaceae > Streptantibioticus_A. Next base: position 130,783 of record JBEYJY010000011.1, read on the forward strand.
ACACCAGCACCGACACGGTCACCTTCACAATCCCAGCCGGACCGGGACCATTCGGGGTGGCAACCACGCCCGACGGTTCGACCCTCTACATCACCGACAACTCCGACAACAGCGTGACGGTCACCAACACTGTCCCCTTCCCCACCGTGACGGCGCTGACCTCGGCGCCGGATCCGTCGGTGTTCGGCCAAGCGAAAACCCTCACCGCCACCGTGACGTCCTCAGTGGGCACTCCGACGGGAACCGTGAGTTTCTTCGATGGTGTGACCTTGCTCGGTACGGCGGTGCTGAGCGGTGGGGTGGCGACGTTCTCCACGTCGTCTTTGTCGGTGGGTTCGCATGCGTTGACCGCCGCCTACGGTGGGGACACGAACTTCGCTGGTTCGACGTCGCCCGTTGACGTTCAGACGGTGGGCCAGGCGGCCACCACGACGGCGTTGGTGTCAGCCCCGGATCCGTCCGTGTTCGGCCAGGCGAAGACGCTGACTGCCACCGTCAGCGCCGCGGCACCAGGCGCGGGAACGCCTACGGGGACCGTGAGTTTCTTCGATGGTGTGACCTTGCTCGGTACGGCGGTGCTGAGCGGTGGGGTGGCGACGTTCTCCACAGCCGCTCTCGCGGTGGGCTCGCACCCGCTGACCGCCGTCTATAGCGGCGACACCAACTTCACCGGTTCGACCTCGCCCGTTGACGTTCAGACGGTGAGTCAGGCGGCTACCACGACGGCGTTGGTGTCGGTGCCGGATCCGTCGGTGTTCGGTGAGGCGAAGACGCTGACTGCCACGGTGGCGGTTGTGGCTCCTGGGGTTGGTGTGCCTACGGGGAGTGTGAGTTTCTTCGATGGGGCCACTCTGCTCGGCACCAGCACCCTTATCGGTGGGGTGGCGACGTTCTCCACGTCGTCTTTGTCGGTGGGGTCGCATGCGTTGACGGCTGTCTATAGCGGGGACGTGGACTTCGCTGGTTCGACGTCGCCCGTTGACGTTCAGACGGTGAGTCAGGCGGCCACGGCGACGGCGTTGGTGTCGGTGCCGGATCCGTCGGTGTTCGGTGAGGCGAAGATGTTGACCGCCACGGTGGCGGTTGTGGCTCCTGGGGTTGGTGTGCCTACGGGGAGTGTGAGTTTCTTCGATGGGGCCACTCTGCTCGGCACCAGCACCCTTATCGGTGGGGTGGCGACGTTCTCCACGTCGTCTTTGTCGGTGGGGTCGCATGCGTTGACGGCTGTCTATAGCGGGGACGTGGACTTCGCTGGTTCGACGTCGCCCGTCGACACCCAGACGGTGAACCAGGCGGCCACGACGACGGCGTTGGTGTCGGTGCCGGATCCGTCGGTGTTCGGTCAGGCGAAGACGCTGACCGCCACCGTCAGCGCCGTGCCACCGGGCGCGGGTACGCCGACGGGAACCGTCAGCTTCTTCGATGGGGCGACGCTGCTCGGTACCGGGACGTTGAGTGGTGGGGTGGCGTCGCTCACGGTCTCGAGCCTTTCCGTCGGCCCGCACGTGCTGACCGCCACCTACGGTGGGGACACCGATTTCAGCGGTTCGACGTCGCCCGTCGACACTCAGACGGTGAACCAGGGGGCCACGACGACGGTGTTGGTGTCGGTGCCGGATCCGTCGGTGTTCGGTCAGGCGAAGGCGCTGACCGCCACCGTCAGCGCCGTCAGTCCCGGATCAGGCACACCCACCGGAACCGTCAGCTTCTTCGACGGGGCCACCTTGCTGGGTACGGGGACGTTGAGCGGCGGTGTGGCGACGTTCTCCACGTCTTCTCTGTCGGTGGGCTCGCATGCGTTGACCGCGGTCTACAGTGGGGACACGGACTTCACCGGCTCGACCTCGCCCGTCGACGCCCAGACGGTCAACCAAGCAGCGACGATCACGGTATTGACCTCGGCGCCCGACCCCTCCGTGTTTGGCCAGGCGAAGACCCTGACCGCCACGGTAGCGGCTGTGAGTCCTGGAGCCGGCACGCCTACGGGAACCGTGAGTTTCTTCGATGGCGCCACCCTGCTCGGGTCGGCAACGCTTAGCGGCGGAGTGGCAACCTTCTCCACGTCCGCTCTCTCGGTGGGCTCGCACTCACTGACCGCTGTCTACGGCGGGGACACGGACTTCAGCGGTTCGACGTCGCCCGTCGACACTCAGACGGTGAACCAGGGGGCCACGACGACGGTGTTGGTGTCGGTGCCGGATCCGTCGGTGTTCGGTCAGGCGAAGGCGCTGACCGCCACCGTCAGCGCCGTCAGTCCCGGATCAGGCACACCCACCGGAACCGTCAGCTTCTTCGACGGGGCCACCTTGCTGGGTACGGGGACGTTGAGCGGCGGTGTGGCGACGTTCTCCACGTCTTCTCTGTCGGTGGGCTCGCATGCGTTGACCGCGGTCTACGGTGGGGACACGGACTTCACCGGTTCGACTTCGCCCGTTGACACCCAGACGGTGAATCAGGCTGCGACGACCACGGTGTTGGTGTCGGTGCCGGATCCGTCGGTGTTCGGTCAGGCGAAGACGCTGACCGCCACCGTCAGCGCCGTCAGTCCCGGATCAGGCACACCCACCGGAACCGTCAGCTTCTTCGACGGGGCCACCTTGCTGGGTACGGGGACGTTGAGCGGTGGGGTGGCGACGCTCACGGTCTCAGGCCTTTCCGTTGGTGCGCATGCGTTGACTGCGGTCTACGGTGGGGACACGGACTTCACCGGTTCGACTTCGCCCGTTGACACTCAGACGGTGAATCAGGCTGCGACGACCACGGTGTTGGTGTCGGTGCCGGATCCGTCGGTGTTCGGTCAGGCGAAGACGCTGACTGCCACGGTCAGCGCCGTCAGTCCCGGATCAGGCACACCCACCGGAACCGTCAGCTTCTTCGATGGGGCTACGCCGCTGGGTACGGGGACGTTGAGCGGTGGGGTGGCGACGCTCACGGTCTCAGACCTTTCCGTTGGTGCGCATGCGTTGACCGCGGTCTACGGTGGGGACACGGACTTCACCGGTTCGACCTCGCCCGTTGACACCCAGACGGTCAACCAAGCAGCGACGACCACGGTGTTGACCTCGGCGCCCGACCCCTCCGTCTTCGGCCAAGCGAAAACCCTGACCGCCACCGTCAGCGCCGTGGCACCGGGCGCGGGTACGCCGACGGGAACGGTCGACTTCTTCGACGGGGCCACGCCGCTGGGTACGGGGACGTTGAGCGGTGGGGTGGCCACGCTCACGGTCTCGAGCCTTTCCGTTGGTGCGCATGCGTTGACCGCGGTCTACGGTGGGGACACGGACTTCACCGGCTCGACCTCGCCCGTCGACACCCAGACGGTCAACCAAGCAGCGACGAGCACGGTGTTGGTGTCGGCGCCGGATCCGTCTGTCTTCGGTCAGGCGAAGACGTTGACCGCTACGGTCACGGCCGTGGCGCCGGGGGCGGGTACGCCGACGGGGAGTGTGAGTTTCTTCGACGGGGCGACTCTGCTCGGCACGGGAACGCTCAGCGGCGGTGTGGCGACGCTCACGGTCTCGGGTCTTGGCGCCGGCTCGCACCTTCTGACCGCCGTCTATAGCGGGGACACCAATTTTAGCGGTTCGACGTCTCCGGTGGATGCGCAGACGGTGATTCAGGCGGCCACCACAACAGTGTTGGTGTCGGCGCCGGATCCGTCGGTGTTCGGTGAGGCGAAGACGTTGACCGCTACGGTCACGGCCGTGGCGCCGGGAGCGGGTACGCCGACGGGGAGTGTGAGTTTCTTCGACGGGGCGACTCTGCTCGGCACGGGAACGCTCAGCGGCGGTGTGGCGACGCTTTCTGTCTCGGGCCTTGGCGCCGGCTCGCACCTTCTGACCGCCGTCTATAGCGGGGACACCAATTTTAGCGGTTCGACGTCTCCGGTGGATGCGCAGACGGTGACTCAGGCGGCCACCACAACAGTGTTGGTGTCGGCGCCGGATCCGTCGGTGTTCGGTGAGGCGAAGACGTTGACCGCTACGGTCACGGCCGTGGCGCCGGGCGGGGGTACGCCGACGGGAAGTGTGAGCTTCTTCGACGGTGCCACCTTGCTGGGTACGGGGACGTTGAGTGGTGGGGTGGCGACGCTCACCGTCTCTGGCCTATCCGTCGGCTCGCATGTGCTGACCGCGGTCTACGGTGGGGACACCAACTTCACCGGCTCGACCTCGCCCGTCGACACCCAGACGGTGAACCAGGCAGCGACGACAACGGCGTTGTCCTCGGCACCCGACCCGTCCGTCTTCGGCCAGACGAAGACTCTCACCGCCACCGTCAGCGCCGTCAGCCCCGGATCAGGCACACCCACCGGAACCGTCAGCTTCTTCGACGGGGCCACCTTGTTGGGTACGGGGACGTTGAGTGGTGGTGTGGCGACGCTCACGGTCTCAAGTCTCTCGGTCGGCTCGCATGCGTTGACCGCGGTCTACGGTGGGGACACGAATTTCGCTGGCTCGACTTCGCCTGTCGACACTCAGACGGTGAATCAGGCGGCGACGTCGACGGTGTTGTCCTCGTCGCCGGATCCGTCGGTGTTCGGTCAGACGAAGACGTTGACCGCCACCGTCACGGCCGTGGCGCCTGGGGCTGGCACCCTGACGGGGAGTGTGAGCTTCTTCGATGGAGCCACCTTGTTGGGTACGGGGACGTTGAGTGGTGGTGTGGCGACGCTCACGGTCTCAAGTCTCTCGGTCGGCTCGCATGCGTTGACCGCGGTCTACGG
>JBEYJY010000011.1:135604-186753 GCA_040631425.1 Streptomyces sp. NPDC020096
GACGTCGACGGTGTTGTCCTCGTCGCCGGATCCGTCGGTGTTCGGTCAGACGAAGACGTTGACCGCCACCGTCACGGCCGTGGCGCCTGGGGCTGGTACGCCTACGGGGACCGTGAGTTTCTTCGACGGTGCCACGCTGTTGGGTACGGGGACGCTGAGTGGTGGGGTGGCAACGCTCGCGGTCTCGACTCTGTCGGTCGGCTCGCACTCACTGACCGCCACCTACAGCGCAGACGCGAACTTCAGCGGTTCGACGTCTCCGGTGGATACCCAGACGGTGAACAAGGCGAGTACGACGACCACCGCGAGCTCATCGCCGAACCCGTCGGTCTTCGGTCAGCCGGTGACGCTGACGGCTACGGTGGCCGCTGTGGCACCGGGTGCGGGTACGCCCACCGGGACGGTGACGTTCTTCATCGGCGGTATCCCGCAGGCGCCGGTGGCGCTCTCCGGTGGTGTCGCCACGTTGACCGTCTCCACCCTGCCGGTCGGCACACGGACGATCCGTGCCTCGTACAACGGCGACAGTCACTTCGCTGGCTCGACCTCGACCACCAGCAATCAGACGGTCACCAAGGCCAACAGTCAGACCGCCTTGTCCTCGTCGCCGGATCCGTCGGTGTTCGGTCAGACCAAGACGCTGACCGCCACCGTCACCGCCACCGCACCCGGGGCTGGTACCCCGACCGGAACCGTCAGCTTCTTCGACGGGGCAACGCTGCTGGGCACCAGCACCCTCAGTGGCGGGGTGGCGACGTTCAGCACCTCCACCCTCGCCATCGGCACCCACTCGCTGACCGCCACCTACAACGGAAGCGGCAACTTCAACACCTCGACCTCACCCGTCGACACACAAACCGTGACCAGGAACCTCACGACCACGGTGTTGTCCTCGTCGCCGGATCCGTCGGTGTTCGGTCAGGCGAAGACGCTGACCGCCACCGTCACCGCCGTCAGCCCTGGCACCGGTACGCCTACGGGGACCGTGAGTTTCTTCGACGGCGCCACCTTGCTGGGCACGGGGACGTTGAGTGGTGGTGTGGCGACGCTCACGGTCTCCAGTCTTTCGGTCGGCTCGCACTCGTTGACCGCCACCTACAACGACGACGCGAACTTCAGCGGTTCGACGTCTCCGGTGGATGGGCAGACGGTGAATCAGGCAGCCACATCAACGGTGTTGTCCTCGTCGCCGGATCCGTCGGTGTTCGGTCAGACGAAGACGCTGACCGCCACCGTCACGGCCGTGGCGCCTGGGGCTGGTACTCCGACGGGGACCGTGAGTTTCTTCGACGGTGCCACGCTGTTGGGTACGGGGACGTTGAGTGGTGGTGTGGCGACGTTCGCGGTCTCGACTCTGTCGGTCGGCTCGCACTCGTTGACCGCCACGTACAACGGCGACACCAACTTCACGGGTTCCACGTCGTCGGCTGACGGCCAGACGGTGAACCAGGCGAGTACTACGACCACGGCGAGTTCGTCGCCGAACCCGTCGGTGTTCGGTCAGGCGGTGACCTTGACGGCCACGGTGGCCGCGGTGCCGCCGGGTGCGGGTACGCCCACCGGGACGGTGACGTTCTTCATCGGCGGTATCCCGCAGGCGCCGGTGGCGCTCTCCGGTGGTGTCGCCACGTTGACCGTCTCCACCCTGCCGGTCGGCACACGGACGATCCGTGCCTCGTACAACGGCGACAGTCACTTCGCTGGCTCGACCTCGACCACCAGCAATCAGACGGTCACCAAGGCCAACAGTCAGACCGCCTTGTCCTCGTCGCCGGATCCGTCGGTGTTCGGTCAGACCAAGACGCTGACCGCCACCGTCACCGCCACCGCACCCGGGGCTGGTACCCCGACCGGAACCGTCAGCTTCTTCGACGGGGCAACGCTGCTGGGCACCAGCACCCTCAGTGGCGGGGTGGCGACGTTCAGCACCTCCACCCTCGCCATCGGCACCCACTCGCTGACCGCCACCTACAACGGAAGCGGCCACTTCAACACCTCGACCTCACCCGTCGACACACAAACCGTCACCCCGTGACCGGTTTCGCCCCTCGGTGCCCCGATCAGTACTTCTGGTCGGGGCACCGCACCGTGCGCTCGTCGGCGCCGAAGGGGGTGGGCCCCCGAAGTCCGACGAGGGCCTCTGCTCGTCAGGGGTCGCAGGAGGCGGCGTTCGCGCGGTGGGCGCCTGTCGGGGGTAAACACCACACTCTGCGTGATGGCTACGAGTGTGTGGTGGATGGGCAACTGCACGACCAGGGGCCGGGGCGTGTGTCGGTGAGGGGACTGACTGGCCTCGGCGTAACGAAGTCACGGGTACGAACCCAACGCGTATCGGTTGACGTCTCACCGACGTTGCGGCGCTACCTGTGGTTGACCCCCGATCGCAGACCACCCCTGGCGTCACCTCCTCGTCGTGTACGAGCAGCGTCTGCACCGCGGCGATCGAGCCCGCCCACAGACAGGCGCGCAGCCCGACCGCGGCCGCTTTCCCGGCCGCCGCGGCCTCCAGGACCTCGTCGACGAGGCGACGCTGCTCCTCCTGCTCGTAGCTGTGCACGATGGCGTCCACGCTCTTGCGGACGTCAGCTGGGGTGGCAGTGTCAGGGTCGATGGCGAAGGTGCCCGCGATCCGGTCGCGCAGGGCGTGGAGCGTGGCACGCAGGGCACCGTGAGACTGCTTGCGCCGTTCCTTCGGTCACCCGTAGGCCTCTTCGATCTGGCGCGGAAGCCTGTTCGTCTTGTCAACGGTGACCTCAGCGCGCCCCGCATCCTGGGGTGCGATCCCGAACCAGACCGGGAATTTCATCTGCCGCGCTGCCGGCCACGGGGCGTGGCTGGCCGGGCAGCACCTCCGCGCGGCCAGTCACGGCAGGCGTCAGCGCTTGGACTGGGACTTCACCTCGATGTGACGCGGCTTCATGGCTTCCGCCTTGGGGATGGTGACCTTGAGTACGCCGTCGGCCAGAGTGGCATCGACTTCTTCGGTCTTCACTTCACCGGGCAGTACCGCCCGGTACTCGAAGTGGCCGGTGCGGCGTGTGCTGCGGCGCAGCACGCCTTTGCGCTCGGTCTCCTTGAGTTCGCCGCTGATGACGAGTTCCCGTTCGTTCATCTCGACGTCGAGGTCCTCGCGCTTGACGCCGGGCAGTTCGACCTCGACCACGTAAGCGTCATCGGTTTCGGACAGCTCGGCCAGGGGCGCCCAGGCCATCCGTTCGGCTTGGGGCCCGCTCGTGGCGGCCGTCTCCAGCAGTTGCCCTATCCGCTCAAACAGCTCATCGAATTCCGCTACTGGATCACGCCAGCTGGGGAGCTGTCGCTCCGCCAGCCTGGTTGCTCGCTGTCGCATGGGCAGAGTCATAGAAACCCACCTCCGCTAAACGACTTTCGGTGCATATTGAACACCTTCATGGTACGGGGCAGTGGCAGCCCTGCGGGTTCGAACGTGAACCCGATTCCCCTTGCTTTGTTTGGAATTCAAACACCGGGTAACCAATGTCAATGCGGGGTGCCGTCGCATCCGAGGATCACCGGGCTGTGGGTGGAGGCGATTCGCTGGGGCGGAGCCGGTGGTGGCCGTTCACGGGGTGGGCAGTGATGTGTGGCCGGTTGAGGTGATGGGAGGGGGTGCGTTCGATGGCCAAGGGGGCGGCGTCATCGGCGGGTTGCTCGCCGATGTGGGCGAGCGGGTCACGTTGGACGTGGCGGAGCAGCGCGTCGGAGCTGGAGGTGGGGAAGGAAGCGACCCGTTCGGCGAGCGGGTAGCAGGCGCCGGTCGGCGAGCGGGCTTCGATGACGCCGTCGGTGTAGAGCAGGAGCATGTCGCCGGTATCGAAGGTGAACGGGTCAGTGCGGCGCACTGGGACGGGCAGTTCGCGCATGCCCATTGGGGGTGCGGGGCGGCGGGCGTGCAGGACCTTGACCTGGTGATCAGGCACAGCAGTGGCGGCGGATGGCCGCAGTTGATCATCTCGCCCTGTGGGCCGTGATCGGGGATGTCGACCACGACCGCAAACAGGCCGTCCCCCGATCTGGGTCTCGTCCTCGGCGGCCAGACAAAGCCAAGCCACCCGCGATGGCCCGATCCGGCGGGACGGAGGCCGCAGCGGAACCCGCTGCGCCGCCTCGGTCACCGACCGTACCCGGCCCGGCTCCCGCCGCGCCGCTCCAGCGCCCGGCAGAAGACAACCACCAGTGCGGGGAGCACGGCCAAGGCGAATATCTCTTCGTCCGTGCAGCCCGGAGCCGACGAATGCGGGACGCCCGGGCTACGACCGGCGGCGAGGTTTGCCGCGCTTGCCGCCTTTGGGGCCGCCAGAACGGCTGCGTTGGCTCTTGCCGGTCGACTTGCCGGCTGCGGGCTTCCGCTGTGCGCCGCCTTCTGCATCGGGGCGCTTGCGCTTCGGCTGTGCCGGGGCCGGGGGACGACCCCGTGTGCTGTTGACGGTCCGCCCGCGGACGATCCCGATGAACTGCTCCACCAGGTCAGTGGTTTCGTCCTGCGGCCACGACAGCGCGACGCTCGATGTGGGGGCGTCCGTGACAGGCCGGTACGTGAGGTCCTTGCGGTGGTGCAGGCGGGCGAGTGACTGCGGGACGACGAGGAGTCCCACTCCCGCTGCCACGAGTTCGATGGCGTCCGCCGTCGTGGCGGGGCGCTCGATCGCGGGCAGCCCCGGCCGACGCTCCCAGTCAAGGGTGTCGTCGAGGGGATGCAGCACGATGTCGTCGGCCAGATCCTCGGCGGACACCTCATCGACCGCCGCCACGACGTGGTCCTTGGGGACCACGACCACCGTCGTCTCGGTGTAGAGGGGGATCGCGCTGAGGTCCGCCCGGTCGACCGGCAAGCGCACGAAACCCGCATCGGCGCCGCCGTCCCGCAACACGTCACATGCCTCGGCGGCGGGCACCTGGATGAGAGCCAGTGGGACTTCGGGCAGCCGCTCGTTCCAGATCCGCACCCACTTCGTGGGCGTCACTCCCGGGACATACACGAGCCGGAACGAAGGGGATACATCCGAGCCTGTCACTCCGCTAGGTTACCGGTCGTGGTCAGAGGTAGCGCACATGCTCGATATCCTTGACATCATGACGTCGCACAAGACCACCCAGACGATGAAGCCCGCAACCGCGGCAAAGAAGCTGGGTGTGTACCTCGAGGCCACCCCCGCCGAGTTCCAGGAGGGTGTCGTCTCGCGCACCGAGCTGAACGCGCTGCAGGCCGATCCGCCCGAGTGGCTGCAGGAACTGCGACGTAACGGCCCGCATCCCCGGCCGGTGGTCGCGGCGAAGCTGGGCATCTCCATCTCAGGTCTCGCACGTGGCGGAGTCACCGACGCCCTCACCACGGAGCAGATCGACGCGTTGAAGAAGGACAGTCCCGAGTGGCTCCAGCGGGAACGCGCCACCCAGGCTGAGGTCCGCAAGGAAGCGGTGCGCATCAAGGAGAAGAACGCGGAGCGAGGCGATCAACCCCGCTGACCGCGCCCCTGACCGTTACATCTCGGACCGTTACATCTCGACGAGGCGAGTTCGTCGACGGAGGCAGACTGAACCGTTCTGCTCCTGCCGTCGACGTCCTCTTCCAGGATCCCGTCAGATGACCCAGCGATCTTGGCAAGGCTCAAGGTGCGGAAAGTTGATCTGCGCCCAGCCGAAATCGCCCGGCCCGATGAGCGCGTTGCGCGATCTTTAGTGCATGACGCAATATGGCGAGTGGCACTAGGGGGCGGCTATGGCTCTGCGGCGTGAAGATCGCGATCTCACTGCACTGACCGTGCTCGCCTTGCTGTTCATCGAGCCGCGGCACACCTACGAGATGCACCGGCTCATGATCGACACGCACAAGGACTTCGTGACCGGGCTGCCACGAAGCATGTATCACGCGGTCGACCGCTTGCTCCGTGCCGAGTTGATCGAGGTCGTCGCGACCGAGCAAGAGGCTGGCCGACCCGAGCGTACGGTCTACGGTCTCACCGATGCCGGTCGCGTCGGGCTCGCCGAGCGTGTCCGGCGCCTGCTCGCCACGCCGGATTCCGAGGCGACGCTCCTGGTCGCCGCCCTCTCTTATATCGGCTGCCTCCCGGTGCCGGGAGCGATTGATGCACTGCGGGAGCGCCGCGACGAACTCGCCCGCGCCCATGCCGCCAAAAGGAAGGCCATCGCCGCGGCCACCTCGGTGCCACGCATCCTGCTGGTCGAGTTCGAGATCGCCCGGCTCGCAGCCGAACGTGACTGGGTGGCGGGACTGCTCACCGAGTTGGAAACCGGTCGGCTCGGCTGGCCAGCCCCGCACGGACTCGAACTGCCCGGAGAGCTACCGCCCTGATCTGACAGCGGTCCGGGCAGTGACGTTGCAGCGTCTCCGCCCGGACCTGAACCGCACCCGCGACGGACGTCGCGCTCGGCTCGGAACTGCACCCATGAGTCTAGGCACGTTCGCCGCGGTCCCAGGCGTCACCAGCCCATCGAGAGCCCAGCATCCGGTTCCTGCGACCCGACGTGGCACATGTGGTCAGCACATCCGGCGGCGTCCGCGCGACCGGTGACAGCGACGCAGCCCCCGGCCGCGGATCCACCGTGTCATTCCTCCTGCTGCGCGACGCCACCGGCTGGAACATCGCCGCCTTCCGGAACACCCGGCCAACGCAGTACTAATGAACGTCCGTCGAGCGGTCCGGCCCGGGGTGCTGACCTGCGGCGCGCAGAGACCCGATCTCCGTGCGGGCGTGGCCGACCGCAGCCGCGAGAGCCGCTCCGATCTTCTCGACTACCTTGCGGTTGAAGACGGTTACTCGACCTGCGGATGCGTCGCGACCGCCTCCTGAGTATCCAGCGTCCCTGGGATCCGCTGAGCACTGCTTCCAGGCTCTTATGACATCGCTTCAGCAACACCATGGCCCGGTGGACCAAGCCATCACGTCGTGGTCCACGATCGCCTTGCCCAAGGTCCCAATGCCGACACTGGCTGATCGAAGGGTGCAACGGGCAGACTTGTGTCATGGAACTCATGGTGTCGGTCAAAGACGGCGAGTTATGGGCGGACGACTCCGGAGGGGACGGCCTGCCGCTTGTCCTGTTGCACCCGGGAGTCGGTGACTCCAGCATCTGGGAGAAGATCATGCCGCGCCTCGTGGAGCGGCACCGAGTGATCCGCTACGACGTGCGCGGCTACGGGCGATCGCCCAGGCCGACCGTGCGGTATTCGCTGGTCGAGGACCTGGTCGCAGTCCTCGACCACTTCGAGCTGAGCCGGGTGGTCCTGGTCGGCTCCAGCATGGGCGGCGCCACGGCGGTGAGCCTCGCGCTCAACGACCCGGCGAGGGTCGCGGCGCTCGCCCTGCTGTGCCCGGGCGTCACCGGCCATCCCCGTCTCGCCTCAACGGCGTTCATGGCCGAGGTCGAGGTACTGGCCAAGGCGGGAGACATGGACGGCTTGGTGGCTTTGGGTCTGCGTACCTTCGCGGCAGCCGGTGTTGATGACGATGCGGAAGCCGCCACCCAACTGCGGTCGGCGATCGCGGCGTGGTTCGCCAACCACCCGTACCAAGTGCCGGATGCCCCTGCCTTCGACCGGCTCGGCGAGCTGGCCACGCCGTGCGTGCTGGCGCTGGGGGAGCGGGACCAGGCCGAGGTGGTCCGGTGCAATGAGGAGATGGCCGCGCGCATTCCCGGCTGCCGCCTGGTGAGGATGCCGCAATGCGATCATCTGCCGTCGCTGCGCGAGCCGGAGACGGTTGTCCGGCTGGTACTGGAGCTGTGCGACGGCTTGCGTTAGGACGCCTTGGCGCCTCGTCCCTCGAACCGCGCGCAGATCGTCGGTGCTTCGAGCGTGGGGGAGCGTACGCATGACTGCTCCTCAGGAAGTGGGATGGCGACGCCGTCGGCCGGTCCGCGACGCATTGCGTAAGTGCGGCTCTGCCCCGGCTGGTGCTGCTGTCAAGGGGAGCGACACGCTGACGCGGCACAGCTCGCCGTGGGTAGCAGCGGATCGCGGTGCGCAGCGGCGGGCACTGCTTCGAGAACTTCGCCGCCGACCTGGCGGTGCGGATGCTGCTGGACCTGTCACCCATGGATGCGGTCGGCTACGACGACCGCCAGGGCACACGCTGGCGATCGAACTACCTGTCTGATAGGTCGGCCGTTGGCTACACCACGCGCGCCGCGGCGCGCCGAGGTGCGGGAACTGCTCAATGCCGTCTGTCGGTCAAGGAGACTGCCGCTGCCCCGACTTGATTGCCGACTCTTCGCCGAGCCGGTCAACAAGGAGCATCGCCACATCGTCCGCGAGGCGACCCTGGGTGTGGCGGATCAGGCATTGGTGCAGCTGCTCCAGGAACTCCGGCGGGGTGCGAGCGTGCACCGCTTCCATGGCCTCGTCCAGGGCGAAGAAGTCGTTGTCGCGATTGCGGGCCTCGATCACGCCGTCGGTGTGCAGCAGCAGACGGTCGCCTGGTACGAACGGATAGCTTTCCGGCTCGGCGGGGGGACCGGTGATGAAGTCCTCCAGGCCGAGGGGCGGCAGGGGTGACGTGGGCATCAGGGTCTGAACCCTGCCCTGGTGCAGCACCAGTGGAGGCGGATGGCCACGGTTGACCAGCTGGACCAGGGGTTCGTCCGCCACCTGAGCCACGAGCGCGGTGACGAAACCCTCCACCAGAGCTTCCGGATCGAATGCATCCGGCATGGCGCACTCACGTCGCAGCGCAGCCGCGCAGTGGTTCATGACCTCCGCCAGATCGTCCTCGTAGTGCGCGGCCTCCCGGAACGCGCCCAGTACCGCGGCGGCCGCGCGTACAGCGGGCAGCCCCTTGCCCCGGACGTCCCCCACGATCATCCGGACCCCGTACCGGGTCTGCACAGCCTCGTACAGATCACCGCCGATCTGCGCCCCCGCCTCAGCCGCGAGATACATGCTGGCGGCCCGCAACGGGCCCAGCCGGGCGGGTACCGGCCGCAGCAGGACCCGTTGTGCCGCCACGGCGATCCGACGGATCTGGTCGAGCTCGCTCTGCCTGCGAGTACGCACCGCACTACTCGTCGTGACACTGGCTACCGACACCAGGAGAAGAGCCAGGAGGTTGCTGTACACCTGCTGGCTGCCCCACGCCTGGTTGTAGGTGGCAGTGGTCACGCTGACGGCCAGAGCGACAGCAGCTGCCGAGATGGTTCCTTTGGGGCCCATCGTCACCGCGGCCAGCGCCGGCGTCGCGGTGAGGAGGGGACCGGTGTACAGAAAGTGCGCAGGCGAGAGCTCGATTCCCACCACGAGCAGTGCGATCGTGAAGGGCACACACTGCGCGAGGATGAAGAGGATCCGGCTATGACCGCCCACTCCTGGCTGCAGATATGAGCGGAGGAGAGACCGCATGGGTACAGCCTGACTCGTTGAAGCTCAGCGATCCACTTATCGCCTTGTGGCCCCGGGGCGTTCGGTGACCGGCCTCGTCGGCGACGGCGGTCGGATGATGAGGCGCGGCCAGCCCGGAGGCCTTCGCGGCGTACGCTACGCCGCGCGCATGGGCTGCCATGTGGGCCACGGCCGCCGCGTGCCCCGCGGCCCGGGCAGCGGCCATCGCGGACGGATAGCCGACCTCCCGAGCCGCCGCGTGTGCCGAGGCCTAGAGAGCGCGGACCGGTCCGATCCGCATCTCGCCACGTGGGAAGGCTCGGGCACCGTCGATGCTGATGGATACGCGCCACATCCACATGCTGCCTCGTCAGCCTGGAGGAACTTCTCCAACAGCTGGGCATCTGGCGGGACTCCGCAGGCGCCACCCGGTTCCAACTGCTCTGGCCCGGCACTTTGCGGGAAGTTGGTCCGGCTCCTCCCCTAGTCGGTATCCGTCGCTGCCAGCACGGCGATCCGGCGGCGGTCGGGGGAGAGGGCGGCGATGCCGTAGTCGTAGATCTCGTTGTGGAACCAGTCCGCGTCGGCCTCGAAGTGGAACCATGTGCCCCGCCGGGCATGGCGCTCCACCTCCTCCGCGCTCGCGTCCGCCGGAGCGCCGCTGAGCCCCGCCATCGACTGCCATGCCGCCAGCCGGCCGTAGGCGCCGTACGCGCCCGGGCTGTACATGCCGCCCATCGATGCGGTGCCGAAAAGCAGGCACCAGATCTCGTCCACCGGGCGGACGGCGATCTCGAAGCGGTCGGCAGGGCCGAGCCCGTCGACGCAGGCCATGGGCAGGGTCGGGAGCAGAGCGGGCACACGGTCGGGTTCGATGGCCTCGTCCAGCATGAAGACCCAGGCCCCGCCGTCGCCCCAACCGCCTGCCTCCACAGCGGAGACGATCGCCTGGTGCACGTCTGCGGTGGCGATGTCCTGAAGCGCGGACCGCTCGGCCGTACGCGGTGTCGGTGGGTCCAGACGGCCTTCTGTGGGCAGCCCGGTCGCCACCCCCCAGGCCCCGCCGCTTATCGAGCGGCTCGGGAAGTCCACGTCGGCCTCAAGCTCGCGGCGGCGCACCGGAAGCCAACACAGGGCGTGCCAGCCGGGCCGTACGAGGGGCCAGTAGGTCAGCGGCGGGAAGTCGTTGGTGTCCACGCCGCGGAGCACCAACTCGTGGAAGAGGCAGGCGCGCAGCTCGTCGAGCCGGTCCCGCTCGTTGCGGTCGAAGACGGCGGCTGCTAGGTCGGCGACCGGCTGGCCCTCGGCGAGGAGCGATGCGATGAAGTGGGGCCGGAGGTCGGAGTGTGCGGTGGATGTGCGCTGCTCGCCGAGGAGTTGGAGCAGATGTGTCACGTTGTCGCGGCCGGGGGTGAGGGCGAGCACTCGTACCACGTGGGCCAGGCTGCGCTCGTATGCCCGTACCTGTTCGACTGCGGCTGCGTGTCGGTCGGTCAGCAGCGAGCCGAGCTCGCGCACGTACTGGGCGTCGCCTTGCGCGGCGCGCTGTTCGGCTGTGCCCCATACGAGACTTCCGAGATCATCCTTTGCGTCCTTCACGGTCCGTCACCTTATGGCGGCACGGTTTCGCGGTCGGCCGCACCCCTACCTGCTGGCACCCTCGTTGTCGTCCGGGAACTGCCCGAACTGCGGTAGGGGTGCCGCGGCAGGCGGGGGACAATCCCCTCATGACGCACTCCGCACCTGCCTCCCCCGACGATGGCGGCTATCTCCTCGACAACGCACAGCCCGAGGCGGGCACCCGTTTCGACGCACTCAGCGAGCTCTTCGACCCATCCACCTTCCGGCACATCGAGGATCTGGGGATCGCCGAGGGGTGGCGGTGTTGGGAGGTCGGGGCGGGCGGCTCCTCGGTGGTGACATGGCTGGCCGACCGGGTCGGGCCGACCGGCCGGGTACTGGCGACCGACATACACACTTCCTGGGCCTCCCGGGCGGCGGGAGGCGTCATCGAGGTGCTGCGCCACGACGTGAGCCGGGACGAGCCACCCGAGGACGGCTTCGACCTCGTGCACGCCCGGTTGGTGCTGGTGCATGTGGCCGACCGGGAGCGGGCCCTGCGTGCGATGGTGGGCGCGTTGCGGCCGGGTGGGTGGCTGCTGGTGGAGGACGCCGATCCGGCGTTGCAGCCGCTGATCTGCCTGGACGAGTACGGGCCCGAGCAGGCATTGGCCAACAGGTTGCGGGCCGGATTCCGTTCACTGCTGGCGGCCCGCGGCGCCGACCTGGCCTACGGACGCAAACTCCCCCGGCTGCTGCGGGAGGCGGGACTGACCGAGGTCACCGCGGACGCCTACTTCCCGATCACCTCGGCGTCCTGCGACGTGCTGGAGGCCGCGACGATCCAGCATGTGCGCGACAGACTGATCGAGGCAGGGCTCGCGACTGACGAGGAAATCGACCGGCATCTGGCGAACGTCACTTCGGGCCGCCTCGACCTCGCCACCTCCCCGATGATCTCCGCGTGGGGGCGCCGCGCATAAGGGTTCACCGTCTCCGTGACGGCACTGGAGTCCGCTGCCGGACGCGGCGGTGGGGCTACCGGCGCACAGCGACCGCGTTCCACTCCTCGCATCTTCGCAGGTCAGCGCCCGCCAACCAGAACACTCAGACTCGCCAGCTACGGGGATGTGGCCGCGATTCCGTGACAGAACCGATCAAGAGACTGTGGCGTGACCCACTGCGAACCTGCCAACTGGACGATCCGGCGAATCGCATGGAGGACATCCTCTGCCTCCGTTGCCGTCCGAACCACCAGATTTTCGGCTTCCGACGAGTGCACCGACACGCTCCCCAGACTTGCCGCAAGGTTGAACCGACCACCGAGTGGGTCGAACGAGCGTCCCTGGGGAAGCGCGCGACACGGCGTGTCCCCGCTACCTCAGAGCCGGTCCTCGGCCTTGCGGTGGTCGACCACACTGTCCGGACCAGGAGTCATGAGCGTTTCGCGGCCGTTCTCTGCGCGTACACGGTAGGGCGGTGTTCCGTTGGGCCCCAGGACTTCGACGATCTCCACGACACGGTCCTGCTTGCCGACGACCCGGCCGTGCACCACAAGGCGGTCACCCTTGCTCGCGTGCATAGTCAACTCCTCATCGAGTAGATGCCCCGCCCACAACAGGCGCGCCACACCGGCGTTGGGGCTCTGTAGTGCACTACCCGCTGATGAGCGGCAACTACCTTCCGTGCTCGCCGCTTACGACCAGGTGGCCGATACAGCAGGTCCCTCAGCCCCCAACGACGATGCTGTGTACGGCCCGGACCTGGGAAAAGCCCAGCTCCGCCAGAGCCACGCTCCGTATTCCCGGCCCTCAGAGAGTCAAGGTGGTCAGCGGCACTCATCATCAGAGGACACGCCGTTCAGGAGGACTTTCACCTGGCCCTGGCCCGTCCGCTTGGAGGCACTGAGGGCGTGATAGGCAAGCAGGGCGCTGCGTCGGGGCAGCAGTACGGTCGCGGCACACACAGTCACGTGTTCACCGCGCGCTTTCCGCGGCCGAGGCCGTCAGCCCTGACGTCTTTGACACGGGCGTACAGGCCCGGTGTGGTGCCCACGATCCGCTTGAAGTGCCGGGTGAGGTGGGACTGGTCGTAGAAGCCTACGGCGGTCGCCACCTCGCGCGGCGGCCGTCCGTCGAGTAGTAGACGGCGCGCCAGGTCGACGCGGCGGGACACCATGTATTGGTGCGGGGCGATGCCGAAGATGCCGCTGAAGGCTCGTACGAGATGCGCGGGGTGGGCGTGGACCAGGCGCGCGGCTTCGTCCAAGGCGATGCCTTCAACCAGTCGTTCGTCGAGGAGGTCACGCAGGCTCTGGGCAACGCTGCGGTACGGCACCGCACTACCGAAGGCCAGTCCGGGGCGCAGGTGTTTGCGCAGTCGCTCGCCGATGAGGGCCAGGCGGCTTTCCGCCTCGAACTCGTCGCCACGGCTCGCGAGGGCCGCGTGCAGCTGTCCGACCCATCTGCGCAGTACGGGGTCGGTGAGGTCCGGGCCGTCCACCGCCGGCCCGATGAATCGCTCGTCCAACTGCGTCATGTCGAGATAGAGCACGCGCTTGCGAAAGCCGTGCGGAGTGGCGGCTGAGCCGTTGTGCGGGACCTGCGGCGGGAGCAGGCTGACGGTGTCGTTCGGCGTGCCGCGCTCGTGGCGGTCCAGGTCGTAGCGGACCACGCCGTCGTCGACGATCAGCAAAGTCCATGCGTCGTGGACGTGCATGGGGTAAGCGTGCTCGGTGAAACGGGCGTGGAATACCTCTACGACACCCGCGACTTGCGGGTGCCAAGCGGAGACCTCCTGCCTGGGCATCACGCAAAGAACGTACAAGACGGAGAAGGCGTGTGCCCCGCAGTCTCGAACCATGAGAACCATGAACGAAACCAAGGCTGGAGACGACGTTGCGAACGGAGCCGACGTCGAGACCGTTACGGGGGAGGAGAACGCGCCGGTCCGCTTCGACACCAAGATCGCCGTCCTGCTGCGCGACGACCTTGAGCCCTGGCAGCGGCTGAACGTCACCGCCTTCCTGGTCAGTGGGCTCGGTACGGCGTCACCTGAGGTGATCGGCGAGCCGTACGTGGACGCCGACGACACCGCGTATCTGCCGATGTTCCGGCAGCCTGTGCTGGTCTTCGAGGGGGCGAAGGAGATGCTGGCCGCCGCGCACCGTCGTGCGCTCGCTCGCTCACTGTTGACGGCCGTGTTCACCTCGGATCTGTTCGCCACGGGCAATGACCGGGACAATCGGGCGGCGGTACGAGCCGTGGGCAAGGACCAGCTCGACTTGGTGGGGATGGCCCTGTACGGGCCGCGCAACGCGGTGGACAAGGTGCTCAAGGGCGCGCGGATGCACTCCTGATTGACGCGGCCTTGCCGCAGAGACCTCGTGCACCGCGTCGATCGTCTCTGTCGGCGGCCACGGGCAGTGGCTACAAGCCGGCAGACCGGGTGTCGGGCCACCCCGATCAGCCCGTGGTCGGCGGCGGCGCAGCGCCATATCCGGAGGGGGCAGTCGATGACGGTTTCTTCGTCGGAGCGGTAGTCCAGCCAGTCCTGGGCGTCGGCGGCGGCGCGTTCCTCGGTGGTGAAGGTCAGCGCGCGCTCCACCCGAGGCAGGCATTCCCGCACTTCGGTCGGCGTCAGCAGAAAATTGCCGCACCAGCCCGGGAGTTGGGCGGCGCGGTCGGGGCCGATCGCGTGGAAGAAGGAGAGAGCGGATACTCCTTGGAGTGGACTGAGTAGAACCCCCGTGATGGGGTCGGGCTGCCGTGCCCAGGCGTCGTCGGCCATCCAGAAGGGATCGTCCCCGACGCCGTAACAGGCGTCGGCAATGTGCCTGCTTACACCGGTCAGTTGACTGAACGAGAGTAGCGCCCGGGACTCCGGACTCTGGCGGTCGGCCCCGCCGAATGTCCTCCACCACGTCCGGTAGTCCGGCAGCGGCGCCCGTGTCTTTGAATACGGGGCGGGTGACCTGGAGGAGGGCAGTCCGGGGCTGGTTACGGGTGGGAGACAGGGGCTCGCTGCGCTGGCTCGGCCCATGGACGGCTTTGAGCCGCTGCTGGGCCCTGGTATGGGCGAGGCGGAACGACTCGGGGCCGGTCTCGGTGATCGCGCCGTTGAACGGGCGGCGTTCGACGGTTGCCGCGCAGCGCCTGGGGTCGTGCGTCCAGACCCCGGCGAAGTCGATCTCGGCATCAGCGCCGGGCTGGTTGTGGCGGACGATGAACCCGACCGCCGGGGCGTCAGCCTCGGCGGCGAACTGAGGGCGGGCAACCGACTGCGAGTTTCCGACGGCTCACCCGGAGGGTCGGGAGAGTGGTTGCTCGGCCCAGATGATCTTGCCTTGGGGGGTGTAGCGGGTGCCCCACCGCTCGCAGAGTTGGGCGATGAGGAATAGGCCGCGGCCGCCTTCGTCTTCGGCGGCCGCATAGCGTAGGTGTGGTGCGGTGCTGCTGGTGTCAGCGACTTCGCAGATCAGGCTGCGATCGTGCAGCAGACGCACCTGGATGGGGCCAGAGGCGTGGCGGACGGCGTTGGTGACCAGTTCGCTGAGGATCAGCTCAGTGGTGAAGACCGTTTCCTCGTCCAGGTTCCACCGAGCCAGTTGCCGGGTGGCGTTGGCGCGTGCGCCGGCTACGGCTGCGGGGTCGCAGGGCAGTTCCCACTCGACGATCTGGTCGGCGGGTAGGCGGCGGGTGCGGGCGACGAGTAGGGCGATGTCGTCGCTTTGATGGGCGGGCAGTAGTGCGTCGAGTACCGCCTCGCAGGTTTGCTCGGGTGTTCGGCCGGGGTGTGCCAGGGTGGCGCTGAGGGTCTTCATGCCGGTGTCGATGTCGCGTTTGCGGGTCTCGATGAGTCCGTCGGTGTAGAGGGCCAGGGTGCTGCCCAGGGGCAGGCGGAGTTCTGCGGCCTTGAAGGGCAGGCCGCCTAGGCCAAGTGGCGGGCCGGCGGGAAGGTCGGGGAATTCCACGGTGCCGTCGGGGTGGACGAGGGCCGGTGGTGGGTGGCCGGCTCGGGCCAGGTTGCAGGTCCCGGTGGTGGGGTCGTAGATCGCGTACAGGCAGGTGGCGCCGACGATCGCGGCTTGTTCGTCGGCGGCTGCCGTCTCCTGGTCGATGCGGCTGACGAGTTCGTCGAGGTGGCCGAGTAGTTCGTCGGGTGGCAGGTCGAGGGTGGAGAAGTTCTGCACTGCTGTGCGTAGGCGGCCCATGGTGGCGGCGGCGTGCAGGCCGTGGCCGACCACGTCACCGACGACGAGGGCGACGCGGGCGCCTGGCAGTGAGATGACGTCGAACCAGTCGCCGCCCACTCCTGCCTGGGCAGGTAGGTAGCGATAGGCGATGTCGAGGGCGTTCTGTTCGGGCAGACCGTGCGGCAGCAGGCTGTGCTGCAGGGTGACGGCCATCGCGTGCTCTCGTGTGAAGCGGCGTGCGTTGTCGATGCACACGGCGGCGCGGGCCGCCAGTTCCTCGGCGAGGGACAGGTCGTCGTCCTCGAAGGGGTCGCTGTCCTGCGTACGCCAGAAATTGACGATTCCCAGCAGGATGCCCCGAGCCTTCAGCGGAACGGTGATCATCGAGCGGAAGCCGTAGTCCAGGACGGCTTGGGTGCGTTCGACGTCTTGTGTGCGCCAGCCGGTGGAGTTCTGCAGATCGGCGACGAGCACGGGGTGTCCGTTGATGAAGCCGGTGGCTTGCGGGGTGGGTGCGGCGAATGTGACCAGTTCGCCCGCCGGGTAGAGGGGGTGGTCGTCTCGGACGCCGCTGACCGCGACGCGGCGCAGCTGGGCCGCCTCGCTGCCGCCCCTCCCCCGGGGCTCCTCGCCGCGTAGGACCGGCTCGGCGAGGTCGACGGTTGCGTAGTCGGTGAATCGCGGGGCGGCCACCTGGGTGAGCTCCTCGGCGGTGCGCTTGATGTCGAGGGACGTGCCGATGGCCATGCTCGCGTTGTACAGCAGCCTCAGGCGACTGCGGGCGACCTCGGCCTTCCCGGCGAGCGCGCGTAGTTCGGTGGAGTCCCGCAGCGTAGCCACGCTGCCGCGAGGGCCTCCCCGGCGATCTGTAGGCCGGTTGTTCACCGCCAGCAGTCGGTCCCCGACGAGGAGCACCTCATCGGTGGCGACGCGTCGGGAGACCAGCAGTTCGGCCATTCGCGGGTCGAGGCCGAGGGCGGTGACACTGTGTCCCTCCGCATCCGTCGACAAGCCCAGGAGCCGACGGGCCTCGTCGTTGGCGAGCAGGACCTGGCCGTCGCCGCCGACGATGACCACGCCTTCGCGCACGGCGTGCAGCACGGCGTCGTGGTGCTCGTACATCTTGGTCATCTCGGTCGGGCCGAGTCCGTGGGTCTGCCGCCGCAGCCGCCTGCTCACCAGCGCTGTTCCGGCCGTTGCCAGGGCCAGGGCGACGGCGCCGGCACCGACGACCACCGGTAGCTGCCGGTCGACCGCACTACTCACCCCGCTGGCCTTCATCCCGGCCGAGACCATACCGATGACCCGGCCGTGGGCGCCCGTGATCGGAACCACCGCCTGGACCTCCACGCCGAGTGGACCATGGACGGTCTCGACGGTGGTGCGGCCGGCCAGCGACGGTCCGATGGTGCCGACGAACTTCTTTCCGATCTCTTCCGGCTTGGGGTGCGTGTAGCGGATGCCGTCCCGGTTCATCACGACGATGAAGTCGACCGCGCCCTGCTTCCGGGCGGCTTCGGTCCGTGGCTGGAGCACCGAGCTCGGATTGGGACCACGCAGCGTGTCCGCCAGGC
The DNA here is from genome assembly GCA_040631425.1 of Streptomyces sp. NPDC020096. GTDB lineage: Bacteria > Actinomycetota > Actinomycetes > Streptomycetales > Streptomycetaceae > Streptantibioticus_A. The sequence continues at coordinate 153,285 of JBEYJY010000011.1, forward strand.
CGGGGGAGTAGGCGAACGCCTCGGCCGCGGCGAGCGAGCGGTCGCGCGCCGCTTGGAATCGGTCGCTGCGCGATTGGAGCAGCAGCGTGGTCACCGCGGCCACGACGAGCAGCAGCACGATCAGTACCTGCAGCACGAACATCTGACCGGCGACGCTGCTGATGCTTGTCACCGACCGCACACGCCGCGTCGATGGCACCCGCAAGCTGTGGCGCCACTGTCGCCGTTCATGTCGGCTACCTGGGCGCCACCCGGCAAACCAGCGGCCCGAGGGGCCCCAAGAACGGCCCCGGATTCGGCCCATACCCCATATCTACCCCACCCCCTTCCACGGCGCGAACGATACGCGCTACGTTCGGCGGCCGCCTGCACGTCCGCAGGACCGGCCTCCGCCCCCGGGCTCCCGGAATCGCCCCGGAATGTTGTCATGGACATCCGGTCCCTGATCGGGGACCGGGACAGCAAGCACCCCCGAGCGTTCGATGCTGTCTGCGAAGCCGAGGGCATCGAGATCATCACGACCGGCATCCGCGTTCCCCCTATGAAGCCAATCGAGGAAGTCGTCGAGCGGCGCTTCAACCGTTTGAGGCAGCGGCGCGCCACCGTGCCCCGCTACGACCGGACCGCCGAGCCTTCCCGTGCCCCTTGATCAGAGGTTTTCCCAGGCCGACACCGGTCGCCGTGTCGGCGAGCGATGGCCACCCGTCCGGCGTCGCTCGTGGTCACCGATGCACTCCACGATTCACTGCCGACTGGACAGAGAGATCCGGAGCTCCACGCGTAGCCGGATCGAGGTGCCGATGGGCAGTCCCAGGTGCGAGTGGCGTAATTCTCCGGCGTGGCTCGCGATGAGGTCGAGATCCCGCCTGGGAGAACCTCGCATTGACGACGGGAGGCACCTGCCCGGTCGCCGTGCTCTCAGCGCAGGTTGACGGGCATCGCAACGCGCGAGTCGTGACGGCCCAGATGCGGTTTGCCGAAGCAGCAACAAAATTCGCCGCACCCTCACCGTCCGCCGCATGATCGGTGTTTGAGCCGTTGAACGGCTCGGGTCAGGGCCGCACCGACCTTGGCACATCACGGATCGAAATCCCAGGAGGGTTCATGTCGCAGCAGGCCACGGCCGTAACTCATCGTCTGGTGTCCTCTCCCGCAGGCCGGATCCACCTTGTGGAAGAGGGAAACGGGCCGCTGGTGTTGCTGGTGCACGGGTTCCCTGAGTCCTGGTACTCCTGGCGTCGCCAGCTGCCGGTGCTGGCCGCAGCCGGGTATCGCGCGGTCGCCATCGACGTGCGCGGCTACGGACGCTCCTCCAAGCCCGAGGACGCGGCTGCCTACCGGATGCTCGAGCTGGTGGAGGACAACGTGTCCGTGGTGCACGCCTTGGGTGAACAGTCCGCGGTGATCGTCGGCCACGACTGGGGCTCGACCATCGCCGCCAACTCCGCCTTGATCAGGCCGGACGTCTTCCGCGCCGTCGCGCTGCTCAGCGTTCCCTACGCCCCACGAGGCGGGCCGCGGCCCAGTGAGGTCTTCGCGCGGATGGGCGGTGACGAGGAGTTCTACGCTTCCTACTTCCAGAAGCCGGGCCGGGCCGAAGCCGAGATCGAACCTGACGTCCGCGGCTGGCTCGCGGGCTTCTACGCCGCCCTGTCCGCCGACACGATGCCCGCACCCAGCGCCCCGGATCCGCACTTCGTCAGCGAGGGGGCGACGTTGCGTGACCGATTCCCCGCCGGTCGGCTGCCCGCCTGGCTCAGCGAGGACGAACTCGACTTCTACGCCGGGGAGTTCGAGCGGACCGGCATGAGCGGCGCGCTCAACCGCTACCGGAACATGGACCGCGACTGGGAAGACCTTGCCGACTTCGATGGCACACCCATCACCCAGCCGTCCCTGTTCATCGGCGGCAGTCTCGACGCCTCGACCGCCTGGATGGCCGACGCGATCAACGCCTACCCAACCACCCTGCCAGGCCTGCTCTCCTCCCACATCCTCGACGGCTGCGGCCACTGGATCCAGCAGGAACGTCCCGACGAAGTCAACCAGCTCCTGACCGAATGGCTCACCTCGCTACCCGCACTGCCCGCCTGAGGATTCCCTACACGGCCGCGCTGCCGGAGAGAGCACTCACCTGGCCGGTACCGCGTCGCCCAGCAGGGAGGCCGCAGCGTGCACGTGCACGGCGGTGGAACGTGCTGCGGTAAGTGCTTGGTGCTACGCCGACCGTCGTTTGAACAGTGTCCGCAGGTTCGTCGGGGTGCCCAGTCCGGACAACCGCCCACCACCTCCATGGGCGCGTCGGATGTCTCCAGCAGCTCGCGTGCGCGGTGGATGCGGGCGTCGAGCAGCCAGCGCATCGGCGGCAGTCCTGTCTCGTCATGGAAGCGGCGGATGAGTGTGCGACGGGACAGGCGCGCCTGGTGTGCCGGCTGATCGATGGTGAGCAGCTCGTCGAGGTGACGCAGTACCCGCGCGTAGCTCGACGAGCGTGCTGGCGCGCTGTTGCGATGGCGGGCGACGGATGTGCTGGGCCTGGTCGCCGGTGCGATGCGCTGCCGTCGCGAGCGCCCGAGCACGCTGGTTGGCGTCCACGGCGCCGGCGTCGGTGCGGATGATGTGCAGGCAAAGGTCGATTCCGGCGGCCACACCCGCCGAGGTGAGCACGTTGCCATCGTCGATCCGACGGTCGGGCAACTGCGATCCGCGTGATGCTGTACGAGGAAGGACGTTCTCGTGGGAGGACGAGGAGCGGAGCTGGAGCTGCTCCCTGCGCGGGGACAGGCGTAGGTACGATCACCTGCCCATGGACGCGAGTGCAGGAAACGAGATGGTTGCCATCCCGCCGGGGCGGGTGACGCTGTCGGACCGGCGAACGCAGCGCAGCTGGTCGGTCGAGCTCGCTCGCGGTGTTCCCGATCACCCAGGCGCGGTATGCACGGGTCACCGGTCAGCGACCGAGCACCACGCAAGGCGACCGGTTGCCCGGCGAGGGCGTTTCGTGGTTGGACACGGTCCGGTTCTGCAACGCCCAGTCCCAACGAGAGGGGCTGGCGCCCGCGTATCGCCTTCATGATGACGTCGGGAGCATCGAGTGGGACGCATCCGCTGACGGGTACCGGCTACCGAGCGAGGCCGAGTGGGAGCACGCATGTTGTGCCGATACGGCTGGAGCGCGGTACGGGCAGCTCGACGAGATCGCCTGGCATCGCGGCAACTCGCACGAACGTGCCCATCCATGCCCACCCGGACGCCGCCGCCATCGGCCGCTTCCCGTGTCGGCTGCTGCGCCACCACCCGGCCGCCACGGCGTTCCACTCCAGAGCAGTGACGGAGTCGCCCGCCATCTTGAGCGATCGTCGACCTTCAGCAACGCCGACATCCGCATCATCGGGATCCGGGCCGACTGACGACGACCCTCCTGACCCAGCACCGGGCCCGTTCGAGCGACCGTCCGGGGGCCCACTGGGGACCTCCGCCTCACAAGCCGCCCCCGACTGATTCGTCGATTCCCGGGAAAAGTCCCTCCACGCTCAGTGAAAGGACGGTCAGTGTCATGTGGATTGCAGCACCCACCGCGCCCGCGCACATCGCCGTACTGATCATTGCGGCCTTCATTGTCGCCGGAATCATCGGAATGATCACCAGCCACAAGGGCAGCCGATAGCCGTCGAACGGCTGCCGGGAGTCGGCAGTAGTTCGCTGATCGTCTTCGATCTCTCGCCCTTCATCTTCCCTTGACAGCACGCATCGAATCACCGAACTGCCTCTGAATTAAAGAGGTTTGGTGCTGCTGAATTCGGGGATCCGTCGGGGCAGACGATCTGTGGCGGCAGAGAGGACTCGACTGTGCGTGCAGCCAGTGCGACGAAGGTCAGGGCGAACCGGGCGAAGGGCAACGCAAAGGAGTCGGTGGCACGCGCAGTAGGCGGTACGGAGATGACGACTGAGGCGCGGGTGGAGCAGGCGTGCGCAGATGCGCGTGCGGCGGTGGAGGAGTTCCACAAGGGCTTGGAGAAATTCGAGCTGGCGCTCAAAAGGTAGCTCATAATGGGCGCGGTTCCGCGCGGCGGGCGCCGAAGTGGCGAAGGATCTGCGACATCGGGCTGGCGTATTCGTCGACAGTCATGCCGAGTTGTGGGTCATCGTCGGGGACGACAGTACTTTGGCGCTCGCCGGAGAAGACCAGGTCAGCCTGTTCCGGGGCGCGGCGGAGTGGTTGGAGGAGGATCCCACGTAAGCCGTCGTGGACATCAGCCTGGATCGGCGAGCGGCTGAGCCCACTTGGACGTCGGGCCTGCGCCTTCACCACTTCAGTCCCCCGGGCCGTCGGCGACGTAGGCATTCGTCGGCCGGCGGCGCCGACCAAGATGGACTCCGTCGATCCGGTAGGGGCCTCCCGAGCAGCCGAACGGGACCTCCCTGCGTGCATCAAGGCAGGAAATGTGGATAGCCGAGGAGTATGGCTGAATACTCCCCACAGACTCACCACCAGCTGATCGGGGCTCGACCCCGCTCCCTCGTGGAGAAGGCGTACGAGTCACTGCGGAATCGGGCTGCACGCGATGAGCCGCACCCTCCGTTCACCCTCGGGGTGCTGGCCGCCTACCAGTGGGCGATGGGCCGCGGCGCCGACGCCCCGCTAACCGGTGCCCGGGGCGTCGGGGTGCCCGACCTGGAGCAGTTGACTTCCGAGATCGACACCGCTGTGGTCCAGCTGGAGGACGTCACGCAGCACACTGGCACCCGCGACTTCGCCCAAGGGGTACACGACGCGCTGGCGTGGGTGTGTGGGCTCAGTGAAGACGAGGCCCTGAGCCCGCTCGTCGGGGGAGCCGGGACGGTGGGCTGCGGCCACCGTCCTCGATTCCGCTGACCGCATCGCCCCGGAAATCAGGCGAGGGTGAACCGCCGTGCCCGAACCCCTCCCCGAATGGAGCGGCCGACGAGTCAGCCCCCGGGGCGCGGCGACGTGTACGGGGCGGAGCAGCGAAGCCAAAGGCGGAGGCACCGCGGGAAGAGGGAGCAGCGGGGGAACGAACAGCGGCACGCAGGCGCAGGCAGCAGCTCAGCAGGCCCTCATCGCAGCCGAAACGATCGAGGACCCCGGGACGAAGGCGACCACGCTGGCACTGCTTGCGCTCGCCTACCGCTTGGACGACGGAGAGCAGTTGGCGGCCACCCCAGTACACCTGCGCCGATTCCACCCGCAGGGTGCGGCACTTCAGGTGTGTGGGGGCGGTCGGGTGCCGAAGGTGGGGGAGCGCGTGGTCTGATCAGGCTGCTTTGATCCTCGGGAAGACGAACTCGTCGAGGAAGAGGCCCAGTGCCATCGCGGCCGGGATGGCGACCAGGGCGCCGATGATGCCGAGCAGTGCCCCACCGACCAGAACAGCGACCACGGTGACGATGGGATGGACGTCGACGGCGAACCGCATCACCCGCGGGACGATGAGGTAGTCCTCCGCCAGCCGGAAGAGGACGTAGAAGACAGCGGTGGCGATCGCGATGGGCAGGGAAACCGACAGCGCCACCAGGCTCACGGCGATTCCGCCGATGGTGGATCCCACCATCGGGACCAGGTCCATCAAGGCCACGAGAATGCCGAGCGCTGCCGAGTACGGCACGCCGGTGGCCACGCACCAGGCGAACGTGGCCAGTCCGGCGATGCCGGAGGTGGCGAGGTTGCCCAGCATGTACCGTCCGGTGCGGGTGATGATCTCTTCGGTGAGTGCTTCGACACGCTCACGGCGGCTGCCAGGGACGAACTGATAGCAGAAGTCTTTGATCTGCGGCAGTCCCACCATGAAGTACAGCGCGACCACCACGACCACCACAATCGCCGTCACGGTACTGATCACCACCTGACCCGCGCCGAGCAGTCCGTCGAGGAGGTTGGAGCCTCCGCCCGAGAACTGTTGTTTCGCCTTGTTGACGAGGTGGTAGCGGTCCTCCAGCCGTCCCAACGCGGAGTGGTGGTTGTGGAGTTGCTGGAGCCAGCCCGGTACGGCGTGGACGAAGGCAGTGACTTCGTCCGTGACGGGCGGAATGACCAGCGCGACAAAGCCCGCCAGCACCGCCGCGAAGGCGGCCATCACCATCGTGACGGCCCAGCCTCTGGGTAGTCGGTGTCGCACCAGCCAGCGCACGATGGGATCCAGACTGATCGCCACGAAGAGCGACAGGAGCAGCAGAGTCAGCAGTTCGGTGATGCGTAGGACTTCGCCCGCCAGGGAATAGGCCAGCACACCGCCGAGTGTGAGGCTGAAGCCCACACCGAACCACGACCTGGCTCGGCGGCCCGACCGGTCCTGGGGTCCCTGTAGGGAACCGGGGAGCGTGGAAACCGCACTTTGAGAACTCTGCCCCTTCGTGTCCCCGGGGAATGGCCCGCTGTCGGGGACTGTGCGCTCAGCGCTCTCATGGGTCATCACGGTGTCCTGGCTGTCAAGGAATTGGTATCCCTTCGGTAGTGCCCGCTCACTCGCCGGAGCGACTGAGCGGGCACCTGGGATCCGTCGACTGACTGCATCACTTCAGGCTACAGTGCAAGGCGTGGTGTAGCTTCCGGGGCTGCTGAGTGATTCAGCGTTCGCTGATGTCCTTCACAGCGTCCTTCACCTTCTCGGCCGCCTGACGAACCTCCCCCTCGACCTGATCGGCCGTGCCTTCGGCCTCAAGGCGGTCGTTGCCTACGGCCTTGCCGGTTGCTTCCTTGACCTTGCCCTTGAGCTTGTCGCAAGTGTTCGTAGCCTTGTTCTCGGCACTCATTACTTCTCCTAATCCTGCGCTGTCTTCGTGGTCGACACCCCGCCTACCCCGTTAAGTGGCATGAATGCCTCGGCGCTCGCTTTAATAGCCGCCAATCACACGCGTGTGTAAGGGCTTTGTGTAATTGGAGTTGTGGGTGGGGGTAGATGAGGTGCCGTCGTTCTCGTCGGCGGTGACCTGGGCGTCGATTGAGCTTGCGCGGTAGGTGTTGGTCGTGAACCGCGCCGAGCGGATAGGCATGCTGACGGCCGTTCGGTGCCCCTCAGTTGCTCGGTACCGACTGGCCGGGGGAAGAAACGGCCACCCCGTGGTCCGGTCGCGAACCCGGTTCGGCTGCGTCTTTCGTCATCATTCGGCGGCGGTACGTCGCTGCTAGAGGGTGGGCCCCACCGGTGAATTCGATGGGGCCTGCCCACGCCTACACGGCTTTGTGGCGGCGCTCGATCACCATCGATACCAGCGTCCGCGCGCTCCAGCGGAATCAGTGGAGCGTACGAGAAAGCCCAGGAGCCAGATGACCAGCACAGCGATGGCGACCCACCACAGGATCTTGAGGGCGAAGCCTGCGCCGAAAAGCACCAGTGCGAGGAGCAGAACGAGTAGCAGGGGAACCATAGTTACCGACCTCCTTAGCCCACGCCTGCCCCGTGCTCAGCCTTTCATTCGGACTGGCTGCATTGTTTGGCGTGCGCCATTCCGGCAGTTGGGGCTCATCGCATTGACAGGGCAGGCCGATGAGGGAGGTGCTTTGGGTGAGCGATCGGGGAAGTCGGAGGTGAAGGCCGAGCAGACTGCCCGTGCGGGCAAGCAGGCCGCGCGACCCGGCCTCGGCGATAGCCGCCGTCATATGGTCGACGCCGTTGAGGCGTTGAGCACGCGTGTCCAACGTTGGTTGGGGTCGGCCACGGCGGTAATGATGACACGCCGAACCCGGACCCAACTGATGGGCGGATGGCGGTTGATGCCTCGACGCAACACGAACGTCTGCGTGACGGTCTTCTGAAGTGCGATCGGAGCTCGGTGGCAGCACGGCAACAGGCCGGTACTGCCGCGATAGCGGATCAGAAGTGGGGGAGCGGACCTGATGACGCACACGCACGCGAACTCCGCTCGGCGGCCGTGGGTTCGGGCGGCCGTCGCCGTCGGCCTGGCCGCAGCGGTCGCGACGCTTGGCGGCACCGGCGCCCGTGAGTCCGACGCACGCCCGACCGGCTCCGTGGCGCCCGCGTCGGCCCACGGGCTCCGGCTGGTCCTCCGGGTGCCGGGCGAGGTCCCTCGGGCCGTTGGACCGAGGGAACGGTGAGATCCGGACCAGGGCCGATGCTGATCCGTCACGGTCCAGGGGCCCAGGGCCGCCTGGGTTTGAAGAAACTGCCGGGGGCGTTGGTGTTGTGTTTGAAGATGAGCCGAGTCGAGGACGGCACGGCACGGTCCATGTCGATCAGCCCGGCGTCGTAGAGCTGGCGCAGGACTGCTTCAGGCGTGCGGCCCCACACGCTGGCGCGGACGGAAGGCGTCGCAGGGGCTGCCGAGGCTACGGCTCGCTGACGACGCGGACGGCGTGGGCTGAGCTGCCCGCGGTCCGCGCGGTCTCGTCCCGGACGGCGGTCAGGGCAGGCGCGGTGAGGTGCTCGCCTTCAAGGTGTACGTAGACGGTGTCCGGCTGAGGGTCGACGGTGGCCTGGACACCGTCCAGCCGGGAGACCAGGCGGGTGAGAGCCGTCGCGTCACCGCGGGCCGCGGGGGACCCGGGCCTGACCGCCGCCAGGATACCCGCGCTGTATACCTCACGGCTCTGCCCTTCGGCCCGCAGGGTGGGGGCGATGGCCGCACGTACGGCACGCACATGCTGTGCGTCGGTCTTCCACAGCCGCAGCACGATGGTCGAGCGGGCCGGGTTCTCCGGGCCGACGACTGTCCAGTTGGTCACGCCCGCCTGGCTGAGGTCGTGGTAGACGGCGTAGAGCCGCGGCTGTCCGAGTGGCGTGCCGTCCGGCGTGCCGACCGTCAGGTCTTCGACGTGGTGGCGCAGCGACGCGAGGGTGGTTGCCTGAGCCTGCCCGCTGATCCCGGAGGAAGCGACGGACTGTGCCTGCTGGGGCGGTGCCGCCGCCGTCGCCGTTGGCGCGTTGCTCGCCATCAAGCCGGTGAGCAGCGCCGATCCTACGGCGGCCGACACGGCAGCCCTCGGCCGTGTGGTGTGTGCGCTGGGTACCTTGTGCCGCGGAGCCATGCTCATCCCTTCTCGTGAATCATTGCTTGCGTGGGTCCCCGGCTACCCCACAGGCGAGCCCCTACACGGCTGCCGTTCGCCGATGGTGCCGCGTTGTGACCCATCCTTTCCGCCCTGCGGTTCCCGTATAAGCAGGTCACTGCCGGTTCCAACGATCACGCCCCGGCTTACGAGCGGTGGCCGCAGCCGCTTGACCATGTATGGGATGGCCAGCGCTTCCTATACGGCGCGACCTCCGTTGGAGGCGATCAACAGTGTTGAGTATCGGAGTGTGGGGAGGCGTTCTCGGGTTACGTGGTCCAAGCTGCGAAGAGCGGATAACAGTCGCCGACTGGGTTCTCGAGCGGCGGTGGGTTGGCGGGCGGTGCTGTGGGCGCGTTCGTCAGCCCGTGGGGAGCTGGACAAGTTGCGAAAGGCGACCGTGGGTGTGAGGGATACGAACGTTGAGAGCGCCAGGGCCGCGGAACGATCCGAAGCGGTGGCGGGTACGGACGCCGCCGGTGGGGCCGCCGTGCCGCTGTCGGGGTGTGTGGCGCTGGTGACCGGCGCGTCGAGCGGCATCGGGGCGTCCACCGCGCTTGCGCTGGCCCGGCACGGCGCGGCCATCGCGCTGGTCGCCCGCCGCACCGGACGTCTGGAGGAACTGGCCACTACGATCCGGGGCCAGGCTGGCTCGTGCCTTGCCCTCACAGCCGACCTGTGCGACGCGGCGCAGGCGCGTCGGGTAGTCGAGGACGCCGTGGACCACTTCGGTCGGCTGGACATGCTGGTCAACAACGCCGGGTACGTAGCGATGGGCGCGGTTGAGGACGGCGACCCCCAGGATTGGGAGCGCATGGTCGACCTCAATTTCAAGGCGGTTCTGCACACCTCTCAGGCGGCGCTGCCGCATCTGCTGCGCGCGGTGGAACAGGGCCCGCGAGGCGTCGCCGATCTTGTGAACGTCAGCTCGGTCGGGGGCCGGGTGGTGCGTAAGAACAACAGTGTGTACTCCGCGACGAAGCACGCGGTGTGCGCGTTCAGCGAGGGCCTGCGCCAGGAGGTGACCGGGCGGGGCGTTCGGGTGGGTCTGGTCGAGCCGGGTCTGACGGTGACAGAGATGGCGACCGGCCCCGGGTCCGCTGCCGCCCGTGGCATGCCCCAGAACACATGGCTGCGGGCGGAGGACATCGCCCGCTGCATCACATTCATGATTGCGCAGCCCCCGCACGCCGCCGTCAACGAGATCATGATGCGCCCAACGGCTCAGGAACACTGACCCCCGGATTAGCCGCCGACCCTCCCTTTCGCTGGCCCACGGCTGGCACGCGGCAGGTGGCGCAGGGGCTGGACGCCCAGGAGCCCTCAAGCCGAGCCTCGGGCGGCCGAGATCGAGGCCCCTCGATGAGACCACCCGCACGCAGGAGACCGTCACTCAAGGCGGCCATCGCGCCGACCTGGGACTGCGGCACCGCTGCCGCGCGCGGGCCGAGGACCGCATCCGGGCCGCCCACGACACCGGTCTGCGTAACCCGCGACTGCAGGGCTGCGCGCGCGACCAGGTCTGGACGGATGTCGTCTCCCTCGCTATGGCATCGTCCCTGGACTGACGTGACCACCGCATCCAGCGACCGGCTGCCCGTCCTCCCGAATGAAGAGTGTTATGTGAAATATGCGGTGCACACATGGAAGATGTGGTGGAAATCGGAAGATTCACCATTTTAGTTGGTGGTAGCAGTTAAGTCGTCTCTAGGGTGCCGACATGGCGAGACTCCAGCCTTTCCGCTGCCTACCTTTGACGGTTCGACTTCTTTTGATCAATCAGTTTGGTATGGATATCGGATCGTATATATTGATTCCTTATCTCGCCATGCACCTTGGTAAAGATCTAGGGCTGTCGGCAGCGGCTATCGGAGCGGTTGTCGGAGTGCGCAACCTCAGCCAACAAGGTCTGTTCATCCTGGGCGGCACGGCGGCTGACCGTCTGGGGGCACACCGGGTGATCCCGGTCGGCTGTTTGCTGCGGACCACGGGTTTCGCCCTCTTCGCGTTCGGCAACGGGCTTCCGATAGTGCTCGCCGCTTCCGTACTCAGCGGACTGGCGGGGGCACTCTTCTATCCTGCCGTGCGCACCTATATCGCTCAGGAGTCGGCGGATCGTAATGCGGAGGCGTTCGCACTGCTCAACGTGGCCAGCACCAGCGGCGGGCTAGTGGGATTGTTGACGGGTAGCTTGCTGCTCTTGACGGACTTCCAAATCTGCGCGCTCAGCGCCGCCGCCGTGTTTGCCCTGCTGACGATCGCCCAGCTGGCTGCTCTGCCAGCACGCACAGTCGCTCTGGCTCACGGGAGCATCTGGGACGACTGGCGCGAAGTGCTCGGTAATCGCTGGTTCTTGGCCTTCGCGATCACGATGGTCGGGATGTTCACCCTGGAGAATCAGCTCTATCTATTGCTGCCGGATGGTGCTCGGCGAGTTTCGGGTTGGGACGGCGCGGTCTGCATTCCGCCTGCCTTGGGTACCCTCGCCAGCCTGGCGTTCCAGTTACGGATCACCCACATTGTGCGGATGCGTGGAGGGGCGGCACGTTGGGTGGGGCCGGGACTCGTACTCATGGGGCTGGGGTTCGTGCCGCCGGTGCTGGTAGTCGGTCTTGGGGAACCCGCTGACGCACATGACGCGGTAGTGCGGATACTCCCGCTGTCGGCCGGGGCGCTTCTGCTCTATGGCGGGGTGATGGTGGCTCAACCGTGCGTGATGGAACTGGTTCCCAAATTCGGCCGTGAAGACCTCACGGGTACGCACTTCGGGATGTTCTCTGTCTTTTCCGGTATTGCGGCTGCCAGCGGCAACACCCTAGTGGGATGGGCCATGGACACCGGCCAACACAGCGGCCGGGCTTGGCTACCATGGGTATGTTGCCTGGGAATCGGACTGCTCTCAGCGGCAGGTGTCACCTGGCTCTACCGGCACCAAGTCCTTCCCATCGACTACACCACCGCTCTCTCGACGCCCACAGCGAGCTGAACATTCGCCTCCACGCGGGTACAGCGCATGCGGTCGCGCTATATCGCTCCAAACTCGCGCGGGCGATGGCGGATGAGGCACCGTAAGCGAGTGGCGTGGTGTTGATCTCTCACCTCGACCGATTTGATGTCGGTAGAGACCCTCTGCAAGCCACGCTGCAGCCAAGCGACTTCACGTTCCTTGATTGTCAACCGGTAGCTGTAAGAGGCGTTATGAACGGCGGAGGTTCCCAACCGCACTCGGTCGCTGACCGAGACACGGTTGCTGGGCGGCGCATTGGATGCGGACGCCGAGTATCTGGGCGGGGTTGGCGGTGGAAACTGGGCGGCAAGGGTGAACAGGGTGGTGGAGTGCTCCTTCCGGAGCGGGAAGTTGATTTTCTGCAGTAGGCCGAGCTGGTCGTATCCGGTGGGGTGCCCTGGCAGGCTGTCAGCGGACACGTGGATGTCGGCCGCGGGATTGAGCGGCATGGAATGGCGATGAGTCTTGATGTCACTTCGGGTATTGGACGGCGTTCCAGCCCTTGGGGCGAGTTGGACGCCATTGAACGACAGTGTCGCCCTCCCCGGGACAGACCGGTCCGCCGCTGCGGGAGCGTCCGGAGGCCTCGCTGTTGCCGCTAACGTGAACGTTCGGATGCCGTACACGGCGGCGTTCCCTGGCGTTTGACCCGGCTACACGCCTTTCAGAGGTTACTGAGAAGTTCCTATGCCACCGTGGCCTCGCTTCCGGCGGCAGGGCAACGCATTTCTTCTCCCAGTGGATCGCGGCCACCACACCACAGGAGCGGGGATTCGGCCTCGCCGCAGGCGGGCGTTCGTTGTGGGGCCCACCGCAACCGGGCGGGGGCCCAATCCCCGTCAACCGCTAGGGAGAACAGCCTTATGGGTCCCACCGTAGTCAACGGGCTACCCGCGCACGTGCTGTTGGTGCACGGCGTCGTCGTTCTCGTGCCCTTAACCGCGCTGGCGGTCGTGGTCTGCGCTCTGTGGCCCGCCGCTGCGCGGCGGTTGGGCCTGCTGCTGCCGGCTCTCGGATTCCTGACGCTGGTCAGCGTGCCGTTGACTACGCATGCGGGGGAATGGCTGGAGGCGCACGTCGACAGCGACCCTTTGGTACGCCGGCACGCCGACCTCGGTGACGGTCTGCTGCCGTGGGCGGTGGGTCTCTTTCTGTTCTCGGCCGCTGTCTGGTGGATGGCACGTCGGCCGACGGTCGGCGCAGGCGGTTCGTCGGTGGCATGGGTGGCGTCGGCCCCGGTCAGGGTGGCTGCTGTCCTTCTCTCGCTCGCCGTCGCGACCGGTTCGGTGGTGGACGTCTACCGCATCGGTGACTCGGGCGCGAAGGCTGCCTGGCACGACAGCTTCTCCCAGACAGCCCAGCAGCACAACAACTGATCCGCCAACCGTGGTGGGCTCTTGCCCGAGTTGGCGTTCTGCCGATGGTGCGCCCGTTCGGTGCCCACCGCCGAGTTCCGTCACGGCGCCGACTTGATCGCCGCCATGGAGACGGGCAATGTGGACCTCGCGGTCAGGCCCTCGCGCGCAGCGGTCCACCTCGGATACGCCGGCCCCGCAGCCCCGCGCTGTACGTCGGGTGATGAGTACCCGCTCGTCTCGACCTACGAGGACGGCACGCACCCTCTTTCGGCCAACTAGCGGGAGAGCTCCTGGGCGTTGCCGAGAACAACATCCACAGCGGGAAGATCACCACGTTCAAGGCGGTACCGGGTCTTGAACGGTGACGGTTCTACGTGGTCGCCTGATCTAACACGGATAGCCTCCGATAGCTCCCGCCCCCGCAACGGGGCGGGAGCCAGAGTTACTTCACGGGATGGAGCAGCGTGCCGCAGTCGGTAGCCATGCCTTCGCGGTTCGCGGGAGGGCGCTGTTCCCGCTGGCGTTGTCATTGACGTTGGTGGCGGCCGCGCCCCGTGCGGCCCGGAGCAGACGTGGAAATCCGGTGGTACGCGGATCTCGGGCCGTGCAGACTCACCGGATATGTCGATGACGCCTGCGACCGGCCCGATGTGTACGCGTGATTCGCTCGCCTCCGAGCTGCGTGAAATTGGCCTACGCCCTGGTGAGACCCTCCTCTTGCACTCTTCTCTCAGCTCGCTTGGCTGGGTCTGCGGCGGTCCCCGCGCCGTCGTCCTAGCTCTGCTGGATGCCCTTGGCGAGGACGGTACTCTGGTGGTGCCGACGCACTCCGGCGACAACTCGGATCCGGCGTGGTGGAGCAATCCGCCCGTACCCGCGACGTGGTGGGCGGACATCCGCGCGTCGACGCCGCCCTACGACGCACGCACCACGCCCACTCGCGGTGTTGGTGTCATTCCGGAGACCGTCCGCAACTGGCCGAGCGCTCTCCGCAGCGCCCACCCGCAGACCTCCTTCGCGGCCGTTGGCCCGCGCGCCGCCGAGATCCTGGACGGCCACGCGCTGGACTGCAGACTCGGCGAGCGCAGCCCGCTCGCCCGGCTGGAGGAAGTCGGGGCGCGAATCTTGCTACTGGGCGTGGGCTTCGAATCCTGCACAGCCTTCCACCTGGCCGAATACCGGGTTCCCACGCCGCAGGTCGACAACTCCTTCGCAGTCATGACCCCGCAAGGGCGCCGCTGGTGCACCGTGCGCGATACCTCGATCACCGAGGACCGCTTCGATGATCTGGGCGCGGCCTTCGAACGCGAATGCCCGGTGGTACGAGGCAGGGTGGGCGCGGCCGAGGCCTTGCTGTTCTCCCTGGCCGACGCCGTCGCATACGCTGAGATCTGGCTGGCAGAGCACCGCCCACGTACGGCCCAGATCTGACGCAGCCTCACGGCTTAGCAGCTCAGTCGACGGGCTTTGACTTCTTCGTCCGGCCCTCGGTCTTGGGGGCTTTGCGGGTGGGACGCCTGGTCATGACGGTGATGAGTAACCAGGGCGGGTGGGTCCCGGGCTCGTCGTGCCGTTGGCGCGTACACGTTGGACAGCGTTGCCGAACTGGCCGATCGGGGGCTCGCGCGCGTGCGGAGGACGGGCAGGGTGACCCGGCCGGTGAGGAAGACGGCCGGCATCGTCTCCCCGGCGTGTTCGCCCGCAGTCGGAGCACTGCTGAGGCGCGTGACGGACGTGACGATCCGAGGCGTCCAATGCGGCCCCGCGGGCCCGGCCGGGAAAGGGCGATGGACGGCATGGCGGCGGTTGGCACACCTGGTGTGAGACCGACATCGTAAAGGGGCGTCGGCAGACGCGAGGTTGCAGCAATTCCGGTAGGAGCTACGTTGCTTCTCACGTCCGGCATACACGGGGTGCTGGCGGACGGCCCGTCCCGTACGGGGTTGAGGCTCGGTGCGGTCAGCTGTCGGGTGCCGGGCTTCCCCTTGAGCGCCGTCCCGTGCAGGGCACCAGGGCCAGCGTCGCAGCCGATACGCAATCTGCTCCTGCTCCTACGCCGGGCGGTGGGAGTTGCGGCGGTAGCGCGTGCTGGCGCAGGCAGCCGTGAAGGGCAGCGGCATTGTTGCCTGGCAGTTAGGCGAAGAACGCTGCCCGCATGGTGATCTCCGGGCTGGTCGGCACCTGACAGACGGACAGGGGCGTCAGCGCCGGGGGCTGGGAAGCGGGCGGCATCGTGCAGGGCCTCGGGGGCCACTGTCAGCTGCACCTCCGGGAGCAGCACGCCTACGCAGCGTTCCCCTACGGGTGCGTCGGCCGTGAAGACGAGGACGATTTTGCGGAGGCGAAGGCGGCACCCCAAGTCTGTGCAAGGCGGGAGGGCTGACGTGCGGCGTTTTGCTGGGCTGATTGGGGGTTCCGGGTGGTTGGGTGAACTGGCCTGTGGTGTGGCCGCCGCGGGTCGCGCGGGGGAGTGAGGCCCCTGATGGCGTCCGCGTCTATCGCCTTCACCGCTTCCCGTGGCCAGTGTCGCGAGGGGGTGTCGGGGGTGGGTGAGCGTTAGCCTTTCGGTCATGGTTGATGAGCCGGTTCGTTTGCCTGATCTGTCTTCTAAGCCCTACCAGGTTGCTGTCGAGCGGGTCATGGGGGCGTCGCCCGCTGCGCTTTACCGTGCTTGGACCGGGGAGTTGGATCGTTGGTTCGCGGCACCCGGGTCTGTGTTGATGAAGGGCGAGGTCAATGCGCCGTTCTTCTTCGAGACAGAGCATCAAGGCACGCGTCATCCGCATTACGGCCGGTTCTTGCGGCTTGAGCGCGATGAGCTTGTTGAGCTGACCTGGGTTACCGGGGCCGGTGGCACCGAGGGGGCGGAGACGGTGGTCACAGTGGAGTTCACCGCGGTGGCTGGTGGAACGCGGCTGCGTCTGACTCATGCGGGATTCCCGAATGAGGAAGCGCGGAACCGGCACCGGAACGCTTGGCCGTTGGTGCTTGAGCAGCTCGATCAGCGCATCGGCTCCGGCGGCTGACAGTAGACCCTGGCGGTCACTGGTTCACGCTACCCGTCCTGAGCGGGGTTTAGGGGGTACCGATTGTCCCCGCGCGGCGAGGTTGGCTCCCGTGCAGGCGCCACCGCCGTGGTGGCGGGGTGTGCGCGGGGGCTGGTTCACCAGAGGGGGCGTAGTGGGGCTTCGGTGTTGCCGTAGGTGTGGTTGAGGTAGGTCTGCAGGTCGTGGCGGATGGCATCGAGGCGGTCGGCGCCGATGAGTTCGGTCCATTGTTGTTCGGCTTCGGTCCAGAGCTGGTCGGCGAGTTGGAGGTAGTCGTGTCCGCGTCTGGTGAGGGCGAGGGTTTGGGCGCGGCGGTCGTGGGGGTGTGGGTGGCGTTCCAGGTAGCCCCACTCGTGTAGTTCCGTGACGGCCTTGGAGGCGGCTTGCTTGGTGATGCCGAGGTAGGCGGCGAGGTCTGCGGTGGTGGCGCCGGTGTGGGCGGCCAGGTAGCGGAAGGTGTAGCCGTGAGCGGGACGTAGGGGTTCGCGGCCCAACTCCGACAGGCGGGCGTGGAATTGGTCGTTCATGGCGCGGAAGGCCATGGCGAGCAGGAGGGGGACCTGTCCTGGGAGGTCGGCCCCGTCGCTGTCGGGTGTGGTGTCGATGGCGGTCACGGGTCTCCTCGGGGTGATCGAGCCTTCGCGTCATTGGTCAACCGGGTTGACCATGCGAGGTGTTAGCTCTACTCTTCAAAAAGTCAGCCAGATTGACTATATCGTGTGGAGGAACGACATGCCTTTGTCCACTGGAGCCGCTGCCGCGGCTTTTGAACGTGACGGTTTCACCTTCCGCCCTTTGGCGGTGCCTTCCCGTGGTAGTTCGGAACTCGCCGTCTGGTCGCTGGAGTTGGCGCCGGGCGCCGCCAGTGAGCGGCACCGGATGGACCGAGAAGAGGTCTTCGTTGTTGTGAGCGGCCAGATCGCGGCCAGCGTTGGCGGCGAGGAGGTGGCTGCCGGGCCCGGCGACGCCATCATCGTTCCCGCCGATACGGAGCTATTGATCCGTAATGCCTGCACCGTCAACCCCGCCACCGCCACCGCCGTGACGTCGGTTGGCATGAAGGCCACCGTAGGCGGCGCCACCTTCTCTCCGCCCTGGGCCCAGTAGGCAACCCACCACCGTACCCCTACGACCGTGAACGTCCAGGTGGCGGGCGAGTAGAGCACCCGCTCCTGACGGCCGCCGCCCCCGACCGGAAGGCAGCGGCGGTGGACGGGCTTCCGCACATCGATGTGCGCGCCCACTTCGTGCCCGATGCCTCCCGCGAAGCCGCCTCCGGTGCCGGTGCTGGCGCCTTCGAGGGTGGAATCCTGGTCCCAGCCTGGGGCCTGAGCGGCGCACTGGCCTTCATGGACTGCCAAGGCATCCAGGCCCACACGCTGTCAGTACCTTCGCCGACCGCGCGCCCCCTCGCAGGCGCCGAGGGGGCAAGCGCAACCTGCCCGCCGGACCGACGAATCCACGGCCTGGTTCATCGACGCCCATCCCACCCTCTTCGCAGCCCCGTCCCGCCTGTTTCGTGGCCCTAGCCCATTTATCGCTTCCCGACGTGGACGTGGCCTTGGCGGAGATCGACCACTGCCTCGGCACGCTCTGGTGTCGACGGCGTGCTCCTGGCTGCTGAAACGACCAGCGCGGCAGCGAACGCGGACTTCCTGCTTGGCTTCGAGAGCTCTTCGGGCGGCGAGCAAGACTTGCAGACCCTCAAACGCTTCAATCCTGCGGCGATTGACCCGATTACCACATCACAGGAGGTTACCGGCAGGCCGGCCCGTACCTTCGCCCAATGGGCATACGACCATGCTGGGGAGTTCCTTCCCGGCTGAACGGTTCATGGTGCTGTGCGGAGCTTTCGGATGCAGATGATGCCGCACGCCAAACTGAGCAGCCCGCGGTGGATGGATGTCTACCCTCGAATGTCGTGGCGGTTGCCACCGGTCACGCTCGCTGCGAGCGGGGTGCCATACGCATCGAGGATCAGCTGGTGTTTGGTGCCGGGTCGACCGCGGTCGACAGGCCAGGGGGCTGACAGCATCTCCCTTCGAGCGCGCGGACGTGGGGACCGTCGATCGCGACGGTCTCCATATCCAACAGCCCTACCTTGCGGAACTCGCCCAGCAGGATCTGGTGCCACCTGGGCCATACTCCGGCAGCTCGTCGCCTCGGCCGCCACCTGGACGGTTGTCTGCGCGCGGCCCGCCCGCCTGACGTGCTGGGCCCCGAGGACGCTGGGCTGGCTCGGATCCGGTTCGTTGTTCGCGTGGATCGGTTGGAAGCTGCCGTTCACGCTGTACGTGGCAGTGGCGTCCCCCGCCGGTACCGTCCTGCCCGAGAACCTCGCCGTCGCGTTGGTCGTGCATGTCGCCGCTGTGGGAGCGGGCGCGGCGATGCTGTGGACACTCGTCTCTCACCCGCGTCCGTGAGGCCGCTTCCCCTGACCGGTTCGACGGGCCGGTGCGCGCCGTGGCGGCCCCGGGTTAGTGGGTTCGCTGGACTGGCTGATCGCCCGCCGCGGCCAGCGTCGCGATCATGCTTGGCAGGGCTTGGACCGTCACCTCGCACTGCCCCAAGGCTGGGACGGCTGGGACCCACGCTGCGAGCTGTTGGATCCTCACCGCATGGGAGTGCGCCACGGTGTCGTGAGCAGGCACATACGCGTAAAGGCCCCGGCTGCTGGTGCCGACCCGGTAGGCAATGCGCCGCTGGCTGCCAGAAGCCTGGCCAACCGGTCCCCACCACCGCGTCCCGCGAATCCAACCTCGGCACTCCGGACGGCCCGGTGAGCGCTTTCCCGCTGTTGGCCCGCCGAGCTGCCATCCTGGGCTGGCGGCCGCGCCCGAGGACGCGGCGAGACGGATCCGTAAAAAAATTTTCGGGCCGGGTGTCGATCCAGCGGTGGGGTGTTCGTAGTAGCAGTAGAAGGCCGGTAAGGCGCCGGCTGTTGCTGATGAGGAGAGCGTCATGAAGCAGTACCTGCTGTCGGTGCACATGGTCGAGGGACAAGAGCAGCCAAAGCCCGAGGTCATGCAGCAGATGTATGCCGATGTCGAGGCCTTCAACAGCCGGTTGCAGGCCGAGGGGGCCTGGGTCTTCGCGGGCGGGCTGCATCCGCCGACGTCCGCGACGGTGGTGCGGGTTCAGGACGGCAAGGTGTTGACGACGGACGGGCCGTTCGCCGAGACGAAGGAGCACCTCGGCGGGTTCTGGGTGATCAAGGCCGAGGATCTTGACGCCGCACTGGCGTGGGCGGGCGAGGCGACCAAGGCCTGTCAGGGACCGGTCGAGGTCCGCCCGTTCCAGGAGGAACCCACGGAGTAGCACGTCGGTGACTTCCCACGACGACATCGAGAGAGTCTTCCGCAGCGAGTACGGCCGCTGCGTGGCCACCCTGATCCGTCTCTTCGGCGACATCGACGTCGCCGAGGAGACGGTGCAGGACGCCTTCGCGGTGGCCCTGGACCGGTGGCCGCAGGCGGGGCTGCCGCCCAATCCGGGGGCGTGGATCACGACCACGGCGCGTAACCGTGCCATCGACCGGCTGCGCCGCGACGCCTCCCGCCACGAGCGTCATGTCCAGGCCGAGCTGCTGCACGGCCGAGGGGCGGAACCTGAAGGGGAGGGGCCGGTGAGCGACGACCGGTTGCGGTTGATCTTCACCTGCTGCCACCCGGCGCTGAGCCGCGGTGCCCAGGTCGCGCTGACGTTGCGGCTGCTCGGCGGCCTGTCGACCCCGCAGATCGCTCGCGCCTTCCTGGTCCCGGAGGCGACGATGGCGCAGCGCCTGGTGCGCGCGAAACGCAAGATCAAGGACGCGGGCATCCCGTACCGGGTGCCGACCGAGGCGGAATTGCCGGACCGGTTGCGTGCGGTGCTGGATACCGTCTATCTGGTCTTCAACGAGGGCTACAGCGCCTCGGGCGGGGACACCCTCCTGCGGGAGGACTTGTGCGCCGAGGCGGTCCGGCTGGCCCGGCTGCTCGTCGAGTTGATGCCGGACGAAGCCGAGACCGTGGGACTGCTGGCGCTGCTGCTGTTGACGCACGCGCGCCGCTCGGCCCGCACTGCGGCCGACGGGTCGCTGGTGCTGCTGGCCGATCAGGACCGCGCGCTGTGGGATCTGCCACTTGTCGAGGAGGGCCAGGCGTTGGTCCGCGCGTGTCTGCGCCGCGCTATGCCCGGCCCGTACCAGATCCAAGCCGCGATCAACGCGGTGCACAGCGACGACACCCTCACCTCGGATGAGAGATGGGCGCAGATCCTGCAGTTGTACGACCTGTTGATGGGCTGCGCCGCGACGCCGGTTGTCGCGCTCAACCGCGCGGTCGCTCTCGCCGAGGTGCACGGCCCCGAGATGGCGCTTGATGTCGTCGACGGTCTGGAGGCCGACCTTGAGGGGTACCAGCCTTTTCACGCCACCCGCGCGGACCTGCTCCGCCGTCTCGGGCGCCGTCGGGAGGCCGCCGAGGCGTACGACGCTGCGCTCGCCTTGACCACCAACGCCACCGAGCGTGCCTTCCTGGAGGACCGAAAACGCTCAGTCCGCTAAGGCCGCACTGGCTGCGGGTGACCGCGGATGCATCATTGGCGTGTTCGATGCCAACAGCGCAGTACCGCCGTGCAGGCCATCGGCCGGAGCTTTGCGAAGACCAGCGGCCTGACCGGTTTCAAGGCCGAGGCCATCGGGATCGTGTGGCGTGGCGGGATCGAACGCACGTCTCCAGGAGACTACGGCACGCCCCCCTCTCTGGGTTCCGGAGGCAGTTGGCGATCAACCCGGCCAAGAATGTTCACGAGAGACGACGGGACTGCGGTGTCACTCGCGCGTTGCCTGAAGTCTTCACTGTGACGTGACGAGGGGCATCCGTAGGGTTCGTGCATGGCAGACGACAGTGAGCGGGCCGTTCAAGCCGCCATCGACGCGGAGTTGCGGCTACTCGACCCTGACGTGCGTGCTTCGCCGGCTCTTGCCTCGGAGCTGGTGGACCCGGAGTTCATCGCGTTCGGAGCATCTGGGCGCCGCTGGGATGCGACCTCGATCCTCACGGTGACCAGCGCCGGTTCGGTGGCCCCGGAGTCTCCTGTCGAGGTCAGTGAGGTGTCACGGGTCGTCCTTGCTCCGGGAATCGTTCACCTGACGTACTTCGCTGACAACAAAGGGCGTTGTGCGAGGCGGAGCTCCTTGTGGCGTCTGACGGAGACCGGCTGGCGTCTGTACTTTCACCAGGGCACTGTGGCGAGCTGAGCACAGGGCGACCCGTCGCCCGTGAAGGCAGCGGGTCGTCGCCGAGCCGGTCGACCCGCACCGCCGATTCCAGAGCAGAGTTACGGTCCAGAAAGCTCACACCCACAGGGCCACAGCACCCACAAGACAGCTAGCTGACGGAGCGTCACTTTCCAGCGTCGCCGCGCGGTTCGATACGGAAATCGAACGCGGCGGTCCCGGGATCGATCGCGGTGGCCCCGCCGTCGACGGTGAGGACCGCGCCGTTGACAAACGACGCGGCGGGTGAGAGCAGCCAGCAGATCGCCTCGGCCACTTCGTGCGGGTCGCCGGGGCGACGTACGGGGATGAGCCGGGTCGCCTCCTCGTACGCTGCCTCGGCGCTGCCGTCCCCCAACTCGGCGTCCTGGGCGAATCGCACCATGCGACGGTCGGCCATCTCGGTGCGTACCCAGCTGGGACAAACGGTGTTGGCGCGCAGCCCGTGCTGACCGTAGTCGACAGCCAGGGAACTGCAGAGTTGGCGTATGGCGGCCTTGGAGGTGGCGTATGCGGCGTTGCCGACACCGTTGCGCAGTGCGGCCACCGAGGCAACCGCGACGACCGCGCCGCGCGCCTTCAACAGGTGCGGGAGCGCGGCCCGCAGGAGCAGGAAGGGGCCGGTGACGTTGGTACGCATCACGGTCTCCCAGTCCTCGACCGACAGCTCGCCGACGGCTCCGCTGCGTGCGACGCCCGCGTTGAGCACGAGCCCGTCGAGTCGTCCGTAGGCGGACATGGCCGCGTCGACGAGACCGTCAACAGCGTCTGGGTCGGCGGCGTCGCAGGGATGGGCGAGGGCTCCGGTCTCCTCGGCTAAGCGGTGCAGCGGCTCGGGCCGCCGCCCGCAGACCACCACGTGGTGCCCGGTCGCGCTCAACAGCCGGGCGGTGGCCGCGCCGATGCCCGTTCCCCCACCTGTCACGATGACAACGTGCTGGTCCGCCATGGTCGTTCTGCCTCCGAAGTCGACGTGTACGGGACGTTCGATCATATGTATCGGCTCCGCTGCCCCGATATGGCGGCCGAGACCGCATGGCGCACGTCGTGCGGCACCGTGGTCCGTGACGTTCAACCTGAACACGGTGGTCGTGTCGGGTTCGCCGTGGTGACCGGTGTGGCGCATGACGACGGCATGGACGCCAAGGTCCCGGCCTCAGGGGCGAGTTCAGTCCCACCAGCTGCCAGCGTTCGGCCTAGGCCTGGAAGTTGGCCGCCTCGGCGCAGGGGCAGGGGTGTGTACCACGCACCGCCAGGAGCTGCTTGGTTGAGGCTCGTTGGAAATCACCAGACCTACCCCACGCCTCAGTTGGTTACGGGCGCCAACCAGGGAGGTGTCCGTCCGACAGCCGACCGGCACTGGAAGCGGAACGGCCTGTGTCAAGCCGATCGCCGACCGAGATCGCGCCTAGTGGTGCTAGGGTTTTGCCTAGAGGCTCTAGGGGAGGGCTCATGGAGGTGGCTGCATGGTGCGCGTGGGACTCACCGCTACCCGGCTGACAGAGGCAGCCGCGGAGATGGCGGACGAGGTCGGGCTCGACAAGGTCACGGTGTCCGCGCTCGCGCGGCGCTTCGGCGTCAAGGACGCGAGTTTGTACTCGCACGTGAAGAACCTGCGGGACCTGCGCGTCCGGGTCGCCCTGCTGGCTGCCGAGGAGATGACCGACCGCATCGCGGCGGCTGTGGCGGGCCGGGCCGGCAAGGACGCACTCGTCGCCTTCGCCAACGCCTACCGGCAGTACGCCCTCGAACACCCCGGCCGCTACGCGGCGACCCAGATGCAGTTCGATCCGGAGGAGGTCGCCGACTCCGTCGGGCTGCGCCGCAGCGTTGAGCTGACCTACGGCATGCTGCGCGCCTACGGACTCACCGAGCCGGACCTGACCGATGCGGGCCGCCTGCTGCGCAGCGCCTTCCACGGCTACATCCACCTGGAGCTCAGCGGCGGCTTCGGACACCCCCGCGACGTACAGGAGTCCTGGTCGCGTTCACTGGACGCGCTCCACGTGCTCCTGGAGAACTGGCCATCCCGACCCGATCGGAGCACCCGATGAACAAGCCCACAACCGGCAGCCTCAAGGTGCCCGGCGCCACCCTCCACTACGAAATGCGCGGCGGCGGCCCGGTGTTGCTGCTGATACCCGGGGGCGCCGCCGACGCCGGGCTGTACGAGGGAATGGCCGCGGACCTCGCCGCCCGGTACACCGTGGTCTCCTACGACCCGCGGGGTTTGTCCCGAAGTCCCCTCGACGGCCCACTCACTGACCAGCGGGTGGAGGAGTGGAGCGAGGACGCGCACCGGCTGCTCGAACTGCTCTCGCCGCATGAGGAGGCGTACGTCCTCGGCAGCAGCTCAGGCGCCATCGTCGCGCTCGACCTGCTGGCACGGCACCCCGAGCGGCTGCGCCGAGTGGTTGCGCACGAGCCGCCGCTGCTGGAGGTGCTCGAGGATCCTGCGCCACACCGGGGGCTCTTCGCCGAGGTGCGCGAGATATCCCGCAAGCAGGGGGTCGGCGCCGCGATGGCGCGCTTCAGCGAGGGGCTGGGGGAGCGGCCAGCGGAAAGAGCGACCGAACTGCCGCCCGAGATCCAGGAGATGGCTCCACGGATGCACGCCAACCTCCCCGTCTTCCTGGAGCACGTGCTGTGTCCGTTCACGGCGACCGTGCCGGACGTCTCCGCACTGCGGCACGTCGCGGACCGGCTGGTCCTGGCGGCCGGACGGGACTCGCGCGGGCTGGCGCCGCTGTACGGGCCGGTCGCGCGGCTGGCGCAGCTCCTCGACACCGAAGTCGTGGAGTTCCCGGGCGGGCACGTCGGATGCACCGAGCACCCGAACGAGTTCGCCAAGCAGCTGCTGGCAGCGCTCGGCTGAATCTCCGCACCCGATCCCCACATTCCGCGAGGCGCTAAACCGCCACAGGGCACCGGCGCCGGCGGCGCCGGATGGTCGCGCGGGAAGGGAAGACGCGGGCGGCGACCGCGTGCGAGCGTGCCGAGGGCGTAACTAGAGTCCCGGGCCAGCACGTTCGGGGCGCCCCGCGATGGCGCCTCCGCCGCCGATCGGACCGGCCGGACGACGGACCCGGGGACCTGGACGTCTACTGCTCAACAAAACGCCGACTACGAATCAACTTCGCCCTGGCCGGACACCCGTCCCCTGCGCCCGCTACCTACCGCGCAATGTCACATCCGGTGTGACGCGCGGCGGTAGATGGCCTCACGCAGTTCTGGTTGGCCACACGGGCACTGTGGAGCTTGCGATCTTGTGGTCGGGTTTCAGGGCAGGAGGACGACCTTGCCTCCGGCGTGGCCGGTGGCGACGAGCCGGTGTGCCTGGGCGGCCTGCTCCAGCGGGAAGGTGCGCGCGATCACCACGTCCAGCTTGCCTTCGGCAGCCAGCGGCACCAGCTGCGACCAGGCGTTGGGCCGGATTTCCGTGCCCGGATCGGCGCCCGGGGCGGCACCCAGCCGTTTGATCCCGGCCTCGGCCGCCCGCTGGAATGCCGCGATAGTGGCGATTCTGGCCTTGTCCGCGACCAATTCCAGTGAGACGTCGATCGCCTCGTCGGTTCCGGCCGCGTCGATCGCCGCGTCGACGCCCTGCGGCGCCAGGGCCCGGATCCGGTCGGCGAGCCCAGGCCCGTAGGCGACCGGCTTGATGCCGTACCGCCGCAGCGACTCATGCCGCGCCGGGCTCGCCGTGCCGATCACCAGGGCGCCGCGCAGGGCGGCGAGCTGGGCCATGGCCAGCCCGGTGCCGCCAGACACCCCGTGCACGAGCACGACATCGCCCTGAGCGACTCCGGTGGCGGCCAGCGCGTGAAGCGCGGTGGCACCGCACAGCAGCAGCCCCGACGCCTCCTCCCAGCTGAGCTCGGCCGGCTTGGGCACCACCGCCTCGGCCGGCCACGTCACCTCGCCGGCATAGGCGCCGGGCACGCCGCGCCGGTACCCGATCACCTCGTCCCCGACGCGGATCGGGCCTGCCGGGCCGACCGCCTCGGGCCCTACGGCCGTCACCACTCCAGCGAGCTCCTGGCCCACCCGTAGCGGCAGGGAGTCGGGGTCGCGACCCATCAGGCCGCTGTAGAGCTTGTAGTCGACCGGGTTGACCCCGATCGCTTTGACCTCGATCGTCACCTCCCCTCGCCGTGGTGCCGGAACCTCCTCCTCGGCAACGGACAGAACCTCTGGGCCGCCGAACGCGGTCGCCACGATCACAGTCGTCATGCCGGGGTCAACACCGGTCCGGTGCCGGGGATTCCGGTCGCAGTCCGCCGACGGTGACGCCCACACGTCCATCGGCAACTCCGTGAAGGGGGCGACCCCAGGGCCCTGCCCCGTCCAACCACTGCTGAGAGAAGTGGCCAACCGTGATGGAGAGAGCGCCCGCCCTCGGGGCCTTCGCCCGCGCGTGCGGTCGTCATTCGCAGCCTCGCCAAATGTTGTCGAAGGCTGCCTTGTCGATCGCTCGCCGGTGCCGTTCGAACTCCAGATCCTTCAACGCGTCATCGACGGCGGCCAGCACCGTCACCACCGCGTCGTCGGCCGGGCTCGGGGAGTCTTCAGCCTGCTTGTCGCGGATCCCGACGGCCGCCCCAAGGGCGGCGAGGACGGGCTCGTCCGATGTCCAGCGCTCCTCCGCCTCGCGGCGAGCGGGTGAGTCGACCAGCACCATCTGGCTGGTCCGGAAGGGCATCCAGCGGGGGCGGCCTTCCCGGGTGAGCTGCCCTTCCGCCTCAAGGTCGGCCAGATAGGCCGCGGACAGGCCACGGCCTCTGCGCCACAGCCAGTCGTCGACCGACTCGTACGGCGCTTGTTGGGCAAGCGACGAGGCGGCCTCGTCCAACAGACGATCGGCTATTGCTGGCCGGTAGCCCGGCACGATGTGATCGCCGTCCAGCTGGATGGCTTGGGCACCCAGGAGGTCGATCAGCTCGGCTCCCGCGAGCGCGAGCGACAGGTTGCCCCCCTCCAGTGGGTGACTGGATGCCATGTCGATGGCGACGATGAGCAGGTCCCGCGGTGTGGTCATGAACGGCTCCACGTCAGGGGCATCAGTAGCGATGCGTCGCTGAGCAACTGGTCCGGCACCCGGCGTGACGCCGAGTGGCAACGTCAGCGCCCCACGCTGGCCCAGGCCCGCTGCGAGCACACATCCCTGCGGAGGCCGGTGCCAGCATGAGTGCCGACGCTTTCATGTTCCTGCTCAACGCGCCGCATTTCCTGCCCGCGGACGGACCGACACAGCTTTGACCCGCGCGAAGGACACCCTCCCTCGCCCACCCCCCCCGGATGTGCCGTCGGCCGCTCGCCCCACTCCTGCCGTCACGTATGGCGGCGCGTGAGGGCCGCGCCGCCGGTCGTGGCCCGCCGCGCACTCGTACCGGGTATCGCCGAGGTAAGCCGAAAGCCGCCAATAGTTGATCTTGGGTGCGGCTGGCGTTGGCCGTCACCCATTCGGCCCAGTGTCGTTGGTGGTGATGTTGACCGTCTTCTGGGCCGGCGTGGGTTGTGACCTCGATCGAGCGGACCACGTATCTGCGGTTCAAGCGGCTGATCACCGCGCATGAGTTGCATCTGTTCTTCGCGCCAACCCGGGAGGAGGCGGAGTGGGCGGCTGAGCGGATGGACTCCGACGGCCATCAGCTCGCGCTGCCGCTGGCGCTGAAGTCCTATCAGCGGATGCGGGTACAGCGGTTCCTGATCGCGGCAGGCAGTGAGCTCGGGCGGATCGGCGCGGCTCAGCTCGTGACGGGGCGGGGCGGGGCGATGCTGCGCCAGTACGTGGAGCAGCGGGTGGACGCGGTGGTCTACCGGCGGCTCGACGAGCTGTTCCGGGACGGGCACCGGCGGGGACTGCTGTCGGCGCCGCCTGAGCTGCTGAGTGAGCTCACCCGCGGCGCGTTGGAGCGGCTGTTCACCTCGCAGTTGCCGCGCGAACTCGACTGGACCACGGCCGATCTGCCGCGGGGAAGCGTCGACACCGTGCTCTACGGGGCGATCCGCTCAGCACACCCAGGCATCGACGGTGAACAACTCCGGGCGGTCATGCCGACGGCCCACGATGATGAGCAGGAGGTGGGCCCGTGAATGGGGCAACCGGCAGGGTGGCATTGGTGACAGGGGCCAGCAGCGGAATCGGTGCGGCCACCGCGCGCCTTCTGGCCGCGCGAGGGATGCGCGTGGTGGTCAACTACCTCCGCAGCGGCACGGCAGCCGAGGAGGTCGTGGCCGGCATCGAGGCCGCAGGCGGCCAGGCCATGGCCGTGCCGGCCGACGTGCGCGAGGCAGCGGCGGTCGAGAGCATGATCGAGCAGGTCCAGGCGGCATGGGGCGGCATTGACGTGCTCGTGCACAACGCGCTCACCCCGTATGTGATCAAGCCGTTCCAGGACATGACGTGGGAAGAACTGGGCGGCAAGCTCGACGACGAGATGGGTGCGGCGTTCGCGGTCACCAAAGCCGTCCTGCCCGCCATGACCGGACAGGGCTGGGGACGCATCGTCTATCTCGGTACCGGCCTCAGCCGCCGGCCCCGAGAGGGCATGATCGCCCTGGGCACGGCCAAGGCCGCACTGGCGCAGTTCGCCCGGTACCTCGCCCAGGAACTGGGTCCGCTGGGCATCACGGTCAACGTCGTCGAGCCCGGCGCGGTGGACGACACCCGCATGGCGGCGGATGCGCTCGACGAGGAGCACAAGCAGCGGCAGGTGGCCGCCACCCCCCTGGGCCGCCTGGCACACCCGGACGACGTCGCCCAGGCGGTCGCCTTCTACGCCAGCGATGACAACGCCTTCATGACCGGCACCACGGCCGCGGTCAACGGCGGGATGTCCATGTACTGAGCCCCGC
Source organism: Streptomyces sp. NPDC020096 (assembly GCA_040631425.1). GTDB lineage: Bacteria > Actinomycetota > Actinomycetes > Streptomycetales > Streptomycetaceae > Streptantibioticus_A. The sequence continues at coordinate 181,840 of JBEYJY010000011.1, forward strand.
TGTCCTCCGCACACGGAGCCATACCGTCCCGGTCCGGCCGACCGCCGGACCGCATCCGGCACACCGCCACCTCGGCACCGTGGGCCTCAGTGGCCGGGCCTGCGGCCCGCGCGGGCGCACGGCGGTGACACGATCAAGGAAAACGTTCATGTACACGATCGATCTCTCCTACGTCGGGCGGGGCCTGCACGAGGAACTGGTCGCCTACATCGCCGACCAACAGGGCTACTACGCTGACGAGGGCGTCCACGTCGCGCTGCACGACGGCTGCTGCTGGGACGAGGAGCGGCTGCGCCACGGCGCCACCATCGGGCTCGGCCGGGCACTGCTGTCCCGACTGACCGACGGCACCCCCTGGGTCGCACTCGATGTCAACACCCACCGCCCGCTGTTCTGGTTCCTCGCCCGCCCCGGCCTGACCTCCCTGGCCGACCTGGCCGGCCGACGGCTGGCGGTACACGCCCCCCACACCGCACCCGGCTGCTTCACCCGGATCGTGCTGCGCCAGGCCGGTCTCGACCCGGATCGCGACATCCGCACCATCGTCCGCCCGCCCGGCGACTACGGCATGGACCTGCGCTGGCTGCACGACGGCAGGATCGACGCCGCCCTGGTCGGCAGCACCATGGCACCGGAGGCGATCGCCGCCGAGCACGGCTGGCAGGTGCTGGCCTGGGTCGGCGACCACTTCCAGATCCCCACCGTAGGCGTGGCCGTCGACCCCACCTACATCCACTCGGACGACCCCGCGGTTCAGGCCGTCGTACGAGCCCACCGGCGCGCCCTGCAGGTGATCCACAACGAACCCGACACCACGGTGAGGTACATCCAGACGTTCCTCGGCCGACACACCGCAGACGAAGCCCGAGCCCACTACGAGACGTTCATCGCACCGTATTTCACCACCGACGGCCAAGCCGACCTCGCCGTCGGCGCCACCGCGATCACCGCGGTCGCCGCCGAACTCGGCGTCCCCGCCACCGTCACCGCAGCCGATTTCTACCGCACCGCGACCACCGCACCCTAGGAGCCCGGCGACGCCGGCGCCACCGGTAGCCACGTTGAGCACGGAGATACGCGTTCATGGACGCCTATGAGGCGGTCACGAGCCGACGGGCGGTGCGCTGATTCACCGACCGGCATGTGCTGAGGGAGGTGCTGGAGCGCGTGCTGTCCGCCGCGGCTTGGTCACCGTCCGGATCAAACCTCCAGCCGTGGCACGCCTACGTAGTGACCGGCGGGCCGCTGGCCGAGATAAAGAAGCGCGCCGGGCGAGAGCCTGGCCGCAGGCGACCCCTGGGACGAGCGGGAGTACGAGATGTACCCGCCCGCACTGAAGTCCCCGTACCGCGAGCGCCGATCCGCCTCCGGCGAGCAGCGCTACGGCGCACTCGGTATTGCCCGCGAAGACTGGGAGACACGCCACAGGGCCGCTGCCGCGAACTGGGACTGCTTCGGCGCGCCCGCCGCCCTGTTCTGCTACATCGACCGCGACCTGGGGCCGGCCCAATGGTCCGACGTCGGCATGCATCTGCGGACCGTCATGCTGCTGCTCCGCGCCGAAGGGCTGCACAGTTGCCCCCAGATGGCGTGGTCGCAGCATCGCAGGACCGTCGCGGAGGTGCTGCCACCTCCGGACGAGCTCATCCTCTTCTGCGGCATGTCGATCGGGTACGAGGACGTCACGGTCGATTACGCCCGCACGGGCCGGGCGCCGCTCGACGAGACTGTCACGTTCGTCGAGGGTGAGCACTGCAATGGTATGCCCGGTTCGCCCAGCGTTCGGCAGGTCCGAGCCGTGCGAGCGGGCGCTGGACTGGCCGCGCGGGCTGCTCGCGCTGCACTCAGCCACGTGCTGATGCCGGCCAGGGCGCCGTCCCCATAGCAATCAGAGCCCCATAAGGTGCATATGGGGCACCAATCGTCGAAAGAAGGTGCATGCCATGAAGATCGCAGTCATCGGTGGAACCGGGCTGATCGGGTCACGGGTCGTGGAGAACCTGAACGCGACCGGGCACCAAGCCGTACCGCACTCCCTGTCCACAGGCGTGGACATCATCACTGGCCAGGGGCTGGAGGCAGCCGTGGCGGGCGCCGACGTCGTCATCAACCTGACGAATTCCCCGACCTTCGACGACGCCTCGCTCGCCTTCTTCCAGACTTCGATGGACAACATTCTTGCCGCGAGCGAGAAGGCCAGGGTCGGGCACTTCGTCATCCTCTCGATCGTCGGCGCGGACCAAGTGCCCGATCTGGATTACTACCGGGCGAAGGTGCTTCAGGAAGACATCCTCAAGGCCGGGCCGATCCCATATTCCATCGTCCGCGCCACGCAGTTCATGGAGTTCATGGACGCGACCCTGTCCATGACCACCGACGGCGACACCGTCCGCCTGCCACGCACGCCAATCCAGCCGATCGCCGCCGCGGATGTCTCCAGTATTGTCGCCGAAGTCGCCGCAGGCAGCCCTCTGAACGGCGTCGTCAACATCGCAGGTCCCGACGTCTACCCCCTCGACGAACTCGGCCGGCTCACCCTGACCGCCAAGAGCGACGGGCGCTCTGTCGTCACCGATGACAGCGCCGGCATGTTCGCCGTCGTCCACGGCGACGTCCTCACCGCCCGAAACGATGCCCGCATTGCCCCCACCCACTACACCGACTGGCTCTCCTGAACCAGCCCCCCTTCAGCGGAACCACCGAGTGACGGGCGGACAGGACGGATCGCTCACCAAGACAGACACAGCCGGGACACCTTCGGGTGTCCCGGCTGCTTCATGGACAAGGTGCTGTCAGAACACGGCATCGGCATCCCCGCCCTCCCAACTCGCTATGAGATCGGGCGCTATCAGATCACCGGGGCGTTACCCCTGGATCGTGGACTTCGAACGTTATGCGGATGATGCGGTGGTGCACTGTGTGACTGAGCGTCAGACCTGGCAGGTGTGGGTGGCGCTCGAAGCGAGGATGGGAGAAGTCGGGCTGCGGCTGCATCCCGACAATACCAAGCTCGTCTACTGCAAATAGTGCATCCCCCTGCCCACTCAAACGTCGTAGAAGTCACCATGGAAACGTGACAACATCGCCAACGCCTCCTGCTTGTCTTGCAGTTGCGCACACTCATCAACACGGCCTTGGCTTGAACACGTGCGTCCTTGAGCGGAGCACATGATCAAGCCAAGGTCGGTCCGCATGCCCGGCGAATGCCCAGGTGAGTGACCCAGTTCGAGGCACGTTTCGACCTCGATGGATAAATGACAAGTTGAGAGCCCGCTTGTGAACCGGCTGCAGCAACCCGGTAGGTCGGGTTGTGATACCTGGAGCCCGAGGCGTACCGCCCGCGCGCGGTCGCCTTACGAGTGAGGCTCCCTCACCCGTTCGGGTGCTGTGTGACTTGTGTGCAGGTTCCCTACCTTGGCAGGGATAGATCGCTCCCACGGGGCATCCCCTGGGAAGAAACTGTGCCGGCTGCAGAGAATCGACAACGTCTGGATCCGACGGCGCACGACTTTGCGGACGTCCCACGCCGTCCACCAAGGCGGGAGCCATCGGGCTCCTGATCAGGCTGCCTGCGCGAGCGCGGGTGGTGCCGCCGGCGGGTCATGAGCGTGACCGCGGCCACGTTCTCCTCCGGCATGGCGTTTCACCACCCATGCGGGCCAGGGCACGCCGCTGAAGTCTGTGACGGGACAGAGCCCGCGTTCTCACCGAGAGTCAGACCGCGAATCGGGAGGTCGCAATGATCGCCCACAAGTGACCATAATTCGACCGAAGTTCAGCGTTCGATGCGTTCGCGATGCGGTTGAGAGCAATACACCGCCTGTGGCCGTGCTCCCGGCCTGAGCCGTTCGCCACAAGCCCGACAGTTTCTCTCCCCGGCCTGCCCGGTGCCCTCGGACACACTCCGACGCCAGGCTACTCAGAACCGGGAATCAGAAGCAGGACTCAACCTGCTTGAGGGTGGGGGAGCGAGGCACCCTGTTGCGCCAACTGGCCCGCGGGGTGGGCGTACTCTCCTTCCGCTGGCCGCGAAGGTCCGCTGAACAAAGGGGGAGGTGCCCGTGATCCGTAGACGGTTCTCCGGCGATGAGGGCGGAAGGCGGGTAACACCATCGGCGATGGTGGTCGGTGGGGCGCTGCAGATCCTCCTGTCCTTGTGGTGGATTCCTGTGGGGTGGTGGTATCTGCACCCTGACAGCCACGGGTTTGAGTTCTCTCCGGACGCTGATGGTTCCCATGCGATCCGGGCTATGACGAAAGTCGAAGGACTCGCGATGATGTCTATCGCGATCTTCTTGATCTGCCTGGCTGTTGCCGCGATGCGCGGGGGTGAGGCTGGCCGATGGCTCAGCGTCCTCGTGCAGGGGTTCGTCATCCTTGTGTGGGTGGGCGAACTCATCTCCGTCCACAACCGACCGAGGAGCCCTCAGCCCGTCGGTCAGCCCACCGGCCTTCCCGCTCACGAGCCCGTGTGGTTCAGTCTCGCTCTATCCGGCTATGTGACCTTGGCCGGCAGCATCACAGTCCTGCTCCTTTTTCTCTTGCCCGTGTCCAGACGACACGTTCCCCAGCCGTCAGTCGCCGGGTCCTAAGCTCAGTGGTGAACGGGTGTTGCCCGGCCCCAGCGCGCAGGACTTCGAGATCGTTGACGAATTACGGGCAGAGCCGCTTTCGGGGATCGTACTCACGTCATCGGCCTGCGCTGCCGTCTGCTCGGCCTCGTCTGGCGCCTGGCGCCGCTGAGTGCGTTGTGGCAAACCGGATCTTGTTCGAGTGGCAGCGGGTGATCATCTGGACGGAGGTTGGGTTCGGTCGCGGGCATGAGAGAACGGGCCCCTTGGTAGTGACGCGGTTACGACACCAGCACGACCAAGGAAGCCCGTTGCCTGATCAGTTGAGCAGTATCTCTGCGCC
>JBEYJY010000012.1:0-175710 GCA_040631425.1 Streptomyces sp. NPDC020096
GCACACCCCCGACCCACCCGCAGCCGTGCGCAACGGCAAGCAAAGGCCCAGGGCAAACGGGTGGGCGGGAGGGAAATCCCCTTACCCGGAACCGCCAAGCGCGAGCGCTACCGTTTGGCTACGAAGACGTGGCCCGCCACGTCCTGGCTGAGCTCGGCCGCCTCGCCACCGGACCCGACCAGGATCCCGCCGGGCGACTCGGTGACGCTGACCACCGCGCCCGGCTGCACACCGGCGCGCCGTAGCGTGTACATCAACTGGGCGTCGGTCTGGATCGGCTCGCCGATCCGCCGCACCACGACGGTCTTCCCGTCGGCGCCGGGATCCAGGTCGACCAGGCTGACCGTGCCCTCGTCCAGGAACGGGTCGGCCTCCGCCTTCTCGCCCAGTTCCTCCAGGCCGGGGATCGGGTTCCCGTACGGCGACTCGGTGGGGTGCCGCAGCAGCTCAAGCACCCGCCGCTCCACCGCCTCGCTCATCACGTGCTCCCAGCGGCAGGCCTCCGCGTGCACCTGCTCCCACTCCAGGCCGATCACATCGACCAGGAGGCACTCGGCGAGCCGGTGCTTGCGCATGACGCGGGTCGCCAGCCGCCGCCCCTCCTCGGTCAGCTCCAGATGCCGGTCGCCCGCGACCTGCACCAGACCGTCCCGCTCCATTCGCGCCACCGTCTGGCTGACCGTTGGACCGCTCTGGTCCAGCCGCTCGGCGATACGGGCGCGCATGGGGACCACACCCTCCTCTTCCAGCTCCAGGATGGTGCGGAGGTACATCTCCGTCGTGTCGATGAGGTGTCCCGACATACGTGCCCCTAAATAGCTCGTGCGGTGGCCCTGCTGCCAATTCTGACGCATGCCACCGACAACGCCGCCCGTTCGGTGTTGACAGCCCATGCCGACAGGCTCCACCGTGATCGGCGACCTATGAGCGGAGGACGGCGACATGGCGGCTGACGATCTCGCCGGACAGTACTTCGACGCGGCCATCGACCTGCTGCGCCGAGTACGCGACGAGGACGCCGAGGGCATCGCCGAAGCGGGGCGGCTGATCGCCGACGCGGTCGAGTCAGGCGCCCGGATCTTCGTCTTCGGCGCGGGCCACTCCTCGCTCCCGGCACAGGACGTGGTCTACCGGGCGGGCGGACTGGCCCTGATCAACCTGCTCGCGGTGCCCGGCGTCATCGGTGTCGACGTCATGCCCGCCACCCTCGGCAGCGCACTGGAGCGGGTCGACGGGCTCGCCGCGGCCGTACTGGACACCAGCCCCGCCGAACCGGGCGACGTACTGATCGTCATCTCGCTGTCCGGCCGCAACGCGTTGCCGGTCGAAATGGCGCTCAACGCCCGCGCGCTGGGCCTGAAGGTCATCGGCGTCACCTCACTGGCGTACCCGGAGCACACCACGTCGCGGCACTCCTCGGGCACGTATCTGAAGGACCACTGCGACGTGGTGATCGACAACAAGATCGCGGTCGGCGACGCGGAGCTGACGTCCGAGGGCGTTCCGGCCCCGTTCGGTCCAGCGTCCACCGTCGTCACCAGCGCCTTGCTGCAGGCGGTGGTGGCCACCGCGGTCGGCACGCTGGCCGAGCGGGGAGTCACGCCGCCGCTGCTGCGGTCGGGCAACGTGGACGGCGGGCAGGAGTGGAACGGGCGGATCCTGGCCGAGTACGGCGACCGGATCTTCTACCGCCGCTGATCGACCTCGCCCACCTCGGCGCCTACCGGCGCCGTTTCAGCAGCGCCGCCATGTCCAGCGCCGCCGCGATCCGGGCCGCCACGTCCTCCGCGTACGCCGCGTCCGCGCGGTCGAACGACCGCCGCCCCGCGCCGCGCAGGAACGTCACCACGCCCAGCGTCCGCCCCCGGCTGCGCAGCACCGAGCACAGGCCGTACATCGTCCCCTCAGGCCATCTGCGCGCCGCGGCCTTCTCCGGCGAGAGGTCCGCGGCCCGCACCGAACCGAGCCGTTCGACCGACTGCAGCGCCGGATGGCCCTCCTCGTACGGCACCGGGATCCCGCCGGACGCGACCGGCAGGCACGGCCCGGGACCGCCCGGCGTCCCGGCCGCCCGCACCAGCTTGCCGCCAGCGCCCATCACGTCGATCAGACCGTCGTCGGCGAAGCCCGCGAGCGCGTAGTCCAGATAGCCGGTGGCCGCCTCCATCGGGTCCTCGCACTCGGCGCCCGCGTTCGCTGCCCGACGCAGCTGGTTGGTACGGAACCGCAGCTGCGACGCCTCCTGCTCGGCGATCTTGGCGTCGGTGATGTCCTCGAAGAGCCAGCCGACGCCGAGCGGCACCGGCTCCTCGCCGAGCGGTGAGCCAAGGCGTACGAAGCCGCTGCGCCAGCAGTACCGCTGCGCACCCTCGCCCGCGCCGCGCAGGGTCACCCACAGATCGAGCGGTGCGGTCGGCGCGCCCTCGGAGAGCACATGGTGCAGCGCGTTCTCCAACTCCTCGACGCCCTGGCCCAGCACCTCGCCGAGCGGACGGCCGAGCAGCGCCTCCCGGCCGGTGCGCAGGGCCCGCGCGGCGCAGCTGTTGACGACGGCGGGCCGCAGGTCGGCGTCTATCAACACCACGCCCCAGGACGCCTCTTGGAACAGCGCGTCGCTGAGCGCGATGCACCGTTCCAGATCGATCTGTGCATGGACCTCGGAGAAGGCGCAGTACACGCCGACGGGCTGCCCGTCGGGCGCGGTGACGGCCGCCGTCTGGGCGCGCACCAGGACGCGATGGCCGTCCTTGGTCAGCAGGGCGAACTCATGGACCTGACGGCCCGGCCCCTTCATCACGCCGAGCAGCCGGGACATCAGTTCGTCGGCGTCGGCGCTGCGCACCGCCCAGCCCGCGAGCCCGCGGCGGCCGACGGCGTCGTCGGCGGTCCAGCCGAGGATGCGGGCCGCTTCGGTGTTCCAGTGGGTGACCAGGCCGTCCTGGTCGAAGGCGCACAGAGCGGCGTCCATGCTTTCGAGTAGAGCGGCGAGAAGCTGCTCGTCGCCGCCGCTCAGCGGCTTCGCGTGGGCGTCGGAAGGCTGCACATCTCCCCATTCAACCCCCCTGTGACGCAGCCCACACCACGTTCGCGAAAATCAGTTGTCTCTCGGCCGCGGCGTTCTTACGCTGGCGGTACACGGAGAGGAGGTGGTCCGAAGAATGATTGCTTATCGGACGCGTGAGGTGACTGCGCGCTAACGCCGCGCACCTCGCCTGCGAGATGTGCGTCGCGGGCCTAATCCAATGCAGTCACCCGACCCGCGGGCTACCGGAGTTCGTCCGGTCCGGTCCTGGAGGCGCCTCCAGGCAGCAGCCCGCGGGTCGCTGCATGTCCGCTGACGTTCCCACCGGCCTACGGGCACAGGCGGTCGATCCGCCAGCCCTCCCCCTCGCGCTCGTACACCAGCCGGTCGTGCAGCCGGTTCTCCCGGCCCTGCCAGAACTCCACCCGCTCCGCGTCGACCCGGTAGCCGCCCCAGAACGGAGGCGCCGGAACCCGCTCGGTCTCCGGATACCGGTCGGCCAGCTCCGCGTACCGCCGCTCCAGTTCGGCGCGCGACTCGACCCGTGCCGACTGGTCGCTCGCCCACGCGCCGAGCTGCGAGCCGTGCGGACGGCTGCGGAAGTAGGCCACCGTCTCCTCCCGCGTCACCTTGGCCACCGGACCGCAGATGATCACCTGCCGGGCGATCGGGTGCCAGGGGAACAGCAGCGAGGCGTAAGGGTTCTCCGCCAGATCACGGCCCTTGCGCGAGGTGTAGTTGGTGAAGAAGACGAAGCCGCTGGTGTCGTAGCTCTTGAGCAGTACGGTCCGCGAGCTGGGGCGCCCCGAGGCGTCGGCCGTCGAGACGATCACCGCGTTCGGCTCGGGAAGACCGCTGCTCGCGGCGTCGGCGAACCAACGGGCGAACTGCTCGTACGGGCACTCGGCGAGCTCGGGCACGTCGAGACCGGCGGCGCGGTACTGCTTCCGCATGGTGGCGGGGTCGGGGTGGGGCACCCGCACATCTTGCAGCACGGAACGCGGCCGAGGCGCGGCCGGGGCGCGGCTCACCCGGGCGGGTGACATCGCACGTCAGGACAGCTCGGGAGAGGTCCGGCGAACGGCCGCGCGACCGAGGTGACGCAGTGTGCCGCACGTCACGCTTCCGGTCACGTAGCGAAACCGACAGAATCGCCCCTGGACCGCTGTGACCTCTCGACATCAACAGATATCGTGCTGCGTTCCTCCTCGGCAGGGTGAACCACCACCCGAGCAGGGCATGACCGAGGTGTCACCAGCCACTCGTCGACCACATCATGAGGAGCCGCCTGATGTCCGACTTCGTACCCGGACTCGAGGGAGTCGTCGCGTTCGAAACGGAGATCGCCGAACCCGACAAGGAAGGCGGCTCCCTGCGCTACCGGGGCGTCGACATCGAGGATCTGGTCGGCAGCGTGTCGTTCGGGAACGTCTGGGGCCTGCTGGTGGACGGCAGCTTCAACCCCGGTCTGCCGGCGGCCGAGCCGTTCCCGATCCCGGTGCACTCCGGCGACATCCGCGTCGACGTGCAGTCCGCGCTGGCGATGCTCGCACCGGTGTGGGGTCTGAAACCGCTGCTCGACATCAGTGCCGAGCAGGCCCGCGACGACCTCGCGCGGGCGGCGGTCATGGCGCTGTCCTACGTGGCGCAGTCGGCGCGCGGGCAGGGGCTGCCGATGGTCCCGCAGCGGGAGATCGACAAGGCGCAGAGCGTCGTCGAGCGCTTCATGATCCGCTGGCGCGGCGAGCCGGACCCCCGGCACGTCAAGGCCGTGGACGCGTACTGGACGTCGGCTGCCGAGCACGGCATGAACGCTTCGACGTTCACCGCCCGGGTCATCGCCTCCACCGGTGCGGATGTGGCCGCCGCGCTGTCCGGTGCGGTGGGCGCGATGTCCGGGCCGCTGCACGGCGGTGCGCCGTCCCGGGTGCTCGGCATGATCGAGGAGATCGAGCGCACCGGCGACGCGGTCTCCTACGTAAGGAAGACCCTCGACAAGGGCGAGCGCCTGATGGGCTTCGGCCACCGCGTGTACCGCGCGGAGGACCCGCGCGCCCGCGTGCTGCGCCGCACCGCCAAGGAGTTGGGCGCGCCGCGCTACGAGGTCGCCGAGGCGCTGGAGAAGGCGGCGCTGGAGGAGCTGCACAACCGCCGCCCGGACCGGGTGCTGGCGACGAACGTGGAGTTCTGGGCCGCGATCATGCTGGACTTCGCGGAGGTTCCGGCGCACATGTTCACGTCCATGTTCACCTGTGCGCGTACCGCCGGGTGGAGTGCGCACATTCTGGAGCAGAAGCGGACCGGCCGACTGGTGCGCCCGTCGGCGCGGTACGTGGGGCCCGGGCCGCGCAGCCCGCGCGAGGTGGAGGGGTTCGGCGAGGCCGTGCGCTGACGCCTCCGGCGCGGTTCCTGGTTGGGGGTGCGGGTTGGGCGGCCCCGCCGGGCCGCGCCGTGGTGGTTGCTCGGCGTTGCGGCGGATCATTTTTTGGGGCAAGCCCCCAAACCCCCGGCTTTCGTCGTGGGCGGCCGGAGTGGTCAGAGGGCGGCTGCCAGGGCTTCGGCCAAGTGTTGGGGCCGGACTCCGGCCAGTTGGGCTAGTTGGGTGCGGCAGGAGAAGCCGTCCGCCAGGACCAGCGCGCCGTCGGGTGCGTTGCGCACGGAGGGCAGCAACTGCTCGTCCGAGCAGGCCTTCGACACCTCGTAGTGGCCGCGTTCGAAACCGAAGTTCCCGGCGAGGCCGCAACACCCGCCGGACAGTTCGCCCATGAGCCCAGCCCTGCCGCGCAGCCGCCGCTCGGCGGCGTCGCCGAGCACCGCGTGCTGGTGGCAGTGCGTCTGGCCGACGACCGGACGGCCCAGCCGCGGCGGGGTCCACTCGGGTGCGGACTCCTCCAGCGCCTGGGCGAACGTCCTGGCCGACGCGGCCAGGCGCTTCGCGTCGTCGGACCCCAGCAACTCGGGCAGATCCGTGCGCAGCGCCGCCGTACAGCTCGGCTCAAGGCCGACGACGGGCAGTCCGGCGTCCACCGCGGGCCGCAGCGTGTCGACGGTGCGGCGCATGACGGTGCGCGCGCGGTCGAGCTGGCCGGTGGACACCCAGGTCAGCCCGCAGCACACCGGTTCGGGCGGCAGTACGACGCGCAGTCCCGCCGCCTCCAGCACCCGGACGGCTGCCGAACCGGTCTGCGGGGTGAGGTAGTTGGTGAAGGTGTCGGGGAACAGGACGACGGTACGTCCCGGGTCCTGTCTACCGCCGCCGCCCCGGCGGCGGTGCTCGTGCCACCAGCGGGTGAAGGGTTCACGGGCCAGTTGCGGAATGTCGCGTTCCGGGTCTATGCCGCCGAGTCGCTTCGCCACGGCCGAAAGCGGCGTCCGGGCCGCGGCGTTCAGCAGCGGCGGAAGGCGTAGGGCGGCGGTGGCGCGGAGCCACACCGGCAACCAGCCCATGGAGTAGTGGGCGGCCGGGCGCGGCCGCCCCGCGTAGTGGTGGTGCAGGAACTCCGCCTTGTACGTGGCCATGTCGACGCCGACCGGGCAGTCGGAGCGGCAGCCCTTGCACGACAGGCACAGGTCGAGCGCCTCCCGTACCTCCGGGGAGCGCCAGCCGTCGGTCACCACCTCACCCGCCAGCATCTCGTGCAGCAGCCGGGCCCGGCCCCGCGTGGAGTGCTGCTCCTCGCCGGTGGCCCGGAACGACGGGCACATCACCGCGCCCGAAACCGCCTCCGTGCCACGGCATTTGGCGACGCCCACACACCGTCGCACCGCCGCCGAGAAGTCACCGCCGTCGTGCGGATAGCCGAACTCGACGTCGACCGGGCGCTGCGGCAGCACCTCGAAGCGCAGGTTCTCGTCCAGCCGTGCGGGACGGGCCAGGATGCCCGGGTTCATACCGCCCGCCGGATCCCACAGGTCCTTGAACACCCCGAACAACCGCACCAGTTCGTCCCCGTACATCACCGGCAGCAGTTCGGAGCGCGCCAAGCCGTCGCCGTGCTCACCGGAGAGCGAACCGCCGTGCGCGACGACCAGCCGCGCCATGTCCTCGGAGAACCGCCGGAAGCGGGCGATGCCCGACTCGCTCAACAGGTCGAAGTCGATGCGGACATGGATGCAGCCTTCGCCGAAGTGCCCGTAGGGCGCGCCGCGCAGCCCGTGCTGGGCCAGCAGGGCGCGGAAGTCCCGCAGATACGCGCCCAGTCGGACCGGCGGCACCGCGCAGTCCTCCCAGCCCGGCCAGGCCTCGCTGCCGTCCGGCAGCCGGGTCGCCAGACCGGCGGCGTCCTCACGCAACCGCCACAGCGTGCGCTGACCGCCTGGTTCGGTGACGACGGCGCTGTCGACGGCTCCGTCGCGCAGCGCGGTGCGGCACAACTCATCGGCCGCGGACCGTACTTCGGCCGTCGAATCCCCGCCGACCTCCACGAACAGCCACGCTCCGCCACGCGGCAGCATCGCCGCCGCGCCTACTGCCACCTCGGCGGACATGCCCTCCACCGTCAACGGGCGCAGCGGCAGCAGCCCGGGCGCCGCGTCCGCCGCCGCGCTCTCGTCGGGGTAACCGAGCACCGCCAGCGCGCGTACGGCGGGGGCTGGCACCAGCCGTACGGTGGCCGAGGTGAGCACCCCGAGCGTGCCCTCGCTGCCGGTGAACGCGCGTGCCAGGTCCACGCCCTTCTCGGGCAGGAGTTGGTCGAGGGCGTAACCGGAGATGCGGCGCGGAAGATCCGGAAATCCGGTGCGCAGCACGGCGAGATGGCCTGCCGTCAGGTCGCTGATGCCGTCCCGGAGACGGGCGGGCAGTCCGTCGGTACCCTTCGCCAGCCGCAACCGCTGGCCGCCGTACGTCAGGACGTCCAGCGCGTGGACGTTGTCGGCCGTCGTTCCCCAGGCCACCGAGTGCGCGCCGCAGGAGTTGTTGCCGATCATGCCGCCGAGCGTGCAGCGGCTGTGCGTCGACGGGTCGGGGCCGAAGGTGAGGCCGTGCGGCGCCGCCTGCCGCCGCAGGTCGTCGAGGATCACTCCCGGCTGTACGACGGCCGTGCGCGCCGCCGGGTCGAGGGCCTCGACGCGGTTCATGTACCGGGTGAAATCGAACACCACACCGGTTCCGGTCGCGTTCCCGGCGATCGACGTCCCGCCGCCGCGCGGCACCACGGGCACACCGTGCTCCCGGCAGACGGCCAGCGCCGCCGCCACGTCGTCGGCGTCACGCGGCGCGACGACCCCGAGCGGCACCCGGCGGTAGTTGGAGGCGTCCATCGTCGTCAGCGCCCGACTCCCCGCGTCGAACGCAACCCGCCCGCGTACGGCTTCTTCCAGGGCGCGCAGCAGAGTCATGTTCCTTAGCGTGCCCGTGATCAACGGGTTGATCACGGGAGAAGGGAGTTTTCCGGGGGCAAGCCCCCAGACCACCGTTGTGTCTCATCCGGTGGAACGGGAGCCTGGAGGGTGCCGTTTCGGATTACGCTTCGGCTCGTGGCTGAGATCCAGATTCCCGCAGACATCAAGCCCGCCGACGGCCGTTTCGGCGCGGGCCCGTCCAAGGTGCGTACGGAGGCGCTCGACGCCCTGGCGGCCACCGGAACCTCACTGCTCGGTACCTCCCACCGCCAGGCGCCGGTCAAGAACCTCGTCGGCGAGGTCCGCGAGGGCATCGCCGAGCTGTTCTCGCTCCCCGACGGCTACCAGGTGGTACTCGGCAACGGCGGCTCCACCGCCTTCTGGGACATCGCGACGCACGGCCTGATCCGGTCCAAGTCGCAGCACCTGTCCTTCGGTGAGTTCTCCTCGAAGTTCGCCAAGGCCGCGAAGCTCGCGCCGTGGCTGGAGGAGCCGACCGTCATCGCGTCCGAGCCGGGTACGCATCCGGCTCCCGCCGCCGAGGCCGGGGTGGACGTCTACGCCTACACCCACAACGAGACCTCGACCGGTGTCGCGATGCCGATCAAGCGGGTCGCGGGCGCCGACGCCGGTTCGCTGGTGCTGGTGGACGCGACCTCCGGTGCGGGCGGCCTGCCGGTCGACATCACCGAGACGGACGTCTACTACTTCGCCCCGCAGAAGTCCTTCGCGGCCGACGGCGGCCTGTGGCTCGCGGTGTTCTCCCCGGCCGCGCTGGAGCGCGCCGCCGAAATCGGCGCGTCCGGCCGCCACATCCCGGCCTTCTTCGACCTGCCGACCGCCATCGACAACTCGGCGAAGAACCAGACGTACAACACCCCGGCGCTCGCCACCCTGTTCCTGCTCAACGAGCAGCTGAAGTGGATCAACGGCCAGGGCGGTCTGACCTGGGCCGTCAACCGGACCGGCGACTCCTGCGCCCGGCTGTACAACTGGGCCGAGAAGTCCGATCACGCCACCCCGTTCGTCGCCGACCCGGCGCAGCGCTCGCAGGTCATCGGCACGATCGACTTCGCGGACTCCATCGACGCCTCGGCGATCGCGAAGGCACTGCGCGCCAACGGAATCGTCGACACCGAGCCGTACCGCAAGCTGGGCCGCAACCAGCTGCGCGTCGCGATGTTCCCGGCCATCGACCCGGCGGACGTCGAGGCGCTCACCGCGTGCGTCGACTACGTCATCGAGCGGCTGTAGCAGGCCGGTTGCGGGTGGCGGGGCGTCCCCGCCACCCGCCCTTGCTTCGAGTGCGCTCCAAGAGCTTGGCTTGTGGTTCATGGACTACACGCAGCTCGGACGTACCGGCCTGAAGGTCTCCCGACTGGTGCTGGGCACCATGAACTTCGGCCCCGTGACCGAGGAGGCCGACAGCCACGCCATCATGGACGCGGCGCACGCCGCGGGACTGAACTTCTTCGACACCGCCAACACCTACGGATGGGGCGAGAACAAGGGCCGCACCGAGGAGATCATCGGTTCCTGGTTCGCCCAGGGCGGCGGCCGCCGCGAGAGGACTGTCCTGGCCACCAAGGTCTACGGGGACATGGCCGAGTGGCCGAACAACGGCAGGCTCTCCGCGCTCAACATCCGGCGCGCCGCCGACGCGAGCCTCAAGCGGCTCGGCACCGATCACATCGATCTGTACCAGTTCCACCATGTTGACCGGAACACTCCGTGGGAGGAGATCTGGCAGGCCGTCGATGTGCTGGTCCAGCAGGGGAAGATCCTCTACGCCGGATCCAGCAACTTCGCGGGCTGGCACATCGCCCGGGCCAACGAGGCGGCGGCACGCCGCGGCTCGCTCGGTCTGGTCAGCGAGCAGTGCCTGTACAACCTCGTCGAGCGGCGCGCCGAGATGGAGGTGATCCCGGCCGCCCAGGAGTACGGGCTCGGCGTCATCCCCTGGTCTCCGTTGCACGGCGGGCTGCTCGGCGGCGCGCTGCGCAAGGAGCGCGAGGCCGCCGGTGGCCGTTCCGCCTCCGGCCGGGCCGCCGACGCGCTGAAGAACACCGCCCAGCGCGAACAGATCCAGGCGTACGAGGACCTGTGCGCCAAGGCGGGCCACGAACCCGGCGAGGTGGCCCTCGCCTGGTTGCTGACCCGGCCCGGGGTGACCGGTCCGATCGTGGGTCCGCGGACCGCGGAGCAACTGGAGTCGGCCCTGCGGGCGCTTGAACTCACGCTCTCGGAGGAGTTCCTGGCCGCACTGGACACGATCTTCCCGAGTACGGGACCGTCCCCGGAGGCCTTCGCCTGGTAGTCGGGTGCGCTCAGCGGACGGCGGCGGCCACCACCACGACGGCCAGGAGCAGCACCAGGGCCGCGGTCATCACTCGGGTACGGGTCTTGGGATCCACGTATCGAGACTAACCGGCCCGGGACGCCGTCCCGGGCCGGGGGTCAGTGGCCCAGCGGCCAGCGCCGCAGGGTCTCGTAACGGGGTTGCGCGCCCGGCGTGCCCGGCTCGGGAGGATGGCTCTCGACGAGGTCGATGTGGTCCGCCGTCCACTCCCGGCTGGTGAAGTCCGCCAGCAGTTCGGTGTACGGGCGCAGGGCGGTGTGACGGTGGGGACGAGCGCGGGCCAGCGTCAGATGGGGGCGGAACGCGCGGTCCTCCACCGCGATGCCGGTTCTGCGGGCGCCCGCGGCGACGGAGTCGGCAAGTCGCCCGAGCGGGGCGGTATCGCCCTCGACTCCGACCCACAGTGTGCGGTCACCGAACCGGCCGCCGCCTACCAGTCGCAGGCACATCGGCTTGTGGCGGCGGGCCGCCCGCTCCAGGCGTGCGATCAGGTCCGGGATGGTCTCCTCGGGGACTTCCCCTAGGAACACCAGGGTGAGGTGGTGGCCGGTGTCCCCGGCCCAACGCAGACGGTCCGCGCCGGGGGCCGCGTGGAGCTTGTGCTCGGCACGGGAGAGGTCGCTCAGCGCTTCGGGGGAGGGCCAGAGGGCCACGAAGAGTCTCATGGGGCGGTGCTTCCTTCCCCTTGCGGGTTCGCTCGCGCTGGCGTTTGGGGGTTGGGAGATTGCCCACCCGCCCACCCGTTGCCGGTGATCGGATCTTGCCGTTGCGCTCGGCCGGTCGGGGGTCGGGGGTGTGCCGGGGTGTCTCCTCACTCCAGGTTGACCCCACAGGTGCTGTTGCGTCGCGGGGTCGCTGCGGGGACACCCCGGCACACCCCTCTTTTGCCGTCTTCTGCGCTGCGGCTGGGTGGGTGGGGAATCCGAAGGCCGCGTCTGGGCGGGCAATCCGAAGGCCGCGGCCTGGCGGGTGGGGATGCCAACGGCCGCGGCCCGGTGGGCGGGCAACCCCAAGGCCGCGGCCCGGCTGGCCGGGCCGCGGCGCAGCGGGGCCCGCGGGGGCGCTAGGCGGTTGCCCGGGTGCGGCTTGCGCCCCAGCGGATCGCCAGGCCGACTGCGGCGGCCGCGGTCGCTGAGACCAGGCCGCCTGTCAGGAAGCCCACCCGGGCGCCGTAGGTGTCGGTGGCCCAGCCGACCAGGGGGCCGCCCAGCGGGGTGCCGCCGACGAAGACCATCATGAACAGGCTCATGACCCGGCCGCGCATCGCGGGATCCGTGGCGAGCTGGACGGACGAGTTCGCGGTGGTGTTGATCGTGATGCCGAACACGCCGATCACCACCAGCAGCGCGGCGAACAGGTACATCGACGGCGACAGCGCCGCCACCATCTCCAGCACGCCGAAGACCACCGCCGCGCCCACCAGCATCCGCAGACGGGTGGCCGTACGCCGTGCGGCCAGCAGCGCACCGGCCACCGAGCCGAGGGCCATCGCGGTGTTGAACAGACCGTAGGTCCCCGCACCGGCGTGGAAGACGCCGTGCGCGAACGCCGACAGCCAGATCGGGAAGTTGAAGCCGAAGGTGCCGATGAAGCCGACCAGGACGATCGGCCAGATGAGGTCGGGCCGGGAGGCCACATAGCGCAGCCCTTCCCGGAGTTGGCCCTTGCCCCGCGGGGTGAGCTCCACCTCGTGGAGTTCCTCCTGGCGCATCAGCAGCAGGCCGATCAGCGGGGCGCCGAAGGACAGGCCGTTGATCAGGAACGCCCAGCCACTGCCGACCGCGGTGATCAGCACACCGGCGACGGCCGGGCCGATCAGCCGCGCCGTCTGGAAGTTGGCGGAGTTGAGGCTGACGGCGTTGCGTACGTCCTTCGGGCCGACCATCTCGACGACGAAGGACTGCCGTGTCGGGTTGTCGACGACGGTCACCATGCCGAGCAGGAACGCGATGGCGTAGACATGCCAGACCTGGACATGGCCGCTGAGCGTCAGCGCGGCGAGCACGAGACCGAGCAGCCCCATCGAGGACTGGGAGACCAGCAGGAGTTTGCGCTTCGGGTAGCGGTCGGCGATGACGCCCCCGTACAGCCCGAACAGCAGCATCGGCAGGAACTGGAGTGCGGTGGTGATGCCGACGGCCGTCGACGAACCGGTGATGCTGAGCACCAGCCAGTCCTGGGCGATACGGGACATCCAGGTGCCGGTGTTGGACACCATGGCACCGGCGGCGAACAACCGGTAGTTGCGGTTGTGCAGCGAGCTGAACATGTGCCGCTTCGCCGACGCCGTGGGGTCGATCGGCGCGGGCGGCCGGGGGGTTGTCGTGATGGTGGGGTTCGATCCGGGTGCGGCTTGTGCTCCGGGGGCCGAACTCAAGGGGGGCCTCTTCTCTGCTTGGTAACGGCTGAAAGACGTGCCCGCTGTCTACAGGTGCGCCAGCTTCTCCAGCACCGGCGCCGCATCGCGCAGCGTCGCCCACTCCTCGTCGGTGAGCCCTTCGGCAAGCTGCGCGAGCCATACGTTCCGCTTGCGGCGGCTCTCCGCGAGCATGGCTTCGGCCTGTTCGGTCTGGCTGACCACGACCTGGCGGCGGTCCTCCGGATGCGGGTCCCGGCGGACCAGGCCCTTGCCCTCCAACATGGCCACGATGCGGGTCATGGACGGCGGCTGCACATGCTCCTTGCGCGCCAGCTCGCCAGGGGTGGCGGAGCCGCAGCGGGCCAGCGTGCCCAGTACGGACATCTCGGTCGGACTGAGCGACTCGTCCACTCTTTGATGGCGCAGCCTGCGCGACAGCCGCATCACGGCCGCTCGCAGGGAACTCACCGCGGCGAGGTCGTCCTCGGACAGTTTGGTCACAGTTCTTTAGGTTACCTCATTACCTACCCTAAGGAAACCCGGCGAGCGCCGCCAAACGCGACTGTGTGCGAACTCACCCGTACGAGTGAGTTCCCCCCGGAAAGAGCGGCACCGTGTGGCGCCAGAACGCGACGGTAGGTGTATGGGACCGCGTGGATCGAAAGTGCTCAGTGTGCGCATAGACACGGAACTGCTGGAACGGATCGCCGATCATGCCGCCAAACGCGGAATGAGCGTCCAGGACTATGTCGTCCGGACGCTCATGCGCGATGACTTCGACGAGAGATTCAAGGCCTCGGTGGACAAGACCCAGCGTTTCTACGCCGGCTAGCCCTTCGTTACGTCAGATGCAGCGGCGGCATCAGGTAGTAGAACGCGAAGACCGCCGACACCGCGTACAGCGCGATCGGCACCTCACGGCCCCGGCCAGCCGCCAGCCGCAGCAGGCAGAAGGTCATGAAGCCCACGCCGATGCCGTTGGTGATCGAGTAGGTGAACGGCATCATCAGCATGGTCAGGAACGCCGGAATGGCGATCGTGAAGTCGCTCCAGTCGATGTCCCCGATGCTGTGCGCGAGGATCAGGAAGCCCACCGCGATCAGCGCAGGAGTGGCCGCCTGCGCCGGAACCATCGTGGCCACCGGAGTCAGGAACAGCGACAGGACGAACAGAAGCCCCGTGACGATGCTGGCCAGCCCGGTCCGCGCACCCTCGCCCACACCGGTCGTCGACTCCACGAAGCAGGTGTTGGCCGAACTGGAGGTCGCACCGCCGAGCGCGGTGGCGATACCGTCCACCATCAGTACCCGGCTCATACCGGGCAGATCGCCCTTCTCGTCCAGCAGATGCGCCTCGTCGCTCACGCCGAGGATGGTGCCCATCGCATCGAAGAAGCCGGACAGCAGGACGGTGAAGACGAACAGGAGGCCGGTGACGATCCCCACCTGGTGGAAGCCGCCGAAGATGCTGACCTTGCCGATCAGTCCGAAGTCGGGAGTGGACACCGGGTTGCCCGGCCACTTGGGGACGGTCAGCCCCCAGGAGGCGGCCGGGACCTTGCCGACCGTGTCGATGACCAGTGCGAGGACGGTCATCGCGACGATGCTGATCAGGATCGCACCCGGCGTCTTGCGCACGATCAGCGCGAGGGTGAGCAGCACTCCGAGGATGAAGATCAGCACCGGCCAGCCGTCGAGGTGACCGTTCGCGCCGAGCTGCAGCGGGACGGTGGTGTGCGCGGCGTCCGGGATGCGGGAGACGAAGCCGGAGTCGACCAGTCCGATGAGAAAGATGAACAGGCCGATGCCGATGGCGATCGCCTTGCGGAGCCCGAGCGGCACCGCGCTCATCACCCGCTCGCGCAGCCCGGTGGCGACCAGCAGCATGATCGCGAAACCGGCGAGGACCACCATGCCCATCGCATCCGGCCAGCTCATCTTGGGCGCGAGCTGCAGTGCCACCACGCTGTTGATGCCCAGCCCGGCGGCCAGCGCGATCGGCACATTACCGATGACACCCATCAGCAGCGTGGTGAGCCCGGCGGTCAGCGCCGTCGCGGTGACCAACTGGCCTCCGGCGAGATGGTGACCGAACTTGTCCACACCGCTACTGAGGATGATCGGGTTCAACACGATGATGTACGCCATCGCAAAGAAGGTGGCGATACCGCCGCGAATCTCGCGATAGACGCTGGAACCCCGCTCAGAGATCTTGAAGTAACGATCCAGACCGTTCTTCGGGGCATGCGGAGAGTTGGGCTTCGCGAAGCCGACCGGAGCGGTCGCCGAGCTGGGCATGGAAATTCCTCATGAAAAGCGCGGCCTCGGCCGCTGGGCACGGTTCACACGAATCCGACCGGATTTGGACATTCATACGAAAGAATCCAGTCAGGCGTAAGCCGTTTCAGTATGAACCGATGAGTGTTTGATCGCTATCTCCGCGCGTAGACACCGTTCGACGGGGTGCGCGAACACCTTCGGGGCGGGTCGTAGGCTGTGCGCTATGACAAGGAAGTGGACACCGCGGCATGAAACCCCTGAGCCGCTGGAAGCGAACGATGTCGCGATCGTTACCGGCGGCACGATCGTCTGGTTCGCCCTCTTCCTGGTCCAACTCCCCTTCTACGGGTGGTTCGCCGCCCGGGGGCACTCATGGTGGATCTGGAGTTGTCTGGCCGGTGCGGGCCTCGGCGCGGTCGGCATCTGGTACGTCCGGAAACGGCGTGAGGCACTGCGGAAGCACCGTTCCGGCATCTGATCACCTCCGGCGGAGTCACTGGCGCAAACAGCCCACCCGCGACCGCCACCTTTGGGTGCCCTTGCGCACGCCAAAATCTCCTATACGCCACGTAATGTCAGACGCATGAGCGATCACGCCCAGCTAAGCCCGCCGCAGGCGAACCCGCAGGGCCTGACAACCGCCGAGGTCGCCGAACGCGTGGCACGCGGGGACGTCAACGACGTCCCCGTACGCAGCTCCCGCTCCACCTCGGACATCGTGCGCGGCAACGTCTTCACGCGCTTCAACGCGATCCTGGGCGTGCTGTTCCTGATCATCGTCGCGGTGGGGCCGATCCAGGACGGCCTCTTCGGCTTTGTGATCATCGCCAACACGGCGATCGGCATCATCCAGGAACTGCGGGCCAAGAAGATCCTCGACAGCCTCGCCCTGATCGGCGAGGCGAAGCCCACCGTGCGGCGGGACGGCACCCCCGCACCGCTGTCCACCTCCGAGATCGTGCTGGACGACGTGATCGAGCTGGGGCCCGGCGACAAGTGCGTGGTGGACGGCGAGGTGGTGGAGTCGGACGGCCTGGAGATCGACGAGTCGCTGCTGACCGGTGAGGCCGATCCGGTCGCGAAGCGGCCCGGCGACCCGGTGATGTCGGGCAGCTTCGTGGTCGCGGGCAGCGGGGCGTTCACCGCCACCAAGGTCGGCCGCCAGGCGTACGCCGCTCAACTGGCCGAGGAGGCCAGCCGGTTCACCCTGGTCCACTCCGAACTGCGCACCGGCATCAGCCAGATCCTCAAGTACGTGACCTGGATGATGGTCCCGGTCGCCATCGGCCTGATCGTCAGCCAGCTCTACGTGGAGAACCACGACTGGCGCGAGGCCGTGCGCCGGATGGTCGGCGGGATCGTCCCGATGGTCCCCGAGGGGCTGGTGCTGCTGACCTCGATCGCCTTCGCGATCGGCGTGATCCGGCTCGGCCGCAAGCAGTGCCTCGTCCAGGAGCTGCCCGCCATCGAGGGACTGGCGCGGGTCGACACCGTCTGCCTGGACAAGACGGGCACGCTGACCGAGGGCGGCATGGACGTCACCGAGTTGCGGGTGCTCGACGGCGACGAGTCGTACGCGGCGTCGGTGCTCGCCGCGTTCGGCGCCGCCGATCCCCGGCCGAACGCCAGCCTCCAGGCGATCATCGACGCCTACCCCGACGGCTCGGACGGCTGGCGCTGCACCGGCTCGCTGCCGTTCTCCTCGGCCCGCAAGTACAGCGGCGCGACGCTGCGGGACGCACACGGCGAGAGCCATACCTGGCTGCTGGGCGCGCCCGATGTGCTGCTGCCGCCCGGTCACCCGGAGCTCGCCGGGGTGGACGCGCACGGCGCGCGGGGGCTGCGGGTACTGCTGCTCGCCCGCGCGACGAAGACGCTCGACGACCCGTCGGTGGTGGACGGGCTGGAACCCACCGCCCTGGTCGTGCTGGAGCAGCGGCTGCGCGGCGACGCCGGCGAAACGCTGCGCTACTTCGCCGAGCAGAATGTGTCCGCCAAGGTCATCTCCGGTGACAACGCGGTGTCGGTCGGCGCGGTCGCCGCCAAGCTGGAGTTGCCGGGGGCGCACAGTCCGGTCGACGCACGGCAGTTGCCCGCCGGGCGGCACGAGATGGCGGAGGTGCTGGAGCGCGGCTCGGTCTTCGGCCGGGTCACCCCGCAGCAGAAGCGCGACATGGTGGGCGCGCTGCAGTCGCGCGGCCACAACGTGGCGATGACGGGGGACGGCGTCAACGACGTCCTGGCGTTGAAGGACGCCGACATCGGCGTCTCGATGGGTTCGGGCAGCGAGGCGACCCGTGCGGTGGCGCAGATCGTGCTGCTGAACAACAGCTTCGCCACGCTGCCGTCGGTGGTCGCCGAAGGGCGCCGGGTGATCGGGAACATCACCCGGGTCTCGAACCTGTTCCTGACCAAGACCGTGTACTCGGTGCTGCTGGCCCTGCTGGTGGTGATCTGGCGGGTCCCCTATCCGTTCCTGCCCCGGCACCTGACGCTGCTCAGCACGCTGACCATCGGCGTGCCCGCCTTCTTCCTGGCACTGGCGCCCAACCGGGAGCGCGCCCAGCCGCACTTCGTCCGCCGGGTGATGCGGTTCGCACTGCCGATGGGGGTGATCGCCGGCATCGCGACGTTCGCCACCTACCTGATCGCCCGCCACCATTACCACGGCGTGGGCGAGTTGGACGCCGAGACCAGTGCCGCCACGCTGACGCTGTTCCTGATCTCCATGTGGGTGCTGGCGATCATCGCCCGCCCCTACACCTGGTGGCGGATCTGCCTGGTGCTGGCGATGGGCGTCGGCTTCCTGGCCGTGCTGGTCACGCCGTCGCTGCAGACCTTCTTCAAGCTGAAGCTGATCGGCACGGAGGGGCCGTGGACGGCGGTCGGGATCGCGGTGGCGGCCTCGGTGGCGCTGGAGTTGGTGTGGCGCTGGATCAGCGGTCGTAGCAGCTGACCCGGGTTATGGCGTTGGCGTGACCATGCCTATGATCGCGCACCATGTCTTCCTATGCGGTCGCACGAATCGGGCATGGGGGCTCACACGGGGGCTCTCACACCACGGTTACCCACACGACGGTTACGCACACCACGGTCGTGCACCATCACACATACGTCCACCACTCCTACGGCTACTACCCGGGCGGCGGCTTCGCGCCGTGGTGGGTGTCGCTGCTGATCGTGCTGGCCATTGTGGCGATCGTGGTCACCGCGATCTGGTACTTCCGGACGAGGGACGCACGCGGCTGACCCCCCCGCCTCAGCGGCGGGGGGTCAGCCGTTCCCTAGTCGAACCAGCGGGCCTCGGCCAACTCGGCCGCCCGTGACGGGTCCTCCAGCAGCGCCGCCACCTCGAAGCGGCGCTGCCACTCCCCCGCCGCCCAGGCCAGGCCCGCCGCGACGCCCTCCAGCGTGGCGGCGTGCAGTACGCCGTCCACGTAGCGCCAGTCCAGCTCGATGCCCGGCTCGACAAGGAGTTCCTCGTGTTCGAGGTACGAGGCCGGTGCGCCCGGTAGCAGTTCGCGGACCGCGTCGGGCACCTCGTGCGGCTCGCCCTGGCTGGTGACGGGAGCGGCGAACTCCTCGCTGAGCCGACGGGCTTGGAGGAGTTCGGCCAGGTCCGTCACCTGGCGGGGTCCGGCGGGCAGCAGGGGTCGGCCGGCCGCGAGCGGCAGCAGGTCGGGGGCGTCGGCGATCAGCGCCTCGGCCGCGTCCACCACCGTCACCACACCGTCCACCACCGCCCGCAGATCGTCGGGCAGGGTGACCGCCTCCGGGTCCAGCACCGACAACTCCGCGTACAGCCAGCGCAGTTGCGAGGCGCTGACCGGCCGGGACGGATCGGCCAGCCGGGACAGGAGTTCGGCGGCGCCGCCGGGCTCGTCCAGCAGCACGGCCACCGAGGTCCGTACCCCCAGTGCCCGTAGCACCTGTTCGTCCACGGCCGAGGTCTCCGCCTCGTCGTACAGTCCGGCCAGCAGCGGGTCTCCTCCGGCCGCCCGCAGGCCCACCGGGCGGCGGCCGTCCAGCACCGGGTGGTCGCGCAGCCACCAGGCGGTGTACGGGCGCACGCTCTGCGTCGTACCGTCCGGCAGCAGCACCCGCACCGGTGTGGTGATCGCGTCCCGCAGCGGCGGCTGGGCGAGCAGTGCCAGGGCCTGCGGCCAGGCGTCGTCGTCGACCAGGTCCAGATCGCGCACCCCGATGATCTCGGTGGCGACCGGCGGCACATCGGTGTCCGGCAGTTGGTCGAGCACGTCCTCGCACCACACGTCGACGGCGTCGAGCAGGCCCGGGTCGTCGGGCTCGGCCCACTGGCCGTCGCGCGGTTCGAGGTCGTCCGGGTCGAGGACCACATCGCTGGCCCGTACCAGCGCGAAGGTGGCGAGCACGCCCACGGCGGTCAGCGGCTGCTCGCCCCAGCGCGCCGCCAACTCGGGGTCGCACGGGGCCATTTCGTCCGCACGGATGACCCGCTCGAAGAGGCTTCCGGGGTAGACGAGTTCACTCGCGGGGGTGAGCTCGCCCTCGTCGTCGGGGAGCGCGAGAGCGCCGAGCCACGGTTCGTCGCCCGGGGACAGGTTCGCGTCGCGCACCAGGGACAGGACGAGCTCCACCAGTTCCTCGGCGTCGAGCGTCCCGGCCTCCTCGTCCCACATCTCGTCCGCGTCCATGGAGTTGGCGACGGCGGCCCGCACCTGGGGGGTGGTCAGCACGGCACGGGGCGTGGCGGGCGTCGCGCCCAGCTTCTCCAGCAGCGGGTGGGCGGCATCGGGGTGGGCGACCCGCAGACCGAGCCGGGACAGGCCCTCGGGCAGCGGGCCGATGCCGGTGGGCAGCAGGATCTGGCGCGGGCCGACGACGGTGCGTCCGTCGGTGAGCGGTACCGGAAGGCCGCTCAGCCGGTCGGGATCGGTGCCGGCGAGGGCGTCGTAGAGCCGGTGCCACCAGGTCGCCGGGCGCTCGGCACCGGAGAGCCGGTCGACGGCGTCGCCCAGCGAAAGCCGGGCGACGCCCAAGCTGCGCAGCTCCACCCGGCGTTCGAGGCCGGCCGGCAGCAGGCTGGGGAAGACCTCGGCCAGTACGGTGACGGCCTCGGCGGACGCCCCTTCGACCAACTCGGCGCGGTCCGGGCGCAGCGCGTGCGGTTCTTCCGGTTCCTCGCCGGGCTCGGCGGGCGCGGGCCTGACGCTGGGCAGGAAGGGGGTGGACGGCAGCCGCTCCAGCACGTGCGCCCGCAGCGTCCCGTCCAACTCGCCCTTGCCCAGCGGGCCCGGTACGAGGTCGATGATGCCGGTGCCCAGCGGACGCCAGTCTCGCAGCAGCTCCACATAGGACTCGGCGGCGCGCTCGGCGATGAACTCGGCGAGCGGGCCGGACGCGACATGGCGGCGGGTGGGATCGAGCGGGAAGGAAGCGATCAGCAGCGCGGGCAGACCGAGCGGTTCATCGGTCGGGGTCGGAGCGTGTACGACGGGTGCGGTCCGCGGACGGACCGGCGCTCCGTCCGCGCCGACCGGGACGGCCCAGGTCACCGACCAGGCGGGGCGCAGCCGTTCCTCGACGGGGCGGCCTTCGAGGAGTTCGGCGGCGAGCGGGCCGCCGGTCGCGGTGACCCGCCAGCGGGTGGCTCCGGTGGCGCTGTCCTCGACGATGACGTCCTCGCCGTGCTGGCGCCGGGTGAGGGTGCGCGCCCCGCCTTCCGGCGTTTCGATCACGACCTCGGTCAGGCCGGGGAGGGCCAGCAGCAGCGCGTCGTCGACACCGGAGAGCAGATGGTCCGCCAGGTCCTGCGCCGCGCCGTCGCGCAGCGGCAGGACGACGACGGTGTCGTACCCCTCCGGCGCGCGCCCTTCGGCGGGCAACGGCAGCCGAAGCAGCGGTACATGGCCGTCCCGACGGCGCAACTCATCGGCGAGGCCGGGGCTTTGCGCAGCCGCCTCGGCGGCCAGTTCGCGGGCCTCGGCCAGCGACCACCGTACGCCGCCGGTGCGGCCGACGACTGCGGGCTCGTCGCTGACCGCGAGAACGGCGGAGAAGCCGACGCCGAAGCGGCCGACGGCTGCTTCGGCCTGGTCGCGTTTGGCGGAGGCGCGCAGCGTCGACAGCGATTCGACGCCCGCGGCGTCCAGCGGCACGCCGGTGTTCGCGGCGGCGAGCACGCCCTGGTGCAGGGTGAGCCGGAGGCGGCCCGGCACCCCGGCGCGCAGCGCCGCGTCGGCGGCGTTCTGCGCCAGCTCGACGACGAGGCGGTCGCGGTAGCCGCCCAGCGCGAGGTCCTCCTCGGCGTTGGCGTCCTCGCGGAACCGGGCCGGGGACGCCTGCCACGCGTCCAGCACGGCACGGCGCAAGCGCTCCGTACCGAACGGATCGGCTCCACCCTGCGGTTCCTGCACGATCGGCTTGCCCACGTCGGTCCTTCCGCTGCCGCAACCACCTACCCGCGCATTCTCGCGGAATGCGCGGGCGGCGGATGACGCGGGCTGCCCTGCGCGCCGGTGGTTCTCTTTTCCCGCCCACCCACCCTTTCCGGGGCACCGCCCCGGACCTGGTGCTCCATCGGGGGCTTCGCCCCCGGCCCCCCCTGAGACGGGACGCTTGTCCAGCGGGACTTCGCTGGGTCGCGGTCCGCTTCGGCACTGCCGGACCACGCCGTGGGATGCTCGCCGCCGTGGCGGGAGGAATGCTGCGCCGTTACTGCCGCGAGAGCTCCCGCACACCCCGGTGCTGGGGACTTCGTGGGGTTGCGGTCCACTGCCGACCCACACCAGGGGGCTACGCGCCGCCGCGGCGGGAAGAATACAGCGCCGCGACCGCCGCGAAGAGCTCCGGCGCGCCCCGGTAGCAAACAGCCGCGCCTCGGTGCTGGAGACTTCGCCGGGTTGCGGTGCGCTCGACACCGCCGGACCACGCCATGGGACCGCTCGCCGTCGCGGCGGGAGGATTGCTGCGCCGCGACCGCCGCGAAGAGCTCCCCCGCGCGTCCCCGTGGCGGACAGCCGCGCCTCGGCGCTGGGGACTTCGCCGGGTCACGGTCCGGTCGGCACCGCCGGACCACGGCGTGGGGCTACGCGCCGCCGCGGCGGGAAGAATGCTGCGCCGCGAAGAGCTCCCCCGCGCGCCCCGGTGGCGAACAGCCGCGCCTCGGCGCTGGGGACTTCGCCGGGTTGCGGTGCGCTCGACACCGCCGGACCACTCCACGGGTCTGCTCGCCCTCGCGGCGGAGGAACGCTCCGACGTAACCGCCGCGAGGAGTTCCCGCGCGCCCCCGTGGCGGACAGCCGCCTCCCGGTGGCGCCGGGCCCCTGGGGGCCAGTGTCAGGAGTGGCCCAGTTCCTCTGTCGGGGCGGTGTCTTCTACCGAGCCGCCGTGGCGGTCGGGGTGCAGTGGCATGGGCTCGACGTTCATCTCGTCGAGGACCGGGGGGGCCGGGCGGGGCGGGCGGGGCATGACGGCGGCTTCGGAGTGGCCGCCGCAGCCGAAGCCGAGGGAGACGACATGGCCGTCGGCGGGGCTGAACTCGTTGGCGCAGATGCCGAACGCCTGCCGCAGCGAGCCCGCGATCGGGACCAGGAAGCCGCAGCTCACGCAGTGCGCGGGGGCCGCCTGCGCGATGGGGGACTTCGGACCGAACGCCTCATCCCAGCGGTCGGCGGCGTCCTGCAGACCGTACCGGGACAGCACCCGGGCGCGCCGCAGGCCGAGTTCCTCGGCGACGGCGGAGATGCTGCCGCGGGCGGGCGTGGTCGGTAGCGCGGCCGGAGGGGTGGCCGTCACATCGGCGTCCTCGGCCTCGGCCAGCTCCGCGATGTCCTCGGCGACGGCCGAGACCGCGGAGTCCATCGGCGCTTCCTCGGCGGCCAACCAGCCGGGCTCCAGCCGCAGGTCGTCCGCCTCGGTGGGCAGCAGATCGCCGGGACCCAGGTCCCCGGGGCGCAGCCGCTCGCTCCACGGCACCCACTCGGGCGCCAGCAGCGCCTCCGCGTCGGGGAGCAGCACCGTCTCGTCGAGGGTGACGACCTTGGCGCGGGAGGCCCGGGTCACGGTGACCGCCCACCGCCAGCCGCGGTACGCGGGGTCCAGGCAGGCGAAGGAGTGCGTGACGACGCGGTCCCCCTCAGCCGCCGCCCCGAGGTACTCGCCGACGGCCTCCGCCCCGGCGAGTTCCTCGGCCGCCGCGCGGGCGAGGTCAACCGCCTCGGCGCACAGGCGGTCCGGTGTCCGGCTTCGCATCGCAGCACTCACAAGAATCGATTCTCTCCTACGCCGTCTCACGAGTGCGCCGACCGGAGGCTGAGCGGGACGGAGCGGACCTTGGGACCGCGTCAACGTCCACCCAATCGTCCTCGGGCGCACCGACTTGGTTCCCATTCTGCGGGATAGGCCGGAAGCGCGCGGCGAGGAACGTGCCGGTGGGGGCGCGTGGGGCACGCTACCCGTCCGCGCTCCGCGCGGGAAGTCAGGGGTACGCCCGACCTATCCGCACGGCCCGCCAGCGGCGCGTCGCGGCACTCCATCGGCCCGTCCGACGCGCCGTCGCCGTACCGCCGTCAGCGGGGACATCCCGCGGGCGACGGGGATAACGGCCATGCGTGGGCGGTAATCGGGGCAGGATGGCAGTCGTGGGTGCCCTCCGGAGGTCCTCGGCCGGGCCGATGCGCCGGGTCGGCCGGGCCGTCGCGCGTGGGCCGGTGCGGCTGGTGCGCGGGGTGCGGGCGGGGGTCCGCAAGGCGACGCACGCGCACGGGGCGGGCGAGACCGGGCTGGCGAAGCTGCTGGAGTTGCAGGCCGTCAGTTCCGCGGGCGACATGATGATCACGATCGCGCTCGCCAGCACCGTCTTCTTCTCGGTGCCGACCGGTGAGGCGCGCGGGCGGGTGGCTCTGTACCTGCTCATCACCATGGCGCCGTTCACCCTGCTCGCCCCGGTGATCGGGCCGATGCTGGACCGCATCCCGCACGGTCGGCGGGCGGCGATGGCGGGTTCGATGCTGGCGCGCGCGGTGCTGGCCTGGGCGATGGCCTCGGTGGTGCCGAACGCGGGGCTCGGGCTGTACCCGGCGGCGCTCGGCGTGCTGGTGGCGTCCAAGGCGAACGGCGTGGTGCGCAGCGCCGTCGTACCGCGGTTGCTGCCGCCGCGGATCTCGTTGGTCAAGGCGAACTCCCGGATGACGCTCTCCGGCCTGCTGGCGACCGCCGTCGCCGCCCCGATCGGCGGGGCGCTGCATCTGATCGGACCCAGCTGGCCGCTGTACGGGGCGTTCGCGATCTTCGCCGCCGGGGCGTTCCTGTGCTTCTCGCTGCCGCATCACGTGGACTCGGACCGGGGCGAGCGCAAGGCCTCGCTGCACCGCGAGGACGAGGTGGCGGCCCCGGCCGGGAAGACGGCCCGGCGGCCGGGGCTGCGGACCGTCGGCGCGTCGGTGCTGTACGCGCTGCAGGCGAACTGCGCACTGCGCGGGCTGTCCGGGCTGCTCACGTTCTTTCTGGCGTTCGTGCTGCGGGAGCATCCGCTGAGCGGCCTGTCCGCGGCGTTCTCGCTGGGGCTGGTGGCCGTGGCGGCGGGCGGTGGCAACGCCCTCGGCAATGTGCTCGGCGCCTGGCTGCGCACCCGGGCGCCGGAGGTGATCATCACGACCGTACTGCTGGTGGCGCTCGGCATGTTGGTGTTCGCCGCCATCACCTACGGCGCGGTGGCGGTGCCCCTCGCCGCGGCGGCCACCGGACTGACCCAGGCGATGGGCAAGTTGTCGCTGGACGCGCTGATCCAGCGCGATGTTCCGGAAGAGGTGCGCACCTCGGCGTTCGCGCGCTCGGAGACCGTGCTCCAACTGGCCTGGGTGCTCGGTGGCGGCCTCGGTATCGTGCTGCCGTTGAACGGCGCGCTGGGGCTGGCGGTGGGCGCCGGAGTGGTCGGTGCGGGCGCCGCGGCGACCGTACGGGGCCTGCTGGCGGCGGCCCGACGCGGCACGCCGCACCCGCGCGCGGCGTGAACCAGGGCGCCCGGTAGCCTCAGCGTCATGACCATTCGCCGCAGTGCCGCCGCCGTGGGTGCGGTTGCCTTTGGGTTGTTCGCCCTCTCCGCCTGCACTAAGCCGACCCCGCTGGCGACCGTCACCGTCGGCTCGACCTCCGTGCACACGGAAGCGTCCTGCTACAACGGCGGTAAGGCGCTGGGTGACCTTTCGTCCTGCATGAACAAGACACCCGACCAGACCGTCAAGGTGCACACCACGGACAAGGTGCACATCGGGGTCGATCCGGCCATCGCCGACAAGGGGTGGGTCGTCCTGTCCCCGACGGGTCAGAAGACCGACGTCATCAAGAGCCAGACGTACTACACCTTCCCCACCGCCGGCAGCCTGTTCATCGACCAGCAGACCGGCCAGTCGTCCAAGACGGCGAACCTGAGCATCGTCGAGGTCTCCGGCAAGGGCGCGGCCGCGGGTGTGTGGAACGTCAAGCTGGAGCTGGCGGACTGACGCCGTGCGGCTGCTCGTGGTGACCGCGGTGGCGGCGGAGCGCGATGCCGCCGCCCGCGGGCTGCATGCCGCGAACCAGGCGCGCGGGACGGGCGATGCCAACGTCGGGCTGCAACGCCCGCTGCCCGGCGGGTACTCGCTGCTGCGGCTCACCATGGCCAGGTTCGGCACGGACGGCGTGGGCGTCGCCGACCTGCTGGACGCCGGGGTGGGCCCGGCAGCCGCCGCTGCCGGGACCGCGACCGCGCTGACCGCGGCACAGATCGCCGGGGAGCCGTACGACCTGGTGGTCTCGGCGGGCATCGGCGGCGGGTTCCAGCCCGGTGCGCCCATCGGCTCGACCGTCGTGGCGGACGCGATCGTCGCCGCCGACCTGGGCGCCGAGACGGCCGAAGGGTTCGTCCCCGTCACGGAGTTGGGGTTCGGCACCGCACGCCATCTGCCGCCCGCCCACCTCTCCCGTACCGTCGCGGACGCGCTCGGCGCCGCCTACGGGACCGTGCTGACGGTCTCCACCGTCACCGGCACCGCCGGGTCCGCCGCGGAACTGATCGACCGTCACCCGACCGCGCTGGTCGAGGCGATGGAGGGGTTCGGCGTGGCGGAGGCGGCCGCCGGACACGTGCTGCCGGTACTGGAGATCCGCACGGTGTCGAACGCGGTGGGTCCGCGCGACCGCGGCGGATGGCGTATCGGTGACGCGCTCGCCGCGCTCACCGAGGCCTTCCGCGGACTCGTACCCGTACTGGAATCGGAGGCCGCGAGCGATGGCTGACCCCTTGAAGATCGCGTACTCGCCCTGCCCCAACGACACCTTCGTCTTCCACGCCTGGGCCCACGGCCTGGTGCCCGGGGCGCCGCCGCTCGATGTGGCGTTCGCCGACATCGACATCACCAACGGGCTGGCGGAGCGCGGCGAGTTGGACGTGCTCAAGGTCTCGTACGCGGTGCTGCCGTGGGTGCTCGGCGAGTACGCGCTGGTGCCGTGCGGCGGAGCGCTCGGCCGCGGCTGCGGACCGCTGGTGCTGACCCGGGAGGCCGGGGCGGCGCGGGACCTCGCCGGGAAGACGGTGGCCGTGCCGAGCGAGCGGTCGACGGCGTATCTGCTGTTCCGGCTGTGGGCGGCCGGCGAGGTGCCGGGCGGGGTCGGCCGGATCGAGGTGCTGCCGTTCCACGAGATCATGCCCGCGGTGCGGGACGGCCGGGTGGACGCCGGTCTGGTGATCCACGAGGCCCGCTTCACCTACCAGGGCTACGGGCTGAACTGCCTGGCCGACATGGGCGAGCACTGGGAGAAGACCACCGGGCTGCCGATTCCGCTCGGCGCGATCATCGCCAAGCGGTCGCTCGGCGCGCCGATGCTGCGCCGCATCGCCGACGCGGCCCGTGCCTCGGTACGGATGGCCTGGGACGATCCGGCGGCCTCCCGCGGCTATGTGCTCTCGCACGCGCAGGAGATGGACGAGTCGGTCGCGGACCAGCACATCGGGCTCTACGTGAACGACTTCACCGACGACCTCGGCGAGGACGGCTACGCGGCGGTCCGCGGGCTGCTCACACGTGCGGCGGCCGAGGGGCTGGTGCCGCCCCTCGGCCCTGATGCGCTCAGCTTCCCGGCGTAACGCGCCGTCAGACGTCCAGTTGGTCGGCGACCGCGCGCAGTACGCCCGCGATCTTGCGGCCGTGGGTCTTCTCCGGGTAGCGGCCACGCTGCAGCGAGCGGGCCACTTCCTCCAGCAGGGTGGTGACGTCCTGGACGATCGGCAGCAGTTCGTCCGGCTTGCGGCGTTGCGCGGCCGCGACCGACGGCGCCGGGTCCAGCACCGTCACCGAGAGCGCCTGGTCGCCGCGCTGGCCCGCGACAACTCCGAATTCCACCCGCTGGCCGGGCTTGAGCGAGTCCACCCCGGCGGGGAGAACGGACGAGTGCACGAAGACGTCACCGCCGTCGTCGCGGGAGAGAAAGCCGAAGCCCTTCTCGCTGTTGAACCACTTGACCTTGCCGGTTGGCACGTCCGACCTCGTCCTCGTCTGGTGGAGAAAATCCGTTGGAGCACCGCCGCCCGGAAGAGCCGTCGCCGACTCCGAGTAGCCCGGATAGCAGTGCAGCGGGCCCCCTGAAGACCCGCCTGTCACCAGGCTAATGGTCCGCGGGTGGGTGACAAGACGCCCAGGCCCCGATCCTGCGACGCCTCTAGCGCGACCTACCCTGGTGACGTGACTAGTGAAACCCGTATGCCTGGTGATCTGCTGGTGCGGATCGGCGCGATCGTGTTCATCATTGGCGCGGTCGCGACGCTCGCCACCATTACGCCGATGTTCCTCGGCACCCATCCGCTGCCGACGGCCGCGTATGTGGTGTGCATGCTGATGGGCGTCGGCTTCCTGCTGGCGCTGACCGGGCTACTGCGTTCGGCGCTGGCGCAGCGGCGTCAGGCCCGCCCGTCGCCCACCACCACCCTCAACTGAGAGCCTCCGGCTCGCAGCGCGCTTACCCGTCGCCCACCACCACCCTCAACTGAGAGCCTCCGGCTCGCAGCGCTTATCCGGCGGCCTCCGCCGCGTACCCGGAGGCGTATCCGTCGAACCACGCGGGGAACTCCGTCAGGTCGCCGAGCAGCACATCGGCACCGGCGGCGCGCAGCTCGTCCGCGTCGCACGGCCCGGTGGGCACGGCGACGGACAGCGCGCCCGCGGTACGGGCACCGAGCACATCTCCGGTGTGATCACCGACGTACACCGACGCCCCGTGCTCACGCAGCGCCTCGGCCTTGGCCTCCGCCCACAACCAGCCGATGAGGGCGTCCGGCTCGATGCCCAGGTGCTTCAGGTGGAGCGCGGCATTGGGCTGGTGCTTCGCCGTGACGACGATGGCCCGGCCGCCCGCCTGCCGTACGGCGTCCATGGCCTCACGGGCGCCGGGCATGGCCGGGGTGGGCGCGATCGCGTGGTCGATGTAGAGCGCCCGGTACCGATCGGCGACCTCGGCGATCTCCTCGGCGGGGAACCAGTTGGCCAGCTCCACATCGAGCGGCGGCCCGAGCCTGGTGATCGCCAGTTCCGAGTCGATGTACCTGCCCGTCTCGCGGGAGAGCTGGTCGTAGGCGGCCTTGATGCCCGGCCGCGAGTCGATCAGGGTCATGTCGAGGTCGAAACCGACCGTCAGGGGATGCTGGGCCATGCCAGTCATTGTGGCTGGCATGGCGCCTTCCGGTTCTCCGGGGGGTGCCCCCGGGCTCCCATCCGCCGTGAGCTGCGGCATCTCGTAACCGCCAGTCCACGCCATCGTGGTGGTTCACCACGGCGACGGAAGGTTCTTGCCGCCCGACGGCGACCAGCCCCGCCGCGCAGACCGGCGGTACGCAACTCACCGCAACCCCACGAAGATCCGCAGACCGGCCCAACCCCCCGGCCGCAGCCGTCACACAACCGCCGGTCCACGCCATCGTGGTCGCTCACCGCGGCGGCAGAAGTTTTTGCCGCCCCGACGGCAAGCAACCCCACGGCGCCGGAGAACTCCTGCCGACGCAACGGCGAGTAGCTCCACGGTGGAGACCGGCGGTCTCGAACGCACCGCAACCCGACCCGGCGATCCGCCGGAAGAGCACCTAGCGGCGGGCGGTGCTGCGCCACAGGAGGAACAGGGCGGAGCCGATCGCGGCGGCCTTCACCACCGTCGGGAAGTCGGCGGTGATCGTCTGGCCCAGCTGGTCGGTGGGCAGCGGGGTGCCCCAGCGCCCGTCGGTGCGGCCCCACAGCCAGACCAGCTCGCCCAGTACGACCAGTCCGGGCAGCCCCAGTGCGGCGAACTTCGCCTCGCCGCGGCCGATGCCCCGCGTGGTGTACGCCAGCAGCCAACCGGCGCCCAGCGCCAGCCAGTTGCCCAGTACCACTCCGGCCACCAGCGCCAGCGCGGCCAGCAGCTCCAGGGGGCCGACGGGCAGGCCTCGACGCCGGACCGCCTCCGCCGGTGCGGTACCCGTACGCGCGCGCCGCAGCCGGAACCGGCGCGGCGCGGCCTCGACGGGCGCGTCGGCGTCCTGCTCCGCGTCGGCGTCGGCCGCCTCGCCGCCCTCGTCCCGATCGTCGAGCTCGGGCGGCAGCAACCCGCCCGACCAGCCCGCCAGCACCTCGTTGGTGGTCAGACCACCGCGTATCCCGCCGCCGTCGGCGTGATCGCGAGCGGGCGGCACCCGCCACCACTCCGGCTCGGCCGCGGACGACCCGCGCTCATCGGACACTTTTGGCGTTTTGTCCAGACTGGGCGCGTTGTCCGGACCGGGCGCCTCGCTGGCGTTCCGGGCGGTCGGCGCCGGTGGGGCCTCGTGGCGCGCCTGCGGCGCCGGGACCGACCGCTCGCGGGCGGCTGCCTCCACCACCTCGTCCGGGGTGCCCAGCTTCCCCAGGATGCGGCGCACCGTGGCCTCGCTGTCACTGCCGCCGCGCTGGCGGTCGATGTCGCCCCGCAGCTGCGCGACGAGTCTCATGCGATCGGCCGAGGCCATGGCGGTCTGGGCGAGATCGCCGACCCGGCTCAGATAGTCGTACACGAGTTTGTCGCTCTCGATGCCCATCCGCTCACCACCCAACCCGCTGTCCTGCCCGGCCCGTTGACCGTACCGCCGAGGCCTCCCGCGACGCAGGGCGCACGGTGGATACGGCGAGCTCTACCCATCCTGTCGTGGGCACCACACAAGATCAGCGGAACAGGCCCTAATGTGGGACGGATGACCGCCCTAGGGTTTAGGTGACCGACCCGGGGTCCGGTAGATGACCACCGAGCGGAATCGGGAGGTGCGCGTGGCGGGCGGTGTCGAGGCGACAAGCGCGGGCTCAGGCCCGCGTACCCTCGCGGAGGATTTGCGCGCGCGTGGCGACGACGCCGTCGCGGCGCTGCTGCTGGCGCGCCCCGACCTGGTCAACCCGGTACCGGGCGACCTCACCCAGCTCGCCACCCGGGCCGGTACCCGGGCCTCGGTGGTACGCGCCCTGGAACACCTCGACCGGTTCACGCTGCAGACCGCCGAGGCGCTGGCGATCGCCGCCGACCCCTGCCCGTACGAGACGCTGCGCGCCCTGATGACCGGCGACGAGGGATCCGAGGAGATCGCGGCGGCGCTGCCCCAGGCGCTGGCCGCCCTGCGGACGAACGCGCTGGTGTGGGGTGGCGACGACCGGCTGCGGCTGGTGCGCACCGCCCGCGATCTGCTCGCGCCCTCGCCCACCGCGCCCTCGCCGACCGGTCTGGGGCCGACGGTCGCGGAGGCCGCCGCGGGCATGTCGCCCGGCCGCCTGCAGCAGATCGTGGCCGACGCGGGGCTGCCCGGGACCCACGACCCGGTGAGCGCGGTCGCCGCGCTCACCGCGCTGTTCTCGGACCGGGCCCGGCTCGACGAACTGCTCGCCGAGGCCCCCGAGGGCGCGCGTGCGGTGCTGGACAAGCTGATGTGGGGCCCGCCGTACGGCGACGTGGCGCAGGCCGCCGAACCGGTCCGGGCGGACACCGCCGACACTCCCGTGCAATGGCTGCTGGCCCGCGGCCTGTTGCTGCCCGCCGGGCAGCACACCGTCGTGCTCCCGCGCGAGACGGCGCTGCGGCTGCGGGGCGGACGCGCGCACCGGGCGCCGGAGCCGCTGCCGCCCGAGGTGGCCCCGGCCGCGCGGTACGACGTGCAGGTGGTGGACGCGACCGCCGCCGGGCAGGCGTTCACGGCGGTGCGGACCGTGGAGGAACTGGTCAAGGGATGGGACGCGGGCGGTCCGCTGGTGCTGCGGTCGGGCGGGATGAGCGTCCGGGACCTCAAGCGCACCGCGGCCGTGCTGGACACCACGGAGGAGCTGGCCGCGTTCTGGCTGGAGACCGCGTACGCCGCGGGACTCGTCGCCTCCGACGACGAGGTGGACGAGGCGTACGCGCCGACGCCCGGGTACGACGAGTGGCTGCGGCTGGCCACCGAGGACCGCTGGGCGCGGCTGGCCTCCGCATGGCTGGCGGCCACCCGTACGCCGGGCCTGGTCGGCGGCCGGGACGCCAAGGGCCGCACCCTCTCCGCGCTCGGCCCGGACCTGGACCGCTCGCTGGCGCCGGGGGTGCGGCGCCGGCTGCTGGAACTGCTCGCCGAACTGCCGGACGGCGCGTCCGCGCGGCCCGAGGGACTGCTGGCCCGGCTGCGCTGGGAGCGGCCGCTACGCGGCGGCGCGAGTCTGGACGAGTTGCGGGCGCGGCTCGTCCAATGGACTGTCCAGGAAGCCGAGTTGCTCGGGGTCACCGGCCGCGGCGCGCTGTCCGCCCACGGCCGTACGCTGCTGGCCGAGGTGCCGGAGACGGCACTGGAGGCGGCGGCCGACCGGCTGCGCCCGCTGCTGCCCGAGCCGCTCGACCATGTGCTGCTGCAGGCCGATCTGACCGCGGTCGCCCCCGGCCCGCTGCGCGCCGTGCTCGCCGAGACGCTCGGTGTGCTCGCCGACATCGAGTCCAAGGGCGGTGCGACCGTCTACCGGTTCACCCCGGAGTCGGTGCGGCGGGCGCTCGACGCCGGGCGCACCGCGGACGATCTGCACACGTTCCTGGCCGCGCACTCGCGCACCCCGGTACCGCAGCCGCTCAGCTACCTCATCGACGATGTGGCCCGCCGCCACGGCCGGCTGCGGGTCGGCGCCGCCTCGGCCTACGTCCGCTGCGACGACGACGCGCTGCTCGCCGAGATCCTGGCCGACCGCCGGGCCGCGGGGCTCGGCCTGCGCCGTCTGGCGCCGACCGTGCTGGCCGCCCAGTCCGAGCCGGTGACCTTGCTGGAACGGTTGCGCAGCATGGGCTTCGCGCCCGCCGCCGAGTCCGCCGAGGGCGATGTGCTGATCACCCGCGCCGACGCCCACCGCACCCCGCCGCGCGCCGCGCCGGTTCCGGTACCGGACGGGCCGCCGCGGCCGGACCGGACGCTGCTGTCGGCGGCGGTCAAGGCGATCCGCGCGGGCGACCGGGCGGCCACCGCCGCCCGCAAACCGGCGCCGGAACCCGCGGCCCACGGCGCCCGGCTGCCCCGTACCACCTCGGCCGAGACGCTGGCCACCATGCAGGCCGCCGTGCTCACCGGCGAAGCGCTGTGGATCGGCTACGTCAACGCGGACGGCGCCGCCAGCCAGCGGGTCATCGAGCCGGTACGGGTCGAGGGCGGTTTCGTCACCGCGTACGACCACACCGCGGACGAGGTGCGCACCTACCCGCTGCACCGCATCACCGGCGTCGCCGAGCTCGCCGAGGACGCGGGGTGATGCCTCGCCGTCCTGGGGGTTGGGGGCTGCCTCCGAGAAGATCCCGCCGGGGCCGACCAAGCACCGCCGTAAGGGCGAGCGGTCTGTTTCAGCGGGCGATGCGCGACACTGGAAGCTTGCCCCCGGATCACGAGCGAAGGGCCAGGGCGTGAACGGACCTCTTATCGTCCAGAGCGACAAAACGCTGCTGCTGGAGGTGGACCACCCGAGCGCGGACGACTGCCGTCGGGCCATCGCGCCGTTCGCCGAGTTGGAGCGGGCGCCCGAGCACATCCACACCTACCGGGTCACGCCGCTCGGCCTGTGGAACGCGCGCGCCGCCGGGCACGACGCCGAGCAGGTCGTCGACGCGCTCGTGCAGTACTCCCGCTATCCCGTTCCGCACGCCCTGCTCATCGACGTCGCCGAGACCATGGCGCGCTACGGGCGGCTGCGGCTGCTCAAGCACCCCACCCACGGGCTGGTGCTGGAGACCACCGACCGGCCGGTGCTGCACGAGGTGCTGCGGTCGAAGAAGATCCATCCGCTGGTCGGCTCCCGCATCGACGAGGATTCCGTCATCGTGCATCCGTCGGAGCGCGGCCAGATCAAGCAGGTGCTGCTGAAGCTCGGCTGGCCCGCCGAGGACCTCGCCGGGTACGTGGACGGCGAGGCGCACCCCATCGAACTGCGGGAGGACGGCTGGGCGCTGCGCCCGTACCAGCAGCAGGCCGTCCAGGGCTTCTGGCACGGCGGCTCGGGTGTGGTCGTGCTGCCGTGCGGCGCGGGCAAGACGCTGGTGGGCGCGGGCGCCATGGCCCAGGCCAAGGCCACCACCTTGATCCTGGTGACCAACACGGTCTCCGCGCGGCAGTGGAAGCACGAGCTGGTGCGCCGCACCTCGCTGACCGAGGACGAGATCGGCGAGTACAGCGGGACGCGCAAGGAGATCCGGCCGGTCACCATCGCCACCTACCAGGTGCTGACGACCAAGCGGAAGGGCGTCTACTCGCACCTTGAGCTGTTCGACTCGCGCGACTGGGGCCTGATCGTCTACGACGAGGTGCACCTGCTGCCCGCGCCGGTCTTCAAGTTCACCGCCGATCTGCAGGCGCGCCGCCGCCTGGGACTGACCGCGACGCTGGTACGGGAGGACGGCCGCGAGTCGGACGTGTTCTCGCTGATCGGGCCGAAGCGGTTCGACGCGCCGTGGAAGGAGATCGAGGCACAGGGCTACATCGCGCCCGCCGACTGCGTCGAGGTCCGGGTGAACCTGACGGACTCCGAGCGGTTGGCGTACGCGACCGCGGAGCCCGAGGAGAAGTACCGGTACTGCGCGACCACCGCGACCAAGCGGCATGTCATCGAGGCGCTGGTGGCCAAGCACAAGGGCCAGCAGACGCTGGTCATCGGGCAGTACATCGACCAGCTCGACGAGTTGGGCGAGCATCTGAACGCGCCGGTGATCAAGGGCGAGACGACCAACACGCAGCGCGAGAAGCTCTTCGACGCGTTCCGGGCGGGCGAGATCAGCGTGCTGGTGGTGTCTAAGGTCGCGAACTTCTCGATCGACCTGCCGGAGGCGACGGTCGCCATCCAGGTGTCGGGCACCTTCGGGTCCCGGCAGGAGGAGGCGCAGCGCCTCGGCCGGGTGCTGCGGCCGAAGGCCGACGGCCACAAGGCGCACTTCTACTCGGTGGTGGCCCGCGACACCATCGACCAGGACTTCGCGGCGCACCGCCAGCGCTTCCTGGCCGAGCAGGGCTACGCGTACCGGATCGCGGACGCCGACGACATCCTGGCCGGCGACGAGGTCTAGGACCCGTCGGCGCGCCGGGTGCGGACGGCGGCGAGGGCCAGGAACGCCAGCCCCATCAGCGGGTAGGGGGAGGCGAACGGCTGCCGCCACCACGACAGGTGCAGGACGAACAGTCCCGGTTGGTGCACGATCCACATCGTGCGCGCGGTGAAGCCCACCAGCACCGCGGCGAACACCGCCCACCGCCAGGGCACCCGGCGCGCCTCGGCGGCCAGCAGCGCGATCAGCGGTACGCACCACACCCAGTGGTGCGTCCAGCTGATCGGCGAGACCAGCAGCGCGGTGACCGCCGCGCACAGCACGCCCCAGGTCTCCAGTCCGCGGCGCGCCGCGCGAACCGCGATCACCAGGCCGGCGGCCGCGGTGAGCGCGGCCGGTACGGTCCACCAGGCGCCGGGGTCCGGGGTGTGCAGCAGGCGGGCGATCAGGCCCTGCAGGGACTGGTTGTCGACGATCCAGACCTTGCCGACCCGCCCGGTCTCGAACACCCGCCGGGTCCAGAAGTCGACCGTCGCGCCCGGCAGCACCAGCCAGCCGATCAGCACGGTCCCGGCGAAGGACGCGGCCGACAGGGCCGCCGCCCGTACCCGCCCGGTCAGCAGCAGATAGACCGCGAACAGCGCCGGGGTGAGCTTGATACCGGCGGCGATGCCGATCGCCAGGCCCTTGCCGCGCGCGTCATCCGGCCGCGAGAGGTCCCACAGGACGAGGCAGGCCAGGGCGAGATTGACCTGGCCGAGGACGAAGGTCTGGAAGACCGGTTCGATCCACACCCCGAGCGCGACCGCCACGATGATCGCCACCGGCCGCAGCTCCACCCGGCGCGGCCAGCCCACGAAACGGAAGGACAGGTGGGCCAGCAGCCCCAGCAGGGCGACATTGACCTCGGTGACGCCGAGCCGCAGCACATCGAGCGGCAGCCATGACGTCGGTACGAAGAGGATCGCGGCGAACGGCGGATAGGTGGCGGGCAGGTTCCACTCGGTGACCCGCAGGTCGTACAGGCCGTGCCCGGTGGCGGCGGCGAGGCCCTCGGCCCGGTAGACGACGGCGTCGGCCATCTCGAAGCGCATCGTCAGGCACAGCCCGGCGTAGACCGTGAGGGAGACGGCGAGCAGTCCGGTGGCGAGCATCAGCGGGCGACGCGGGGTGGCGGCCAGCGCCACCCGTAGCGGCTGCGCTTCCCACCCCTTGCGGTTCGCGCTGCGCGCAGCCGATGTCGTACTCACCAAGCCACACCCTTCGATCGCCGTCCGCCCAGGCGGCGACCCTACCCGGCGGTGCTTGGCACCCGCTCAGCGGTACGTGCCGAATACCGGCGGTTATTCCGGGGTTTCGCTGGATCGTTCCGGTACGTGGGGGGTGAGGTCCGGCTGCTTGCTGCCGTCGGTGCCGAGGATGACGATGCGGAAGGCGGTGTCGGCGAAGACACCGATCGCGCGCATCGTGCTGCCGAGGATATGGCGCGGATGGGCACGCCGCGCC
This sequence comes from Streptomyces sp. NPDC020096, assembly GCA_040631425.1. Lineage (GTDB taxonomy): Bacteria > Actinomycetota > Actinomycetes > Streptomycetales > Streptomycetaceae > Streptantibioticus_A. The sequence continues at coordinate 36,399 of JBEYJY010000012.1, forward strand.
GACGTGCCGGAGGCGTCCGCCGCCCCCATGGCGGTGCTGCCCCGGATCGGGGTGAATGTCGTGGTAGCCATGTCTCCACGGTAGGTTTTCACCCCCTTGGCGTACATCGGTCGCCAGGATGATCGGGCGGCCCCCATCCCGTACCCCATCGGTGCAGGCCGTCCGACCGGAGGTCTACCCGGCCCCCTAGGGGAGGTACTGCGGTAGCCGCAGGCCACCGGAAAAGCGTTCGCGTCGCCGACGGCAACGGCGTAGGATCGCGCGTCTTGCCGCCTCCCGCGCCGTCCGCGCGCCGGGGAGCGCCGACCGGACGGCAACCGGTCGGCAGCCGAGCCGCACCACATGTCGACGTCCCCTCCCGGACGTCCGCCCTGCGTACCGCCGGAGGCATCGCACCGTGTCCATTGGCACACCCGAACCGCTCGACCGTGAGCGCGCCCATCTCGCCGCGTCCCGTACCGCGCTACGTGCCATGCGCGCCGACGCCGAGTCGCTCGACATCCGTGATGTGACCGCGAACTGGGTCAACGCCGAGGTCCTCCAGCAGCAGATCGAGCAGCGCATCGCGGCGCTCGCCGACCTCGCCCACACCCCGCTGTTCTTCGGCCGTCTCGAATATCTGCACGCTCCCGGCGCCGACCAGGCCGAGGGAGCCGAGGGCGAGCGGTTCTACATCGGCCGCCGCCATGTGCACGACGCCGACGGCGACCCGATGGTCATCGACTGGCGCGCGCCCGTCTCCCAACCGTTCTACCGGGCATCGCGCAAGGACCCGATGGACATCGGGCTGCGCCGCCGATTCGGCTACACCGGTGGCCAGTTGACGGCCTATGAGGACGAGCACCTCACCGATCCGGCCGAGGCGGACACCAGCAGCAAGCTGCTCCAGTCGGAGATCGAGCGCCCGCGTGTCGGCCCGATGCGGGACATCGTCGCCACCATCCAACCGGAGCAGGACGAGATCGTCCGGGCCGGGATCGGCGGCACGGTCTGCGTACAGGGCGCGCCGGGCACCGGAAAGACGGCGGTCGGCCTGCACCGTGTCGCGTATCTGCTCTACGCACACCGCGAGCGGCTGGCCCGCACCGGCACGCTGGTGGTCGGCCCGAACCGGTCCTTCCTGCACTACATCGAGCAAGTCCTGCCCGCGCTGGGCGAGTTGCACGTCAAGCAGGCCACCGTCGACGACCTGGTGGCCCATGTCGAGGTACGGGCCACCGACACCGCGCGGGCCGCCTGCCTCAAGGGCGACGTCCGGATGGCCGAGGTGCTGCGCCGCGCGGTGCGCAGCGGGATCACCTCGCCGACGGAACCGGTGGTGGTGGTCCGCGGCTCCCGCCGCTGGCGCGTCCCCGCCTATGAACTAGAGGAGATCATCACCGAGTTGAAGGAGCGGGACATCCGCTATGGCGCGGCGGCCGATGCGCTGCCGCAGCGCATCGCGCATGCGGTACTGACCCGGATGGAGGCGGCCGGGGAGGCCCCGGACGACCGGGTGCAGGACGCGGTGGCCCGTTCGCAGCCGGTCAAGTCGGCGGCCAAGGCGATGTGGCCGCCGGTCGACCCGGCCAAGATCGTGCTGCGGCTGCTGTCGGAGCCGGAGTTCCTCGCCCGTTGCGCGGACGGACTGCTCAGTGCGGACGAGCAGAAGGAGATCCTGTGGGCCAAGCCGGGGCGCGGAGTGAAGTCCGCGCCCTGGTCGGCGGCGGACACCGTGCTGATCGACGAGGCGATGGATCTGGTGCGGCGGACACCCTCGCTCGGCCATGTCGTGCTCGACGAGGCACAGGATCTGTCCCCCATGCAGTACCGCGCGGTCGGCCGCCGCTGCACCACCGGTTCCGCGACCGTCCTCGGTGACATCGCCCAGGGCACCACGCCCTGGGCGACGGCGAGTTGGCAGGAGGCGCTGGCTCATCTCGGCAAGCCCGGGGCGGCCGTCGAGGAGCTGACCCGCGGCTTCCGGGTGCCGCGCGAGGTGATCGCGTACGCCTCGCGGTTGCTGCCCGCCATCGCCCCCGACCTGGCTCCGGCCACCTCGGTCCGGGAGTCCCCCGGTGATCTGCGGGTACGGGCGGTGGCGCCGGAGGAGCTGACGGCGGCCGTCATCGCGGCGGGCCGCGAGTCGCTGGAGCGCGAGGGCTCGATCGGCCTGATCGCCGCCGATGCGCGCATCCCCGCCCTGGCCGAGGCGCTGTCCGAGGCGGGCCTGCCGTATCTCTCCCCCGGCGAGGAGACCTCCGAGCAGGCCCGGCTCACCCTGGTACCGGCTTCGCTGGCCAAGGGTCTGGAGTACGACTACGTGGTGCTGGACGAGCCGTCCGCCGTCGTCGACGGCGAACCGGACGTTCGCACGGGGCTGCGCCGGTTGTACGTGGCGCTGACGCGGGCCGTTTCCGGGCTGATCGTGGTGCATGCGGCTCCGCTGCCTGATGCGCTGGCGCTCGCCGGGTAAGCCCTGCTGCGCGGTGGGCTTTCGAATGCGGCGCCGTTGCGGTTCGTTGCGCGGGTGCGGGTTCGTTGCACGGGTGCTGGTTCGTTGGACGGGTGCGGCGCCGTTGCGCCTGCGGCGGGCTTTTTCCGGCCCGCGCACCCTTTTCCGCCGCGGCGGCGACCAACCGGCGATCCGCCGGACAGGCTCACCGCACCGGGACCGGCGCGTCCAGGGCCTCGCGCCACGCGCGTACCGCCGACGCGTCCACCGAGGCCTTCCAGCCGCCGGGGCGTACCGCGCCGCCGACGTGGAAGCCGTCCACCCCGGCCGCGCGCAGCTCCGGCAGGTGCTCCACCTGGAGGCCACCGCCCACCAGAAGCCGAGGCTCATAGCCGGGCTCGCCCGCTCGGGTTCGGGCCGCCTCGTCCCGGAGCACCGGGAGGCCGTCCGCCACGCCGAGCGGGGAGCCCGCCGTCAGGTAGGTGTCCAGGCCGGGCAGCCCGGCGAGTGCCTTGCGCAGCGCGTCGCGGCTGGCCGCGCGGTCGATGGCCCGGTGGAAGGTCCAGCGGGCCCCGCCGATGGCGTCGACGAGCGCCCGCACCGCTGCCAGATCAGGGCCGCCGTCGCGGTCGAGGAAGCCGAGGACGAACTCCTCGGCGCCCTCCGCCCGTAGCGCCCGGGCCCGTGCGCACAGCGCGTCGACATCGCGCGGGTCCCCCGCGCCGAAGCCGTCCGTCAGCCGCAGCATCACCCGCAGCGGGATGGTGACGGCGGCGCGCACCGCCGCGAAGGTCTCCAGGCCGGGGGTGAGGCCGTCGGCGGCCATGTCCGTGACCAGTTCGAGGCGGTCCGCCCCGCCGGCCTGCGCGGCGACCGCGTCGTCGGCCCCCAGAGCGATCACTTCGAAGATTGGTCTAGACATGTAGAACAGCCTGCCATACGCCCGTAGGCACTGCCAGACGACCCTCCACAATGGCGAGAATGGGCACCATGCCCGCGACCCCGGCCCCCCGCCACCCCTCGTACGACGCGCTGCTCACCCGCTGGACGGTGCTGCTGCGGCGCGCCCAGTGCACCGTGGACCCGGTCCCGTACGGCGAGAACCTGCTCGCCCGCTGGGCCGAGCCGCAGCGGCGTTACCACACCACCGACCATCTGATCGCGGTCCTCGACCATGCCGAATCGCTCGCCTCGTACGCCTCGGATCCGGACGCCGTCCTGCTGGCCGTCTGGTTCCACGACGCCGTCTACCGGCCGGACCGCTCCGAGAACGAGGAGCGCAGCGCCGACCTCGCCGAACGCGCGCTGACCGAGGCGGGCCTGGCGCACCCGCTGGTGGCCGAGGTCGCCCGCCTGGTACGGCTCACCGTCAGCCATGATCCGGCCGACGGCGACCGCGACGGCGAGGTGCTGTGCGACGCGGACCTCGCGGTGCTCGCCGCCGCCCCTCGGGAGTACGCCGCCTACGCGGCGGCGGTGCGCGAGGAGTACGGGTTCGTACCGGACGAGGCGTTCCGCGCGGGGCGCGCCGACGTACTGCGCCAACTCCTGGCGCTGCCACGGCTGTTCCACACGGCGTACGGATACGAGCACTGGGAGCGGACCGCTCGCCGCAATCTGGAAACAGAACTGCAGTTGATCAGCGCCTGATACCGGGAATGCCCGCCGCTCCCGGGCGCCTTGTACGAAGCATGTCGGACAACCAGGGCAACTCCAGCACCATCACGCACCCTGACCAGACCGTAAGCAGCACGGCGGACCGGCCCCCGGCCCGCATGCCGATAGCGGTCTACGTCCTCGGGCTCTCCGTGTTCGCCCTGGGCACCTCCGAATTCATGCTCTCCGGACTGCTGCCACCGCTCGCCGCCGATCTCGGTGTCTCCATCCCGCGGGCCGGACTCCTCATATCCGCCTTCGCCATCGGCATGGTGGTCGGCGCTCCGCTGCTCGCCGCGTCCACGCTGCGGCTGCCGCGCCGCACCACCCTGCTCGCGCTGCTCGCCGCCTTCGGCCTCGGCCAGGTGGCGGGGGCACTCGCGCCCTCCTACGGCGTGCTGTTCGCCTCACGTGTCGTCAGCGCGCTCGCCTGCGCCGGGTTCTGGGCGGTCGGTGCGGCGGTGGCGGTGGCGATGGTGCCGTACGAGGCGCGGGCTCGCGCGATGGCCGTCATGGTCGGTGGCCTGAGCATCGCCAACATCGCGGGCGTCCCGGCCGGTACGCTCCTCGGCCAGCACGCCGGTTGGCGGGCCGCGTTCTGGGCGGTCGCCGCGCTGACCGTGCTCGGCCTGATCGGCGTCGCGGCGCTCGTACCGCACGTTCCGCGCCCCGAGACCGCGCCGCGACTGCGCACCGAACTGCGGATCTACCGCGACCGGAACGTCTGGCTGGCGCTCGCCACCACCGCCTTCGTGCAGGCCGCGGTCTTCTGCACCTTCAGCTACCTCGCGCCGCTGCTCACCGACACCGCGGGCCTCGACGCGGGGTGGGTGCCGACCGTTCTCGCGCTGTTCGGCATCGGAGCGCTGATCGGTACGGCGATCGGCGGCCGGATCGCCGACGCGCGGCTGTTCGGCACGTTGAAGGGCGGCATCGCCGCGACGACGCTCGTGCTCGGGGTACTCGCGCTGACCGCGCACAGTCCCGTAGCGGCGGTGACACTGTCGCTGCTGCTGGGCGTGGCCGCGTTCATCACGGCTCCCGCGCTCAACGCCCGCATGTTCAACGTGGCCAACGCCGCACCGACCTTCGCGGGGGCGACCACCACGGCGGCCTTCAACATCGGCAACACGGCGGGCCCGTGGCTCGGCGGCCTCGTCATCAGCGCGGGCGCCGGGTACGCGGGAGTGGCCTGGGTCAGCGTGGCGCTTGCCGCTGTGGCGTTCGTCCTGACATCCCTGCAGGTCCGCTTCCGCTGAGAGAATTTTCCCAAGAACGCCAGCGCTAGCGGACCCGCAGGCGGCCGACCGCCGCGATGACCGCCCCATCCTTGCCGCAGACCCAATGGGGATCGGGGCCGAGTTCCGGTTCAACGTCGAGCGCGTGCGGCTCCTCGCAGGCGGGACACAGCGGCCAGCGGCCATAGCGGTCGAGGAGGGCGTCCTGAACGTCCTGGGCGATCAGGCCGGTGACGAACTCCACGCCGTCCGGCCACTGCTCCACCCACCATCGGCGGTTCGCCACCGCGTCCTCGACCAGCGAGACGATCGCCGCGTCATCGACATCGCAGGCCGCCAGATCGGCCAGTACCAGCGCGCGGGCCGCGTGTAGCGCGGGTTCGAGGTCCATACGTCGATTCTCCCTCGCTCATTGGAGTGACCAGTCAGCGGAAGATTGACCCGCTGGCCAATTGAAAATATCTTTCAAGCGTGACGCAGAACGCGAAGGAAACTTTCCGTAGTCGCGAAACCGGGTCCAGCCTGACCGCCAAGGTCAGAACCCTCTCCCCCACCATGACCCGTTCCATGCAGCGCGTCGCCGAGGCGGTCGCGGCCGACCCGGCCGCATGCGCCAAGCTGACCGTCACCGCGCTCGCACAGCGCACCGGAACGAGCGAGGCGACCGTCGTCCGCACCGCCCGCGTCCTGGGCTACCCCGGCTACCGGGACCTGCGGCTCGCACTCGCCGCGTTCGCCGCCCAGCAGCAGGCGGGCGCACCGGCAGCGGTCACCGCGGACATCGCGGTGGACGACCCGCTGGCCGACGTGGTCGCCAAGCTCGCGCGCGACGAGCAGCAGACCCTCGCCGACACCGCGGCCGGGCTGGACGTGTCCCAACTGGAGGCGGCGGTAGCCGCGTTGACGGCCGCCCGCCGTATCGACGTCTACGGCATCGGCGCATCGGCCCTGGTCGGCCAGGACCTCGTGCAGAAGCTGCTGCGCATCGGGCTGATCGCGCACGCGCACAGCGACCCGCATCTGGCGGTGACCAACGCCGTGCAACTGCGCCAGGGCGACGTCGCCCTGGCGATCACCCACTCCGGCAACACCGTCGACGTCATAGAGCCGCTGCGCACCGCCTTCGACCACGGCGCCACGACCGTCGCGATCACCGGGCGCCCGGACGGCGCGGTGGCCAAGTACGCCGACCACATCCTCACCACGGCGGTCTCCCGGGAAAGCGAGCTGCGCCCGGCCGCCATGTCCAGCCGCACCAGCCAACTCCTGGTGGTGGACTGCCTGTTCATCGGTGTCGCACAGCGCACGTACGAGCGGGCGGCGCCCGCCCTGTCCGCCTCGTACGAGGCGCTCGCCCACCGCCACAGCCCCGTAGCGCCCACCGCACGTTAGGAATCACGAGCCGCCATGTCCCGCGACACCCCTTACGGAGAGCTGCGCCGCGAGTTGGCGACCCTCACCACCGAGGCGTTCCGGCCGGAACTGTCGGACATCGACCAGCTGCCGACCATGGACATCGCCCGGATCATGAACGGTGAGGACGCCACCGTCGCGACCGCCGTCGCCGCGCAGCTGCCGCGGATCGCCGCCGCCATCGACGGCACCGCCGAGCGGATGGCCCGCGGCGGCCGCCTGGTCTACGCGGGCGCGGGCACCGCGGGGCGCCTCGGGGTGCTGGACGCCAGTGAGTGCCCGCCCACCTTCAACACCCGGCCCGGTGAGGTCATCGGCCTGATCGCGGGCGGCCCCGAGGCGATGCTGACCGCGGTCGAGGGCGCGGAGGACAGCGGGAAGCTCGCGGTCGAGGACTTGGACGCGCTGGACATCGGCGCCGATGACACCGTCGTCGGCGTCTCGGCCTCCGGCCGTACCCCGTACGCCATCACGGCCGTGGAACACGCCCGCGCTCGGGGGGCCTTGACGATCGGCCTGTCCTGCAACGCGGACTCCCCGCTCGCCGCCGCGGCCGAGCACGGTATCGAGGTGGTGGTGGGTCCTGAACTGCTCACCGGCTCCACCCGGTTGAAGGCGGGCACCGCGCAGAAGCTGGTGCTCAACATGATCTCGACCATCACCATGATCCGGCTGGGCAAGACCTACGGGAACCTGATGGTCGACGTGCGCTCCTCCAACGAGAAGCTGCGGGCCCGCGCCCGCCGTATCGTCGCGCTGGCGACCGGCGCCGCCGACCCCGAGATCGAGGCGGCGCTGGCCGCGACCGACGGTGAGGTGAAGCACGCCATCCTCACCATCCTGGGCAGCGTGGACGCCGCCACGGCCGAGCGCCTGCTGGCGCGGCACGGCGGTCAGCTGCGGGCCGCCCTGCAGGCCGCGATGAACTGAAACGCCCGAGGGCGGCACCCCTGTCGGGGTACCGCCCTCGGGTTGGACGAAGCCTGATCCCCGGTGGATCAGAAGTCCATGCCACCGCCCATGCCGGCAGCGGCGGCGTCGGCGCCAGCGGCGGCCTTCTCCGGCTTGTCGGCGATGACGGCCTCGGTGGTGAGGAACAGCGCCGCGATCGAGGCGGCGTTCTGCAGCGCGGAACGCGTCACCTTGGCCGGGTCGATGATGCCCTCGGCGATCAGGTCGACGTACTCGCCGGTCGCGGCGTTCAGGCCGTGACCCGGCTTGAGGTTGCGGACCTTCTCCGCCACGACGCCGCCCTCAAGACCGGCGTTGACCGCGATCTGCTTGAGCGGGGCCTCCAGGGCCAGCTTGACGATCGCGGCACCGGTGGCCTCGTCGCCCTCAAGCTCGATCTTGTCGAACACCGAGACGGTCTGCAGCAGGGCCACGCCGCCACCGGCGACGATGCCCTCCTCGACGGCGGCCTTGGCGTTGCGCACCGCGTCCTCGATGCGGTGCTTGCGCTCCTTGAGCTCCACCTCGGTGGCGGCACCGGCCTTGATGACGGCCACGCCGCCGGCCAGCTTGGCGAGGCGCTCCTGGAGCTTCTCGCGGTCGTAGTCGGAGTCCGACTGCTCGATCTCGGCGCGGATCTGGTTGACCCGGCCCGCGACCTGGTCGCTGTCGCCGGCACCGTCGACGATGGTGGTCTCGTCCTTGGTGATGACGACCTTGCGGGCGCGGCCGAGCAGGTCGAGACCGGCGTTCTCCAGCTTGAGGCCGACCTCCTCGGAGATGACGGTGCCACCGGTGAGGATGGCGATGTCACCGAGCATGGCCTTGCGGCGGTCGCCGAAGCCCGGGGCCTTGACGGCAACCGACTTGAAGGTGCCGCGGATCTTGTTGACGACCAGGGTCGACAGGGCCTCGCCCTCGACGTCCTCAGCGATGATCAGCAGCGGCTTGCCGGACTGCATGACCTTCTCCAGCAGCGGGAGCAGGTCCTTCACCGAGGAGATCTTGGAGTTGACGATCAGGATGTACGGGTCGTCGAGGACGGCCTCCATACGCTCCATGTCGGTCGCGAAGTACGCGGAGATGTAGCCCTTGTCGAAGCGCATGCCCTCGGTGAGCTCCAGCTCGAGACCGAAGGTCTGCGACTCCTCGACGGTGATGACGCCTTCCTTGCCGACCTTGTCCATGGCCTCGGCGATGAGCTCACCGATCTGGGTGTCGGCGGCGGAGATGGAGGCGGTGGAGGCGATCTGCTCCTTGGTCTCCACGTCCTTGGCCTGCTCCAGCAGCTGGGCGGAGACGGCCTCGACGGCACGCTCGATACCGCGCTTGAGGGCCATCGGGTTCGCACCGGCGGCTACGTTGCGCAGGCCTTCCTTGACCAGCGCCTGGGCGAGCACCGTCGCGGTCGTCGTGCCGTCACCGGCGACGTCGTCCGTCTTCTTGGCGACCTCCTTGACCAGCTCGGCGCCGATCTTCTCGTACGGGTCCTCGAGCTCGATCTCCTTGGCGATGGACACACCATCGTTGGTGATCGTGGGCGCGCCCCACTTCTTCTCGAGGACGACGTTGCGGCCCTTGGGGCCGAGGGTCACCTTTACGGCGTCGGCGAGCTGGTTCATACCGCGCTCAAGGCCGCGCCGTGCCTCCTCGTCGAACGCGATGATCTTGGCCATGTGAAGTGGTCCTCCCGGACGAAGGGGGTCCTCCCCAGCCCCTGAGAGCGTGGGGACGGATTACTCCGGACCGCGCTGGCGCCCGCGACGGACGGCCTGCCGGCCGCCGGTTCCTTCCCGACGGTCGAACGGACCTCACCGACCCGGTCCATCTGTCACTCTCAACGTCAGAGTGCTAACGCCAATGATTAGCACTCTGCCCCAGAGAGTGCAAGCGCCCCGCAGGGGCTCGGCGAGGGGTGGCGGCCGGGCGACGGGTGGGCGCAAGCGCCCCGCAGGGGCTCGATGAGGGGTGGCGGCCGGGCGACGGGTGGGCGCAAGCGCCCCGCAGGGGCTCGATGGGGGAACAGGGCCGTACGCCCAGGCGCGCGCGAAGGGTCCGCGCCCCTTTGGGGTGCGGACCCTTCGGCATTGAGGTCTCGTGGCGCGATGCGCCGGTGGTCAACCGGCGATCCGGACCATGTCAGCCTGCGGCCCCTTCTGGCCCTGCGAGATCTCGAACTCGACCCGCTGGCCTTCTTCGAGGGTGCGGTAGCCGTCCATCTGGATCGCGCTGTAGTGCACGAAGACGTCCGCACCACCGTCGACCGCGATGAAGCCGTATCCCTTCTCCGCGTTGAACCACTTGACGGTGCCCTGAGCCATCCCTAACTCCCCTATTACTGGCCCTTGCACGGGACCGCACTCCGCGGACCCGGGTCAGACCCCACCCCTAACACACGGAGATGTGCGCCGGAACGCGTGTCGACCGCGGCTGAATGTATCTGCACGGACGCCCTCTGCAACAGGTCAATCGGACGAGAATTCTGGGAGCGCTCGATCGGTAATTCCGGGAAAAAGGCCGGGAATTCAGGGCAACTCGGACCGGGCATAGCCGACCAACACGACAAATGGCACCCCGATTTCGGGTACAACTTGTCGCGTTCTTCACGTGCCCTCGGCACGTGCGTCACGTCCCGAGCCCGAGCGGCTGTACGGCGGTGGTGCTGCGGTGCGAACTGCGCTGGCGGCCCAGCATCGTTGGACGACCGTTGGCGAATGACCGGAAATGAGGTTTGGACGCCTCAGAGCGATGCCCTTGAATCACGGACCACCACTGCCGCGGATACTGTACCGCGTCTGAGAACATGCGCGTGCCCCGCCTACCGCAATGGCAAACGGGGCATTCGCAAATGGCTGGAATCGTTCGGTGAACGCTCAGCAGCCTCCGGTGCGGTGCGTGACGGTCAGCCTCCGGCGACGGCCGGAATAATCGACACACCGGAACCGTCCGGGGTCACCGTCTCAAGACCGTTGTCGAAGCGGACGTCATCGTCGTTGACGTACACATTCACGAAACGGCGCAGCTTGCCCTGGTCGTCCAGAACGCGGGCGGAGATACCGGGGTGGTCCTTCTCCAGCGACGCGATGACCTCGGAGAGCGTGCTGCCCTCGGCCGGAACCTCGGCCTGTCCGCCGGTGTAGGTGCGAAGGATGGTCGGGATGCGGACGTTGACACTCATACGAGGCCAGCCTCTCGGAACGAGTCAAGGGTGGGACGGATGATCGCGGTCGGACCGGTGGTCGGCGCGACCGCGTCCAGGGTCTTCAGGCCGTCGCCGGTGTTGATGGCGACGGTCTCGGCGGCCGGGTCGAGCTGACCGGTCTCGATCAGCTTCTTCAGCACACCGATGGTCACGCCGCCCGCGGTCTCGGCGAAGATGCCCTCGGTGCGGGCCAGCAGCTTGATCGCGTCGACGACCTGCTCGTCGTTGACGTCCTCGACCGCGCCGCCGGTGCGGCGGGCGATGTCCAGCACATACGGGCCGTCGGCCGGGTTGCCGATCGCCAGCGACTTGGCGATGGTGTTCGGCTTCTGCGGGCGTACCACGTCGTGCCCGGCCTTGAAGGCGGTGGAGACCGGGGAGCAGCCCTCGGCCTGCGCACCGTAGATCTTGTAGGGCTTGTCCTCGACGAGGCCGAGTTTGATCAGCTCCTGCAGCCCCTTGTCGATCTTCGTGAGCTGGGAGCCGGAGGCGATCGGGATGACGATGTTGTCCGGCAGCCGCCAGCCGAGCTGCTCGCAGATCTCGTAGGCCAGCGTCTTGGAGCCCTCGCCGTAGTAAGGACGCAGATTGACGTTGGTGAAGCCCCACCCCTCGCCGATCGGGTCGCCGATCAACTCGCTGCAGAACCGGTTCACATCGTCGTAGGTGCCCTCGATGCCGACCAGTTCGCCGCCGTAGACCGCGGCCATGACGACCTTGCCCGCCTCCAGGTCGTGCGGGATGAACACGCACGAGCGGAAGCCCGCGCGTACGGCGGCGGCACCGACGGCACCGGCCAGGTTGCCGGTCGAGGAACAGGACAGCGTGGTCAGGCCGAAGTTGCGGGCCGCCTCTACGGCGATCGCGACCACCCGGTCCTTGAAGGAGTGGGTGGGGTTCCCCGAGTCGTCCTTGATGTGCAGATCACCGGTGACGCCCAGTTCGCGGGCGAGCCGGTCGGCCTTGACGAGCTTGGTGAAGCCGGGGTTGAGGTTCGGCTTGGACTCCACGTCGGCGGGGACGGGCAGCAGCGGTGCGTAGCGCCAGATGTTGTGCGGGCCCGCTTCGATCCGCTTGCGCAGGCCTTCCGGGTCACCGGTGGGGAACTCGTACGCGACCTCCAGCGGACCGAAACACGCCTCGCAGGCGAAGATCGGGCCCAGCGGGAAGCGCTCGCCGCACTCGCGGCAGGACAGTGCGACGGCCGGGCCGAAGTCGGTGGAGGTGCTGGCGGCGGGTGCGACGGTTTCGACAGCCATATGGCGAGGCCTCTCTCCTCATCTTCCCCACGACGCGTTTCGCCGCAGGCCGGAATTGGCACCTTCCCCACCGTGGCCTCGTCTCGCAGGTCGGGCCGGTAGGAGGGTTGCCGGGACGTCAACGGGCCGTTCCCTCAGTCCCTCTGGATGAGCTCTATGGCACCGGGTCTTTAACCCGGGCGTTTTTTGCGCGCCGACCCCGGCATGCGGTCGTCACGCGCGTTGTTCAAGACTGTAACCGAAGGGTCGGACAGTTGAGATAGTCGTCCGAACCGCGAGATGGATCACATGCACAGTTCTGCTGGCAGGGGAGACGCGCAGGTGCTCGAAGAGGTGGAGCGCTGGCTGGAGCGGCGGTCCTGGTCCGTTGCCGACCGGCCGCTCGACCGGCTGCTCGCCGCCAAGCGCGCGGCCGGCGCCGCCGGCACCGTGAGCGTGGTGCTCCCCGCGCTCAACGAGGAGGCCACCGTCGGGGCGATCGTCGGGGAGATCCGGCGAGAGCTGATGAACGAGGCCGCCCCGCTGGTGGACGAGCTGATCGTGATGGACTCCGGCTCCACCGACCGGACCGCCGAGGTGGCGGCGCGCGCCGGGGCGCGGGTGGTGCACCGGGACGAGGTGCTGCCCCGGATCCCGGCCGTGCCCGGCAAGGGCGAGGTCCTGTGGCGGTCGCTGCTGGCCACCAGCGGCGAGATCATCTGCTTCGTCGACGCCGATCTGCGGGACTTCGACGCCAGCTTCGTGTACGGGATCGTCGGCCCACTGCTGACCGATCCCGAGGTGCAGCTGGTCAAGGCGATGTACGACCGGCCGCTGGAGACCGGCGGAGCCGTTGTCCCCGCGGGCGGCGGCCGGGTCACCGAGCTCGTCGCCCGACCGCTGCTCAATCTGCACTGGCCGCAGCTCGCCGGGTTCGTACAGCCGCTCGGCGGCGAGTACGCGGGGCGGCGCTCGCTGCTGGAGCGGCTGCCGTTCCCCGTCGGGTACGGGGTGGAGCTGGGCATGCTGGTCGACGCGCTGGCCAGCGCCGGGCTTGACGCGCTCGCCCAGGTGGACGTCGGCGTACGGCACCATCGGCATCAGGACGGTCAGGCCCTCGGCCGAATGGCCGCGACGATCTATCGCACCGCCCAAGTGCGGCTGGGGCGCACGCCGTTGGTACGGCCGGTGCTCACGCAGTTCGACCGCGGTCCGGAGGGCGGTTTTCAGCCACGCGTGCATGAGGTGGTGGCCGAGGAGCGGCCACCGATGATCAGCGTGCCGGAGTATGCGGCACGGTGGGCCGCTTAGCGCTGGCCTTCGGGGGTTTTCTCCCACCCGCCCACCCGTTTGCCATCACTCTTCGCGCACTGTTGCGCCACGCCGGTTCCTGGGTCGGGGCCGCGCCGGGGTGACTCCTCGGGTGGCTCCCTGCGCCCGGAACGCGGCCCTTCTGGGAAGTTCGATCGCCACCCTGCGGGGACACCCCGCCACGTCCCCTTCCGTGAGTTCCCGCGCTGCGGCCGAGTGAGTGGCCTGGCGGTGCAAGGCCGAAGACGGTAACGGGCGGGCGGGAAATTTCCCGGACGCCGGCCACCCGTCTCGGAGGGAAAACGCTCATGCCGACCAGATCGCACCGTAGGCTGGCTGCATGGTCGCTACGCGCGCAGCCCAGGTTCTGGTCGCGTCCAACCGCGGACCGGTGTCGTACTCCCGTGCCGAGGACGGATCGCTCACCGCGCGGCGCGGCGGCGGAGGACTCGTCTCCGGACTGAGCGCCATCGGGACCGACGCGGACTCCGTGTGGGTGTGCGCGGCGCTCTCCGACGATGACCGCGCGGCGGCGGAGGCCGCGGGCGGGCGGCTGGACCCCGCCGACACCGGCGGCCAGCCGGTGCGGATGCTGGACATCGACCCGGCGGTCTTCGCCGGGGCCTACAACGGCATCGCCAACTCCGTCCTGTGGTTCGTCCACCACCTCCTGTACGCGACCCCGCTGGAACCCGTCTTCAACCAGGACTTCCGCGCCCAGTGGGCGTCGTACGAGAGCTACAACGCGGCGTTCGCCGACGCCCTCGCCGAAGAGGCCGCCGAGGGCTCGGCCGTCCTGGTACAGGACTACCACCTGACACTGACACCCCGGCTGCTGCGCGAGCGCCGACCGGATCTGCGGATCGGGCACTTCTCGCACACCCCGTGGGCCCCGCCGGACTACTTCCGGTTGCTGCCCGACGACATCGCCGCCGAGGTCCTGCGCGGGATCCTGGGTGCGGACCGGGCCGCGTTCCTCACCCGCCGCTGGGCGGACGCCTTCACCGCGTGCTGCGCCGATCTGCTGGGCGCCGAAGTCACCACGGACGGCGGCGAGTCAGCGGTCCGGCACGACGGCCGGACGACACGGATCGGTGTGCACGGCCTCGGCGCCGACGCCGAGTTCCTCCGGGAACGCGCGCACCGCCCGGATGTGGACGAGCGGCTGGCCGCACTGCGCGAGCAGATCGGCGGGGGTCGCAAGGTCATCGTCCGGGTGGACCGGACCGAGCTGTCGAAGAACATCGTGCGCGGCCTGATGGCGTACGAGCGGCTGCTCGCCACCCACCCCGAGTGGCACGGCCGCGTGGTGCACGTCGCCTTCGCGTACCCCTCGCGGCACGATCTGGCCGTATACCGCGACTACACGGCCACCGTCCAACGGTTGGCCGAGGAGGTCAACTCCCGTTACGGGACGGCGGATTGGCAGCCGCTCATCCTGCACGTCAGGGATGACTTCGCGCGCTCCCTCGCCGCGTACCGGCTGGCGGACGTCGCGCTGGTCAACCCGATCCGGGACGGTATGAACCTGGTCGCCAAGGAGGTCCCGGTGGTCTCCGACGGCGGCTGCGCTCTGGTGCTGTCGCGGGAGGCGGGCGCCTTCGCGGAGCTGGGCGACGACTCGATCGTGGTGAACCCGTACGACGTGGAGGCCACCGCGCGGGCGCTGTACGAGGGGCTGACGATGCCGGACGGTGAGCGGGCGATGCGCAGCAAGCGGCTGGCGGCCGCGGCCACGGCGCTTCCGCCGCAGCGGTGGTTCCTCGACCAACTGGCCGCGCTCCGCGGGTAGTCCGCCGGCGGCCGCCCGTTCAGTCCAACGCGTCGGCCAGCGCCCCCAGCAGCTTTACGACGCCCTCCGGTCCGTCGACCACGATGTCGGCGCGGGCTGCGAGTTCCTCCACCTCATTGCTGCCACTGCACACCAGGACGCCGGGAACGCCCTCCGCCCGTAGGTTCTCGACGGCGTCGAAGGCGGCCAGATCACCGAGGTCGTCCCCGGCGTAGAGCACCGCGCTGGCGCCGTTCTCCCGTACGTACGAGGCCAGGGCGACGCCCTTGTCCATGCCCGGCGGCCGCAACTCCAGCACCATGCGTCCCGGCTCGACGATCAGACCGTGCCGGTGCGCGAGTTCGGTGAGCGGTCCGCGCAGCGCTTCGAGGGCGGCCTGCGGATCGTCGGTCCTGCGGGTGTGTACGGCGACGGCGCGCCCGTCCTTGTGCTCGATGTGCACCGTCTCCACCCAGGTGTCGCGCCAGGCCCCGAGGCGCTCCAGGAAACCGGGCAGCTCGGCCCGTACGGCCAGCACTCCCGGGTCGTCGCCGGGGCCGTGCACCTCGCCGGACACGGCGTCCCAGCGCTCGGCTCCGTAGTGGCCGAGGACCACCAGGTGATCCAGGCCGGATACGCCCGCGAAGCCTCCGTAGCGCACCGCGACCCCGGCCGGACGGCCGGTGATCACCACGACCGAGCCGACCCGCGGAGCGAGCCGGGAGAGCACCGGCACCGCGCGGGGATGGGCGCGGGCCTGATCCGGGTCGGGGACGATCGGGGCCAGCGTGCCGTCGAAGTCCAGCGCCACGACCGCCCGTTTCGGCTCGCTGAGCAGTGCGGCCAGTCCGGCCTTGCCAGCGGGCGTGACGGGGGTGGGAACGGGGTGGCTGCCCATGGCACGACCCTACCGGCAGGCCGTGCGGATGGGCGGCTGTTTCCCCACCCCGTCGACGATGCCGGGTCCTAGCGGTTCGCGCGGCGCGCCTCGCGGAGGCGGCGCAGGCGGTTGACGGTGGCGGGGGCGTGGGCGAGGGCCCGGGGGTCGTCCAGCAGGGCGTTGAGCAGTTGGTAGTACAGGTGGGGCGAGATGCCCAACTGCTCCCTGATGGCGCGCTCCTTGGCGCCCACGTTCGGCCAGGCTCGCCCCGCGACGGCGAGGATGGCGCGCTCACGCTCGGAGAGGCCGTCCTGGCCCGTCTGCTCGGTCACCGCGCCACCTCCTCGACCCGTCCGACACCGCCAACGCTACTTCGCGGCGGCGCTGTTGTCCGCCGCCTCCGCGGTGCGCTGGAGGTCGCCGAGCACGCCCATCGGGTCCTGGGTCGCCGCCTTGCCGATGACCTGCTTGAGCTTGGCGTTGACCGGGCCCCAGGAGGTCTTGTTGTCCGGGTAGAACCGGGCGTTCGGCAGCTCGTTGAGGAACGGCCAGATCTCCTTCAGCGAGGAGTCGGCGAGCATCGCGTTCGACGCGGACACCGTCACCGGTTGCAGGTCGTAGGCGCGCAGGAACTTCAGCGTGTTCTGCTGGCTGTACGCGAACTCCAGGAACTTGCCGATCTGCTGGCGGTTGCCGTTCTTCTTGAACGCCATCATCCAGTCGGCGACACCGACCGTCGACGAGAGCTGGCCGCCCTTGCCGGGGATCTTGGCGAGGCCGTAGTCGACGTGGCCCTTGGCGGCCAACTGGATCAGCGTGGGATGGCCGTTGAGGAAGCCGCAGTCGCCGCTCGCGAACGCGTTGAAGACGTCCTGGCGGTTGGTGGTGGCCGGATTGCGGCCGGACAGCCCGGTGTCGGACAGATTGGCCTTGATCCACTGGAAGGCCTCAAGGTTCTGTGCCGAGTTGATGGTGTAGCTGCCGACGTCGTCGGTGTAGTTGCCGCCGTTGCCGAGCATCCATATCAGCGTCTCCGCGGCCGGTTCCTCCGGTCCGAACGGAAGGCCGAACGGGACCTTCACACCTGCCGCCTTGAGCTTCGCCGCGGCGGCCTTGAGGTCGTCCCAGGTCTGCGGCGGATTCGCGCTGCCGTCCGCCTTGACGATCCCGGCCTTCTTGAACAGCGTCTTGTTGTAGAACAACATGCGCGCGCTGGAGACGAACGGCATGCCGTACTGGGTCCGGTTGACACTGCCCGCGTCCGACATGGAGCCGATGAAGTCGGCCTGGGCGGGTATGGAGAGCAGTTCGTCCACGCTGTAGAGCAGGCCCTTGGCCGCGTAGTCGGCGTATGCGCCGCACTGCGCGATGTCCGGGGCGTTGCCGGAGGCCACCATGTCGGCGACCTTCTTGTCGACGACGTCCCAGCTGTAGACCTTGACGTCGACCGTGATGCCGGAGTTCTTCTGCTGGAACTGGCGGGCCACCTCGTCCCAGTACGTCTGCGAGGTGTTGGCGGAGCTGTCGCCGTAGTCGGCAGCGACCATGGTGAGCTTGGTGCCGCCGCCGGCGCCGCCACCGCCGCATCCCGTGAGCGACGACATCGCTCCCGCGAGGCCGAAGCCTGATGCGAGCCCAAGGAATCGTCGCCGCTCCACCGTGTACCTACCACCTTCATCGCTGTCCCGTCGGAAGCGCCAAATATACGGTGCGGGCACGCTCACCCTTGCGTCTGGGGTAATTGCCCACCCAGCCGCCCGATACCGCCATCAACTCCGCACCCCACGCCGCCATCCGCAGCGCGGGAACTCACGGAAGGGGGTGTGCCGGGCTGTCCCCGCAGCGACCCCAGGAAGCACCGCACCCGTGCAGTGAAACTCGGAGTGAGGAGACACCCCGCCACACTCCCGACCCCACCCAACAGAGCACAACGCCGCCCGTTCCCGCCCGGCAGTCTCCCCACCCACCCATCCATCCACCCACCCGCAGCGCAGGAACTCACGGAAGGGGACGTGGCGGGGTGTCCCCGCAGGGTGGCGATCGAACTTCCCAGAAGGCCCCGGTCCGGGCGCAGGGAGCCACCCGAGGAGTCACCCCGGCGCGGCCCCGACCCGGAAACCGGCGTAGCGCAACGGCACCCGAAGGCCGCGGCAAACGGGTGGGCGGGCGGGAAACAACCCCCAAACGCCAGCGCGAGCGCCCACGTGGACTAGACCAGTCGCGCGCAACCAGCCAGACTGGTCCCCGTGGAACACGTCATCGCCCTGGACGTCGGCGGCACCGGGATGAAGGCCGCCCTGGTCGCAGTGGACGGCACGCTCCTGTATGAGGCCCGTCGGCCCACGAACCGGGAGCGCGGCCCCGAAGCCGTGATCGCCGCCATACTCGACTTCGCCGCGGACCTGCGGGCCCACGGCGTGCGCACACTCGGCGAGCCCGCCGCCGCGGCGGGCGTCGCGGTACCCGGGGTGGTCGACGACGAGCACGGCGTCGCCGTCTACTCGTCCAACATCGGCTGGCGGGACGTACCGATGCGGGCGCTGCTCGCCGACCGTCTGGACGGGATCCCGACGGCCCTCGGCCACGATCTGCGCTGCGGCGGCCTCGCCGAGGGCCGACTCGGCGCCGGGCGCGGCCAGGACCGGTTCCTGTTCCTGGCCCTGGGCACCGGCATCGCCGCCGCCATCGGCATCGACGGCCGGATCGAGGCGGGCGCCCATGGCTGCGCAGGCGAGATCGGCCACATCGTGGTGCGCCCCGGCGGCCGCCGCTGCCCCTGCGGGCAGACCGGCTGCCTGGAGACCGAGGCGTCGGCCGCCGCGGTGGCCCGCGACTGGGCCGAGGCGAGCTGTGACCCGGCGGCCACCGCCGCCGACTGCGCACAGGCCGTCGAGAAGGACGACCCGCGCGCCGCTGCCGTCTGGCACAACGCGATCAGCGCGCTGGCCGACGGTCTGGTGACCGGCCTCACCCTGCTGGACCCACGGGTGCTGATCGTCGGCGGCGGGCTCGCCGAGGCGGGGGAGACGCTCCTCGGGCCGCTGCGCGCGGCCGTCACGGAGCGCGTGACGTTCCAGCGGCTCCCCCTCATCGTTCCGGCGGCCCTCGGGGACGCTGCCGGCTGCCTGGGCGCAGGTCTGCTCGCCTGGGACCGACTCTCCGTGGAGGTAACCGCCTGATGGCCGCACAGCACACCGATCGCCGCGAAGTCCTGACCGGGGCACGGCTGGTACTGCCGTCAGGCGTCGTCCGGGACAGCCTGACGGTCGAGGGCGGCCGGATCGCCGCCAACCGGCACGACGAGCGGGGCGGTACCGACCTCACCGGCCACTGGATCGTGCCCGGCTTCGTCGACATCCATGTGCACGGCGGCGGCGGAGCCTCGTTCTCCGCGGGCACGGCCGAGGAGGCACTGACCGCCATCGGCACGCACCGCGCACACGGCACGACCACCATGCTCGCCTCGACCGTCACCGGAGACCTGGACGATCTGGCCCGCCAGGCCGCCGTGCTGTCCGAACTGGTGGAGCAGGGCGAGCTGGCCGGAATCCACTTCGAAGGCCCGTTCATCTCCCCGCACCGCTGCGGTGCGCACGAGCCGGCGCTGCTGCGCGACCCGGACCCGGCCGACGTACGGAAGTTGGTCGACGCGGCTCGTGGCGCCGCCCGGATGATGACGCTCGCGCCCGAGCTGCCGGGCGGCCTGGAGTCGGTGCGGCTGCTCGCCGATCACGGTGTCATCGCCGCGGTCGGCCACACCGACGGCGGGTACGACGCGACGCTGGAGGCGATCGACGCGGGCGCCACCGTCGCCACGCATCTGTTCAACGCCATGCCGGGGCTGGCGCACCGCGCCCCCGGCCCGATCGCCGCGCTGCTCGGGGACGAGCGGGTGACGGTGGAGTTGATCAACGACGGTACGCATCTGCACCCGGCCGTCCTGGAGTTGGCGTTTCGGAGCGCGGGCGCCCGGCGGGTGGCGTTCATCACCGACGCGATGGGCGCGGCCGGGATGAGCGATGGCCGCTACCCGCTCGGCCCGATGCAGGTCGAGGTCAAGGACGGGGTGGCCCGGCTGGTCGACGGCGGCTCCATCGCGGGCTCCACGCTGACGTTGGACACCGCGTTCCGCCGGGCGGTGACCATCGACAAGCTGCCCGTCGAGCAGGTCGTCCAGGCCATTTCCGTCAACCCGGCCAAGCTGCTCGGGCTTTACGACTCCATCGGCTCGTTGGAGCCCGGCAAGGACGCCGACCTCGTGGTCCTCGACGACGACTTCGCTCTGGCGGGCGTGATGCGCAAGGGCGAGTGGCTGGTGCGGCCCGCGGACAGGTGACGCATTCGCACGGCGAAGGCGACCGGCGGTCGGCCCGACTCTGGGCCGACCGCCGTTCTTTTGGCATGATCGCTCGCGAATCGGCTTCGGAGACCGAGCGAGTCCTATCGAGACAGGGGTGCTGGCGCGATGATCCTGACGGTCACGCTCAACGCCGCCCTCGACGTGACATACCGTGTGCCACGGCTGGAACCGCACACCACGCACCGAGTGCGCGAGGCCGCCCAGCGGCCTGGTGGCAAGGGCCTCAATGTCGCGCGGGTGCTGGCCGCACTCGGCCACGACACAACCGTCACCGGCCTGGTCGGCGGCCGTACGGGCGACGCGCTGCGCGCCCTGCTGCGGGCCGCCGCCCCCGGCGTGGCCGACGCGCTGGTCACGGTGGCGGGCGAGACCCGCCGTACCGTCGCCGTGGTGGACGGCGCGAGCGGCGACACCACGATGTTCAACGAACCGGGGCCGGTCATCAGCTCCGAGGAGTGGGCGGCGTTCACCGGCGCCTACCGTGAACTGCTGGCCGACGCACGGGCGGTGGCGCTGTGCGGCAGCCTGCCACCCGGGCTGCCGGTCGGCTCGTACGCCGAACTGGTCCGTACCGCACGGGCGGCGGGAGTGTACGTGCTGCTCGACACCAGCGGCGAGGCGCTGCGCCGGGGCATCGCGGCCCGGCCCGACGCGGTCAAGCCCAACTCCGGGGAGCTGGCCCAACTCACGGGCCTCACCGAGCCGTTGCGCGCCGCGCAGGAGGCCCGGCGGCGCGGAGCGCGGGCGGTGGTCGCCTCCGGCGGCGCCGAGGGAATGCTCGCGGTGACGGAGCGGGGCGCCTGGCAGGCCGCCCCGCCCAAGCGGCTGTCCGGCAATCCGACGGGCGCGGGCGACTCCGCGGTCGCCGGACTGCTGTCGGCCACCGTCGAGGGCCTGCCCTGGCCCCAGCGACTGGCCCGCGCGGTCGCCCTGTCCGCCGCGACCGTGCTCGCGCCCACGGCGGGCGAGTTCGACCGGGCCGGGTACGAAGCGTTGCTCCCCCAGGTCACGGTGACCGAGCAGTAGCCGTTCCGGGGGATCTCCCCTCGGGTTACGGCCGGTTCGATGACCGAGAATTCTTCCGCCGCAACGGCGAGTAGCCCAACGCCGCGGACCGGCGGTCATCGGCTGCCGCAGCCGAGGAAACACGGCACCGGCGCAGCCGCGAAGGCGCCGCGCCGGTGCCGGGAGCCGCCGACCGGCTGGGCCGGAAGGCTGGCTACCAGCCTGCCGGCTTGGCGTTCTGGTTGACCGTCACGCCGACCCGGTCCAGGTTGTAGTGGCAGACGTCACCGGCGCCGCAGGTCAACGCGATCGTGTTGGCGCCCTGGCTGAGGTCCACCGAGAGCCACGAGGTGTACCACAGGTCCCAATTGCCCGCCGCGCCATAGTTCTTGAGGTTGAGCTTGTAGGCCAGCGGCTTGCCGTTGACGACGACGGTGGTCTTCGCGTCGTCCGGCTGGGCGTTGGCGTACCGCACCCACAGCGCGTACGTGCCCGCCTTGGGCACGGTGGCGGTCCAGGTGGCGGCGGCGCCGGGGGTCTCCATGCCGTCGACGAACGCGCCGTTGGGGCCCTTGGCGCCCTGGTGGTTGTTGTCGGTCTTCGCCCCGCCGCTCAGCGTCAGGGTGGCGGCGAACTCCTGCGGCAGCTTCGCGTTCGGGTCGGCGCTCGCGGACGGCGCTGCGGCCTGCGACTGCGAAGTGCTGGGCGCGGGGCTGCTGTTGGCGCCCGACTGGGTGTCCTTCTTGTCGCTGCCGGTGAGGGCGGCGATGCCGATGCCGATGGCGACCACCACGACCACCGCGATCGCCCCGAACATCAGGCCGCGCCGGTTGAAACCCCGACCGCCGCCGCCATGGCCGCCACCGCGGTGCGACGGCGGCTCTCCCGGCGCGTACTGCGGCTGCGGCTGGGGCTGGGGCTGGCCGTACGCCTGCTGCTGCGGCGGATAGCCGTAGCCGCCCTGCTGCGGTGTCTGGCGTCGCTCGCCGACCCGGGTTACCTGGTGGTACGAGGTGCGCGGGACGCCCGCCCGGCGCCCACCGCCCTCAAACGAGGCGCTTCGCGCCCCTGTCGCATCCGATCGATCCGCCGCTGGCGCGGCCCCGTCGCCCTCCCCGCGGTACAGGTACGCGAACGGGTCGTCGTTCTCGGGTTCTGGCGTGCCGCTACCGCCGGCCGTCATCCGCTGCTCACTCCCCACTGCGTCCGGCCACCGCGGGCCGGATATTGCTGGAACGGCGCGAGCCTACCCCGATCCAGTCGCTGAACGCGTGTCCTCGCACACAGTGACTGCTAGCCCGCCCGGCGCTGCGCCTTGGCGCGGGAGCGCTTCTCCACGTACATCCGCTGGTCGGCGGAGTGCAGCACTTCCTCCACCGTCATCCCGCACCCCGCCCAGCCGATGCCGAAGCTCGCGCCGACCCGTACCGCCCGGCCGTCGACCCTGATCGGTGGGATGATCGCGTTGCGCAGCCGGATGGCGAGGTCCTGCGCGCCGTCCCGGTCCAGGCCGTCGGCGAGGACCACGAACTCGTCGCCGCCGAGCCGGGCGACGGTGTCCCCGTCCCGTACGACGCTGGACAGCCGCCTGGCGACCTCGATCAGCACCGCGTCGCCGGTGTGGTGGCCGAACCTGTCGTTGATCGACTTGAAGCCGTCCAGGTCGCAGAAGAGGACCGCGAGGCCCTTGCCGCCGCCCTCGCCCTCCGTGCCGCTCTCATCCGGCTCTATGGCGTGTACATGATGGTCGTAGGGGTGCGCGGACGGCGCCGGAAAGCTGTACCCGAACCCGTCCAGGTCCTCGGCACTGGCGGTGTGCCCCTCGGCGGCGAACGGGCGCGAGCACAATCGGGAGCTGAGCCGGGAGCGCAGCTCGGCGCTGTTCGGCAGGCCGGTGAGGGAGTCATGGCTGGCGCGGTGCGCGAGGGCGAGTTCGTGCCGCTTGCGTTCCTCGATGTCCTCGACGTGGGTGAGCAGGAAGCGTGGGCCGTCGGTGGTGTCGGCCACCACCGAGTTCCGCAGCGACACCCACAGGTACGTACCGTCCCGCCGGGCCAGCCGCAGCTCGGCGCGGCCGCCCTCGGCGGAGGTGCGCAGCAGCGTCCCGATGTCCTCGGGGTGCACCAGGTCGGAGAAGGAGTAGCGCCGCATCTGGTTCGCCGGGCGGCCGAGCATGCGGCACAGCGCGTCATTGGCCCGCAGCAGCTTGCCGTGCTCGTCACCGCCCATTTCGGCGATGGCCATGCCGCTGGGCGCGTACTCGAAGGCCTGCCGGAAGCTCTCCTCGCTGGCCCGCAGCGCCTGCTGCTCCCGCTCCAGGCGGACCAGGGCGCGCTGCATGTTGGCGCGCAGCCGGGCGTTGCTGATCGCGATGCCCGCCTGGAAGGAGTACGTCTGGAGGGCCTCACGGGCCCAGGCGCCGGGGCGGCGGCCGCCGCGCGGCCGGTCCACCGAGATCACGCCGATCAGCTCGCCGCCGCCCGCCGGAGTGGCGTACATCGGGGCGAGCAGGCGGTCCTGCGGGTGCCACTCGTCGGGAAAGCGCGGCGCGGGGCCGCTCTCGCGGTGCCAGCTCGGTACGTCATCGCCGTCCAGCACCCAGCCCTCGTCGTACGGGATGAAGCGCAGCGACCCCCAGCGGTGGCCCATCGCCAGCCGCCGCTCCCAGGAGGTACGGGAGCCGACCCGGCCCGCCATCAGCGCCTCGGCGCCCGCGCTTCCGGCTACCGCGGCGACGACCAGATCACCGTCGGGACGCACCAGGTTGACGGCGCACAGCTCGTACCCCAACCCGCCGACCACACCGTCGGCGACGGCCTGCAGGGTGTCGGCCAGGCTGCGGGCCGTGTTCAGGTCGGCGACCACCTGGTGCAGCTGGCGCAGAGTCGCGAGGCGGACGTACGGCTCCGACTCCGTGTCCATGTGTCTCCCCCGAGCCTCGACGAGTTCCACTTCGTACTTCTTGCGTTCCTAGGTTGTTAATCCCTTGGTCTGTTCGCGATTTCTTATCGTCCGATTGCCACCGCAACTGAATCACAGCGAGCAGCACGGCGGGTACACAGGGTCAACAATTCCCCCTCCTTGTGACTGAGGTCACAGGCCCCTGCGAGAAGTTGGGCACGGTAAGTGGTTTCATGCGCAAGACTTTGGGGTCGGAACGCTATATACCGGACGCCCGGCCGGAAACTGTGTCGGGAGCGTACGACACCAGACCACCGAAGACCTAGGTCCCCGTCCGGATCCCGGCTGGTCCATCCGCCCGATGCGCGGACCGGCACCCCCCGGTTACCGTTTGGTACGTGTTCCAGGAATCCCCCGTGCAGACCGTGACAGCCATCCCCCCGGCCGGGGACATCCCTCATGCTGGAGGCGTGCCGAACCCCGACGAGCGTGTGAGCCCGGCCGAGCCGCGCTCCGGTGATCCGCGGGCGACCACCGACGAGTTCCGTGCCGCGATGTCACGCTTCACGTCGGGCGTGACGCTGGTCACCGCGCACGACCCGGAGGACGGGGTGCAGGGCGAGGACGTCGGCATGACCGCCACCGCGTTCCTGTCGGTCTCGCTGGAACCGCCGCTGGTGCTGGTCAGCGTGCGGGTGGACTCGCGGATGGACGACCTGCTGGAGCGCCAGCCGTACTGGGCGGTCTCCGTGCTCAGCGAGAGCCAGCGGCATGTCGCGGGCCGCTTCGCGATGCGCGGCCGCATCAGCGACCGCCTGCTGTTCGACGACATCCCGTACATCCGGGGCGCCGCCTCGGGAGCCCCGCTGATCGGCGGCGCGCTGTCGGTCCTGGAGTGCCGTACGACACAGCGCATCCCGGCGGGGGACCACACCCTGGTCATAGCCGAGGTGCTCACCGCCCGCACACCGAGCGCGGACGGCCGGCCGCTCACGTACTTCCGCGGCCGCTACCACCAGCTGGGCTGACCGCGGTCGGGCCGGGCGTCAGTCCCAGCCGCGCGCACTGCGGCCGCGCTTCACCTCACTGCGCTCGCGCTTGACCCGCAGTCGGTGTTCGTTGAGCCCGCGCGGGATCTTCGTCGGGCGGCGCGGCTTGGGCGGTGGCGCGGTGGCCTGCGCGAGCAGCGCCGCGAGCCGCACCGCGGCGGTCTCCCGGTTGCGCCACTGCGAACGGTGCTCACTGGCCCGTACCACCAGCACGCCGTCCACCAGGCGGCCCGCGAGCCGCTCCAGCGCGCGCTCCTTCCACACCGCGGGCAGCGACTGGGTGCCCGCCAGGTCGAAGCGCAACTCCACCTGGCTGTCAGTGGTGTTGACGTGCTGCCCACCGGGTCCCGACGAGCGCGAGAAACGCCACATCAGCTCGGCCTCCGGTACGGAGACCGAACCGCGGATGACAAGTGGCCCGGACATGACTCCATGATCCCCGGTAACGGCGGTTCCGTCACGCCGTTTTGCACGGCCCGCGGTGGGCCCCGGCACCGTTTCCCGCGAGCGGCGCGGACCGAGACCGATACGACA
Source organism: Streptomyces sp. NPDC020096 (assembly GCA_040631425.1). Taxonomy (GTDB): domain Bacteria; phylum Actinomycetota; class Actinomycetes; order Streptomycetales; family Streptomycetaceae; genus Streptantibioticus_A. The sequence continues at coordinate 62,342 of JBEYJY010000012.1, forward strand.
GCCGCCCCGCTGCCAACGAGCGCCGCCCCCCTACGCCGATACCCGGTCAGCTCGGTGCCGAAGGGATACCGCGGGTCCGGGTCGCCTCGGGCGGCGCCTAGGATTCCGGGGTGATCGACCTCGGATACGCCCTCTCGCGCCGGTTCCCGGACCCGCCGCAGACCGACTACCGGACCGCTGACGTGTACACGCTGCGGCACGACCTTTTCTGCGGCGATGTCTACCTGGCGGAGGGTGACCGGGAGCTGTCCACAGCCTGGGGATGGGTACCGGTGCTGGACTTCGCCTGGGCGCTGTGCGACATCACCGAACAGCTCGACCGCGATCCGATGGGCAGCCGGGCCGCCCGTCCCCAGCGGGCCGAGCTGGACTTCACCCAGTCGACCGAGCGGCTGCGCTTCGAGCGGCGCTTCGGCTGGGTGGACATCACCGCGGACTGGTTGGAGGACGAGCCGCCGGTCTCGGTACGGCACAGTGATCTGCGCCGCGAAGCAAGGGACTTCCTGCATGATGTGCTGGCGGACCTGGTAGACATGCACGACGGCCTCGCCGACAACCCAGCCGTGTGGAACCTGCGGGCCCGATTTCCCCGTGTATAGAGGGGAAGCACGAACCTCCCGTTACGGTGGAATTACATGGAGATACAAACCAGGCGCTCCGGCAGGGCGAGTCGCCGAGGGTGTCTGGTGGGACTGGCCCTCGCGGCCGTGCTCGTCGTCGCGGCCGCCCTCGGCATCGTCTGGTGGCTGACCCGCCCGCCCGCGCTGCCCACCATCCCCAACGAGTATCTGGTGACCGTTCAGTCGGCGTCCAAGACCTGTCCGGAGCTCAGTGTTCCGATGCTGGCGGCGCAACTCGACGCGGAAAGCCACTGGAACCCGCAGGCCGACTCCGGCCAGGCACAGGGCATCGCGCAGTTCTACCCGTCCACCTGGGCGGAGTGGGGCAAGGACTACACGGGCGACGGCAAGGCCGACGTATGGAACCCGGCCGACGCCATCCCGGCCCAGGGCGCCTACATGTGCCACCTGTTCAAGGAGGTCAAGGGCATACCCGGCGACCCCACGCAGCTGGCGCTGGCCGCGTACAACGCGGGCCCGGGCGCGGTGCTCAAGGCCCAGGGCATCCCGCAGATCGCCGAGACGCAGAACTACATCAACCGCATCGAGGCGCTGATCCCGAAGTACACGCAGACCTACGCGAAGCAGATCGGGGCGTCGTCGAGCCCGTCGCCCACGGGCACGCCCGGCAGCTGACGGCACGTAGCGCGACAGCAGGGCCCGCACCGTGGACGGTGCGGGCCCTGCTGTTTGCGCTGGCGCCTGTTCCGGCGGGTGCCGGACGGGGCTCAGATGACGCGGATGTTCTCCGCCTGCGGGCCCTTCTGGCCCTGCGTGACGTCGAACTCGACCTTCTGGCCCTCAAGCAGCTCGCGGAAGCCCTGGGCGGCGATGTTCGAGTAGTGGGCGAAGACGTCGGCGCCGCCGCCGTCCTGCTCGATGAAGCCGAAGCCCTTTTCGCTGTTGAACCACTTCACGGTTCCGGTGGCCATGTCTGTCTCCTTCGGGGCAGTACCAGATCCGCACCTCGCGGATCCACGTCGCCGTGATGATCACCCCGCCGGGGAAGACCCGGTAAAACAAGAAATGCGCCCGCTATCCAGCAGGCGCACGCATCATTCATGGGAACCACAACTGCAACGACCCCCACTCTAACACACTTGTTCGACCACGGCGAACAACACGGCGCCCCGGGGAGCGAACCCCCCGGGGCGCCGTGTGTGGAGCGGTCAGCCGATCACTCGGTCGGACCCTGCATGTGCTGGCTGATCCACTCGATCGTGCCCTCGTCCATGCCCTTGGTGTAGCTGCGCGCGTTGTGCTCGCCGCCGTCGATGACCTGCAGGCGGGTGTGGACCGGACCGTGCCCGTACTGCTGGATGAACTGCTTCACCTTCACCATGTCGGCCTTCTCGGTGGTGCCGACCTGGAAGCCCAGATAAACGTCCGGGCCGCCCTTCTTGGCGAGCTGCTTGGCCAGGTACTGGGGGTTGTTGGCCTGCATCGCGGTCTGGTCGCCGTGCCACAGCGGCGAGTCCGGGACTATGTCCGGACCGCTGGGTATCGCGGCCTTGAAGGTGTTCGGGTACTGCAGCACGCTCTTCAGCCCGCAGAAGCCGCCGGAGGACGAGCCCATGAAGCCCCAGCCGTCGCGGGTCTTGAGGGTGCGGAAGTTCTGCTTCACCAGGTCCGGCACGTCCTGGGTGAGCCAGGTGCCCATCTTCTGGGAACCGGGTATGTCACTGCAGTCGTGGTACTGCTTGTCCGGGTTGATCACCGGCATCACCAGGATGAAGGGCAGCGCCTTCCCCTCCTGGGACCACTTGTAGAAGTCTTCCTGAAGCTTCAGGTCGGCGCCGAACCAGTAGTTGGTCGGCCAGCCCTCGCCACCCGGGAGGGCGATGATCACCGGGAAGCCCTTGTTGGCGTTCTCCTTCTGGAAGTACGCCGGCGGCGCCCAGACCCACACCTTGCCGGTGAAGCCGGATTTCGCACCGTGGTACGTGGTCACACCTATCTTGGTGTTGTCCGCGGCCTCGACCGTCCGCTGCACCTTGAAGTCCGCGGACGGACCGGTGGGCATCAGGGCCAGAGAGTTCGGGTTGTCCGGCTTCGGTGCCGCGGAGCCCGCGGCACTCGGGTTCGCGTTGCCGAACGACACCGGGTCGCCTTCGTCGCTGCAGCCGGCGACCAAGCCCAGGGATATCAGGGCTACAGCCGCGGTCAGCCAACGTTTCATCAAGGGTCGCTCCACCGAATCGTGCTTCCTAACGGGTCCATGGGCCGGTCGTTTGCCCCTTGTGAGATGCAGAAAACGACCCTGCGGATCCCGTCCTCCTCCATGAATTACGTCATAGGTTCGTAACAGCCGACAAACAGGGGGGTGAGAGCCGAGTGACAGCACCCGGTCCGTCACCGTCCGTGACAACTGACTGACAACTGACTGACAACTGATCAGTCTTCCAGTGCCGAGAGCTCGCCGCGCGAGCTGACGCCGAGTTTGGGGTATGCCTTGTAGAGGTGGTAGCCGACGGTGCGTGGGCTGAGAAAGAGCTGCGCGGCGATATCGCGATTGGACAGACCGCGTGCGGCCAACCGGACGATCTGCAGCTCCTGGGGGGTGAGCGCGGCCAGCACCCCGGGGCCCCGGGTGCGCGGCGCGGACTCACCGGTGGCACCGAGCTCGGTACGGGCCCGGTCCGCCCACGGCCCGGCGCCGAGCCGCTCGAAGGTCTCGACGGCGATGCGCAGCCACGGCCGGGCCTCCGCCTTACGCCGCCCGCGGCGCAGCCACTCCCCGTACAGCAGGGCGGTACGTGCTTGCTCCAATGGGCGGGCCGGGCCGCCGGGGTCCTCGTACGCCGCGAGCGCGGCGGTGTACCAGGCCTCCTGGTCGGCGGCGTCGTCGGCGAGCAGTGCCCGGCAGCGCAGCGCCAGCGCCTCGGCCCAGGGCTGCCCGGTGAGCGCGGCCCAGCGGGCGAACCGCTCGGCGGGGTGCCTGGCGCGCTCCGGACGGCCGAGTCGCACCGCCGCCTCGACGAGGTCGGGAATGGCCCGGGTGGCCGAGACATGATGCCGCATCGGCCCGCCGACCAGGGGCTCCAACCGGTTCAGCGCCTCCTGCGCGCGCCCGGCGCCCAGGTCGAGCAGGCCGAACGCCCAGTGCGTCCACGGCGCACCCGGCGCCATGGACGCCTGCGCACCGGTGGCCGTGCCGGTGTCGGTGAGGGAGTCGTCACCGAGACGGCGGCAGGTCTCGGCGTCGCCCTCGACGGCGGCGAAGTAGGCGAGGAATCCGGTCAGTTGACTGGTCCACTGCCGCTGTCCGGTCTCCCGGGCGATGCGCAGCGCCTCGGTGGCGCTGGCGAGCGCGTCGCGATGCCGCCCGTGGAAGAGTTCGGCCTCGGCGAGGAAGAACAGCACGGTGGGCAGCTGTCCGAAGCCGCCGCGCGAGCGGGAGTCAGCGGCGAGCGAGGCGGCGAGCCGGTACGTTTCCGCGTCCCGCCCGAGGATGAGAGACGCCCCGCACACCTGGACCACGTCCCACGGCACCCGCGCCCCGTTGGCTTCCGCGGCGGCCACCGTCTCGGCAAGCGTCGGCAGGGGCTCGGCGCGGCGGCCGAGGACCGGCGCGGTGGCGGCGACCAGGTAGCGGACCAGCGGTGTGACCGGGTCGTCCGCGGGGTGCGCCAGCCGCTGGAGCCCGTCGACGACCTCGCCTACCTCGCGTTCGCCGAGGTACCAGGCGACGTGGAAGGCCTGCATCAGCATCCGGGCGGCCTGCCGGGGATCGCCCGCGGCCGCCTGCTCGGCGCCGTCGGCGAGCAGGCGGTACGCGGCGGGGAAGTCCCCCTGCAGGAAGCGCGCGGTGGCCCGTACGTGGCCCAGCACATCGCGCAGTCCCGGTTCGCCCGGCATCACCGCGACGTCGTGCAGCGACTCGGTGAGGCGCGCTGCGGCACGTTCCGCGAAGGCTTCGGCGCGCGCCAACTCCCCTGCCTCGATGGCCGCTTCCGCGGCCAGCGCGAGGCGGCGGGTCGCGGTGTCGGGGTCCGGGGTGAGGCGCGCGGCGCGTTCGATCGCGGCTGCGGCGGCCGCGTGGCCGCCGCGCCCGTGCGCCCGGACGGCGGCCTGTTCCAGCGCGGCCGCGATCGCCTCGTCGGGGGCCGGGGCGGCGAATGCCAGGTGCCAGGCGCGGCGGTCGGCGGCTTCGTCGTCCGCCGCTCCGGCGAGGGCGTCGGCCAGCGCTCGGTGCACGGCCAGCCGCTGGTGGAGCGGCGCCCGCCGGTAGACGGCGGCCCGCAGCAGCGGGTGGCGGAAGGCGAGCGCCCGCGGTGCCGTGTCCTGCGGTAAGGCGGTGTGGACCAGGCCCGCGTCCTCGGCCGGGCGCAGGTCCGCCAGCCCGGCGCCCAGCGTCTCGGCGGCGCGGCGCAGCACGTCCAGGTCGCCGGTCTGTTCCGCGGCGGCCACCAGAAGCAGGGTCTGGGTGGCCGCGGGCAGCCTGCTGACCTGGCCGTGGAAGGCCACCTGGAGCCGGTCGGTGAGCGGGATCGCGCCGGGTACGTCGGGAGCGCTGGCGGGTTCGGCGGCCAGTGCGGCGGGCAGTTCGGTGAGCGCCAGCGGATTGCCCCGCGCCTCGGTGAGCACGCGGTGGCGTACGGGGGCGGCGAGCTCGCCCGAGTACGCGTCGAGGAACTTCGCCGACGCCTCGTCGGCGAGCCCGGTCAGCCGCAGCTCGGGCAGGCCGGACGCGGTGAGGCCGCCCTCGCCCTCGCGGGCGGCGAGGACCAGCGCGACCGGTTCGGCCTGGAGTCGGCGGGCGGCGAGCAGCAGCGCGTCGGCGGACGCGTGGTCCAGCCACTGGGCGTCGTCGACGACGCACAGCAGCGGCCGTTCCTCGGCGAGTTCGGAGAGCAGCGACAGCACGGCCAGTCCGGTCAGCAGCCGGTCCGTGGTGGCGGGTGGCGCCAGGCCGAAGGCGCCTTCGAGCGCCTGGCGCTGCGGCGGCGGCAGGGCGGGCAGCCGGTCGAGGCCCGCGCCGAGCAGCAGGTGGAGCGCGGCGTACGGCAGCTCGGCCTCGTACTCGACACCGGCGGCGCGGATCACCCGCATGCCCTCGGCGGCGGCCGTGGCCGCCGCGTGGTCGAGCAGCGTCGTCTTGCCGATCCCGGGCTCGCCGCGCAGCACCAGGGCACCGCTCGTGCCGTCCCTGGCGGCGCCGAGGAGGCGGTCGAGTACCGCTTGCTCGCGCTCCCTCCCGTACAGCGTTCCCGGCATGGACGGAAGCTTACTGATACCAACACCCGTGCGAATACGGGAAGTACCTAAGGATGACGGATTCCTCCTCCGGCCGTCCTCCGTACCGTTTTGACCAGCGGAAACAGACCGCTACCGATCAGGAGGAAATGACCATGAGCGACATCCACGACCTCGTCGAGCGCTACATCGCCGTCTGGAACGAGACCGATCCGGCCGCTCGCCGTGCGCAGCTCGACGCGCTGTGGGCCGAGGACGGCAGCTATGTGGACCCGCTGACCGTCGCCGAGGGGCGCGAGGCGTTCGACGCCACCATCGGCGCGGTCCAGGCCCAGTTCCCCGGCCTGGTCTTCCGGCTCGGCGGGGCGGTTGACGCCCACCACCATCTGGCCCGCTTCACATGGGAGTTGGGCCCGGCGGACGGCGAGGCGCTGGTCGTCGGCTTCGATGTGGCGGCGGTCTCGGCGGACGGCAGGATCCAGACGGTGCACGGCTTCCTGGACAAGGTCCCGGCGGCCTGATCCACCGTCAGCGGCGCGCCGGACAGCCGACGGCCGAACGCCTGACGGGCCATCTGGGCGGAACCCCACCGAGTAGCTCCGCCAACCGGTGTACAACACGGCACACCTGACGCCGGCTGAGCTGATTATCTGGGTACATATCTGGCGTATCAGCCAGCCAGGGGAGGAAGCGCCCATGACCGCCAGCCTCGACCAGTTGCGCCGCTGCACCGTCGCCGTGGACCTCGGCGCGTCCAAGACCAGGGTGTATCTGAAGAACACCGGCATGATCGTCGACGAGCCGAGCGCGGCCGCCGTCGACTGCCGCACCGGTTCGCTCGTCGCCGTGGGATCCGACGCCGAGCACATGATGGGCCGCACGCCCGAGCACATCCGGGTCGTGCGGCCCATCACCGGCGGCACCGTCGTCAACATCGACATGGCCCAGCGCATGCTGCGGGCGATGATCGGCGACAAGCTCAGCAAGGCCTGGCGCTTCAAGCCGGTGCTGCGCGCCGCCGTCTGCGTACCGCACGGCAGTGAACCACTCGCCCAGCGCGCCACCATCGAGACGCTCGCCGGGCTGGGCGCCCGCCGGGTTGAACTGGTCGACGCCCTCATCGCCGCCGCCGTCGGGTGCAGGCTGCCCGTCGAGCTCCCCGAGGCGACGATGATCGTGATGTCCGGTGCCGCGACCACGCAGGTCGCGGTCCTGTCCCTGGGCTCGATCGTCGCCGCCGAGACGATCCCGGTGGGCCGCGACGTCATGGACCGCGCCGTCATCCAACACCTTCGCAACCACCACGCGTTGATGATCCCGAGCCAGGAAGTGCATCCGCTGCACCAGATGCTGGGCGCCGACGGCACGGCCATCCGCAGCACCGAGGTGCACGGCCGGGACGCGGCCAGCGGGATGGCGCGCTCGGTGCTCGTCGACTCCGAGAGCGTACGGCTGGCGATCCGCACCCCGCTGAACGCGGTGCTCGACGGCCTTCGCTCGGTACTGCGCCGCTGCCCGCCGGACCTGGTCGCCGACCTGGCCGACCGGGGCATCACGCTCACCGGCGGCAGCGCGCTGATGCCGGGCCTCGACTCCATGCTGCGGGCGACCACGGGGATGCCGGTCAGCGTCGCGGACAACCCCGACGGCTGCGCGGTACGGGGATTGGGGGCGATGCTGGAGGGACGGGTGCGGCCGATGGCCTTCGACCCGGTTCGCTGACGGTGCGTGGGGCGGGCGTTCGGGGTGACGGCCCGCCCCTAAGGGATCTCAGGGTGAGGAAACCCCCACCTCACCCCCGCCTGGCTGCCCCATGGTCCGGCGTGTGGAGACCGGAAACCCTGGTCATGTCTTCGCACCGCACCAGGGGGTCCTCATGAACGCTTCCACCACGCGCCGCAGCCCACGCGGACGGCGCGCCGCACTGCTGCTCGGCGCCGCGCTCACGGTCACCGCGCTCACGGTCACCGCGCTCGCCGCGCCCACGGAGACCGCCGCCAGCGGCCAGGTACTGCCCGCCCCCACCGGCCCCCATCAGGTCGGCACCGTGTCCCTGCACCTGGTCGACCGGTCACGGCACGACCCCTGGGTCGCCTCACGGCCGGACCGCCAGCTGATGGTGAGCGTCCGCTATCCCGCGCGGGACGCGGACCGGTACCCGCTCGCACCTCAGATGCTGCCGGGCGAGGCGGCCGGGTTCGACGCGCTGAACAACTTCAGCGGCATCCCCAAGGGCAGGGTCGACTGGGCGGCCACCCGCTCCCACGCGCACGAAGGCGCACCGGTGGACCGACGCGGCGGCCCGCTGCCGGTGGTCCTCTACGAGCCGGGAGCCCTGGACCCGCGTGCACTGGGCACCACCCTCGCCGACGATCTCGCCTCGCGCGGCTTCATCGTGATCACCGTCGACCACACGTATGACGCGTCCGCCGTGCAGTTCCCCGGTGGCCGGGTCGAGCGGTCCGTACTGCCGCAGGAGTTCGCCAGGACGAAGGGCGACCAAGGGGCGATCACCGACCTGTTGAAGAAGGTGGTCGCGGTGAACGTCGCCGACACCCGCTTCGTACTGGACCAGGTGGACGCGCTGGCCGCCGGGCGCAATCCGGACGCCGACCACCGTGCGCTGCCCAAGGGCCTCGCGGGCGCCCTCGACCCGCACCGCGTCGGCATGTTCGGCCAGTCCTCCGGCGGCATGGCGGCGCTGGAGACGATGCACGAGGACCCGCGTCTCAAGGCGGGCGCGGACCTGGACGGCGTGCTCGCCTACGAGCAGGACGACCACACCCCCGGCAACCCCTTCCCGGTCGCCCAGGACGGGCTGAAGCAGCCGTTCCTGCTCATGGGCATGCAGGGCAACGACCGCCACACCGTGCCGTCCTGGGCTCTGCTGTGGAGCCACAGCTCCGGCTGGCACCGTGACCTCACGCTGCGCGGCGGCGAGCACGCCTCGTTCACCGACGCCGAATCGCTGCTGCCGCAGATCGGCCGCCGGCTCCAACTGCCCGCGAGCACCGTGCGGGGCACCATCGGCACCGTCGACCCCGGCCAGGCGTTGGCCGCGCAAGAGGCCTACATCGCCGCGTTCTTCGACGAGTGGCTGCGTGGCGGCACCGGCGATGGCTTGTTCAACGGCCCGTCCCCGCGCTTCCCGGTGATCGATTACGTACGCTGACGGGAGACAACCGACGGGCAGGGTAAGGGGAACCCCATGGCACAGCGGGTACGTGGTGTGATCGCCCCGGGCAAGGGCGAGCCGGTGCGGATCGAGACGGTCATCGTGCCGGATCCGGGCCCTGGCGAGGCGGTGGTCCGGGTACAGGCGTGCGGGGTCTGCCACACCGATCTGCACTACCGCGAGGGCGGCATCAACGACGAGTTCCCCTTCCTGCTCGGCCATGAGGCGTCGGGCGTCGTGGAATCGGTGGGCGAGGGCGTCACCGAGGTCGCGCCCGGCGACTTCGTGATCCTCAACTGGCGTGCGGTGTGCGGCCAGTGCCGTGCCTGTCGGCGCGGTCGGCCCTGGTACTGCTTCAACACGCACAACGCGCGGCAGAAGATGACCCTGGAGGACGGCACCGAGCTGTCCCCCGCACTCGGCATCGGAGCCTTCGCCGACAAGACACTGGTGGCGGCCGGGCAGTGCACCAAGGTCGATCCGGCCGCCTCCCCGGCCGCCGCCGGGCTGCTCGGCTGCGGGGTGATGGCCGGGCTCGGCGCGGCCATCAACACCGGAGGGGTCACCCGCGGCGACTCGGTGGCCGTCATCGGCTGCGGCGGCGTCGGCAACGCGGCCGTGATGGGCGCCCGGCTCGCCGGTGCGGCCAAGGTGATCGCCGTCGACATCGACGACAGCAAGCTCGCCGCCGCGCGGCGGCTGGGCGCCACGCACACGGTCAACTCCCGCGAGCAGGAACCGGTCGAGGCGATTCGCGAGCTGACCGGCGGCAACGGCGCCGATGTGGTGATCGAGGCCGTCGGCCGCCCGGAGACGTACAAACAGGCCTTCTATGCCCGGGACTTGGCGGGCACGGTTGTCCTGGTCGGCGTTCCCACCCCGGAGATGACACTGGAACTGCCGCTGCTGGATGTGTTCGGACGCGGTGGAGCGCTCAAGTCCTCCTGGTACGGCGACTGTCTGCCGTCCCGCGACTTCCCGATGCTGATCGACCTCTACCTTCAGGGGCGGCTGGATCTGGACGCGTTCGTGTCGGAGACGATCGCGCTGGACGGTGTCGAGGCGGCGTTCGACAAGATGGCGAAGGGCGAAGTGCTGCGCTCGGTCGTGCTGTTGTGAGACCTCCCATACCGTGGCTGTCGATGCTCGGGCCAACCCTGCTCGCGCTCAGCGCGTGGCGCCGGTGGCGGGCGCGGTCACAACCCGATGCCACGGCGGACTTCGGCGCCTTCCTGCGGGAGCGGGGCGAGCACGCGGGCGTGTTCCTCAGCCGCAAGGACGGCGACGGCCGGTGGACCGCCCAGGCGGAACGCAACGCGGACGCGAAGTTCCCACTCGCCTCGGTCCGCAAGGTGCTGGTGCTGTGCACGCTGTCGGAGGCGGTGCACGAGGGCCGGATCGACCCCGAGGAACGCGTTCCGCTCGCTGCCGTCCGCCGGTACCGGCTGCCGGGCACGGACGGCGGGGCGTATCGCCACGCCTACGCCGACACGCCACCGGACGCGTTGATCAGCGTGCGCGAATGCGCCGACGCGATGATCAGCGCGTCGTGCAACGCCTCCACCGAGTACCTGTGGCGCCGGGTCGGCGGCAGCTCGGCCGTCACGGCGCTGGCGCGGCGCTACGGCATGACCGCGCAGGACCCGGTCCCCTCCGGTTACGGGGCGTTCGTCGCCGCGTCGATGCCCTATGTATTCCGCGCGGTGCGCTGCCCGGCCGACGAACTGGCCGGGTACTACGACCGGATCGGTGAACGCCCGCGGCGCTGGCACCGGCTGCTGCCGTTCCTGCCCTCCGGGGGGCTGGGGCCACGGGCGCTGCGCCGTACCTGCACCGGTACGCCGCGGGAGTGGGTGGGGCTGTTCCAGACCGTTCTGGACAGCCCGGCCGAGGGTGGCCCGCTGTCGTTCGCCCGGGCCGTTCTGGGCTGGCCGATGCGCGATGTTCCGGGCAACGCGGAGTCGTACGAGGACGTCCTGGTGAAGGGCGGTTCGCTACCGGGGACGCTGACCCAGGTCTACGCCGTGCGGCCGCTCGGGGGCGGCGCACCGGCGGTGATGGCGTGCTTCCTCAAGGAACTTGACCCGGCACACTGGCGGTCACTGGTCAACACGCCCGTCTGCAACGACTACATGGTCAGCGCATTGACGCGCTCCTGACGCTACTTGCGTCGATACGCAAGTAGCTGCTTATACTGCGTGTGGTTCCACAGGAGGCACCTCGTTCGGTGAGGCGTCTTCACGGACACAGGCCACTGATCCCACCCGTCGAGAGACGCTCCGGATCAGGACAGGTCTCCCCGACCTAAGGGGTGACCCCAAGTGGCTGCCCCGCCAGGGGATTACGCCGTGAAGTGCCAAAGCTCTGACGAGTTGGGGTGAGCCGGTCGGTCGTACGGGCCGGTCCGCTCCTTGCCGAGTCGATGATGACGCGCATGACGCGCGGCCCCGGCCGGAAGGAGGCGACAGATATGGATCGCGGTAGCAGTACGTCGACTAGTCCGAGTACTCCGGGCCATAGTCGTCCCCGCGTCCGGCTCGTCCCGCGTTCGTACCCGCCGTGTCCGGCGCCGCGTTCCGCGCGCCCTTCCGTGCGCCCATCCGCGTTCCGTTAGCCGCTGTCGGCTCCGGTCGCGGCTCGGTTCGCACCGCACGTTGACCGATGTCCCGCGCGCTGCGGGGGCTCCGCCATGCCCTCGCGTCCCCCTTCCCGGAGGTGACCTCCATGACCGTGCTGACCCTTCGCCGTACGCCCACCGTGCGCCTCGCGCTGTCCGACGGTGTAGAGCGCGACTACCTGCTCGACACGCCGCCCTCGGCAACGACGGAGTCGGGTGGCCCGGTCTACGACCGGCTCGTCCACGCCGCGTACGTCCTCGCCCGCCAGGGGTACGACGCGCACTGGCTGACGCGCTTCGCCGACCTGCCGTCGACCGCTGCCCGCCGCATTACCGAAGCGGCGGCACGCGCTTCCCACTGACCTTTTTCTCCTTTGATCTCTCCGAACTTCTCGGGAGGTGCCTTCAACATGACCGCGACGATCACCACCGCCCGCTTTCTGCGTCCCGCGGCGGCCACGCGGCTGCGGCGCTTCTTCGCCGACGCGTTCACACGGATCGCCGACGCGCCGCTGCGCAGCCCGGTCGTGTCCGCGCTGCGGCCGACCGCGCGCGCCGCGTCGCTGCCGCACGGCGCATGCGAACGCAGCCTTGTCACCGTCCACTTGACGTGCGACGTATGCCAGGAGGGCCGGATCCGCGCACTGCTGGGCGATGTCCTCGCCACCTCTGGCCTGCGTTACGACGGGCTGCGTGCGCGGCGCGTTGACGGCACCGTCGAGTTCCGGGCCGCGGTCACCGTGCACGGCGCGCCCGCCCCGGCCGTCGAGCCGCTGGTCTCCCGGCTCTTCCTGCAACCGGGCGTCCACGATGTGCGCTGGAGCGCGGCGGACGTGGAGCCCCCGTCTCCGCCCCGGCCTCGTGCCGTAGCCGCCTGAACCGTCCCGCCAGCCCCCAGGGCGCCCAAGGAGCAACGATGCCCGTCCGCTACCCCCGAGCCCACCGCCGCCACGCCGTCCTCATACCGCCGTTCCGCACCGTCCCGGCGCCCGAAGCGCCCCGGCGGGTGCCCAAGTCCGCTGGCTTCGAGGAGCGTTGCCCCGTTCCCGAGGTGTCCTCAGCCCCCGGCCTGACCGTCGACACCGAGCGCCGTGTGGCGTCGATCGGCGGCCGGGTACTCAGGCTCACGTATCTGGAATTCGGACTCCTCGCGCATCTGGTCGCGCACCCCCGGCGGGTGCACAGCCGCGCCCAGTTGATCGCCGCCGTATGGAACCAACCCGCGGTCGGCGACACCCGTACCGTCGATGTGCATATCGCTCGCCTCCGGAGCAAACTCGGGCCGGATCACCGGCAGTTGATCTCCACGGTCCGGCAGGTCGGTTACAGCTTCAACCCCGCCTCCCCTCCCCCGAGCGGCGATGAACGGGAATGAACGCGGGTGACAGCCGCGCCATGCCGGGCATCACCATGGGGACGGGGTCGCGGGCCGGGATGGTGGTGGCCGGAATGACACTGATGGCACAGGCCTTCCTCCCACGTCCGGAAGGGCTTTCGCTCGGCGGGGTGCTCGCCGTCGCCGCCGTGGCGGGCGCGGTCATCGCCGCCGTCGCCGTGTTCGGCTCCGTACGACGGCGTCGGCGCGCCACGGCCCGTGTGCTCCATCCGGTGCTGGCCACGACGGAGGAATCATGGTTCCCCGCCACGGCACTGACCGGCTTCCCCGCGGACGCCCTGGACGCCACGCTCTCCGGCCCCGACGCGCCGAGTCTCAACCGCCTGCATGTCGCCTGGGTATTCGCCACGCAGGGCTACGACGCGCCATGGATCGCCCGCCACTTCGATCTGCGGCTCTCGGTGGCAAGGATGCTGGAGGACGCGGCGCGCGATCACTGATGAACGGAACGGCTTCCGGCGGCCCGTTGGCGCGGCGTCGCGGATGGCCCCGCGCCGGAGCCGCCGCACCGGACCCGAAGGGCGTCCGCGCTCGCGCGCCCAAACCCCCACCAGCCGGGCCGTTGGCTGGCCCCCGAGCAAAGCGCCTGCCGGTGGCATCCATGTACCGACCGGTGACCCACCAGGCATCGCCGGTGACCAGTGTCGTCTTCCCCGTGAACGCACCCATGACCGCACCCCTCCCCCTTGATAGCGATCGCTACAGAAGTAGCGTACCCCGGTTCTTGAGCGAGCACTACGGAATCGGTCTCCGGAATCGGATTTCCACCCGCGCCGCGCGACAGCGGAGGAAGGCCAACCGCTTCCCGCCGGGATCTACTCCGGCCGCGACTCGTCCAGCCGGGCCGTGAGGCGCTTGGGGGCGACCGCCCGGTAGCTGTCCTCGATCCAGTCGCAGAGCACCTCCACCGCCGGGGTGCCTTCCCGGAGGGGCACCGTCACCCAGCCGGACTTGCCCAGTCCGTACCGGGCGGGCTCGGCACCCGGGGCGGCGAGGGCGTCGGCGTGTACGTCCTCGTCCATGAGCTTGACCGTGAAGCCGGGCGGACGATCACCGTCGTCGGCGCCGAGGAAGACGAACACCTTCTTGTTCACCTTGGCGACCGATCCACCCCAGGGGAACTCCTCCCGCGCCTCCGGCAACGACAGCGCGAACTCGCGCACCGCCTCCCGCACCCCGAGCGCGTCGAACACCGCGTCCATCACGACCTCCCGCCACCGCATCCAGTCCCGGCCGATGCTAGGCCCGGACCGGCGGATTCTCATCGGGTCGCGGCCGCTCCGGCGTCACCCGCCGCACCGCATGAGGATCCGCCGGACGGGCCGCGGCCAGCGCCAGGAGGCCGCCTCCGCGGCGTCGGTCAGATGTCGACCCTCGGGTACGACTCGACATAGTGGTGGCCGTTCGCCCCGTAGTAGGTACAGGTGCGCGCGGCGAGGTCGATGTCGTACCAGAGGACGCCCGCCTTCCAGCACGCCTGGACGAACTCCGGAAAGGTGCTCTCACCGGCCTGGTCGACGCGGAGCGCCGCGATCAGGGCGTCCCGGTCGAACGGAGGCACGTCGGCCATGCCGTCGCACAGCGGGGCTCCCTGTTCGACGACGGCTCCGGCCTCGGTGAGGTAGACGAGGGCGTTGGACGGCACGGCCATACGGCAGCGGCTGACGCCCGCCTGGCGAAGCGATTCGGCCAAGTAGGGAAAGCCGCCCACCTTGGGGCGGACAGCGGCCGCCCGCTCCTGCGCGGCCTTGAGGGTTTCGATCGCGGCGCTCATTTCTCTTCCGCCTTCCCGGCTTGCGAGGGTCCTTGTCTCCACGAGGGACCCCTCGGAAGATTGACAACACTCTCACAGACTGACAACCCATTGTCAATGTGGCCGCGGTCCACCCGCGCCGCCCGGACCAGCGCATGGTTCCTGCGCTCCCGGCTCCGCGAAATCTTCCGGTCAATTTCCGCGTCGATGTCCCGCACAACCGGACGCGCCGCGTTCTTAGGAGGTGACAGCAGTGGGCCGCAGGGCCCGCACAACGGAAACGGCCATACGTATGCCCCACACACCGCGGTCCGTTCAGTCCGTTCGCGGACGCCGCAGCCCAGACACCGCAGCGCCAGCCCAGAAGGTCACCGCCACCGGCACGGCGCCCCCACCGCCGGACCGGACCCGAGGCCGACGACGTTCCCCCGCCCGGCGGCGTCGGCTGATCGACTACCCACGGGCGGGCAGGCACGGCTTCCGCCGCTGGATCCCCTCACTGCGACTCCTCACCGTGCTCGTCCTCGGCCCCCTGTCGCTGCTGGCCGCGGCCTGCGTCGTGGTGTACCTCAACGTGCGGATCCCGAACCCCGACCAGGACGTCACCCGGCAGGCGACCGTGGTGACCTACGCCGACGGGTCGGTCATGGGCACGGTGGGGGTGACCAGCCGACGCGATGTGCCGCTCGCCCAGGTCCCGTTGTCCGTACGGCACGCCGTACTCGCCGCCGAGGACCGGGACTTCTACAACGAGTCAGGTGTCTCCCCGCAGGGCATCGCCCGGGCACTGATCGCCGACGTCGAGGGGAAGGCCCTACAGGGCGGGTCCACCATCACCCAGCAGTACGTCAAGAACGCGTTCCTGAGCAGTTCCAGGACCATGACCCGCAAGCTGGACGAACTCTTCATCTCCGTGAAGCTGGCCAACGAGCGGAGCAAGGACCAGATCCTTCAGGACTACCTCAACTCCATCTACTTCGGGCGTGGCGCCTACGGCGTCGAGGCGGCCGCCCAGGCGTACTTCGGCCGGGATGTGAACGCCTTGGACGTGAGCCAGTCCGCCTACCTGGGCGCGATCATCCAGGCGCCGAGCTCCTACGACCCGGTGGCCCGCCCCGAGGTGCTCCCGGTGATCAAGGACCGCTGGAGGTACGTCGTCCGCGGCATGGTCTCCTCCGGTTGGCTCCCCGCCGACCAGGCGCGGCGGCTGGCCTTCCCGCAGCTGCGACCCGTACGGCAGCACCCGTCGGGGGACCAGTCGCCCTATCTCATGGCGTTGGCGACAGCCGAGTTGAACGCGAACGGCATATCCGAACAGCAGGTCGCCACCGGTGGTCTGCGGGTGCGTACCACCGTGCAGCGCCCGGCCGAGCAGGAGGCGGTCAAGGCGGTGCGGGAGAAGATCCTCTCCCGGCTCTCGTCCGGCCGGTCCGTGGACGCCGACGTACGGGTGGGCTTCGCCGCGGTACGCCCTTCGGACGGCGCCATCATCGCCCTGTACGGCGGCCGGGACTTCAACCGCCGCGAGTTCAACGACGCGACCCAGTCGGCGGTCCCGGCGGGCCGGGTCTTCAAGCCGCTGGTCGCGGCCGGGATCCTCGCCGCGGACGGTGAGCCGCTCACCGGGGAGCTGGCGGCCCGGACCCTCTCACCGGACAGCACGGCGCTGGACACCGACGCCCACAAGACCCAGGCCCAGGCGATACGAGCGGCGGTGGTCCGACTCGGCATACCCGACAGGACCCTGGGGTTGTCATCCACCGACGGGCTGCTCACCGGCGACGTCTCCCCCCATGTGCTGGACATCGCCGACGCGTACGCCACATTGGCCGCCCACGGGGTACGTACCGCCCCGCACCTGCTCGCCGAGGTGTCGGACGCGCACGGTACGACCCTGTACCGCCCGCGGATCCTCCCGACACGCGCCCTGGACCAAGGGGCGGCCACGCAGGCCAACGCCCTGCTGTGCAAGGTGGGAGACCGTCCGGCCCCCGATCACACGCCCGCCCCGGTGCCGTTCGGCGCGACCGGGGACTGCGGCGCCACCGGCGAGTCACTGTCCGACGACTCGGCCTGGTCCGTAGGCGCTGACGAGCAACTGGCCACTGCGGTCGCCGTCTTCCGCGACGGCCCGGACCTCAAACCTGATCCGAAGTCCCGTTCACTGGCCGGGGTCGCGGGTCAGCAGACCGTCACGGGCGACGGGCTGCCCGCGCAGACCAGGACGGCCTTCCTGGCGGCGCTGCGCCCATAGGGCCGTCCCGCGGGGCGTGCGGAGGGCGTGGCAGGTGCGGCGCGGTCAGTCGCCGGTGAGCAGACTGACCACGCTGCCCTGGGCCGTACGCGCGGAGCCGGTGAACCTCAGGACCGAGGTCGAGGTGCCGGACGCCGTCTCGCAGCCGACCGCCACCGACTGCTGCGACGACAGGAGCGGCGCGCTGAGCGCCAGTTCGCCGGTGAAGCCCCTGGTCCAGTCGATCCGTTCACCGCCGGGCTCCTGGGTGAGCCGCAGCTGACCGGCGCAGCCCGCCGGCAGCACCACGACGGTGCGCGGGCGGGGTGACTTGGAGACGAACGTCACCGCCACGGGCACCGAAGGGCCACCCTGTGCCGCGCGGTCCAGAAGGACGTGAGTCCCCACGACGGTCGGCTTGTTGCTTTCGTCGAGAGCGGCGCTCAGCAGAGCCACGTGGGTCTGACCGTCCGTCTGGCGTCCCTGGACGAGGAGGATCAGCCGATCGTCCAACGTGTCCTTGTGCAGTACGCGCACATCGGTGTGGGTGGTGCGGGACGCCACGTTCCACAGCTGTGTGAGGGAGTCCGAGGGCGCTCCGGTGGGGGTGCTGGGCGGTGGCTCGGCCGGTGCCGGGTCCGCTGGTGAGGCGGTGGCCGTGGTGGTCGGCGGCGCCTGCGCCGCGGGCTGCGCCTCGTGACCGGAAGCCGTCCATCCGCCCCGGGTCAGCCCGAACGCCAGCGTCGCGGCGACGCATGCGGAGGCGCAGCCGACGAGCACCCCGGTACGGCGGCGCCGGGACGCCGTCACCCTTGCCCGCACCCGGACCTGGAGGTCCGCCGGTGGCGGCCCGGACTCGGCGGCCAACTCGGCCAGCCCGTACCGCAACTCCTCCGCGAACCGCTCGGACTCTGCCGTCATCGTGCCCTCCCCTGAGCGAACTGCCGGGACCGGTCCGGGACGGGGCAGTCCGCCGGTGCCGCCGTGTCCTGGTCGCCCAGGGCGAGGCGGAGTTGCTTCAGACCGCGGCTCGCCAACCGCTTGACGTTTCCCACCGAGCAACCGAGCGTCTGCGCGGCCTCCTGTTCGGTCAGTCCCATGTAGTGCCGCAGCACCACCACCGCCCGAGTGCGCGGCGCCAGGTTGGCCAGCGCCCGGCGGAGCACATCGCGGTCGTCGACCGCGCTGGTCGCCTCCTCGCCCCCGGTCTCCGGCAGGTGCAGCGTGAGGATCTCCTGCACCCTGCGCCGACGCACCCGGCTGATATGCGAGTTAATGATCGCGGTCCGCACATACGCCTCCTCCCGTCCCTGGGAGAGCGCCCGATCCCAGTGCCGGAAGCAGTTGGCCAAAGCGGTCTGCAGCAGGTCCTCCGCAAGGCCGCGGTCATTCGTGAGCAGGTAGCACAGACGAAGCAACGCCGCGGACCGCGCCACCACGAACTCCTCGAACCGGATTTCCCTCTCACTACGGCGCACGCCGCTCCTCCCTGGCCGCCTGTGGGGGGACGACGGCCACCGCACCCCTTCCAAACGCGGTCTGTTAAGCGGCGGTTGTCACCGCATGCCGTGATGTGCGTCACGGCGCGAAGCTTCAACTGACCAGTTACGGCAAGCGAGTTATGCGGCGATCGCGCGGGCGTCGTGTCCCTCGCACCGCCGCTGCCCGCGGCGCGGCATCGTCGGTCGGCGGCCTACCGGTCCGAACTGGGGCTGTCGGCGGCAACCGTCGAGGCCACGTTCGGGCTGTACGCGCTGGGCCTGATCCCCAGCCTGCTGGTGTGCGGTCCGTTGTCGGACCGGTTCGGCCGCCGCCCGGTGATGGTTTCGGCGCTGCTCGCCTCCGTGCTCGCGAGCGTGCTGCTCATCGCGGGCGGCTCGGCGCTCGGTTGGCTGTTCGCCGGGCGGCTGATCGCCGGTGTGGCCAGCGGGGCGGCGTTCGACTCCGGGGCGGCATACGTGACCCACCACCCGGCCCTCAGCCTGCCCTGCGGGGACTCCGACGGCCTCCCCATCGGCCTGATGCTCGTCGGGCGACACTTCGTCGAGGCCACCATCTACCGGGCGGCGCACGCTTATGAGCGCGGGAGCGGCAGTTCGCCCGGTCCAAACCCCGTGGCCAGCCGCGACGTGAACGCGGAGCGCTCAGGGTCAAAGGCCCCTTCACTTGGGCGGAGCGGAGAGGCCTTCGCATGGTCCGGGAGCTACGGGCCTACGCCTGCGGGTTGAGCGGCTCAAGCCGCGACAGCACCGCTTCCGGCATGCGCGAGGCAGCGACGGGAAACTCGACCATGCCTCGTTGGAACCACTTCCCTGGTCGATTCACCTGATGTAGACGCTGGGGCCGAAAGCGATTGTGGATACGCCGGGTTGGATAACCGCCTGCACGTCTCCGGAGCAGTCGGCATCGGAGAAGACGAAGGCGATGCCGTCAGTCTGATTGACGATGATCGAGAGAAGGGGTCCAGTGGGGTAGCAACCGCTGGGATCCTTGTGCCCCACACCGTTGATGATGAGGTTTCCGGTTGCCGCGAAAGCGGATGTAGGCAGGGCGAGCGCGAGCGTCGCGGCGGCGACGACTGCTCCGAGGGTTGTGGCGATACGCCGCATGGCGATTCCTTTTACGCGTCGAGGGCCGCTCTTGTGCGCGCCTCATTAATAGCTGACAGTATTGACAACCTCGCCATCAGTCACCGGTGCGTAGAAGTGCGACGCCCGGCGGGCGTGTTCCCGTCAACGAAGAGATGCACCACTGGGGCGTACGTGTTGTGTGTGAAGGCCCTGCACGCCGCATGCCTGTCAACTGGCTGCACGCCGGGGGGCTTAGGTGTTGCCGCTGAGGGAACTTGCAGGGCACACCGAACAGATCGCGGTCGACGGCGGAGCCGAGCCGGGTGCCGTCCGGCGGGGCGTGTGGCTGGACCTGCCGGCCTGGCTGGAGTCCCGGCTCGGCCCAATGCTCGTCGGAGCCGGCTGAGCCCGGCCGAAGCACATGAGGGCGGCGTGCGCCGGTGGAACGGTCCTGCATGCCGCCCTTGCCCCGGGGATTCACGGAACTGCGGACAACGCCGCGGTTTTCCCGTTCGAGGCCCATTGCCGCCGGTTGTTCATCAGCCGTGACTGGTGTCGATGACGCAGAAGCGATTGCCCTCGGGATCGGCGAGCACGACGAAGTCGGCATCCTCCGGATAAGAGTCCCAGTCGACGCGTTCGGCGCCCAGGGCAATCAGCCGCGTCACTTCGGCAGCTTGTTCGGTGGCATCACCGGCATACAGATCGAGGTGGACACGCGGGTGTTCCTGCACCGGCGTCGCGCTGAGGCCGAGTGCCAACGCAGCACCGGAGCCGTCAGCTGGCACCAGAACCGTCCAGTCGTCCTTCACTTCGCCGTCGCGAGGGACATAGCCCAACGCCTGACTCCAGAAGTCGGCGGCGCGCCGCACGTTTGCGGCTCCCATCACGATCGTTCCGATGCTCAGCATCCGCCGATTCTGGCAGAGCCGATGGATTCGGGGTATGGACTACGCCGCCCCCAACGACAGGGGCGAAGTTTTCCTGATGCGGAACTAGTTGGCAGCTCACCGGGCCAATCGGTGCGGTGCTTCGCACGGTCAGAGGGTGGGGCACGGAGAATTCGGGTTGATCGGCTCGTTGCTCGTCCGGTAGCAATGCCGGGTGATACGTGGCGAAAAGGTCGGGCTGCGAGCCCGGCACGAGGCTGACATCCCGGTTCTTCAGGCCGAGTTGTACGACGACGTGGCGACACGATCACGCGCCGATACTCGCCCCTGGCGACCCATCCCCCCAGGGGCGAGGTGGTCCCCCTATGCGGTGGCTGATCCGTCGGAGGATGCAGCGTGCTTCTCGGTGGTGGAAATCAGGTCGCAGGAACTGGTCGGCGAGGCCCTGCTGTGGGGCATCGACACGCACAACAGGATGGCCCACCTGGGGATCTCCTTGCTGCCTGCCTTCCGCGGCCGGGGGCTCGGCTCGGACGTCGTCCGTGTGCTGTGCGAATACGGGTTCGCTGTGCGTGGACTGCAACGCCTGCAGGTCGAGACTCTCGCGGACAACGCCGCGATGATCGCGGCCGCGGTGAAGGCGGGATTCACCGTCGAGGGCACGCTTCGGCGCTCCGCTTGGGTTTACGGCGCGTTCGCCGACGAGGTCATCCTCGGCCTTCTCGCCAGTGAACGGGTGCTTTAGATATGGCCTGCTGAGGCCAGAACTGCCCTACCCGCAGGCTGGACTGATGACGTGCGTGGCGCGCCGGTCCGGTGCGGATTCCAGGGTTCGGCGACTCGCCGGTGGCGGACCGCCCTTACGGCGACGCCGGAGACGTCATGCCCGGAGCTCAAGCCTTGGGGGCGGTGAGCGTCTGACGGAGAGCGCCCGGAGTGTCGCCGTACCAGCGCTGGACCGCCCGGCGCGGGGCGCGGGCATCGGCGTACCCGGTGCGGGCGGCGATGGACTCGATGCTGAGGTCAGTGCTCCGCAGCAGGTGGGTGATGTGCTCGCGGCGTACGGTCTCGGCCTGATCCCTCCAGTTGGTGCCGTGCTCGTCAAGGCGGCGTTGCAGCGTGCGGGGACTGAGAGCCATGCGCTGCGCCACCGAGGACAGCGTCAGGCTGTCATCGTCGTGGGCAGCCCGCACGGCGGCCCGGAAGGCGTCCAGCGGTGCGGGCTGCCCACGCCGAACCGCGGCTGCGACAGCTCTTTCCCTGGGTCGGCATGTGGGAGCTGCACTTCAGTCGGTGCACGGACCACCCGCCTACGTGGGACATTCCCTACATCGCTCCCCGCAAGGACGGCGGCTTCTTCGTGGAAGGTCCGGTCGGGACCGGTTACCACCGTCACGGCCCTGTGGTGCGCACCTGGCGCGAGTCAGGTGATCTCCGCCACAAGGAGAGGCGAAGACCGCCAAGACGTCGCTTTTACACAGTCCGTCACACCGTCAACCGCGGATACTGTTGGTGCAATTCGATGATCCACAGCAACGGGGGAACCACGCCGTGAACGGTGTCAACACTAGTAAGGCTGTCCGGAGACTGAGCGGGCTCGTGGCCGTCGGGGCACTCGCCCTGACCGCTTGCGGCCCCAATGACGACAAGTCGGCCCACCCCACCCCGCCCCCAGCGACCGCCAGCGCGAGCGCATCTACTGGCGCGAACGCGACGGGCGGACCCAACGCGTCGAGCACAGCCAGCGCCAGTACGGGCGAGAGTGGGTCGGACGTCAAGCCGGGACAGACTCTCAAGATGGGGCAGGCGGCCCACATCCCCTTCTCCTACGGCAAGACGAAGGGCAAGATCGCCCTGACCGTCACCTCGATCGAGCAGGGCAATTTGGCCGACCTGGCCTCGTTGAACCTCGGCGACCAGGCGAAGGGCAAGGTTCCCTACTACATCCGCTACTCGGTCACGAACGCGGGCTCCTCCGACCTGTCCTTCTCCACCGTGGACCACATGAAGGGCCTGCTACCGGACGGCACCGAGGCCCAGGACCTTCTGATAATCGGCAATTTCGACAAGTGCAAGAGCGCCGAGCTCCCAAGCGGCTTCACCGCGGGCAAGGTCGCTCAGGGCTGTGCGGTGTCGCTCGCGCCGTCGGCCTCGGTGAAGGTCACGTCGGCCGAGTACTGGGGGGACCCCTTCACGCTGGGCCAGGGCATCATCTGGAAGTGATCCGGGAGTAGATCCCCGACGGCCGGACGTGTCCGATGCGTCGCCGTAGGACGGGAGCGGGCTCCTGGCGGTTGACTGGTTGTCGAACCAGCTCGGCTGCCGGGAGCCCGCTCCCGCGTTCCGGAAGCTGGAATCCCCGATTCCAGGTAGATCCTGGTGGCGCTTTGCATGGTTCCCCTCCCAGTCCGCCAGGCCGTCCCCCAGGGGGCACGAGGGACGGGCCCCACCTCATGGGCCGACGCGCTCGATCTCGATGGCGAGGGGACCGTCAGGGATACCGCTCTCTGATGACGAAGTCCCCCTGACGGCACGTTCCCAGCGCGTTCCCAACCGGCACGAAAAGGGCCCTCCGCGATCTTCGCGGAGGGCCCTTTCTAAGCTCATACGCGCTCTGACCTGCGCGTTCTAAGAGCCCCCTGTCGGGTTCGAACCGACGACCCCCGCTTTACAAGAGCGGTGCTCTGGCCAGCTGAGCTAAGGAGGCGTGGCCCTGCCGTTGGGGACGGCTGGTGGGCCATGAGAAGGGTACCAAGGCGTGGCCGTCTGGCCATACGGGGAAAACGCCGGGGCGGGGCTGCTGACAAGTGGGCGGGCGGAGGGTAGCGTCACGGAAAGTCCGCTGACTGTGGACTAGACCTTTCCTTTTACTCGGATCGTCCGGCACGTTCCTGCCGGTGAAGGGATCACTGCACCATGGCTACTGTCACGTTTGACAAGGCGACCCGCATCTACCCCGGCACGGAGCGGGCGGCGGTCGACAAGCTGGAGATCGAGATCGCGGACGGCGAGTTTCTGGTACTCGTCGGACCGTCCGGATGCGGCAAGTCGACGTCGCTGCGAATGCTCGCGGGGCTTGAGGACGTCGACGACGGAGCGATCCGGATCGGGGATCGCGATGTGACGCATCTGCCGCCGAAGGACCGGGACATCGCGATGGTGTTCCAGAACTACGCGCTCTACCCGCACATGACCGTCGCCGACAACATGGGCTTCGCGCTCAAGATCGCCGGAGTGAACAAGGCGGAGATCCGGACCCGGGTCGAGGAGGCGGCGAAGATCCTCGACCTCACCGAGTACCTGGGCCGCAAGCCCAAGGCGCTCTCCGGCGGGCAGCGGCAGCGGGTCGCGATGGGGCGGGCGATCGTCCGGGAGCCGCAGGTGTTCCTCATGGACGAGCCGCTGTCGAACCTCGACGCCAAGCTGCGGGTGCAGACCCGCACCCAGATCGCCGGGCTGCAGCGGCGGCTCGGCACCACCACGGTCTACGTCACCCACGACCAGGTCGAGGCCATGACGATGGGCGACCGGGTTGCCGTGCTCAAGGACGGGCTGCTGCAACAGGTCGACTCGCCGCGCAACATGTACGACCGACCGGCGAATCTGTTCGTGGCCGGGTTTATCGGCTCCCCGGCCATGAACCTGGTCGAGGTACCGATCACCGACGGCGGCGTGAAGTTCGGCAACAGCATCGTGCCGGTCAACCGCGAGGCCATCGCCACGGCCGCCGAGAAGGGCGACCGTACGGTGACGGTCGGGGTGCGGCCCGAGCACTTCGACATCGCAGGCGGCGAGGCGAAGTCCCTCGACCAGGACGAACCGGCCGGTGTCGCCGTCACGGTGAACGTCGTCGAGGAGCTCGGCGCCGACGGGTACGTCTACGGGACGGCCGAGATCGGCGGGGAGCGGAAGGACATCGTGGTGCGGGTCGGCGGCCGCCAGGTGCCGATGAAGGGCGATGTGCTGCACGTCGTACCGCGCGCGGGCGAGACGCACGTGTTCTCCACCTCCTCCGGTGAGCGGCTCAGCGACTGACGTCCCGGAAGGCCCGTACGGCCGCTCGGCCGTACGGCCGTACGGGCCCCTCGTCGGCAAGCCGCCCAAGCAGCTTCCGGCACTGTCGACAAATAGCCAGACATAGCGGCCTTTTCGAGCGGCGTGCGTCAACGGGCAACCCCCGATCCAGGGACTTGCCGCACTCGAAAGGGTGACTAAATGTCGCCAAATCATCACCCCTCGCTACCATCACTGTCGTGAACCAGGCAGCTCGCCGTATCGGCAAGACTCTCGCACTCGTGCTCCCGGTCGTCCTCGTACTCTCCGGGAGCCTCGCCGTCACCCGCGTCCCGTGGGCCGCGTCGCCCTCGGAGGCGCAGGTGCTCACGGCCTCCTCCCATCGCGGCACCATGGAGCCCAGTACGGCCCCGCAGGACGTCCTGCGCCGCCGTCTCCTGGCCGAGCTGCAGGAGCGGAATCCGGGCGTCGCGCTCACCGACCTCCAGACGGAGATGGCCAGGCAGCCCTCGCTCGCCCGCTACTGCGCGGGCATCGCTCGCGCCCTCGGCCAGGCCGCTGTCGCCAAGTACACCCGGCTCTACGGCGGTTCGTCGGCCAACCGGCGGGCTCAGGCGTGGTCGCGGCCGGTGTGCGACACCTCGTTCGCCTCCGGTGTCGCCTCGAACAGGTGAGGGGCGGCGGGACCGCACTGGTTTCCGGCTGGGGTCCCCCCTCGACCCCGGCCTAGGCCTGCCCGTCAACCGGCGTTAACGCAAAGCCTGCCCAGCGTTACACCGAACCCGTATCGTGCGCAGCATGACGACAGGTGCCATCTCCAACGCCCCGGTCACCCAGGCGGTCATCCTGGCCGGCGGCCAGGGTTCGCGACTGCGGCCGTACACCGACGACCGGCCCAAGCCGATGGTCGAGATTCCCGGGACCGGGACCCCGATCATCGGCCACCAGCTCGACTGGCTCGCCGCCGAGGGCGTCACCGACGTGGTCGTCTCCTGCGGGCACCTCGCCGAGGTGCTGGAGAAGTGGCTGGACTCGGCCAACCTGCCGCTGAAGGTGACCACGGTCGTGGAGCGGGAACCGCTGGGCCGCGGCGGCGGGTTGAAGTACGCGGCCGCCGCCCTGCCGCGCCCTGAGGAGCCCTGGTACGCCACCAACGGCGACATCTGGACGCGCTTCTCGCTGCGCGCGATGGCCGACTTCCACGCCGAACGGGCGGCCACCGCGACGCTCGCGCTGGCCCGGCCGAACATCCCGTGGGGCGCCGTTGAGACCGACGAGTTCGGGCATGTACTGGACTTCATCGAGTCTCCGCCGTCCCCGTATCTGATCAACGCGGGGCTGTACGTCTTCGCCCCCGAGTTCGCCGAACTGCTGCCGGAGCGCGGCGACCACGAGCGGACCACCTTCCCGCAGCTCGCCCGCGATCGCCGACTCGCCGGATTCCCCCTGCCGCAGGGCTCCTACTGGCGGGCCATCGACACGGCGAAGGACCTCACGGAGGCGGCCAAGGAGCTCGCGCAATCGGGCGCCACGACGGCCTGACACCCCCGCACACACGCAAACGGCCGCGCACCCCTGTCAGGGGTGCGCGGCCGATGCCTGTGCTCAGGCGATCCCGTTGTTCGCCGGCGCCCGGCGCTCGCCCGGCATGCCCAGCAGCCAGCCGGTCGGCGGCTTGCTGCCCAGCAGGCCGCCCAGTGAGCCGCCGGTGGACGAACCGCCGCTCGACGGGGGCGGGTTGGCGGGCTCGGAGCGCGGGGCCGGAGCGGAGTCGTGCGGGGCCTGGACCGTCTGGTCCTGGCTGGGCAGGCGGTGCCGACCCGCCGTACCGCCGCCGAGGTGCGACGTGCCGCCCACGACGCCCGCTCCCGATGTCGCGGACGCTCCCGGGGTGCCCGCCGTGGCCGTGGCCGAACTCGCTCCAGGGGTAGGCGACTTGGAGCCGCGAACGGCGCCGGGAAGCGACGAGTGGCGCGGCGAGGGAGCGCCGGTGTCCGGCGCCTGCGGCAGCGGCGAACCGGGCAGGTTGTTGGTGGGCAGATCGCTCGGGATCGAGGGCGGGACCAGATGGGTGTGCGAGGCGCGCACCGCGCTGCCGAGCACCGCGCCCAGCACCAGCGTGCCGCCCGCCGCGAACGTGGCCAGAACGATTCCGCGCCGCAGCACGTACCGCCGCAGGTCCCACAGCGGGGCGCGCGGGCCGAGCCGCCGCCAGGCCTCGCCCGCGAGCCTGGCGTCCACCGAGTAGACCGGGGCGCCCGCGATGACCAGCGGGCTCCAAGCGGCCAGGTAGATGATGTCGGGCGCGTCGTAGACCGGAACGGTCCGCCAGCTCACCGTCATCAGCAGCGCCATCGAGAGCAGTGCGCCGAAGGAGGCGGCCATCCGCTGCCACAGACCCATGATCGTCAGCACGCCGACGGTCACCTGCAGGAACGCCACCGTCAGCCCGGCGCCCACCGGGTGGGCGAGCGCCGCCGCGCGCAGCGGCTCGGCGACCGACCACGGATGCAGCGCATGCAGCCAGTGGACCATCGAGCCGCGCTCGCCGCCGTCGAAGTAGACCGGGTCACAGAGCTTGCCGAGACCGGCGTAGATCGAGATGAAGCCGAGGAAGATCCGCAGCGGCAGCAGGACCACGCCGAGGTTCATCCGGCGCCCGGGATACCAGGCGTGCCGAACCGGTTCCCCACGCCTGTGATCCCGCCGGTCCGCCCGCGGCTCGTACTCGTCCCGCTCGTCCCGCTCGTCGGCGTACCCGTCGCCGTACGAGGCACCGTGCGACGGCGTGTCGTACCCGTCCTCGTCGTAGCCGTCGCGCGACGGCCGTACGCCACCGAGGAATTCGCCCGGCGCCGGGCCGCCCACCACCGGCGACCGGGGCGCCACAACCGCGGGCCGCACCGGCGGCATCCCGTCGTCGAAGTCGTCGTCGCGCAGCTGCTCGCCGACCCTGGGCAGCAGTTGGGTGCCGCCCGCGCTCCGTACCGCCTGGAGCAGCTGGGTGGCCGCCGGGTCGCCGGGCTCGGTGCGCCCGGACCAGACCACCGGCGCGGCGCGGCGCCTGCGCGGCATACGGGCTTCGGCGGCGGAACGGACGGAGGTCGGGATGACCGGGATCGGGGTGGTCTCGTCGGCGGGGTCGTAGCGCGGCGTGGGCGGGCTCGTACCGAGTTTCACCCGGAAACTGGCGTGGTTGACGATGACCTGGGCCGGATCGCTCGGGACCCGCACCGTGTTGAGCACGTCCTCTTCGAACCCGGGCGACCGTCCCCCCGTGGATGAGCGGGGTGTTCTGGTATCCACACTCATCTAACCGAGTGACGCCCGGTTTGGACACTGCCTCACGGCCGCCGCGGTGTCCGAGGCCCGTCAAAGTTCGGGTCAAGGGACCCGATCATGGCGGGCGGCCCCCGGACCGGATCCGGAGCCCCCCGCCACCACGAGCGCTACGCGCGCGTCTCGGCCCTGCGGCGGGCCGCCTCGTACAGCACAACTCCGGCCGCGACACCGGCGTTCAGCGACTCCGCCGCGCCGCCCGGCATCGGAATCCGCACCCGCAGGTCACAGGTCTCGCCGACCAGCCGGGACAGGCCCTTGCCCTCGCTGCCGACCACGATCACGACCGGGCCGTCCAGCGCCTCCAGCTCGGTCAGTTCGACATCACCGTCGGCGGCCAGGCCGACCACGATCAGGCCCGCCTTCTGGTAGGCCTCCAAAGTGCGCGTCAGGTTGGTGGCCCGCGCCACCGGGACGCGCGCCGCGGTACCCGCCGAGGTCTTCCACGCGCCCGCGGTCATGCCCGCCGCGCGCCGCTCCGGCACCACGACACCGTGTCCGCCGAAGGCCGCGACGGAACGCACCACGGCGCCCAGGTTGCGCGGGTCGGTCACGCCGTCGAGCGCGACGATCAGCGGGTCGTCGGCCTGGTCGGCGGCGACGGCCGTGAGGTCCTCGGGGTGGGCGTAGTCGTACGGCGGGATCTGCATCGCCAGACCCTGGTGGTTGATGCCGTTCGTCATCCGGTCCAGCTCCGGGCGCGGCGCCTCCATCAGCGGGATGCCGCGCTCGGTGGCGAGCTTGAGCGCCTCGCGGACGCGGTCGTCGCTGTCGATGTACTGCTGGACGTACAGCGCGGTCGCGGGGATGTCCGCGCGCAGCGCCTCGACGACCGGGTTGCGGCCGACGACCAGCTCGGACGCGGACTTGCCGCCCCGGCCGCCCGCGGCACGCCGCTGCGAGGCGGCGGACCGCTTGACCTTGGCCTGCGCGGCGCGCTGCTTGGCGTGGCCCTTGCGCATCTCGGCGGGCGGGGTCGGGCCCTTGCCCTCCAGGCCGCGGCGCCGCTGACCGCCGCTGCCGACCTGGGCGCCCTTCTTGGACGTGCTGCGGCGGTTACGTCGCTGGCTGTTGCCGGCCATGGGGCACCTTCACTTCTTCTTCGAGCCAAAACATATGGGCGGGGTGGTTCTCGGCGGCCTGCGGCCCCCGAACCCCCGCTGCGGAGCCGATGGGCCCGCCGTGCGGCGATCGCTCACCGCGAGCCGATCGACCACCGGGGGCCTGACGGCGTGTCCTCGATCTCCAGGCCTGACTGCTGTAGCTGGTCACGAATGGCGTCGGCGGTCGCGTAGTCCCTGCGGGCGCGGGCGCCCTCACGCTGCTCCAGCACCAGCCGCACCAGCGAGTCAACGACCCCGTGCAGGTCGTCGCCGCGCTCGGTGCCGGCCCACTGCGCGTCGAGCGGGTCCAGACCCAGCACTCCGAGCATCGCACGGACCTCGGCGAGCCGCGCCACCGCGGACTCCTTGTCGTCGGCCGTGAGCGCGGAGTTGCCCTGCCGGACGGTGGTGTGCACGATCGCCAGCGCCTGCGGGACGCCCAGGTCGTCGTCCATCGCCTCGGCGAAGGCGGGCGGCACCTCGGCGGCGGGCTCCACCGGTCCGGCCTTCTCCACCACTCGCTGGACGAAGCCCTCGATCCGCGCGAACGCCGACTCGGCCTCGCGCAGCGCGTCCTCGCTGTACTCGATGGTGGAGCGGTAGTGCGGGGAGCCCAGGTAGTAGCGCAGGACGATGGGCCGCCAGCGCTTGACCATCTCGGAGACCAGCACCGAGTTGCCGAGCGACTTGCTCATCTTCTCGCCGCTCATGGTGACCCAGGCGTTGTGCACC
Organism: Streptomyces sp. NPDC020096; assembly: GCA_040631425.1. Lineage (GTDB taxonomy): Bacteria > Actinomycetota > Actinomycetes > Streptomycetales > Streptomycetaceae > Streptantibioticus_A. Next base: position 91,980 of record JBEYJY010000012.1, read on the forward strand.
CAGTAGCGCGCGAACTCGTCGCCGCAGGCCACCGCCTGTGCGATCTCGTTCTCGTGGTGCGGGAAGATCAGGTCGATCCCGCCGCCGTGGATGTCGAACGCCGAGCCCAGGTACTTGTGGGCCATCGCCGAGCACTCCAGGTGCCAGCCGGGGCGGCCGCGGCCCCACGGCGTCTCCCAGCTCGGCTCGCCGGGACGGGCCGACTTCCACATGGCGAAGTCACGCGGGTCGCGCTTGCCGGTCTCGCCCTCGCCCTCGGGCTGGCGCAGGTTCTCCAGCTCCTGGTTGGACAGGCTGAGGTAGCCGGGAAAGGAGCGGACGTCGAAGTAGACGTTGCCGTCGACGGCGTAGGCGTGGCCCCGGTCGATGAGCTCGCGCATCATCTCGATCATCTCGGGGACATGGCCGGTGGCGCGCGGCTCGTACGTGGGCGGCAGGCAGCCGAGCACATCGTAACCCGCGTTGAAGGCACGCTCGTTCTCGTAGCCGATCGCCCACCACGGGCGGCCCTGCTCGGCCGCCTTGGCGAGGATCTTGTCGTCGATGTCCGTGACGTTGCGGATGAAGGTCACGTCGTAGCCGCGGTGGCGAAACCACCGCTGCATGATGTCGAAGTTGAGCCCCGACCTGATGTGCCCGATGTGCGGGGCGGCCTGCACGGTCGCGCCACACAGGTAGATCGAGACACAGCCCGGCACAAGCGGGGTGAAGTCACGGACCTGGCGGGCGTTGGTGTCGTACAGGCGAATAGTCACGGCAACAAGGGTAGTGGGCGCAACGGGGTGCCCTGCGACCCTCGGACGCAGGGACACACAAATGTGACAGGGGGCGCTTTAGCGCCCTCGAATGAGGGTGGTGGCGGGCGACGGGCGGGCGTGACAGGGGGCGCTTTAGCGCCCTCGATTGAGGGTGGCGGTGGGCGACGGGCGGGCGTGACAGGGGGCGCTTTAGCGCCCTCGATTGAGGGTGGTGGCGGGCGACGGGCGGGCGTGACAGGGGGCGCTTTAGCGCCCTCGAATGAGGGTGGCGGTGGGCGACGGGCGGGCGTGACAGGGGGCGCGTAAGCGCCCTCGAATGAGGGCGCGGGCTTCGCAATTGTTACTCAGGCCGGTATGGCTCAGATGCTTCCGACGACCTTGCGCGGGGTAATGCGGACCACGACCCGCTGGGCGTCGTTCAGGGACGCCGGGTTGAACTCCGCGTACGGCTTGCCGGTGTATTTGCGGGACAGTTCCTCGATCAGTTCGGGACCGCCCTCGGTGGACAGCATCGCGTTGCCGCGGATCTCGGCGTACGTGTAGGGCACGTCGGACGGCTGCACCAGGACCGACACCCGCGGGTCGCGCCGCATGTTCTTCTCCTTGCGGCGCCCGATGGTCGTCGAGATCAGCACGTCGTCGCCGTCGCGCTTGCACCACACCGGGGAGACCTGCGGACTGCCGTCCGGCTGGGTGGTGGCGAGGATGACGAAGATCGGGCTGTCGAGGAGCTTCTTCAGGTCGTCGGAGAGTGCGGCTGCCATGGCGGTCCCCTTCGGGAGTGGTGCGTCGGGCCGTGGTGTACGTACACCGGCGCGCCGGTACCAGGTGGTACGGCACATGCGATCCGTACCCAACCCGCCCGCCGGACCCCCCGTTCCGCACCCGTACGGGTGCATGGCCGACGGGACGTCAGGACCGGGGCAGCACCAGGGCGGTGGCGATGGCGGCGAGGCCTTCGGCGCGGCCGGTCAGGCCCAGGCCGTCGGTTGTGGTGCCGCTGATGGAGACGGGGGCGCCGACCGCCGCGGACAGGGTCCGCTGCGCTTCGTCACGTCGCTTGCCGATCTTCGGGCGTATGCCGATGACCTGGATGGCGACGTTGCCGATCTCGTAGCCCTCCGCGCGGACGATCCGCGCCGCCTCGGCCAGCAGCGTCACCCCGGAGGCACCGGCCCACTCCGCGCGGTCGGTGCCGAAGTGCGCGCCGAGGTCACCGACTCCTGCCGCCGAGAACAGGGCGTCGCAGGCGGCGTGCGCCGCCACATCGGCGTCGGAGTGCCCGGCCAGGCCGTATGCCTCGCCATCCCAGCGCAGTCCGCCGACCCACAGCTCGCGGCCCTGCTCGAAGGCGTGCACATCGGTGCCGATCCCGATGCGCGGGATCACAGGGGTGTCAGAAGACATCGGTGGCCCTCCGGCGGGCGAGTACGGCCTCGGCGAGCACCAGGTCCAGCGGCCTGGTGATCTTGAAGGCCTCCTCGTGGCCCGGTACGACGACGACCTCGACGCCGAGGCGCTCGACCATTCCGGCGTCGTCGGTGGCGCCTTCGCCGTTGGACGCGATCTTCTCGTGCGCTTCGACGAGTACGTCGCGGCGGAAGCCCTGGGGGGTCTGCACCGCGCGCAGCCGTGCCCGCTCGGGCGTGCCGACCACCGGCTCGGGGCCGCCGCCGGGCGCGGGCGCGACCTCCTTGACGGTGTCGGCCAGCGGTAGTGCGGGGACCACAGCGGGGGCACCGGCGCGTACCGCGGCGGCGACCGCGTCCACCGTCTCGACGGGCACCAGCGGGCGGGCCGCGTCGTGCACGAGGACGACGTCCACGTCGTCGGGGAGCGCGGCGAGACCGAGGCGTACGGAGTCCTGGCGGGTGTCGCCGCCCGCGACGACCCTTATCTCCTTCGACTCGGGCAGACCGTGGCTGTCGAGGAGGCCGCGGACCTCGGCCACACCGTCCGCCGGGGCGACCACCACGACGAGGGAGACCTCGCGGGCGCGGATGAGGGCCCGTACGGCGTGTACCAGGATCGGGATGCCGCCGAGGGTGCGCAGCGCCTTGGGCGCGCCGGGGCCGAGCCGGACGCCTCGTCCGGCGGCGGGGATGACGGCCGCGACCGCTCGCGGCGCGGGCGGTGTCGCGGGCAGCGGTGAGGGAGTCAGGTTTGCGTCCTTGGCCGAGTTGGGTATCGCCTCAACGTGCCGGGCACGGTGTCACCGCGGACCCCTTCCGTGAAGCCGCAGTGGCACACCCCCGCTGACGCGGGGCAGGCTGCCCGGGCCCGGCACGTACGGCGCGCACTCGCGCGTCGTACGTACGAGCTCAGCATGCCAGATGTCACCGGACGCCATACGGCCGGATGTCCGGACGTCACCGCCCGCCGCCGGGCCCTCGCCCGTCCCGGCGGCGGGCGGACGGCGGACCTGACAAACATGCCGCAGCGCCCGGCACAAACACCGGGCACCGCGGCAGACTGAGTTTTCCGGGGGCTGTGGCACCCAGCGGCTGGCGCCGCGGAGACATCAGCGGCTGGCGCCGCGGGCCCCGGACCCCAGTGTTCAGGACGCGAGAACTTCGTCGAGGAGCGCCTCGGCCTTGTCCTCGTTGGTGTTCTCGGCCAGCGCGAGCTCGCTGACGAGGATCTGGCGGGCCTTGGCCAGCATGCGCTTCTCACCGGCCGACAGTCCGCGCTCCCGCTCACGACGCCATAGGTCGCGCACGACTTCAGCGACCTTGATGACATCACCGGAGGCGAGCTTCTCCAGATTTGCCTTATAGCGACGGGACCAGTTGGTCGGTTCTTCGGTGTACGGCGCGCGCAGCACCTCGAAGACCCGATCCAGCCCGTCCTGACCGACCACGTCGCGTACGCCGACGAACTCCGCATTGTCCGCGGGCACACGTACCGTCAAGTCGCCCTGGGCGACCTTGAGCACCAAGTAGGTCTTGTCCACGCCTTTGATCTGGCGAGTTTCGATGGCCTCGATCAGCGCGGCCCCGTGATGGGGATAGACCACGGTGTCGCCAACCTTGAACGTCATGTGACAGGTACCCCTTCCGTGGCTATCCAGGGTAACACGGGAACGGCCTCATCTGAATGGCGTTTTCGCAGGTCAGGGCATATCTCAGGGCTTGACAAGTGCGACCGGATCGTGCTGGAGGGAACGGTTCTGGACAGGTATCCGCAGGTCGGAGCGGCTGTACGGGCGAGGTGAAACGCGCACGTTACACGCCCGGAAGCCTCGAATGAAGGGCGTTTCATCCCGTTTTGCCGCCCCCTCACGAGTGCACTTCCGCTACTCCGTTCGGAGATCGGACGCCGACACACGGGCCGGTTCGGGCCGTTCCCGGATCGCTTCACACCGTACGCACCACACACCCCGCACGAAATGGCGAATTACCGCTCCCGGGAGTGATCCACATTTGGACAGATTCCGATAACCGGTCTAGCGGTACAACCGACGGAATTGATCTTCAGATTGATCTTCAAGTGCCGTACAAGCACTGGACAACCGGCGGACAAGTGCCGGAATCGCGCTACGGAATCGCCGAACGGATTCCCTTCCCGGGTCACCGGTGAACCGTCGCGCGTGCCCGCGCGGGCGGCGGTTCACCGGTGGTTCAACCGCCGCGCGGGTGAGCAGGGACCGCGAAGGGGTGGCCGGGTGCGGCCCGGCATCGGCGGCTCGGTAACCTAAGCGCGCTGGAAGATCCTTAGTGCGGCTTTACACGGCGCCACCGGGCACCGCGATCGGCCGCCGAAGCTCGCCGCCGTAACTCGTCCAAGTCGTCCAAGGAGATGCCGCCGCCGTGAGCCGCAGCCTTCGACGCGGCGCTGTCGCCGCCGTTCTCGCTCTCTCCCTCGCCCCGCTCGCCGCTGCCTGCGGAGCCGGTACCGACTCGCAGACCCTGCAGGTCAGGCCGGATTCCGTCGCAACGTCCGTCGGCAACATCAAGGTCCAGAACGCCTACATCATCACCGAGCCGAACGGCACGGGACCGGCCACCGTCACCGCCCGTATCTTCAACAACGGCACCAACCCGGAGCAGCTCACCGGGATCACCGTCGAGGGCGCCGCGCAGCAGGTGAAGCTGACGGGCGCGGACGGCAAGACCGGGACGATCACGATCCCGGCGAACGGCTCGGTCACCCTCGGCGGCAGCGGCAACCCGACCGCCATGCTGGCGGGCAGCCAGGGCATCGTCCCCGGCGACTTCCAGAGCACCGTCTTCAACTTCAGCAGCACCGGCCAGGTGAGCCTCGCCCCGCAGGTCACCCCGGCCACGCACTTCTTCCAGCCGTTTGGCCCGGGTATCGAGGTGACCCCGTCGGCTCCCGCCTCCGGTCAGCCCTCGGCGCACCCGTCCGGCTCGGCCTCGGCCAAGCCGGGCACGTCCGCCACGCCGGGCACGCGGGGCGGCGCGGCGTCCGGCACCCCGAGCGCCTCGGCCTCGGCCACCCGCTGAACCAGAACGTGTCAGGGGCGCCCGGATCACTCCGGGCGCCCCTGACACGTTTTCCGGCCGTACGGGCCGAGCGTTCTCGGCGGCTTACGGCTCGAACTTGTACCCGAGGCCGCGGACCGTCACCAGATAGCGCGGCGCGCCCGGGTCCGGCTCGATCTTGGCGCGCAGGCGCTTGACGTGCACGTCAAGGGTCTTGGTGTCCCCGACGTAGTCGGCGCCCCAGACGCGGTCGATCAGCTGCATGCGGGTGAGCACCCGGCCGGCGTTGCGCAGCAGCATCTCCAGGAGGTCGAACTCCTTGAGCGGAAGGTCGACCTTGCCGCCGGAGACCGTGACCACATGCCGGTCGACGTCCATCCGGACCGGTCCCGCCTCCAGGGCCGCGGGGGCGACCTCCTCCGGCTCGCCCTGGCGGCGCAGCACGGCGCGGATCCGGGCCACCAGCTCACGCGAGGAGAACGGCTTGGTCACGTAGTCGTCGGCTCCTATCTCCAGGCCGACGACCTTGTCGATCTCGCTGTCCTTGGCGGTGACCATGATCACCGGGACGTTGGACCGGTTGCGCAGCTGGCGGCAGACCTCGGTGCCGGGCAGGCCGGGGAGCATCAGGTCGAGCAGCACCAGGTCGGCGCCGTTGCGCTCGAACTCCTCAAGACCGTCCGGCCCGGTGGCCGCGATCGCCACTTCGAAGCCTTCCTTGCGGAGCATGTACGACAGTGCGTCGCTGAACGATTCCTCGTCCTCGACAACGAGCACTCGGGTCACGGAAGGACCTCCGGGGCAGAATGGGGGGTTGCATGAGTTGAGGTTGAGGTGGTCGCGTAAGGCCCGGTGGCCCGTGCGGGATGTTCGGCGGCGTCGGCGTCGGCGTCGGCCGCGTCGTCCGTTGTGTCGGCGTCAGCCAGTATGTCCGCGTCGTCCGGTGTGTCGACGTCACGGTGGTCCGAGGGCCGGGCGCTCCCGGCCTCCGGCAGCCTCAGGGTGAACGTGGAGCCCTGTCCTTCGGCGCTCCACACGGTGACCTCCCCGCCGTGCGAGGCGGCCACGTGCTTGACGATCGACAGGCCGAGGCCGGTACCGCCGGTGGCGCGCGAGCGCGCCGGGTCGACGCGGTAGAACCGCTCGAAGATCCGCTCCCGGTCGGCCTGGGAGATGCCCATTCCCTGGTCGGTCACAGAGATCTCGATCAGGTCGCCGCCCGGTGCGGGGACCCGGCGTCCGGCGATGCCGACGCGGGTACGGGCCGGGCTGTAGTTGACCGCGTTCTCGACAAGGTTGCCGAGTGCGGCGGCGAGCTGGCCGCGGTGCCCCCACACGTACAGGTCGGGCGCGCCGCCGGTGGCCATGGTGATCTGCTTGGTGTTGGCCGGGTGGCGGCAGCGGTCGATGGCCTCGGCGACCAGATCGTCCACCGCGACCGCCTCGGCGTCCTCCAGCGGGTCGTCGTTCTGCACCCGCGACAGGTCGATGATCTCCTGGACCAGGCTGGTCAGACGGGTGGCCTCGACCTGCATCCGGCCCGCGAAGCGGTTGACCGCCTCCGGGTCGTCGGCCGCGTCCATCACCGCTTCGGAGAGCAGGGACAGCGCGCCCACCGGGGTCTTGAGCTCATGGCTGACGTTGGCGACGAAGTCGCGCCGCACCGCCTCGATCCGCCGGGCCTCGGTCAGGTCCTCGACCAGCAGCAGCACCAGGCGGGAGCCGAGCGGCGCCACCCTGGCGGAGACCGCCAGCGGCTCGCCGCGGCCGCTGCGGCGCGGCAGGTCCAGCTCGACCTGCCGTATCTCGCCGTCCCGGCGGGTCTCCCGGGCCATCTGCAGCATCTGGTCGACGGCCAGTCGGCCGCCCCTGACCAGGCCCAGGGCGTACGCTGCGGAGCTGGCTTTGACAACCGTGTCCCCCTCGTCCAGCACCACCGCGGAGGAGCGCAGCACGGACAGGACGGTGTCCACACCGGGCGGCAGTACCGCGTCGGTGTGCAGGGAGGTACGCGTCGGACGCGCCTGCTCGCGCTCGCTCCAGCGGAAGGCGAGCACGGCGGCGGCGCCGGTGCACACACCGCCGATCGCGCTGGCTGCGGCGATCGCCGCATTCACGTCCATGTCGTCAAGACTAGGCGGGCGGAATGACTGGTCCACAGCCTTCCGAGGGGAGACTCGAACACTCGTTGCCAAGAGTTCACCGTGGTGTCGGAGCTGGTTCACTCTGGATGTCCGGTCGGGACGCGTGTGCGAAGCACGGTGGGTGACGGAGACTCGTACCGCCATACGGGCGCGCGGCTGCAAGGAGAGGAAAACTGATGCGGGACGCCTACCACGAGGAGCTGGACTCGATCGGCGACGGGCTGGTCGAGATGGCCCGGCTCGTCGGCTCCGCGATCGGGCGGGCCACCACGGCGCTGCTGGACGCGGACCTCAAGCTCGCCGAGACCGTGATCGCCTCCGACGAGCGGGTGGACGATCTTCAGCGGGAACTGGAGAACCGGGCGATCGATCTGCTCGCCCGCCAACAGCCGGTCGCGACCGACCTGCGGATCGTCGTGACGTCCCTGCGGATGAGCGCGGACCTGGAGCGGTCCGGAGACCTCGCCCGGCATGTCGCCAAGCTGGCCCGGCTGCGCTACCCCCAGTCGGCGGTGCCGCGGGATCTGCACAGCACGGTCCTGGAGATGGGCCAGCTCGCGCAGCGGCTGATGGCGAAGGCCGCCGAGGTGATCATCTCGAAGGACGTCGACGCCGCCCTCCAGCTGGAGGCGGACGACGACCGCATGGACGAGCTGCACCGCACGCTCTTCCAGCACCTGCTGGACGACCGCTGGCAGCACGGCATCGAGACGGCCGTCGACGTGACGCTGTGCGGGCGGTACTACGAGCGCTTCGCGGACCACGCGGTGTCGGTGGCGAACCGGGTCGTCTACCTGGTGACCGGCGAGCACGCGGACGAGCTGACCTCGTCGACCCCTCCGGCCACGGACGGCTCGTAAGCCCCGGCAGCCCGAGGGCGCGTGGCAGCGCGTTGGAGATGCGCCGCCACGCGCCCTTGATGCGCCGGGGGGGAGCGAGCGTTCACTGAGCGCTAGCACGTGAGTTTGACGCGTAGCTTCAGCGCTACACCGAGGAGGGTGTTGATGAGTGGATGCAGCTGCGGTCCCGGGTGCCAATGCGGATGCCAGTCGGGCGGCCCATGCCAGTGCGGAGGCTCCTGCGGCTGACCCGAACAGGCGGGCTCAGTGACAGGTATGGCCCCAGCCATTCCGGCTGGGGCCACACCTGTTCACTGAGGATGAACTCGCTTGGGCGGGGGGCTACTTCTTCTTGCCCTGGGACTTTCAGGCCGCCCGGACGGGCACGGAACGAGCCTGGTCCGCGGTCTCTTGCCCAGCTCCCGCAAGGAAGCGCGCTCTCAACGTTGGTCGTTGATGGTCATGGTTGGCTGCCCTCGGCTCGCCTCGGACGGCCCACGGACGGCCCCGCTGGGGCCCTGTGCCACGCGGCAGTTGCGCGAGATCGGCAGTCGTTGCACTTCGCTCGCTGCTGCGTTGTCGGGCTCGTCTGAGTACGCCCAGTACGAGGATGCCCCTCAGCCTTGCGACGTAGTTCCGCCGCCGGATGCGACCGAGTGCCTCACGCCATAACCTCCCTCATTATGACGGCAGTTGACTCTCACCCCAGCGGACCCCGCAGCCCGGAGCAGCGCAAGCGCGAGGCGCTTGAACGGCTCGCGCGGGACAACGACGTATGGGTCGCCACGGCCGACGCCACCGGCGAGCCGTGCCTCGTTCCGCTGGCCTTCTGGTGGGACGGCGAGGCGGTGTGGCTGTCCACCCGCGACACCAACCCGACCGGGCGCAACCTGTGCGCCTCGGGACAGGCCCGGCTCTGCTTCGGCCATACCCGGGACGTGGTCCTGGTCCACGGCACCGCGCGCATGCTGACCCGCGAGGAGCTTCCGGCCGAGGTGGGCGACGCCTTCGCCGCCAAGGATGGCTGGGACCCTCGCGAGGACCACCCCTCATACGTCTTCTTCCAGGTCACCCCGGAGGTGCTGCAGGCGTGGGGAACGGTTCCCGAGATGGCCGGACGGACCCTCATGCGGGACGGGAAGTGGCTGGTCTGAGGCTCATCTAGGCAAACCCTGGCCTGTAGCGCGCCACACCCCGAACGCCTCGCAGAGCAGCGGGCCGTAGAACTCGTCCGGGATGCTGTGCCCGTTCTCCGCGGCTAGCCGAGTTGCTGCGCCTCGCGGTGCAGTACGGGCGCGATCTCGCGAGCACGGACGGCACGTGCGGCCGTAAGACGGACTGAACCACAGGCAACAGGGGTGATTGGAATGGATCCGCGACGGGTGATCGCGAGGCGCGCCGAGGAGTTGGCGCCAGCAGTGCCGTACGTGCGCGGCTGGGCGGAGGCCAAGCGCGCTACCGACACACTGGCCGAGCAACTGCGGGAGCTCGGCCTTGAGTTGGACTTAATGGGCCTCAAGGCCGATGTGAGCGTGTTCGGCGACGGGCTTGTGTGCCTCGGACCGGTGCGCCCCGACGCAGCCGAGTTGTTGGCCGACTTGGTCGCAACGGGCTTGGCCGTGGGGATGGCCGACCGCGCCGCGTGATCGGCGCCGAGCGCGCGTGTGTCTCGCGGTACCGGCCACCGGCCTCGGCCACTATGCCGTGCAATTCCCGTCGACCAGAGCAACCCGCGACGGCCGGCCCGGGGCTACGGCCGCAGCGCCTTCTGATCGGTAGCTCTAGATAGATCGGTCGGCTGGGGTCATACAGGTCGCTGCGGGGCCCCTGGCGGGCGCTACGGGTCGGGGTCGGTTGCTGGGGTTGCTGTACTTCGCTGCAGTAGCGGCACCGGCAAGTGGTCTACCGCGGCAGGTATGCCGTGCTGACCGTGATCCCTCCCAGCAACTGGTATCCGCAGGTCTTCGCCCCCATCCAGAGGTTGCCGTCGTAGGCTCCAGGCGTCGCGCCCGAGGGGTAGTCGATGGTCATTTCCAACGTGCGGGTGGTGAAGCCGGGAAGGTCCCCGAGGACAGCGTCACCGCTGACCCAATGGGCGTTGGACGACTTGGTCGCCGGGTACCAGGTCATGATCAAGTGATGCCACGACCCCCCGTTGAACTTCCACCAGACAGTGGGTGCCGCGCCCTTGTGGTTGCTCGGCGGCTCCATCTGGTAGTCGAAGGACACCCCCGACAGCGATGCCGACTTGGCGTTGCGCACGGTGGTGTACGTGACCAGGTTCTGCCCCGCCTTCGTGGAGGTCGGCATCTTGGACAGGTTGCCGGAACCTGTGATCTCGCCGTACGTGCAGGTCGGCTTGGAACTGACGGAAGCTGCCGGTGCGGCTTGGACTGTGCCGGGAAGCATGGCCAGCACGCTCGCCCCTGCGGCCACGGCTGCGAGCCCCCACCTGAAAAGCCTCATGAACCCCTCCGCTTCACGCCGTGCCATCACGAGCGTGAGCAGATCGTACGACCATCAACTACAGCGCGAGCAAGAACCCTGCGTAGATCCGCCAGCTCTTCGCACACGGCTCCGGAGGGCCCTTCGGTCCCAGGAAAAGTAGCTGGTCAAGGCCTCATGGGTACTCGGGGAGGCGAGGCCTGTCCACAGATAGTCCACGGTGCGCTGACAACCGCTTTAGGAGTTCGATCCAGGGGCCGGCTCTGCCCGGCTCGGGCAACACCGATCGGTCAGGGAATGACCACCGGCATATGCCCTCATCTGTTGCAGCTCGCTGTCGTTGATGTCAGCGATGGATGTCAACTCGCCAGAGCCCTAGATCATTCGGGTGGCGAGATTCGTGATGGTCAGCCAGGGCCAGGCTGAAGTCGCCACCTGCTGAGATGCTGTTCGCGTGGGCGAGGAATCGGGTGCAGGGGTGCGCCTGGCCGGGCGCGCACACTCGCACCGGCGTGTTCCGGTTGGTGGTGGTGCCGTCACCCAGCTGACCGTGGGCGTTGCCTCCCCAGGCCAGGGCGGTGCCGCGCTTGCGCAATGCCAGGCTCTGGTTGCTGCCTGCTGAGATGGCGTGCGCGTGGGTGAGGAATCGGGTGCAGGGGTGCGCCTGGCCGGGCGCGCACACTCGCACCGGCGTGTTCCGGTTGGTGGTAGTGCCGTCACCCAGCTGACCAGAGTTGTTGAGTCCCCAGGCCAGGACGGTGCCGCGCTTGCGCAGCGCCAAGCTATGGAGGCCGCCCGCCGAGATCGCGTGCACGCCGGTGACGAATCGGGTGCAGGGGGCTGTCTGCCCAGGCGCACACACGGGCACCGGCGTGCTCCGGTCGGTGGTGGTGCCATCACCCAACTGACCAGAGTTGTTGAGTCCCCAGGCCAGGACGGTGCCATGCTTGCGCAGCGCCAGGCTATGGAGGTTGCCTGCTGAGATGGCGTGCACGCCGGTGAGGAATCGGGAGCAGGGGGCTGTCTGGCCGGGCGCACACACGGGCACCGGGATTCTCCGCACGGTGTTGGTGCCGTCACCCAACTGGCCAAAGAAGTTGCCTCCCCAGGCGAGGACGGTGCCGCGCTTGCGCAGCGCCAGGCTATGGAAGGTGCCTGCTGAAATGGCGTGCACGCCGGTGAGGAATCGGGTGCAGGGGGCTGTCTGCCCAGGCGCACACACGGGCACCGGCGTGTCCCGGTCGTCGGCGGTGCCGTCACCCAGCTGACCCTGCTCGTTCATTCCCCAGGCGAGGACGGTGCCGTCCTCGCGCAGCGCCAGGCTGAAGGTGCCGCCTGCTGAGATGGCCACCACGCCGGTGAGGAATCGCGTGCAGGGGGCTGTCTGGCCGGGCGCGCACACGGGCACCGGCGTGTTCCGGTTGGTGGTGGTGCCATCACCCAACTGGCCAAAGTTGTTGAGCCCCCAGGCCAGGACGGTGCCATCCTCGCGCAGCGCCAGGCTGTGGCCTCCGCTTCCTGCTGCTGAGACCGCCACCACATCGTGGAGGAACGGGTTGCACGGGGCCGTCTGACCCGACGCGCACACGGGCACCGGCGTGCTCCGGTCGGTGTTGGTGCCATCACCCAGCTGGCCAAAGTTGTTGAATCCCCAGGCGAGGACGATGCCGACTGGTCTACCGTCGTCCGCCACGGCGGTCTGCCATGCACCGGGGGACAAGCAGAAGGCCATCAGAGCCGCCACGGCAACCGCGATGACCCGTCTGCGTAGCGGTCTGACAGAACCCGCGAAAACCATGATCAGCCCTTTCTGGCCATCGATGAGGGTTCGCCTCAGCTCGCATCAGTCGGCGACGCCAGTCTGACTAACGCCTCATCAGATTGATATGTCACGCTTCCTGGCGATTCCCTTCATCTGTGATGTAATCCACCCGATTGCCTTCGTTGCATACGAGGAGCACTCTCCAGCCAGACCGATGGAGACCGGGAGTTCCGCAAACTGGCTCCCGATTCTTGCTGCCGCGATGGCGGTCACGAGGTAGGGCTTCACCGACGACCTCGCGATCCATTCAGGTCTTAGCTCCTCGACGCGACCACGGGCACGGATGAGGCACGTGACCACGCGGGCGGTGCTCTGAGGCTTTGGGCTGCCTAAAGCCTCGGAGCACCGCCCGCCCCGGCCACGACAGACGCGTCTGTGACCTCAGTTGGCGGCGGCGCCGGCCGGGGCGCGTGCCGGAGCGGGGCGAAGACAGGAGCGGCGGCGCGCGGCACGGGCGAGCGCCGCGCGGCGCGCTCGCGCGGCGCCTTGAACCCGTGGAGAGAGTTGTTACTCAGCAACCTGCCGTACTCCGCCACCAGCCACGCAGGGGATCACCGGTCTGCCAGGGTCCCCGCCGAGCGCCCGGGCACTCAGACAGCCTGACGAGAAGTTCCAGAGCCACCGCCGACGAGCCAGGAACGCACCCGCAAGGCTGTGGACACCGTCTTCAGCGCGAGCCAGCCGAGCCTCCGACGGCCCAGAGCAGCAGACAGGCCCCCTACCAACGGCAAAGCCGCTGGTAGGGGGCCTACCGACGGAGACTTACTTCTTCTTGCCCTGGTTCTTCACGGCCTCGATCGCGGCCTTCGCTGCCTCCGGGTCGAGGTACGTGCCGCCCGGGGTGATCGGGCGGAAGTCCTCGTCCAGCTCGTAGGAGAGCGGGATGCCGGTGGGGATGTTCAGGCCCGCGATGTCGGCGTCGGAGATGCGGTCGAGGTGCTTGACCAGCGCGCGCAGCGAGTTGCCGTGCGCGGCGACCAGGACGGTGCGGCCGACGACCAGGTCCGGCACGATGCCGTCGTACCAGTACGGCAGCATGCGGACGACGACGTCCTTGAGGCACTCGGTGCGCGGCCGCAGCTCGGTCGGGATCGACGCGTAGCGCGGATCGTCGCTCTGCGAGAACTCGGAGCCGTCCTCAATCGGCGGCGGCGGGGTGTCGTACGAGCGGCGCCAGAGCATGAACTGCTCCTCGCCGAACTCCGCCAGCGTCTGCGCCTTGTCCTTGCCCTGCAGCGCACCGTAGTGGCGCTCGTTCAGCCGCCAGGAGCGGTGCACCGGGATCCAGTGGCGGTCGCAGGCCTCCAGCGCGAGGTTCGCGGTGCGGATGGCGCGCTTCTGGACGGAGGTGTGCACGACATCGGGCAGCAGACCGGCGTCCTTCAGCAGCTCACCGCCGCGGACCGCCTCCTTCTCGCCCTTGTCGTTGAGGTTCACGTCCACCCAGCCGGTGAACAGGTTCTTCGCGTTCCACTCACTCTCGCCGTGGCGGAGCAGGATCAGCTTGTACGGAGCAGCAGCCATGGATGTGAGCCTAATAGAAAACCGCTGGTGCCAGCCCTCCGCCCTACGTAAGCTGCGCATGCGAATAGCGCCTATTACCATCGGGGGATTGTCATGCGTGCCGTCAGACGTGCTGTCACCGAGACGGTGTCGGGACTCCCCCGGGCGTTCTGGTGGCTGTGGACCAGCACGCTGATCAACCGGCTGGGCGGCTTCGTCGTCACCTTCCTCGCCTTGTACCTCACCCTTGACCGGGGCTACTCGGCCTCGTACGCCGGGCTGGTCGCCGCGCTGTACGGGCTGGGCGGAGCGGTCGCGGCGATCGTCGGCGGGGTGCTCACCGACCGGGTCGGGCGCCGTACCACGATGCTGATCGCGCAGGTCGGCGCGGCGGTCACCACGGCGGCACTCGGCTTTGTCACCCACCCGGTCGCCATCGCGGCGGTGGCCTGCGCGGTGGGCGTCACCAGCAACGCCTCGCGCCCGGCGGTGCAGGCGATGATGGCCGATCTGGTCCCGGCCGAGGACCGGGTGCGCGCCTTCTCGCTCAACTACTGGGCCATCAACATCGGGTTCGGCGTCTCGGCGGCGGCCGCCGGGCTGATCGCCGCGCACGGCTATCTGCTGCTCTTCCTCGGCGACGCGGTGATGACGCTGCTGTGCGCGCTGGTGGTCTTTGTCAAGATCCCGGAGACCCGCCCGTCAACCCCGGTACGGGACAAGGCGGTTGACGAACCAGGCGGCGGCCTCGGCCAAGTGGTGCGGGACGGCCGGTTCATGGCGTTGGTCGGGTTGACCTTCCTGATCGCCACGGTGCTGCAGCAGGGCTCGACCACCCTGTCGGTCTCCATGGGCGAGGCGGGGCTGACGACCGGACAGTACGGCCTGGTGATCGGCCTGAACGGGCTGCTGATCGTCCTGCTGCAGATCCCGATGACCCGGCTGATGCGCGACCGCAGCCGCGCCGCACTGCTGGTGACGGCGACGCTGCTGCAGGGCTGGGGCTTCGGGCTGACCGTCTTCGCGGGGTCGGCCGCGTTCTACGCGCTGACGGTGGCGATCTGGACGCTGGGCGAGATCATGGCGGCGCCGACCTCGATGGCGGTGGTCGCCGATCTGTCACCGGCGCACGCACGCGGCCGCTACCAGGGCATGTACTCGCTGGCGTGGTCCGCGGCCACATTCCTCGGACCGATGACGGGCGGTATGGCGCTGGACCGCTGGGGCTCGGCGATGTGGCCGGTCTGCGGGGTGGTCGGCACGGTCGCGGCCATCGGCTTCGGGCTGCTGCTGCGCCGGCGGCCGGTGCTCCCGGCCGCCGGCATCACGAGCACGAGCCGCTCCCGCGCGACGGGCGACGCCGCGCCTGCGGGTTCCTTGGATTAGGTCTGTCCGGCGGATCTTGGTTTGGGTTGCGGTGGGTTTGACACCGCCGGTCCACGCCGTGGGGGTTGCTCGCCATCGCGGCGGATCTTTTTTGGGGGCAAGCCCCCAAACCCCCAGGGCGCTTGCTCCGACAGATCATCCGACGGGGGTTTCCCACCGAGAAGATCCGCACCCCGGGGGGCTTGCCCCCAAGAGAAATGTCCGCCGCGACGGCGAGCGACCCCCCGCGGCGTGGACCGGCGGTCCGAACCGGCCGCAACCCAAACCAAGATCCGCCGGAAGGGCCTAGCCCTCGCGGGTCAGGTGGGTGAACGCCTCCAGGTTGCGGGTGGACTCGCCGCGCGCGGTCCGCCATGCGTACTCCCTGCGGATCGCGGAGGCGAAGCCCCGCTCCAGCAGGGTGTTGAAGCTGCCGTCCGCGTTCTCCACCACCGCGCCGAGCAGCTGGTCGATCTGCTCCGCCGTCACGGCGGCCAGCGGCAGGCGTCCGACCAGGTAGACGTCACCGAGCCGGTCGATCGCGTAACTCACTCCGTACATACGGATGTTGCGCTCCAGCAGCCAGCGGTAGAACGCCTCGTGGTTCTCGTCGGGGCGGCGCACCACGAAGGCGTTGACGGAGAGCGTATGGCGCCCGACCACCAGCGAGCAGGTGGTCGACAGCTTGCGGGTGCCGGGGAGTTGCACGACGTACGTACCCGAAGCGCCGTCCGGCGTGTCCCATTCGAGCCCGGCGTCCGTCAGCGCCTGTTCTACGGCCGCGCGGGCTGCGGCGTGCTCGCTCATGTCTTGATCGTAGGCGACCCGGCTACACCTTGCGGCGGCGGGCGGTGGCGCCCGCGTAGACATCGGCGGTCGCCGCGGCGGACGCGTCCCAGCCGAAGGCGCGGGCGTGGTGGGCGGCGGCGCCGCCCAGGTCCTCGGTGAACCGCGGCTGGTCGACGAAGCGGCGCAGCACCCGCGCGTAGTCGGCCGGGTCGTGGCCGGGCACGAGGAAGCCGCTGTGCCCGTCCCGTACCGCCACCGGCAGGCCGCCGACCGCTGCCGCGATCACCGGTGTGCCGCATGCCTGGGCCTCGATCGCGACCAGGCCGAAGGACTCGCTGTACGAGGGCGTGACCAGCACGTTCGCCGCCCGGTACCAGTCCGCCAGCCGGTCCTGGTCCACCGGCGGCTGGAACCGTACGACATCGGCGACACCGAGGCGGGCGGCCAGTTTGTGCAGCCGCTCCGGCTTGGCCAGGCCGCTGCCGCTGGGGCCTCCGACGATGGGGACCACAAGGCGCTCACGGAGTGAGGGGTCCTCGTCAAGGAGGACGGCGACCGCGCGAATCAGCACGTCAGGGGCCTTGAGCGGCTGTATTCGGCCGGCGAACAACGGGATCACCGCGTGCGGCGGCAGACCGAGCCGGGCCCGGGCCGCCGCGCGGCCGTCCGCCGGGCGGAAGCGGTCGAGGTTCACGCCCGGGTGGACGACGGCGACCTTTTCGCGGGGGGCGCCGTAGTGCCGTACGAGCTCGTCGGCTTCCTCTTCCGTGTTGGCGATCAGTCGGTCCGCCGCCTCCACTATCTGCGTCTCGCCGATCACCCGGGCCGCGGGCTCGGGGGTGTCGCCTTCGGCGAGCGCGGCGTTCTTGACCTTGGCCATGGTGTGCATGGCGTGCACCAGCGGCACGCCCCAACGCTGCGCGGCCAGCCAGCCGACGTGTCCGGAAAGCCAGTAGTGCGAGTGGACCAGGTCGTAGTAGCCCGGCCGCTGCGAGGCCTCCGCCTGCATCACGCCGTGCGTGAAGGCGCACAGCTGGGCGGGCAGGTCCTCCTTGGCGAGGCCTTCGTACGGGCCCGCGTCGACGTGCCGTACCAGGACGCCGGGCGCCAGCTCGACGACCGGCGGCAGGCCGCCGGTCGTGGCGCGGGTGAAGACCTCGACCTCGATGCCGAGGTCGGCGAGGCGCCTGGCCAGCTCCACGATGTAGACGTTCATACCGCCCGCGTCGCCGGTGCCGGGCTGGTGGAGCGGGGACGTGTGGACGCTGAGCATCGCCACCCGCCGCGGGATGCCCGCGCGGCGCAGACGCCGGGGCATGTGCGAGCGGGCACGCAGACGTTGCGCGCCCAGCCGGGGCACGTGGGCCACCTGGTGGTTCACCGTGCGGTGCCTCCCTCGGTCCTTATGCGTCTGTCGTGTAACGGCGGGGGTGGGGGCGGGCATTTCCTCTTTGCCAAGTCGTTATCACCGGGATGCGGGCGCGGGGTGCTTCGCGGCGCCCGCGCCGAAGCGCGGCCACAGCGCGCCGCGGGCACCGGTGACGGGTGGCAGGGCGGGCAATTACCCTGAACGTCAGCCCCCCAGCCGCACCCGCACTTAAGGTCCCCCCATGAACCCCATCGGCACCGTGACCCGGGGGACCACGAACCCGAACCGGCTGCGCCGGATGGACCGGTGGATCGCGGCCGCCTTCGGCGGGTCGCTGCGGCGGGCCGACGATCCGGTGATCGTCGACCTGGGGTACGGCGCCGCGCCGTGGACCGCCGTCGAACTGCTCGCCAGACTCCGTACCGTTCGCACGGACACCGAGGTCGTGGGCGTCGAGATAGACCCCGCACGGGTCGCCGCCGCGGCGCCCTATGCCCGGGACGGGCTCCGCTTCGTACGCGGCGGGTTCGAGGTGCCGCTGCCCGCGGGAAGGCGCCCCGCTCTCATACGGGCGGCGAACGTGCTGCGGCAGTACGACGAGGACGAGGTCGCCGACGTCTGGGCGCGGCTGTGCGATCGGCTGGCGCCGGGCGGGCTGCTGGTCGAGGGGACGTGTGACGAGATAGGCCGCCGCCATGTGTGGGTCGCGCTCGGCCCGGAGGGCCCTCGTACGGTCACGTTCGCCACCCGGCTGGGCTCGTTGGAGCGGCCGTCCGATCTGGCCGAGCGGCTGCCGAAGGCGTTGATACACCGCAATGTGCCGGGCGAGCCGGTGCACGCGTTCCTCACCGAGTTCGACCGCGCGTGGGCGGCCGCCGCGCCGTTCGGCGCACTGGGCGCGCGGCAGCGCTGGATCCGTTCCGCGCAGACGCTGCGGGCGGCGGGCTGGCCGCTGACCGACGGCCCGACGCGCTGGCGGCAGGGTGAGGTCACGGTGCGCTGGGACGCCCTGGCCCCGGCGGAGCGCGGCGCCTCGGCCCGGCACGGAGTTCCGGCACAGCGCACCCCGGCACAGCGCGGCATTCCGGCGCAGCGCAGTGCCGCGACCGCGCGCGACTGATCCCCTCCTCCCCTTTCTCTGTCGCATTGCGACGCCCTGTGGCACCATCCGCACCTAAGTGACGGCGCGTCAGATTTGAGGTGGCCTCATGCGGTTGCGGGGTGCGGCGGTGGCGTCCACGGTGCTGGTCTGCGCGGCGGGCCTGCTGGCCGCTCCGGGCGACGCACAGGCGGCGAAGCCGAAGTCGCTGACCGAGGTTCGGGCCGAGCTGAACCGGCTGTACCGCCAGGCGGAATCGGCCACCCAGTCGTACGACGCCGTCACGGAGAAGATCGGCCAGCAGCAGAAGGATCTGGTCACCCTCGCGCGCGCGGTCGTCGCCGCGCAGTCGAAGGAAGCCGCCCTGACCCAGCGGTTGGGCGCGCTGGCCAGGGCCCAGTACCGCAGCGGCGGCGGCCTGCCGCTCGCCGCGCAGCTCATGCTCTCCTCCGACCCCAGGTCGTTCCTGGACGACGCGGGCCTCGCCGAGAAGGGCGCGCACGCCGCCACGACCGCGTTGAGCGAGTTGCGTACGACCAGGACCGAGCTTGAGGACTATGCGAACGCGGCCACCGCGGGCTGGGAGAGCCTGATGGCCGAGCTGCGCCAGAAGGCCGACGCGAAGCGGCAGGTCGAACAGCGGCTGGCGCAGGCCCAGGCGCTGCTCGGCACGCTGGAAGCGCAGCAGCAGGCGCGGTTGCGGCGGCTGGACGACGAGGCCGCCTACCAGTCGCAGCTCAGTTGGCTGAAGAACGGTGCCGGAGCGAAGCTCGGCGGCGCCGCGGGCACGGCGAGCGCGCTCGGCGCGCGGGCGGTGGCCTTCGCGTCCGCCCAGATCGGCAAGGCGTACGAATGGGGTGCGCAGGGACCGTCGGCGTACGACTGCTCGGGCCTCACCGAGATGGCGTGGGCGGCGGCGGGAGTGGCGATCCCGCGTACCTCGCAGGAGCAGTGGGCGCGACTGCCGCACATATCGCTCGACCGGCTGCGCCCGGGCGACCTGGTCATCTATTTCGCGGACGCCAGCCATGTCGCGATCTACGTCGGTGACGGCGCGGTCATCCAGGCCCCACGCCCCGGGCGGACGATAGGGATCGCGGGGGCGGGCTCCATGCCGATCCTCGGGGCCGTACGGCCGGGGTGAGCGGCGGATCCGACGCGTCGGCCGTACGGGATCCGCCTCGGGCCACCGGTCCGGCCGGGACCGTCACAGCGTTACCGGGATCCACAGCATCACCGGAGGTCACAGCGTTACCGGGATCCACAGTGCTCCCGGAAGGCACAGCGTTCCCGTAAGCGCGGCGGCCACGGGCGACGCCGGGAGGCGCGCACGTGCCGTGCCCGGGCCCGAACACCGTGGTCAGCGCCCGGGCACCCCAGTGATGTATCTCATGCCCAGATTCCGCCGTACCGCCCGAAATCCCCGTCCTACCTCCGGATATGCCACCGGCCAATCCCTCAGACGCACTCCCGCGGGCACGTGCCCTGCCGCTATGGTCGCCTGGCAACACCCAGCGGCGGACCACCCCACATGGTCCGAACCTGGAACGGCGGCGCCCCCACCGCGCCCGCCACGCCCTCGGGGGAGGGAAGGAATCACGCCATGTCCGCCACCGGCTGGCCCACCGACCAGCAGCCAGACCAGCACCCCAGCAGGACGTCCGACCAGCGTCCGGCGGGGGCGGCCGCGACGCTCCCGCGACAGCGGGTGACCGAGCCCGTACCCGTCGAGCAGCTGGGCGAAACGGTGCGGTCGCAGCCACAGCCGTTCACCCTGCTCGTCGTCGGTGATGACCCCACCGGCGGCTTCGCCGTGCCCGATCTGCTGGACACCGACGGGCACCGCGTCCGTATCCGCCGGGCCCGCAACCTCACCGAGGCCGCGCGGCTGCTCACCGATGACGTGAACTGCATACTGCTCGACCTGGACATCGAGCTGGTCCCCGACCACCCCAAGGCCGGTGGCCTCACCGCCCTGCGCGAGGTACTGCGGATGGCCCCCGCCACGGCCGTGCTCGCGCTGGCGGCCGGTGAGGAGGACGCCGAGCTGGCCGCCGAGGCGGTCCGTGTCGGTGCGCAGGACTACCTCTTCCGGGATGAGTTCGACGCGTCCCTGCTCAACCGCGCGATGCGCTACGCCGTCGAGCGCAAACGCGCCGACCTCGCCCAGCGGCAGCTCACCGAGACCCGGCTGCTGACGCAGGAGAACGCGCGGCTGGAGCGCGGTCTGCTGCCGACCCCGCTGCTGGGCGGCGCCGACGATCTCCGGTTCGCCGCGCGCTACCGGCCGGGCCGCAGCCGTGCGCTGCTCGGCGGGGACTTCTACGACGTCGTACGCACTCCGGACGGCACCGTGCACGCGATGATCGGCGATGTGTGCGGGCACGGACCGGACGAGGCGGCGCTCGGTGTCGAGCTGCGCATCGCCTGGCGGGCGCTGACGCTCGCCGGGCTGAGCGGCGACGAGTTGCTGGGCACCCTCCAGGAGGTACTGGAGAACGAGCGCCCGGACGACGAGGTGTTCGCGACGCTGTGCACGATCGACATCGCGCCCGACCGCCTGCGGGCCGGGCTGTGCCTCGCCGGTCATCCGTCGCCGCTGCTGGCCCGCAGCGGGCGGCCGGTCGAGCTGCTGCCGTACGAGCACGGCGGTCCGGCGCTCGGCCTGCTGGAGCGGGCCGAGTGGAACCGCCTCACGGTGCAGCTCGGCGAGGCGTGGAGCCTGATGCTGTACACCGACGGGCTGATCGAGGGCCGGATCGGCGAGGGCACCGCACGGCTCGGCACGGACGGCATGATCGAGCTGGTCGACCGCCGCCTGCGCACCGGGCTGCGCGGTGAGGAACTGCTGGACTCGACGATGGCCGAGGTCAGGGAGCTGAACGGCGGCGAGCTGACGGACGACGTCGCGGTGGTGCTGCTCGACCGCGGTTGATGCGACGCTCAGCGGCTGAACGGCCCGTACGGTCCGTCGCTGCTGCTCCCGCGCCTGCGGGGGCCGTGCCCCGAGACCCCCTTGAGCGCCGGGCGTACGTCGACCATGTACACGATCGTGGCGACGAGACCGATGAGCGGCAGTATCGACAGGATCGGGAAGAGCCCCATCACCACGGCCGCGATGCCCAGGATGATCAGCCAGAACGGCTTGGTGTGCTTGTCCGCCGCCCGGTACGCGTCCTCCCGGTGGATCGCCGCGTTGACGAACGCGACGATGGTGAACACCAGCAGGCCGGTCGAGACCCAGCTGAAGATCGTGTTGAACCCTTGGATCAGCATTCCGTCTACCGCCTTGTCGTCCGCCGACGAGCCCCTTCGCCGTCACGGTACTCGTACAACGGGCCGGGCACCTCGTCCGTGCCCGGCCCGTTGTCACACGCTTGTCACTCGCCGGACCTGTTCTGCGTGGTCTTGCGCGCCGCGGTCTTCTTGGCGGCGGGCTTGCGGGACGCGGCGGTGCTGGGCCGGTCCTCGCCGTCCTGCTTGTGCTCCGGCTCCGGCTCGATGGCCACGGCCAGGTCCTCGGCCTCCTCGGCGGCCTGGCCGCGCCAGGTCCTGACCGCGCCACGGCCCCGGTCGACCAGCCCGTTGTAGGTCTCCCCCGCCTTGACCGCGGCCTCGGCCGCCCAACCGACCTGCCGCAGCGCGAAGTCCTGGGCGGAGTCGGAGAGCTTCTTCAGGTCCAGCTCAACGGTGCCGAGCGTCTCGGTGATCTTCGCCTGGACATCCTTGGCCTGCTGGGCCACCCGCTCCTGGACGACCTTCGGGTCGGTGGCGCGCACCTTGTTGAACCGCTCCGGCGCCTCCTCGCGCAGCCTGTCGAGGAGCGGCGGCACCTCGCCCAGCTTCTCGGCCGCGAGGTCGACAGCGCCCGCCGCGGCGTACAGGGGGGCCGGGTCGGTGAGTGCCTTGCGGACGTTTTCGGTGATCGCCATGAGGGTCCTCCGGTACGGGATGGTGGCGTGTTCGTGGTCGTGGGTTCGTGGGCGCCGATCAGGTTCCGGCGGCGAGGGTGTCGTCGCCGCCGCGCTTGTCCTGATTGTGCTGCTTGTCCTTCGCCGGTACGGGCTTCAGCGCGCGCGTCCGTGACGCGACGGTCTCCGCGACGGCGTCGGCGACCTTGGCCGCCGCCTTCTTCGCGGCGGCCTTCTTCGCGGCGGTTGTCGTGGTGGACGCCTTCCTGTCGGCGACCTTCCTGGCCGGGGCGGCCGCGGCGGTGTCGCCCGCCGGACCGTCCCCGACACCGTTCTCCTTGCGGAACGACTCGTAGATCTGCAGCAGCACCTGCTTCTGCTTCTCGTTGATCGACGGGTCGGTGAGGATCGCGGTACGCACCTCGATGCCGTTCTGGTCGCGCTCGTCGAGGATCCCGGCCTGGACGTAGAGCGTCTCGGCGGAAATCCGCAGCGCCTTGGCGAGCTGCTGCAGGATGTCGGCACTCGGCTTACGCAGCCCGCGCTCGATCTGACTGAGGTACGGGTTCGACACCCCGGCGGCCTCGGCCAGTTGACGCAACGACAACTGCGCGCTGCGCCGCTGCTCGCGCAGATACTCGCCGAGGTTTCCGACATTCAGTGACGCCATGCCTCGACCGTGCCACACCTCCGCTAACTTTTGCAAGCAAACCGCTTGCAACAGTGTCGTTTCAGCCGTGTGACGCGGTGGCGCCCCGCGGCGCCGGTCGCCACTTCGCGGAGCCGTCCGCCGTCAGGATCCGCTTCCGCCTGGGCTGTTGCGGCCGGGGCGGGATCCGGCCCAACCCCCACGCCGTCTCCTGGACCAACCTGCAGCGCCACACCGGCGGCCGGGGCAGCGGGCGGGGCGACGCACCGGCAACCTGCACGGAGTGGCCCGCTACGCCTTCGCCCCGGCAAACACGGAGCGCCTGTGGACGCTGTCCGAGAGCCTGCTGGCCAGCGCTGGCTGATCACTGTCCGACGGGCGGCCGGACCGTCGGCCTGGCCGCCAAGGCCGACGTCGATCCCGCCATCACCGCCGAAACCTTGCGGTACCCGGCCGCGAACCACCTCGACGGCGCCGACCCGACCGACGGACTGGTCAGCCCGCTCTTCGCGGACCTCAGCGGCCTGCCGCCCCCGCTGATCCTGGTCGGCTCGCACGAGATCCCGCTCGACCACGCCACCCGTCTCGCCGCCCACGCCGCGGCAGCCGACGTCCGCGTCACCCTCGACGTGACCCCGGAGGTACCCCATGTCTTCCAGGCCTTCGCCGCGATCCTCGACGAAGGCTCCGAGGCCATCACCCGCGCCGCCGCCTCCCGGCGCTCCCACCTCGCCGCCACGGCAACCGTGTAGAGCGGGACGTGGGGTCTCCCCTCCCGCGACACGCACCTTCGCCTGACGCGATCAGTACACGGTGGGGCTGTCGGCCGCGGCTTGCGACTCAGTCGACAGCTCCACCGCCAGCCGCTTCAGGTTATGACCGGCCGACCTCGGCCGGTTTGCGGGCCAGCAGGAAGCCCTGTCGGGTCTTCTCCGCGAACTCACCGTCGTCGTCGCGCTCACGCAGCAGCCGAGCGCGTATGACCAGTCCGGCCTCGCTCAGCAACTCGGCGACACGGTCCGGCTGCCGCCGGTGGAAGTCCAGCGAGATCGGGCGACCGAACGCCTCCGTCAGGCGCAGCGGCTCGTCGCCGACCTGGAACGCGAGCAGCACATGGCCGCCCGGAGCCAACACCCGGTAGAACTCGGCGAAGACCTCCGGCAGCCGCTCTTGCGGGACGTGGATGATCGAGTACCAGGCCATGACACCGCCCAGGGTGCCGTCCGGCAGGTCCAGGGCCAGCATCGAACCCACGTCGAACCGCAGGTCGGGGTGGGCCTGCCGGGCCACCCCGACCATCCCCGGCGACAGGTCGACCCCGAACACGGAGAGCCCCAGGCCGTTCAGATGCGCCGTCACACGGCCGGTACCGCACCCGATGTCGGCGACCGGCCCGGCACCGGCGGCGTGCACGAGCTCGGCGAACCCGGCGAGCATCGCCCGCTCCAGCGGCTTGGCCGCCAGCTCGTCGCCGAAGCGTTTGGCGTAGTCGGTGGCCATGGAGTCATAGGACGCCCGGGTGGCGCGCTGGAAGTCTGGTTCGGTCACGGCCACGCACCATATCCCGTGCGGGTGTTCGAGGACGGGGTGAGCGCTGCCTTCCGGCGCGACAGCGTGCCAGCCGGTCAGCGCCAAGCGGCTGGCACGCTACGACCGCAGCCAGCCGGAAGCTGCGGTTCCGCGGCGGGCCGAACGCGTCACCGGAGCCGTCCGCCTCACTGGGGCACCGTCTCCCCGTCGCCCGACTCCGGATCCAGCCTGGCCGCCAACTCCCTCAGGCCTGCCACGACTTCACGGCCGGTCGGGGCGTGCTCGGGGTCGGTCAGCCACTGCATCATGACGCCGGAAAGCAGGGCCATCTGGACCGAGCCCAAAGTGCGCGCGGTGGTGTCGGTGACCGCGGACTCGTCAACGCCCCGTATCCAGGCCGCCATGCCGCGGCGGCCCTCCTGCTGGCCCTGCGCCAGCCCGGCGCGGATTTCCGGGGCGTGTTCGGCCTGCAGTAGCGCCTCGACGCTGGCGAGCCACAACTGGCGTTGCCCGGCGATGGAGTTCACCATCTCGGTCCATGTCGCCGCGTAGCGCTCAACGGGAGTGGCGTCCGGGTCGGTGGCCTCGGCCAGGGCGCCCCTGACTTCGGCGCCCCACTCGTCCATCCCCTCGATCAGCGCCGCGTTGAGCAGCGCCTCACGGGAGCCGAAGTGGTAGCCGATGGCGGCCATGCTGACGCCACCGGCGGCGGAGGCGATGTCGCGGACGGTGGTGCGCGCATAGCCCTTCTCCCGCAGGCAGCGCTTGGCCCCGGCGAGCAGATCTTCACGATTTCCCATGCCAGGAGGGTAACCAGGGCTAGCGCAACCGCCCTACACATCCGTTCTATACAAACGTCTTGCGCGCTTGCACAACATCGGCGTATGGTCGTTCCACGGCACGACAGACGACGGCAAACGACGGATAACGGGGGGACTCCATGAAGACCGTTCTCATCTCCGGCGGCAGCATCGCCGGGCCCGCGCTCGCCCACTGGCTGGGCCGGTACGGATTCCGCACCACGCTGGTGGAGAAGGCACCGGCCCTACGCGAGGGCGGCCAGGCGGTGGACTTCCGGGGCACCGCGCACATGAGCGTGCTGGAGCGCATGGGACTGCTGGACGAGATCCGGCGACTACAGACGGACATGGGCGGCGTGGCCGTCGTCGACGCGGACGGCAAGCAGCTCTCCAGCCTGCCGTCGCAAATCATGAGCGGTGAGGTGGAGATCGCCCGCGGCGATCTGAGCCGAGTGTTCTACGAATCCACCAAGGACCGCACCGAGTACATCTTCGGCGACTCGATCACCTCACTCACCGAGCACGCCGACGGGATCGACGTCACCTTCGAGCGCTCCGCGCCACGCACCTTCGATCTTGTCGTCGGCGCCGACGGGGTGCACTCCGGCGTCCGTCGGCTGGCCTTCGGGCCAGAGTCGGACTTCCGGCACGACCTGGGCGTGTGCTCCGCGGTCTTCACCGTGCCGAACCGGTTCGGGCTGGACCACCGCGGTCTGATGTACAGCACTCCGGGAAAGGGCGCGTACGTCTACAGCAAGCGGGACACCACCGAGGCCACGGCCTCGCTCTACTTCGCGTCGCAGCGGCTGGAGTACGACTACCGGAACACCGAGCAGCACAAGGACATCGTCACCGGCGTCTTCGCGGACGAAGGGTGGGAGGTTCCACGGCTGTTGACGGCGATGCGCGAGGCGCCCGACTTCTACTTCGACCGTGCGAGCCAGATCCACATCGACCGGTACTCCACCGGGCGGGTGGTGCTGCTGGGCGACGCGGGTTACGCCGGCGGGCCGGGCGCCATGGGCACCGGACTCGCGGTGGTCGGCGCATATGTACTGGCGGGTGAGTTGGCGGCGGCCCCCGATGACCATCGCACAGCCTTCGCACGGTACGAGGAGCGGATACGCCCGTACGCCGAGGTGTGCCGGAAGCAGGCCGAAGGCCTGGACCGGTTCATGGTGCCGCAGACGCGGTCGCAGATCTGGACCCGCAATCTGATGTGGAAGGCACTGCCCTATCTGCCGTGGAAGGGGGTCATCAACAAGATCACCACCAAGGCGGCCAACGCGATATCGCTCAAGAACTATGCCCAGGAGTTCGAGTTCGGACAGCGGCTCGTCCACGCCAACGGCTGACATGGCGTCATCGTGCGCCGCGCGGTATGGCTGGCGTCGCGCCCGCGAGGTAGCTTCGCAGGATGGAGCTGCGTCTGATCGACACCGGTGAAGTCCGGCTGGCCTGCCGGGTGTCGGGGAATCCCGACGGGCCGCCAGTGATGCTGCTGCACGCACTGGGTGAAACCAGCACGGACTGGGACGCGGTCGCGGAGGAGTTCGCGGTGGGCTGGCGGGTCTACGTCCCGGACCTGCGCGGACATGGGCGCAGCGACTGGCCCGGCAGGTACTCGTTCGAGCTGATGCGTGACGACGTCGTCGGACTGCTGAACGCGCTCGGCCTTGACCGGGTGACGCTGGTCGGGCACTCGATGGGCGGCGTAGTGGCCCACCTGTTCGCGCAGGCGCACCCGGAGCGGGTGGAGCGGCTGGTGCTGGAAGAGGTTCCGGCGCCGCATCCCCGGGACCACAAGGAGGCCGAACGGCCGGACGGAGAGCTGGACTTCGACTGGGAAGTGGTGGCTGCGGTGCATGCCCAACTCGCCATGCCGCCCTCGCAGTGGCACTCGGGGCTCGCCGCGATCACCGCGCCGACACTGGTCATCGCGGGCGGATCACGCAGCCACATACCGCAGGACCAGCTCGCCCGGATGGCCCGGCTGATTCCGGGGGGCAGGCTGCTGACCATTCCCTGCGGCCATCTGGTGCACGCCGAGCGCCCTGAGGACTTCACCACCGCGGTCCTCGGGTTCCTGCCGGGCGGCCGCCGCTGATCCAACGCCCGACCGGGCGGCCGCCCAACGTCCTGGCCGGTCAGCCCAGTTCGGCCGCCACCAGCTCCGCGATCTGCACCGCGTTGAGTGCCGCGCCCTTGCGCAGGTTGTCGCTGGAGCAGAACAGCGACAGCCCGCGGGCTACGGTCTCATCGGTACGGATCCGGCCGACGAAGGTGGGGTCCTGGCCCGCGGCCTGCTGCGGGGTGGGGATGTCGGACAGTGCCACGCCGGGTGCGCCACCCAGCAGTTCGTACGCCCGGTGCGGAGAGATGTCGCGGGCGAAGCGGGCGTTGATCTGCAGCGAGTGGCCGGTGAAGACCGGCACCCGTACGCAGGTGCCGGACACCTTCAGGTCCGGGATCTCCAGGATCTTGCGGCTTTCGTTGCGGAGCTTCTGCTCCTCGTCGGTCTCGCCCGAGCCGTCGTCCACCAGGGATCCGGCGAGCGGGAGTACGTTGAACGCGATGGGCCGGGCGTAGACCTTGGGCTCGGGGAAGTTCACCGCGCTGCCGTCGAAGGTCAGTTCGCGGGCTCGTTCCCCCACCGCCGCTGCCTGGTCGGCGAGTTCGGCGACACCGCTGAGACCGCTGCCGGACACCGCCTGGTAGGTGGTCACGACCAGGCTGACGAGGCCTGCCTCCTCGTGCAGCGGTCGCAGCACCGGCATCGCGGCCATGGTGGTGCAGTTGGGGTTGGCGATGATTCCCCTGGGGCGGTCGGTGACCGCGTGCGGGTTGACCTCGGAGACCACCAGCGGGACCTGCGGGTCGAGACGCCAGGCCGAGGAGTTGTCGACCACGACCGCCCCGGCTGCCGCGACGCGCGGCGCGAGCGCCAGCGATGCGGCCTTCCCGGCCGAGAACAGCACGATGTCCAGTCCGCGGTAGTCGGCGGTGTCGGCGTCCTCCACGACTACCTCGGTGCCCTGCCAGGGCAGCGTTCGGCCCGCCGAACGCGCCGAGGCGAACAGCCGCAGCTCCCCTACTGGCAGGCCGAGGCCCTCGGCGGCGCGCTGTGCCAGCACCTGGCGCATGACGCCGCCGACCTGGCCGGTCGCGCCGACGATTCCGACCTTCATACGTTTCACCTTTCGCGGTGGGCATTGCTGTTTTCTGGGGGTTCCCCCAGACCCCCGTGGGTGGGCATTGCTGCTGTTCGTCCGGGGCTTCCCCCGAACCCCCTGGGTAGGCATTGTCGCTGTTCGTTCGGGCGGCTCGCTCAAACCCCCTGGGTGGGGGCTGTCACTGTTCGCTCGGAAGGCTCGCACCCCCTGGGTGGGCGCTGTCGCCGTCCACTCGGAAGGCTCGCACAAACTCCCTGGGTGGGCACTGTCGCCGTTCGCTCGGGAAGCCCGCACATACCGCCTGGGTGGGCACTGTCGCCGTCCGCTCGGGAAGCCCGCACAAACCCCCTGGATGGGCACTGTCGCCGTCCGCTCGGGAAGCCCGCACAAACCCCCTGGATGGGCACTGTCGCCGTTCGTTCGGAAGGCTCGCACAAACCCCCTGGGTGGGCGCTGTCGCCGTTCGCTCGGGAAGCCCGCACATACCGCCTGGGTGGGCATCGTTGCCGTCGCTTCGGGGGCCCTCGGGAGGTGGGCATCATTGCTGCTGGTTCGGGGAGCGCTCCCACCCCGCTGGGTGGGCATGCTGGCCGCTTCTTCGGAGGCCCTCGCGGGCGCCCCCCGCAACCGGTTGTCCCTACGGACCCGTGAGGGGCCGTAGGGACAACATGGCAGTCTCGACTGCGGGGGTGCTTGCGGGGAGCAAGGGGAGGCGTACCGAGGCTGTGGGGATGCGGCCTTGGGCGTGTAGGACGCCCTTGAGTACGCCGGGGCTGGGCTCGGCGAACAGTGCCCGCGCCATGGTGGACAGGGCGCCCCCGAGGCGGCGCGCCCGGGCCGCGTCGCCGTTCTGCCAGGCGGCCGCCAGTTCCGCGTACCGCGCTGTCGCGCAGTGCGCCGAGGCCAGGATGCCGCCGGTACCGCCGAGCGCGAGGAGTCCGGAGACGTAGATGTCGTCACCCGCGAGTACCGCGAAGCCATCCGGCAGGTCGGCCAGCAGGTCGATGGTCTCGGCGTCGATGGCGCCCACCGCGTGCTTGACGCCGACCACGCCGGGCAGTGCGGCGAGGCGGCGCAGCGTCCGGGCGCTGAGTGACTGCCCTGAGCGGTAAGGGACGTTGTAGACGAGCAGCGGCAGGTGGCTCTCGGCGG
This sequence comes from Streptomyces sp. NPDC020096, assembly GCA_040631425.1. GTDB lineage: Bacteria > Actinomycetota > Actinomycetes > Streptomycetales > Streptomycetaceae > Streptantibioticus_A. The sequence continues at coordinate 121,773 of JBEYJY010000012.1, forward strand.
CGAGTGCCGCGAAGTGCGCGAAGACGCCGTCCTCTGACGGGCGGGTGAAGTACGGCACCGAGACCAGCGCCGCGGCCGCCTGAGGCCACCGCTTGAGTGCGTGCAGCGCGGCGACGCTGGTGCGGGTGTCGTTCGTCCCCGCCCCGATGGTCAGCGGTGCCGCGCGCTCGCGGCACACCCCTGCGATCACGTCGATCACGGCACGGCGCTCGGCATCGTCCAGCGTGGCGGGCTCGCCGGTGGTGCCGAGCGCGACGAGCCCGGCCGCGCCGTCGTCGAGTACCTGGCGGGCCAGGGCCTCCAGGGCCTCGTACGCGACCGAGCCATCCGCCGCGAAGGGGGTGACGAGAGGGACATGGATGCCGGTGAGCGCGCTGCTGTTGTCCATGCCACGAGCCTCGCCCACCCCCACACTTGAGGTCTAGTTAATTGACCTACATGGAATCGCGAAGCGTTACTTAAGCAATGCCTTCATGCACGCCGCCCTACCGGAAGTCCGCGAGGTGGCCGCTGACCCACTCGGCGAAGGTGCGCCCGGGCCGCCCGGTCACCCGCTCCACATCCGGGGACACTCCCGTGGCGCGCTCGCCGCCCTTCTCCTGCCAGTGCAGAATCGCATCGGCGACCGGCAGCGGCACCCCGTATCCGGCCATCTCCTCCAGTGCGGCCTCCCGCGGCAGTTCCTCGTACCGCAGTTCACGGCCCAGCGCCTGTCCGATGACCGCCACCTGCTGTACCGGAGTGAGGCTCTCCGGGCCGGTCAGCCAGTACACCGCGCCCTTGTGCTCGCCGACCCGGTCGTCCAGCGCCGCCGCCGAGACGGCGGCGATGTCCGCCTCGTGCACGAGCGCCATCGCGGCCGAGGCGTACGGGCCGCGCACCACGCCCGTGGTACGGATCGCCTCGGCCCACAGCAGGGTGTTCGCGGCGAACGTCCCGGGGCGTACGAAGGTCCACTCAAGGCCCGTCTCGCGGATCACCCGCTCCACCCCGGCGTGCAGTCGGGAGAGGATGTTCTCCTCGTCGAAGGCCGTGTCGGTCACGCCCGCCGAGGAGAGCATGACGATGCGCCGCACCCCGGACTCGGCGGCGGCTCCGATGACCTGGAGCGCGTTGTCGGGCCCGGTGGCCGAGAGGTTGAGGTAGAGCGCCTCGGCACCTTCGAACAGTGATGTGAGCGGCTCACCCGCCGCGAAGTCGGCGCGTACGGTCTCGGCGGCGGCCGGCAGCCCGGCCCGTTCAGGAGACCGGGTCAGCGCCCGTACCCGCGCGCCGCGCGCGAGGAGCTGGTCCACCAGGTGGCGGCCGATGTTCCCGGTCGCTCCGGTTACCACGATCATGATGCGTCCTTCCGTTGCGTGTACTGGATCACTTGTGCCGAACTGCCGTGCCATGGAAGCGAATGCCCCTGGTAGCGGACGGTCCGGTTGTGAAGCCGCTGGTGAGCGGCGTGTCGGCGCCGGTGGTGGCGCGGACCACGTGGAAATCCCCTCGACGCGGGGCCGGTCGGCCTGTCAGCCTCCCCACCATGGAAGCCGTGTACGACATCTCCACCGACCCGGCCCGGCTGGACATCACCCGGGTGCACCGCTGGCTGAGCACCGACGCTTACTGGGCGATGGGCCGCAGCCGCGAAGCACAGGAACGCGCCATCGCGGGGTCCCTCAACTTCGGTGCGTACCAGGCGGGTTCGGGGGTCCAGGTGGCGTACGCCCGAGTGGTCACCGATCACGCCACCTTCGCCTGGCTCTGCGATGTCTACGTCGACCCCTCGGCGCGCGGCCACGGCCTGGGCACCGCACTGGTGGAGGCGGTGCGCGACCATCTGATGCCGTACGGCCTGCGCCGCATTCTGCTGGCGACCGAAGACGCGCACGGCGTCTACGAGAAGGCCGGATTCCGGCCGCTGGACGATCCGCAGCGCTGGATGGTCTTCACCAAGGGGTAAGGACGGTCCGCCAGGTCCGGGACCGGTGGCCGCCCGGATCAGAAGACCTCCGGACACCAGGGCCGACGCGGGGTGCGCAGGAGTGCGTCAGCGCGTGCGGCGGCGCCCGGGCGCCGCTCCTCGACCCGGCCGAGGGCGGCCAGCCGCACCGCCGACTCATCGCCCAGGTACAGCGCCCCCAACTCCCTTACGTCCAGGGCGAGATCGGGCTCCGCGTTCGTCGCGCGGACCTCGGCGCCCTCGGGCGAGGCCGTCAGCCGCCACCGGCCGTCGGCGTACCCGTCGGCGTCCCGGATCCGCAGCACCAGCTCGCCCGTGCTCGCGTAGCCGCGCGCCTCCAGCGCGGCCACCACATCGAGCACCCGCAGCCACATGAAGTCGGCGTGCGAGGTGACCCTGGCGGCCCGCGGGTCACCCAGGAGCAGCGGTAGCAGATCGTCGGGAGGGCGGGAACCGGAGTCGAGCTTGACGACCCAGTCGACGGACAGCGCGTACCCCCACAGCGCGCGCTCCGCCTCCGGGGTGGCCGCGATCATGCTCCGCACGGTGAGCGTGTCCTGCGGCATCTTGGCGTCCCACACGTCGTCGACGGCGTAGGTGAGCAGGCCGTCCACCCGGCCTGAGGCGTCCCGGTACACCGCGTGGAACGGCTCGGTCCACGGGTGCGAGGGCAGCTCCACCTCGCCGGTGTACAACTTCCAGAAGTTTTCGGTGCGGTTGATCGCCCCTGGGGTCAACCGCCTTACCCGCTCGTACAGTTCCGGTCCCGCCTTGCGGACCTCGGCGCCGTCGGCCAGGTCGATGCGGGCGCCGTCGGGCAGGTCGTGGCGGCCGAGGCGGGCGCGCGGGATCTCCACCCTCCAGTCGGTGACCCAGGTGGCCGGCCCATAGCCGAAGCGGCCGTAAATCGGGTACTCGGCGGCGATCAGGATGGAGACCGCGTCGCCGCGTTCCTTCGCCGCCGCCAGGCCGCGCGCCATCATGCGGGTGAGCAGTCCGCGCCGACGGTGGGTCGCGGTCACCGTCACACCGCTGACCGCGTCCGCAGGAACCGTGCCGCCGCCCGGGACGGTCAGCTCGCGCGGCAGCGTACGGAAGGTGGCGACGCACCGTCCGTTGTCGAACGCGCCCTGGGTACGGGCCGGTTCGATCTCCCTGACGGACGGCACCTCGGAAGTGTCCTGATCCATGGACACCGGCGGGCGGAGAAAGCCCTTCCGCGTCGCCAGCATCCAGTCGCCGTAGTCGGATTCCTCGATGTACCGGACCTCGATCGCGCGGCTCATTCCGGCAGGCTAAGTCGCACCGGTTCCGCGGCGCATCCCAGTTTTTCCGGTGCCGGTCCCCTCGTACGGAAGCGTCAGAAGGCGGCGCGGATCTCGCCGACCTTCTTCGGGCCGCCCATCAGCGGAGCGTCGCCGATGCGGTCCACCACCGGCGCGTCAACGCCCAGCAGCCGCAGGGCGCGGGCCAGTACCGGGCCGAGGGCGCGTCCGCCGCCGTCGTCGATCTTGAAGGCGAGCGCCCGGCCGTCCGGCAGCGCCACCGCCTGCACCGCCTCCGCGCCCATCTTCGACAGCGTCCCGGGCACCTCGCGCATCAGCCAGGTGTCGGGCCGCCGGGTGCCCGCCACGTACTGGGGGTGGGCGCGCATCGCGTCGGCGACCTTGCGCCGGGCGGTGCCGGGCTCGGCGAGCACGTAGCCGCGGAAGGCACGGCCGAGACCGGTCAGGCTCAGCGCCATCAGCGGCGCACCGCAGCCGTCGATGCCGATGTGGTCGACGCTCTCCCCGCTCGCCTCACGGACCACGTCCAGGATGAGCTGCTGCAGCGGGTGTGAGATGTCGAGATAGCTGTCCAGCGGCCAGCCGTTGCGCACGCAGACGGCGAGCATCGCGGCGTGCTTGCCCGAGCAGTTCATCAGCAGCGGGTCCCGGGTGCCGCCGGTCTGCAGCCAGCGCTCCGCCTCGTGCGGATCGAGCGGCAGGTCGGGCGGGGTCTGCAGGGCACCCTCGTCAAGGTCGGCGCTGGCCAGGATCTTGCGTACGCCTTCGAGGTGGAACGTTTCTCCAGAATGGCTGGCGGCCGCCAGCGCCAGCAGCTCCCCGTCCAGCTCGCACCCTGCCCGCAGCAGCGCCTCCGCCTGCATCGGCTTGTTCGCCGAGCGGGGGAAGACGGGCGCGGCCACCTCGCCCAGCGCGACGTCCACCCCGCCTTCGGCGTCCAGCAGCACCAGCGACCCGCGATGATGCCCCTCGACGAAGCCGGAGCGTATGACCTCTGCGAGAACGGGCAGCTCAGTGGGGGTACGGGACGTCATCGTCGGCCTTCCGAGGAGGGGGTGGACGGCCGCTCCCCTCAGCGGGCCGGTCGGGAATCTCCCGAACCGGCGGCCTAGCCGCCGGAGAGCAGGTCGTCGACTCGTGCTTCGCCCTCACGGTACCTTCGGGCAATCTCCGCGCTGCAACCGTCCACGGTCGTCTGCAGCTGCCTGCGGCGGCTGGAAACCTGCTGCTCACGCCCGACCAGCTTGGCCATCGCGGCGTGCAGCTCCTGATCGGTGCGGGCGGCGAGGTCGGACAGCTCGACGTCGGCGAGCATCTCCTCCGCCAGCTGCCGGTACTCCTCGCTGTGCGGGGTGCCCAACGTCACGTGCCGTGCGGACCGCACCCGCGAGGGGCCGTCGGCCAGGATCTCCGGCAGCCGGTCGAGCAGCGGACGCACCAGGAGCGTGCGCCCCGGCCTGGGGTCCTTCGGGTCCTTGGCGTCCCCCGGCGCCGTACGCCGCCCCAGCTCCGCCCGCAGGATGTCGATCCGGCCCTGCAGCAGCCGCCGCAGATACGACAGGTCGGCTTCCTCCTGCTGGGCGTCACGGCGCAGCGTCCGCAGCTCGGGTAGACGGAAGGTGCCCAGTGGGGACATGACGGCCTCCGAGGGGTTCTCGGCAGCCGCCCGCGAGCGGGGTGTGTCCGGCCGCGGGGTGCGGGAATTGACTGCGTCGGCCTGCATCATGCGGGCTTCCTTGGTACGGGCGGTACGGGCGTGGGTGCGGGTCTCGGTGCGGCTGTCGGTGTCGGATGTGGCGACTGTGGGTGCAGTATCGGATGTCTGTCCGGTATCGGCGATAGTTATGCGCATACGTCCCCTCCATCGGGTACGTCCCCTCCAGTGGGCGGTGCGACAGGCCCCCCGGGCACCGCCTCGGATCAGATCGTGCCACTGCCCACTGACAACTCGCAGCGCCTGTACACCCGAACGGCCCCCCGGCGCTCTTCACTGAGGCGTGTCCTGACGGGCGTACGCCCCCGGCCGTTGAGATGACGAATTCACCCCTGAGAGTGGCACCCGGCGGGACGCGCCACAATGGGGGCCATGCGTGCCGTAGCCCAGCGAGTGACCGAAGCAGCCGTCACGGTCGACGGCGAGACCATCGGCAAGATCACCGGACCCGGACTGTGCGTCCTGGTCGGGGTGACCCACGAGGACACCCCTGAGAAGGCCGCCCAACTCGCCCGCAAGCTGTGGACGCTGCGCATCCTGCCCGATGAGCACTCCTGCTCCGACATCGGCGCGCCGCTGCTGGTGATCAGCCAGTTCACGCTCTACGGCGACGCCCGCAAGGGGCGTCGGCCGACCTGGAACGCGGCGGCGCCCGGTCCTGTGGCGGAACCGCTGGTCGATGAGGTGGTCGCCCAACTTCGGGCGTTGGGGGCCCATGTGGAGACGGGGCGGTTCGGTGCGGCCATGAAGGTGTCGTTGACCAACGACGGGCCGTTTACGGTGCTGTTGGAGGTTTGAGGCTCCAGTTGCCCTGGGTGGGGGTCGCTGTTGTGCTTCCCCACCCATCCGCCCTTTCCCTCTCCGGCCCTACGGTTCGACGACCACTTCCTGGTTGGCCGGGACCGTGTCCGCCAGTAGGACCGCGTCCGCGGGGACGTTTCGCTTGACCAACGCCAGGGCGATCGGGCCGAGTTCGTAGTGCCGTGCGGAGGAGGTGACGAAGCCGATCTGGCGGCCCTCCGCACCGTCCTCGGCCAGCCGCACCGGCGCGCCGTGCCCCGGCAGCTTGACCTCACTGCCGTCGAGGTGCAGGAAGACCAGACGGCGCGGCGGGCGGCCGAGGTTGTGCACCCGGGCCACGGTCTCCTGGCCGCGGTAGCAGCCCTTGTTGAGGTGGACCGCGGTCTCCAGCCAGCCCACCTCGTGCGGGATCGTCCGGTGGTCGGTCTCCAGGCCGAGCCGCGGGCGGTGCGCCTCGATCCGCAGCGCCTCAAGCGCCAGCACACCGATCGCCGGACCGGCCTGCTCGGCGAAGGACTCCAACTCGGCGCGCGGCACGAAGACATCCCGCCCGTACGCGACCTCCCGAACCGCCCAGCCGCTCGGCACCTCAACGATAGAACCGGCGGGCAGATGGACGACCGCGTAGGCGTCCGTCACGTCCGCGGTCTCCACCTGGTAGAAGAACTTCATGCTCTCCAGGTACGCGAGCAACTCGCCCTGCGTACCGGGCTCGACATGGATCCACGTCGTCGTGCCGTCGTCCACGAGGTACAGCGCGTGCTCGACATGCCCGTGGGCGGACAGGATCAGCGCCTCCGTGGCCTGCTGCGGCGGCAGTTCGCTGACGTGCTGGGTGATCAGCAGATGCAGCCAGCTCAGCCGGTCGGCACCGCTGACGGTGACCACACCGCGGTGCGAGAGGTCGACGAAACCGGTCCCGGCGGCGAGTGCGCGCTGCTCGCGGAACAGGTCTCCGTAGTGGGCGGCGACGCCCTCGTCCGGCGCTTCGGCAGGGACGGCACCGGGCAGCGAGAGCAGGGGACTCTTCGTCATGCGCACCAGCCTACGACCCGCTGGACACGGCCTTGGGGTCTGCGGCGGTGCGCGAGCAGTCCGCACAGCGCCCGAAGATCGCGAAGTGCTTCATATCGGTGTCGAAGCCGAACGTACGCCGCAGCTCCGTGATGAGCGGTGCGGCCACCGAGACATCCGCCTCGATGACCTTTTCGCAGTCCCGGCAGACCAGATGCATGTGGTGGTGCCGGTCGGCGAGGTGGTACGTGGGCGAACCGTGCCCCAGGTGGGCATGGCTGACCAGGCCCAGCTCCTCCAGCAGCTCCAGCGTCCGGTAGACGGTGGAGATGTTGACGCCGCTGGCGGTCCGCCGGACCTCCGAGAGGATGTCGTCCGGGGTCGCGTGCTCCAGGTGGTCGACAGCCTCCAGGACCAGCTGACGCTGCGGCGTCAGCCGGTAGCCGCGCTCGCGCAGGTCCTTCTTCCAGTCGGTGCTCACCACGCCACCGATTCTAGGGAAGAAGCCGGGGAAGGATTACTTGAAGAACGCGATGCCGTCGTCCGGCAGGTCCTTCAGGTCCTTGGCCCACTCCGACGGATCCACGACCTTCTTCAGGTGCGCCGACATGTACGGGCGCAGCGGCACCTCGGGCGTCGCCTTCTCGCCCACCCACATCAGGTCGCCCTTGACGTAGCCGTACAGCCGCTTGCCGCCCGAGTACGGGCTGGCCGAGCCCAGCCGGGCCACCGCGTCGGTCACCAGGTCGATCTGCGGCTTCTTGTCGGCCAGCTCGCCGTACCAGATCTCGATGACACCGGCGTCGCGCGCCATCGTGATCTCGACCTTGCGGTCGGAGCCGACGCGCCAGTAGCCGCTCTCGTTCTCCAGCGGGCGGACCTTGTTGCCCTCGGCGTCCAGCACCCAGGTGCGCGAGGTGTACTCCAGGAACGGGCGGCCGTCGTGGGAGAACGTGACCTCCTGTCCGAAGTTGCACTTCTCGGAGCCGGGGAAGTCGGACACGCCCGCGCCCTGCCAGTTGCCGAGGAGGAACGCGAGCGGGACGAGGTCCGGGTGGAGGTCGGACGGAATCTCGATCATGGGGTGGGGCTCAGGCGATCTGTGAGGGGTCGGTCAAGGACGTGGGGTCAGCGCTGGCCCTGGAAGAGCTTCTTCACGGACAGGCCGGTGAAGGCGATGACGGCCACAACGACCAGGGCGAGAAGGGCTTCGAAAAAGACCTCAAGCACGTTGGTGCTCCTCGGGCAGGCTGCTGACAGTTACGGACCGGGTCCGAGTCTAGTCGGCGGGGAGAACGGGCGGCGCGGCGGCGTAGGGTGAGCTGCGTGACCAAGCAGCTGGTGATCAAGGTGACGGCGGGCGCGGACGCGCCCGAGCGGTGCTCGCAGGCGTTCACGGTGGCGGCGGTGGCGGCGGCCAGCGGCGTCGAGGTCTCGCTGTGGCTGACCGGGGAGTCCTCGTGGTTCGCGCTGCCGGGCCGGGCGGCGGAGTTCGAGCTGCCGCACGCGGCACCGCTGCCGGATCTGATCGACGGCATCCTGGCGGGCGGCCGGATCACCCTGTGCACGCAGTGCGCGGCCCGCCGGGACATCACCGAGGCGGACGTCATGAAGGGCGTACGGATCGCCGGAGCGCAGGTCTTCGTCCAGGAGGCCATGACGGACGGCGTACAGGCACTCGTCTACTGACCGTCTACTGACGGGGCAGCGCTGGCCTACTGACCGGAATCGCCCCGGTCCAGCCGGTCCAGGCGCTCCTTGGCGGCCTTCTCACTCTCGCGCCAGGTGTCGTCCTTCGGCTCGTCCTGGAGCCAGCTGTCGTCGGGCACATCCCACCAGGTGTCGTCCGGGCCGCGCCGGTTCGCCACCACCGCCGCGACCGGCGGGATGACCATCGCCACCACGCACATCGCGACAGCCGCCGGGACCGACCACAGACGCACGACACCCCAGGCCAGGACGAACAGCCCGATACACGTGCCCATCATGGCGAAGTACCAGTGCCTACGCCGCGCGTACATACTTCTACGGTACGTCCGGACGGCGCCGTCAGACAGCGCGGAGGACCGCACCCCGCAAGGCGTCCAACCCTGGGGTGCGGCCCTCCGGCCGTACGGGTGCCTCAAAGGGCGATGGCGACCTCCGCCAGGCCGCCCTGCTGGGCGACGACGGTGCGGTCCCCCTGCGCGCCCGGCACCAGGGCGCGCACGGTCCAGGTGCCCTCCGCGGCGTAGAAGCGGAACTGCCCGGTCGCCGAGGTCGGCACCTCGGCGGTGAACTCACCGGTGCTGTCCAGTAGGCGCACATAACCGGTGACGGGCTGGCCGCCACGGGTCACCGAGCCCTGGATCGTCGTCTCACCGGCCTTGATGGTCGAAGCGTCCGGGCCGCCGGCCTTGGCTCCACACATGAATGAACTTCCTTACCTAGAGGGTCAGTTGGCGCCGAGCTCGATGGGCACGCCCACCAGCGAGCCGTACTCGGTCCAGGAGCCGTCGTAGTTCCTGACGTTCTGCTGGCCCAGCAGCTCGTGCAGCACGAACCAGGTGTGCGCGGAGCGCTCGCCGATCCGGCAGTACGCGATGGTGTCCTTGGCCAGGTCCACACCCGCGGCTTCGTACAGCTCCTTCAGTTCGCCGTCCGACTTGAAGGTGCCGTCGTCGTTGGCCGACTTCGACCACGGGATGTTCCGGGCGGTGGGGATGTGGCCCGGACGCTGCGACTGCTCCTGCGGGAGGTGCGCCGGGGCGAGCAGCTTGCCGCTGAACTCGTCGGGGGAACGTACGTCGACCAGGTTCAGCTGACCGATCGCCTTGACGGCGTCGTCGCGGAAGGCGCGGATCGACAGATCCTGCTCCTTGGCCTTGTACTCGGTCTGCGAACGGGTCGGCACCTCGACGACCAGGTCGCGGGAGTCCAGCTCCCACTTCTTGCGGCCGCCGTCGAGCAGGCGCACGTCCTGGTGGCCGTAGAGCTTGAAGTACCAATAGGCGTACGCCGCGAACCAGTTGTTGTTGCCGCCGTACAGGACGACGGTGTCGTCGTTGGCGATGCCCCGCTCCGACAGGAGCTTCTCGAAGCCCTCCTGGTCGACGAAGTCACGGCGCACCGGGTCCTGGAGGTCCTTCTTCCAGTCGATCCGGACGGCGTTCTTGATGTGGTTCTTCTCGTACGCCGAGGTGTCCTCGTCAACCTCGACGAGGACGACCTTGGGGTCGTCGAGATGGCTCTCGACCCACTCGGCGTCGACGAGGACGTCGCTGCGGCTCATGCTGTTCTCCTCCGGGGCAGTTGCGGCGGGGCGTTGGCTGTGCGGGTGCCCCCCGTTCGCGGCGCTACGCGGGCGCGCGAGGGCGCGGCGGGGTGCGGCTGCTGATGAAGGGTGGGAATGCGGGCCCGGGCGGGGAGGCGCTCAGGGCGGTGGACCCTTCAGGGAACGCGACAGAGCATGGCGGCGACGCGGCACAGGTCGACTGCCCGCCGCTTCGTGAGATCCGCCTGTCGCTTCATGGCCCCGATCGTAGGGAAGCACGGGGCGGGTGTCACCGGCGTGTCATCATCCGAGATGAGATCGTCCGAATGGCGGAACATTTAGGCCCCTCACGGCCCGCCGCGGAGGACGGGAGGGCCGCCCTGCGCCCGTACCGACTGAGGGGCGGACGCTTTGTCTCACCAACCGGACCACGGGCCGGGTCGGCCCGGTGTTGCGGAGTCGGCCCGGCGTTGCGGGGGTCAGCCCAGCTTGACGTTCGTCCCGGCCAGCGACACCTGGAGGCCGTCAGGGGTGGCCTCAGCACTGTTCAGCTTGATTCCGCTGGGCAGCCCGGACAGCTGACCGCCGAAGTCGGTCTGCTGGCGGACCAGCTGCTCCGCACTGACCGGCAGCGGAATCCCCATGATCGACGGCATACCGTCAGCGTGCAACTGCACTGCGTCGCCGTTCTTGATCTCCACATGGCTCATCACGCTGACCTGCTGGTTGCCCACCAGCGGCAGCTCCACGCTGCCGGTGACCTTCAACTGCCCCTTGCCGTTCGCGGCCTTGCCCCCGTACGAGACGGTGATTCCGTTCGACGCGCTCTTCGACAGGTCGGCGTACGAGATGAGCGCGGTGCCGGTGGCGTTGGCGGCGACCGCGCTGGTGATGTTGCCGCTCATCAGATCGCCGTTGAGCTGGACGCCGTGTCCGTCAGCGGTCAGCTTGGCGACCCGCAGCGAGCCGGAGTCGGAGGTGGTCTGCAGCCCGGTGAAGGTCACCGTGACCTCGTCCAGCTTCTTGTTCGCGACCTGGGTCAGGAACGGAAAGCCCTTGATCGACACATCGGGCTTGTCCGCCAGACCCTGTGAGCGCTGTATCTTCTCCGCCGCCTTGGACTCCGCGTAGGAGACGGCGAGCCGGTCGGCGGCGACGAACAGGCCACCGAGCAGCACGACGAGTATCAGCAATATGCGTATCCCGCGCCCGCGCATCTCTCCTCTTCCCCCACTCCCCGGCGTCTCCAGGCGTGGTTCCTCCGCGCCGCGACCCTACCTGGCGTACCTGTCCGCCTTGCCGGAGATGCCACCGGGAGCTGGCGTCATAGATCACTACGTCCGGAGGGGGCGGGCGGTTCCCTCCGGACCACGCCGGTCGATGCTCACGACCGGGCCGCTACGAACCCAGCGCACGCCCGAGCGCGTAGACGACCGGAGCCGCTGCCGTCAGCGGCAGCGCCACCCCCGCCGTGAAGTGCACGAAGCGCGACGGGAAGTCATAGCTGGCCACCCGCAGCCCGATCAGCGCGCAGACCCCGGCGGCCACCGCGATCAGCACGGCGGACGTGGTGCCCATGCCGGTCAGCCGGTCGGTGGCGACACCGCTGCCCGCCGCCGCCAGCAGGGCGACGACCACGGAGACCACCGACGGCAGCGGCAGCGCCCGCGCCACCGTCGCCACCGCGACCGCCACCGCGCCCACCACCACCGGGTGGCTGCCCGCCCTGCCGTCGATCGCCAGATATCCGGCGGCCAGTACGGTCAGCGCGGTCGAGGCGGCCGTCGCCGTCAGGCTCGACAGCCGCTCGTCGGCGCTGCCCTGGTGCCGCATCTGCTGCACCAGGATCAGCAGGATCCACACCCCGAGCGCGCCGAGGATGACGGACGGGGCCTGGTCGGCCGGGGCCGCCAGCAGTCCGATGTCAGCGGCCAGTCCGGCGAGGAAGGCCAGCGCGATGCCCTGTCGGGCGGGCCACATGCCGTTCAGCCGGAACCATCCGGCGGCCGTCACGGCCTGCAGCAGGACGGCGGCCACGGCCAGCGCGGGGCTGCCCAGAGCGGCGCCCGCCGCGGTGAGCGCGGCGAGCACGGCGGTCAGCAGCGCGGGCTGGATACCCGGAGGGATGATCGGCGAGCCGGTCCGGAGAGTCGGCGCGGGTGCGGGCGCCGGTTCCGGTCCCGGTTCGGGCTGGGGTACAGGGTGCGGCTGTTCCGCGGGGGCGGGTTGGGCCTGGTAGGTCTCGTAGCCGTACGAGGGGGGCGGCGGGTAGGCCGCCGCCGTCTGCTCGGGCGCGTAGTGCTGGTCAAGAGGCTGGTCCGGCGGATAGCCGGGGTAGCCGTACGCGGGGTCGTACTGGCCGCCGTAGCCGCCGTGACCGCTGTTGTTCCACTCTGGTGTCGTCATCGCGTCGCTCATCCTCCCGCGAACGGCGGAAGGACCTCGACGGTGCCGCCGTCGGCCAGCTTGATCGTGGCGTGGTCACGGGTGCCGACGGGCTGGCCGTCGACGAGGAACGAGGACCTGGCCAGGACCCGGGCGAACTCTGGCTGCCCGGCGTGCCGTTCGCCTGCGGCGCGGAGCGCCTCGGCGAGTGTCACCGCCGCGTACGGCTCCTCCGGGGTGCCGGCGGCCGCCTTTGCCGCCGCCCAGTAGCGGATGGTCCCCGTCGCGGGCGCGGGTGTGGCCGCGGCCGGCGTGTCGGTGGCGCCCATGGCGGCTCCTTCAGCGGTGCGTCGTGGTTGTTCGGCGTTCAGGGTAATTGCCGGTGCGCCCGCGTTGGCGTTTGAGATTTCTCCCTCCCGCCCACCCGTTTGCCCGTGCGCTCGCGCTGACGTTGGGGTTCTCTCCCTCCCGCCCGCCCGTTGCCGTGGTCCGTATCTTGCCGGTGCGCTCTGCCTGCTGTGGGTCGGGGGCGTGCCGGGGTGTCTCCTCACTCCAGCTTTCACTTCACCCTTGCGGTGCTTCCTGGGGTCACTGCGGGGACACCCCGGCACACCCCCTTCCGGCGTCTTCTGCACTGCGGGCCGGTGGGTGGGTTGGTGGGCGGTGCGGGCCAGGAGGCGGGCCAGCCGCAGCTGGCTGGTGCGACAGCCAGCCGCCGATGCGCAGCAGAAGCGGCGTCGACGCTGAATTCTCCGCGTGGCCGAAGCCCGGTTCGATCCACAGCTCCGTCGTGTCCCTGGCGGCGGCAGCCGCCAACGCGCGGGGATGATCCAGCGGAAAGTACGCGTCCCGATCGCCGTGGACGATCAACAGCGGAGTCGGAGCGACCAGCGGCACCGCCTCTACGGGCGACATCGGCACCGGATGCCAATCCTCGGGGTGGATGCGGGTCTTCAGGCCGTACCGCGACACCGTACGGCCGACCGGCCGGGTGACGATCCAGTGCAGCCGCCGCATCGGCGCCGTACCCCGGTAGTACCAGCGCGCGGGCGCGCTGACCGACACCACCGCGTCGACCAGGACATCCTCCGCGCGCCGCGCCGCCGCCTGCCGCAGGACCACCGACCCGCCCATCGAGAAGCCGACGGTCGCCACCCGCTGGTATCCGAGCCGGCGCGCCCAACGGACCGCCGCGTCCACGTCCAGGACCTCGCGGTCGCCGACCGTGGAGCGGCCACCGGAGCCGCCGTGCCCCCGGAAGGAGAACGTGATCACGCCACCGAAGCGCCGGAACGTCTCAGCGGCCCGCCGCACGGCGGGCCGCTCCAGCGAGCCGGTGAAGCCGTGCGCCAGCACCACCGCGAGCCCGTCCGAGCCATCGCGCGCGGGCTGGTGCACCGCCTCGATCCGGACCCCGTCCTCCGTCAACAGAACATGACGTGATGATCTCGTTTGGGTGTATTGCCGACCACGTGAAGTGATCGAGGAAACACCCGATCGCGCAAACTCGTCCTCACCCATGGCGTCCATGTCGGCTATTCTCCTGAGGCAAGAGGATCCGGGCAGTGTCGCCCCCGGGTCCTTTCGTGCTTTCGGGCACTCCAAAAGCCGCAGGGCACGACGTCCTCGCAGGGACCGAGGAGGGTTCGCAAATGAGCAAACCGGGTAGTTCACGCACTTCGGACGGACCGCATACAAGGCCGTATACAGCCGATGGCCCGAGTGGGCCATGCTGGCCATGTGGGCACGGCGCGCCCCGCGTGCCGCACCCCCTCCATGACCGGACGACGGACGGGAGCCTCCGGTGAGTTCACTGCTCCTGCTGACCAACGCCCTGCAGCCGTCCACCGAGGTGCTGCCCGCGCTCGGGCTGCTGCTGCACAGCGTGCGCGTCGCCCCCGCCGAGGGCCCGGCGCTCGTGGACACCCCCGGCGCCGATGTGATCCTCATCGACGGCCGCCGCGATCTGCCGCAGATCCGCAGCCTGTGCCAGCTGCTGCGCTCGACCGGTCCCGGTTGCCCGCTGATCCTCGTCGTCACCGAGGGCGGCCTGGCCGCCGTCACCGCCGACTGGGGTGTGGACGACGTACTGCTGGACACCGCCGGTCCGGCCGAGGTCGAGGCGCGGCTGCGGCTGGCGACCGGCCGCCAGCAGATCACCGCGGACGACAGCCCGCTGGAGATCCGTACCGGCGATCTGTCGGTGGACGAGGCCACGTACAGCGCCAAGCTCAAGGGCCGGGTCCTGGACCTGACGTTCAAGGAGTTCGAGCTGCTGAAGTACCTCGCCCAGCACCCGGGCCGGGTCTTCACCCGCGCCCAGCTGCTCCAGGAGGTCTGGGGGTACGACTACTTCGGCGGTACCCGCACGGTCGACGTGCACGTACGGCGGCTGCGCGCGAAGCTCGGCCCCGAGCACGAGGCGCTGATCGGCACGGTACGGAACGTCGGCTACCGCTTCGTGGCGCCGGAGAAGGTCGAGCGCTCCGTGGAGGGGGCGAAGACCGCCCAGGTCAAGGAGCCCGAGCGGGGCGCGCCGGAACGGAACGAGGCGGCGCGGGAGGAGGCCGCTGCGGCGACCATGCCCACTGCCCGCACGACCGGTGAAGACGGCCGGTAAGGACAGCGGTTCACCCGCGTAGACTACGCCCGTGCCCAAGGTGACGCGTGACGACGTGGCCAGGCTGGCGGGGACCTCGACCGCGGTCGTCAGCTACGTCATCAACAACGGACCGAGGCCGGTCGCGCCGGCCACCCGCGAACGCGTGCTCGCGGCCATCAAACAGCTCGGCTATCGCCCGGACCGCGTGGCCCAGGCGATGGCCAGCCGCCGCACCGACCTGATAGGGCTGATCGTCCCGGACGCCCGCCAGCCGTTCTTCGCGGAGATGGCCCACGCCGTGGAGCGGGCCGCCGCCGAGCGCGGAAAGATGGTGCTGGCCGGGAACTCCGACTACCTCGACGAGCGCGAGGTGCACTATCTGCGGGCCTTCCTGGGCATGCGGGTGGCGGGCGTGATCCTGATCAGCCAGGGCCCGAGCGAGAACGCGGCGGCGGAGATCGAGGCGTGGGACGCCCGGGTCGTGCTGCTCCATGAACGTCCCGCGGCGATCGATGACGTCGCCGTGGTGACGGACGACATCGGCGGCGCGCAGTTGGCCACCCGGCACCTGCTGGAGCACGGGCACGAGTTCGTGGCCTGCCTCGGCGGCACCGAGGTCACCCCCACGGTCGGCGACCCGGTCACCGACCACGTCGAGGGCTGGCGACGCGCCATGCAGGAGGCCGGGCGGTCCACGGAGGGCCGCCTTTTCAAGGCCCCGTACAACCGCTACGACGCCTACAAGATCGGCCTGGAGCTGCTGTCCCGCCCCGACCGGCCGACCGCCGTCTTCTGCTCGACCGACGACCAGGCGATCGGCCTGCTGCGTGCCGCCCGGGAGCTGCGTATCGACGTGCCCCGCGAGCTGGCCGTCGCGGGCTTCGACGACGTCAAGGAAGCGGCCCTGACCGACCCCTCGCTGACCACGGTCGCCTCGGACCGCGAGGCGATGGCCCGGGCGGCCGTGGACCTGGTCCTGGACGACGGTCTGCGGTTCGCCGGATCGCGCCGGGAGCGCCTCAAGCAGTTCCCGTCGCGGCTGGTCATCCGCCGCTCCTGCGGCTGCGCGTCGTAGCACGTCAACGGCTCTAACCTTTATTTCGGGCATACCTACTTCTGTCGGGCTTCTCAGCTGGCGCTCAGACAGCTCTCATGATCGGCGCCGAAAGTCATTGCCATGACGGACAGCACCCACTTCAGCAGCGGCTCGCAGCACAGCGCCGGGAACGCTTCCGACGGCGCGTACCCGCCCCCGCCCCCGTACCACCCGTCGCAGCCGGTGGCCGGGCCCGGCGGGCCCGCCCCCCGGCGCTCGGGCCGCTCCGTGGCGCTCGTCGCCGCGGTCGCCATCGCCTCCGGCCTGGTCGGCGGCGGCACCGCGGCCCTCATAGCCAACACGACCCGCACCGACACGGTTTCGTCGTCCGTCGTCGGATCCCCGACCTCCGCCAAGTCCCTCGGCAGCGTGAGCGCGGTGGCGTCCGCGGTCAGCTCGAGCATCGTGGAGATCACCGCGAACACCGGCGGCGGGCAGTCGATCGGCTCCGGAGTGATCCTCGGCTCCGACGGCACGATCCTCACCAACAACCACGTGATCGCGGGCGCGAACACCGTGAAGGTGAACTTCACCAACGGCAAGAGCGCGAACGCGAAGGTCATCGCGACCGACGCCTCCAAGGACCTCGCGGTGATCAAGGCGCAGGGCGTCAGCGGGCTCCCGGCCGCCACGCTCGGCAACTCCAACGCGCTCGCCGTCGGTGACCAGGTCGTCGCCATCGGCTCCCCCGAGGGGCTGTCCAACACCGTCACCAGCGGTGTCGTCTCCGCGCTCAACCGCGATGTGACCGTGCCGACCGAGGGCGGCAACTCCGGCAACAGCGGCGGCAGCGGCGGCGGTTTCGGTGGCGGGGGCCGCGGCGGTGGCAACCAGTGGCCGTTCGAGTTCGGTGGCGGCCAGTACAACGGCCAGGTCGGCGGGAACACCACCACCTACAAGGCGATACAGACCGACGCCTCGCTCAACCCCGGCAACAGCGGCGGCGCCTTGATCAATCTGAGCGGCCAGATCATCGGCATCAACTCCGCGATGTACTCGCCCAGTTCGAGCGGCGGCAGCGCCTCCGGCGACTCCGGAAGCATCGGCCTCGGCTTCTCCATCCCGATCAACACCGTCAAGTCGTTCCTGGCCGGCAACCACGTCAGCTACCACAGCTGAGGAGCAGTTCATGGCCCGTATCACCGTCGGCGCCTACCGCGCCCGCCACGCCCTCGCCACCGCCGTAACCTGGTGCTCGGGCAGTGGCCGCGGGACCGTACCGGTCTACCGCGCCGCGCACCCCGGGCTCAGCGCGGGCCCGGCCGATCTCGGCCTGGCGATGGCCCTGGCGGGTGCCGTGCCCGCCAACCGCCCCGCCGAGATCGCCGCCGCCGCGCCATCGCGCGGCCGTACGTCCAAGCGCGCCACCGCGCGCCGCCGCACCGCCTCCGCATCCGTGCGAGGCTGAACGAACACCCCGACCCACACATTTCGAGCGACAGCGAGGTACGCACACGATGAGCCCCGCCGAGAGCGGCGAACAGCCGTCCCGGATCCTGGTCGTGGACGACGAGCCCGCGGTACGCGAGGCGATCCGCCGCAGCCTCGCGTTCGAGGGGTACGACACGGAACTGGCCGCCGACGGCTTCGCCGCGCTCGAACAGGTCGAGGCCTACCGCCCCGACGCCATCATCCTCGACGTGCTCATGCCACGGATGGACGGCCTCACCACCGCCCGCCGCCTGCGCCACAACGGCGTCACCACGCCCATCCTGATGCTCACCGCCCGGGACACCGTCGGCGACCGGGTCACCGGGCTGGACGCCGGTGCGGACGACTACCTCGTCAAGCCCTTCGAACTCGACGAACTGCTGGCCCGGCTGCGCGCCCTGCTGCGCCGTACCTCGTACGCCGTGGCGGCGGCCAGCGCCGCGGACACCCCGCAGGACACCGCGCTCACCTTCGCCGACCTGCGCATGGACCCGGCCACCCGCGAGGTCACCCGCGCCGGCCACCCGGTCGAGCTGACCCGCACCGAGTACACGCTGCTCGAACTGTTCATGACCCACCCCCGCCAGGTCCTCACCCGCGAACAGATCCTCAAGGCCGTGTGGGGCTTCGACTTCGAGCCCAGCTCCAACTCCCTTGATGTGTACGTGATGTACCTGCGCCGCAAGACCGAGGCGGGCGGCCAGCCGCGCCTCGTGCACACGGTGCGCGGTGTCGGCTACGTGCTGCGCTCCGCCGAGGCACGGCCGTGAAGCACTGGCGAGGCCTGAGGCGCTGGCGGTTCAGAGCCCTGCCGCTGCGGTCCCGGTTGGCACTGCTGGTCGCGGCCGCGGTGGCGGTAGCGGTGGCCGCGGTGGCGGTAGCGGCGTGGTTCTTCACCAGGGAGCAGTTGCTGAGGCAGTTCGACACCTCGCTGAAGAACACCAACCCCCGGCTCAGCACCGCACTGCGGTCGTGCACCCCCGGCTCGGAACCCAGTCCCGGAGGAGTGGCGGGCCCGCAGACCTACGTACAGGTCGTGCAGCCGACCGGTCCGCCCTGCGTGGTGGAGGGTGAGGCGGTCAAGGTACTGAAGCTGGATCTGACGATCGCCGACGCGGCTGCCAACGGCGTATGGACACCCGGCTCGCCGTTCGTCTACCACGACAGCAGGACCGACAAGGGCGAGAAGGTGCGGGTGTACACCCGGGTGATGCCGGTCCCCGTCCCCGGCGTGGGCAAGCAGCCCTTCGCCGTCTCGGTGTCGCGCCCGCTCGACGAAATCACCAAACCGCTCGACCGCCTCGCCCTCATCCTCGTCGTGGTCGCCGGAATCGGAGTGGTGGGCGCCACCAGCGCCGGACTCGGCATCGCCCGCGCAGGCCTGCGCCCCGTGGACCGCCTCACCGACGCCGTCGAACACATCGCCCGCACCGAGGACTTGGCCGTCCGCATCCCGGTGGAGGGCGAGGACGAGATCGCCCGGCTGTCGGCATCGTTCAACTCGATGACCGCCCAGCTGGCTTCCTCCCGTGAGCGCCAGCAGCAGCTCATCGCCGACGCGGGCCACGAGCTGCGCACCCCGCTGACCTCGCTGCGCACCAACATCGAGTTGCTCGCCCGCAGCGAGGAGACGGGGCGGCCGTTGCCGCCCGAGGACCGCAAGGCGCTGCTCACCTCCGTCAAGGCGCAGATGACCGAACTCGCCCTGCTGATCGGCGACCTACAGGAACTGTCCCGTCCGGACGCGGTGCCGGGCAGCGGCCCGTTCCAGACCGTCGGCCTGCACGAGGTCACCGCCCACGCCGTCGAACGCGCCCGGCTGCGCGGCCCCGACCTCGCCATCAACGCGCATCTGGCGCCCTGGTACGTACGGGCCGAGCCCGCCTCGCTGGAGCGCGCGGTGGTCAACCTGCTGGACAACGCGGTGAAGTTCAGCCCGTCCGGCGGCACCATCGAGGTCATCCTGGTCAACGGCGAGTTGAGCGTCCGCGACCACGGCCCCGGCATTCCGCCGGAGGATCTCCCGCATGTCTTCGAGCGCTTCTGGCGCTCCCCCTCCGCCCGCGCCCTCCCCGGCTCGGGGCTCGGCCTGTCCATCGTCGCCCGCACCATCCAGCAGGCGGGCGGCGCGGTGGCGCTGCGGCCCGCGCCAGGCGGCGGCACGATCGCCGTCGTACGGCTGCCGGGAGCGGCGGTGGCACCGTTGGAGTGAGCGGCGCGCCCGGCCACCGTGGGGTGCGGGCGACCCCCGTGAGCTGGCCGGACGCCGCCGTCATCGCCGAGTTGACCACCCGATAGCCTCACCGGGCATGACCTTCAGCCTGCCCTCCGCCCCGCTGCGCATCGCCGCCGCACAAGCGGCGTCCGTCGCCGGGGACGTTCCGGCGAACGTCGCCACCACCACCGCCCTCATCCGGGTGTAAGTAGTTGCGGTACAGAAAATGCCGCTGCGATTGATCATGGTCGGCTAGCACTACGGGCGGTGGTGCTGCCGGGGTTCAGGGGAACCCGCTGGGCGGAACGTTGTGGGTGGCTACGGTCCGACTGTGCCGGTGGAGTTCTTAACTGATGAGCAGGCCGAGGCGTACGGGACGTTCACTGCGGTGCCCACGCGTCCGGAGCTGGAGCGTTTCTTCTTCCTCGATGATGACGACCGCGATCTGATCGCGCTGCGGCGTACGGACACGCACCGGCTCGGGATGGCGGTGCAGATCTGTACGGTCCGCTACATCGGCCGGTTCCTGGGTGATGATCCGCTGGCGGTTCCGTGGGAGGTCATCGAGTACCTCGCCGGGCAGCTCGGCATCGAGGACGCGTCGTGCGTGAAGCGGTATCCGGAACGCCGCAGGACGCCGTACGAGCACGCGGAGGAGATCCAGGAGCGGTTCAGGTACCGCGACTTCACCGATCCCAGGTGGGGCCGGGAGTTTCGCGGTTTTCTGTATGGGCGGGCGTGGACGCACGCCGAGGGGCCGGTGGCGCTTTTCAACCACGCGGTAACGTGGCTGCGCAAGAACCGGGTGCTGCTGCCAGCTGCCCCGCGAGGTCGACGCCGAGCTGGTGCCCGCGATCCGGGACATCCCTCGTGGGTCGTAGGTCACCACCGTGTATGTGTCGGCCAGGTCGGCGGCCACTGTGGCCAGGGAGGCCGCGCTGCCCGTTCCTCCCGGGATCAGAAGCAGGAGCGGGCCCTGGCCGCGCACCTCGTAGTGCAGGGTCGCGCCGTTCACACGCAAGGTCCCGACGGTCGGCTCGGTCATGCTCGGTCTCCTTCTTCGGACGAGGGCCAGTGCTCCAGAAAGGTGTGCAGGGCGTCGAGTGCGCGGACCCAGGAGTCCTGCGACGGGCGCCTGTGCGCGAAGCTGCCTGCCGCCTCCAGAGCAACGAACCCGTGGAACGTGCTGCGCAGCAAGCGGACCGCGTCGGTCAGATCCGGTTCGGCCAGTCCGTAGCCGCGCAGCATGCCGTACGTCAGCTCGACCGCACGCCGCGGACCCGGCGCGTTCGCAGCCAGCTCGGGATCAATCTCGATCGGGATCTGCGTCGCCATATAACGGCCCCGCGCTCCTACCTCGGACACGAGCCGAAAAGTGCGGCGTCGGCATGGACCCTTTGCCGACGTTGACCCGAGCCACACCCGAGCCTGTGACTTTCAACGGTGTTGGGCGCAGTGACTCAGCGGTATTTGGCGGAGGGCGCGTAGTGCGAGCCACTGGTCATGGACAGCGCTGGGCGACCGCAGAAGCGAGCGTTCGAGCAGTGCTTCGCTACGTGTCAGGCGCTTGCGCACGGCGGATGCCGAGATGGACAGTGCGGCCGCGGTGGGGCCGATGCGTGCGTCGAGGCGCAGCCAGGTGGTGAGGGTCTCCGCGATGCACGCTGGGACGTCGGGCGCGGTGACAGGACGGAACTGTTGTTGGGCCCACGCCCCGACGCGGGGCAGCAACAGGAGCTCGTCCAAGGTGGGAAACGTCTCCCCCGCCCGTGCGGCATCGCCCTCTGGCGGGGGCGGGCTCTCTGCGGCGATGGTGCGCAGAGCGAGTGCCAGTGCGGCTTGGTCGGCGAGCCGATGAAGGTCCAAGCCGAGCAGTTCTTGGATGCATGTCAGGCGCGCGCTCAGGGTGTTGCGGTGAATATTGAGGTGGGCCGTCGCACGGGAGTAGAAGCTGAGCCATGACGCGGCGGTGGCCAGCAGTTCCGCGCTGTCGGGGTCCTGGGCCCGCCTGGCGCGGTGGGTACGGATCGGTGAGAGGAAGGCCTCGGCCCAGGCTGCCGCAGCAGGCCCGATGGTCAGTGCCAGGTCGGGGTTGGCCGCGAACGAGGCCTGCCGTTCGGAGCGGCCGCGTGCGGCAGCGAGAGCATGGAACGCCTGAGCATAGCCGGTGGCGGTTTCCCGCAGGGGCACGGCACTGCTCTCTCCGATCCAGCAGGCGGCCGCCAGCTCGGGGGGCCAGACCGGTGCCGGGGCGCCGTCATCGGGCGCAAGCATGAAGAGGTGGTCGGCGTACACCGGGCACGGCACGATCCACGCGCCGTCGGCCACATCGGTCAGTTCCCCGGCCAGTTGGCCGCGAACCCTCGGCGGACCCTCGATGACGTACACCCGCACCATCGCGGGCAGAGCCGGGCGCAGCGCCCCCGCGATCTGGCGCGCGGCGGACGTATGGCCGTTCAGCAGCAAATGTAGGACTGCTTCGCGCGTCCCGGCTTCGGCGATCCTCAGCCGACGCTGCTTCCGCCGGGTGTGTTCCGCCAGCCAGCTCAGACTCAGCACGGATGTGGCATCCGCAAGCAGGAGCGGCAGTTCAGGTGGTGCCGGCCGGGGCACAACGGCAGCGAGAAGGGGCGCGGCGGCACCCCGCGATCCGTCGAGGGGAAGGACGATGCAGGTGAGCCCGTCCTGGTCGATGGCAACGGACCCCAGCCGCCGCTCAGCAAACTCTCGTGCACCGCGCAGCGCGAGACCACGCTCGGCGTCGCCGAGGGGAGCGTGGGGCGGGTGGGCCGGAGTACCCGCAGAGTTCATCAGAAAGACGGTGGCGCCGGTGCGGCCCGCCAGCCAGCGAAGCACCGGCCCGGTGCCGCCCTTGCGGGCGGCACGCTGCATATCCAGCACGTCGTCGGCCCGTCGAATCCGTCCGACAGCCGCCGTGTCCGCACGCAGATCACCGTGCATGTCGCCCCCCGAGAGACTCGCAAGTCGGTTCGGTCGCAGAGTAAGCAGGTGCTGGCAGGGGCACAACAAGGCTCGCTGTGCAGATCGACACCGGAGGGACCGCTTCACAGTGCAAACAGGTCCTTCGCGCCGCCCACAGCCGTCATAGGTTCTGGTCTGCCCGACATCGGGCCGGGCGCCGCGGGGGCGCACGGCCGCAGACCGGGCAAGGGAACGCGCATCAAGTTACCCGCGAGTTACTCGTCGCTTGGCTTGCCGCTCGTTAACGAGACGGATGCCAGCGGCCGAAGGCGGCGAACGTCAGGTCAGCGCCATGGTCGGCCGACACGTTCCGCCGCGAGAAACAGTGCTGAACCGGCTGCCAACACACGCAGCCGACGGGGGAAAGCAACGGGGCCGACTCCCGGGTCTGACCAGGAGGTTGGAAATGAAGAAGGCATTGGCCATACTCGCCGCGACCGGGATGCTGACCCTGGCGGGTGCCGCCGGCACCGCCGGCAGCGCCAGCGCGGCGACCACGACGCCGAGCATGGCCACGATCCAGGCGTTGGTGAACCGCGTCGACCACGCTCCGAACCCCAAGGCGGCGTTCAACAACCTGTCTTCGGCGGACAAGAAGCTCTTCAGAGAAGCCACCACCCCGTACGGCGCGCCGAAGATCCTCGGCGCCAAGATGCCGCACAGCGTGATGAACCCCGCGTACACCGGCTGCTGGGGTCACTACGACAAGGTCGAACTCCAGAACGTCTTCGGCTGGAGGCTGGCCACCGGCAACCAGGAGACCCACATCTGTGCCTCCAACGGCAGCGTCACCAACGTGTGGGTCGACAGCATCGACGGGAGCGGAGCGTGGGCTTATAGCTGGGAGCCGAGCAAGACCGTGCAAACCACCTACAACGCGGGATGGGAAGGCCGCGGAGCGGTGCACTTCGCCTTCAACGTCACCGGTACGGGAGATTCCTGGCTGTGCCTGCGAATCTTCGTCAACAGCAACGGCTACAACTGGCGCACGGACAACACCTGCCCTGCCGCCGCCTAGCGTGACTCAGGGGCTGGACGACGCTGCCTCGTGGGTCCGCGACCGGGGCGCTCGTGCCAGCTGTTCGCGCAGGGTGGCCATCCTGCGCTGACTTGGAACACCCACTGGGTCCGGTAACCGCAAGAACTGGCGGTCACCGGGCCCCACGGTGCGGGCAGGTCTTCGGACGAGGTACGCGCATAACAGAGACAGGCGTCCGTAGCCACGAGGGGGCTGCTCATGTCGGTGGTACAGCTCCGCGGCGTGGTACCAGTGTCATGTAACCCCCAGCACAACGGAGCGCCGCCGTCCCCCGGACAACTGGGGCGACCACGGCGCTCCAGCCGTTCGACCGACATCTCAAGTGCAGCTGACTGGCCCACCCACCACGCCACATGCGGTGAGTAACTACGCCACGGAGCATTGAACGTCACACCCGAGCCCCCATGACGACCGCTCAGGAGACGGAGCGCGGCGCGGACGTGCTCGTCGCCGAGTCGCTCGTGCGCACTGACATCAAAATCGGGTACGCGCGGGTGTCGACCGGCGGGCAGAAACTGGAGCGGCAGCTCGACGCGCTCACCGCCGCCGGGTGCCGGAAGATCTTCGCGGACAAGAAGTCCGGCAAGGACGCGCTCCGTCCCGAGCTGAAGGCGTGCCACGCGTTCCTCGACGCCGGCGACACGCTTGTCGTCCCCTCGCTCGACCGCTACGGCCGTAGCCTCCAGGACCTCATCAACATGGTTGCCGAACTGCGCGAGCGCGGCATCGGCTTCACCTCGCTGCACGAGAACCTCGACACCACCACTCCCGGCGGTCGGCTCATCTTCCATGTCTTCGCCGCGCTCGCGGAGTTCATCCGCGAACTCATCGTCATCGGCACCAAGGAGGGCCTGGCCGCCGCTCGCGCCCGCGGCCGGGTCGGCGGACGCCCCAGCGTCGCCACTGAGGAGATCATCCGCGCCGCCCGCGACCTGCTGCCCGACCCGGGCCGCTCGATCACCTCGATCGCGAAGCTGCTGGGCGTTTCTCCGGGCACGCTCTACAACCACATCCCGGACCTGCGCGAGCTGCGCGCCAGCGCCCTCCCCCGTCAGCTCGAAGCGCCCGCGCGGTAGGCGGACCCGAGCAAGATCAATCTCAGCGGCACTTTCTGTACTTCAACTACTCACACCCGTCATCCGCGAGGCCGCCGAAGCGGGCGCCGGTGTCGTCGTCTTTCCGGAGAAGTTCCTCAACGGGTACGAACCGGAACTCATCCGCGCCGATCCGGCCCGGTGCAGGGTGCGCCCCGACGACCCTCGCCTGGACCCGATCGCCGCGCCTGCCGCGACACCGGCACCACGGCGGTGGTGGGCGCGGCGGTGGCCGATGGCGGCGACCTGTTCATCTCCGCGCTGGTCTACGGGCCGGACGGCAGCGTCGTCACCCGCTACGGCAAGCAGTACCTCTTCCACTCCGAACGCGCGGTCTTCCGTCCGGGCACGACCGCCCGCACCCTGGAAGTCGGCGGCTGGCGGCTGGCGTTGGGCGCGCTCTCCGAGGCCCTCGCAATCTCGGCCGACAGTCTCGGCAGCGCATGGTGGTGGCGACGTCGTCCAGAGCCCGCCCCCTGGATTCTTGCCTGATCGCCGGACGCGAGCCAAGCCCCCGGCCAGAAGCCGCACCCACTGCGTTCCTCGCCTCTTCCCTCGTGAGAGGCGAGGAACGCGGTGTTCCCACCCGGGCTGCACTACGACCCGACTCCCCGCCCACGCGGGCATCTCCCCGGCAAGCCCCAGCGAACACACGACGGTTCTGCGCTCGGCTGGCCTGACCACCACCGCGTGGCACCGCAACATGGTGCTGCACGCTCCGACCGCCGCCGGGATCTCCCTGCTCAACGCTTCCTGTGTGGGATCGGCCTAGCCCTGTTGCCGGATGACCGCGGTCTGTACGACCTTGTCGTGCAGGCATTGGTAGTAGGGACGGTCCCACAGCAACCACAGGGCGTTGAGCAGACCGAGGAACGGTACGAACGTCATCACCAGGTGGAGCAGCCAGCGACCCAAGGCCTGGCCGAAGCCGAGGCGTTCGTTCGGCCTGCCGAGCGGCACCGCCCTGGTTCCCGCGCACCGCTTGCCCAGCGTGCGCCCCCACAGCACGGTCTGCACCGGGTCGTACAGCACGATGATGCCGATCATCAGCAGCATGTGGCACACCAGGAGGACGCCACTCTCCGAAGCGTCGTTCGGGCGGCCGGTCAGCCGACCGATCACCAGGAACACCACGCCGAGGGCTACACAGGACCCCAACACGAAGAGGAAGTCCAGCAGGTGGCCGCCGAGTCGCTGCCCCGGGCTTGCCAGCACCGGTGGGTTACGCGGGTCCTGCTGCGCGGCCGGCCATGCCTCCGGAGGCAGGTAGCCCGCCGGCTGGGGCGGGTACGGCCCGCCAGAGGGCGGGTACGGAACCTGGCCCGGGTATGGACTCTGGCCTGGGTAGCCGGGAGTTGGGACATGGGGTGGTTGGACGTTGTATGGGTTGCTCATCGCACACCATTCAAACAGGCCCGCTTCCGGTACTGCCCACGTGCGCCGCACGCCTCCTCAGGCCGCGATGTCGAAGGCTCCGCGCCGGAGGATCTCGAACCACAGCAACTTCCCACACTTTCCGGATAGTTCCTCACCAAGTTCGTATCCGCCGTAGTTGTCCGCCCATCGTCTGACGAGCATCAGCCCGCGGCCCCGCTCACTGTCCGGTTCCGGCGCGCGGAGGGTGCCGTTCCCGAACGGCGGCGGGATGGTGGGGTTGGTGTCCCATACGCCGATACGGAGGCGATTCGCCATCTTGCGGACGCGGAGGCAAGACGGACCGTCGGAGTGGCGGTAGGCGTTCGTGACGAGTTCGTTGGTCAGCAGCTCGGCGGGGTCCAGGAGTTCGCCGAGATCGTGCGTGGTCAGTACGGTACGCAGTGTGATCCGCGCGATGCGTACCGCGCGTGGGTCATGCGGGAGTTGAAGGGTGTACGTCCAGAGGGAGTCCATCGCCGCTCCTAGAGAGGGATGCAGTGGCTTGCGTCACACCGTACGGCCTTCCGCTTAATAACTGTGACGGAATCCGCAGAATGGCTATGCCCTCCACCCGTGTGGGTGACACGCAAGGGAGCGACAGCAGATGCCGATGAGGAGCAGTCCGACGGCGCGCCAACTACGCCTCGGTGCCGAGTTGCGCAAGCTTCGCGAGCGCGCTGGCCTGTCGTCCACTGAAGCGGGCCGCCTGCTGGGCACCAACCAGGCCCAGATCAGCAACATCGAGGCGGGCCGCTTCGGCGTGAGTACGGAACGGGTGCGCGCTATGGCGCGTAACTACGCCTGCACCGACCAAGCTCTCATCGACGGCCTCGCCGGGATGACCGGAGAACGTAAACGCGGATGGTGGGAGGAGTACCGCGAGCGGCTACCCACTGGACTGCTCGACATCGCCGAGCTCGAACACCATGCCGCCGCGCTGCGGGTCGCCGTCGCCATCCACATGCCAGGGCTCCTGCAGACCACGGAACACGCCCGCGCGACCTTCCGCGAGGTCGTCCCGCCACTGCTGCCACACGAGGTGGAGCACCACGTCTCGCACCGCATCAAGCGGCAGGAGATCCTCTACGGGAGCGATCCCACGCCCTATACGGCGATCATCCACGAGGCCGCTCTGCACATGGGATTTGGCGGCCCCGCAACCTCACGGGCTCAGTTGCAGCACCTCAACCAGATGGGCGAGCTGAGCAACGTCACGATCGCGGTGGTGCCGTTCGGAGGCGGGTTCCCCGGCTCCGGTCACCCCATCGACTACGCCGTTGGCCCTGCCCTTCAGCTCGACACCGTTGTACTCGACACCGACCACGGGTGTGAATTCCTCGACGCCGAGGCACAGTTGGCGAGGTACCGAAAGGTGCTGGACCGCATGGAAAGCAACGCCCTCGGCTCAAAAGAGTCCCGTGATCTGATCCGGCGCATCGCGCGAGACATCTGAGAGGAAGCGATCGTGTCCCCCCTTCACTGGCAGAAATCCTCGTTCAGCGGCACAGGTTCCAACTGCGTCAACGTCGCCATATCCACCGGCAGAACGCACCAGATACACCTCCGCGAAAGCGACACCCCGGACGCCATCGTCACCACCACCCCCGCCCATCTCAACGCCCTCCTCCGGCGGATCAAGTCAGGCGCACTCGACCGGCCGTAGGCCCACGCCGTGGTGGCCTTGAGCGGAAAGTCACTCCGCGGCGCGAGGACTTCTTCACCTGAGACCGGGGCCCAGGCCCCGAAACCTCACGCAGCGCGTGGCGGCCACGCTGGCCACGGCCCGAGGTCCGGCAGGCCGTGCGGTGACGTAGGCGGAACCGCAGGCGTGCGGCCGGACAGCCACGCTGCCAGGTCACGCAGGGCTGCGGTGACGGTCAAACCGGAAGCGTCGCCGGTCGACCACCGCTGTCCGGTGTCCCCGGCGGTCACCGAGGTGCCCGCCGGAAGGCGCGGTAGGAGGAAGTCGATCGCGTGGGCGGCCAGGTCCGCGGGCCAGTCGGTTGGGCGAAGGCCTAGGGACAGATCGGTCATGTGGATCCAGACCTCGCGCCAGCGGGCGTAGACCGTCGCGGCGATGTCGGCGTTGCGGTAGCGGACTGGCCGACTCCAGTCCTGGTCCGAGGTCTTGGCCCAGATCGACTCCAGGTGAGCCGACTGCTCGGCCAGCGCCGCCCGGTGCTCGGCGGCGGTACGTCCCGCCGTGGCCGCGAGGATCGCATCGCGTTCCGCTGCGCCGCCGTCGTAGGGCTCCACGAGTTCGCCGCGCAGCGCGTGTTCGGCGCACCGGGCGTACATCCGGGCGGCGTCCGTTAGATGCGCGAGGACATGGCCACGTGACCAACCGGGAAGCGGAGAAGGCGCGGTGACCTGTTCGTCGTCCAGGTCGGCGAGGAGCCGGTGAAGCGTGCCGTGTGCTTCGATCACCGCTGCGACGGGGGGCTGCATGGGGGATCACCTTAACGACGCCCCGTCCTACCATGTGCCGTGAGTCGATACGGGGAGAGGCAGGCGTTGGGTCGTGGCGCGGGACTTCGACAGCCAGCTCCTTGAGTCCGTGGCCGTACGCCGCCGTCGGCTGCGTGACGTGCTGCTGTACGGGGCGACGCGCACCCGGCGTCCACCGACGAGAACCTGCGCAAGGCGTTCGCCGGGATCGCGTTGGCCGCGGTGATGTGTGCCGGATGCGTGGGATGGTCGTTCGTCTCGCATCGGCTGGCGCATCAGGCGCAGCCTGGACTGGTGCCGGACACCCCGCTGGACGCCACCGCCACGGTCGCCCCCGCCCCGGCCGCGGCCCAACCCGCCGTCGACGTGCTCACCGAACGGGTGGCCGTCGTCATCCAGGAGCGCCCGGTCATCGCCATGACCACCTGGCTGTCCGAGGTGCTGCGGGCCTGCATCGCCAGCAACCGCGCCCTGCAGATCGTCTCCCCCGCGAGTTCCCGGCTCAGCCTGCCCACCCGCCTAGCCCTGTCCGGCCCACCGCACCGCTGGGTCATCCGCGACGACACGGGCGGCTACTACGACGGCCTGTCCGGCGCCCGACTGCACTGGCACGAGGGCGCGTTCCGGCCGATCGAAGGGGCCGCGCCAGCCGAGGCCTTCATCCGGACCACCGTCACCGAGGAGAGCCAGCTCCTGCTGTCCTTCCGCACCTGCCACCCCGCCGAGGACCAGCTGGTACTCGGCGGCGCGCGGAAACCGTCTGGCAGGCGCTGACCGGCGGGCCCCGTCGGGCCGGGGCACCGCGGAGCCCGCCGGCTCACGCTGGTCGCGGCAGGAGATCACCGATCTGGCCCGCGACCGCGCCCCCGACGGCACCTGGCTGGTCATCGTCGGCGGCTCCGACCACCCGGCCATCGCCACGATGCGGATCGCGCGCACCCCTGACGGTGTCGAGGAGGACATCAGCCTCGCCCTCGGCCTCGCCGACACAGACCTGCCGGCCGCCGACCAACTCCGTACGATCGCGGGCGACTTTACCTCGCGGTACGGGCTCCGGTCGCTGCTGGTGCAACGCCGGTCGGCCCGCCGCGACCTCACCGTCCCGGCCCGACTGGAGTCCCTCCCCGTTCCGCTCGCGTTCGCCGTCGGCCCCTCGGACGTCGAGGAGATCGGCGCGGACCACGCCCGCCGCCCACCCTTCGGCCAGCCACCGCACACCCTGGGGGCGGCGTCGGCCCCGGGCTTCTACTACGAGCTGGGCGACGGCACTTCGCCTTCGGGGTGGACGGACCTGGAACGGCTCATGCGGCGTCTTCGGCAGTCAGTGAACGGCTGACGGGGCGTTTCCGGACCGAACCGCTCGACGCCGTTCGCGCCGCGGGCAAGATGCGGGTCGCGGCACGCAAGTTGATGCGGATCCCGCTGCCCGACGGCGGCGGCAAGCGGTACGGCCCCGAGTTCCCGCACCCGCATGCGCGCCCGGCGGGCTGAACCACGGGCCACGCCGGAAGTCGCCCACCCGGTGAGTCCCGGCGGGCGATCGACCCGCCATAAACTCGGAACCATGACGGACCCCGCAAAGCCTCCTCTCGCCCCTCGCCGGATCGAGACCCTGGACGCGCTGACGCCGCAGACGGCCCACGACGTGCTGGAGCTCATCGAGCGGGCGGCCGCCGAAGACGGCCAGCCCGCCGTGTCCGAGCAGGGACGGCTCAATCTGCGCGGAGGACGGCGGCCGGGCATCCGGCATCTGCTGCTCCACGTGGGTGAACAGCTCACCGGGTACGCACAGTTGGAAGAGAGCGACCCCGTCGAGGCGCCCGCCGCCGAGCTGGTCATCGATCCCGGTGCGCGCGGGCGCGGCCACGGCCGGGCGCTCGGGCACGCACTGCTCGACCTGTCCGGCAAGCGGCTGCGGATCTGGGCGCACGGCGGTCACGCCGCCGCCCGGCACCTTGCCGCGCAGCTCGGGCTGGCCCTGTTCCGGGAGCTGCGGCAGATGCGCCGCCCGCTGCCCGGTGCGGCGCCGCTGCCGGAGCCGGTACTGCCGCCCGGCGTCACGCTGCGTACGTTTCGGCCCGGTGCGGACGATGCCGCGTGGCTCGCGGTGAACGCCGCCGCCTTCGCCCATCACCCCGAGCAGGGTTCGCTCACCCAGCGTGACCTGGATGACCGCAAGGCCGAGACGTGGTTCGACCCGGCCGGGTTCCTCCTCGCGGTGCGCGGCGAGCAGATCGTGGGCTTCCACTGGACGAAGGTGCACGCCGCCGAGGAGCTCGGCGAGGTCTATGTGCTCGGCGTCGCGCCCGGTGAGCAGGGCACCGGCCTCGGCAAGGCCCTCACCGCGGCCGGACTGCGCCATCTGGCGTACGAGCGGAAGATGCCGACCGCGATGCTGTACGTGGACGGGGACAACATCGCGGCTGTCACCGTGTACGAGCGGCTCGGTTTCACGGTCCACGAGGTGGACCTGATGTACCGCACGGAGACCTGACCGCCGGTCCGCCGGACGGCCCCGCCCCGGTGCGGGGCCGCCGTCCGGCGGGGTTGCGGTGGGTCCGGCACCGCCGGTCTCGGCCGGTGCCGAGCCGACCTTGCCCCCAAAAGATCCGCAGGGTGCCGAAGGCCCCCTGCGGGATGCACCTCGCTTTCCCGCGCGCCATGTACTCGTTACCAACGATTCAAACTCCCTTGCGAGCATCAGTGAATGCAGCCCGCTGTGCCGACCCCACGCGCGCATCGCGACGGACGCCCCCACAGGATGCGAGGTCCTGCCCGCGGCACCTCCGACCTGCCGGTTCCACTCCCGACGCGGGAGAATAGGGAGCACCTACCGGAAGTGGAGGAGGCCGGCGCTCTGATGCCTGCTCGAAACCCGTCCCACACGGCGGACACGCCCTCCCTGGGCTCGATCGGGGCCCGTCGAACCCTCGGTGTACCCGATCTGGACGGCGACCCGGACGACGTACCCGATCTCGGCCAGGTGAGCGCCCCCCGTACCACCGCCACGGACACCGCCAGCGGCACAAGTACCGCGACCGCCGTGGCGGAAGCAGAGCTTCCGCCAGGTCGCTTCCTGGACCGCGAGCGCAGCTGGCTGGCGTTCAACGAGCGCGTCCTGGAGCTCGCGGAAGACCCCGCGACACCCCTGCTGGAGCGCGCCAACTTCCTGGCGATCTTCGCCGGGAACCTCGATGAGTTCTTCATGGTGCGCGTCGCCGGTCTCAAGCGGCGGATCGCCACCGGCGTGGCCACCCGGTCCGCGTCCGGGCTGCAGCCCCGCGAGGTGCTGGAGCAGATCTGGAGCCGGTCGCGCGAGCTCATGGCCCGGCACGCCGCCTGCTTCCAGACGGACATCGCGCCCGAGCTGGCCGCGCACGGCATCCATGTCATCCGCTGGCACGAGCTGACCGAGAAGGAGCAGGCGCGGCTGTTCACGCTGTTCCGCCAGCAGATCTTCCCGGTGCTGACGCCGCTGGCGGTGGACCCCGCACACCCCTTCCCGTACATCTCGGGCCTCTCGCTGAACCTGGCCGTGGTGGTGCGGAATCCGGTCAGCGGGCATCAGCACTTCGCGCGGGTGAAGGTGCCGCCGCTGCTGTCGCGTTTCCTGGAGGCCGGGCCGCAGCGGTACGTCCCGCTGGAGGACGTGATCGCGGCCCATCTGGAAGAGCTGTTCCCGGGTATGGAGGTGCTCGCGCACCATATGTTCCGGGTGACGCGCAACGAGGACCTGGAGGTCGAGGAGGACGACGCCGAGAACCTGCTCCAGGCGCTGGAGAAGGAACTGATGCGGCGTCGCTTCGGGCCACCGGTGCGGCTCGAGGTCGAGGAGTCCATCGACCCGTACGTACTCGACCTGCTGGTACGGGAGTTGAAGATCTCGGATGCCGAGGTGTACCCGCTGCCCGGGCCGCTGGACCTGACCGGTCTGTTCGGCATCGCGGCGCTGGACCGGCCGGAGCTGAAGTACCCGAAGTTCGTCGCGGGTACCCACCGTGAGCTGTCCGAGGTCGAGTCGTCCTCGCCGCCGGACATCTTCGCGGCGCTCCGCGAGCGCGACGTGCTGCTGCACCACCCGTACGACTCGTTCTCCACCTCCGTGCAGTCGTTCCTGGAGCAGGCCGCCGCCGACCCGGACGTGCTGGCGATCAAGCAGACGCTGTACCGCACCTCGGAGACCTCCCCGATCGTCGACGCGCTGATAGACGCCGCCGAGTCGGGCAAGCAGGTGCTGGTGCTGGTGGAGATCAAGGCCCGCTTCGACGAGCAGGCCAACATCAAGTGGGCCCGCAAGCTGGAGGAGGCGGGCTGCCATGTCGTCTACGGTCTGGTGGGACTGAAGACGCACTGCAAGCTGTCCCTGGTGGTCCGCCAGGAGGGCGATGTGCTGCGCCGCTACAGCCACGTCGGCACCGGGAACTACCACCCCAAGACGGCCCGGCTGTACGAGGACCTGGGGCTGCTGACCGCTGACCCGCAGGTCGGCGCGGATCTGTCCGACCTGTTCAACCGGCTGTCCGGCTACTCGCGCCGCAACTCCTTCCGCCGTCTGCTGGTGGCACCGCGCTCGCTGCGCGACGGACTGATCTCGCGCATCGAGAAGGAGATCGAGCACCACCGCGCCGGACGCCCCGCGTTCGTCCGGATCAAGGTCAACTCCATGGTCGACGAGGCCGTGATCGACGCGCTGTACCGCGCGTCGATGGCGGGTGTGCCGATCGATGTCTGGGTGCGCGGCATCTGCGCCATCCGCCCCGGAGTGCCGGGCCTGTCGGAGAACATCCGGGTACGCAGCATCCTGGGCCGATTCCTGGAACACTCACGGGTGTTCGTCTTCGGAAACGGCGGCGAGCCCGAAGTGTGGTTTGGCAGCGCGGACATGATGCACCGTAACCTCGACCGCAGGATCGAGGCGCTGGTCAAGGTCTCCGACCCGGCCCACCGTGCGGCCCTCAACCGCCTGCTGGAGACCGGGGTTTCGGACGACACGTCCTCCTGGCATCTCGGTCCGGACGGCAACTGGACCCGGCACAGCACGGACGCCGAGGGCCGTCCGCTACGGAACGTACAGGAAATGCTCATCGACGCGCGGAGGCGCCGGCGTGGCCCAGCGACACCCTGACAGCGCTCCGGCTCTGGTCGCCCCGGCCGCCGATCGCACGGCGGGCGAGGTGCTTGCCGGATACCTCGGCGAGCACGCGGCCGAGTTCCTGCGAGCGCTGCGACTGCGCACCGACGACGAGGCGGCCGGGGCGCGGTCGCTGCGCCGCGCGTCGCGCCGGATCAGCGCGGTCCTGCTGACCTACGAGCCGCTGGTCGACCCGGCCTGGGCGGAGTCGCTGCGCACCGAACTGCGCTGGCTGTGCGCCACGTTGGCCCGTGAACAGCGCTACGGCGCCGATCTGACCCGACTGCGTACCGCGTTGCACCGGCTCGCCTCCGGTGCGGCGGTCTCCGACAACGATGGCGGAACGCCGTCGGGCGACGGCGCGGCGGGCGGACAGACCGGCTACGGCGAGCCGGTGGCTGCGGGGGACGGACCGGTGCGGCGCGGCACCGCGGTCGCCGACCACGGCGAGGGGCCGGGCCCCCGTGCCGCCGGACGGGCCGGAACCCGGCGCGGACGCGTACTGCCCTCGCCCGCGGCCTCGTCGCCGGAACCGACCGCCGACCCGCCGGGCCGCGGACCGCTCGCCGTCGGGGCGGCCCGCGCCGGGGCGCTGCTGGAACGGCAGTTGACGCTGGCCCGGACCCGGGCGCACTCGGCCACGCTGCAGGCGTTCGGTTCCGCGCGGTTCCACGCGGTCGCCGACGCCGTCGCGCTGCTCGCCTCCGATCCGCCGCTCACCGCCGCCGCGACGGCGCCCGCGGGCCAGCTGCTGGTGCCGCTCGCCGAGCACGCCTACCGGCGGCTGGCCGATGCGGTCGACGCGCTGCCGCTGGCGCTCGCCGGTTACCCGTACAACGCCCATGCCCTGCGGGCGACGCTGGCCGACGCGCCCGCCGACGAACTGCAGGACGTGCCCTGGCACCAGGTCCGCGGGCTGCTGCGGGTGTGCCGGTACGCGCTGGAGCCGCTGGACGAGCCACCCGGCGGCGTCCCGGATCCGGCCCGGCTGTACGGTGCCGGGCGGACGCTCGACCGGCACCGCGACGCCGCCGACGCCGCCGCGGCCGCCGCGTCGGCCGCCCGTACGCCGCGGATCACCCCGGCCACCGGGTACGCGCTCGGAGTGCTGCACGCCGACCAGCGCGCCGAGGTCGAGGCGGCCCGCTACGCGTTCAGCCGGATCTGGCTCGGGATCTCCCCGGCCACGGCCCCGGCGCCGTAGGAACCCGCACCCCGTAACAGCCCCGCGTTCTCAGCAGTCGCAAGCAGCCGTGAAGGAAGTCAATGGGACAGCCCGCCACGCAGACGCCGATCCGTGCCGCCGGCGCGGTGCTCTGGCGTCGATCGCCCGCCTGCGCCCTCGGGCATCGCGAACCGCTCAACCGGGTTGAGATCGCACTGATCCACCGGCCGCGCTACGACGACTGGTCGCACCCGAAGGGGAAGCTGAAGAGCGGTGAGGCCGTCGCTCAGGCCGCGCTGCGCGAAGTCAAGGAGGAGACCGGGATGGACTGCCTGCTCGGCCCTCAGCTGCCCGCTTCGCACTACCTGGTCAACGGACGGCCCAAGGAGGTCCGCTACTGGGCCGCCGAGGTGATCGGCGGCAGTTTCATAGAGAACCGCGAGGTGGACCGGCTGGTGTGGCTGCCGCCCGCCGCGGCCCGCAACCGTCTGACGCACGAACGGGACCGACCACTGATCGACGCGCTGATTCGCACTCTGGGCAACATCACGTAATCGGGGCGTACCAGACTCCGGGTCGTATGCCACCCCGATGGGCGAGGTTCACCCCGCGTTCACTAACACCCGTCGGTCGCTTCATCTGATCTGCTTACTTTCAGCCGTACCGGTGAACCCCCGTCACCGTGCTCCAGGAAGGAACACTCGAAGGTGAAGCTCACTCGCAAGACCGGACTGCGCTCCTTGGCCGTCGGCGCGATCGCGGTCTCCAGCGCGTTGGTCCTGACGGCCTGCGGCTCGGACAACAACAGCGGCTCCAGCAGCCCGTCCAACGGCTCGTCCAACGCGGCCGCCTCCATAAAGTGCGGCAGCAAGGCCAACCTGCTTGCTTCCGGTTCCACCGCCCAGAAGAACGCCATGGACGTCTGGGTCAAGAACTACATGCAGGCCTGCTCCGGTACGCAGATCAACTACAAGCCCACCGGTTCCGGCGCGGGCGTCACCGAGTTCCTGCAGGGCAGCACCGCCTTCGCCGGTTCCGACTCGGCGCTGAAGCCGGAAGAGGTCACCAAGTCCAAGTCGGTCTGCAAGAGCGGCGGCCAGGGCATAGACCTGCCGATGGTCGGCGGTCCGATCGCGGTGGGCTACAACCTGCCCGGCGTGGACAACCTGGTCCTGGACGCCCCGACGCTGGCGAAGATCTTCGACGGCAAGATCAAGACCTGGGACGACGCGGCGATCAAGAAGCTCAACCCGAGCGCCAAGCTGCCGTCGACCTCGATCCAGGCGTTCCACCGCTCGGACGAGTCCGGCACCACCGACAACTTCACCAAGTACCTCAAGGGCGCCGCGCCCAGCGACTGGAACTACAGCGGCGGCAAGGCCTGGCAGGCCCAGGGCGGCCAGTCCGCTCCGCAGTCCTCGGGTGTCGCCGCGCAGGTGAAGCAGACCGCGGGTGCGATCGGCTACTTCGAGCTGTCCTACGCGACCGCCAGCAGCATCCCGACGGTCAAGATCGACACCGGCGCCTCCGCCCCGGTCGCGGCCTCCTCCGACGCCGCCTCCAAGGCGATCGCGGACGCCAAGGTCGTCGGCACCGGCAACGACCTGGCGCTGAAGCTCAACTACGCGACCAAGGCCGACGGCGCCTACCCGATCACCCTGGTCACGTACGAGATCGCCTGCGACAAGGGCAACAAGCCCGAGACGCTGGACGCCACCAAGGCGTTCCTGAACTACCTCGCGAGCGACGACGGCCAGAAGGGCCTGAGCAGCCAGGGCTACGCCCCGCTGCCCACCGAGATCGCCACCAAGGTCCGCAGCACGATCTCGTCCCTGTCCTGACCGACTCGACCGCACGGCCGGTCCCGCGCGTCCGACGCACGCGGGACCGGCCCCATCCGGTGCACCGCCGCCAGGGGCCTCAAGCCCCGCCAGACCGGAGCCACTCCCCATGGACATAGTGAATTCTTCCGGGGAACACCCCCCGAACTCCCGGCAGCCCGCTGTCACCCGGCTGGGTGACCGGGTCTTCCTTGGCATGTCGCGCGGATCCGGCATCCTGCTGCTGGTGATCATGGCCGCCATCGCGGTCTTCCTCACCGTGCGGGCCATCCACGCCATCTCGCTGGACCACTCCAACTTCTTCACCACGTTCGAGTGGAACGCCAGCCTCAACCCGCCGTCCTTCGGCATCGCCGTGCTCGCCTACGGCACGGTGGTCAGCTCGCTGATCGCGATGATCATCGCCGTCCCGGTGTCGGTCGGCATCGCGCTGTTCATCTCGCACTACTCGCCGCGCAAGCTGGCCACGCCGCTGGCGTACCTGGTCGACCTGCTCGCCGCCGTCCCCAGCATCGTCTACGGCCTGTGGGGCGGCCTGTACCTCGTACCGCATCTGCAGGGCCTCAACCTGTGGCTGAACGAGTACCTGAGCTGGACCGGCATCTTCCACAAGTCCGACCCGAGCAGCGCGGCCCGCTCGCTGTTCACCGTCGGGATCCTGCTGGCGATCATGATCGTCCCGATCATCACCAACGTCAGCCGCGAGGTCTTCCGGCAGGTGCCCAAGGCGCACGAGGAGGCGGCGCTCGCGCTGGGCGCGACCCGCTGGGAGGTCGTGCGGATGTCGGTGCTGCCGTTCGCCCGCTCCGGCATCATCTCCGCCTCGATGCTGGGCCTCGGCCGCGCGCTCGGCGAGACCATGGCGGTGGCCACCGTGCTGTCCGCGTCGCCGGTGCTCAGCGCCCGGCTGCTGGACCCGGTCGGCGGAACGTTTGCGCAGAACATCGCCGCCAAGTTCGCCGAGGCGGACAACTTCGGCCGTGACGCGCTGATCGCCTCCGGTCTGGTCCTGTTCGTGATCACCCTGCTCGTCAACGGTGCGGCCCGGCTGATCATCGCCCGCCGCAAGGAGTACTCGGGGGCCAACGCATGAGCCACGCCATGACCCAGGACGCGCCCCCCGCCGCGCCGCTGAACTCGCTGCTCGCCCACCGCCGTATGCCGCGCTGGGCCCCGGCCGGAATCGCGGCCGCCGCCATCGCCCTCGGCTGCGGTGTCGGCGCGGTCGCCGGACTGTCCAGCAAACTGCAGTGGGGCCTGATCGCCCTCGTGCTGTTCATCGGCCTGACGTACGCGATCACCGCCGCCGTCGAAGGCCGCCGCCAGGCCAAGGACCGGGTCGCCACCAGCTTGGTCTGGGCGTGCTTCGTGGTCGCCGTGGTGCCGCTGTACTCGCTGCTGCAGACCACCATCAGCAAGGGCGTGAAGGTACTCGACGGCAACTTCCTGTCCCACTCGATGGGCGGTGTCATCACCACCCAGCCGGGCGGCGGCGTCTACCACGCGGTCATCGGCACCCTGGAGCAGGTCGGCCTGGCCTCGGTGATAGCGGTGCCGGTCGGGCTGCTGACCGCGATCTACCTGGTGGAGTACGGGCGCGGCAGGCTGGCGAAGGTCGTCACCTTCTTCGTGGACGTGATGACGGGTGTCCCGTCGATCGTGGCGGGCCTGTTCATCCTCGCCTTCTGGATCATCATCCTGGGCTTCGGGTACTCGGGCTTCGCCGGGGCGCTCGCGCTGTCGATCCTGATGATGCCGGTGGTCGTGCGCTCGACGGAGGAAATGCTCAAGCTCGTGCCGAACGAGCTGCGCGAGGCGTCGCTGGCGCTGGGTGTGCCGAAGTGGCGCACCATCGTCAAGGTCGTGCTGCCCACGTCGATCGGCGGCATCCTGACGGGTGTCATGCTGGCCGTGGCCCGTATCGCGGGCGAGACCGCGCCGGTGCTGCTGTTGGTCTTCGGCAACCAGTTGATCAACAACAACCCGTTCTCCGGCGCCCAGTCCTCGCTGCCGTACTACGTGTACGAGCAGTACACCAACGGCAACGACGCCTCGTTCGACCGGGCCTGGGCTGCTGCCCTGGTGCTGATCGCCTTCGTCATGATCCTGAACCTGGTCGCCAGGGGCATCGCCCGCTGGAAGGCCCCGAAGACCGGCCGCTGAGCCTTACCGCAGAAGAGAAGTGATTCACATGGCCAAGCGCATCGACGTCAGCGGCCTTTCCGCCTACTACGGCAACCACCGCGCCATCGAGGACATCTCGATGACCGTGGAGCCGCGTTCCGTGACCGCCTTCATCGGCCCGTCCGGCTGCGGCAAGTCCACCTTCCTGCGCACCTTGAACCGTATGCACGAGGTCACCCCCGGCGGCCGCGTCGAGGGCAAGGTGCTGCTGGACGACGAGAACCTGTACGGCGCCGGGGTGGACCCGGTCGCGGTGCGGCGCACCGTGGGCATGGTCTTCCAGCGCCCCAACCCGTTCCCGACCATGTCGATCTACGACAACGTGGCGGCGGGTCTGCGGCTGAACGGGACGGCGCGCAAGAAGTCCGAACTCGACGGCGTCGTGGAGAAGTCGCTCAAGGGCGCCAACCTCTGGAACGAGGTCAAGGACCGGCTGAACAAGCCGGGCGCCGGTCTGTCCGGCGGCCAGCAGCAGCGGCTGTGCATCGCGCGGGCGATCGCCGTGGAACCGCAGGTGTTGCTGATGGACGAGCCCTGCTCGGCTCTCGACCCGATCTCGACGCTGGCCATCGAGGACCTGATCGGCGAGCTGAAGGAGCAGTTCACGATCGTCATCGTGACGCACAACATGCAGCAGGCGGCCCGGGTTTCGGACCGTACCGCCTTCTTCAACCTGGCGGGCGTCGGCCAGCCCGGCAGGCTCATCGAGATCGACGAGACGCAGCGGATCTTCTCCAACCCGTCCGTCCAGGCGACCGAGGACTACATCTCCGGCCGTTTCGGCTGAGCCCAGGAACTGCCTGCGGTGCTGCATGGCGGTGCCACCGCACGGCACAGGGCCCGCCCCCTCACGGGGGCGGGCCCTTCTTTTGCGTTGAGTTCTCGGGGGCTGTGCCCCCGAACCTCCTTTGGGGGCACAGCCCCCGAAAGAAAACCCCGCCTATCCGAAGACCAGCTTGACCACCAGATACGCGAGGGCGGCGACGCCCGCAGCGGCGGGCATGGTGATGAACCAGCCGAGGATGATGTTCTTGGCGACGCCCCAGCGGACCGCCTTCACCCGCTTCGTCGCGCCCACGCCCATGATCGACGAGGTGATCACATGCGTGGTCGAGATCGGCGCCTTGAAGATGTACGACGTGATGTAGAGGATCACCGCCGACGTGGTCTCGGACGCGAAGCCCTGCGGCGGATCCAGCTCGATGATCTTGCGGCCGAGGGTCCGCATGATCCGCCAGCCGCCCGCGTAGGTGCCCAGCGACAGCATCAGCGCGGTGACGATCTTGACCCAGATCGGGATGCCGCTGCCGGTCTGGGTACCGGAGATGGTGAGCGCCATCACCACGACACCCATGGTCTTCTGCGCGTCCTGCAGACCATGGCCGAGCGCCATGCCCGCCGCCGAGACGGTCTGCGCGACCCGGAAGCCGCGCTTGGCCTTGTGCGGATTGGCGCGGCGGAAGAGCCAGAGGATCAGCACCATCACCAGATAG
The DNA here is from genome assembly GCA_040631425.1 of Streptomyces sp. NPDC020096. Lineage (GTDB taxonomy): Bacteria > Actinomycetota > Actinomycetes > Streptomycetales > Streptomycetaceae > Streptantibioticus_A. The sequence continues at coordinate 162,311 of JBEYJY010000012.1, forward strand.
CCGACGATCATGCCGACGATCGGGGACAGCACCATCGGGATGATGATCTTGTCGATCACGCCCGACCAGTGCACGGTGCTCGCTCCGGCGAGCGCGGCGCCGACCAGGCCGCCGAAGAGGGCATGGCTGGAAGACGACGGTAGCCCGAAGTACCAGGTTGTGAGATTCCAGACAATTGCCCCGAGCAGCGCGGCGAACAGGATCGCCATCCCGTGTCTGCCGTTCGGCGCCTCGATCAGGCCCTTGCTGACCGTCTGGGCGACCCCGCTGCCCAGGAAGGCACCCGCCAGGTTCATCACCGCGGCCATCGCCAGCGCCGCCTTCGGCGTCAGTGCCCGGGTGGAGATGGAGGTCGCGATCGCGTTCGCGGAGTCGTGGAAGCCGTTGGTGTACGTGAAGAAGAGCGCGACGCCGATAACGACGACGAGTGCGAAGGTGTCCACCGGGGTCAGGACTCCTTGACCGCGATGGTCTCCACCGTGTTCGCGACGTGCTCGAACGCGTCGGCGGCCTCTTCCAACACATCGACGATCTGCTTGAGTTTGAGCACGTCCATGGCCTCGTACTTGCCGTTGAACAGGTGCGCGAGCAGCTTGCGGTGGATCTGGTCCGCCTGGTTCTCCAGACGGTTGACCTCGATCCAGTACTCGGTCAGGTTCTGCATCGTCCGCAGGTTCGGCATCGCCTCGGCGGTCAGCTCCGCGGCCCGCGCCAGCACCTCGATCTGCTGCTCGACGCCCTTCGGAAGCTCCTCGATCTGATAGAGAACGACCAGGTCAACGGCCTCTTCCATATAGTCCATGATGTCGTCGAGCGAGCCCGCGAGAGTGTAGATGTCCTCGCGGTCGAACGGCGTGATGAAGGACGAGTTCAGCTGATGGAAGATCGCGTGCGTCGCGTCGTCTCCAGCGTGTTCCGCGGCGCGCATCCGGTCGGCGATCTCGGCGCGTGCGGAGGAGTCCGCCCCGAGCAGTTCCATCAGAAGCTTCGAACCTGTGACGATGTTGTCCGCTGACGCGGCGAACATGTCGTAGAAGCTCGTCTCCCTGGGGGTCAGACGAAGGCGCACTGGGGGTCCTCGGGGTGCTCTGGGGTCGGTCTCGTCGATGCTAGGTGCATCATCCGGCCACTGCTCAGCGGCGTCCTCCAGTGTCGCCCATAGGGCAGAGTGCTCCATACAGGTGGGTCCCAACCGGGACCGATTCGGTATCATATACCCGCAGGGGGTATAACGGGCACGCCAGGACCGGAGGACGAGGGCATGACGGTTGACGACGCGGCGCGCCCCGATGCGGACGCCACCGCTCCCGACGCTCCGTCCGCCCCCCAGGGGCCGCACGGCTACTCCAAGCAGAAGGACCAGCACCTCAAGCGGCTGCGCCGGATCGAAGGCCAGATCCGCGGGCTGCAGCGGATGGTCGAAGAGGACGTCTACTGCATCGACATCCTCACCCAGGTCTCCGCCGGAACGAAGGCGCTGCAGTCCTTCGCGCTGCAGCTACTGGAGGAGCACCTGCGGCACTGCGTGGCCGACGCCGCGATACAGGGCGGCCCGGAAGCGGACGCCAAGGTGGCCGAGGCGACCGCCGCGATCGCACGGCTGCTGAGGACCTGAAGGGTCCGGGGGCCTGCCCCGGAAGATCGAGATCACCGCACGGAGACGTCAGCACACGCGCTGGCCGTGCAACGGCACCCGAACCGCACCACCGCCGGTCCGGTCCACCTCGAGCACCTCGTCTATCCGCGCCGTACTCAACCGTTCCTCGCCGACCGTCGATGCCGCGATCATCAACTCGCCGCACAACTCGATCTCGGCGAGGGCCACGCGGTCTTGATGATCCGTCGCCTGGGATCCGCGCGACGACACCACGTGCACCACCTCCTCGTCCAAGAACGCCGGGGTTCCAGATGTCCAGACTAGGGACCGGCGCGCAGGCGGCGCATGGCACGTAAGGACCATTTCGCCCTGCTCTCGAACGCCGGGTTCCGAGCCTCAGCGCGACCAGGTAGCGTTGTTGCGTGCTCAACCAGCATGAGGACCAGCACACCGAGTCCCCTGCCCACCCCCATCGAACGACGACCGTCGAACGCGGCGCGTTCGCGATGGGCCGCTGCAGTTGCGGCTGGATCGGCCCCGCGCGCCGAGCACGGGACAGCGCTCGGCGGGACGCCGCCCAGCACGCCGACGCGCCGTGAGCTGAATCCGCGCCGCGCAGTGCCGCCCGCGGCGGAACCGCCGACATCCCCATGAAGTCTCCATCCGTAAACCCCTAGTCAAAGGATGCTGCGGATGGTCGACCGGCGATCCCTGCTGCGCGGAAGCGCTGGCCTCGGCCTGGCGGCCGTCGCACTGCCCTCCTGCGCCAGCACCGGGGCGGCTCACGCCACCTCGGTCAGCGCCCGCAACACGAGCGCCACAGGCCCGGCCGCCGCCGACTGGTCGGCGCTCGCCCGCGGGCTGCACGGCAAGTTGATACGGCCGGGCGACGCGGACTACGACACCGGCCGCAAGCTGTACAACACACGGTTCGACGGACAGCGCCCGGCCGCCCTCGCCTACATAGCGAACACCGCCGACATAGCGGAGTGCCTGTCCTTCGCGCGCCGCACCCGCGTCCCGGTGTCCATCCGCAACGGAGGCCATTCATACGCCGGTTGGTCCTCCGGCAACGGCCGACTGGTGATCGACGTCTCCAAGCTGTCGGCGATATCCGTCTCCGGCGGCGGCGCGACGATCGGCGCGGGCGCCAAGCTGATCGACGTCTACAACACCCTCGGCGGGCGCGGCGTGACCATACCCGCCGGTTCCTGTCCGACGGTCGGCGTCTCCGGGCTCACCCTCGGCGGCGGGCACGGGGTCACCGCCCGCGCGTACGGGCTGACGTGCGACAACCTCACGGGTGCGACCCTCGTCACAGCCGACGGCAAGACCATCACGGCGGACGCCCGCAGCAACCCGGACCTGTTCTGGGCGCTGCGCGGCGCGGGCAACGGCAACTTCGGCGTGGTCACCGAACTGCGCTTCCGTACCCACCCCGCGCCCGCCTGTGTCACCGCCTATCTGACCTGGCCCTGGTCGAAGGCGACCGCGGCGATCAGCGCCTGGCAGGAGTGGGGTCCCGACCAGCCGGACGAGATCTGGTCGTCGCTGCATCTGGACTGCGCGGCCGGGGGCGCGCCCACGCTCTCGGTCGCCGCGTTCTCCCTCGGCTCGTACTCCGACCTGCAGAACGCGGTGGACCGGCTGGCCTCCCGGATCGGCGGCCAGGCGAAGAGTGTCTCGCTGCGCCGCCACGCTTACCTCGACGCGATGAACTCCTACGCGGGGTGCACCGACCGTACGCCCACCCAGTGCCATCTGCCGGGGCGCACCCCGGGGCGCACGCCGACCGGTCAGCTCGACCGCGAGACCTACACCGCGCGCTCCGACTTCTACGACCGTTCGCTGTCCGCCGCGGGCGCCGCCGCGCTGGTGGCACAGGTGGAGCGGTTGCGGTCGGCGTCCGGTGGCGGCGCGGGCAGTGCGGCGCTGACCGCGCTCGGCGGCGCGGTGAACCGGGTGGCGCCGGGGGCGACCGCGTTCGTCCACCGCGGTTCGCGGTTCCTCGCGCAGTACATCGCCTCGGGGCCGCTCAGCGGCACCGGCTGGCTGGACGGCGCACACCGGGCGATGCGCCCGTACGCCTCCGGTGCGGCCTACCAGAACTACATCGACCCGACGTTGACCGACTGGCGCCGCGCCTACTACGGCTCGGCCGCCGATCGCCTGGCCACGGTCAAGCGGCAGTACGACCCGAACCGCCTCTTCGACTTCCCGCAGGCGATCTAGGGGCCAGCGGGCCTCGCCGCCGGTGTTTCAGGCGGCGAGGTCCTTGTCGCACGCGGTCGGCTCCGGGTACGGCTCGCCCCGTACCGCTGGCTTGCGCACCGGCTTGGCGGAGCGTACGAGGGCGCCCGCCCGGGTCCGGCCGAGCGCGGTCATCAGCGGCCCCAGCAGCAGCATGGCCAGCGGAGCGAGCAGCAGGGCGGTCGCGGTGCCCAGCGCGAAGCCGCCGATCACATCGGTCGGATAGTGCACGCCCATGAAGACCCGGGTGAATCCCTCAAGCATCGCGAGGGCGATACCGGTCAGGCCCGCCCTGCGGTTGACCATGAACAGGCCGACGCCGACCGCCATCGTCAGCGCCGAATGATCGCTGACGAACGAGAAGTCGGACTTGCCGTGGATCAGCACATCGAGGTTCTGGTGGTCGACGTACGGCCGGGGGCGCTGGACCAGGCCGCGGACCGGGATGTTCAGCAGCACCGCGATCCCGGCGGCGAGCCCGGACCACAGCACGCCCGCCACGGCCGACGGAGCGTCATCTCCCTGCCGTCGGGCGATGCGCCACCAACTCCACAGCGCGAGCAGAGCCATCGCGGCGATCAGGCCGTACTCGCCGAGGAACTCAACCGTCCGGTCCAGCCAGCCGGGTGAGTGGCGGGCCAGGTCGTTGATGTTGTAGAGCAGACCGACGTCGGGGTTCTGGCCGTCGAACGCGAGCTCGTTCATCGTGAGCCACCCCTTTGCCTAGTACCTGATCGTCGGTCGCGCACCAACCCCCGTTGTCGGCACTGTTCGTTCGTCGTTCCATTGAACGGGCAACACGGTGGGAAGCGTTCCGCCCTTACCGGAAGATCACCAGGAAGTTATACAAGGGAAACCCCGACGGGCACACCAGCGGCCACGGCTTGACCGTCGGTTACCACCGCCCGTCAGTGCGACGGCGTCGGTAGCGCCTGCGCCCCGGCCTGCGTCACCCGTGTCGCGCCGATGTAGTCCGGAATGTCGATCGGGTCGAACCGGATGCTCGCGCCCGTGTGCGGGGCGTCGATCATATAGCCGCCGCCGACGTAGATCCCCACGTGATGGATGCTGCGCGGATCCTTCAGATCGGTGGCGAAGAAGACCAGGTCACCCGGAAGCAGTTCATCACGGCTGGGATGCGGCCCGGCGTTCCACTGGTCGTTGGCCACCCGCGGCAGCTCGATGCCCACCGAGTGGTACGCGGCCTGCGTCATCCCCGAGCAGTCGAACCGCCCGTTGTCCGCGGCCGTCCCCGTACCGCCCCACAGATACGGCGTGCCGAGCTTCGACTGCGCGAACCCGATCGCACCGGCCGCCTGCTGCGTGGGCGGGACCCGGCCGACGGGCGCCGAGAAGCTCTGCGCGAGGGTACGGATCGACTTCACGTAGTCCCGTGTCTCGCTGTACGGCGGCACACCGCGGGCCTGGATGACCGCGTACGCGCCCGCGTTGTAGGCGGCCAGCATGTTGTCGGTGTTGTCGCCCGGCACGCCCTTGACGTCCTGGGCCAGTTGGCAGTCGTACGCGGCGGCGGACGGGATCGCGTCGGCCGGATCCCACACATCGGCCTTGCCGTCACCGTTGGCGTCGATCCCGTGCGTGGCCCAGGTGCCGGGGATGAACTGGGCCACGCCCTCCGCCCCGGCACCGCTCCGGGCGTTCGGGTCCCAGCCGCTCTCCTGGTACAACTGTGCCGCCAGCAAAGGGGGACTGATGGCAGGGCACATGGTGCCGTACCGCTCCACCAGCGGCTGGTAGGCGGCGGGCACCGCACCGGGCGCGAGACCGACCGCGCCACCGCCCCCGAACAGGGAGGCGGCCGCCGAGTACGTACCGACGACCAGCAGTGCGAGGAACGAAAAGCACACCCCGGCCACGATGATGACGATGAGCCAGGCCTTGCGCACAGTCCCGCCCAAGACGGCGTCCCTCCCTCACCCCGCTGCCGGTTCGTTGCTCTGCGCTACTGACCGTGATACACACAGTAATGACTACCGTAGGGTTCACAGTCGCCCCGGGCCCCGTTCAGACACCGGCCTGGGCCCCAGTGTGACCGTCAAGTCGCGAATCACACGGGGAATCCGCCGAGAAAGTCGCTCAGTCGACATCCACCGGCGGCATTGTCGGCCAATATAGAGTCTGGATCCTTGCGCCTCCGCCAGGATCCCAACTGATCATGCGGGGCGGTGAGTTATCCATGTTCCTGGCAGCCGGCAAAGGCGACATCAACACCATCATTGGCGGTATCGCGCCAAACTGGGGTCCCTTCGGCAACCTCGGGAACGAGGCACGGGTGATGGTCGAGGTCGTGATGGCGGTGGCCATCCTGCTCTGCCTGGCCATCGCGATCTGGGGCGCGGCCAAACAACGGATCGGCGCTACGGCGCTGCGCGATACGTTCAGTGCCGAGCAGGGTAAGGGTCTGATCATCGCCGGGCTGACCGGCGTGTTCATCATCGGTTCGCTCGGCACCCTGTTCACGATCGTGTACGGGATGGCGGTCTAGCCACACCCGCGCCCCCAACGCCTACGTACGCCCCCAAAGGGCCCGTCCCCGGCCCCCACTCCCCCATCTAGGCTGCGTGCTGATGCCCACTCACCCGAGCCACCACGACCCCGACGACATCTCCGCCACCACGACCCGGACCCGGCTGCCCGAAGGCGAGTCCGCCGGTCTGGCGGCCGGCCGCCGCCCGGTCCGCTCCTCGCGGACACTGGTGACCGTCGTCGGCGTGGTCGTGCTCCTCATCGCGGCGCTGGCCTTCGCCACGAGGGGATCGGGCGGCGCCTCGGGCAACGACGGCGCCAAGGGCGGCCAGGCGACGCCCACCGCGCCAACGGGCGACCGCCCGGTGAGCGGTAAGACGGCGGGCATCGCGAGCGGCTTCCCGAAGACGGAGGAAGGGGCACAGTCGGCGGCAGCGAACTACGCTGTCGCGCTGGGCGGTGACGGGATGTTCAATACGGCGAGACGCCATGGGATCGTCAACGCCATCGCCGACACCTCGACACTCGACAAGCTCCAGTCGGGTTACGAGGCGGCTTACTCAGCGGCCTTCCTACGCTCGATCGGCTTGAACCAGGACGGTACCGCCCCCAGCGGTCAGACGTTCGTCAACCGCACGATCCCGGTCGGCACCAAGCTCACGAACTTCACCGGCGACACCGCCGACGCCTCCGTCTGGTGCACCGGCATCTTCGGACTGGCAGGAGACGCGTCCACAAAGCCGGTCACCCAAAGCTGGTTCACCGTCACCTTCAAGCTGAAGTGGGACGGCTCCGACTGGAAAGTCCTGGCGACCGACCAGACGAAGGGCCCGACACCCATCAGTGGTGACAATCCGGTCTCAACCGCCAACGAGATCGCTGGCGCCGTCCAAGGGTACGGAGGGTTCACGTATGCCCGTTAGCCGTCCACGGGCCCGTGGACTCATCACCGCTCTGACGGCCGCTCAAGCCGCTGTGGTTCTCCTGGCCAGCCGCGCCGCAGCCGCCCCGTCGCCCAAACCAACTCCCAGTTCGAGCCCCAGCACCAGCCCGTCCACCGACCCGTGCTCGGCAATCTCCGGTGTGGCACGCCAGTACTGCCAGGGCGGTACGGGCGGCGGCTCCACCCAGCCCTCCGGGGGTCTCACCTCCACCCTCGACCCCCTCTCCTCCCTGGCCAAGGGCTGTGCCGACGCCGCCTCATGGATCATCGGGAAGCTGAGTCACCAGATCAACTCCACCTCCCAGGTGGACTTCACCAACCCCACCTTCCTGCGCCAGTACGCCGTCGTCTTCGCCGCCTCGACCATCCTCACCCTCGTGCTGTGGCTGCTCGCCGTCGCCAAGCGGGCAGTGCGCGGCGTGCCGCTCACCGAGGCGCTGACCGAGGCCGTCGGATTCCTCTGGCTCACCGTGCTGGCATCCGCCTTCACCCCGCTCGTCCTCTACACCGTCGTCTCGGCCGTCGACGCCGTCACCCAGGTCATCGGCTCCGGAACCGGCGCCCACACCGATGTGTTCTTCGGCGCGTTCTCCGACGCGCTCAAAAAGGGCAACAGCATCGGCGGCGGCCCGATCATGCTGATCGTCGTCTCACTCGTTTCGGTGCTCGCCGCGGGCGTCCTGTGGATGGAACTCGTCATCCGCGCCGCCCTCCTCTACGTCGGCGCGCTCCTCGGCACCGCCGTCTACGCGGGCCTGGTCGACAAGAACATGTGGCACCACGTACGCCGTTGGGCCGGGGTCATGATCGCGGTGATTCTGGTGAAGCCGGTCATCGTGATCGTCCTCGGCCTCGCCGGTGCGCTGTCCGGTTCGGGCGGACCGACGTCGTTCTCCGCCGTGGTCTCCGGCCTGGCCATCATCTTCCTGGCCATCTTCGCCAGCGCGATGATCTACCGCTTCGTACCGGGATTCGGCGACGACGTGGTCAAGCTGCGCGGCGACCACAAGGCCGCCGGAAACCCGGCCGCCGCCCTCATCTCCTCACCCGCCGCCCTGGTCAAGCAGGGCATCAAGACCCACAGCACCCGCGGCGGCCCCCAGGAGCAGGCCGCGAGCGGCGGCGGTACGCAACCCGCGGGTGCCGTGTCCGGCGGCATCGCCGCCCACAGCACCCGCGGCGGCAACACCAACGCCCCGGCCACCCCTCCGGCCCCGGCGTCCGGCCGCGCCCCCTCGCCACCCGCACCACGCACGTCAGACCGTAAGAACGGAGGGGACAGGCCGTGACAACCCAGCCGATCGCCCAGCGCCGCACCTATCTCATCGGCAAGGCGCGCCCGAACGCCATCGTCGGCAAGAACCGTCAGACCGGCGAGATCGCGCTGCTGGTCATCGGCGCGTTCATCGGCATGGTGTGGGGGCTGGCGATCACCATCCTGCCGCTGCGCATCGGAGGGCTGATCGGCTTCCCCCTACTGTCGTTCGCCGCGGTCTTCATGCCGTACCGCGGCCGCACCTTCTACCGCTGGTTCGAGATCAACCGCACCTACCGCCGCACCCTGCGCAGTAGCGCCGGCTACCGCTCGGCCGCCCCCGAGGCGGGCATCAGCCTCGACGGGCGGGAAGTGGAGATCGGCCCGCCGCCCGGCATCGGCCAGATCAGCTGGCTGGCCGCGCCCTTCGGACCCGATGAGATCGCCGTCCTGCTCCACCTCGACCGGCGCACCGTCACCGCCGCCATCGAGATCGAGGGCCCCGGCGTCGGCCTGCGCGACAGCGAGGACCAAGAGGCGCTGGTGGAACGCTTCGGCACGCTGCTGAAGCATGTCGCCAACGGGGACGGCTTCGTGACCCGGCTTCAGATGCTGGCCCGCACCCTGCCCGCCGACCCCGACGCCCACGCCAAGGACGTCGCCCAGCGCGGTGACAGCAGCGCCCCCGCCTGGCTCCAGACGTCGTACGACCAGCTCCAGTCGATGGTCTCCACCTCCTCCGAGCAGCACCGCGCCTACCTCGTCGCGTGTATGCACTACACCCGCGATCTGGCCGCCGAGGCGCACGCCATGGCCAAGGCCACCGGCCACAGCCGTGACGAAGGTCTGGCCATCGTCATGGCCCGCGAGCTCAACGACATCTGCGCACGCCTCACGGAGGCCGACATCCGGGTCCGCCAGCCGCTCGGCCAGGCTCGCCTCGCCTCGCTGCTGCACTCGATGTACGACCCGGACCACCCCATCGACCACATCCAGGCGATGACCCGCCGCAACTCCTGGCCCGCCGAACTCGACGCCACCCAGCCCACCTACCTCCAGGCCAAGACCCGTGAGTCGGCCACCAGGGCGCCGTGGTGCCATGCCACCGCCTGGGTCAAGGAGTGGCCGCTGACCCCGGTCGGCGTCAACTTCCTCGCCCCGCTGCTCGTCCACACCCCGGACGTGATCCGTACGGTCGCGGTGACCATGGACCTGGAGCCGACCGATGTGGCGATCGAGCGGATGCTGACCGAGAAGACCAACGACGACGCCGAGGCCAGCCGCGCCGCCAAGATGAACCGGGTCATCGACCCGCGCGACGTCGCCCACCACACCCGCGTCGACCAGCGCGGCGAGGATCTCGCCTCCGGCGCCGCCGGAGTGAACCTGGTCGGCTACATCACCGTCTCGGCGCGCTCCCCCGAGGCACTGGCGCGTGACAAACGCACCATTCGCGCCTCCGCGGGCAAGAGCTACCTGAAACTGGAGTGGTGCGACCGCGAGCACCATCGGGCGTTCGTCAACACACTGCCGTTCGCGACCGGAATCCGCCGCTGAGGGGATGGCCATCATGCACAGCACCAGCCGCCCCGCTGGTAGTCGGTAAGGAGAGCGCGCCATGGCCATGCTGGATCCGATCTCTGCCCTCACCGACGCCTTCACCAGTCTCCTCTTCGGCAAGGTGGAGACCACCCGCCTGCCGGTCCGCACCTCGACCGGCCAGGCGCAGGCCGTCTACCTGCCGACCGCGGCTCCCGGCCTCGGCGACTCCGGCGTGATCATCGGCCGCGAGGTGTACTCCGGCAAGGGCTACATCTACGACCCGTTCCAGCTCTACGGCCAGCAACTCCCCGCCCCGCACTGGCTGGTCCTCGGCGAGTCCGGCAACGGCAAGTCGGCGCTGGAGAAGACCTACGTGCTACGGCAACTGCGGTTCCGCGACCGCCAGGTCGTCGTCCTGGACGCGCAGGGTGAGGACGGGGTCGGCGAATGGAACCTCATCGCCCAGCAGTTGGGGATAACCCCCATCCGCCTCGACCCCATGTCCGCCCTGGACGGCGGCATCAAGCTCAACCCCCTGGACCCGTCGATCACCGCAACGGGCCAGCTGGCGCTGCTGCGTACGATCATCGAGGTCGCAATGGGCCGCGGCCTGGACGAACGGTCCGGCTTCGCGCTCAAGGTCGCGCACGCCCACGCGGTGGAGTCCGTCACCGAACGCCAGCCCATCCTCACCGACATCGTGGAGCGACTGCGCCACCCGGCCGAGGTATCGGCGGAGTCGATGAACGTCGACATAGACGATGTACGGGCCTGGGGCCTGGACGTGGCGCTGGTACTCGACCGCCTGGTCGACGGCGACCTGCGCGGCATGTTCGACGGACCGACCACGGCCGGCATCGACCTCGACGCCCCGCTGATCGTCTTCGACCTCTCGCACATCGACCGCAACTCGATCGCCATGCCCATCCTGATGGCGATCGTCGGCGTCTGGCTGGAACACACCTGGATCAGGCCCGACCGGGTCAAGCGCATCTTCCTGGTGGAAGAGGCCTGGCACATCATCAACAGCCCGTTCGTCGCCCAACTCTTCCAGCGGCTGCTGAAATTCGGCCGCCGACTCGGTCTGTCGTTCGTCGCCGTCGTCCACCACCTGTCCGATGTGGTCGACGGTGCGGCGGCCAAGGAGGCCGCGGCGATCCTCAAGATGGCGTCCACGCGTACGGTCTACGCCCAGAAGGCCGACGAGGCCCGCGCGACGGGACGCGTCCTGGGCCTGCCACGCTGGGCCGTCGAGATCATTCCGACTCTGACGCCCGGCATCGCGGTATGGGACGTCAACGGGAACGTACAGGTCGTCAAGCACCTCATCACCGAAGCCGAACGCCCACTGGTCTACACCGACCGGGCGATGACCGAAGCCTCCGCCACCATGGAGCGCACGGACGCAGAGGTGGCCTTGGAGAAACAACTCGCCGACGACGCGGTGGCGTGACGAGTGAGGGCATGAACGGGTGAGGGCATGACGGAACAGGGCCGCGAACGCGGCATCCCGGACGGCCTTCTGCTAGCCGTCATCGGCTTCCTGCTGGGCGTGACGGTGCTGGTGTGGACCGGCACCGGACTCGCCGGGCTCGTCACCCACGGCCACTGGCCGCACAACCTGCACTTCACGCGCACGCCGGTGGCCATGCGCGAACTCATCGGCAAGCCGACCGACCTGACCGCCGCCTGGCAGCAGGTCCCGGCCGTAGACCTGCCCCGCCCCGGACTCTTCTGGGGCGTCTTCATCGGCGAAGTGCTGGTCCTGCTCGTACTGGCCGGGTTCGGCATCGGTACGGTGACGCGCTACCGCGCCGTACGCGCGGCGGCGCGGCAGGCGAAGACCAGGCACCCGGCCGCCCGGCCCACCCCGCTGCCCCGGCAGAAACGCGGGGAGCCGGTGCCCGGGACCGCCGTCGAGGCCGTGCCGGGCGAAGCCGGGCTGGCGGAAGGGGCACGGGGGGCCGAACGGGCCGGCAGCGCACCGGAAGTGCCGCTGTCGGTACCGGTTGAGGCACCGACGGCACCGGCAGCCCCCGCAGCGCCGTCCCACGACCGGCTTCCCGATGGTCAACTCGTGGGCAGCCATGTGCTGTTCGCCAGCCCGCGCGGCAGCGACAAGGGCAAACGGATCATCCAGCCCACCGTCCTGGACGCCGAGGGTCCGGTGCTGATCACCTGCCCGGACGAGCAGACCTGGCAGCAGACCGTCGGCACCCGCGCCAAACTCGGCCCGGTCCATCTCTTCGACCCCGAACACCTGGTCGACGCCCCGGGCCGGTTGCGCTGGGCCCCGCACAACGGCTGCCAGGACCCCGTCACCGCCGCCTCCCGCGCCCGTGCGCTGCTGGCACCACTGCGTACCCACGATGTGACCACCAACGACGCCGCGGCGACCCTGCTGCGCTGCTGGCTGCACGCAGCCGCCATCGACGGCCAGCCGTTCCGGCAGCTGCACCGCTGGGCGTCCGGGTCCGGTGCGGCCGACCCGGTACGCATCCTGCGCACCGCGCGTGCCGCGGCGACCGGCTGGAGCGGCGAACTGGAAGCCACCCTGCACGCCCACCCCGAACGCCGCGACACCGCACAGGCCCTCATCCAGCAGGCCCTGTCCGGCCTCAACTCCATCCACATCAGGGACGCTTGCAATCCGGGGAGGGCCGATGGGCTGGATCTGGAATCGTTTGTGAACGAGCGGGGAACGCTGTATGTAGTGGGTGAGCCGCGCGAGGATCCGCGCGCCCACCCGGGTGCGATGCCGCTGCTCACCGCACTCGTGTCAAGCGTGGTCGAGCACGGCCGGCGCATGGCCGCAAGGTCATCCCCCGGTCGGCTCGACCCACCAATGACCTGTGTCCTCGACGACATCGCGACGCTCGCGCCACTCCCCGAGCTGCCCGCGCTGATGGCCGAAGGCCCCGCGGCCGGGATCCCGGTGCTCGCCGTGCTGCGCTCCGAGGAGCAGGCAAGGCACCGCTGGCCCCGCCAGGAGGCCGAATCCATCTGGCGGTCGGCCACCTCCCGGCTGGCCGAGGGACGTTAGCGAGGCGGTCAGCGCGGACGCGCAAGCTCCATCTCGTACCCGGTGAGGGACGGATCGGGCGGATGCGGCGCCGACACGCCGGTCTTGCTGAACCCGAGCCGGGTGTAGAACGCGAACGCGACGAAGACAACGCAAAAAGCCGTTCTCCCGGGCCCTGTTAAGGGTTCCGGGAGAACGGCTATTCAAAGATTGTTCGGCGGTGTCCTACTCTCCCACAGGGTCCCCCCTGCAGTACCATCGGCGCTGAAAGGCTTAGCTTCCGGGTTCGGAATGTAACCGGGCG